>CAYPYN010000006.1:0-347442 GCA_964415295.1 uncultured Bacteroidota bacterium
CCCGACCAAAAGGAAATCATTGAGAATGCCAGCAAGGGCACCACTCGCCTGATCGATCTTATCGAGGATGTACTGTCCGTGCTGCGTATCGATTCGCATAAACTGAAATTGAATGTTACGGCTTTTGACATCAAGGATTTGGTCGAAGAAGGGATCGATTCCATAAAGATCTTTCTCAATGAAAGAAAACAAAAGGTCGTCAACAATGTTCCGGCGATACAAATTGAGGCGGACCGTAACCGCATGTACCAGGCGATCATCAATCTTCTCAGCAACGCCATGAAATATTCACGCGACGGGACCACGATCGAGTTTTCAGGGACAACGGAGAACGGGGATTTTCATATGGTCTGCCGGGATAACGGGATCGGTATTCCCAAAGCAGAACTGGATAAGATCTTTGAAAAATTTTATCAATTGGGCGATGCGGATCAACATCGGACCAGTAAACACAAATTCATGGGAGGCGGCAGCGGATTGGGCCTGACCATTGTCCGGGGCACCATGGAAGAACACAATGGCAGAGTCTGGGCTGAGAGTGATGGAATCAACAAAGGTACGGCTTTCCATCTGGTCATGCCGATCAAACATACTCCGACCGAAGCGTCGTAACCAACGAATATTCTAATCCCGATGCAAAAAACGGTATTGACGTACTCTCATAGTCTGCTGCTACCATTGACGCGCGCGTGCGGAAGTCACTGCCGATATTGTACGTTCAAACAGGAAGACGGCCGGCTGCTTACGTTCGATGAAGTAGAAAATCATCTGCAGAAGTATTCCGCGTCGGGCCTATGCGAGGTGGTATTGACGTCGGGACAGTCGCTGGAACTTCTGCCGGGGCTTTCCGAGCAATGGAACAAGATGGGATATACGTCTTTTGGAGAATACGTACGGGATATCTGCCACCTGATCCTTGAGAACGGACTACTGCCGTCGGTGGACATCGGACCGATGAGCGCGGCACAGCTGGAGATGTTGACGCCTTATGTCAGCTCGATCACTCTCCTGCTTGAGAATATCAACCAGGAATTCATGGCGCCGCTGCAGGAGAATAAAAGTATAGATGACAAGCTTGAAAGTATATCCGACGCGGGATTATACGGTATCCCTGTAACGACTGGAATCCTGATCGGACTGGGAGAGAGCGTGGACGACGGTTTTGCCACTCTCAATGCGATCGAAGAATTACATGCGAAATACGGACATATTCAATCGGTCGTATTTCAACCGGTCTTTTCCGACGGACGTTGCCCTGTTTCGGAAATCAACAGCGAAGAAGTGCAGCTATTGATCAATTACAGCCGGAAGATCATGCCGGACACGGCCGTGACGGTTCCTCTTCAGTCCGTCTGGAGTTGGCTGGAAACGGACGTCAAAGGTATTGACGACATGGGGCATGTTTTTGAAGGGTCGGATGGCATTGACTGGGATAAGCCGTTTCCAAAACTCAGCGAGATCGAAAGGACTGCGGCCAGAAAAGGATATGAACTGAAAGCGCGTTTCCCGGTCTTTGAATCCATGTTCCGTAAGATACATTTTTCAGAGAAAATGAGGTCGGCCATAGACTCATGGACCGATAAAAAAGAATACAGGGCATACCGGAATTAATTATGAACACTTTTCCCAATGTCAAAATCATTTCGCATCCCCTGGTCCAGCAAAAGCTGACCTATCTGCGCGATAAGAATACCAGTACGCGGGAATTCCGTAAACTGCTGAGCGAGATTACGGCGCTGATGTTATTTGAAATCACCGAAGATCTGGTTACGCGGGATATCGTGGTCGAAACCCCTCTCGAAAAAACCTCTTCGAAAGTTCTGAAAGATCACGTGGTCCTTGTCCCGGTGCTACGCGCCGGTCTGGGAATGCTCGACGGTGCCCTCGATCTTATTCCCAATGCGAAAGTCGGACATATCGGTCTTTACCGCGACGAAAAGACGCTTCAGCCGGTGGAGTACTATGCCAAGTTCCCTCCCGTGATGCCGGAAGCTATAGTCATCATGCTCGATCCGATGCTTGCGACGGGAGGCAGTTCGTCGGCCGCTATATCGCTGCTCAAGAAAAAGAATGCCAAAAAATTGAAATGTCTCTCTCTTGTTTCGGCGCCGGAGGGAATCCGGAGAATGCAGACGGATCATCCCGACGTCATGATCTATACGGCCGGCGTCGACCGGCAATTAAACGAACACGGCTACATCGTTCCCGGTTTAGGCGATGCCGGGGACAGGTTATATGGAACAAAATAAGGATTTATCCGTGCATCATATACCTAATGATCAAAAGAGAAACCCGGACCATCAACTGGTCATACCCAGTCTGCTTGAGAAACTGAGCGAGGTTGAGGAACTGACCGAGCGGGTGGCCGAACAGCACAATATTGACGAGGACGACAAAGACAATCTGGCAATCGCGATCACGGAATTGACAAATAACGCGATCATACACGGCAATAAGTTCGATCATAAGAAGCAAGTCACGATCAGTTTCTATTTTGACAACAATGAAATTTACGTCTATATCAAAGATCAGGGAACGGGTTTTGATCCGACGTCCATTGAAAATCCCCTGGAACCTGAAAATCTTTTGAAAGAAAGCGGAAGAGGCATCTTTATTCTGCGTTCTATCATGGACGATGTCAAGTTCCATGTGAGTCCAAGCGGTACGGAAGTAAAAATCGTCAAAAAAATTAAACATTAATTCTAAAATTCAAAGAAGGTGTTCTTGATGAAATTCTGGTTTGTCAGTTTGCTGCTCCTGATTTGCGTTACGGGATTATTTGCGCAATCGGAGCCTGATACAAACTCTTATTATGAGCAGTATTATGAATCGGGGGAACAAAGGATCCGCGGGGGATGGGGCTTTAATATGCAGATCTCGTCCACCGGTTTTATCCTCGGAGGAACCTACAGCATAAAACCCGCGAAGCTTACCTTTTTCACCACTTCATTCGATCTGTTTTTTGTGAGAGGAAAAGACGAACAGCAAGCCATCAATCCTTATACCGGTTTTATCGAAACGATCAATTCCGAGTCCATCGTTATGCTGCCGCTTCAATTCAGCGTGAAGCGCCGGATATTCTCGGAGAGTATTTCGAATACGCTGCGGCCATTTATCCTGCTTTCCGCCGGTGTTGTGAAAGGCTGGTATCTCGACGGCGATATCAGTCGGAGCAAGCTGGACAGCATAACCAGTTTTGATCTGAAAACGAGCCAATTTGCGCCGACCGGATCGGTCGGATTCGGCGCCGACTTTGGCAAGCCCGGCCAGAGCGCCTATGGTCTGGATCTTAAATATCAATTCCTGAGATTCGAAAATCATCTCGGACTCAGGAAACGGTTTGATAATTTTCAGCTCGGTTTTCACATGACCTTCTAGAATCATGGAGATATTGGTAAAAAATAAAAAAACGGTAGTGGTTGCCATGAGCGGCGGTGTGGACAGTTCCGTATCGGCCGCACTCCTCAAGGAACAAGGGTATGAGATCATCGGTGTGACCATGAAACTGTGGAATTACGACGAGATCGGCGGTGTCAACCGTGAAAGCGGATGCTGTTCGATCGATACGGTCCACGACGCGCGCGTCGTGTGCGAGCAGATCGGCGCGCCGCACTACGTCTGGGACCTGAGCGAGGAATTTGGTAAAGCGGTGATCGATAATTTTGTACATGAATATCTGGAAGGCCGCACACCCAACCCGTGCGTCATGTGCAACAAGCATATAAAATGGGGCTCATTCCTGACCAAAGCCAGACACTTGGGGGCGGATTATGTGGCTACCGGCCATTATGCGCGTTCGGTATTCGACGAGACAAGCAGGATGTATACCCTGAGAAAAAGTTACAATCTCAGGAAGGATCAGTCCTATGCCTTATGGGGTATCCGCCAAAAGGCGCTCGCCATGACGCTGTTTCCCATTGGAGAAATGACCAAGGACGAAGTGCGCGACTATGCCGCGCGTGCCGGGTTACGGACGGCTAAGAAAAAGGAAAGCCAGGAGATCTGTTTCATCACCGACAATAATTATAACCGGTTTCTGAAGGAAAAGATTGATGGCCTTGAAGACCGACTGGCACACGGCAAGATCATGACCCAGAGCGGCGAAATGGTAGGGGAACATGACGGCTATGCCTTTTACACAATCGGACAAAGGCGCGGAGTCGGCGTAGCGATGAATGAGCCGGTCTATGTCACTGAGATCAGCGCCAAGGATAACATCATCTTTGTTGGATCCAAAACCGATCTGCTTGCCGAGGGTTTAACAGCGACGGAAGTGAACCTGATCCGTCATGAAAGGATCGAAGGGAAGTTACCTGTAACGGCCAAGATTCGTTATAACGATAAAGGACATCCGGGCACCCTCTTTGAAAATGAGGAGGGACGGATGCATGTGGTTTTTGATGAACCGCAGCACGCAATTACGCCCGGCCAGTCGGTTGTGTTTTATATTGACGATGAGGTCATCGGCGGCGGTATCATCGACCGTGTCTTAAAGCACACGGCCGAGCCCGTATCATAAATATGACCCATCCTGATCTTCAAAAGCGGACTAACTCCGCTTTTGTCTTTTTGAAGGAATTCCATGTCAACTCACAATTCGATTTCAAAGATCACTACAGAACAGCTTCGTAAAATGAAGCACGGCGGCGACAAGATCTCCGCTCTGACGGCTTATGATCATACGATGGCGAGCTTGCTTGACGATTCGCTGATCGATGTGATCCTCGTCGGCGATTCGGCCGGAACGGTATTTGCGGGCAATGCGACTACGCTGCCGGTTACTATGGATGAAATGCTGTATCACGTTCGCGTAGTGGCCAAATCCGTCACACGGGCTCTCGTTGTAGCAGATATGCCTTTTATGAGTTACCAGGTTAGCGAGGAAGAAGCGATCCGAAATGCCGGACGATTCATGAAGGAGAGTTATGCGGAAGCCGTCAAACTTGAGGGCGGGTCGGAATTCTTGCCTACGATCAAAAGGCTGGTCGAGATTGGAATTCCTGTCATGGGGCATTTAGGTTTGACGCCCCAATCCATTCATAAATTCGGTACCTATCGAACACGAGGCACTACCAAAGCGGAGGCCGACAAGATCATCAAAGACGCCAAAATGCTGGAGTCGGCGGGAGTTTTCGCACTTATCCTCGAAAAAATACCGGCGGAACTTTCCAGAAAAATATCCAAGACGGTTTCAATTCCTACCATCGGCATCGGCGCGGGGCCTCACTGCGACGGACAGATATTGGTTACGCACGATATGCTTGGGCTGTACGAGAAATTTCATCCGCGCTTTGTGCGCAGATATGCTGAGCTGGCCAAAGAAATGAGAAAAGCCTTTGAGAAATACAGGAAGGATGTCAAGGGAGGCGCTTTTCCTAATTCGAAAGAATCGTATTGAACAATGTGACCGCTATCCGTCTTAATAGATAAATGTTTCCTTGAACCAATTGTAGAACCACACCGTTACCGTCGTTCCCAATCCGATCATCAGTAAACCGATCGTCGTTGAAACCCAGCCGCCCCATACGCCGATATTGGCATACGTCTCACCCTTGGAAGAGTAAGGCGCCTTTTTCAACGCTTTCAATTCTTTGTTACCAAGCCAGATAGCCAGGATCCCAGGTATCGGAGCGCAGAATACCACGAAAAAAACAGACGCCATGCCGCTGACAGCCAGTATCATCGCGAGCTTGGCTTGCGCGGAAGGCGGATGATCCTGCGTGTGGGTAATAATATCCTTGGGGTAATCATACGTACGTTTGGGGACTGGAAAAACGTACCCGCACCGCTCGCATGTCTCAGCATCATCCCGGTTGTGCGTGGTGCACGAAGGACACATTTTCATGATAGGTTCGCTCTTTATAGAACACAGTCTCGACGAATGAAAGGAATCCGTACCAATCAAAAGAAATTAGTTCCCGCCATACCCGTGTTCTGTTTTTGCAGATATTATTTGTAAGCCGGGATTCCCGTAATACTCTCGCCGATGATCAGTGTATGAATATCGTGAGTGCCTTCATAGGTTTTTACGGACTCGAGATTCATCATGTGCCGGATTACGGGATATTCATCGATGATACCGTTGGCGCCGTGAATATCGCGCGCCATTCGGGCGATATCGAGCGCGACGGCAACGTTGTTGCGTTTGGCCATAGACACTTGATTGAATTTCATCGTGCCCTTGTCTTTGAGGCGTCCCAACTGGAGCACCAGCAATTGGCCTTTGGTGATCTCCGTGATCATATGTGCGAGCTTATCCTGTACGAGCTGGAAGCCGGCGATCGGTTTATCGAACTGGATGCGGTTGACCGAGTAATTCAATGAAGCATCATAGCAGGCCATAGCGGCTCCAAGCGCTCCCCACGCAATACCATAACGCGCCTGCGTAAGACAACCCAAGGGTGCTTTTAATCCGCTTCCGTTTGGAAGGATATTCTCTTCCGGGATACGTACATCCTGAAGTACCAATTCGCTGGTAATGGAAGCGCGAAGGGAGAATTTACCTTTCATTTCAGGAGCGGAAAAACCGGGCGTTCCTTTTTCTACAAGAAAACCGCGCACTTCACCGTCGAGCTTGGCCCATACGACCGCCAGATCGGCTATGGTCCCGTTGGTGATCCACATTTTGGCGCCGTTGAGGATGTAGTGTTTGCCGTCTTTGACCGCACGGGTCTTCATGCCGCCCGGATCTGAACCGTTGTCGGGCTCGGTCAGACCGAAACAGCCGATCTTTTCACCGGAGGCCAGCTGAGGAAGCCAGGTTTGTTTTTGCTTCTCGGTTCCGTAGGCAAAGATGGGATACATGACCAAGGCGCCCTGCACGGACGCAAAACTTCGAACGCCGCTGTCGCCTCTTTCCAATTCCTGCATGATCAGTCCATAGGCTACGTTGTTCATACCGGCGCAGCCATATTGTTCCGGAAGATTAGCGCCGAATACACCAAGTTGTGCCATTTCGCCGACGAGGTCCATCGGAAATGTGCAGTTGCGGTTATGTTCTTCGATCACCGGGATGATTTTATCATCCACAAATTCCCGTACGGTATCGCGGGTCAGTTTTTCTTCGTCCGATAACAAAGAATCTATTTCGATATAATCCACACCTTTGAACTTGGCGGCCATGCTTTCTCCTTGATTCCAAAAACGATGTTATTGAATAAATAAAAACGAGATCAAAGATCTTGATCTCGTTTTAGTAAAATTTAGAGACAATGATTAAAATCCGAAATTGAGTCCGGCGACCAGAGCCTGATTGCCTTTGCCGTCAATATTCATATATTTGGCAAGAGCGAACACTTCGAATCCGGCCAATCCTGCTTTTCCGCCAAATTGAACGTTAAAGCCGTTATTTGTGACTGACTTTGGATCAACCAAACCAACCTTGTCGGCATCGTAAATACTCATCGTAAATCCGGCGCCGGCAAAAAGTTTAGCGACGCCTACGCCGAAGACGGTGTATTGGCCGTCCAGATTAAGATCGTACCTTTTGGCGTCATCAATGAAATAATATTCTACGTTAGGAGCCAGTGTGATCATAAGAACTTTCAACTCCGCCTGAGCGCCGGCAAAGAAATTGCCGTCTTTGGTCTCCGTTCCTACGCGCGGACCGACTTTAAGACCGATCTGAGCAAAGGCACTGGATGTGACCATGAGAATAAAGAGCATTACCACGGTAAAGCGTTTCATAAAAATCTCCTGTGTTTGGTTCGTAATATTCAAAAATAGCTCTTATCCGATGAAAATTCAAGAAGATTAATAGCAACGGGATCAGTCTTTCAGGAACCAGCCCGGCTCTATCAGATCTTCATCAAAGAGGTAATCCTGAGACTGAATGGTGGCAAGCCAGTTCTTTTCATCCTCAGTCAGATAACCGTTCTCGGATTTCTTCATCGCGAGGGTGGACAGCCGTTCGAACCGATCATGATGGATCAAGAAGCGTTCCGTGGCGTAATCGGTAGCGGATTGAGTACTGATAAGGAACGGCCAGTCCGAAGCCTGTAAGAGGAATAGTTCCCGAGCCATCTGTTTAACAATGGACGTCCACTCGGGATCGGAGGAATGATTCCACTGTTTTACGGCCGCGCGCATATCGAGTTCATCGTCGTAGATATACGGCCATATCCAGGAGACGTCGTGATTCATCCAGACGTAATGATTGCCTCCGGCACCCCATGAACCTTCGGGCATAGCGATGGTTTTTACAGGCGGATGATCATCAATGGACTGGGCGCAGTGCATCACGTTGATATCTTCGTTTTCTGAAAGTTTCTCAAAAACTTTTTTAATGAAGGCCGGACCCTCGAACCACCAGTGGCCAAACAGCTCTGAATCAAAAGGCGCCGTGAGCGTGCCTTCGTAGCCGTGGGATTCTTTGAAATTTTGCAGGGCGGAACGTATGGATGCCACGAAATGATCCGCATCTTCTTCCAGCGCGGCTTCGATCCTTTCCGGCCGATACATGGCTTTGAGACCAAGGTCCGCATGAAGGCTGGTGACACGCCAATAACGATGACCGCTTTGATGATGCTTTTTATGGAAGTCGAGGTACCATTCGCCGCCCGGATACCCCTGTTCGCTGCTCCAGACCTGCATGGATGTTTCCATATCGCGGGCAAAGACGGCTACGGAACCTGTACCCGATTCGAAAGAAGACCGTGTCAGATACACTTCATACACGGAATGAGGGCCGTCGGGAATTTTACGTGCGGTCGAATCTTTGTTAAATTCTTCGACCAGCCTCCGCAGGTTTTCAAAACGTCCCAGATACATGCCGAGCGACTTTCCGCCTTCGACCAGGGAAGAATCTACGATAAAATATTCCAAATGGTTTTCTTCCAGGATCTCTTCGACGCCTTTGCGGGAATACGGCACTTCACCCAAAGCGGAAGAGACCATCGGTTTCCAGAAATAACGCGGACGATAGGCGCACTCGGGAAGCCAGATGCCGCGCGGTTTTTTTCCGAAATGTTTTTCATGCGTACGGACGGCCATTTTGACCTGTGCCTGTATACTGGAATCCAGCCCGAGCAAAGGGAAATAACCGTGCGTAGCACCGCAGGTGATAATGTCGAGACATCCTTCGTCCTGAAGTTTGCGGAAAGCTCCGATCAGATCGTTATTGTATCTGGCATTATAATCCCGTTTGATGCCTTCGTAAAACTCCGTCCAGAAGAAAGACAATGGAAGAAAGGATCGTTCCGACGGGTCATCATGAAAGAGCGCCATGTCCTCATGAGCCCTTTGGATTTCATCTTCAAGATATTGATTGAATTCACTGACAAAGAGCGGATGCGATAATTGTTCCGCGAGCACCGGTGTCAGGCTGATTGTCATCTTGGGCCGCTTGCCTTCCTCCAATAATTCGTTGAGTACATTAAGCAGAGGAATGTACGTTTCGGAAGCGGCTTCGAAAAGCCATTCCATACCGTGAGGCCATTTCCCGTGGTGCATGACATACGGCAGGTGGGTATGAAGGACGAGAACGAAATTGCCCAGGGAAGGTTTTTTCATGATTTGCCTCGAGACGTCGTGACGATCAAAAAAATATAGGCAAGTTTACAAAGTGAATCAAGGCAATTAAAGTTCGCGCAGACGCTTGTTGACAAATCACTCCGATTTGTCTACCTTTTTCAAAAACGGGAATCCATAAAATCACTTCATGCGTTATAGCTTTCTATTTTTTCTCATCCTTCTGGGGGGTTGCCGCGATATTGAGGAAAGTCCTCCTAATGAGGCACCGCTGATTCTGGCCGTACAAGTTCCGTCATACGTATCCGCCAATGATACTGTTTTCGTATGCACGTACGACGACGAGGGTGACACGCTGTTGGTTTCTGCCTCGGTCTATACAGCCTCGGGCGGCATCGTAGGAAGCGCGTTCAGCAAGCCGTTCACAGACAATGGCGCCCTTGGGGACCGAACGGCCTATGACGGCATCTTCACGGCTATTGTCAACCGCAGCGCGCTATTGGCTCAGAACACTTCGCGGTTCGAATTTCTGATTACCGTTTCGGAAAAAGGAAAAAGCGGTAAGGTGTCGACCACCGTATTTGTCTCTCAGAATCCTGCCAACGGACATCCACCCGTTGTCTCAAATGTGACAGCACCAGATACGGTCAACACCTCTGAAGTGACGGCGTTTCTGATCACTGTTCAGGCATCAGATCCCGAGGGATTATCGGATATTCTTTCGGTCACCAGGACAACGCCAAGCAACACGGTTCTTCTTCTCAATGACAGCGGAACCAACGGCGATGCAACGGCGGGCGACGGCGTGTTTTCAGAGCTGGTTTCGGTCGATCCGGCGCCGCCGGAAGGCAGTTATACCTTTACTTTTCAAGCGACCGACCGGCTGGGATTGAAGAGCAATTCTCTGCAAAAAACGATCGTCATTGTGCACTAATCAGAAAATTATGAGGACGGTTCTAATTTACATTTTTCTCTTGTTGCCGGTTTCAGCTCACGCGCAGAAGAACGTTCGCAGTTTCAAATTGGCGGGAGAATCCGGAAGCGCTTCGACGATATCCTCACGGCCTGCGGGCAATTTTATCGGAGTGATCACGGTTCATGAGGATACGGTTCTGATCGAAGCGGGCGGGAAGCTCAATATTACGACCGATGGGGGCGAAACCTGGAAAATCGTTTCGGCGTCCGACGGCTTATACAAAGGCGGCGTTCAGGCGATCGCCTATTATCGGTCGACGATCTTTGTGACGACTATATTTGACACGTCTCTGGCCCTGGAACCTACCTACGGCGGCGGCGGCGGCATCGGGATCTCCAGAGATTTCGGACAAACCTGGCAGCATGTAGCGCAGCCGCGCGATACGGCTGTCTCCATAGGAAGCTTCACTCGAACGGATAATTCCGGTAACCCATTTACGATTCAGGCGGCCAGGGACTTTATGGTCCGTCGTACAGACTTTGTGACCGATACGATTTACATGGTGGCGGTGAAGTCCGTAATCGATAACGTCAGTTTTGATGTAGCCGTAACGGACACGTCGATATGGCTGGCCTGTTTTGGAGGCGGTCTTCGATCTGCAAAAATCTTGCCTGATGGTTCAGTTACGAGTTTTACACAAGCGCCGCTGCCTCCGACCCAGCTGGATGAAATCCGCGCCGACACCGAATATTCGTTTGACATCGATCCGATCGAACATCTCAATTACCGGGTTTTCTCAGTGATCGCGGCACGGGACGGGATCTGGGCCGGTTCCGCCGGCGGCATCAATCACTCCTCCGATGGAGGTATGAGCTGGAAGAAATACACGGCCACGAACAGCGGGATTTCAGGAAATCTTGTCACCGCCTTGGCCGAGCAGATCTATTCTGAAAGCGGATCGGATTTTCGCAACATATGGGCTTCAACAGCCAAGGCGCTGGGCGACAATGAAGAGAACGGCCTCAGTGTGACTTCGGACAGCGGCGCAACCTGGCGGATCGTTCTGCGCGGGCCATTCGTGTACAATGTGGCCTTTGACGGGAAAACGGTTTATGCGGCCACGGATGATGGCGTGTACCGTTCCAGGGATCTTGGACTAAATTGGGAGCACTTTTACACGCTGATTGACAAGAACAACGGTGACAGAAATTATTCATCGGAATTTCCTTCGGTAGGTGTGGCTGGCGGGAAACTGTATTTCGGAAGTGTGGACGGTCTGGCTATTTCGGACGACGACGGGCTCACATGGAGTTTCAAACGCGCTTACCGAAAACCTGGTGAGAATGGTACGCCCAAAAGTTATGCCTATCCCAATCCTTTCTCGCCGGGACATTTTCCCAATGTGGCGCGCATCCAATTTGACCAATCCGCCATGAATACGACCTCGGATAAAGCGACCATCAGGATCTATGACTTTGCCATGGATCTGGTTGCAACCGTTGCAAAGAATGAACCGATCACGAAGATCTTTGTTTGGGACGGCCGGAATAATAACGGTGTTCGTGTAGCGAACGGAACCTATGTGTACATCATCGAAGCCGGCGGGAAGAGATTCTGGGGAAAGATAACTGTACGGAATTAGAAGAATTAACTCTTTGAACATTGATGTTTTTGAATGGCACAAAAATCCGGATATGTTGATTAGTAGCAATAAATATTTCAAGATCCTTTTTGCCCTTTGCGTTTTTTGCGGTTCAAATGTATTCTCAGGAGAGTCGGCAGGGCAGGCGGGATCATTTTTGCGTATCGGTCTCGGACCCCGTGCAAAAGGTATGGGGGATGCCTATACGGCGGTTGCCGACAATGCCTATGCTCCGTATTACAATCCGGCGGGCCTGGCATTTATCCACTCAAAAGAAGCCGCTTTGTCTTATAGTCTTCTGTCCTTCGATAGAACCTTCACTTATGCCGGGTTTGCCCGACCCTTGCCGCCGCAGGCAGGATTTGCTTTTGGGATCCTCCAAAGCGGATTTAAAGACAGCGACGCGCGGCTGTCCAACGGGGAGACCACGGGCGCCAAGATCGAAGATACGCAATACACCGTCTTCATGGGATTCGGCATCCGATTCACGGAAAAATTTTCGGCCGGTATCACTCCGAAACTGATCTACTCGAAAGTATACGACGTATCGGCCTCTTCGGTTGGCGTGGATTTCGGAGTCATGTACAAACCTTTGCCGCGCCTCTCGTTGGGGTTATCGCTGCATGAATTGGGTCAGTCGCTGGACTATTCACGCGACGCATCGGGATTCGGAAATGAAAAGACCAAAGACAAATTGCCACGAATCACTAAGCTCGGGGCCGCATACATCGTTCCTTTGTCCGGATCCGTAAAAAACATCTTCTTCGTTTCCGATCTGGAAATGAATTCCAAACAATCCACAAAATGGCATTTTGGGATCGAAGCCAATTGGCAGGATAAATACTATTTGAGAACCGGAATGGACGATCTGGACTGGACCGCCGGATTCTCAATTCCTTTTGTCGTGAAGGATCAGAAATTCAAGTTTGACTACGCCTATATTCTCGATCGACGCTCTGGGGTAGGTTACGGGACGTCGGATTTCGCGCTCGCGTATGTTTTTTAGAGTATTCGTACAATCCTATTAGAATGTTAAGTATATATGCATGTCTTCAGGTACGTATTTGCGATACATCTGTTGTTGCTGATGGTCCGACCGTGTTGCGATGAGAATGAAAAGACCGGTCCCATCGACGGCCCTGCATTGCTCTCGTTTGACAGTCACGACATGGAATTGGATTATTGTTCTCCGTTCTGCCATTTGTCGTGCTGCTCCAATTTTGAGCAGATCCAATCCACTTGGTCAATTGATCCCGGCCTATCCTGTAAAACCCACATAAAGAGCTTGCTCAAAAACACCTCCATTCAAGCCGTATCGGTCTGGCAACCACCAAGGCTTTAGGTTAAGATTGTTTGACCTCATTTTAACCAATACCAGGAATGAGCCATGAAGACCATAATATGTTTGATAGGGCTTTGTCTACACTTTCCATACGTATTTAGCCAAAACAACTTTACAGCGCTTGTTAAAGACCAACAGACTGAAGAATCACTGGTGGGCGTAAATGTGATACTTCAAAATACCAAGAAAGGAGGTACGACCAACTCGGAAGGCATTGTGGTCCTTACGGATATTCCCAACGGCGCACAAGTCTTTAGATATTCATATATCGGTTATGAAACTCTTTACGATACCGTAGTATTTCCTGTGGAAAACGGCAGAAGGTTCATTATATCGATGGAACCAAAGCCGCATGAAGGAGAAGAAATCTACGTAACCGCATTGCGGGGACGCCGAACGATTGAGGACACTCCCACGCGCATTGAGGCCATTGCCGCAGAAGAGCTTGATGAAAAGGCCTCTATGAAGCCCGGTGATATTCGTATGCAGCTGAACGAAAGTACAGGCATCCAGGTTCAGCAAACGTCCGCCGCGTCTGCCAATGCAAATTTCAGAATTCAAGGCCTTGATGGCCGTTACACACAGCTGCTGAGGGATGGTTTCCCTCTTTATTCCGGTTTCGCCGGCGGCCTTAGTATTATGCAGATTGCTCCCTTGGATCTCAAACAGATTGAAATCATCAAGGGCAGCGCATCGACCTTATACGGCGGCGGCGCCATTGCCGGGGTGGTCAACCTGGTCAGCAAAGCACCGGAAGAACAGAGAGAATTTTCGATGCTGCTTAACGGAACGTCCGCAAGAGGGTATGATATAAGCGCTTATTCGGCACAAAAACGCGAACGATTAGGGTATACTTTGTTCGCTTCGGGCAATGGTCAAACCGCTTACGATGCCAATGACGATAACTTTTCGGACATCCCGGATATTTCTCGATTCACCGTAAATCCGAAGGTGTTCTATTATCACGACGACGGATCCGTGGCCAGCCTCGGTCTGAATGCCTCAGTCGAAAAACGATTGGGGGGAGACATGGATGTGATTAAACACGGTTCGGATACGGTTCATACGTACTTTGAAAAGAATCAATCGCAGCGTTTTTCTGCACAGCTTCAAATTGAAAAGATATTGAATAAGAATAGTCGTTTTACCATCAAACAAAGCGCTCACTATTTTGGACGGACCATCGAACTGCAGGATTATCGGTTCAAGGGGTATCAGACCGGATATTACTCAGAATTTTCTTATACCCGGACAGCCGATCATCAAGAGTGGATAGTTGGCTTTAATTTGTGGACCGATCAGTTTAACGACCGCCACCGAGGACCAAACAGCCTCGATCAGATTTCGACAACGGCAGGGGCCTTTGTACAGAACAATTGGAGCTTAAATGATAAGTTAAAATTGGAGCCCGGAATAAGAGCGGATTATGAAATGGACTATGGCTTTTTCTTCTTGCCAAGAATTTCGTTGTTATACAAAATGAATCCCAGTTTATCGACGCGATTGGGTCTTGGATTAGGCTATAAAACACCCAATATTTTTACTGAAGAGTCGGAACAAGCTGCATTCAGATATGTAAGACCGATCGATGCCAATAAGGCTAAGGCCGAAAAATCCGTAGGCATTAATTGGGACATCAACTACGCCGGTATCGTATCGGACCGATGGTCGTTATCCGTGAACCAGTTGTTCTTTTACACACGCCTTAACAAGCCCTTCATGTTAAACTCCGATTCAGCCCTTCAAGGAGTGTATGTTTATGATAACACCAACGGCTATACGGATTCAAAAGGATTTGAAACTAACGTCAAACTGGGAATTGAGGAAATAAAGCTGTTTGCCGGATACACGCTCATTGATATTCAGCACCATTCCGCCCATTCACCTAAAACGATTCCGCTGACAGCAAAGCATCGGATCGGTCTCATATTGATCTATGAGAAGGAGGGAAAATTTAGAGTGGGTTATGAGGCCTATTATACCGGGAAACAGAAAGTAAGCGACGGCAGTCATACGCGGGATTATTGGGTTCAAGGCGTGATGGTAGAAAGAAAATGGAATCGCATCGGTCTATTTATCAATTTTGAAAACCTGTTTGATACCCGGCAATCCAGGTTTGAGAGTATGTATAGCGGGCCTCCTCAAACCCCGTTGTTCAAAGAAATATATGCGCCGACGGATGGATTTGTCATCAATGGCGGCATCAAAGTAAGATTATAGAAAAAAAAGCGTTCAAGTTGATCATTCAGTCTATCGGATTCATCATACTCCGATCACTTGAACAAATATCCTTCTTTCTCTGGACCGGTTATCATGATCGATCACCACGATCTGCTGCCAGGTTCCCAAAATGATTTCCCCGTCATGAACCGGCGCCGTCAAGCCCGGACCCATAAAGGTGGCTCTCAAATGAGAGAACCCGTTATCATCACCCCATGTTTCTGAATGACGCGTGCGCATGGTATGCGGTGCAAACTTCTCAAGCTGATCTTTCATATCTTCGACCAGCGCCGGCTCAAACTCGATCGTACTCACCGAGGCAGTGGAGCCGATTACAAAGACATGCACTAGCCCGTTTACGATGCCTGCGGCGGAAACAACCGATCGAACCATGGGCGTGATGTCTTTGATATCCGAGAATCCTCCGGTCTTGACGGATATCTCTTTGCCATGAATTTTCATTTTCCAGATGGTGTTTTGGTCAGCCAATAACAAATATATTCAACCGACTCCATAATTCGGCCCATTTCAAGAACCGCGAATTGGAGTCGTTGTCTGAAATTTACAGATTCGAATTCACTACTTGATCATACCTTGTCCGGCAAGATAAAGGATCACAACTCCGAGTGCGATTCGGTACAGGATAAATACCAGGGTTGAACGCGTCTGCAGCCATCGCAACAAGAATGCAATAGATGCATAACCTATTACGCCGGCTACGAGTGTCGCGACCATCAGGTTGAAAAAACCTTCGTTGCCGATGCCGTGCTGGGTCAGTTCTTTGAGCTCCAAAAGACCGCTGGCCATAACGGCGGGGATCGACAGAAGAAACGAAAAACGGGCGGCACTTTCGCGCGTCAGACCAAGAAACAAACCCGCCGTAATGGTTACGCCGGATCGGGAGGAGCCCGGTATCAGAGCGACGGCTTGCGCCAGCCCGATTACCTGAGTATCGATGAAATTCATCTCCGCGATTTTCCGTCGGTGTTTTGCCGAAATTTCTGCCAGCGCGAGCAAGACCGCCAGACCGATAAGGCTCCAGCCGATGATGGACAAACTGCGCAGATCGTTCTCGATCTGGTGCCTGAATAACAGACCAAAAACACCTATGGGAAGAGTTCCGAGCGTAATGAACCAGAAAAGTCTGACTTGTTGCACCGTCTGAACGCCCCAGGTCCGACGGTGGCGAAATCCGATCAACGAATGCAAACCGGCGCGGGTTAGCGCGATCAGGTCGTCCCGAAAATAGATCAGTACCGCGGCCAGAGTTCCGAGCTGGGTCACGGCCGTGACAGCCGCACCGGGATCATTCCAGCCCAATAAGGACGGAACGATCCGTACGTGGGCCGTACTGCTGATCGGTAAGAATTCCGTCAATCCCTGTATGAGGCCAATAATCACCGATTGAAACAAATCCAAAAGGATCCTCCTTGATGTCGATTTTGCCGGGACCGGTTTAAAGCGCGATCATTCCCAATGAAAGACAGCGAACGATTTATCACGGGTAGGCGAAGTTAAAAAAAAACCCCACATCGAAATAATGTGGGGTTTTGATAATGATCCGTCAAAGATCACAATTGCTTCTGGACATTGGCAACCACTTTATTGATGATAGCCTTCAACGTGTCGAATACCCCGTTGCCTTTGATTCCGACCGCTTCGTAATACGGCACATTAAAATAATTCAAGCGTTTTTGGAGATTATCGATCGTTTCGATATCCGGCAGATCGCGCTTGTTATATTGGATGACCCACGGGAATGTATCGAGACTGTGTCCATCCTCACGGAGGTTGTTCTCGAGGTCGAGCAACGTTTCGATATTGCCGTCCATACGATGTTTCTGTGAATCGGCCACAAACACGATACCGTCCACGCCGTTCAGGATGACTTTTCGGCTGGAAGCATAATACACCTGACCGGGAACGGTATAGAGGTTGAATTTCGGTTTTTTACCTTTGATACGACCGACTTCTAACTGAAGAAAGTCGAAAAAGATAGTACGATCTTCTTTGGTTTTCAACGAAACGAGTTCACCGGCTAAAGATGGATCCATTTTGGAATGAATGTACTCTAAGTTGGTGGTCTTTCCGCTCATACCGGGGCCGTAGTAAACTATCTTCAAGTTTATCTCTTGCAACGCCCAATTAATGAACATTAGTCTGCCTCTCTAAATAAGTGTGATTTGGAATGATCAGTTTGCGATCCGTTATTTGAACGACTCGTCCAAAGCATCGCCGAGCAACGACCCGAATTCCGAATCGATCAGGTCCTTGGCGCTGTCGTCGGTTTGGTTGGCCGAATCCTCAAAAATATCCAACAGGTTCTGGATGGCTTTTTTCGTATATATACGGATAAGACCGAGCGTCACGCTGGTGTCAAAAACAACGACCAGGAAGAAATTGTCGCCTACGTTGGACAGGTATACGTTTCGTTTCTCTCCTTCATGGAAGAGCAACTTAAATTTCGCATCCTCGCCCACGAGTTTCGCCATTTCGGCGGTTGCAGCAAAGTCGCTGGCAGCCAGAGCGGAAAGCACGGTCGTATTCATCTTATCCGTATTGCCGCGTTGACTGATCAGCTGACCGCTCATATCGGCAAATAGAATGGCGGACGCCTTGGTCTTGGAAGCCAGTTCAGACAAAACCTTGGTGACGCCTTCAAACTGCTTCCCGTTAAGGATAATTTGTTTACTGCCGTCTTTTAATTTCTTCGTCTGCAACATAACGGTTATCCTTTGTATAGTTAGAATTTACAAAAATTTCACTGTTGCTGTTGGAAATCGGTATGAATTCGGATCGGGATTGAATCTTACGTAAGTGTATATAATTTTTGACCAACAGTCAATATTTTTTTCGCAAAAAAAGGCTGTCAGTTGATCTTCTTTCGTTTCAGGCGGTCAATAGCGGCCTTTAGACTTTCCCGCAAACGTTCGATGGCATTGGCCAGTTCACCGATCTCATCGGATGAGTCGATCCGTACGATACTTTCCAATTCGCCCTTGCTGATTTTATCTGCGGAATCGGTCAGATAGAGCAATTGTTTGGTCAATTTATTTGACAAGTACACGGAAACGATAATTCCCATGACTATGGAGAAAGCGAGCACGCCGCCTACCAACAGAGCCGTACTGCGTATGATGTCGTCCATATACTTACGTGACATACCGACGTGCGCAAAACCCAAAACGCTTTCACCGATCGGGGTCGAGATCTCGTAATTCTCGATTTCGGCCACTTCGCCGGTTTCGGTCGTGTTTTCCACTTTTGTCAGGTCGATTTTGTAATCGCTTTTGCTCTCCTTGATCACGCCTTCCTGCAAGACCTGGCGCTGATTGTAGGAACCGACTTTGAACTTCTGAGCAGCGACTTTGTTATCTTTGTCGGAAATGTACACATAGGACACGGCCGTGAATCGCGATGAAATGTCCACCAGATTCTGTATGTCCACTTCGTCGTCACCAACCAACGGACGCTCTACCTGTTTGGCCAATGTGGTGGCAATGGCTTTTCCTCGCTCGGTCAATTCCGTCTGCAGGGAATCCGACACCAGTTTTACCACCAGAAAAGTGATCGCGACGCCGATGAACAAGGCGCCGGTGACGATGACGATCGGCACTTTCCATTTAAGACTCAATCCTTTAGCCATAGGACACCCCGGTTTTCATCCAATTTCTTATAATGATTTGATCTGTTTGAACATGAATTTCTGGAAACTGACCTGCTTGGCCGGATCGTAGATCTCATTGCTGATACCTTCAACCAAAGCGGCCACTTTATCCTTTGGAAATGCGCCGCGGGACTCTCCGAATCCTTCGATGACGTCGTCCATAATGATCGAAGCTACCGGACCTATAAGTTGTATCAGCTCGTTCTCCACAACCTTGAAGAATTTCTCATCCACGATCTCCTGGCGGACAGGCTGCGCTTCTTCACCGGCTTCCACGACACCCGCTTCGACCAAAGTAGAGACAATAGCGGCCACATCCATTTCACGCATGTTCATCTTCTTGGTCAGTTCCGCCACCGTGTGCTCGCCGTCGGACAGTGCATTGAGTATTTCCCAATCCTTGCTTTTCAATTTGACCGAACCGTGCGGTTCCTGTCCGGTCTGTCTGAACTTGATATGAAAGGACGGTATGACGTGGCGGATCTTTTGCCACGACTGAAATAATGCGGTACATTCCGACAGCAGTTGGGCCGTATCTTTTTCGATGGTTTTCTGAGTAGTAGTGGAACCGGGTTCAAAAGCAAATTTGCCGGCCTGCCAGAGCACCAGATCGCGGAAGGCGGCCTCGCCAAGGTATTCGTCGCAGACCGCATGGACCACGCGGCCGCCGGCCAGGAAGATCTCGCCGGACTTGCGGCTGTCGTCGGTTTGAAGAATAAGTTTTCCGTCTTTTTCCCCGGATGCGAGGAGTTTGAGGATATTGATCACTTCGACATACGCCAAATTGCCCGTTAATACGCTTGACATAAGGTCTGCTTATCCTCCACAGGTTAGTTGACGGTCTCTACGAGCGACCAGCTCTCGGCGTCCATATTGCTGCGGACCAGAAAACTGCGACGGGTCGTTTCGATCTTGGACGTACGTTTCTGGAATTTTTTGTCCGCTTCCAGATCCGCGATCGCCACGTTGATCGTGAGGCGCAGCATGGCCAAGCTCACATTGACGTCACAGATCACGATGAGATTGTAATTATGCTGAGTGAAGGCAATGATGCGGCCGGAATCGAATTTGATGTCGTACTCGTTATTACCCGTTTGAAGCCGGTCCGAGATCGCGGCCATCTGTACAAAATCTTTAGCGATTTCCGTCAGCGTATCCTGATCGAAACCAGGCGGCAAGGTCTGAAAAACCAATTCGCCGTCGTTAAAGTAGATAAAAGACGTCTTTACGCCGGCTACGCTGTTTATTTCATCAAGTTTATCTTTCATGGCAGAGTTTTCCTGGTTTAGCGCGGAGCGGATTCAGCCTTAGCCAGCGACTGTTCAATTACATCGATGGAGGCCTTCGGGTCAACATTGAGATCCACAACATCTTCGTTCCATTTGGACAGGATCTTGCGTTCCGCTTTGCCCCCGATCACGGCCGTCTTAAAAGTGCCGCATTTGGAAGCGCGTCCGATCTTCTCGATCTTGCGGGTGATAAAGGCCATGGCCGCCGAAGCGCGCTTTCCGTTGGCAATTCCTTCTTCCATGAGGATCTCACCGTTGATACTGCAGATCAGAACGCCATTCACTCCGTTAACGCTTTTGATATCCCTGCTGAACTTGGAGAGGGCGTCGCCTTTGGCCTCGGTGGCTTCGTCGATGATACGCAGACCTTCCAGCAGAAGATTGCTCCACGGTGTGTTGATCGTTCTTTTCGGAGGGGGAATGTCGTTCTCTACCTTGAACGGGCCCTCTTTGATCCGCAGGATCTGGTGGACAGCTTCCTCGCCTTCAACAGCGCCGAACGTAGCATGAACGATATTGCCGTCGGCAAAATAGATCTTCCCAACTTTCTGGCGGAGATCAAGCGTAAAAACGGCTTCGTTCTTCTCCATACAGTTAAGCTGGACGATATTGGTCAATTTCAGATCTTTTAAATTACCAACCAGAGCCATTACTACACACCTTGGTTACTTCAAAGCTTCGGCAATGATATTCTTCATTGCTTTGATTTCAAATGGTTTTTCAACGTATCGGAAGGCGCCGTTGCTCATCGCTTCCTCTTTTTTCTCGTCGGAGCCGTAGGCGGTCATCATGATCACAAAGGTCTGCGGCCTTTCTTTCTTGACGCGTTTCAGTAATTCGATTCCCGAAATCCCGGGCATGGTGATATCCGTCAAAACCACGTCAAACGGGTTTTCGGTAAATTTTTCCCAAGCCTCGTTGCCCGAAGCCGCGGTCACGACCTCATAGTTTTCTTTCGAGATGATGAAGCTCTGATACAAGCTAAAGGTCAGCGTTTCCTCATCGTCTACGATCAATATGCGTTTCAATTTTTCAGACATATTTGCCTCTGATAAAAGCCGCTATCCATCGAACATTCTATCTGTCAAAAAGACGGGCATTTTGCGGGAACACGATTGGATAAAACACGATACGGTTTTTTACAGCAAAACCGCCGGAAAATATAGTTAAATATTATCTGCTTGTCAATATAATTATTGAATTTAATGCCGGATTTTAAAGCGGCTATTAATCAAACTTTACACTTGTTAGAAGAAGTGTCATTGACCCAAAACAAAATCGGTTTCAAAAAGATCATAATGGGAGACGGTCATGCCGCAGGCCAGGTACGTCTTTTGGGCGGACAAATTGTCCTTATCCACGTAAAGACGGATGCCGCATGCGTTGTTTCTTTTGGATTCACTGAGAATGAATTCGTGAAGTCTTCTGTACATACCCATACGGCGGTATTCCGGATGAATATACACGCTTTGGATCCACCAAAACAGTCCGTTGCGCCAATCACTCCATTCATACGTGATCATGAGTTGACCTGCGACGACACCACCGGTCTCCGCCACACAATAAAATCCGAATTCCGGATGGTCAAGAAGTTGGCTAACCCCTGATTTTAAGATATTTATGTCCAACGATTTCTTTTCTGTTTCCAAGGCCATGGCTTTATTGAATTGCACCAAAGTATCCTTGTCTCTTTTTTCAGCTCTTCGAATCGTAACGGTTGTCATAGGCTTTTTTCCTCATGAGTTTGATAGGTCATACTGAGCATCGATCTTTTTTTCCAGAAGATATAGGCAACGGCTGCACAAACCAGCGGCAGCATCAGACCAAATTCACCAATGAAATATTTGGTGTAACCGGTATCTCCGGTAATCCTGTCAAAGATCGCCTGGATAAACAGATTGTGGCTGGCGTGCAAAATGACCGCTGTCCAGAGACTGCCCGACCGCAGGCGGAGCCAGGCGAAGGCAAAACTGGCGGCAAGAACCAGGATGGTGAAACATATCAGGCTGTACCAGGCGGACGCTCCGCTATTGTAATCGGCGAAAATGAGGATAGGATAATGATAGACCGACCAGATCGCGCCGCTGATCAGAGCCGTTTTGGTATAAGAGGTGATCCTTGAGAGATGCGGTACGAGGAATCCGCGCCATCCGATCTCTTCGCCGAGCGCCGAGATACAACTGAAGACCACACCAACCGTGCCGTCGATCACTACGGCTATGGCGATCACGCCGGCCGCCGGTAAATCGGTCCATCCGAATAAGTCTTTGAGCTGATCCGAGGCATGCTGAACAAAATCCTCAGCCGGCACCATGCCTAAACCAAAAAGCCAGACGATACCGTACGCCGTTATTCCATACGCGACCGGTAGTGAGTAACTTATCCATTGATACCGGCTCTTGCTCCAAGCCCATCCAAAACCCCGAAGATTTCTTTGAAAGACGAAGGCCGTGATCATGGCGGCAACGCCGGGGGACCACATCAGAAACAATGTGTAGGGCGGTCCTCCCTTTGCGTGCATGGTTCCCTGACTGATGATGAGGTAGTAAAAGACGGAACTGAAAGAGAAAGCGAGAAAGAGATAGAAATAGATTCTCTTTTTTATTTCGGCCGCGTTTTCCATAATATTCTCCATGGTGAAATAATCTTACGCTGTATATTAACGATTGCGGGCAGATCACTTAGAATTTTTAGTAAAAACGTATTAAATCGGTAATAAAAAACAAACAAATTAGTTGTAATTTGGCGGACACTTAACCATTGACGTTATTAAGGACTCACTTTATATTCGTAAAGCATGAAGATCAGTGTCATCATACCGGCCTACAACGAAGAAAGCGTGCTGCCCTCCTGTCTCGATGCGGTACTGAAGGCGGAACGTCCAAGCGGAGAACTGGAAATCCTCGTTGTAAATAACGCCAGCACCGACCGTACTGAAGAAATAGCCCGATCCTTCGGCGGCGTAAAAGTCGTTAACGAAACACAGAAGGGACTTACCAAAGCCCGGGCGTGCGGTCATAGGGCGTCAGAAGGCGATCTTTTGATCTACATCGATGCCGATACGCATATTCCACGCCACCTCATCCGTTACGTCGAAGAAAGATTCGCGGCCGATCCGGAATTGGTGGCGATGTCCGGTCCTTATAAATACCATGATTGGACATGGTACGGGCGGCTTATTTTGTGGTTGTATCATTGGACCCTGGTGCCGCTCACACAGCTGGTGGTCAACCGGATACTCAACAGAGGCAGCGTGTTTTATGGAGGAAATTTTGCGCTCAGGCGCGGCCTATTGCAGAAGATCGGTGGATTCGATACGGGTCTGGAATTCTGGAGCGAAGACACGCAGATCGGCCGGCGTATGGCCAAAGAAGGCAAAGTACGGTTTTTCCACAAAGCCTATGTTTTCACTTCCGCCCGTCGGTACTATGCCGAAGGATTTGCGCGGGTCCTTATGCGTTATATCATGAATTTTTTCTGGGATATATTCTTCCACCGTCCTTTCACCAAAGGCTACAAAGACGTCCGGCATTCCGAGTTCTCGTCCAAATCTCAAAGTTGAGAATCCCCTGTTCATTTGAGGAAAACTTCGGACGATGAGGCCTTTTTGTCGGCTGCATTCAATCGGGATGTATCGATCTTCAATTGATTAGTGACGGGTTTTTCCCGCCCGTTTCCCACGGCTATCGCAATTTTCTTGACGTGCCCGTCGGACTCTACCGGTATCGAAAATTCTATTCGGTTCCGTGCCACATCAAATTCAAAATAGCGGTCATCGCCGACATGAATCAGCGCTTTTTCCGTCGAATCGGCTGAAATCAATTTTCCTTCACCCTCCAGAAAGTAGGCAGATCGTGTCACAAGCCTTATATCTTTGTTCAGTAAAGGCACGGTGACCCGGCTCAATTTCTCCAGGGTCCGGACGAGATTCTCGCGAACGATTTCGTCTTGAAAAAAACCAAGATATTCCCGCGTGTACTCATTTTGCAGACGCGCAAGATAGACGCTCACCAAGGGCCGCATAGGATACGCGATGCGAACGCGGATCATATGATCCGATGGACGGAAGAACTGCGTATAATTATCAAATGAAGCCAACGCTTCGCGGTCGTAACTGAATTCCAGATCGAACATGAGGAACTCGCATTCTTTCTTGGTCAGGGCCAGTTTTGTAAAACTGATTTTTCGCGCGACAAACACCTGTGTGCCGTGGTGCCGGATGGCATACACCACAAGCCGGGCTTTGCGGCCCTGGATCAGCGTATCGCGTACCGTGCTGTCCTTGGACGAGATCACACCGACACCCATGTGTGTGAATTCGGGTCGGAGGATATTCGCGCGATGCCCGGGGCTCTGCATCCATTGCTGCATGAGTCGAGCGGCCACACTGTCCGGCGGTCCGTCCAGGCTGTGCAAAGCAATATTCTCACCGACCATGCCGTCGGTTAATCCTGCGCGGTAGGTTCTATCCGCCGGATTCGCAATGCCTTTTGTGGGGGATGCGTGTGAAAAATAATCAAGAGTAAGCATTTCCTGCGAATGCTGACGCGCGGCCGATTGAAGGGAAGAATCATACGATAAGGGAATAAGCCCCGCTTTGGCCCTCTCGAGATTGACCAATTCCCAGACCTTTTGTTCCGCCGGAGCATTTCCTGTTATCGGTGTCCAGACATTCTGTGTGAAATCGTACGACTGCGCCGCCAGCGGCGGGTTGACCAGCAGGAACACGAACATCAGATGGAGACGTTTAAAAAGACAGAGACTTTTCTGCAGGCGGTAAACCGCGTCGATTCCGTTCATAAGGAGGCGTAACGAAGAGCGTTTTTGATCAATTCCTGCAAGGTCGGCTCTGTTCCCTGGACATCCTGGAGCGCTTTGACGATGGCTTTCTCGGCAACGGATTTATGATAGCCCAGCGAAACCAACGCCATCAAGGCCTCGTCGGCCTTTTGTGAGGATGGGGTATATCCGGAAGGAACATCCGGTGAAATCCCTGCTTTGCCGACCTTGTCTTTTAATTCTACCACGATGCGCTGCGCCGTTTTCTTTCCAATACCGGGTACGGCCGTGAGCATATTCAGATTTTCGTGAGCAATGGCAGATCGCAGATCTTTGGTGGCGATACTGGATAATATGCCTAACGCGGACTTGGGGCCAATACCGGAGACTGAGATCAGCAAAAGGAACATTTCTTTTTCTTCGGGCGTGGCGAATCCGAATAATTGCAGAATATCTTCCCGCACGTGAAGGTAGGTCAAGAGTTTCGTCACCGCGCCCTTCTCTCCGATCCGGTCGTAACTGCTGATCGGGACGAGGATCTCGTGTCCGATGCCGTTGACGTCAATCACAATACGCGTTGGTGTTTTCTCCGATACGATGCCCTGAATGTATGCGATCATTTTTTTGCACCCATAGTGGTTTCAGTTTCTGTCTAATCTAAAAACACCTGCCGCATCATTCAAGTATATTTCACGGCCGGCTACAAATATCCTAATTTGGCCAGGCTGGTGAAACGAGAGCCTGCAACGATGATATGATCGCGAACGGGGATCCCAATGATCTTGCCGGCCTGACGCAGCTGTTCCGTGATCGCGATGTCTTCCGAACTCGGTTCAGAGTTGCCGCTGGGATGATTGTGCAGAAGAATGATTCCTGCGGCCCGGTCGTCGATGGCGGCTTTGAAGACCTCACGCGGGTGAACCAAACTGGCATTCAATGTTCCTTCCGAGATCGTAACATCCCGAATGATCCGGTTGGCGCTATTAAGCAATACTACTTTGAATATCTCCTTTTTCAAATCCCTGAGGAGCGGAATAAAATGGGCCGCCACATCTTCGGGGGATTTGATCCTCGCTTTTTTTTCGGGACGGTGTGCCTGAATGCGGCGAAGAAGCTCAAAGGCGGCAATGAGCTTGAGCGACTTGACTTTGCCGATGCCCTTGAATCTTCGGAGTTCCAGAAAGTTGCTTTTGGCCAATTCTGCGATATCGCCGAATTCGGTAATGAGTGTCTTAGCCAGATCGACGGCCGTGATTTTCTTAGTGCCGGAGTTGATCAGTATGGCAAGCAACTCGGCATCGGTCAGAGCGGACGCTCCGCGCTGTTCCAGTTTTTCCCTGGGACGTTCTTCTTGGATCCATTCTTTGATCGCGTATTCGGAAGTCTCGCGGACTTTCTTTTGGACAGCCATGATATCAGAATTGTTGGGTGCTTCAAATGACGCCGAGGGCGTAGTGATTCATACGAAAAAGATTTGTCTTTACCGGCCTTATTTTACTATACCTGGCTTGCGCCGCATTTTTCGCAGACGTCGGCATTCACCGGGATGGATGCGCCGCAGGTCCGGCACGGTTTGCTGTAGAGTTCGTCCACTCTCGACAGCGGCCTCAGTTCCGGTTCGAAACAATCTCGGTAAGCGACGGCCATGGTCAGAAAGATCAATGGCAGAGTGAATATCACACCGATCAGGCATGCGAACAATCCCAGTATCGAAAGAATAGCCGCAACAAAAGCGAAGATCGTGTACATGATCCAGTCGCCCTTGGCGGCATTAAAACTCTCTTTCATCGCGTCCATCGGCGAAAGATTTTTCCGGACGATCAGGGGAATGGTCATAAAAAATAGCCCCTGTACGATCAGAGCCGGTATGACGCACATAAAAACGCCGGCAAATTCCAACAAACTTACGGCCAGACTGGCTACGAGAATATTCACGTAATACTCCGTGCCATTGAAAATATCTGACGGTGAAATATCTTCTCCGTTCATTTGTTTGAAAGCGGCGATGAATATGCCGCCCAGAAAAAAGGCCTCGACGAAAGAGCTGACAAACTGTGTGATGAGACCGAGCGTCACGGAGGCGGTGAAATTATCGATAAGCGATCGGATCAGCTGATCTTCCGCCACAGGGGGCTGCGTCTTGAGCGTAACGTATTCCATGATCACTTGTACGATGATGACAGGGATTATATAAATGAAAGCGATAACGGCCCATGTCTGCCATTTAGCCGTAAGCATGGCCCATGCTTCACCGATCCATGGGCCGAACCGCACTCTGGTGTTTTCCATTTTCGAAATTCTCCAATAAACATTAAAAAACCTCACGGGTCAGGCCCGTGAGGTTTTTTACTTTCGATGAGAGTAATATTATTTCACCGCCACAGTCTGTCCGTTGGGCAGGCAGGCCTTCAATTGTCCCGATGCACAGCAACCGTCTTTCTCTGTTTTCGTCTGTATGACCTGGGAATGTTCTTTTACTTCGGTTCCACCCTTTGGCTCTTTATGCGGAGCGTGAGGATGCCAGCCGACGGTATACAACATGGCAAAAAAACCAATGATGTAGCCGACCGTTACATGCCAACCGTCTTTGATCCAGAATACGACGGATTTGGCTTTGGGGAACATATTGGTCAGAGCGACTCCGGCGGAGGAGCCAAACCATATCATTGAACCTCCGAAACCAACCGTGTAAGCAAGAACGCCCCAGTCGTAACCGCCTTGCTCCAGAGCTAATTTGGTCAGAGGAATATTATCAAATACTGCGGAAACGAAACCGAGTGAGAACGCTGTTTGCCATGACGCAGGCGGCAGAGCCTCCACGGGCATCATGGATGCGCACATAACGAGCGAAAGAAGGAATATGGCGCCTTTTAATGCACCAGGCAACTCGTGCCATGCTGTTTTGCGAAAGGTAGCACCCAGAAGAATGGCGACCCAGACGCCCACAGCGGGAAAATCAAGAAGGAAATTGGTCGTGATCGCACCGGCCAAAATCAATACGACGATCAATATCTTTCCCCAATCGATACTCACATTTTCTGTTTCGGTCTTGACGATCGGCTGTAATGCGTGCTGCTGCCGTGCGGCGATGAATCCAAATGCTAGGAACGACACGATGGATGCCACGAATGCATGGGTAACATCCAACGGATCTATACCGTCGATCCACATCATGGTAGTGGTCGTATCGCCGACCACGCTGCCCGCGCCACCAGCGTTGCTTGCAGCCACAATAGCGGCCAAAAATCCAATATGTACATTACCTTTGAATACGACCATAGCAATCGTGCCGCCGATCATGGCCGCCGCAATATTGTCCAAAAACGACGAAAGAACCATGACCAGGAAAAGCAATACAGTGCCGCCCATCCACCCGTCAGGAAGCCATTTTGGAAGGAGATCGGGTACCTTTGACTCCTCAAAATGTTTCGCCAGCAAGGCAAATCCCAGCAGAAGCCCCAGCAGATTGGTCAGGATTTCCCACTCGTGCTCAAGGTGGTGGATCAGGTTAAAGTTCGTAAAACCAAACTTAAAGATCAAAATGGCCGCCAGTCCACTCAACGCTACTTGTAGCACATAGTGATGAAATAAGGCGACTCCGAGAAGTGTCAATGCAAAGAGAACGAATTCGAATGGTATGCCCAGAAACAACCATTGGCCCTTGTCCGATTGATGAAAAACGGGCTCCGTCGAAAAGAGCGTAAGAATTCCGAGGATGAGGAAAACAAAGATTCCAATCACCACGGGACGCGAGAAGATCTTATTCTTAGCGGGTGATGTAGGTTCGTTACTCATACAAAACTCCTGTTTAGTGAATAGAAAGTTTATTACAGAGACTCTTTGGGTCTATGAAATTTCGATTGCCGGTATTCCTTCGCAAAATCGCAATAGATCTCCCAATTACGCCGGATGGCGATGTGGGTGGATTCGTCGGATTGTTTTTTTACTTTGGCGGGAATGCCCATCACGATGGAGTTGGGCGGCACTACCTGGCCCTGCATGACGATAGCACCCGCGCCCACGATACAATTCTCTCCGATCTCTGCGCCATTGAGGATCGTGGCATGCATGCCGATGATGCAGTTTTTCCGAACCGTGGCTCCGTGAATGATCGCGCTGTGTCCGACCGATACGTTGTCTTCGATGGTCGTGGGAAATCCAAAATCGACATGGATGACCGCATTATCCTGTATATTACAGTTCTTTCCGATCGTGATGGGAGCCATATCAGAGCGCAGGACGGCGCCGAACCAGATTCCGCAGTTTTCGCCGATGGTCACATTACCGATAAGGGAAGCGGTGTTGGCAATAAAGACGCTGTCGTGAATCTCGGGTCTCTTGCAATCGGCTAAGCGAAACGTATTCAATTCGTATTCCAAACCAAGTCTCCGGTCATTTGGTACGGCATGAGGCCAGAAATATTTTCAAAAGGCTGGATCCGCGATGAGAACAACATTTTTGAACCCGGTTAAATTGAATAAAAATATTATAAAAGTCAATACGGCAATGAACAATTGTCAATACATGGCGGCATGGAACCAACCCTTTCTGACGATAATTATTGATTTTGAATGAGTGCCGGATTATATTGGCGGGCAATTTTTTATTGGACGGAGAATGCGAGTGGCTGAAAAGAAAAAAACGTCTTCCAAGAAGACCGCTGCGGCAAAGACGAAGAAGAAAGCGGCGGCAAAACCAAAAAAAACAAAAACGTCTGTTTCTAAGAAGAAGACCGTAAAAAAGGCTCCTGTTAAGAAAAAGAGCGTGTTGGGCCTGAAGCGTTTGAAGGTAGCCAAACGCCGGCTGGTCGACATGACGGAAGATCTTTCCGGCGATGATATTGAAAATCTGACGAAAGAAGAGATCGAGAAAGAACTAAAAGCCTACGAAGAGACCAAACAGAAGCCCATCTCTGCGAAGCCGATGCCGTCGGATTCACCGGGACTGCAATTGGCCAAGCGGATCAGCCAGCTGATGTTTGAAAAGAAGGCCGAGCATGTGGTCCTCGCGGATCTTGAAGGATTGACCAGCGTGACGGATTTCTTCGTCATGTGTACGGCCACGTCGGATATGCATGCGCGCGCGATTTCGGATCATGTTCAGGATGAACTGGAAAAAGCCGGCGTACGCGTGCATCACAAGGAAGGCTATTCGTCTTTGCGGTGGGTGCTGCTGGATTACGTGGATGTCATTGCGCACGTGTTTCAGAAAGACGCGCGGGAATTTTACGACCTCGAACGGCTTTGGGGCGACGCTAAGTTCATCGCAATGAAGGACGAAGCGGTAAGATAAAGGTTGATATAATTATCTTGTTCTCATAAATTATCCCGTCATCAATTGACGCGGGCATTTAGCTCAGCTGGTTCAGAGCGTTCGCTTCACACGCGAGAGGTCACTGGTTCGAATCCAGTAATGCCCACGAAAGCCTTTGGAGAAATCCGGGGCTTTTTTGTTATTCATCCGTGGGAATTTTGGCCGGCTTGTTTCCGTTAGACATACCTCAAGCTGTTTATCATTTCATCAAGAACCAGACGGTACATGAAAACACTTTCTTCGCAGGGTCACCCATTAAGTAGTGCGCTTTTTCAGTGGAATATCCTTGAACAGCCAAAGTCCCGTCTTGTATCCGACAAAAGATTCGAACAAAGTTTGAATGAGCATGGTCTTTTTCCTCTCAAACCTTCGATGCCGGAAATTCTCCAGATCAATCTGGGCAAAATGTGCAATCAGACGTGCGCCCATTGTCATGTCGATGCGGGTCCGGAGCGAAAAGAAATCATGACCCGAGAGATCATGCACTATTGCCTTGATGTCATGAGAAGCACAACGACCATCAACGCCGTGGATCTGACGGGCGGCGCGCCGGAAATGAATCCGGATTTCCGCTGGTTTGTGGAGGAGATCTCAAAACTCCAAAAGAAGATCATGGTTCGGAGCAATCTGACCATCCTTGTTTCCAATTCGGAATTCAGAACATACCCAGACTTTTTTGTGGAACATAAATTAGCCGTGATCGCTTCATTACCCTGTTATACGATGGAAAATACGGACAGGCAGCGCGGCGACGGCGTTTTCAAAAAGTCCATTGAAACGCTGAGAACATTAAATCGATTGGGATACGGGCGGGAGGGAAGCGGACTTGAATTGAATCTGGTTTACAATCCCGGCGGGCCTACCATACCTCCGCCGCAGGAAAAACTTGAAGCGGATTATAAGAGGATCCTTCTTGAGGAATTCGGTATTATATTCAACCGGCTTTTTACGATCACCAATATGCCGATCAGCCGGTTTCTGGACCACCTGCTGCAAACGGGAAGATACGAAATTTACATGGAAAAACTGATCCAGTCCTTCAACCCGACGGCCGTGCAACAGGTGATGTGCCGGAATACGATATCCGTCGGATGGGACGGACGGCTTTACGACTGCGATTTCAATCAAATGCTGGAATTATCGGTCGCCGAAGATTGTCCAAGCCACATCAAAGATTTTAATGCCGACACACTAAGCCGCCGCCGTATTGTCACAGGTCAGCACTGTTACGGATGCACGGCGGGTGCCGGATCGAGCTGCCAGGGCGCGTTGACCTGATCAAAACTATTCTATCCGTCGGAATTCATGAATAAACATATTGTCATTATCGGCAACGGTATCTCCGGCATCACCTGCGCGCGTACGATACGCAAGCTCAGCAACCACACCATAACGGTCATTTCCGCGGAATCCGATCATTTTTTTTCGCGAACGGCACTCATGTATATATACATGGGCCATATGAAATACGAGCATACCAAACCTTACGAGGACTGGTTCTGGGACAAGAACGGGATCAAGCGGCTGAGAAAATTTGTTGAACAAGTGGATACCTCCGGGCGGATGCTCCATTTTTCAGACAAGACGTCGATGGCGTACGACACCCTCGTGATCGCCGCCGGTTCACGATCCAATAAGTTCGGGTGGCCCGGGCAGGATCTGCAGGGCGTACAGGGCCTATACAGCCTGCAGGACCTGGAATCGATGGAAACGAACACCAAAGATATCGGGCATGCCGTCATCGTCGGAGGAGGTCTGATCGGCGTGGAGATGGCGGAAATGCTTGCTTCCAGAAAAATACCGGTGACTTTCCTTGTGAGAGAAAAATATTTCTGGGATGTTGTGTTGCCCGAAGAGGAAGCTAAACTCATCGGCCGGCATCTCAGAGAACATCGTATTGATCTGAGACTGGAAACGGAACTGAGGGAGATCAACGGCGACGGGAACGGCCGTGTAAGAGCCGTAGTGACAAGCCGCGGTGAAGCGATCCCGTGCCAATTTGTCGGACTCGCCGTGGGCGTATCGCCTAACATTGAATTTCTACGAAATTCAAAGATCGAATGTGAGCGGGGCGTGCTGGTGAACGAATACTTTGAAACGAATATCCCCGACGTGTACGCGATCGGCGACTGCGTGCAGTTCCGTCAGGCACTGCCGGGCCGCCGCCCGAACGAGCAGGTTTGGTACACAGGACGCATGCACGGAGAAACGGCGGCTCATACGGTTTGCGGCGAAAAGCGATCATACCGGCCCGGACTCTGGTTCAACTCCGCCAAGTTCTTCGATATCGAATACCAGACGTACGGAGAAGTTGCGAACGTACCGCGGGACGGAGAAGGATCGTTTTACTGGGAACATCCAAGCGGAAAAATGTGTCTGCGCATCGCATACTCGCAAAGCGATTACTCGGTCAGAGGATTTAATGTATTGGGCATCAGGCTGCGTCACCAGGTATGCGACCGATGGATATCTGAAAGAAGAACCCTGGATTACGTCATGCACCATTTGGCGGAAGCCCATTTTGATCCCGAGTTCACCCGAAGACACGAACGGACGATCATGGAATCGTATCAAAACATCCACCGCATGGAGAGAGCGACGTCATGAACGGCTATTTCAGTTTGGCTTTAATGGCGCTGATAACGGCCGGCGCCTTGGCTGTGATCTACCGGAAGTATAGCCCCAAAGCACCGTCATCGATGAATGACCATGTGTGGCAGCACGCTCTCACCGCGCGCGGATGGAGCGGATGGGTTTTGGGCGTTTTTCTGACGGTCATCTATGTGTTCATATATTGGTTCCCGGAAACCCTCGAATCTGTAATCCGTTGGCTGGATCCTCTGAGTCTATTGATCCGCGGGCGCGGTTCCGACCAGTGGTTTTTGTACGGGACCCTTTATACGATGCTGGTTGTGATCATGGGATTCCGTGCCATTGTCAAGTACCGGCATGTGAATTATCATATCGTCAGGACATGCTCGATCATGATCGCGCAACTCGGTTTTGGCTACCTTATCCCTGCTTTTCTGCAGCTGTTGAATCAGCCTGAATTCTACTTCAGTTACTTCTGGCCGTTGAAATACGAATATCTTTTTCCATCCACGGTCGGTTATCTGACTCAACACCCCGGAGGGCTGGGCGTTTTTATGGTGTTTTGGGGCGGAGTTATGACGTTTGTTGCAACGCCGGTCTTGACGTATTTTTTCGGGAAACGCTGGTATTGTTCCTGGGTCTGCGGCTGCGGAGGTCTGGCTAATACAATGGGTGATCCCTTCAGGCAATTGTCCGATAAGTCGCTGAGGGCATGGAAGATCGAGCGTGTCATGGTATACGGTATCTTACTCTTTATCATGGTCACAACCGGGCTTCTCTGGATGAATGCCTATTGGCAGGGGGAACTCCTCGGTTCCGTGTCATCCGCTTTTTCAAAGACGTACGGATTTCTCATCGGCGCCATGTTCTCAGGTGTGATCGGCGTTGGTTTTTATCCTTTGCTCGGAACGCGCGTCTGGTGCCGTTTCGGCTGTCCGATGGCGGCGTATCTCGGTATTCTTCAAAAATACTTCTCGCGTTTCCGCATCACGACCAACGGCGGGCAGTGTATCTCTTGCGGCAATTGTTCCACTTATTGTGAGATGGGTATTGACGTACGTTCCTATGCCCAGAAAGGTCAAAACATAGTCCGGGCCTCGTGCGTAGGATGCGGCCTATGTTCGACCGTCTGTCCGCGCGGTGTGCTGAATCTTGAAAGCGGACCGGTTTCTCAAAGGATCATGGAGATTCCCGTCATCAGCCGCCGTTCGATCTGAAACGTGCTCGGGATTTAGTCTCGATTTTTCCGCTCTGATTCCTTACCTTTACCCGAAAGTTTTGTACCATCCGTTGATTCGGGATTGAACTGCATATGGATCTTACCCTTCATGAGAAAATAGGCCAACTGATCGTTCCTCGTCTCGATCTGCAAAATCCGGATCTCGACTACGCGGAATATCTCGTCAGAGAATTCGGTATCGGCGGTTTCATTGTATTCGGTGGTACGGTTGAGAGTGTGGCCGATTCACTGAATCGACTGCAACGTATCAGCAAGTTACCGCTCCTCTTTTCGGCCGATCTGGAAAGAGGATTGGGTCAGCAGGTTTCGGGAGCAACAAGTTTTCCTTATTTCATGGGTCTGGGTGAAGCGGCGAAACGGAGTTCGACTCAGCTTATTTACGATGCTTCACGTATTACGGCGCTGGAATCGCGAGCGGTGGGAATTCATATGAATTTCTCGCCCGTTCTGGACATTAATAATAACCGCGACAATCCGATTATCAATATCCGTTCTTTCGGCGAAGATGCTGAGACCGTGACCTCCTGCAGCAGCGCGTATATCCGGGGATTGCAGGAAGGCGGTATGCTTGCCGCCGGAAAACATTTTCCGGGTCACGGCGATACGACCGTGGATTCCCACAGCGAACTGCCGGCCCTGGCTTTTTCTTCAGACGAACTCGAACATAGAGAATTGCGGCCCTTCAAGAACGCCGTAAGCGAGGGCGTGGATGCGGTCATGGTGGGCCACATTGCGGTTCCGTCGCTGGACCCTTCGGGTCTGCCGGCGTCGATGTCAAAAGAGGTAATTACCGGTCTGCTCAGAAAATCATGGCATTACGACGGACTCGTTGTGACGGATGCTCTGATGATGGGCGCTATTATTAACCATTTTTCCGAAGAAGAATCGGTCGTGCGCGTATTTGAAGCAGGAGTGGATCAGCTTTTGATGCCGTTGAATATTGAAAGAACACATCGTCTGATCAAAGACCTGGTACGGGATAAACCCGACGTAATAGACCGGCTCGAGCGATCGGTTCAACGCATCGTCACGGCCAAAGGGCGGTTGGGATTATTTGAGAACAGGTTCGTTGATCCGCTAAAGGCGGGCACGATAGTCGCATGCGGCCGTCATACCGCATGTGCCGAGTCATTAATTCGCAAATGTTTTATTGTAAAAAAGGGGAACGGGTTCAGCGGCTTTGGTGCAAAGGATGCGGAGATATGGCTTATTAAGACCGACCCGCAGAGTCTCTCCGCAATCAGATCGTCTGGTAAAGATGTAAGAATACTTGAGTCGGAATTAAGAGATGAAAAGGCCTTTATTCCGGAATTTGAACCGGGGAGAAGACTGATCGTCATTACGGACGTAAAGCCGATGGCCTGGCAGAAGAAGCACATCCTACCTGAAAGGATCGCCGCCGCGATCGAAAAGGCCTTCGCTTCAAAAGAACATCTCCTTATTTCATGCGGCAATCCCTACATCGCCGATACCTGGGATTGCGTAAATAATTTTGTCTGTACGTATGATAACAGCCCTTCAGCACAGCAGGAAATACTAAGAAATTTGTTGTAGACGGTCGTTCCTTATCCTCAACGCCTTATCAGCACATCGTACGTATAGGTCAGTTTCTTCTGATCACCGGCTTTCACTGAGACATCCCATACGACCGTATTCTCCATGTTAACAGCGCTTCTCAACTGAGGCGTTTGCGTAATCCTGGGTTGGTCCCCGGCCGACGTGATCTTTCCGGTAACGGGCCGGGTAATCGTGATGCGAACGTCTTTATCCTTGAAATTTCCGACAAGGATCTCTCCGCTGATCGTGACGAGATCGTAGTAATATCCGTCTTTCTTGCTGACTTCGTTTTTTCGATTGGTTTCTTTCTCTTCATCCGTGACCCGTATGTCCGGCGACTGGGTGATCTTGACGGTGGCCGTTGATTTTACGGCCGTATATTTCAGGACATCCTGGCCCAACGGTTTTCCATTCTGAAACGTGATCGCACTGCCCGTGGTCCAGGGCTGCGTAGACTTATTTTCCAGTCGTACCGAATGCCAGACCTCATAAGGATCCTTTTTCTCTACAGGATATCCGTCCGAACTCAGCGCATTAGGCAGGTTGGCCTCAAAAATATGGACATAGGGAACGGTTGCCGAAAAAATATTGTATTGTCCGCGTTCACCCTTCTTAAGCGTGACATTGTTCAGGTCGTAAAAGAAAAGATCGCCCTCGGACGTTCCTTCCAGCGATCTGAAGTCGCCGTATTCGGCCTCCGGAGGCGGTGGAGGAGCCAGGGCCATCTCATAACTCATGGCTTGATTCATAAGGCCGCTTCGGTATCGGGATGCCGAATACGAATAATCTGATCCCGAAAGCGATTGTAGGAACTGTACGAGGCTTTGTTTCATCGTCAAAGGAGATTCGATATCGGCATACATAAAATGGGGATACCCGACCACAAGATTCATTTTGGTTCCGGTCAGGTCGTGCACGTCGTTGACCAATGTCGAAGAGAGTACGATCTGCGCATTCTTTTCATCGGTGAGGTCGATACGGTATGAAGGGGTCCATCCGATGCCGTTCTGAAAGTAGACCAGTTGGATCGGTATCTCCGGCCGGCTGCTGTTGGTCTTGATCTGCAGTCCGAGTGATTCGGCCGTATCACCGATCTGTTCGCTGAAGCCTTCGGGGAATTCAAAATAGTCGTAGTACGAAGAGACCTGTGCGGCAATCGTCTGAGCGCCGTTCTTCAAAGTGATCAGGATTCGGTCGTCGGTTCCGCCGACGGACTGCAATACACCCGTGATGGAGCTTGTTTTCTCCCCGTGGTGCTGCCAGACGATCCTTTTACCGGTATTGCTCTTCAAAGTCTCAAAGAGCGATTCATGGTTTTTCTTGCCGGCCTTTTTTTCACGAACGGCCTTTAATTCGTCGATCGAGATCCCTTTTTCCATCGGGGCGATCCAGAGCGTTCCGAAAGCCGCATCGGGGATGCCGCGGATCGTTCCGATACCGTTGGTCAGGCGAACTTTCCCTTCAGAAACAACGAACGAAGCGCCGTTCTTAAAGACGTCGATCTTTGTGATTTTGATCGATTCGTCCTGAACCTGGGCCGTCAACCAGCCGGTGCACGTAACCATCAATAAAAATATTAGGTTTTTCATGATGCCACCTCGTTTTTTGGAGAGAACAAAGATCCGGATAAGCATAATGTAATATATCCTTTCACGCGACACAAGTTACAAATCCGGGTAGAGTAGGAAGGCGATTACAGATTTTCTTTGAATGTCTTTTTCAACAGGGACTGGAAGTGATAGACCCCCAATTCACGCTTCACCGAAAAACGGCCGCGATCGTACGCTTTGGAGGAAAGCCCTTTTTGAACCTGTTCACAGATCCCCATATCCTCGATCTGGATCAGATCGCTGTATCGTATATCTTCTTCAGCCATTCGGATATTCTCTTCGCCCGACAGATCGTCGTAGAAGTAGTCAAAGATAACCCGCGTGCTTTGGTGTGTGATCGGAATAACCGCATTGGTCTGTAAGCGGCCGGGCAGAATGTTGAGCATGAAATTGGGGAATACGCTGTAATAAAAAGCCTGACCGTCGTTGGTCCTGTATACGTTATCCTGATCGGTAAAAGGGCTATACTGCAAAGAGTAATAAGTGAAAGCTTCCGTTACGTATTGCGTGTAGTCGAGCATTTTACAGAGTTCCGGGTGGACGAACGGAAGATGATATCCTTCCAGGTAATTGTCCATGTATACCTTCCAGTTACATGACACGGTGTATGTCACCCGTTTGTAAAATTTCTTGTTCGCAAGCAATACCGGCGAAATGCGTGCCGTGATGCCGTCCAGAAAAACATGAAGCGGTTGTGGCGTTGCCGAAAGATTGACGAAAATCAATCCTTCCCAAACGTCGACATGAACGGGGATCAATCCGTAGTCCTTCTTATCAAAAAGGTCCACGCGGTCAAAATCGGGAACGCCGCGCAGGGAACCGTCGAGCAGGTAGGTCCAGCCGTGGTATTGGCATTGAAAGACCTTACAATTCCCGCTGCCGCTGGCGAGAGGTCCTCCGCGATGACGGCAGACATTGTAAAAGGCGCGCAGGACGTCTTCTTTATCACGCACGATCACAACCGGGTTATCCGCAACTTCCGCCGTAAAGTGATCGCCGGGATCCTTGACCTGCGAAACATGGCCGACGTATTGCCAGAATTTTGAAAAGATGCATTCGCTCTCAAATTGAAGAACCTTCGGGTCCGTATACCAGGATGATGGAATCGTTTGAGAACGTTCCAGCGGTTCAATCCGCAACACGTCCTCCGACACGTCGGGTAAATCGTCAAACTGTCTCATGCGTAACAGGTTTAATATGAATGGAATTGTAAGAGATTAGAAACATTACAGAATAAAGTCAAGAAGGGCGGACCGCGGATAATTTATCCGCAATATGCCGCTGTTCGTTCCACTGTCCGTACATTTTTCCTCTTGAAACCAATTTATGAAGTTTAGTTTCAATGTCCGGTGTAATACGCCCCGGCGGCGCATGCTTCAAAGGCGTTCCCGGGAGCGGCATGAACGTATGCCCATGGATGCGCGCCCCAAGCGATGTGAGTTCTTCGGCCAGTTCCAATGTGGCCTGGAGATCTTCCGGTGTTTCTCCGGGTAAACCGAAGATGAGGTCAACATTGGGGAGCAGTTTTTCTTCCACACAATAGCGCACGGCCCGGCGGATGCATTCGACGTCGTGACCTCGGTGGGTTTTATTCAAAACATCGAGCGAACCGGATTGTCCACCCATGACGATATTGTCGTTGTTGCAGAATTTTTTGATGAGACGCAGCGCTTCCGGCGTGAGGTGTTCCGGTCTGACCTCGGATGGAAAGGTGCCGAAATACATGCGGCCGTCGGAACGCAGGTTACTTCGGACGGAAGAGAGCAATTCCTCGATCTTATCGAGATTGACAGAAGTATCGGCCGAACCGTAGGACAACGATGTCGGCGTTATAAATCGTACATCGCGTGCGCCGTTGTCCTGCATGAACCGGACATGGGCGCAAATGTTATCGACGGAACGATGCCGGAAACGCGCTTTGAACATGAAAGGGGTTTGGCAGAATCGGCATGCGTAGATGCAGCCGCGCGTGATCTCGATCGGATTGACCCTGGGAATTTCCGGCGCGAAGGGCGGGAAATCGTCCAAGTCGATCAAAGCGCCGCTGCCGTTGGCCACATACGCGCCAGTCTGGTCCATATGCGCGATCCCCTTGACGGAGCGAAAATCGCCGTCGTTCAGTATTGTTTGCAGAACATCAACGACAGTCATTTCTCCTTCACCGACCGCAACAAGGTCAAATCCGGCCCGCAGCGTCGCTTCCGGTTCCGCCGTGGCATGCACGCCGCCGGCCAAATGCGTGATCCCTTCGTCGTCGGTTTGTTTTTTCACCGCCATAAGATCTTCCACGCACTTGCGAAAATGCGGAGAATAGAACGACCAGCCGACTACCACCCGGCGATGGCGCCCGACGGCCGATCGTATGGTTTCCACCAACCTCGGGATCCGGTCGGCAAAATGAACTTCCAGTTGCGGCGTTTGAATCCGCGACTGTACGGCGCCGGCGATCACATTGAGCGCGTAAGTATTGGTCGGTTTGTAGTATATGATAAAAGAAACTGCAGACATAGTTATATGATATTTACTCGGCCGCTCAAAATCAATGTCTTAGAAACCAGAGATAAATCAATTGCTTTTCAAACACCTAAGCCGTACTTTTGGCTAAACCCTAAACATCGAACAAAAAAACCCAAAACGACAAGGTAGATTTGGATGTTTGGTATCCTTGCCGGAAAAAAGGAGAAAAGTATGTTGAAGAGAATCCTTCTCTCGATCACGGCTCTGGCTGTGATGGTTCTGATCGGTTGCGGCGGACCGCCGACCGAAGATATCAATAAGGCGACCGCGGCTAAGAAAGCGGCCGATGGCGTGAACGCCGCGACCTATGCGAAAGAACAATACGATGCCGCCACCAAAGCCTGGACAGACGGCGAAGCGGCCGTGAAAGCCAAAGAATGGGACAAGGCGAAAAAAGCTTATATGGAATCCACGAAACAATTTGACGCCGCCGCGAAAGCCGCTCCCGGCAATCACGATGCGATGAAGGCCGAGATCACCGATCGAATCGCCAAAGCCGAAGAGAACCACGCCAAGATGGAAAAAGACAAAGCTTTGATGGCGATGATCATGAAACTGAAACCGGCGGATAAAGCCAAAGCGGACAATATGAAGAAAGAATGCAAAGCCGCTATTGCCGCCGCCAAAGATGCGTTGGCCAAAGACGATCTTATGGCCGCCAAAGAAGCTCTGGATAAGGACGAAAATATCCACAAAGACCTTATGGCGATGATGCCCACCAAGAAGTAATGGCGGTCGGAATCAAAATTAAGAACCCCGTAAGATTTCCTTACGGGGTTTTTTATTTCATGGATTTGATTGGTATGGTTTATTCCGCGGCCAACTGCGCTATTTCAGAGGCCGACAAGACTTTGTGATAAATCCGTATTTCATCCAGCCGTCCCGCGAACGTATCCGCATTAAGACCCGTTCTGGTGCCGATCATCAATAAATTCTTGTCGCTGGTCAAAGCGCCGGGCGCGCTGAGCGTGTCGATGGGTACGCCGTCTATATAGAAGATCATCGATTCACCGTCGTAGGTTCCCGCAAGATGCATCCACGTATTCAATGGATAGCCGCCGGTCTTTTCAATGGACTGCGACCCGATCCGAAAACCGCGGCTGCCGACCTTGCTCAAATACAATTCAAATACGGGAATGACCAGAGAACCGCCTTTCCGGAAAACAATCTGTGACTTTTGCGAATCCGTACGCACCCATGATGCAATGGTCAGATAGTCCGTGAACTGGAAATTTGTTGTATCGTTGACGCTTATGTAGGTCGAAAGCCCGTCAAAGGACATGGCTTTTCCGGCTGCGTCATGTCTATCCGGTGCAGAGACCGCTCCTGAAACGGTGCCGTGGCTATCGTGACCGCTCGCATCTTCGGCATTGCCGTCCAGAGGATAGTATGCGATCAGGATTTCATTGGAATCAGAACCGGAATCGTCTTTTTCGGAACATCCGATCATAATCGTCATGGTCGTAAAGACAAAAAACAAGGCCGTAATTCCCCTACATTTTTTCATACGTTTCCTTTAAATTTAGTAACTCATTAGTAGCTCGAATAAAAAAAATTACATTTTTCATTTTGTGAGAGCAACTACATGAGCATGGGGGAACTGGCCGAACGGTTTATGTATCGCGACGTAAAATTACAAATGCCGAGGCCCGAACTGTGGAGGCTACCGCAATATGACATCTTACCGGTCGCTGAGCTCGTAAATGCGACCGAGACGCTGCGTGTTATCACATGACTCAGGAGCTCATATGGCATTCCGCAGCCTCCGACTTAGGACAGAATTACTTTATCACCAGTTGATTGTCTACGGTCACCGCATTGGTCTTAAAATCGGCCAGAAAGGCGGCCCGCTCGCGCTCGGCTTCATTGGCCACCGTACCCGCAAGAATGATGCGGTTATTGTTGACCACAACATGGACCGGCGGATTGGATGAGAAGGCATATTTTTCAAAAGTTCCGTCGGTGTATATGGCACGGACGGCGCGGCGCGCAAGATCTTCGGATCCGGTCACGAACTGAATGTTATTATCGACGGAACGTACACCTTCGATAAGGGCTATTTTCTTCGCCATCTTATTTGCGATCCATTCTTCATGCGTCCAGCCGGATAGCCGTACGATCCCGCCGGCAACTTCTGCGGTAATGTAATCGTAAACCCCGTAAAAAACGAAATCATGGATCGCCCGATCGACCGCGGCCGCCAGTTCATCATCATTGACCGGCTTTTGAATTTTAATGTATTCGCCTGATCCTTTGGCCGACGCTAAGCGGTTATCTTGCGCTGTGAGGTAAGGGGAAAACAAAAAGACGGTCCAGACCAAACCGACCAGAAGGTGCGTGAGCTTTTTCATAGTTTTTCTCCTTTGCATGATATATTTTCTCAAAAGATATCGCCGATTGGACGTTTCTTTCTTCATTTGGTTTAATCACATGGTTTAAGTCATTTATGAACCGGTTTGCCGCCTTGGTCTCCATGGCGGAGGACCAAACGAACGGTGAACGATGAACGAAAATTCTCAGGAAAAGCCAAGACTAAAACGCGAACTCGGGCTAGTACAGGCGACGGCGATCAACATGATCGATATGGTCGGTATAGGACCGTTCGTTGTATTATCGCTGGTGATACAGATCATGGGCGGGCCGTATTTTCTTTTAGCATGGATCGCGGGTGCGGTGATCTCGCTGGTGGACGGGATGATATGGGCGGAACTAGGAGCGGCAAATCCGAAGGCCGGAGGAAGTTATAATTTCCTGAAAGAGGCGTATGGGGAAAATACGTGGGGACGTCTGCTTTCTTTTCTTCTTGTATGGCAGACTTTGTTTCAGGCGCCGCTGGTGATCGCTTCGGGTTCGATCGGTTTCGCGCAATATTTGAATTACCTTGTTCCGGCCATGGATACAATAGGTCGCAAATGCGTTTCCGGCGGTGTGGTCATTGTACTTACCATACTGCTGTACAGACGTATTGAATCCATCGGTAAAATCAGCGTGTTGCTATGGATCGGCGTTATCCTTACGATGGGCTGGATCATTTGGGGCGGTTTGACGCACGGAAATATTCAAAATGATTTTTTTCCGGAAGATCCCTCGGTCTTGATGAATACGCTGTTCTTTGTTGCGCTCGGCCAGGCGTCGGTGAAAACGATCTACAGTTATCTCGGCTATTACAATGTGTGCCATCTCGGCGCGGAAATACGTGACCCCGGAAAGAATATTCCGCGCAGTATTTTTATATCGATCATCGGGATCGCGGTTTTGTATCTTTCCATGAATATCAGCGTGGTCAGCGTTGTTCCATGGCAGGAAGCGCAGCATTCGGATTTTATTGTCAGCACGTTTATCGAAAGGATCTATGGAGAAACGGCGGCGTCGATCGTGACCTTGATGGTCCTATGGGTGGCTTTTGCATCCTTATTTTCCGTGATGTTGGGTTATACCCGTATCCCCTATGCGGCCGCGGAAGATGGGCGGTTTTTTAAGGTCTTTGCCAGGCTTCACCCTACCAAGAATTTTCCTTATGTATCGCTGCTGGGTCTTGGTGCGACGGCGTTTGTTTTCAGTCTGCTTTTCAAATTATCCGATGTGATCACGGCGATTCTTGCGATGCGGATCATGGTGCAATTCGTCGGTCAGGCGATCGGGGTGATCATTTTGCGTAAACGCAAAGGTTCGGAGCATCTGCCATTCAAGATGTTCCTCTATCCCCTTCCGGTGATCGTGGCGGTCATCATCTGGCTGCTGATCTTCATCTCTACGGGATGGCAATTTGCCATATCGGGAATGATCGTAACCGTACTGGGAATTACGGCCTATCTGATCACTTCGAAATTGCAGAAGTGGTGGCCGTTTGAGAAAAAATAAAAAATCCCCGCAACCGGCCGTCGCGGGGATCATGAGGTATATCGATACAATAATTAGAACATGAATCCAAGATTTACCGAGATCTTGCTGTAGTTTTCACTTTCAACTTTCTTGTAAGAATAGTTTCCATTGAGCATCAATCTTGTTCCCTCCGTAATTGGGAATCCATAACCACCACCGACAAGAAAGCCCCATCCGGAATCGCTGCTTTCATTGTCACCTTGTGAACTGGTAACATTCATTTTAGCTATTCCAAGATCGCCGCGCGCAAAGAAACCTTGTCCTATGTTGTGCTCGAAGAAGTGCATAGCGCTGAATCCATATAAGTACTGATTGATCTGAAACCACTCGCCTTCAAACTCATACCTGTCCCCGCCGGAATTAATGATAAATCCGACGGCCGTTCGATGATTATTAACGGGCCAATAAAAACCGAGCATATCAAAGTCTATGGAAGTGTTTTCAACGCCGGGCACATCTTTGACGGCGTCCAGAAAGTCCTGTAATTCTTTTGGGTACGTCGGCTTTGCGTATCCCAGAGCCCAATAGGTGTACCAGGATTCCGGTTTTGATTTATCCTGAGCGTTGGCCTGAGTAAAAAGACCCATTATAAAAATGGCGGCAAGAATAATTTTGTGTATCATACATTCCTCCTCTCAATTAGAAGCTTGAATATGTTCTTGTGACCAACGTACTGAAAAGAAATAAAACATGAAACAAATTTGTTCCGATTGGAAATATATTCAATCCTTGTACGGATCGTACACATCTTCACCGGCCATGGCCACGCCGATCGGACGGAGTTTGTGCAATACGCGTACGGTGTCTCCGTGATATCGTAATACGTCCTCCAGCCGTTTGTATACCTGCGGGGCTTCGTCGGCGCCGGAACCGCGGAGTTCGATCTTTTTCTTTTTCATATCAGACTTTACTTCATCAAAATCGACTACGCCTTTGGAAATCGATTTAAGTACGGCATTCCCCCGCCGGTCGTGCATCCATTTCCTCTTGCCGGCCGCTTTTGTTCTCGACATCACACGGCCCGCCCCGTGTACCGTGGAGTATAGTCCTTGCCGTGAGGAATCGCTGTCCACTCCTTCCACAATGACGGAAATATCGGCCATAGTGGAACCGATGAATCCGGGCTGTCCCGGAAACGCAGGCGTACATCCTTTACGCACGACCCAGTAATCCTCACCGAAATGCTTTTCACGCCAGGCGAAATTATGGTGATTGTGCACTTCATAAAGCGAATGAGCCCCAACGATTTCCAAAACTTTTTGAATCACCAGATCGCGCCCCGCATAGGCATATTCCCCGGCTAAATGAATGGCGGACAGGTAATCGTTTCCGATTTCTGAATGCGCGTCGAAAAGTATCGGCGGCGCATCCATCGGTCCCTCGTGAACGCGTTCTTCAAACGATCTTCCCTGTGAAAGAGCAATGAATCCCATAGTGGTTTTATATCCGAAACCGCGCGATCCGAAATGAACGCCGATCCACAACCGCCCATGGTCATCCTCAAAAAGGTCTATGTAGTGATTGCCGCTGCCGACCGTGCCGAGTTGCTCTCTGGCCAGTTGTATGAGTCTGCGCTGGGGCTTGAATTCCGCCTGCCCGATCTTTTCGAGCACCGGATGATCGACAGGCTGCGGATTGGGACGGCCGACGCCGAAGCCGATTTGCCGGACAATCTCGTCCATGACGGCCGAAATCTTGATATCCGCCGCACGAACATCGGTCATGACGGCTTTATTTCCGCAGGCAATATCGAATCCGACGCCGGATAAGGAGATCTTATCTTTATACGCCACAGCGCCGCCGATCGGATGACCGTAACCGTAGTGAGCATCGGCGGTGAGCACGCCGTAATCATTTTCGGAGACACAACGTTTGATCTGTTCAATGGAATGCGGGTCAATGATCTCCTTACCGAAGACCACGATGTTTTCGGAAATCTTTTCCATCTTATTTATCGGAAGGACTCTTAAAGCCGGCTGTCATACGGGTCGGTATGACTTAAGGCAACTTCACACCTTGCTGCGACCACCACGGGTGAATTTCATAGATCAGCCGACCGGCTTGAACCGCGGGATCCTGATCAACTTCTTTTTTCACATCCTCCATATTGGCCATATCAAATATAAAAATGCCGCGCCAGTCGCCGTTGTCCCCGAAAGGGCCGGCCATGACAAGTTTACCTTCTTTGGCCATCCGGTTGATATTGGCCATATGACCCTCCTGCAGTTTCACCGCCGTGACCGAGTCTTGTCCGCGGTTAGGCCCCTTTTTGAGCATTACAAAAAAATACTGTTTCATCTTTCCCGGCGCTTCGTCTTTTTTGTCCTGCGCAGAGACCAGGGATGTAAAAAGAAATACAGATAACATGAGAAGAATGACGGCTTTCATACGTGCTCCTGTGTTTTATGATGTTCGGAAAATGTCGTGGCCGGTATTTTGCTCATGGCGCGTTCGGTCAGTGCGGTGATGGTCAGCGACGGATTGACGCCGGGATTGGCGGAGATCATGGATCCGTCGCAGATCAGCATATTTTCGTAACCGAAGACTCTATTGTCTTTGTCGATAACGCCCTCCTGCGCATCTTTTCCCATGACGCATCCGCCAAGAATGTGCGCGGTCGTAGGGATGCCGAAAATCGTTTCCGTCAAAAGGGCCGTGGGTTTACCGTCAACAATATGGGCGAACTTCTCCGCAAGGTCCTTGGCTTCCGGAATGAAGGCTGACGGGTTCTTGCCTTTTTCGATGGAGGAACCCATGCCGAAAAGTCCGCGTGAGAACTGCAGCGTCGTATTGATCGTCTGCATGAATAAAAGGATCTGCGTGTGTTTGGACCAGTCGGAAACAAAATACACTTTGGAATTTTTTATCGGATGCGTCAGAATGTCCCAGATCGCTTTGGCCATACGTATGAACCAGAATTTTCCGTGCGCCACGGGCGACATGAGGATGCGCCAGAAACCCGCGCCGGCCGAGTAGCGAACCGGTTCCAGATGGCTGTTTTCATCCGTATGCAGTATGGATCCGATCGATACCCCTTCAGAGAAAACGGTTTTTTTGCTATAAGCCGTCACGCCAAGCAGGCTTTCGGAATTCGTCCGGACACCATGGCCTACTTTATTGGAAAGGTTGGGCAGAGAAGTCTGTTTCAGTTTCAGTAAAAGTTTATTGGTGCCTAGTGCTCCGCCGGCGAAAATGACTCCGCGCGCGGTAACCGTTCCTTTTTTCTTAAATACCGACGTGGAAGTTCGCCAGTGAACAGCATATCCGGTCGATCCTTTTGCGCCGTCGAGAGGTTTTACGTCGTAAACCTCGGACTCCGCCTGGATCTTTGCGCCGAGCTTTTGCGCAAAGAAAAGATAATTCTTATCCAAGGTATTCTTGGCATTGAATCGGCAGCCCAGCATGCATCCGCCGCAAAAGGTACATCCGGCCCGATCTGGTCCTTTGCCGTTGAAATACGGGTCCTGAACGGTTTTCCCCGGTTCCCCGAAAAACACGGCCACGGTGGTCGGTTCAAAATGTTCTTCTTTGCCGATCTGTTTGGACAAAGTCTGGAGCGCGCGGTCGCCAAACTCCAGCCTCGGATTGGTTGCCGTGCCGAGCATTTGTCTCGCCACCGGGTAGAACGGCTTAAGTTCCTGTTCCCAATCGGCTAAATGCGCCCAGGTGTCGGACGTGAAGAATTTTGTTTTTGGAATAGGCAGGGTATTGCAATACACGAGCGAACCGCCGCCGACACCGACCCCGGTCAGCGTGGTGATGTGGCGGAAAAAGGTGATCCTGAAGAATCCGAAAAATCTCAGGCTCGGAAGCCAAAGCCATTTTTTGAGATTCCAGTTCGTCGTCGGAAAATCTTCGGCGTTGAACCATTTTCCTTTTTCGATCACCAGAACCCTGTAACCTTTTTCGGACAAACGCAGAGCGGATACGGAACCCCCGAAACCGCTTCCAATGACGATGTAATCGTAATCTAATTTTAGATCGCTCATGGTTCAATGAATGTTGTGTGAAGGAAGAACAGCCGATCAGTTTTTAATTGAAAGGATATTTTCCAATTGGAGTAAATGTTCGATCTCGTATGACGGATTGATCCCTGATTCGTTCTTTTTCTTTACCGGGTTGTACCAGCATGTATCGATGCCGAAATTGATCCCGCCCTGAATATCCGAACGCAGATTGTCGCCGATCATCAGTACGTCGTTTTTGCCTTCGTGCCCCAGCGCTTTCATGGTGTGTTCAAATATGCCGGCGTGAGGTTTGGCTATGCCGACATCTTCCGATACGACCACCGAATCGAAGTAATGGAATATCGAAGACCGCCGGAAGCGCGGATGCTGCACGCTGGACAAACCGTTGGTCAGGAGCACCATCGTATGATCCGTAAAAAGCCTTTCGACCAGATCGGCGGCATGGTCGATCAAAAAGGCGTTTTGGGATAAGAGGTTTAAATAACGATCACTGAAAGCTACCGGATCGATGTCGGCTTCCAGTCTGGCAAAAAGACGGCGAAAACGTTCGGCTTTGAGTTCGTCCGCCGTAATGGTATGGGCCTCGAGTTCCGCCCAGATCGCGGTATTGATCTCCTGATAGATCGGCATGTGCACATCCGGCTGGTAATCGAATCCGAATGACCGGAACGTTTGTTCCAAAGCCAGGCGTTCCGACTGATCGAAATCGAACAGGGTTCCGTCTGCATCGAAAAGCAGGACTTTGTATTTTTTCGAATTCATTTTATTTCAGCAAAATATTCTGCACGATCGGTTTAAGCCCGCGGAAGAAGAATTCTACGGCAATGACCATGATGATCAATCCCATCAACCTCATGAGGATCTTATTGCCCGTGTCGCCGAGCATTTTGACGAATTTACCGGCGCCGATGAGCGCGATCAGGGTCAGCAAACAGACCGTGACGATCGCTCCGATCAGAACCGCTTTCATTTCGATGGACTTGGCGTCCTGCATCAGTACGATCGCGTTGGTGATGGCGCCGGGGCCGCAGATCATGGGAATGCCCAGCGGCGTAATGGAAATATCCTCAACGTATTTTTTGACCGATTCTTCGTCGATCTCCACGCGGCTCAGTCGCGCCTGGAGCATCTCATAACCCATCATAAAAAAGATGATGCCGCCGACCACACGAAAACTGTCCACTGAAATACCGAAAAAATTGAACAACAGCTGGCCGGAAAAAGCGAACAGCAGTAAGGTGACAAAAGCTACAAAAACGGCGCGTTCCGCGGTCTTGCGGCGATGCGCATCGTCGAGATCTGACGTCATGGTCATGAAGACCGGCATCACACCGACCGGGTTTATCACGGAAAAAAAGGATGTAAAACAGAGCAGGGCAAATGCAACGGTTTCTGTCACGGGCTTATGGTCCTAATATTTGATTAAGTTCTCGTTTCGCTGCGCTACACTCGAACTGACATAGACAGGCTGTCAGTTCGAGTGAGGAATCACCGAACGAGAGCTACTTCTTCTCCTCCACGTACATCAGACGTTTATTCACGCGAATGAAGAAATTATCCTCATTGGCTTTTAATTCATTCGGGTCCGTCCCGTCCAAAATCATAGACTGCCACGCGGTCGTGGGTGAGATCGTTTCCCATCCGTTCTTGGTGTGGATCTTCGCAGGCATGTGAAAATCCTTGACGTCCGCGATCCAGCGGTAGTTCAATTTGACCGATTTTCCTTTTATGGTGACGAAGAGATCGAGTTCCGGGATCTTGGTAAATTTCAGATACTGATCGAATACACAGGTGTAATCCGATCCTGTCTTACGGTTTACAAAATGGACGACCGTGTCCGTATGAATGGTCTGATATTTGTACGTTTCCTGAATGCCCCGTACGATCGACCACCATAACGAATCATTATTGATCACGTGCCGGAGCGTATTCAGCATCAGAGCGCCTTTCGGGTACATATCACCGGATCCTTCGGCGTTGACACCATACGTTCCGATGATCGGGCGGTCGTTGCGGACGTCTTGTTTTTTTCCGACCATATATCGCTGGCCCGCTTCGTACCCGTACAGGCCTTCGACATAAACGGCTTCGGAATAGGCTCCAAAACCCTCATGGATCCACATATCGGCAATGTCTTTGGATGTGACGCTGTTGCCCCACCACTCGTGCGCGGTTTCATGAATGATGATGAAATCGAATAGCAATCCTTCCGGCGAGGACGCCGTACCGCGATAGCCCTGCTGGAACTTATTTCCGTAAGCCACGGCGCTCTGGTGTTCCATGCCCAGATGCGGCGATTCGACGAGTTTAAATCCGTCGCGTTTGAAAGGATACGGACCGAAATATTTCTCAAACACGGTCATCATCGGCTTGACCTGCTTAAATTGTTCTTTGGCCTTTTCGAGATCGGCGGGAACCACGTAGTAATCCAATTTCAGAGGATTTTTATCGCCATAGGTCTCGCTGAAATGGGCGAAATTGGCCACGTTGACCGTGACATTGTAGTTATTGATCGGATACGTCACACCCCAATCCCAGCGTGTGCGGCCGTCTTTGAGCGTCGTGGTCTTGCGTAATTGTCCATTGGAGACGTTCATCAATCCTTTGGGGACGGTCACGCTGATCAGCATGCTGTCGGGTTCATCCGCCTGGTGATCCTTGTTCGGCCACCAGAGACTGGCGCCCGTGCCCTGACACGCCACGGCGATCCATGGATTGCCGGCATCGCCCTTGGTCCAGATAAACCCACCGTCCCATGGCGGGTGTTTCGCCACGATCGGTTTTCCGGAAAAATAAACCGCTACTTTCTGCGTCGAGTTTTTCTTCAGCGGTTTCGGAAATGAAACGAACACGGCGTTGAATTCCCGTGTAAACGCCAGCGGCTTCTTTTCGAATTCGATCTTATCGATGCGCATATTATCAAAAAGATCGACCTGAATCCGCGAAGTTTCTTCGGCCACTTTAAAAGTGATGGTCGTACTGCCCTGGATAAATTGACTATCGGGCAGGATCTCTACGTCAAGGTGGTAATGCGTGATATCATAGCAGGAGCGTTCCGGCGACCACGTCCCCCGCAAAGTGTCCGCGCGGGTGAATTGAGGCGGCTTTTCGTCGAATTTGAGTTGTGCGAAAAGACTTGAGCAAGGAAATGTCCACAGCAGTGCCAAAATGGTTAGAATTTTCATTATTGAACTCCGTTGGGTTCTTACGAGAAAATGTGAATTGAGGATTTGGATTCTCGGATACGTTACCGTATCGGAAATGTTCGGGAACTAAACAACTTATTTCTTTTTGGGGAATAATTCAAAGGAAAGAATTTGGAGAACAATATCCCTCAGATTTCGCTGATTTACGTGAAGTGTCCAGAAAAAAATCAGGCATGATAAATGTAGAATGGGATCTGCGGTAACATATAAAATTACTTGAGAAATGAATCCGGTTTTCCTATAATAAGGTGCCATTATGTGAATTTTGTATCTATCGTAGTCAAAAAAATCAAATGTTCAACTGCAAGAGATGGAGATTTTGTGATCAGATCAGTTTTTGCCGTATTTCTTTTTTCTTTTCTCAGTGCCGGATCAAAGGTGTGGTCCCAACAAGAACACGATTACGCGTATAATAAGACCGTTAAGTTCTATCTGACTCGGGAAAAAAACGGAAGCTATTCGCTAAAATCCGAAACACAGGTTAAAGTAAAATATTTATCAGAGCGTTCTTTTCGTCACAGCGTATACACAATCCCGGAACTTTATTATTCCAAAGTGTCGGGTATCAAAGGGACGTTCAGAAAACAGGCGTTACCTTCAGATAAACTTGGTTTTCAGTATCAAAAAGCGAATGATTCGTTTTTTGCCAGTTATAAATTGCACACAATCTCGTTCGATCAAAACATCAGACTTCACGACAGCATCCAATACAGTTATAAAGAAGCTTTCACCGACATTGCGTATGTGCCGATTTTGGAAATTCAAAATATTGATTATATCGAGTCCTATGCGGTTATCGTAGAGCATCCGCGTGATGTCAAAACCGATTTTGAAATTGCGTTTTCAAAAGATTCCATACCTTATACGTTGGAACGCAACGACGGCAAAACCATTCTGACTTTTAAGAATATCCAGAAAACCAACCCCGTACCTTATTTCCCTTTCAGTCATCACGCGGCCCTGCTTACAAAATTCAGTGTCGACAATAAACCGATCAATCCGTATACGCCGGAGAGTTTTACAAACTGGTACCTTTTACAGCTGGAAAATAAAAACCTGATGAGCGATACGCATGACTCGTTGGTGCAAGCGATGACCTCGGGATTGTCGAAGCCATTGGAAAAACTCAAGGCTATCAACGATTTTGTAAAGACAAAGATTCGTTATATCAGTGAATCGGATTCTCTTCATACTATTTTTCCCAATCCATCGGCCATGGTTCTGCAAAATGGATACGGCGACTGTAAAGATAGGGCATTGCTGGTTATGTTAATGGCTCGTTCCGCTGGCCTGAACGTACCCATGGCGATTGTTTCTACCGAACCGAAGTTACCATTGAAATCTGTGCATACGGCCTTGTTTAATCACATGATCAATGTATATGAAAACGAAGGGAGTCGTGTCTATTTCGATCCTACCGCTAAGTATTGCGAATTTGGAAACATACCGGCTGTGGACTTGGCCGGCCCGGTTTTGATCTTGAACCGCGAAAACCCCGTATATACTTTTGAGAAAGCGCAAAAACGCCGTCCTTCCATTGAAGTAACGATTGAAGGCTCTATCGATTCTCTGCGGGTTTGTCAAGCGGTGATCAAATTGAGAAACGAATATCTTTCTGCGGCAAGACGGGCTCATAGAGAGTTATCCGGAACGGAGCTCGAAAATTATATATCGCGGCTGGTCAATTCCAGTTTCACAAAAATTGGTTTTGAAAATTTCACATTTATCTCCGAAGAAGATTCGGTTATGGTGTTTTCAGCTAAATCCGAACTGCATGAATTTGTCATTCAAACAACTTCACGCCGATACCTGCCGCAGGCCCCATTCAAAGTCATTGCTGCCGATCTGAATGAACGACAAAAGGATAACTGGCCGGTGTATATGCCGGAACAGGGATTATTAAAAATAGTTCTGCGTCTGGATATCGGCGATGCGACGATCAGTTTTAATGATATTTCCATAGGCAGCGAGCGCACCGCTCGATTTACCTGTTCGACGAAAATGACGGATTCCCGCACCATGATGACCGTATACGAATTTGAACAAGTACCGTTGAGTTATTCAGGCGATGACAGAGATCATTTTCTCAATTTTTGTAAGCAGTATTTTAAACTAAAAACATCCATGATCACCATTAACCAGAACCACCCATGAAAAAATATTATTTATCGTTTGCCGCATGGCTCATGCTTTCTTCGTGCGCTATTTCAAGTCGTTCGACTTTCTTGGAGTCCATGACGTCAAAAAGTAATCTACGTGATTCAGTTGATATCAAAGTTTATTCGGAAAAGTATGCTAAATACGACGGAGTATACCTCAACGTAGAGGAAACACTTGAGCATAACGCGGCATCACTGTTTTTAGGTCCGCCGGAATGGACTTTCTTTCGTGTCCGCAACATAAAGTACCTTGTTCTTAATCCTGATAATCAGAGGCTCAGCAGTTTTGGACTCAGTCTTAAGAGCAATCAAGCTCTGAGAAAAGTCCATCTGAAGTGCATTTCGCCTATGGGAAAGACCAGCGAATACACTCTTTCGCATTTGAAATTAGAAAAAAACTCCAACGGCTCTCACGAATACCGATTCGTGTATCCTGATGTTGTCAAAGGTACGCTTATTGAAGAAGGATATGAAATCGAAAACGTGAATTTGTTGCAGAATCCGTTATTGAGCCAGGAAGTATCTCTTCAATACGATCTGCCTATTGAAAGAATAAAATTTCAATATAAGTATCCGGACTGGTGGCAAGTCATGACCAAGAACACCGGTGAAAATAAAGTAAGATTTGCTACTACATTTGATCCGAAAAACCACAAGACAATATATTCTTACGAAGATAAAGATGTTCCAGCCGTGCACGAAGAATTGTTCTCACCCTATTTTAAGGAGATGGGTAAATACACGGCTTTTAGCTTCGCTTATTTAGAGTTGGGATCGATAACGTACAGAGCCCCGTCGTCATGGGCCGACGTTGCCAATCAGTACAAGAATTATGCTATGGATAGAGTTTCTTTTTTATCAAAAGTGCTGGCCAACAACATAGGCATTGAAACGGAACGGGTTACAAGAATGTGTAAGCGGCCCTTACAAAAATTGGATTCGATTGTAACTTATATTCAGACCAATATGGAAGTTGGTAATGAGGCCAAAGATTTTGACGAATTGTTGACCAAGAAGAAGGGAAACATCTATCTGATCACCGGTCTCGCCCAAGCCATGCTTGTCAAAGCGGAATTGGACGCCAAGTATGTTCTAATCCATAACGCTCAGGACGGTAACTTTGACAAGCAATACATCACTTCGAGCGAAATGTACATACCGGCGGTGACCGTTACGCTGGATGAGAAAACGTATGTGGTGTTTCCTTATGTGGAATACTTGCCGATCACATATATCCCGGATGCGTATCAGGGACAAGAAGCCATGAAAATTTCCAAGGATGGATTTGCAGGATTTTTCACGGTACCTGAAGGTTCAGGAAAAGATAACGGTACGTATGAAAAATACGAACTAACCATTGGTGAGGACGGCACAATCGAAGTGGATGAAGAGAAAACTCTGAGCGGTTCAGAGGCTTTTGCTGCGAGGCGTGAGTTAACGAAATTGAAGGAAGAGGAAAAAGATCAGGTTCTGAAGAAACTGCTTACTTATTCGGAAGGCAACGTGACAATGGTTTCGTCCCAGTTTGAGAATTTAAGAGATCATCGACGGCCGCTCATTATACGTCTTCGTTACAAGATCGATAATCTGGTGACCGTGACGCCTGATGAAGCCATTTTTCAAACCGGGGGGCTTTTTTCTCCTTCTTCAAAAATCAAATACAAAGTGGACGCAAAAGGCCGTCATAATCCCATTCGGATATACAACGATCAAGAGTTTAGCAAAGATATTACCGTTCATTATCCCGAAAAATGGTCATTATCGACGACCTTACAGGATCTAAGATATGAGAATCGATTCGGCTTTATCGAAGGTCACTATACTATCGGAAAAACGGATCTTAGAGTGAATCAAAAGCTGCAAATTAATAAATCCTATCAGCCCAAGGAAACCATCGACGAACTTTGGTTGATCGCAGGGAAGTCGTCACGGTTACAATTGCCCAATTTGGTTTTCAAGGTCGGAAATTGATTACTTAAGTTCGTACTTCCTCACCACCGGTTTCTGCGCTTTGGAAGCATCGAACTGATGGTTCTTGTTGTATGCGCCCCAGGGACTATTGGCGATAAAATAGAACGTGTCGCCGGACAACACGCCTAACGTTGGTTCACCGAGATCGCCCGTAGCTTTTTCGATGAATTCCATTCGTGTGATGCGTGATTGATCGTTGCTCAGATAATAGCGGCAGACGCGTAACGGATTAGTGCCGTTCTGTAGTGTGATCAGGCTGTTATTATAAGAATACAATCCATCAATGCCTCTGAGCGCCGTTGATTTGTCAAAACCGATCTGTTCAATCTTAGTAGTTTTCAACGATACGTTATACAATCCTGAAAGGTAGTCGGCAACAAACAGCGTATGGCCGTCTGGTGAAAGATCAAGTCCCTGTAAATTCCACGCCATCGGGAACGCAAGCCAAAGTTTGATTCGGTCTTCTTTGGGATCGATCTTGTAGATATTCGGTTCGCCGCTGTCGGAGATATAGACATCGCCCGATGGGTGCAGTACGAGATCGCCGAAAACATGTTCACCTTGGACCGTATATACTTTTTCCAATTTCCCCGAGTCGATATGGTATCGAACAACGGCAGCCCGGCCTTGTAATGAATCCGCATAACCGGTCATTTCCGGCATGGCGCTGGTGGCAACCCAGAGCGCGCGCCGCTTTTCGTCCACCTTCATTCCCATCACACAGTAAAGCTGATCCGTATTTTGGAAGAAATCGGATTTTACATTTCCATTTTCATCACGAACGGCGATCGTTCTCTGCCGGATACTGCCGATAAAAAAACGTTTTGTTTTAGGATCGTAGGCGATGCCTTCGGGATGGAAGGCATTATCCTCCAAAGTGAATGCGGCGGAAGTTCTGCTCAACGGCTTATTGAGGCTGTCGATCAGCGCCATCACGTCCTTCATCCCGGGTTCCTTCCAAACGGCAACAAAGTCGCTGTCGGCCATAAATTGTCTGGATGTGTTGATCAGAACCGCACTGGCCAGGGTTTTCAGCGAAGCTTCCATGTTTCCCGACAGCGCCAGTCCGCCGGCAAGGTTATACAGGATCGTGTAGGTATTCGGCCGTACGGAATCCGCCGCCTGCATCGCACGAACAAAAGCCGGGTAGTCTTTCGACTCATACGCCTTCACCCCTTCTTTGTATTTTGACTGAAAAAATTCCTGCGGCGTTTGGGCGTAAATGGCCGGGCCTATAAGGAACAAACAAGTTAGTATGGATTTAAACATAATATCCTCCTCAATGAATATAATTATTTTCGCGTGGAAGTTACAGCGATCAAACGCCAGTTACCGTCCAGTTTTTTGTACGTGGTGGTCCATGCAAAATGTGTTGTGTCAAAGCTAACCTTACCGGATTCGTCTTTCAGTTTCAGCACGACCAGTTTTTTGACGAATGTGTTGGCCAGCGTAGCGTCGTCGGAGATCTCGATGACCGGCGGCTCTACGTCGTCCCAAGTATCGAAAGTTACTCGATCGAAATAGGCACGAACACGATTTTCCCGCTGCTCTTTGGTCGGACGGGTGATGTCGCCGTTCTGGATATTGAGAAACTCATCGGCCTGTTCCGCCAGGAAACCCTGCACATTTTTGTCGAAATGTGCCGTTCGGGCTTTTTCGTGCAGGTTAAGCAGTTTACGTTTTTCCGCTTCGAGGTCGGGTTTGACGGAACAACCCAAGATCACTGTTAACAAAAAGCAGTAGTAAAATCTCATCACGCCTTCTCCATTTGTGATTTATGATCGGATCGAACAAAACCATACGCAGATAACATGAAATGGTTACCTGTTTTCTGCAAAATGACCTTAAAATCACCCGAACGGGTGAAAAAACATCGATTTTCCGCTTGCGCGGTGCGGATGAATCGAATATATTGCGTACGGATGTTCATTGGAAATGATTTCAAATTCGTTAGGGGTTGTCCTGAGCTCTGAGTGTGTCGAAGAGTCGAAGGACTGAGAATATACCCTTTGAACCTGATACGTGGTCATACCGGCGTAGGGAAACGAGCAGTAGAAATTTTAGATTTTGAATTGGAAATTTCGAATGGCCGTTTCTCACAAGGAAACGGCTTTTTTATTTACGATAAGTGGTTTCAATTCAAAATTTATAATCTCCAATCTAGAATTTCATTAGAAAGGATTTCATATGTCAACTAATCCCTCTAAAGTTCCCTCTGAAAAAAGCAAGATCACGCGCGATCCGTTCCCGGCATCCAAGAAAATATATGTGACCGGTCGGCGGGACGGCGTAAAGGTCGCCATGCGTGAGATAGCCGTTGATGACGGCTCGAAACACGGACCTTCCAACGGCAACGGGCGCAAAAAATCCGTAACGGTCTACGATACCAGCGGACCTTATACGGATCCGAATGTTAAGATCGATATCTACAAAGGACTCGATCCTTTGCGGCTCAAGTGGATCAAAGAACGCGGCGATGTGGAGGAATTGGCTCATATCAGTTCCGCGTATGGCCGTTTACGCGAGAACGATAAGAGCATCGATACGATCCGTTTCAAAAGGACCCGTCCGGCCTTGCGCGCCAAAGCCGGTTCTAATGCGAGTCAGATGTATTACGCCAAAAAGGGCGTCGTCACGCCGGAGATGGAATACATCGCCATTCGGGAGAACCAGAAGCGCGAAGACGCGTTGAAAGAATTCCAAATACAGCATCCCGGCGAGAGCTTCGGTGCGGCGATCCCGCAGGTGATCACACCGGAATTTGTTCGCGATGAAGTGGCGCGCGGCCGTGCGATCATTCCGGCCAATATCAATCATCCTGAGAGCGAACCGATGATCATCGGGCGTAATTTCCTTGTCAAGATCAACGCCAATATCGGGAATTCCGCGATAGCTTCGAGCATCGAAGAAGAAGTGGAAAAGATGATCTGGGCGATCCGCTGGGGCGCCGATACCGTCATGGACCTCTCAACCGGAAAAAATATCCACGAAACGCGTGAATGGATCCTACGCAATTCACCCGTACCGATCGGTACGGTACCCATCTATCAGGCTTTGGAAAAAGTTGGCGGTAAGGCGGAAGACCTCACGTGGGAAATTTACCGCGATACGCTGATCGAACAGGCCGAACAGGGCGTTGACTATTTCACGATCCATGCCGGCGTTTTGCTGAGGTATATTCCGTACACGGCCAAACGCGTGACGGGCATCGTGTCCCGCGGAGGATCGATCCTGGCGAAGTGGTGCCTGGCCCATCATAAGGAAAATTTCCTTTATACCAATTTTGAAGAGATATGCGAGATCATGAAAGCTTATGACGTCAGTTTCAGTTTGGGCGACGGTTTGAGGCCCGGCTCCATCGCCGACGCCAACGACGACGCGCAGTTCGCGGAACTCGATACCCTGGGAGAATTAACCAAGGTAGCATGGAAGCATGACGTGCAGACCATGATCGAAGGCCCCGGCCATATTCCGATGCACATGATCCAGGTTAATATGACCAAACAGCTGGAGGTTTGCGGCGAAGCGCCTTTTTATACGCTCGGTCCGCTCACCACAGATATTGCACCGGGCTATGATCATATTACCTCGGGTATCGGGGCGGCCATGATAGGCTGGTTCGGTTGCGCCATGCTTTGCTACGTCACGCCCAAAGAGCATCTCGGCTTGCCCAACCGCGACGACGTCAAGGAAGGAGTGATCACCTACAAGATCGCCGCTCATGCGGCCGACCTGGCCAAAGGTCATCCGGGCGCCCAGATCAGGGACAATGCCTTGAGCCAGGCCCGCTTCGAATTCCGATGGGAAGATCAATTTAATCTTTCGCTCGATCCGGATACGGCGCGGGAATTTCACGATGAGACGCTGCCTGCGGAAGGGGCCAAAGTAGCTCATTTTTGCAGTATGTGCGGACCTCATTTCTGCTCCATGAAGATCACGCAGGACGTCCGTGACTATGCCGAGTCTCTCAAGGTGGACGAAAGCAAGGCACTTGAAATCGGCATGAAGGAAAAAGCGGAAGAATTCAAAAAAGCCGGTTCGGAGGTCTATGTAGCCGTTGAGAATTAGCCAGCCAAAGGTAAGAAAATATCCAAAAGGCCGGTCGAATGACCGGCCTTTTTTATTTACTTAAATCCTTATTTTGACTTGAAATTAAGAGTGAAAAAAGCTAAACTTGATTGCTAAAATCTAATGTAATTTATTGGAGTAAAATATATGTCCTCTTTTCATGTTCCACTGGCAAAATCGATGAGCCGTCTGGGTACGGAAACGGCGTTTGAAGTGCTGGTTAAAGCCAAAGCATTGGAAGCGCAGGGCAGGGAAGTCGTGCACCTGGAGATCGGTGAACCTGATTTTAATACACCTGCAAATATATCGGAAGCGGCTATTAAGGCCATTCGCGAAGGATGGACCCATTACGGGCCGGCCGCCGGACTGCCCGAATTACGTCAGACTATTGCCGAGTACATTTCCAAAACGCGTAAGATCGATGTGGTTCCCGACGAAGTGGTCGTTACGCCCGGCGGCAAACCGATCATTTTCTTTCCTATTCTGGCCTTGATCCAGGAAGGCGATGAAGTGATCTATCCCAATCCCGGTTTCCCGATTTACGAATCCATGATCAATTTCGTAGGCGGCAAAGCCGTCCCGCTTCCGATTAAGGAAGAGAATAACTTCACGATAGACGTGAACGAGTTGAAGGCTAAGATCAATTCCAAGACCAAGCTGATCATCATCAATTCACCGGCCAACCCGACGGGCGGGGTATTCACAAAGAAAGACATCGAGGATATTGCCGACAATGTGAAGAACTATAACTGCTATGTCATGTCGGATGAGATCTACAGCCGTATCATGTACGGTTACGAACATTACAGCATTTCCAGCCTGCCCGGAATGAAAGAACGTACGATCATTCTCGACGGTTTCTCAAAAACGTATGCGATGACCGGGTGGCGCGCGGGATACGGCGTGATGCCCAAAGATCTGGCCGCCATGGTGGCCAAATTGATGACCAACAGTAATTCCTGCACCAATAGTTTCGTTCAGCGTGCCTGCATCGAAGCTCTCAAAGGATCGCAGAGCGAAGTGGATAAGATGGTGGCGGAATTCCAGAAACGCCGTGATTTCATTGTTGACGGGCTCAATAAGATCAAAGGATTTTCCTGCAAGAAACCGCTCGGTGCTTTTTATGTATTCCCTAATATCACAAAGACCGGGATGGATTCTAAAAAGCTGGCCGATTATCTGTTGAATGAAGCCGGTGTAGCAGCCTTGTCCGGTACAGCGTTTGGAGAATACGGGCAGGGATATCTGAGATTCTCTTATGCCAATTCGATCGAGAACATTGCGAAAGCGCTGGAAAAAATCGATAAAGCCATACAAAAATTATAAATTTTGAATTCTAAATTCCGAATTGAAATTCATTATTCAGAATTTCAACTCATTTCAACTTTGTAATAACTCCAGGAGAATAAATTGTCTGCTTCAACCGGAACCATTAAAAAGACGCCTTTCTACGACAAACATGTCGCAGCGGGCGCAAAGATGGCGGAATTTGCCGGCTATTATATGCCGATCCGCTACGACGGCGATATTGCGGAACATCAACGTGTGCGAACCCAGGTGGGCGTTTTTGACGTTACGCATATGGGAGAGTTTTATGTCAGCGGCGACGGCGCTTTGGATTTCCTGCAAAAGATGACGGTCAATGATGTATCCAAACTGGCCATTCATCAGGCGCAATACAGCGCGATGTGTAAACCCGACGGCGGTATCGTCGACGATCTGATCGTGTACCGTTTTGCGAACAAGTATATGCTTGTGGTGAATGCATCGAACATGGAAAAAGATTTTAATTGGCTGAAGTCACACTGTCCGGCCAACGTTAAGCTGGAAAACGTCAGCGATCACATCGCCTTGCTCGCCATTCAGGGGCCGAATGCCCGGAAAGTTCTGCAGCAACTGACCAAAGTTAATCTTGATAATATCAAATTCTACTGGTTTGATGAAGGCGAAGTGGATGGCGTGCACATGACGATCTCGCGAACGGGTTATACCGGCGAGATAGGATTTGAACTCTATTTTGATGAAAAATATGCCGACAAAATATGGCAAGCGGTCATGAAAGCCGGTGAAAGTTACAACATCGGTCTGGCCGGGCTGGGCGCGCGCGATACGTTGCGCCTCGAAATGAAATACTGTCTGTATGGCAATGACATCGACGAAACCACACATCCGCTGGAAGCGGGCTTAGGCTGGATCACGAAGCTCAACAAAGGTGATTTTAACGGACGCGACGTAATGCTCAAGGCCAAAGAAAAAGGGTTGTCGCGGATGCTGATTGGTCTCGAGATCGAAGGTAAGATTCCTGCGCGCCACGGCTATGAAGTCATGAAGGATGGCCGTAAGGTGGGTGTGGTCACGAGCGGAACTTTTTCGCCGTCCTTACAGAAAGCCATCGCGATGGCGTACGTGGAAAAAGATCTGAGCATCAACGGCACCGCGCTGACGGTCAATGCCCGCGGACGCAGTTTGTCGGCTAAAGTGATCCCGACTCCGTTTTATAACGGCGACCCAAGTAAGTAAAATCAAAATTTAGAAATAAAAAAGCAAAAATGGATTTATGCGGGACGGAGTGATTTTGCTCCGAAATGTCCGCGTAGGCTCTATTTTTCATTTTTGATTTTTGAAATATAATTTGAAACCATGGCTTCGAAGAAAAAAATAGGTTCCAAAAATAAGACAACGGCATCGCCTCAGCCCAAGGTTCCTCAAAAGCCGCCGGCGAAGAAAGGATTGAATCTCAATTTGAGCACGAAGCTCAAAGAGGAGATCCTTGGTATCCTTTTGATGACCTTCTGCATCCTGACGATCCTGGCCATCGTTTCGCATCGCCCCAACGAGCATCCGGCAAGTATCATGGATCTTTGGAGGGCCAATCAGCTTGAAAATTTTCTGGGGATCGTTGGTGCGTATATTTCCTATTATCTGGTGTTCTATACTTTTGGTTATGCTTTCATAGCCGTTCCGATCCTTTTCTTTGTTTACGGCTGGTTATTCTTTACGCATAAGAGCGTTTTCCTGGTCAATCAATTTGCATTCTATATCCTTACGCTTATGGTCTTAGTTTCAGCATGGCTGGCGTTGCCTTATACGGACGTTCCGGGAGCCGGTTGGAATGTGAGCGGATTTCTGGGCGGGATGATCGCCACCCAACTCTTTATGTGGCTCGGTAAATTCGGCTCGATGGCTGTGTGGGTGGTCTTTTCATTGCTTTGGATCATTCTCGTGACAAGAGTGAGTATTGCCGATCTGATACCCGCGATACAATACATTTTCGTTTCTTCCTACCGTACGACCTCTGAAACGCTTTCACGATTCAAGAACCGTCAGACGGCTTTGCTGGAAGAGGAGGAAAGGAAAAAGGCCGAAAAACTTGCCGCTGAAATGACCGCGGCGCAGGAAGAAAAACCTCTTGTGCCGGAATATCTTCAGGAAAAGCCGGTGACCGAAGAGATCAGTATCAAAAAAGAAGAACCAGTCATTCCGCCTGCCATTGAAAAAAAGGAAAAGGCCGTACTGGAGAACGGCTCCAAACCCAAGTTCATCAACGAAACTACCGGCGTGAAAGAGGTTCAGACGACCGTTTCCGCAAAGACGGAAGTAAAGAAACCGGAAGAGACAAAGGACATTACCGGTTTGAATCTGGATATGGATACCCAGTTATTAAGGGATATCAAATCGCTGGGTCATATCGAAAAACAGATGGTTGTTCCCAGGATCGATTTTGACAGCACGCAGGAAATACGTGAGTTGGAAGCGGCCGACAGGCTGGCCAAAAAGCTGGACGGAATAGAATCTTCCACTGAAGCATCATCGACAGAATCTCCAAAAGAAAAGACGGAAGAAAACGCTTCCGTCGATCTTTCGAATATGGATTTCAAACATATTGCCAAGAACGCGTTTGATGCCGAGCATGCCGATGATGTCTGGACGAAAGAGCCGGATGAAGAAAAAACCGATGATAAAGTCACCCGGATTGAATCACGGGATGAGATCGCTAAGATCATAGAAGAAGAAAAACTCGTAGTTGATGAAGACGCCGCGGCTGAGGTCAGTGATACAACTGAAAAACCGGAAGAATCAGAAGAGGCGGAGGAGCCGAAACCGGCTGTGAAGGCCAAAGCGGCGGTTCAGGAAAAGGTCGAGGAGACGGAGATCGATTTTGACAAAGAAAATTCGGCGGCGCGAAAAAGATACCGCCATCCGTCGCTCGATCTTTTGGAACCGACGCAGGAAATTGAGAAGCTGACTGAAGAGGAAATAGCGGAACTGGATCAGAAAATCCACCTCATCATCAAGACGCTCTCGGAATTCGGTATCGACACGAAGGTTGTAGCGACAGAATATAACGGTCCGGTGGTTGCGATCTATCAGCTGGAATTACCGACCGGATTGAAGATCTCAAAAGTGACGGGACTTGAGGACGAACTGGCTCTCTCGATGAAAGTGAAGTCGGTTCGTATGGTGCCCGTGACCTCAAAAGGAACGATCCAGGTCGAGATTCCCAAGCCTAAGGCCTCGCCGGTATTGATCCGCAGTTTATTCGAGGACAGATATTTCAAGAATGTAAAACACAAATATAAATTAGGCCTGGCGCTCGGCAAGACGATCGACGGAGAGATCCACTTTGAAGACTTGGCCAAAATGCCTCACTTGCTGATCGCAGGAACCACCGGTTCGGGTAAAAGCGTTGGCGTGAATTCCTTCATCACCAGTCTGCTTTACCAATTCGATCCGTCGGAAGTTAAATTTGTTATGATCGATCCCAAAAAGGTCGAACTGGCCCTGTACCGGCGCCTGAAAAATCATCATCTCATCTGTCTGCGCAACCAGCGCGGTGAGATCATGGAAGACGTTATCACCAAGCCGGAGAACGCGAAACTTATGCTCAAGGCGTTGGTCGAGGAAATGGAGGATCGCTACGAAAAGCTGGCGCACGCCAATGTCCGCAATATCGAGGACTACAACAAACGCTGGCAGGACGGCACCATGCCTAACGACGGCAAGGCGCATTATAAACTGGAATACATCGTTGCGATCATCGATGAATTGGCCGACCTGATGATGACGGCGCCGCGGGAAGTGGAGACATCGATCACCCGTCTGGCCCAAATGGCGCGCGCCGTAGGAATTCATCTGATCGTCGCGACGCAGCGCCCGTCGGTCGACGTTTTGACCGGTTTGATCAAAGCGAACTTCCCGGCACGCGTTGCCTACCAGGTTCGCAGTAAGATCGATTCGAGAACGATCCTCGACATGGGCGGGGCGGAGCTTCTGCTCGGCAAAGGCGACATGCTGTATCTGCCGCCGGGCGCCATGCCGATCCGTATTCAGAATGCCTTCACGTCGACGCGAGAAACCGAGTCGATTGTCGAATATATCAGCCGCATGCCCGCGTTTCCGCGTAAGGACTTTGTGATGAAAGAGGAACCGCGGGAGAACTTGGACGGCGAAGCCGAAGCTGGCGCTTACGATGCTCTCTTCAATGAGGCACTCGAGATCGTCGTTAAACATAATCAAGGGTCGGCGTCGCTTCTGCAAAGACGATTGAGCATCGGGTATGCCCGGGCCGCCCGGATCGTGGACCAATTGGAGCGAGCCGGGATCGTATCGGCGCAGGACGGCGGGAAAGCCAGACAGGTTTTGATCACGGAAGACCAGGTTCCGATGTATATGGTTTGATGTACGTTCGAACACAGCGAATTTTTGTATAATACCTTTTGCTCCAATTAAGAATCATAAAGGAAACCAAATGAAATATATTGTCCTAGCTTTATTTGCCGGATTATTTACGAACGCCTTGTCGGCCGGCGAAGATGCTCAATCGATCATCAAAAAGGTTCAGAACAAGTATAAAAAGACGGATAGTTTCAGTTTTAATTTCGATTATTTTTTCAAATGGAAGCTGACCGGCCAGCAGCAGAGCTTGCAGGGAAAGTTATTTTTTAAGAAAGAAAACAATATCAGGTACGAATTAGGCCAGCAGCTGAATATTACCAACGGCGAAGTGGTTTGGCAGTATTCCGACCTTAATAACCAGGTGATCATTGACAAGTTGAAGAAGAACAGCAAGAGCCTGTTCATGCCTAAGTATTTTCTTTATGAGTATCTCGATAAATTTATCGCCGAAGTGGTCAAGGTGGAAATGGTGCAGGGTCGGCAGTTCTTTGTGCTTAAAATGGACCCGAGGGACAAGGATGATTTTGTGCAAGGTATGAAAATATGGGTTCCCGCCGATACATGGATCACGGAACGGATCGAATATACAGACCTGGAAGGCAATTCAATTTCGTATGTCTTCACGCATATAGAAGTGGACCGTCCGATGGATATGAAACTGTTCGATTTCCAGGTAGAACAGGGCATGGAAGTGATCGATCTGCGATAAGAGGAGAGAGGATTGAAGAAAGTATTTTGGCTTGCCCTGAATCTGGGTATCAGCGGCTTCTTTATGTGGTTGGCGGTTCGCGGCATAGATTTCGCCGAGCTCAAACAATCATTTTACGGCGTTGGAATCGGCTTTGCCGCGTTATCGGTTGGATTGAATCTTTTCAGTTGCTGGCTTCGGGCGATCCGCTGGCAATACCTTTTGATGCCGATCAAAAAGATCCCGACGCATAATGTTTTTTCCGCTTTGATGATAGGGTTTATGATCAATAATGTGCTGCCTTTCCGTTTGGGTGAATTTGTGCGGGGATACGCGCTGAAACAGACCGACAATATTTCTTTCAGTGCTTCATTCGGGACGGTGGTCGTAGAGAGAATCATTGACGTTCTCACCCTGCTGGTCATATTCGGCTTCATCCTTTTCTTCTTTCCGTTTCCAGACTGGGTGAAGAGCGGCGGCGTGCTTGTGGCCGGGATCGTGATCTTTTCCATTCTGATCATGTATCTACTTGTGAAAAAAACAGAATGGGCCTTGTCGGTAATCAGGAAACTGGCCGGCTTATTTTCCAGTAAACTCGCGGATCAGGCCGAGCGGATCGCGCGTTCTTTTATCGAAGGCATTAGCTTTCTCCATTCGGCCAGGTCTTATTGGGCGATTATCCTGTTGAGTGCTGTGACGTGGGGCGTTTACATTTATGTGATGTATACCATGTTCTTTGCCGTCCGATTCGATGAGATCTACGGCCTGAATACGCTGGATGCGACCGTAGTAATGGTCTTTACGTCTTTTGCGATCATGATACCGGCGGCGCCCGGATATGTAGGAACGTTTCACGAAATAGCCAAGCAAAGCCTTATGTTGCTTCATGTCGATAAAGAGCCGGCACTCGGTTATGCCATTATTTTTCACGCCTGTACATACATATCGGTAACGGGTATCGGTTTTGTGTACTTTTTGAAGAATCGGATAAGACTCAAAGATGCATTGCATTCGGGCAATGCACAAAATAGATAGAGAATGAATTAACCGTATGAAGGAATTAATGTTCAGAACAATTTGTTTTATCGGCCTATGGTGCCAAATTGGTTTTCTGCAGGCCCAGGATGCGAATAGGGATACCGTCATTCTGAAGTCATCGGCTGCAAAGTCCGAAAGGAAAATTCGTCCCGGAGACAAGATCCAGATCAGCGTTTATGGTCACGAGGAATTACCCAAAGAAGCGATCGTAGGTGCGGATGGCACGATCCGATATCCTTTCATGAAAGACATCAAAGTGGACGGGATGACGATGGATCAACTGAATAATGTTCTGGCGGCGCGGTTGTCCCAGTACATCGGTGGACGTGCGGAAGTTGTAGTCGCCTTCTCGCAGGAAGAAATGATCGAAGTGATCGTGTTGGGTCAAGTCAACAGTCCCGGCGCACTTAAGATCCCGAAGAATCACACGATCCAAGGAGCCATAGCGGCTGCCGGCGGTGCAACACCGCGATCCGATCTGAACAAAATGCGTCTGATCCGCCGCAATCCCGAGACGGGACTCCGTGATGATATTACCATCCCTCTCGAATCGATTATCATCGAAACGGGGAATGTGGAAAAACTTAAGGATTTGCAGGACGGCGATATTATCTTTGTCCCGGCGATATACGGCGCCGTGTATGCCAATGTTTTGGGTGCGGTGAGGAGTCCGGGCAATTATCCTTTGTTTCCAGGAGCCAACGTCATCGATGTCGTATTCCTTGCCGGCGGTCCGCAGGATGACGCTGCCATTCGCAATATAAAGCTGATTCGCAGGATCGGAGCGGCGCAAACAGAACAACTGGTGGATATTGAAACCGTTCTAAAAGCTAAAGGCGGCCAGGTTCCTTTGGTTGAGCCGGGAGACATCATTTTTGTGCCGGCTAAGAAATTCACGTTCAAAACGGTTTTGACTGTATTAACGTATACCGTGACCTTCCTATCGGCGTACTTTCTGTACATACAGATTAAGTCAAGAAATTAATTTTAGACAAAGGATTTCCATGCAAGACATTCAAATAAAACAAGGGCTGGATGCGCAGGCGATCTTAAACACGGTCATGCGTCATAAACTGATCGTACTGGCTACCTTTCTTGTTTTCAGTTCGATAATTACGGTCTATTCCGTTTCAAAGCCCACTATGTATCGCTCTTCTTCCATCATGTATTTTGATAACTCCAGCAGTAATCCTATGTTGGACATACTGGATAAGAACGGGACAGCCGTACCGCGGGTTGATTTTGGATATTATGAGGTCGTAATTTCCACAGACATCTTTAGCGCACTATTCAAGAATGAATTGAAAAATGAACTATTGAAAACCCGTGATCAACAGTATGTAGAATCGGTGTTGAATTCCATTGCCGCATATCAGATTACGATGAAACCTTATAAAGAGGCCGCCCAGTTCATCGAAATATCTGCCTTTTCAACCGATTCTTTTCTGGTTCAAAAACTGGTTTCGGTGGCAACCGAATTACTTAAGAAAAGAACAGCGGACCTTGATAAAGAAGGTTTAATCAAAGGCATCAACTTCATTGATGAACAAATAGATCTGACAAAATCCAATTTGGAAAAAACGGAGCTAGCCCTTCAGGCCTTGAAGAAAAAGACTGATATGACTTCTGCGGATGAATTAGGACCTCTAAATAAGATTATTTTGATGAAAGACAAACTGGCCGAACTAGAGACACAAAGGCAGGTGCGTGAGTCGAATCTTAATGCCCTCAACTCTCAGCTCGATTCCATCCAGCGTCGAATGACAGGCAGTGTCATCAAGCCTGAAAACGAATCAAAAGAAGAGTTAAAACTTAGAACACAAATAGAGGAGTTAAACAGTAAGAAAATCCGAATTTTTGAGGAGAAAGGTGCGGATGCTTATGAGAGCTTGGAAATTAAGATGATTGATGAACAAATTGGCCAGCTTCGGGACAAGTATTACGCGTTACTCTCATCGGTTGACAATGGAAGTGAAAAACCGATTGTCGGTGATTTGAACGAGTTGTGGAAAAATGTCTTCGGAAAGAAAAATAACGAAGAGATTGAGCTGATTTTACTTAGAGGACAGGCCCGATTGTATGCTGGTTTGATAAGGAATTTTGAGCTGAGAAATCCGAATTTGCTGCAAGATGCTATTGACATCACGCGCCTCGCACGATCCAAGAGCGTGTACGAAGAGACGCTGAGTTCGCTTATCAAACAAAAAGAGAATTTTTCAATTCAGCTTTACGGAACGACCGGCAACTTGAAGATTGTGGATCCGGCGAAACCTCCCACTCCGATATATAATAAGGTATTTACAACCATCTTCATTGGCGCAATGCTAGGGCTGTTGATTGGCGTTTCACTAGCATTCGGTATTGATTACCTGGACACCACCATAAAAAGCATCGACGCTATTGCCGGCATCACCAATATCCCTATAATTGGGAAAATCCCGACCATCCCAAGAGAGGATTTGTCGGAGAATACGAATGGCATGACACAACTGAAGACAAAATTCTTCGGAAGAAAAACCGTGGAAGAAGATGAAGACAAAAACCTGATTCGTAAGAAAGCCATGATTTCACAACTCAATGCTCGGTCTTTTATTTCGGAACGTTACAGAGCTCTGCGGACGAATATTCAATTCGCGAACATTGATACGCCCATGCGCTCGATACTTATCGGTAGTTCGGGACCCGGTGAAGGTAAGACTACTACGGCGATCAATCTGGCTATTTCCTTTTCGGATATGGGACATAAGGTGTGTTTGGTGGATACCGACCTGCGCAAACCGAAGCATCATTTACTATTTGAGATCAAAGAATCGCCGGGGCTAACCGATATAATTTTAAATAATACAGATCTTGGTTCCGTTATTCAAACGACTTCCATACGAAATCTTCACGTGATCACAGGCGGTGCTGATGCTCATAACCACACGGAGATATTTTCCTCCATGCGGATGAATTTTGTAATGAACGAATTAGAGAAAAAATTTGACATGGTAATCTACGACACTCCTCCCATTCTTCTGCTGACGGATTCGATTATTCTGGCCTCCCGAGTGGATGGTGTCGTGATCGTAGCGAAATACGGAACCACTCAGAAGCAATATCTGCAAAATGCCATTGCATCTCTCAATACGGTTCGTGCCAATGTTATCGGTATCGTCCTGAACGAGTTCATGTATGAAAAGCAGGGCTATTACGAGTACGCGTATGATAATTATTATGTTAATTCGGAAGCGCAGAAAACCAAAACGTCTACCAAAGTATGAAAGTTCTTGTCACCGGCGGCGCCGGATTTATCGGATCCCACCTATGTGAAGCCTTGTTAAATCAAGGCCATCGCGTTATATGTGTTGACAACTTTGATTCGTTTTATGATCCAAAGATCAAAGAACGAAACCTCGCGGGGATCATGAACCACGAGAATTTTGCATTAGTTAAAGGCGATATTTTAGACCTTTCCGTTCTGTATTCAATCTTTGAGAATAATCGGATAGACACGGTCATCCATCTTGCAGCTAAAGCCGGTGTTCGCCCATCGATCGAAAACCCTTTCTTGTATCAGAAAGTTAATGTGGAAGGAACGGTGAATATTTTGGAGACGATGCGGAGGTTCGCCGTCAAACGGCTTATACTGGCATCTTCCTCGTCGGTATACGGCAATAACAGAAAGATGCCGTATTCAGAAGACGACAATGTGGATTTCGCGATTTCGCCTTATGCTGCGACAAAAAAAGCCTGTGAGGTATTATCGTATACGTTTCACCATCTCCATGCTATGGACGTTTTATGTTTGCGTTTTTTTACCGTTTATGGACCAAGACAAAGGCCTGAAATGGCTATCCACTATTTTACACGATCCATCATCGAAGGTACGGCCTTGAAGATGTACGGCGACGGTGAAACACAAAGAGACTATACATATATAGATGATATCATTGATGGCGTTCTGAAGTGCCTGGATCATTTGAAGGGTTATGAAATATTGAACTTGGGTGAATCTCAGACGACAAAGCTGAAGGATCTTGTTTCTCTGATAGAAAAGGCCGTGAACAAAAAGGCGTTAATAGAAAAGCTTCCGATGCAACCGGGGGATGTGGACATAACCTATGCCGATATCTCAAAAGCCCGAAAATTCATTGGCTACAATCCGCAGACGAAGATCGATACCGGAGTAAAAAAATTTGTCCAATGGTACCTCGAAACTTTTATTTCTAATCGCCCGGCCTAAGAGTGAATGCTTCAGAAAAACAGAATGTCTCCAAAGTTGCCAAGAATACACTTCTTTCCGGTATCGGTAACATTATCAGCCTCGTGACACTACCTATAACCAGCGTAATCACCACACGTGTGCTCGGAGCTGAGTTATATGGTATTTATTCTATTGTTCAATCCTGGGGGTCTCTGCTCGCCAACATTTCCAGTTTAGGCCTGAACGGTACCAATTTACGCTTTCTGCCCGGATACAAAGCCTTAAACGAAAAAGCCAAGATGAAAGGCTCAATTTACTGGTCCCTGAAAGTGACCGTCTTCGTGAGTCTTTTGATCACTTCTTTTATCCTTCTTTTTCCAGATTGGTTTTGCAACTTTTTTATTCATCGTCCCGCGACAGTATCGAAAGAGGTTTTTGAACTCAATACGGTACATGCGTTCAGATTTTACGCTGTATCTATTTTCCTTACATCGATTTATCTGACCTTTACGGCCAGCCTGAACGGCCTTCAAGAAATAAAATATAAAGTCATTGCGAACGATATAGCAGGGACGGCGGCAAAGATTTCCAGCCTGATTGTTTTTGTGCTGTTCGGTTGGGATCTTTATGCGGCTTTGGCATCCAATATATTTCAGGATATCGTCATTTTTTCTTGTGCGCTCTATTTCCTATTGAAAGTCTTTCCGGAATTGAGAAACCCTTCTTTCAAAGCCGAGTATGAAAAATCTAAGATGAACAAATTTGCTGCAGCACTGTTCTCGAAATCCCTTCTAAGTAAATATACTTTCCAACTTGATATACTCTTTTTGGGAATGTTTCAGTCTGCCCGCGAGGTCGGAGTCTATGCGGTGGCGTCACGTCTACAGCCTCTGATCTACTATCCCCATTACACTCTGAGCAATATTTTTGATCCTTTGGTGGCAGAACTTCATGCTTTAGGGAAGAAAGAGGAATTAAGACATCTCTACCAAACGGTGACCAAATGGACTTTTTCTCTGAGTTTGCCGATATTTACTACGGTTGTGCTGTTCTCAAAAGAAATCCTCAATGTATTCGGGAAGGATTTTTCAGACGGTATGATATTGGTATTGATAATGGGCGTTGGAAATCTTGTTCATGATCTTCTGGGTCTGTCGGGAAATGTGATTATGATGACCGGTCGGATCAACATTAACTTGTTTAACTCAGCCATAATGGCCGTAGTTAACATTCTACTTTATTATATATTAATAAAATATTATGGCGTCATGGGAGCCGCGGTAGGTAATGCATTGTCGATGATCTTATTGAACACAATGATGATGTTTCAAGTATGGTATTATATGGGTTTCGTTCCGTTCCGCCGTTCCTTGGCCAAGCCGGTTATAAGTATATTATCATCTGCCTCGATAATAGAATTATTGTTACAACTGTATCGTCTTCCTTTTTACAAATTTACCTTTATCATCTACATTCTTGTACTTTGGTTGTTGTATATTATTGGTCTTTTTGTTCTTAAATTTGACGACTACGACCGGTATATTATTCGAAAAGTCGCCAATAAAATACCTCTTTTGGGAAGACTGCTTCCCAATTCGTACCGATAGGGAATGCGAATAAGGCATAGGGATGACATGAAAGTAAACTACGAGACCGATAGTAGGATTCTAAAGACAATTCTGATTGTCATCGGCATAATTATTCTGTTTGGCCTTTGGTATCGACTGGGTCTGCTGGATGATAATTATCGAAAAGGCTATGACCCGTTTGAATATGCCCAATTAGGCACGAGTATTTGGAGCGGCTACGGTATTCAGTTCAAACATGTCCCGGATGTGGTACTGCCACCTGGTTTTCCGATTGTCGTCGGTCTAATAGACCTGATCATAGAAGATCCGGAATGGAGCGGTAAGATTGTCGGATTATGTTCATTCCTCTTGAGCCTTCTGTTGGTTTACAAAATTGGAAACTTCTTGTTTGAAGACATAGGTCTGGTATGGATGTTATTGCTGTTATTTGCCACCAATTCCAACTTGTTAATAAACGCTTCAAACGGTTATAGTGAATCTCTTTTTACTTCGGTATTTTTACTGATGGTCTGGTTGAGTTTGAACCACAGAAGTGATTTGATCCAGAGCGTTTTTTTTGGTTTTTTGTGGTCGTGGCTCTATCTCATTCGCCCCGAGGGTATGATTATTGGTTTCATTTTATTTGTATGGATGGTGTGTCTAAAGACCAGAATAATATTCGTTATTCTTACACCTCTTATCTTTGTCATATTGATACTGCCGTATCTTTATTTTTTGAGGGAAAACACGGGTGTCTGGCAATTCTCTGGAAAGACTTATTTGAATCTTGTAATGGGCGAACTGGAAAGCCCGTACCAAAAAAAGACCGCGGGCACGGCTACAGAGCGTTACAAAATCATTGATCGAACGTTGGCAGATCCGAGCCTTTCGTTCGGATTTATGACATATTGGCAAGAACCAGAAAATGATATTTTCAGGAGAATCCCGACAAATTTAGGCAAACTGTTCATGCATTACGTATGGTCCTTTTCTATTGTCGGTGCGGCTTTGGGGTTTTTGGGCCTATTTTATGTTAAAAAACCGTATCATTATTTTTTGTGGCTTATGCTTTTACCCGTTCTTACTTATGTTATATTCTTTGTTTTACCCAGAACTGTCTCTGTTTTTCATTGGATATTCATGATTGGGATAGTATGTGGAATAGACGGGCTAAGGAAACTAATGATCGGACGTACGATGGGTCAGAAATGGATATCAGGTGTTCCTTGGTTCGTTGGCGCTGTGATTATGGCCTATCAATTCCGTAGTGTTATCAAAATTATTATTTTGAATTAGATCCATGGTTCGTCAACCCAAAATAAAAGTACTACATATTACTCCGAGCGGCCAAATCGGAGGTCGGGAACGGCAGATCTTCTTATTGATGAAAGAACTGGTTAAGTACCGCCATGAAGTTCAAAATGACATTGCCTTCATTCGTCCTGACGGACCGTTTTATGAACAGTGTTTGGCGCTTCCAATCCAAACGTATTCCACCGACCTGAACGCCTGGCATCCAGGATATTTCCGTTTCTATTTCAAGCTCTTCAAAGATTACGATGTGATCAATTTCTGGGGGATTGATCATTATTTATTTACGATCTCTCTTCTTCATGATAATGTGAAGGTCTTTACTTTAACAGGCCCGAGACTTGTAATAAGAAAAACCATGTGGGGTGGAATGACGGATATTCTTAAAGTTCTTACCGTGCGGAAAAATATAATAGGTTCGGGTCCTGGCCGTTCCTCTGCGATACAAAAAATAAATGGAATCAAGAGCGGTATTTTGAGAGTTGTTCGAAAAGAACTCTTTATTCGATTTTTGAATAAGTGCCAAAAGATTATCACGCCTTCGGATTATATGAGAAGCATAGCCATGAGCGAGTATGGGATAGAGTCGGGTAAAATAAAAGTCATCTCCAATTTTGTAGATTACGAAGACATCGTATTGACTAAAGACAAAATGACCGTGAAATCCGAATTAAGCATTAAGCCTTCTACTTTCCTTGTCGGAGTTGCCAGCCGATTTGATACCCGTAAGCGCCTGGACCGGATCGTACAGGCGATGGCCCAACTGCCGGAAAACTTGGATGTTCAGGCGATCATTTTGGGAAACGGAGAAGGAGAGGAGCGCCGCCGGCTTTTAGATGAAATAAAAAGGACCGGTATGCAGGAACGTATCAAATTACCCGGAGAGAAGTTAGATATTTACAACTACATCCATGCCATGGATCTATTTGTCTTGCCGTCGGACCGTGAGGGATTCGGTTTAGTCCTTCTTGAAGCTTTGTATCTTAAAGTACCCACGGTCGTTTTTGCAGACGGCGGCGGCGGCCTCGAAATAATAAAAGACGGCCAAACCGGATTTGTAGTGCGTTCGGTAGAGGGCCTGGCAGATCTGATCCGGTCCTTTGTCAGTCATCGTGAGGAGTTGAATACGATGACTGAAAACGGGTACCAACATGTAACGAAGTGCTTCACGGCCTCCCATGCTGTAATGTACAATGAAGTAACGGAAAACTGCCTGATCAACTGAAGCCATGAGAGTCTTCTTTCTTACCACCATAGATACCGAATGCGACAAGGGTCTTGCTTGGAAGGTCCGATATCCTTTTTCATTTACAAATATTACGGAAGGAGTCTTGGGGAAACTTCACCCCTTGCTGGAGAAATACGGCGTACGGGCAACCTATTTGCTGAGCTCGGAAGTAATCTCCGATGAGAAAAGCACTGAAGCGTTAAGAAGTATGGCGAATCAATGCGAGGTGGGAACGCATTTGCATGGTGAATACGTGGAACCCTTTCCCAATTATGCGGCAGTCAAAACGGATGATTATCAGGCAGACTATACGTATGAGATAGAAAGAGAAAAGATCAGAAACCTCACGAATCATTTTTGCCATGTATTCGGTTATCGCCCTGCTTCTTTTCGCGCGGGGAGATTTGGGGCAGGTCGAAATACTTTTAAGATACTCAACGAGCTGGGGTATCAGGTGGATTCCAGCATATATCCGTTCCGCAGACTTATTACAAAACGGTATCATTTGAATTATTACTATTTTCCAGTAGAACCTTTTTATCCGGATCCCGAGAATTTGTTTGAACCGGCGACAACCGATAAGGGCATACTTCATATACCGATCACAGTCTCTTCCATTTTCTTTCAATCTTTGCCTGCGGTGATAGGAAAGGCCTTCTCTTCCCATCGGACGATGGGCGTATTGTCAAAACTATTTGGTAAAAATCTGATCAATACCTTCAGCCTGCGTCCAAGCAGTAATTCCATCGAAAAAATGAAGGAAATTTGCGAATATCATTTGATGCGTCACAAAAACTCTCAGGCTGTTTTTCTCACCATGATGTTTCACAGCAACGAGCTTATGCCAGAGACAAGCCCATATTGTAGAACAGATGAAGACGTTGAAGTACTATTGAAAAAGCTGGATGCGGTTTTTAGGTATGTGTCTGAGCTTCGTGCATCTTTTGTAACGATGAGCGAAGCTAAGCAAGTTGTTGATACAATATCCACGGATATCCCGCGTGTTTAATAAAGTGTTACATGGTGTTGTGAGAACGATCCACTATCATCTTGACGCTCGTTCCGTCGAACAACAGGACGCGGTCTTTCAAGTGATGGTCAACATTTCCTCCGGCATTGGTGATGCCATCATGGCTGAGCCATTGATTCGTGCGATCCGCGCTGTTAAACCGGGGACCAACATCGATGTGATTGCGGGCCCATCTACAAGATCATTGTTTGAAAACCACACAGACGTTCGCAGAGTTCACGTTTTAGTGCCACGGCTTTTCAATTGGATCCAATTGATTCTTCAATTACGCAAAGAAAAATACGATCTCTACATAGGTACGATACCGAGCAATACGCTGTCTCAACAGTTGCTTCCATGGCTGGCGAATATTCCGTTTAGGATCAAACACCGCACACCGCACACCGGATCGCGCGACTTTGATTTCTTGTTTCACAGAATAGAGCCGATCCCGGAGGGACGTCACCGTCTGACATGTAATCTGGATCTTCTTAAACACATCGGTATTTCCGCAGACCTAACCGACGCGAGACCTCGTATCGGCGATCTGCCGGATATCCGGCAGAAAGCTTTGGATGCTTTGCATCGCATTGGATATAATGCCGACCGGATCATGATCGGCTTTCATCCGGGATGTAATCCCAAAGCTTCATTCAAACGGTGGTCCCCTCAGAATTATGCCCGTCTCATGACCTATCTGCAAGACCGATGGCATGCGCAGATACTTATCGTTGGGGGAAAAGACGAAGAAGAAGACGTGGCCAAGATCGAGTCCTTATTATCGAGCAAAATACTGAATTTTGTCGGGAAGGCGGACCTGCTTGAGACAGCCGAATTAATAAGATTCTGCCGATTTTTTGTCTCCAACGATTCCGGAATTATGCATCTGGCCACGGCGGTGGGGGTTCCTGTCTTTGCAATATTTGGTCCGAAAGATGAAAGACATGTTGGCCCTTACGGAAATAAGAATACCGTAATTCGAAATGGGAAAGAAGTCAATAATGTGACCGTGGAGCAGGTCATTGAGTCGATCGAGCAAAGTGAATTTGGATTAAGAGATTTGAAAAAGTAGGGCATGGACGATTTTATAGAAATAAAGGGCGCACGGGTTCATAACCTCAAGAACATAAGCCTCAGACTTCCGCGAAATCAATTCATCGTCATTACCGGTGTCAGCGGATCCGGAAAGTCCTCGCTGGCCTTCGACACGCTATACGCGGAAGGGCAGAGAAGGTATGTGGAATCACTTTCGGCCTATGCGCGTCAGTTCTTGGAGCGTATGGATAAGCCCGACGTCGACCATATCAAAGGGATCAGTCCGGCCCTGGCCATCGAACAGCGTACTCTGGCTAAAAACCCTCGATCCACGGTCGGCACGGTTACGGAAATCTACGATTACCTGAGACTTCTATTCGGCCGTATTGGAAAGACTTATTGTACACAATGCGGTACGCCCGTACGCAAAGACACCGTTGCCAGCGTGGTGCAGACCATCTTGTCCTATCCGGGAGGTACGAAATTTTACGTCCTCTTCACCATGAAGGTCACCGAACAGAAGGTGCTGCTTTTACACGAACTGGGATTCAACCGTCTGATCCTCAACGGAGAGATCGTAGAGATGAGCGACGAGGCCGTTATGAAAAAGATCTTCAAGAAGAAGGAGATCGAAGTTCTGGTTGATCGCCTTACCGTGAACTCGGATCATAAGACCCGCCTGGCCGATTCTATCGAGACAGCCTTTCGCCATGGCGACGGGAAAATAACGGTCCGTCTGCTTGACGACAAGGACCTGCGGTTCTCCAACAAATTCGAGTGTAATACTTGCGGCGCTTCGTATCTGGAACCCGATCCGAAACTTTTTTCTTTCAATAACCCGTACGGCGCCTGCACGCATTGCCAGGGATTTGGCAATAAGATAGAAATCGATATGGATCTGGTGATTCCCGATAGATCCAAAACACTGCGTCAAGGTGCGATCAAACCCTGGACCACCGACGGGTATGCTGATTTTCAGGAACGGCTTGAAAAGAACGCCAAGAAGAACGGTATTCCATTGGACGTCCCCGTCTTCGATCTTTCGAAAGAACAATACCAGAAAGTGCTCGACGGCGGTGAGGGATTTGACGGAATACGGGAATATTTCGCCTGGCTCGATACCAAGACATACAAGATGCATGTTAGAGTACTTCTCAGCAAATACCGGGGATACGTGACCTGCTCGAACTGCAGTGGATCCAGGCTGAGGCCTGAAGCGCTATGCATAAAGATCGCGGACAAAACGATTCACGATGTTCATAACATGACGATCGGTGAGGCGCACCGTTTTTTCAGTACGCTTCAATTATCGGAATACGATTTTGAGATCGGTCGGCGTGCTCTGGAAGAAATTGTCAAACGGCTGAATTATCTGAGGAATGTCGGTTTGGAATATCTGACCTGCAGCCGGCTTGCAGGCACACTTTCCGGCGGTGAGGCTCAACGAATAAGTTTGGCCACCTCCCTCGGATCGGCGCTGGTGGGATCGTTGTACATTCTTGACGAACCGAGCATCGGCCTTCATTCACGGGACAACGATAAACTAATTGGGATATTACGCAATCTGCAGAGCATCGGAAATACGGTTATTGTGGTAGAGCACGATCGGGAGATCATGGAACGATGCGACGAGATCGTGGACATGGGGCCTTTGGCCGGAATCCATGGCGGGGAAGTTATTTTTCAGGGGAACTATCATACGATCGTCAAAGACAAGAACTCCCTGACCGGTCAATATCTTTCCGGAACCCGATCGATATCCGTTCCGGTCCAACGGCGCAAAGGAAATGGGAAATTCATCGAAGTTACGGGAGCCCGTGAAAACAATTTGAAGAGTGTGGATGTGCGGATCCCGCTCAATATGTTCGCTTGCATCACCGGCGTCAGCGGATCCGGTAAAAGTACACTTATACACGATGTGCTGTATGCCGGCGCGATGAGGAAGCTGGGGCTATGGTCCGGAAAGATCGGTTTACATCAGGATATCCGAGGAATACAGAACGTTACTTCCATCGAGATGGTAGATCAGCAGCCTATTGGCCGCACACCTCGCAGCAATCCGGCTACGTATATTAAGGTCTTTGACATGATCCGTGATGTATTCGCAAGCGTACCGACGGCAAAAATGCGCGGTTATCAGTCCGGGACTTTTTCGTTCAATGTTCCCGGCGGACGGTGCGAGACCTGCGAAGGCGCCGGACAGATACTGGTGGAAATGCAGTTCCTTGCGGATGTGTATCTGGAGTGCGAAGAGTGCAAAGGACGGCGGTATAAGAAAGAGGTTCTGGAGATCCACTATCACGACAAGAACATCCATGACGTCCTTGAAATGTCCGTCTCCGAAGGTCTTACTTTTTTTGGCGCTTTCCACCGTATCGTAAAAAAACTGCAGGTACTGGATGACGTGGGACTTGGATATTTGAAACTCGGACAATCGGGGACCACTTTGTCCGGCGGTGAAGCGCAGCGTGTGAAGTTGGCGGCGCATCTGGCGGAGAAGAAGGATGGCCATACACTTTACATCATGGATGAACCTACAACCGGCTTGCACTTTGAGGATATAAACAAACTGCTGTCCAGCTTCAATAAACTGATCGAATCGGGCAATTCAATACTGGTTATCGAGCACAATCTAGACGTTATAAAATGCGCCGATTATATCATCGATTTGGGGCCCGAAGGCGGTGATAAAGGAGGATATGTCGTGGCCACGGGAACGCCGGAAGAGATCATAAAGATAAAACAGTCTTATACCGGACAGTATCTGAAGAAGTATCTGGTCAAATAATGGTTAACAATGAACAGAAAATGAAAAAAGCTGAAAATATTGTCTTGTCCAGTGTTTTTCATATCTCTAATTATCTCTACTGAAATATCCGGCTTCCGTAATCCGTTCTCTGCAATTTCACGTCCTGCAGAGTCGTGGACTTCACCTGGATCACGAAGAAATAACCGGCCGCCGGCCCAGTGGGCGTCCAATCGAAACGCATTTGCCAGCAGTGCAGATCGCGGGTGAAAGTGAGACTCTGGCTTACCAGATCATCGTTAAGAATGTCGTAACGGGCTCCGTATCCTACCTGCCAATTGGGCGTAATTCTGAGCCCTGAGGAAATATTCACTCCAAAAGCCTTGGTGACGGCGGCCGGGTTGAATTTGTTGATGTCGTAGTTGAAATCAAAACGCATGGACCACGGCACGCCTTCGGCCAGCGCGTTATCCTGAGGAAGAAATCGCTGATTATAATTCTGCTGGAAAGGTTGAGTGGAATAGTTTTGTTCAGCCGGATTTTCCTGCACGGCCTTCGTTTTTGTTTCGGCTTCCCCGCCTTGAAAAGAAAGTCCCGCCGTGACCGAAGCGGATATGAGACGCGGTATTTTCTGCAGCTTGTTGATCCGCCTGGCCAGCTTTCTATCATAACGGTAGAAGTCGTGCACCATATTCATAGAGAGCCCGAGATTCCTTGCCAGATCGTTGCTGACACCGATCGAAGTGCTGAGTGTCGATAACCGGAATTCCTCTGCGACGAAATTGTAGCTGATGGAATTGTTGATATTCAGAAGATCGATCTTCTTCAGTTCCGGTTCCTTATTTGACTTTGCGGCCGCCGAATCTTTTGCCGTCTGTTTCACTTTGGCCTGGAAGGTGTGTCCTAAATTGAATCCCATGGCCAAAGAGCGCCCCTGAGGCGTTCCTCCGAATAAGATATTGCCGCTGTAACGGTCAAAACGGGTATTTCGCCCGGCCGTATCGCGCGCCGTTTCATAATAATTCCAGTAATCCTTCGAAAAATCCGGCTGATAACTGAGGCTGACACTGGGCGACATGACATGACGAAAGGTTTCCAGGCCGAATAATCTCGGATTCGCCGTCCCGTAGATCTTTGTGGAAACACCGACGCTGGAACTGAAAGTATGCCTGGCGAAAAAAGCGCGGACTGTGTCGCTGACGGGCCGATTGAGTGAGTCGTAGCGGAAGTTTTCGCTGCGGCGGTCGAACCACGTCTCCTGAATATTCAAGCTCGGGTTCACGTTGATGTATTTCAGGATCTTGAAAGGAGCGTTGATCCCGACGTTATGATTCATACCAATCGCGCGCGCGGGATCGGCTGTCCGGCTGGCTTGGCTTTGACGGCCGAGAAGATTGGATGAATAACTGTAACGGATCGACTGATACCACGTGTCCGGCTTATCCTTGTCCTTTTCGGATTTCGGGAAGAATGCGGAATTGTTCTTATTGATGGAGACGTTTGGGAATGTCAGATCTTTGGATCCGTTGTCCAGGTTCTCCGATTGCGAAAAGTTGGCCGATACGCTGCCCCAATCCTGCGTATTATTGTAACTCACATTGGTCCGGATCTGCCGGTTGAGTATCTGCTGCTGGTTGATGCTCGTATTTTGATAAAAATTCTTACTGCTTACATAGTGAATGTCGGCATTCAGATTCTGGCGTTCCGAAATCGTCTGGCTGTGTGTGGCGTCGACGTTCCACATTCGGTTCTTCTCACCGGTAATGTAGCTGAGTGAGGAGTACGAGAACTGAAAATTGCCGGTGTAATTGTATCGTTTGGCATAGCGCGAGCCTCCGTGAAAGAGGAAGCCGGCCTTATCTAAGAAATCGATCTGACCAAGCGCATCAAAGTAGTCATTGGGAGCCCAGAAATAGCCGAAGTTGCGGATCTGTCTCCCTTCCCGCGGCGTTTCGGTATAAACCGGCGGGGTTATGCCGGAGGCTCGTCCAGCGCGGTTGGGGAAAACTCCGAACGGGATCGCAAAGATCGGGACCTCGTGAATATAAAGTATGACCGGCTTGGCAACCACTTTATCCTTTACAATGAGTTTCATCTCCTTGGATTGGAAGAAGAAATGCGGATCTTTTTCTTCACAAGTGGTAAATCTTCCGCCGCGGATATATAAGGTATTGTCGCCGATCTTTCGGATATTCTCGCCGTAATATACGCCGTCCTGCATCTTAGTTTCACCCATCACGACGCGGCCGCGGCGCGTTTCAAAGTTGTATTCCATCTTATGACCCGTGAAAGATTCTCCGCCTTCGCTGAATTTGGGGATACCTTTATAGCGTGCTACGTTACCGGCGGAATCGAGAGAATCCGGAACCGCTTCCGCCGTCATGAGTTTTCTGGGTTGTTCGATCGTGATCCGCGCGGCCGTGATCTCCATGCCGCGGTATTTGACCCAGGCATTGCTTTTCAGAATGACCGTTGAACGGTTCATGGTTCCTTCGGTGGTATCGGCGCCATAAAAAATGAGAGTGTCCAGACCCGTTTCCTCTTTGGATAAAGTGTCTCCCGACGCCTTCTTCAGAGAATCTTCACGCAGAATTTGCTGCAATTTCCCTAATGAACTCAGCGCGGCCGAGTCGGCGGGTTCTTGTCCGTAAAGCGGAAAAGAGAGAAAAAAAACAAATAGGAAAAACAGAATGTTCGGTTTCATACTATGTTTTATCGGTACTGTCAAGAAGGAGGGTAACCGGGCCTTTGTTGACCAGTTCCACATCCATCATGGCGCCAAAGATACCCGTACTGACGGTGATCCCTTTTCCGCGCAGGAGATCGACAAATTGGTGGTACAGCGGTTCGGCGATTTCCGGCCGGGCGGCCTCGATATAACTCGGCCTGCGGCCTTTGCCGGCGTTGCCGTACAGTGTGAATTGAGAGATCGCGAGTATTTCACCGCCGGTTTCCAGTAATGATCGGTTCATTTTGCCTTCCTGATCCTCAAAAATTCTCAGGTTCACGCATTTATCCGCCCAGAACGGCAACACGTCGACGGTATCGTCGTTCTTAAATCCGATCAAAAGAACCAATCCGTTGCCGATCGCTCCGACTAATCTGCTTTCAACGGTGACGTGCGCGCGGCTGACACGCTGAACAACTATGCGCAAGCGGTTTCCTGTTGAGTTTAATTCTAAATGGCCAGGCCTAGCAATGTTCCCTGAGACCCTGGGTGTTGAAGCTATAAACAAAAAGGACTATTGCGTGGATGGATCATCGCCACAATAGTCCTTCAATAATGATCACTGAACCGGCGACCGGTTATACTCAGCTCCGCTTATGTATCGGCACATACTTACGCTCGTTATGTCCCGTGAAGATCTGGCGCGGGCGCCCGATGCGCGTATCTTTCGATTCCATCATCTCTTTCCACTGCGCGATCCAGCCCGGCATACGGCCGATGGCAAACAGTACGGTAAACATTTCCACCGGGAATCCCATGGCTTTGTAAATGATACCGCTGTAGAAATCGACGTTAGGATAGAGTTTTTTCTCGATGAAATACGGATCGCTGAGTGCGACGTCTTCGAGCTTGTGTGCGATATCCAGAAGCGGATCGTTGATACCCATCTTGGACAATACTTTGTCGCAGGTCTTCTTGATGATCTGTGCGCGTGGGTCGAAATTCTTGTACACGCGGTGTCCAAAACCCATAAGACGAAAATCGGAGCTCTTATCCTTGGCTTTATCCACATATTTTTTGACGTTGTTGCCGTCCTCATGGATCAATTGCAGCATTTCGAGAACTTCCTGATTGGCGCCTCCGTGGAGCGGGCCCCAGAGCGCACAGATACCGGCCGAAATGGCCGCAAAAAGATTGGCGTGGCTGCTTCCCACCATGCGAACGGTGGACGTGGAGCAGTTCTGCTCGTGATCGGCATGCAGTATGAATAGCTGATCCAGAGCTTTTTCGATATCGGGGTCCACCTCATAATGTTCCGCCGGTACGGAGAACATCATGTTCAGGAAATTAGCGCAATAGCTCAGCGCGTTGATCGGATAAATGAACGGCTGACCGATCGATTTCTTGTAAGAATAAGCCGCGATGGTTGGGATCTTGGCCAGCAAACGGAAGATGGAAACTCTTACGTGTGCCGGATTCAACGGGTTGATCGAATCCTGATAAAAAGTAGACAGCGAAGAAACAACCGAAGACAGGATAGCCATCGGGTGCGCATCGCGCGGATAAGCGTCGTAGAGACTTCGCAGCGACTCGTGCAGCATCGTGTGATGCGTGATATTGCGGCGGAATTCTTCCAACTGGGTCTGGGAAGGTAATTCGCCGTAAATCAGGAGGTAACTCACCTCCATAAAACTGGAACTTTCGCACAGATCCTGGATATTGTATCCGCGATAGCGCAGAATGCCTTGTTCGCCATCGAGAAATGTGATGGCGCTGGTGCAGGCACCGGTATTGGCGTACCCGTGATCCATAGTGATAAGGCCCGTTTGGGCGCGTAATTTAGCGACGTCAACGGCTTGCTCATTTTCGGTCCCGTTAATGAGAGGAAGGTCCATCGACTTGTCATCATAGATGAGTTGAGCTTTCTTGACCATAGAGACTCCTTTAGAGGAAAGAGGTTAGTTATATAATAAGACCCGTCATGAGGGGACGGCTCTTGAAAAGATGGGGTGAAGATAAGAAAAGAAAAAAAGATTGGCAAGATTTTTCATCCGGCAGGAGCTAAGCAAAGAGTTCAGGCGGCGGATTTTCGGATGGGCAAAGTGATCTTGAATTCCGTGCCGGCTCCGGGTGTACTCTCAAAGAATATGGTGCCTTTGTGGGCTTCGAGGATCTTGTATGAAATGGCCAGTCCTAGTCCCGTACCCTTTCCTACGGGCTTGGTGGTAAAGAAAGGATCGTAGACTTTGTGCTGAATCTCGTAGGGAATACCTTTGCCGTTGTCCTTGATGGAGATCAATACGTTGTTTTGTCCCGCGTTGGTGCGGATCCAGACATCCCCTTCGCCTTCGATGGACTGGAACGCATTCATCAAGAGATTCATCAGAACCTGGTTGATATGACCGGGGTTGCAGAACACCATCGGCAACGGATTAAAATTACGGTGAATCCGTATACGGTTTTTGTATTCATTCTTAAGAATATTCAGCGTGCTTTCGATCGAGTCCACGAGGGAGATCTCTTTAAAATGCGATTCATCGAGGCGTGAGAAATTTCTCAGGTCTTCGACGATCTTCTGCGTGCGTTCCACTCCATCCCGCATTTCGTGGATGATCTTGGGAAAATCAGTGAGGAATTTCTCGAACTTGGAAGACTCGATCAGCTTATCGATCTCCGTCAGCTTGGCCGTAAAAGCGGCGTGTGGCTCATCCTTGATATTCTTAAACATATCGAAGAAGTCGAACAGGTCTGAGAAAGCGTAGAACATGCTTTGCACCTGATGGCTCTTTTTCTCAAGCAGTGAGACATTCGCTTTGACGTACGTGATCGGATTATTGATCTCGTGCGCGATGCCGGCCACCATCTGGCCCAGGGAGGCCATTTTTTCTGAGTGAACCAGGTGCATCTGAGTCTCGCGAAGCTCGTTAAGAACGCGTTCCACGGTTTCTTTTTGAACCATCAGTTCGCGCGTCCGTTTAGCGACCTTGGCCTCGAGTTCCGCCGTCCGCTGACGTACGAGGCTGATACGGAACTGATACATGGTATATACCGCGAGCGCGAGGAACGAAACCACAAAGAGTGTGAACCACCAGCTTTTCCAGAAAGGCGTGAGAATCCTGAATGGGACAGATACCGGCTGATCGCTCCACGAGCCGATCCCGTTACCGGCAATGATCTCAAACACGTAATGCCCTTCGTTGAGATTGGTGTAGCGGACGCGGTTCTCGGGAACGGGTTCGGACCATTCTTTGTCAAAACCGATAAGGCGATAGCGGTACCGCACATCACTCTCATCTTTATACGAAGGAGAGACAAAGTCCAGGGTAATATTGTTCTCCTCGTACAACACCGTGGTGGCTTCGGTGTAAAAAAGCCTTTCGAAAAAAGTAGAATCCTCACGAACCAGGTTCTTTTCAAAATAATTCAATTCGAGGCGCCGGGCTTGTTTTTGTGTTTTATCTTCGACGGTAAAATTGGTCAAATAAACCGTCGGTGGAGGGATCACCATTGCGGCGGTGGCCTTAACGGGCAGACGGGTGAGTCCTCCGGCGGTTCCGGCCCAAACAAAATTTTTGTCGATCAACAATGAATTATCCGTACTGATCTCGTTGTCAATTAAGCCCTGGCGCTTGGTGTAAGTTTTGATGACGCGATCCGCGGAGGGGTCGATCACGTTCAGTCCATTGTTGGTGCCGATCCACATTAAGCCTTGTTCATCTCTGGTTATGGCATTGACGGAATTATCGGTCAGCCCATCCTTGACGGAAAAAGTCTTGATCAAATTGTGGATGTCCGGCGAGGCAGATGAAGAGGCGGTCAACTTCCGTGTATCGAAACGCGAGACGCCCCGTTCACTTCCGATCCACAGGCTTCCATTGGCATCTTCGCATAAGGCCAATGCGACATCATCCGCTAATCCTTCTTTCTGTGTATATCGCTGAAAACTACCGGTCTTTTCGTCAAACAGGGCCAAGCCTCCGCCGATCATGCCGGCCCATATCCGGCCTTGCGAATCTTCATAAAGACACCATGGATTATTATTGACCAGTCCGTTTTGAGTGGTAAAGAGACGGACCGTCACCCGTCCTTCGTTGTCAATGGTAAGGTACCCGATTCCCTCATCCGTGGCGGCGAACCATATCCTCTGCCGGCGGTCGACTATGATATCAACCACACGATGACCGTTGATTTCGGGAAAGGCCAGCAGATTGACGGAATAAAATCGGCCGACTTTCTGAGATTGTCCGATCAAACGGTTGACCTTTTGAGTTTCACCGGGCGTTGCGTGGGGGTACTGGGCGAAATAATTTTCAGGGATGAGCAATCGAATACCATTGAAAGTGCCAAGCCATATAAATCCCATGGGGTCAATCGTGATGTCCCAAATCTCCGTTGCATTCAGCCCGTCGCGCTGGGAAAATGACTGAAACCGTTCCTGATCATAGATGGACAGCCCCACCGTGGTGCCTATATACAGTCGACCGTCTTGATCTTTTTCCAGTGAAAGTATCGCGTCATTGATCAGTCCGTCGGGCTCCGAATAAGAAACAAGTTCTTCCGACATCAGTTTGCTTACGCCCTTGCCGAAGGTGCCGAACCAGTAATTCTGCTCACGGTCCTCGACCATGGTATAAAAGAAATTCCCTCCAAAACCGTTGCGTGAAGTATAGTTCTTGAAAACGATCGGTTCATGACGGGAATCGGTATAACTGATACCGCTTTCGGTCATAAACCAAACATGGCCTTTCCGGCTTTGCGCAATGCCGCGGACCGAGTTATGTACAAGACCCGAGGAAGATGTAAAATTTGTGAATCGGCCGTTCTCCCATTTCGTCATACCCACGGGCGTGCCGATCCACAGGCGTCCAAATGAATCGTAGAAAATGGATTCAATGCGGTTATTGATCAGCCCGTCGCGGGTGGAAATCCTGGTTATCTCGACACGAAGATCGGGCTGAACCCGGATTACGCCGATGCCCTCCGGAGTTCCGGCGTACAATGTGTTTTCACGATCCCTGGTCAGGCACAGGATGACACTCGATGGTAATCCGTGATCTTCGGTGAAATTATGAAAGAGACCTGTGGTCTTTTCAAGGACGCTCAGTCCGCCGGCCGTACCGAACCAGATATTACCGTTGGCATCTTCAAGTATGGTCCGTACGGTTCCTTTTCCCAGATTCATGGCGCCGGCGGCCATGGAATTGTAATTGTAGAATGAATCGGCTTTAGAAACGTACCGGCTCAGCCCTTCGTCGGTGCCCAGCCAGATACGGTGATCGGAAGATTCAAAAATTGCCCGGATGACATTGCTGGCCAAGCCGTTCTCTTTGGTAAAATTCTCAAAGCGCCGACCGTCGTACCGGCTGAGTCCTCCGCCCGTGCCGAACCACATGAATCCAAGATGGTCCTGTTTGATGGCAAATACCTGGTTCTGCGCAAGTCCGTCGGACGCGGTGTAGTTTTTGACGAAAAGTTTTTGCGAATGAAGCGTGAAAGGAGCGATCAGGCTTAGAAAGAGCAAGCCTATGATGTGTTTGGATCTGATCAAGGATTCACCTGTGCCGTGCGGCCGGTTTTACCGAAGAGGACGGACATTCTTTTTCGACCGGGCAGCGACCGCATTGCGGCCGACGGGCCGAACAGGTTGCCCTTCCATGATCCGCGATGATGTGAGAAAACGTTATCCATTCCTTTTCCGGAAGCAGGTTCATTAGATCGGATTCGATTCTATCGGCATGGGTATGTTCGGTCAGGCCGAGCAAGCGGCTGATACGTATTACATGCGTATCGACGGCCAGCGCCGGTTTACCGAAGGCATTTCCCAGGATCACATTGGCGGTCTTGCGTCCCACACCGGGCAAACGGAGCAGGTCCTTCATCGTATTTGGAACCTGTCCGCCGAAATCCTCCAGGAGGGCGGCCGAACATGCCTTTATATGACGCGCTTTACTTCTAAAAAGGCCCGCCGGACGAATGTCGTTTTCCAGCTCATTCTGGTCGGCGAAAGCCAGGGCATCCATGGTCTTGTACTTATTAAAAAGAACCGTTCCTACGAGATTTACGCGCTCATCCGTGCATTGCGCCGACAAGATCGTTTTTATGAGCAATTCGTAGGGCGTTTCAAAGGACAACCGGCATGCGCTCCGCAGGAATTCCCTTTTAAGGATGCGAAGGATGCGTTTGCACCTTATTCGTTTCTCCTCCATTGATTCCATATTCGCGGATACCAAGAGACGATAAAAAATAACGAAATAGGTAATGAGTGTCCATACAAATTTTAATCATACGGACGACAAAGATCCGATCGTATTTTACGGAATCATTAATTATTGCTGTCGGAAGGCGTATCCGGAGGCAGGTCTTTGACCTCTTGGGAGAGTTCCTCCACCTGGTTTTGCCGGATGATCTCTTCGATGTCATCCGACTGGATGTCGCGGTTGTTGAATTTTACCGAGACGACCTTCGAAACGCCGGCCTCCTGCATCGTGATACCGAATATGTTCTGCGCGGCTTCCATAGTACGCTTGTTGTGCGTGACTACGATGAACTGGGTATCTTTGGAAAAGTCGCGGAGGATCTTGGTGAACTTGTCGATATTGGTATCGTCCAGCGGCGCATCGACTTCGTCAAGAATACAGAATGGGCTGGGCTTTACCAGATAGATCGCAAAAAGAAGGGCGATCGCCGTCAGCGTTTTTTCCCCTCCGGAAAGCAGGGCGATATGTTGGATCTTCTTGCCGGTTGGACGTGCCAGGATTTCAATATTGGCCTCGAGCGGATCTTCATCCTTGGCCAATTCCAGGTTGGCCTCACTGCTTTCAAAGAGGGACGTAAAGATCGAAATGAAATTCTGTTTGATCTTGTCAAAGACTTCCATGAATTGTTTCTGCGCCGTGTGATTGATGGTCTCGATGGTCTGCATTAACTGGCCTTCGGCCTCAAGAAGGTCCTGGCGCTGTTTGACCAAGGTATCCAGTCTCTCTTTCTCGGCATGGTATTCTGAGAAAGCCTCCATGTTGACCGGACCTAATTGTTTGATCTTTCGGCGCAATTCGTCGATGAGTGTCCGGGATGCGGCCGGATCGAATTCCGCAGAACCGGTCGTTTCCTGAGGTAGATCCCCTTCCAGCACTTCCTCCAGATTTTTTTCTCCGGGATAGTTCTCGGAAGTCTCGATGTCACCGGCCTGTTCCTCCGGCTCAGTCAGGTCCGCTTCGTCCTTGCCATCCGGCTCGGCTGCAGATAACAGGGCTTCGAGGGAATCTTTGGCGAGATCAAAATCGTAGTCGCGTTGTACTCTTTCGGTCAGACTTCGCATTTCGAACCGCAGATCGTTGTGTTCCTGTTCCATGGAATGGCGGGAGTTAAGAAGATCCTCGCGCTGCCGGCGAATTTTCTTGAGTTCCGCCTCGATGCGGCCGGTGGTCTCGCGCATCTTGATCACTTCAGCTTCTTCGGCGTCTCGGTCTTTTTCGACGGCATCCCGCTTCCGGGATACCTCGATGAGCTCGTTTTCCCGTTCGACCGACGATGTTCCCAGTCGTTCGATTTCGGCGGCCGCGGCGACGGTCTCGGTCTCGTGTTTGGCAAATGTGGCCTCGATATCAAGGATCTGCTGCCGGCTATTCTCGATATTGGTGCGATGATTTTGTATTTCGCTTTCCAGCCGAACGAAAGAGGAAAACAGATCGTTTACAGCGTCGGAGCGTTCTCTGCGCTCTTTTTCGAGTTCAGTCAGACGGAATTCCATTTTTCGCGTTTCAAGCTCGAGTTCTCCTCTTCTGGAATCCATCTCATCCATCAGCGGACCCATCTCTTCGAGATTGACCTGGAACATCTTCAGTTCGCCGGCGGTCTGGTCGATGATCTCCTGATTTCTGCTCAGCGTTTCTTTGGAACGTTTTTGTTCGTATTCCGATTGAGAGATCTCTTTATCCAGGGTAAGCAGCTTCTGCTCCGTCGTTCTCTGCAGTTCCTGGTTGGAGGCAATTCGGGCGGAAGTTTCGCGGAGGCGATCCTCATGCGATGCTATGAGGCCCTGGAGGTCGACCACCTGTTTTTCCAGCTGGGTGATCTGATCCTGAAGGCGGCGCAGAGTTTCCCGGTGGCCGATCAGGGAGTCGCTGGTCTTAGTCTGGCTTCCGCCTTTGATAAGGTAGTTGCCTTTGACGATCTCTCCGTTCAGAGTGACAAAACGGTAATGCGGAAAGCGGTCCGCCAATTCCTGCGCTTTGTCAAATCCATCCACGAAGACCACATCGCCGAGAAGCAATTCGGTCAGTTGCGGATCGTCGCTTTGTACCATTTCCGAGGCCAGACCGACGATCTCATGCGCAATTGATTTTAATTCGCTTTTATTGAACGCAGGTCGAAAGGAAGATAATTTCTCTTTATTTAAAAATGTAGCAACACCCTTGCCGGATTCGCTCAATCTGGACAAGGCATGACGGATGGAATCGGTTCGTCCTGCGATAAGAAAAGAGAAACCGTCTCCCAGAGCCGCTTCCGTGGCTTTTTTGTAAACCTCATCCACCGACAGGATGTCGGCAACGGTTGAGTTGATCCCGGATGGTTTCTCCTGCAGAACGTATTGGACGCCCTCGGGGAATCCCTCGTGGGATTCGATGGCCTTTTGCAGAATCGCTACGCGCGAGCCGACCGAACGAATATCCGCTTCAGCATGGAGTTTTTGGGATTTCAGATCGTCAAGACCCATTCTGAGATTTTCAAGCGCTTGCTGATCTTCCGCAATGTCCTTTTTGAGAGTCTCGATCGATTCGGCCAGTTTCTTTTTCTCATACTGGGAATCGTCCAGCACGCTGAGCGCATCGTCCGAGGACGAAGCATAATGCTCATTGTCCTTTTTGAGGTCGTTTATTTTGCGCTCGAGATTCTGTATGTTGTTCTTGGTAAGCTGGTAAGCATTGCGTTTCTTGGCGACCTCGTCGATCAACTGCACCAGTTCTTTTCTTTTCTGTTCAAGCTCGGCTTTCTTTTCGTTAATGCCGGCTTCAAAAGTCTCCATCTCCGTTCGTTTCGATGCGAGATTTTCTTTAGATTCTTTGTACTGGCTTTCCAGTCCGGATATGGCCGAAGTAAGCTCCTGGATACGGGTTTCCAGCTGTTCCTTCTTTTCAAGAAGCGAAGTCTTCTCTTCGGAATACCGCCGGATAAGATCCTGCAGGCTGTTCTTGCGTTCCCGGCTTACCAGGACATGTTCTTCGATCTCCTTGATGCGTTTATCCTGATTTTCCAATTCGATCTGCGTCTCGCGGAGTTTTTGCTCCTTTCCGATCAGAACGGCATTAAGTTCCTCAACCTCGGATTCTTTCTTGCTGACTTCGCCCAGGAGCTGCTCGGCGGAACTTTCAAGCCCGGCTAATTTGGTTTCCAGCGGTTGGATGGTATCGGACAGCCGTTTGAATTCGAAAGAACCCAGCCGGACGTCTTCCAGTTTTAGCTGGGCCATCAGTTTATTGTACCGGTTGGCTTTTTGGGTCTGCCGTTTGAGAGAGTTGACCTTTTTTTCGATTTCGGCAATGATATCGTTTGCGCGCATCAGGTCGGCGCGTGTCGCATCCAGTTTGCGGAATGTCTGCCGTCTCCGGATCTTATATTTTGTGATTCCGGCCGCCTCTTCAAAGAGCTTTCGACGGTCTTCCGTGTTGTCCGACAATATCTGTTCGACCATCTTGAGTTCGATGACCGAATAGGCATCCGCACCCATGCCGGTATCCATAAAGAGATCATTGATGTCTTTAAGACGGCAGGGCAGGCGATTCAAGAAGTATTCGCTTTCACCGGACCGGTAAATGCGGCGGGTAATGGTAACCTCGCTGTATTCCGTCGGCAATATATTCTTGGTATTCTGAATGGTAAGACTGACTTCCGCCAAATTAAGGGGTTTACGGTTTTTGGTCCCGTTGAAAATGACATTTTCCATCTTTTCGCTGCGAAGCACACTGGATTTTTGTTCACCCAGCGACCAGCGCAACGCGTCAACGATATTGGACTTACCGCACCCGTTTGGTCCTACGATATCTGTTATGCCGTCGTCAAAATGAAGGTCGACTTTTTGCGCAAACGTCTTGAACCCAAAAATTTCCAATCGGGACAGGTACATGAAAAAATACCCTTAGGTTGTCTGTATATATGTTAAATGTACGGAAGTGAAGTTCAAAAAGCGGGGCTAATATAGGGATAAAAACCCCGCATTTCAATATTTAACTTTAGAACTTTTGACTGGGTTTCCGCGGCCGCCGTGTGTGACCCAAGTCACACAAAAATGTGAAAAAGATCAAAAGCTTGTTTTGTAATCTTTTGTTAACACGTTATTTGCGCTCAAAAAAAAACCTTGACATTGATTTTGAGGGGTCATATATTGACCTACCTAAAATCTTTTAGAAGGTAGAGTAGTGTCGTCACATCATATCAAAAGGGCATTGCTTCCTTCGTCGTTCTTATCAAATTTCATTAGTTTTTAAAGGCTTATCAGCTGACAATTCTTGAAAAAAGAATTTAAGACATCTATTCTGTAAAATCATCAGCCCGTATTTATGATCCGCGGAAAGAAATGGCTCATAAAAGCATTTTTTTCAATCATAAAACAAACGAAAGGATGATTAAAATTTTTTGCCATTTCTTTTCTTTAGTTAACACTTTAATTATATAACAGAAAAGGAGGTAGAACATACAAGATTAGTTACGATGCCTTTTGATCTTGTCTTTTCCTTGTAATTCCTAATTTCTCATCTTACCTAATAACAGAAGGAGGACTCTTATGTCTGGTAGTACAATCGTAAAACGGTTATTGCTTGGTGCAGTAGCGGTTTTCCTGCTGCCTCTCTATTTGTTCGCAGGCAACACGGGTAAAATTACCGGTGTGGTCAAGGACAAAGAGACGGGCGACGCGCTTCCCGGTGTGAACGTGATTCTGGAAGGAACCACGATGGGAGCCGCCACGAACGCCAAAGGCGAATACACCATTCTCAACGTTCCCGCCGGTGTGTATACGGTAACGACGAGCATGATCAGTTACTCGAAACTCACCAAGCAGAACGTACGGGTCATTCCCGATTTCACAACGAAATTGGATTTTGACTTGGTGCCCACGTCTGTGAGTGCCGAAGATATCGTGGTGGTCGCAGAACGCGCCCTGATTCAGAAAGACCAGACCATGACCATGTCGGTTACTTCCTCTGAAGAAATCAAGAACCTCCCGGTTCGTGGTTTCCAGGCGGCCGCTAACTTAGGCGTTGGTATCGTGGTCAATAATACCCGTAACCTCGACGGTGGAACTGGTAATGTTAATATCCGCGGCGGTCGTCCCAATGAGACCGGTGTGTATATGGACGGATTCCAGCAGAATAACCTCTTGACCGGTATTTCCAGTGCCAATGTGCCGAGCGGAGCGGTTGAAGAAGTTAACGTAATCACCGGCGGTTTCGATGCGGAATATGGTCGTAACCAGTCGGGTATCATCCAGGTCACGACCAAGTCCGGAGGTCAGCGGTATTCCGGAAGCATTGAGGGCGTTGGTGACCCGGGCGGACTTGCTATTGCAGAGTCTTACGGTTATAAAGTATTAAGCGTCGGCCTCGGCGGTCCCGTGATACCGGGTAATAACAAAATCCGTTTCTTCGTATCCGGTGAAGGTCGCGATATCGCTGATGCAGAACCGAGTGTGTGGGGCTGGCCAAAGTTCACATTGTCAACGGCCGGCGTAAGAAACCCGGACACATCGGCGTATGATACCGCTTTATTTGGCAATCATGTAAAATACAAAAAAGGCAAACGTCCGGATGCGGCATCCAATGCCGGCATCAACAGTGACCGTGGTTTTGATCTTCAGGGAAAATTGACGTTTGATGTTATTGCCAATACGCTTCGTATTGATCTGACCGGTAACTACTCGAGCGTCATCAGACGTTCGACAACGATCAATCGTGTTTTAGCTCAAGATTATAACTTGCGCCGCGATATTGATAACTTGAACGTAGGAGCCGTTGCAACTTATACGCTCAATCAGAACAGTTTTATTGATTTCGGTGTCAACTATTTTGACAATTCAAGAAGACTGATGAATGATGCGTTGGGATGGAACGTTACCCACTATAACGATTTCACCCGTGGAGGCACCCGTTCCAATACGTACTACGGTGATAACCTGTTGCAGGATATCAATCGCGGTAACTTGTCTTTCCGTAAAGACAAAGACAGCTATATCGCTTTCAAGTCCAACTACGTGAACCAGATCGACAAGCATAATCAGATCAAAGCCGGTGTGGATTATTTCTATCACACGGTCCGATTCCTGAATATCCTCGACATCGGTCGCCCGATCGACGGTTCCAATAACAATATCGGTTATGAATTGTATGATGACAATGGAACGGTCAAGGTTCGTGAGATCGAAAAAGATGACATAGCGGCCGGAAAATTAGGACCTGCCGAGCCGTACAGCTTTGCCGCCTATGTTCAAGACAAAATGGAATACGAAGGCCTCGTGCTTCGTGGCGGTTTGCGTTATGATATGTTCAACCCCGGTGTTAAACGCCTGAAAGATCTGAGCAATCCTACGCGTTTTGGAACCAATCAGGAGTTGGATCCTGCGGATTACGAAGCGTCTAAGACCGATCATAAGATCAGCCCGCGCTTCAGCGTAAGCTTCCCTGTGTCTGAAAAGACCCAGTTCCGTATGAGCTATGGTAAATTCTTCCAGCAGCCCAACCTGCAGGATCTCTATGTCAGTCCGGACTTCTTAGAGCGCCAGTCGGTGGCTCCTCCGTTCGCAACGACGGTTGGAAATCCGAACCTGAAAGCCGAGACCAGCACGCAATATGAAGTTGGTTTGCGCCGTGCTTTGAATGATAAGGTAGCCATAGATGTCAATGCTTATTACAAGGACATCGTGGACCTCATCAACTCCCGTGCTATCAGCTCCTTCCCCAATGGTTTGATCCTCAGTGATAACCTTGACGAAGGTGTTGTTCAGGGTGTCAACATTTCATTAGAAGTAAGAAGAATGTCAAAATTCTCCGGTCGTTTGTCCTATACTCTGCAGTCGGCACGCGGATCGGGTTCCGGTGAGAACTCGGGTTTCCGTGCGGCTTGGTTAGGTTATTCGGATGCCAAATTCAACGCTCCTCTTAACTACGACCAGCGTCATACGATCAACGGAGTTTTCGATATTCGTAATGCCAAAGGCGAAGGTCCGGATGTAGCGGGTCAGAAGATCCTCGAGAATGCGGGTCTGAACTTCGTCGTATCGGCCGGAAGCGGTCTGCCTTATACGCCGACGGAAGTTACAAAATATGCATTCGCAGGCGTGCCTTCCGCCAAAGTTGTTGCTCGTCGTAATTCCCAGAACCAGCCCTGGACATTCCGTATCGATATGAAAGCCGACAAGACTTTCAGTATCACAAATAACATGAGCGTGAATGTCTATGTTCAGGTCCTGAACCTGCTCGACCGTAAGAATGTGACTACCGTATTTTCGGGCACCGGCCGTGCGGATGACGACGGATTCCTGGCTGTCGGCGGATCGTCTCTTACTACGAGAGAATTACAACAGTATGATATGATTTTCCATGACGGATTCAACTGGGATACGCCTCGTCAGGCTCGTTTAGGCGTTATTTTTAACTTCTAATTGAGTTGAAAGGTAATTCAGATATCTTGCAAATGTTGATCTAAATAATAAACGAGGAGTTCAGTACTATGAACAAGAAAAAACTTATTTTGCTGACTTCCCTGGTGACAGTGGTTGTGATGGCCATTGTCCTGTCGCTGTCGACAGTGGGTGTCGCAAAAGTCAATAACGCGAAAAGCCTCAAGCTTAAGCTGAAAAAGCCGGACATTACCGACTTGGTGTTTGTGGCCGTCAATAACTGGAATTACGTTATGCGTAATAACGGTTCCTACATGTATGATTCCCCGGACGCCGATGGAAACCATAACAATGCCGGCGGCGAATTTCCGCGCGGCACGGGTATTACCATTGTGTATGCCGGCGGTCTCTATATCGGTACTATCAAGAACGGAGTGCCGGTTGTCAGTGAAACGGAATTTGCAACAGAATTCCAGCCCGGTCCAATTACCAATTCCGGGGTTGCGTTTGAAGATCTAACAGCGGATAATCCGCTCTCAGCCGATAATCAGGTTTACCTGGTTGATCGTAGCGGTTCCGGTGATGATTACAATAACTGGCCCGGTCCTGTTACGTCCGTTGGTCTGCCGGCCGTTATTGCCGATGCCCAGACATGGGCGGTCTTCAACGATCTTGATGTAACGTTGAATTCTGAAAGCGATCTTGAGAGCCCATTCCCAGGTTTGGGTATGGAAGTTGTCGCCGAATCGTTCGCGTTTAACGCCGGACCTTTGAGCGATGTGGTCTATGTCAAACTGACTATTACCAACAAGACCAGTACCAACTATCCTGATTCTTATCTGGGCGCCTGGATGGATGCCGACGTAAATAACTCGTCCAACGACATCGTCGGCGTGGATACGGCGCGCGGTCTCGGATTCGTTTACAACAACACCAATGAAGGAGCCGGACAGGATTTTGCGACCGGATTTGACTTCTTCCAGGGACCGGTTGTTAATGCCACAGACGTCAGCGCTTCATTGGCTGCAAAGAATGCGGCCAATACGACCGTGTTGGTTTATGATCCAGTAAAGAACGTGTACGTTCCCACGGCGCTGCCGGCCGGCAAAATATGGCTCGGCGCTACGGCGTTCAATACGTATGCGAACGGAACGGATCCTATTGATAACAATGAAAGATACAACCTGCTCGCCGGACGTGATAAATCATCCGGCATCCCTAAGTCGGGTTGCGGTCTCAATGACTATTATGCTTTCCGCGGCAATCCTATCACCGGACAAGGAACCTGCGATGTGGCCGGCTCGGCTAACCCCGTTGGAGGTCTTTTTGCGACGGCCGCTGACCAGCGTATTTTGCACGGCGTAGGTCCGTTTACGATCGAAGCCGGTTCTTCCCAGGAAATCTGGTTAGGTATCGTTGGCGCTGGCGGAACCAACCGTTTGACGGCTGTTTCTAACATGTTCGCTACCGATGACCTGGCTCAGGTTACCTTTAGCGCCGGTCTCGTGGCACCAAAGCCGCCGGCAACCCCGAAGATCAGCGTTACGGCTCTGAACGGTGCCGTAAGCATCGTTTGGCAGAATAATGCCGAACTCGAAGGCGATGATGCCGGAGAGATCTTGGGCATTACGACGGCCAACGGTTATTCTGAAGATTATGTGAAGTATGATTTCCAGGGTTATCGCGTTTACAGAAGTTTGACAGGCATACCGACCGACTTCGAAAGACTGGCCGAGTATGACCTTTCCGATGGTATCACGGTCATCAACAACATGACACTTAATACCCTCGGACACTTGGATATCAGCGACATTGTGGTTGGAACGGACAATGGTCTGCAATACAACTATATCGACCAAGATGTTACCAACATGACGCGTTATTATTACAGCGTTACGGCTTATGATGCGCAGCCGTATATTTCTACGTCGGCTACATTTACAGATCCGATAAACGGTTTGACAGTCGATGCTCCGTCCGGATTGCCGATCACTCTGGAGACAGCCAAGACGGCCAACGTAGTTTCCATTGTTCCGATGGCATCGGTTGTCGGCGTATCCGATGATGCTCATACCACTGACGCAACTCATACAGGTCCAAGCGACGGTTCGATAGGCGTTTCTGTCGTTGATCCGTCTAAGGTACAGAGCGGAACTTATACAATCAGTTTTCGCGAGATCCCGACTACCGTTGGAACGAAAACACTGGTTGGCGATGAATTCCTCCCGTCCAATCTGCTTGTTTATGAAGCCAAACTCGGCAGCACGGTCAGAACGATCAGTTCAAGAGCCGACGATCCGCGTACGTTCTATGATGCGAATGCGAATGGAACGTTTGATACCGGCGTCGACAGCTTACTCGACGATTCGAAATTCGGCGTGATCCAGGTCTCTGCGACCGATCCGAGCACGGAAACACCGATCATCGTAGACGGTTTGAGCATTTATGTTTACGGCCCTGCTCTGGATTTCAAAGCCTTTGATGTCACGGCCAATGCCGGTGGACCAGTGAATCCTCCTGCCGGAGGCGCTGCAACGTTCCAAGGTTTCCCGTCATCAGATCCGGATCTGGTCAATGACCAGCAGGTCAACGGCAGCTTCTGGTTCGTCGCCGATTGGAGAAGCGCCACGTTGACTACTGGAGCCTATGCACAATTCGTTACTAATGCCGTTGATGACTGGAACGGTTGGGGTAATCTGGTTCCTTACGATTTCGAGTATCGCTTTACTGCGGGCGGTTCGGTTGGCCAATTCAGGAATACGACAACTCAGGCCAATGTTCCATTTGAAGTTTGGAATGTTTCCACGGGCACCCGTCTGATGATCGATTGGTTGAACGATGCCGCTACGGGTAATTTCCAGCTTGTAAATGCCGATCACCCAGCTTCCGGAGGCAATAATGATCCTCGTACTTGCCGTTTCTATATTACGCAACCGGCCACGCTGGCGGCTGGAACGGCCGGATACGATGCCTGGGTCATCCTGAATGACAATCTTGCGGCCAACTACGACTATGTTATCGGCCGTCAGGTATTTGTTAACTGGAACGGCGGTGATGTTGGAGTTGGTGTTTACAACGCCCCATTACCTGAGACGGGCACGATCTTCCGTATCAACACTACCAAGCCCAATACGGCCACCGATGCCTTTACGTTTGATGCTACCGCGAGTACCATCACAACAAGCAAGAGCGCTCTCAAGAAAGGTCTGAAGAACGTGAAAGTCGTTCCGAATCCTTACTACGGACGATCGACCTATCAGGCCAGCTTGTTTGACAAGCAGATCAAGTTCACCAATCTTCCTGCCACTTGCGATATCAAGATCTTTACTGTGGCCGGTGATCTAGTTGCGACGCTTCGCCATAACGATCTGTCAAACAACAACCGTGTGAATACGAATCCTCTGGATCTGGCTGGAACTCCGACCGCTAAGGAAACCAGCTCGGAAGTATGGAACCTCCAGAATGCCGACGGCAAATATGTCGCCAGCGGTATGTATATCGCCTTGATCGATGCCCCCGGTATCGGCAAGAAACTGGTAAAATTCGCCGTGATCCAGGAAGCCATTCAAATCAACGGTCCTGACGTTCGTTAGAGTAGTTAATTTATATCCCGATAGGCACTTCGCCTATCGGGAGTATAAACTAAAATTTTTAAGGAGACTAAAATGAAAAAACTTCTAATTTTGACCTTCCTGCTGCTCTATACGGTCTCTGCTTTTGCAGGTGAGACAAAACGCGGTGAGGCGGGTTTTATGTTCCTCAAGGTTCCCATGGGAGCCAGAGAGACTTCATTAGGAACGACCGGTATCACGAGTTCGTTTGGTGCCGGCGCGATGTACTGGAATCCGGCCAATGTGGCGTCTATTGATCGTCCCAGTTTCTCTATGTCCTACGTCAATCATTTTGCCGGCATTTCGAGTAACTATGCGGCCGTCAGCTTCCCGATGAGCGACATCGGCGTATTTGGATTAAGCATGAACTACATGAGCTATGGCGATATTGAAAAGACGTCCGAGTTAAGCCCGGACGGCAATATCGGGAACTATTCGCCGTATGAAATGGCCCTTGGAGTTACTTATTCCAAGCAGATCACCGACCGCGTAAGCGGCGGTATGACCGTCAAGTTCATCACTTCCAAGATTGATCTGGTACAGGCAACCGGCTATGCTTTTGACTTCGGATTTACTTACAATACGGATTTCAGAGGCTTGAAGCTGGCCTTTACCGTGACCAATATCGGTCCTCAGTCCCGTTATGAAGGCGACGGCTTGATTCGTCAGATTACCGTTGACAATGCGACGGGCGAGACGGCCTTCTTAAATTACGGCTCTGAACCTTTTGAATTACCGGCGTCGGTTAATTTCGGCGGTATGATGGATATCTATCGCGATGAAATGAACAGTGTGACCGGTACTCTCGAGCAGAACGTGAATGCGTTCCAGGTCAGCCATACGAATTTTGGCGTGGAATACGGTTTCAGGAATATGTTCTTCGCGCGCGGCGGTTATACCTCCGCTCTGAAATCGAACCGCGACTATACGGATGGCGGCGGTTTAACGCTTGGTGCCGGTGTGGACTATAAGTTCACAGATCGTTTCGGCGCGGCGATTGACTATGGTTTCCTTGATATGGGAGATCTTGGTAAGACGCATCGTTTCACAGTAGGATTGAAGTTCTAAGAGCACGGCTCTTTTCAAATCAAAGCCCGTACGCTTCCGGCGTACGGGCTTTTTTATTTGTATCAAAACCGGTTTTAGAATCAGAAACGGATTTCCGGAAGCCCGCTTTTCTGGGCTAACTCTAACGATTCCGGGGTTCCCAAGTCCATCCAGAATTCATCATATTCGTAGCCGTAGATATTAAGACGGTCTGCAATGGCTTTTTGGTAGAAATCAGTAATGATGGACGAGAACTTGAGCGAAAGGTAGGAAAATACGACCGGAGACAAAACATGTATACCGGTGAACATTCGTCCTAAGTGATCGGCCTGACTAATGTCCCTGTACTCCTGATTGATCGAAACAACCCTATATGAACGATCCATTTTGATTTCGTCATGATTTGGAAGCGCCGGGTCTTTCCGTACGACCATCGTGGCATGTGCCTCTCTTCCTTTATGTTCCTCAATGACCGATCTGAGGTCGATATCGCAAATGATATCCGAATTGATGACAACGAAAGGATCCGTGTTCAGGAAGCTCTCAGCATTCTTAATGGCTCCGCCGGTTCCGAGAATGGTCTCTTCAAAAGAATAACTTAGGGCCATGCCATAAGCGCTACCATCGCCCACAGCGCTTTGAACTTGTTCCGCGCAGTGATGGATGTTGATAATTACTTCTTTGATACCGGCGCGTTTCAAAGCAGCCAAGGCGTAGTCAATGAGATAATGCTGATGAATTCTAATAAGAGACTTGGGGTAATTAAAGGTAAGAGGATGCAGCCGTGTTCCGAATCCGGCCGCAAGGACCATAGCCCGCATATCAGCTCAATGCCTCAACCGCTTCGGGCAGGCGGCTTACGCGTTCAACGACGGCGTCGGGTGCTTCTTTTTGTGAGGAGGGCTCAATCTGCCAGTTCTTGAGCCTGTGCAGAGAGGCTAAATAGGATTCCTGCTTTTTATTGCCGGGCTCAAATCCCTTCTTATACGTATTCCAACGGACCTGAATAGTGGTCATGTCGAGTTCCTTGGCAGGAGCGATGTCACGGTCAATTCTGTCTCCTATCATCATGGCTCTCTCAAAGCTGCAACCGGCATGGTTGATCGCCCATTCAAAAAGAGCCTTCGCCGGTTTATTCATGCCCAAGAGTCCGCTTATGGCCTGTATCTTGAAATACTGCAGAATACTGCACTTCTTTAGAAAATCAAGGATCTCATGAGGCTGATCCGCAATGATACCGAGCGAATAAGAACGGCTAAGCTTTTTCAGAACACGGTCCATCCCGGGTATAAGTATCAGATCGCGTTTGAGATATCTGTGAATATAATTCTTGATATCATGATGCCAGCGATGGTACTGCCCGTCCGGAAGGTACATCTTGGCAATAGTATAATGCGGGGATTCGTCCGAGTGACCCAAAATCAGGTCTTCACGCGTGGAAAGAATTTCATCAAAGGTTAGATCAACGGCATGTTCTTTGAGGTTCTTCTCTAATAAACGATAGATGTTAAAACGGAGTTTATCTTCATTTACGAGTGTGTCGCCTATATCAAAAAAAATCCATTCGATATTTCTATTTCTTTGTGAGATGCTCATGACTGATCTTAGTTAAGAGCTCAAAAGGCTGAGCAAATTCAGTATAAAGAGACATGACATCCAACGCTTGCCCTACGGCATCATCAATATATGACAAATATTTCTCATTTCCAAAATTTTGAAAAGAAAAAACAAAAGCACCGGCATCGTGAAGTTTCCGCTGGATGGTTATCCAATCGTAGATCCTCACAAAATCAATCGGAGGAGGAACAGGAATTCCCAACGATACCGCCTGTTTTCTATAATAGCCAAGAAGTTCCTCTTTCATGCTCTGACTAATATGGACATAGGCGTCCTCGATAAGAGCCACCAAATCATACAGCAGGGGCCCCATTCTTGCATCCTGGTGATCGGTGACCACCCATTCATCCTCAATGAGAATCAGATTGGAAGACTGAAAATCACGGTGAACAAAAACGTTAGGTAGTTTGGACAGTTCCGTAGAAATGATCATACTAAATTCGTCGAATATCCTTTGTTCATCTTGGCTTAAGGGATGCCTCAGCCATTGTGAAATCAACATGCCGCAAACATGAAAACGGTACTCGTAATCATACTTTTCCAAATCAAAAAAGCGCGTTGTTACGACTGAAGAAATAGCGGGCTGTGCTTTTTGCATGGAGCACAGGATATCCAATATGCTACGATAGTGGAAGAGAATTACCTGTTCGGAGGATCCGTTTACAATCTTCTCCAAAGAAAGGGTGCCGCAATCTTCCAGAAGCAGATAATCGTTTGTATGGTCTTGATAAAATATCTTAGGGCAGCGAATACCGTTTTGGCTCAAGTGGGTACTGACCTCCACATAGTCTTTCAATACGGTGCCGGGAGCCTGCAACACAATGACCGGGGATGGAAAAATTCCTTCAGGTAAACCGTGTAAGCGGTAAAATCGTTTTGATGAAGCTCCGGAAGCCGCCGGCGAAAGACCGATCTTCAAAGGAGGAACACCAAACTTTATCCCGATATCTTCAGCCAAAGAAGTCATACGTAGCGTAAAATAAAAACAAAATAAATAAATAGGTAGTTGAATCGTTGATAAAAATATGATTAACTTCCGACAAGGTAAGACCATTTATGACGGCCTATTTTTTGTATAAACAGAGGCTTCACAAACTTAAGCGGGATATCGCAACGGCATTGGACGGATGCGATCCCGATGTGATCCATGATGTGAGAGTCGCCATCCGTCGTTTGGCGGCTCTTAACATGATTCTTCGCGAAGCAGGTGAGCCCCTCTATTACAGAAAGGAATTCAGCGTCTTAAAGAATAAATTCCGTGAAGCCGGGCGTTTACGGGATATTCAGGTTCACATGCAGCTATGCGGGGCTCTGGAGGATCGGCTTGGCGCGGTTTGGACTTCATACCGGCAATACACCGTACGCCGTGAAAAAAAGGCCAGGCAGAATTTTCTGAGAGCCTTCAGAGCCATTCACTTGAAATCCTTCGTCCCGGAAAAACTTGACCGTGGCGAGGTGTGCCGGCAGATAGAAAAGACGGTAAGATCTTCGTATGAGATCTTCAAAGAGAAGATGAATGATCAGGAACAACTTCATACGCTGCGTATTGCCGCAAAAAAACTGAAATACCAGATTGAAATCCAGCAGGAGTGTTTTCCCGGTTTTGGAGGAACGGAACCGTTCAGAAAATATCTGGCCGATCTGCAGGATATTCTTGGGGCGTGGCACGATCTTGAAATAGCATCACAGCAGATCAATCAATACATCAACCGTCACAGGGCAACGGTCAACGATAGCGACCGTTACATGCACGCCGCTATTTCCGAACTGATCAGAAGTGAAAAAGAACGTTATTCCCTGCAAGCCCGTGCCCAGTTACAGAACGAAGTGCCTCTCAGAGAACAAGTTTCCGTTGTTTTGATGACGTAAAAGAATTATATTTTTTTATTCGTTACGCACATGGGGTAGTCTTATGATGAAATCTCACAAGATTTCGCGGAGGAATTTCATATTTGTTTCATTGGCGGCCGCATCGACTGCGGCTTTTTCAAAGCCCATGAGCTTCTCTGCAACAGGCGGACTGACGGTGAATGTGGACGATTATCCGGAATTGAGTTCGGACGGAGGGTTCAAAGTTCTGAAAAATGTGACGATCGGAGATACGGTGGATTCGATCATCATTGTTCGCAAATCGGACATGGAATTTCTGGTTTTTTCTTCCGTGTGCCGTCACCGCAAATGCAACGTGAAGTACAAAAAAGACCGGAACCTTTTTGTCTGTCCCTGCCACGACAGCGCTTACGATATGACGGGAAAGGTCGTCAAAGGCCCGTCAAAACAGGATATTCCGGCGTACCATGCTGTTTTAAGGGGAAGGCAATTGGAAATTTCACATTCAAATGATAAGGAGTAACATGAAACGTCTTTGGATCGGCTTTGGTATCTTGATCGTAGCCATGCAATTAATCCGGCCGGAAAAGTCTAATGCTCCCGAGGATCCGGCTAAGAACATCCGTTCATATGTTCCGATGAGCGACACGATTTATCAGACTCTGATCCGTTCTTGCGGTGATTGTCATAGTAATACGACGCGCTGGCCTTGGTACAGCGAAGTGGCTCCGTTTTCCTGGGTGATCGCCGGCGATGTGGAAAACGGCCGGCGGCATCTCAATCTATCCGAATGGGGCAATTACGCTCCAAAGAAAATGGGCAAAAAATTGATCCAGATCGCCGAAGTTATGGCCGACAGTTCTATGCCGCTGACCTCCTACGTCCTTTTTCATAAGGAAGCGAAACTCAGCTCGACAGAAATGAAAATGATCGAACATTGGGCGGAGGAGCAATCCGACAAGTTTGATGAGGACGAAGAGAAAAAGGAATAAACTAAGTCAGTCTAGAGGATCAGATCATATAGTCGATAATCTTTTTCCCCGGTTCAAACGGAGCCAATTGACTTAATCCCAGTTGTTCAATTGCGCACCGGATCAGATCGTCATCGGCAGTCAGGTTCAATTTTAGTTTGTCCGAATAGAACTTTCCAGCCATCACAATGGAATCCTTGGGAATCAATCCTACGATCTCGCTTCCCGTCACAGTCGTTCCCAAAACCTCTGCTTCTTTCTTACATTCCTCAAAGGCCGTATGGATGGAGGTGATGAGGTAATTCAGCAAATTCATGGATACTTGTGTGATCTTGTGCGCTTCCATGTAGATTCCTTTGGCCTGTGTTTCCCTCAATGACCCCGGGATCCTGATTGTCTTTCCTTTTTCATCCTTCATGACGTTGCCGTGCTCGTCCTTTTTCGGCCGTCCGCTTTCACGTACTCGAAATGCGACTTCGTCAGCCATATCCACATCCGGAGTGGCAAGGTTTACATTATAAGCGATGAGAAAGAAACGTGCACCGGTAGCCGTCACGCCGGACCTGGCAACCTGATCCGAATACTTCAGCTCGCCGTAATCCGGGGTCCATTGCGGATCGGCCATCTTGGCTTCCAAAGCCTCGTATTCGCCTTTTCGGATGTCCGGAAGTTTTTTTCGTTCGGCCTTGCGGGCCGCCTGTGCATAAAGATAAACAGGTATACCCAACTCGCGCGCAACACGTTGTCCGTATTGGTTGGACAAGGCGACGCATTCGTCCATGGTGATTCCGCTGATGGGCACGAACGGCACCACATCCGTGGCTCCCATGCGTGGGTGTTCGCCTTTGTGGCGGCGCATATCGATCATCTCCGTGGCCGTTTGAGTTGCCTGAAAAGCGGCTTCAACGGCGGCTTGCGGTTCTCCCGCAAAGGTGATGACCACGCGGTTATAATCTTTATCGGGTTCTACATTCAGAAGTTTTACACCCGGGACCTTCTCAATAGCTTCGGAGATCGCCTTGACCGTTCGGGGATCCCGCCCTTCGCTGAAATTAGGTACGCACTCGACAATTTTCTTCATCAAACTTTCCTTCACAATTATAGGGTGGCCGTCCGACTATTTTTTCTCTACGGATTTAAAAAATTTCATGTATTCATCGGGCTGGAGGTATTCCATTTTTCCCAATTTTGATAAGCTGGTTTTATAATGCTTCGCATTCCACGACACGACCACCCGAATCGGATACTGCCGGATCAGATTAAAAATAAGGCTATCCACCATATTACCCGTGATCTGGGTCATATGCAGTATCTCACCGAAGAAATGGTCCATAAAATATTCGGTGGACAGATCGTATGAACTGGGATAAATGATCTCGAGATTATAGGTGCGGTCGAAATTCTCGAAAAAACCCAGCAATTCTTTCTCCGAACAATGAGGTCCTATCAGGCTGCAAACCTCCAATAGGTTGAAGATCGTCGTACAATTTTTTGTGTTCTGCACGCGGTGCAGAAAAAGGCTATTTTGCTCGTAACGGGAATCGCCGGTATAAAAATTGTCCATAATGAAGACATCCGAATCAATCATGATCATGGCCGTACCTCCTCAGACTTTTGGTGGCTTCATCGGCCGATTCGTAGGGAAGTTTGCCGTCGATCACCGCGGATATCTGTTTCAGCTTTTCGCGCGCGCTGATCTGCTGTTCGGCAGAAACTTCGGCTTTGGTTCTCCGTCGAATCTTTTCGATCACCGAAACGCCCTGCAAATTGGGGGCGACTTCATCGGAGACCCGCTCGTCCGTTACGACAATAAGTAGTTTGGTGTTGTTTTCCGCCTGAAATTCCTCAAGCGGTTCGATCTTACCGTTGCGATATACGCCTTGAACTGTTTTCATACGCTGCGCCGTAAGGGTTGGTTATTTCAATACATTTGAAGATCGTTCTCGTTGATGCTTACCGACGGATACTCACGAAGTTTTGTTACGATCTCATTCATGATGGCATGAAGGCGAGCCTCCGACTTAGCCTCGAAACGCACGACGAGAACCGGCTGCGTATTGGAAGCGCGTACGAGACCCCAGCCGTCGCCGTAGAGAACACGAACGCCGTCCACGTCGATGATCTTGTATTTGGATCTGAAATATTCCCGGACCTCGTTTACGATCCGGAATTTATCTTCCTCCGTTGTATCCACCCGGATCTCGGGCGTTGAATAGAAATGCGGGATGCTGTCGGATAGCTCGGACAACGTATGCGGCGAGCGGGACAGAAGCTGAACAAGGCGGCAGGCCACATAAATGGCGTCGTCGTAACCGTAGAAATCGTCGGCAAAGAAAATATGACCGCTCATCTCACCGGCGAGAGGATTATGCAGTTCTTTCATTTTGGCTTTAAGCAAGGAATGACCGGTCTTCCACATGACCGGCACGCCGCCGTGGGCCTGGATATCCTCGATAAGCGCCTGAGAACATTTCACGTCAAAAAGGATCTGAGAACCGGGTTTCTTTTTATTGATTTCACGGGAGAAAAGCGCCATGAGTTTATCGGCCCAGACGACGCGGCCTTTTTCGTCAATGGCGCCGACCCGATCTGTATCGCCGTCAAAACCCAGACCAATATGGGCCTTGTGTTTGATAACCAGATCTTGAAGATCGGCGATGTATTCAAGCTTTGTCGGGTCGGGCAGGTGATTGGGAAAAGTGCCATCCGGTTCGCAATAAAGTTCGATCACCTCGCATCCGAGTTTACGGAAGATCTTCGGCGCGATCTTTCCTGCAGTGCCGTTGCCGGCGTCTATGACGATCTTAAAATGTTTATCGAGATGAATCTTGGATCGGATCATCTCTATGTATTGGGCAACGATCGTTTTTTCCTGATAGCTGCCTGAGCCGGTCTTGAACTCCTTGGCCTCAATGATATGTTTTAATTTCTGGATCTCCTCGCCATAAATAGGAGCTAGGCCCAGGCACATTTTGAATCCGTTGTATTCACGCGGATTGTGGCTGCCGGTGACCATGATGCCGCCGTCGGTTTCAAAAAAGAGAATCGAATAATAAAGTACGGGCGTAGGAACTTCTCCGACATCGATCACATTGAGCCCGGTAGAGAGCATACCTCTTACCAGGGCGTTTTTCAAAGTAAGCGAAGTAGTACGAACATCCCGACCTACGGTGACCGTTTGAGCTCCTTTGGAAATCATGTAGGAGGCGTAGGATCTTCCGAGCAATTCCACCACGGACGTTGAAAGATCGTCGGCGACAATACCGCGGATATCGTATTCGCGGAATATATTGGGATTCACTTTCGCCGAAGGTGCGGGCGGTGCCGGCGACGGTCTCAGTTTGCGGTAAAGCGGACCGGCCGAGGACGAACGGGCTTTTTTATGAGCAGTTCTTTTTACAGACTTTCGAGGTTTGCTTTTAGATGTGCTTTTCTTTGCCTTTTTAGCTGACTTCGTTTTCTTTGAGACAACCTTCTTAACGGTTTTTTTCTTGCTGGTCGTTTTTTTTGCTGCTTTTTTCTTGGCGGCCATGGCGGGTTCTTACTCCAAAGTTTAAAAGATTGTATGACACGAAAAGAAGTGAAAAACGCAGTCAAATGTAATGCCAATTTCCAGATTTATCAAGTATAAAAACGTCCGTATTGTTGTATTTAGACGATTTTTCGTCTATATTTTTATTATGAGTACGGCCAAAAAAGAACTTCTTAAAATCCGAGGCCTTAGAACGTATCTTTATTCCGGTGAAAAGTGTTTCAAGGCCGTTGACGATCTGGCGCTTGAGATCAATCGAGAGGAAACACTCTGTCTTGTGGGAGAATCCGGGTGCGGGAAAAGCGTAACGGCGCTTTCCATACTGCGTCTTCTTCCTAAGCCGTGGGAAATCAAAGCGGATGAGCTGGTCTTTGAAGGAACGGATCTCATGGCGCTTTCGGAAGATCGCATGCGGCAAATGCGCGGTCACAGAGTGGCGATGATCTTTCAGGAGCCCATGACATCGTTGAATCCGGTTCTCACTATCGGCGACCAAATAGATGAAGCCCAGATCCTTCACCGGCGGCTTTCAAGAAAGGAAGCGAAAGCCAAGACCATCTCACTTCTTGAGAAAGTTGGTCTGCCCGATGCCGAGAAGAAATACGGGGAATACCCTCATCAGTTATCCGGCGGCATGCGTCAGCGCGCGATGATCGCGATGGCGCTTTCGTGTGAACCGGCGCTTCTTATAGCCGACGAACCCACCACGGCGCTGGACGTGACCGTGCAGGCACAGATACTGGAACTTTTGAAAAGTTATCAGAAAGAAACGGGTATGGGCCTATTGCTGATCACGCACGATTTCGGTATTGTGGCGGAGGCGGCCGATCGCGTGACGGTCATGTACGCTTCTAAACCGGTCGAGACCGGCGATGCCGAGACTCTGTTTAGAAACCCGCGGCATCCTTACACTCTCGGTCTGCTCGGCGCCGTTCCATCCATAGACCGCGTCCAGGGCCGCCTGGCGGTGATTCCGGGACAGGTTCCCGATTCTTCCGCATTCCCTCCGGGTTGTCACTTCGCACCGCGTTGTTCGTATGCCTCCAAACAGTGCCAAATTGAAAAACCGGGTCCTGTTGAAATAGAACCCGGTCATACGGTTTTTTGTTATGAATGGGAAAAGGTGAAAAGACAAGAAAGAATCAGTGCGCCGCTGTAGCTTCTACCTTGGACCAAACGCGTAACAAGTTTCCTCCGCAGATCTTCTCAATATCCCGTTTTGAATAGCCCCTTTTCAAGAGTTCGTATATCAGGTTGGGGTATTGCGATACATCCTTGAGACCTGTGGGGAGGGAGTCTCCGACTCCGTCAAAATCCGATCCGAATCCGACAAAATCGATACCCACCAGTTTGACCACATGATCGATATGATCGGCCACATCTTTTACGTCGGCATAAAATCCGATCGGATGTTCTTTCAGGTAGCGATGTAGAAAATCCTGTCCGGCATGGTCATCCAAGTTAAGGCCGGCGGACTTCACAGCTTCTTCAGCCTGATGCCACAATACGGAATCGCGTTTACGGTATTCGTTATTGATAAACGAAGATCCAAAATTAATCATGATCACACCGCCGTTGGCCGCCAGCAGACGTATCATGTTATCGGACATGTTCCTTTCCCACCCCGGTGTGAAACGGCGGCACGATGAATGCGAGGCAATCACCGGCGCTTTGGAAACGGCCAGCACGGTGTAAAAGGCTTCGTCCGAAATATGTGAAACGTCGATCAACATGCCGATACGATTCATTTCCCTGACCACTTCTTCACCAAAAGGACTGAGGCCGTGCGAAGTGCGCGCTGTATCGTAAGAAGAGTCCGAGATATGGTTGTCTTTGGCGTGGGTCAGCGTGATGTATCGTATGCCTCGCCGGTAGAAATGATGCAGATTTTTCAGGTCGTGTTCGATGGGCGAGCCGTTCTCCATGCCAAGGCAGAGAGATATCTTGCCGGATCTGAATTGTCTCCTGACATCGGCCGTGGAGTAGGCCATGGCGAATTTGTCCGGCCATTGGACGGTCCATTGCTGGACCATGTCGATCAAAGTATCGGCCAGCAACTTGGCGCCGCCGGTCTTTTCGTATTCGGATGGGACGTAAATCGACATAAAAGGCGCATGGAGTCCGCCATCTACGGCCCGGACATAATCAAAATCACCGTCTTCGGTCCTTTGGGAAATATCGGCGGATTTCTCACGCAGGCGATAGGGGACGTCCACATGCGTATCGATCAGGATACATTCACGGGCGTATTGCTTTGCCCTCGATCTCAGTTCGTCGTCCGACAACGTTTTCGAAGTTGAACATGAAGTTACCCAAGTCAGAACCGCGATTATGAATAGCGGCGCTATGTCAGACCGCCGGATCAACCTATCTTGGCCAGCGCCTCTTTGGCCATCTTCTTAACATCGGGGTCTTCGTCGGATTCCGCCAGTTTTTTCAGGTTTTCCTTTGCGGGACCATGTTTGATATTGCCCAGCGCATCGGCGGCGTAACGGCGAACGAAAGATATGGAGTCACTCAGTGCTTCCATAAGCACATCCTCACACCCTTTGGCATTGATATCGTCCAAAGCGCGTATGATGGCCTGCTTCATGTCTGGATCGGTCGTTTTTTTGTAAAGTGCTGTCAGCGCGGGCACGGCCTGCGGGTCTTTGAGGTCGCCCAAAGTGCGTACGGCGCCGATCTGCTGACGATGGCGGCCGGTCTCGACGATCTTGACCAGCGGTAATACGGCGCGGTTATCGCCCAGTTTGGCAAGGGCATGTGCGGCCGCACTCACAACGCTGTGATCGGTATCTTTCAGCAGGAAAAACAAAGCGTCTCCGGCGCGTTTGTCGCCCAATTTCCCCAACGCATAAGCGCAGGAACTGCGAACCATGTATTCCGAAGCTTTGAGCCCATGCATCAGGATGTCGAAAGCCTCCTTCTTACCGAGGCGGCCCAGCGATTCCGCGGCGGCGCTTCGGACGCCCACTTCGAGGTCACTTTTGAACGCTTCAATCAAAGCGGTGACGACGACGGGTTCATCGAAGCCGCCCAGCTCAAAGGCGGCTTCTTCACGGATTTCCAGCCGTCCGTGTTTTAGTTCTTTAATGAGATCTTCGGTTGTCTTACTCATACAGGGAAAGCCTCCAGGTCAATTTCTTGTATGGATAAAAGGTTAGTTGAGAATCCTAAAAAGACGTGCCATAGTACATATTCGGTCTTAGAAAGTCCAATCAAAAAATTTCAATCTCTACTGAATGATCTTGGCCACCACGTAGCCCGTCACAAGTCCGGTGAGAAAGACAATGACAAGCAGGCGGTAATTCAGTACGGTCTTGCCGTGTCCCGCCTTGATAGCCACGACGGAAACAAAATAACCCAAACCGTTGATGATCCACAATAGGGAGGAACTCAGTATGGTCACAAGGATCGGTCCGATGAACGGGATAAGACCGATGAGACTGAGAAGTCCCGCACCCAGCCATGCAAAAGCGCTGGACACGATGCCGAAGATGACGACCGCCCCGCCGACGATGCCGCGGTCCCAATTGAAATACAGACCGATCATGATCACCGCGATGATGATCATCCAGACCACGAACATTTTGCGGCTGTCTTTGAAGAACTCCGCCGTTCGCGAGGCAAAGACTTTTCGGTGCGTGTGAAAGCGTCTCCAGAATTTTTGTTTACGGACGGAGTCCGGGATGATCGCTTTCTCAAGCTCCAGCTCCGGTTCCTGCTTCTCTTCGATCTTAAGATGAAGATAAGCTCCGAGTTCCTCTTCTTCATACCGAGTGGAACCGTTGGGAACCTTCGCAGGCGGCGAAACTTCTTCTTTTATGTCATCATCGGGCATAGCAGATGCGTATTATGATTATCCGCCGAAACGGAATTCCGGATAAAGGCACATACCGCCGTCCACATAAAGCGTCGTACCGGTAATATAATCGGCTTCATCCGAACACAGGAAAGCGACCGCGGCCGCGACATCCTCGACCTCTCCGATACGGCCGTAGGGCATCTTGGTCATAAGATCGGCCATACCCTTGGGATCGCTCCATACGTTCTGATTGATCGGTGTCTTTATGGCGCCGGGAGCGACGCTGTTGATACGGATCTTCTTGTCGGCGTATTCCTGAGCCACGGATTGAGCAAATAAATTGATCCCGGCTTTGGTGGCGCAGTAAGATGCAAATCCGGCCCACATGATCACCTGATGCACCGAGGAAATATTTACGATCTTACCGCGGGCACGGGAATTGGGTCGATTCTCATTTTTCAGGAATTGACGAACGGCCGCTCGCGAGCATAAGAAATTACCGGTCAGATTGACACCGATCACCTTATCCCATTCGGCTTTGGTCACGTTTTCGAGAAAATTGTGTATTTCTATACCTGCGTTATTCACCAGAATGTCGATCGTTCCGAATTCCTTGAACATCTGATTGAACATGGTCTCAACCTGTTCTTCGTTGGACACATCGGCCTTGAGACCGATGGCCTTTCCGCCGCCGGACTTATTGATTTTTTCGGTCAGGGCCTTGGTGGCGTCTTCATTGAATAGCCAGTTGATCACCACGTCGGCGCCTTCGGCAGCCAGTCTTTGTGCGATGGCGGCTCCAATCCCCGAATTGGCTCCTGTCACCAGCGCCTTCTGTCCGCTCAGTCTTTTTTCCATAAGATTCTCCTTTTTTAGAAGTTAAATCACGTATGTATCCGAGAACAAAAGATTATTGATTCTTATACAATCGAGTATGAAGAGGAGAAAGACTGGCTGTGAATTATAACCGTTATAGTTTAAAAAAAGCTTCTTTGAAAGTAAAGCCTGAAAATAAGCCCTAATAATTCTGAAGCATGATCGAAAAGAGAATATTGAAATTCATGGTCCCTTTTTGACGCTGATTGAGGCGCCAGGACAAATCGAGGCGTGCAAAACGGTGAATGTCACCAATGGCAAAACCGGCTTCGAAAATGGGTCTGTGCAGGTCAAGCACATCCTTATCCGGGAGATGGCGAAACGTACCCTTGGAGAACTCCGCATAACCGACGGCAAAAGTCGGGATCAGGTCGATATTTCCGTCCCTCAAGAAAGGCAGGCCGGTGCGCTCCAACCACTCCCCTCCGAAATTGTGTTCAAGGGCGATCTCGGCCATATAATTACCTTGAAAATGATTGCCTTCGGCCTCCCGCAGTCCGACGGTTTTCAACGCATAAGGTGAGGAACCTCCGTAGAGATCGAAAAGATATTGCTGCGGTAACTCGTGCGTTCCGTAGCCTCCGTAGATTTTTCCGTCCAGAGAACCCCGGCGTGTGGTCGGGTAGTGGAACCGCGCCGTACCGTAATATTTTGTAAAATTGAAATCGCTTTTGAGAAATCCGCGGCTCGAATGCTCAACGTTGCCTTCGAGTATCCAGTACACTTCCCGGGACGTGATGCCGGTTCCGTGTCCCAGCATGTAACTCACCGAAGCCGAGATCCGCCTCATACGTCCGATATTGATCGGGTACACCGGATCGAAATTCTTATAGAGCCAATCGACCAAAGCGTATTTGGCATTGCGGCTGGTGGAATCGTCCGTACGATCGGTGTAATTGAATTCGATTTTCAGATTGTACCGCGGCTTGATCTGAACGAAAGTTTCGTATCCTTTGATATAGTAATAGCTGAACGCATCGTAGCGGTACGTCAAGGCTGTGAGGCTGTTGGTCAGTACATTACCGGCAATCTCACGGTAAGCGATGTCATCGTAGTAGCGTGCACCCATAGCAAAAGTACGAGAAAAGAAAGCCTTGCGCACCTCTCCGACGTACTTGTACTGCTTGTCCATGAAGCCGTATCCGAATTTGCCTTTGAGAGAAAGGTCGCGAAGGTAGCGTTTTAAGGCGATATTGTTCAACTGGATCTCGCCGCCGAGGAAAGTGCCTTCGACGCGGTTGTAACGGAAATCGGGCAGGGCCTTGAAGCCCCAGCGTACATTTTCTTTCTTCTGCTTGAGATCGAAACTCTGCATATCGGGATACAGGATCTTCGTGTTCTCCTGCAGGGAGGCGAGTGTGCGAAATCCCTCTTCCTCTTCGGCCGTCATGGAAATGATCTGGTTCTCATTCCAGAAGGTCGAGTCTTTATAACGGGCATCGGCCGTTTGTTCAATAAGCCGTCCTGAGAATATTCTGTCGTCAATGACCGGATTGATCTCGCACGCATAGGTCTTTGAAACGCTGTACCATTCGGCATTGATCTCATAGCCCATCAATGACCCGTCAAACCGGAGGCGCCAGTCGCACTCGTCCGGTATCCAATGCGTACCGTTCTGCAAAGCAAAAGTCTGGCGCAAGGTAAAAGTTTTCGGCTGAGGGAATAATTTAACGCCGGAATTAAAAGTCACATCGGCCTGTATGAGGCGGTACGTATCGGCCGTGATGGCAAGCGTGCCGTCCATCAGCGGTTTATATTCCGTTTTCGGAGAAATACGAACACGGTAACACGAAAATCCTTTAACAGTGACGGTATCCAGAAGTTCAAAACGGTAATAACGCTCAGCTTCCGGCGACAAGGGGCCCACTACGGACGTATTGCTGACCGGAATATTGCTGCGGCTGAAATCGTCGATCATGCCGAAATCAAAATCGTCGTATTCGAAGAATTTTGGAACATGCACATGGCGGTAAGCGGTTTCGATCTCCCGGCGCTGGTTGGGTTTTTTCCAATAGACGTCCGAGTGTACGAAGGTCGTCGCTTCGGTCACGAAGGCATTCCGCTTCTTGTCGTAACGATTGAGGAAAGACTTGGTGTAGGTCTTGAGCTTGTATGTCTTCAGCCGGTTTTGCCTCGCGGCCTCGCGCGCCTTCTCAATGACACTTGCCGCGGTCAAGGTATCGTCGCCGGCAACCGCAGGACGTGCGCCCAATATTACCATGAGTAGAAAAACGGATAAGGAGTTCAACATAGTGTTGAAAAATAGGTTCTTGTAAAAGACGGCTTGCGGTAAGAAATTTAGGTTAATATATTTCCTGAGTCAATATTAATTCAATCGTATTTTTATGAAAGACGAATCTCATTACCCCGACTTTGTTGCCCGGTTTTACGACGTGATCTATGCGAAGATCCGGACATCCGTGGACCATGATTTTTACTTGAGAAAAATGACGGAATGCAATGGTACGGTGCTGGAAGTTGGCGTTGGAACGGGCCGGCTCTTTATGGATGCTCTGCAGAAGGGCGTTGACATATACGGTCTGGATATCAACGAGGCCATGCTGGAGCAATTGAAGCAACGGATGCCGGAAAAAGAAACGCATCGGGTGCAACAAGCGGATGTGCGGGATTTCACACTGGGTAAACGCTTCGATCTCATCGCCGCGCCTTTCCGCGTATTTTCTCATCTGATCGGTATTGAGGATCAATTGGCGGCGCTTTCGCGAATCAAAGCGCACCTCAGCGCAAACGGCATTTTTGTCTGGGATCTTTTTGATCCTGATCCGGTATTGTGCAGCAAAGGTCTGGAACCGACGGTCGATTTTGATGGATCGTGGAAAGAAGGAAGAAAGTTGAAAAGAATCACCTCCGTTCGACCCAATCCGTCGAGGCAGATCAACCATGTTTCGATGCGATATATCTGGGAGGATGACGACGGGACGCACGATGAGACATGGTCTTTTCCGATGCGTTACTATTTTCGCTACGAACTGGAACACCTGATCCGCATGGCCGGTTTGAAGCTATTGGGCCTTTATGGAGATTTTGAAGAGAACCCGTTGACCGACGCTTCCAGAGAATTTGTTTTGGTGTGCGGGAAATAGACGTTTTTACCTCTCCGTGGCCGTTTTTTCACTTGAATTTCTGCTAAAAAAAACCTATTCTTTCCCGTTTATGGGTTCACAGCCAACCCTTGAAAAACGGCTATTTTACAAGGTTTTTCGAACATTCACCGTGGTTACTGCAAGATCGTTTGATAGACGAACGTCCTCTACGTACACCAACTTTACCATTGTAGGAGTATATCATGAAGTTTTCGGTTTCACAGGCTGATCTGAGCAAAGGACTCGCGCGCGTCATCAGTGTAGTGCCCGCCAAGACGACCCTGCCGGTGCTGGGCAATATCATGTTCAAAGTTCAGGACGGCTTTCTTCACCTGACGGCGACCGATCTTGATGTATCCATCACAACGAAGATACCGGTGGAGATCAAACAGCCCGGCAGTCTGACGGTGCCGTCGAAACAATTCAGCGAACTGATCAAGAATCTTCCTAATATTCCTCTCGAGATCGCTTCCGATCCGCAGTTCAAATTGTCCGTGAAGTGCGACAAGGGCGACTACAAAATGTCGGGAGAATCGGATGATGATTATCCGGCGCTTCCTATGATCGACGAAAAAGGTTCCCTCAAGATCGAAGCAAAGATGTTGTCGCGCATGATCGGCAAGACCACGTTCGCGGTATCTTCCGATCAATTGCGTCCGGCCCTGACCGGCGTGTTATTTCAGATCATGGATAAGGAATTCCGCCTGGTGGCGACCGACGGGCACCGTCTGGCAAAAATGGTCTGCACCAAGTTTGAGTCCACCATCAAAGAAAAGACCCATGTGATCGTTCCGACGAAAGCGCTCAGCGAAGTGGCGAAGTCGGGCAAGGACACGGTACATATCAATATAGGGCAGAACCATATACGGTTCGATATGGGCGACACGCAGTTGTACAGCCGCATTTTGGATGAAACGTATCCCGATTACGAGCGTGTCATACCCGCGAACAATGATAAAAAGCTTACGGCCGACACGCATACCGTGGCCGATGCATTCAAGCGTGTGTCCATCTTTGCTAATCCGATCACGCATCAGATCCGTCTGGCCATGAGCAAGAAAGCCATCGCCATCTCTGCGGAGGATATCGACGGCGGCAATACCGGTATGGAAAAAGTACAGGCGGAGTACGAAGGCGAGGACCTGCAGATCGGTTACAACTCGCAGTTGCTGCTGGCGGCGCTGAACAATGTGGATACGCCGGAAGTCGTGATCCATTTCAAGAACGCGACGAGCGCGGGTATCATCACACCGTCGCAGCAGATGGAAAACGAACACCAGATGATGCTTGTGATGCCCGTTCGGCTCAACGATTAATGTTCAATTCATGATAATGAATGTATATTGCCCAAGTACGTCTCAAGGATTTCAGGAATTATGAAACGGCTGAGTTGGAGCTCAGCCCGGATATTAATTTCATCCAGGGACGCAACGGACAAGGCAAGACGTCTGTTTTAGAAGCGGTCTATTACCTTTGTCTGTCCAGAAGTTTTAAGACCCAGGACGATACGACGGCGATACGTTTTGATGCGCCTTTTTTTGATGTGGAAGGACGCTTTCAAACGGGTTCTTTGGAAATGAGTGTGCGTGCGGTCTGTCACCGTGCGGAGGGGAAATCGATCCTGATCGATAAGAAACGGCTTGAGCGGTTCTCCGAACTGATCGGAAAATTTCCCGCGGTAGTCTCATCGCCCGAGGATGTGCAGATCGTTTCCGGAGCGCCCGGAAACCGACGCCGGTGGATGGATATAGCGCTGTCCCAGCTTCATGCGGTTTACCTCAAAGACCTTCAGGAATACCGTCAGGCATTGAGGCAGCGAAACGCTCTGCTGAACGGCCCGGAACTTCGAATGGACAGTCTCGACGTTTGGGACCGGGAACTGGCGCAGACAGGGTCTAAGATCATCAAAAGACGGATCGAATTCGTCCGTCCTTTTGCCCGACTGGCGGAACAGGTTTACCGGCGCATCGCCGCCGATGATGAGGCGGTGGATATGGCGTACAAAAGCTCCATCGCCGACGGAGATACTCTCACGATCTGGATGGAAGAAGACTCAACCCGCACGATCGAACATACGTTTCTGGCACAGCTTCGCGAAGGCCGGGGACGGGAAATGCAAAGGAAATTATCCCTTTACGGACCCCATAAAGATGAGGTCGTTTTCCTGCTGAATGGCAAGGATATACGGGATTACGGTTCGCAGGGTCAATTGAAGACCATGGCGATCGCCCTGAAATTTGCCGAACTTCTGTATATCACGGAGCGGCTCGAACAAAAGCCCTTGCTGCTGCTGGACGATGTGTTTTCAGAACTGGATTGGGATCGCCGCCGGCATCTGATGGATTATCTGGATCAGGCGGGTCAGGTCTTCTTGACCACGGCCGATGAAGGAATGGAATTTCATACGGGCAAGAACATCAAATATTTCCTTGTTGAAGAAGGAATGGTCGCGGAACAAGTATGAGCAAGGCTCCGATAAAAACCATCGGGTCGGAACTGGAGCAGCTGCTCGCCAGCCTGGGTATCGACAACCGCGTGCACGAACAAATGGTCGTGACGGAATTTGACCGGATCATGGGAGACGCGTTCACCAAAAGAGCCAAAGCGGTAAAGATCGAACGCGGCGTACTTTTTATAGAAGTGAGCAACAGTGTGTGGAGGCATGAACTTTTCTATCAGAAACAGATGATCAAACAAAGACTGAATGAAGCTTTGGGTGAAACGCTGGTGAAGGAAATTATATTCAGATAGTTACTACTCATAAATAAAGGAACAATATAAAAAATGGCAGTGGCAGAAAAAGAGACGAAGAAAACCAGTAAGTACGAAGCGGAGAATATCCAGGTTCTGGAAGGCTTGGAGCATGTGCGCCGCCGTCCGGCGATGTATATCGGCGACGTGAGCGTTCGCGGACTCCACCATCTTGTGTATGAAATCGTGGACAACTCCATTGATGAAGCGATGGCCGGTTATTGCACCGAGATCAATGTGTCGATCAATGAAGATAACTCCATTACGGTCGTGGACAACGGGCGCGGTATCCCCGTGGATATGCATCCAACGGAAAAGAAGCCGGCCGTAGAAGTGGTCATGACCGTGCTCGGCGCGGGCGGTAAATTTGACAAGAACACTTATAAGGTCTCCGGCGGTTTGCACGGCGTCGGCGCTTCGGTGGTCAACGCTCTCACGGAATGGTGCGAAGTAAAAGTTCACCGTAACGGCAAGATTTACCAGCAGAAATACAAAGAGGGCAAAGCCGTTTCCAAAGTTGTGGAGATCGGAAAATCCAAAGAAACCGGTACGACGGTGGATTTTCTGCCGGACAAGACCATCTTCAAAAAGATCGCCTGGTCGTTTGAAACGTTATCGGGCCGGCTCCGTGAATTGGCATTCCTGAATTCCAATTTGAGGATCACGCTGGAAGACAAGAGGGACAAGAAAAAAGAAGAATACCATTACGAAGGCGGTATTGCGGAATTTGTGAAGTACCTGGACGAAACACGCCAGTCGATCATGAAAAAACCGGTGTATATCTCCGTTGAAAAAGAAGGTACGCCGGTCGAGATCGCTTTTCAGTACAACGATTCGTACAACGAAAACGTGTTCAGTTATGTCAACAACATCAACACCGTCGAAGGCGGCACGCATTTGTCGGGATTCCGCACGGCGCTGACGCGCACGTTGAATAACTATGCAACCAAGAACAATCTGATCAAAGAAAAAGAAGGCATCTCGATCACCGGAGACGATACACGCGAAGGATTGACGGCGATCATCAGCGTGAAGGTGGCCGAGCCTCAGTTTGAAGGACAGACCAAGACCAAACTCGGTAACAGCGAGGTCAAAGGAATCGTGGAGTCGGCCGTCGGCGACGGGCTGAGCGAGTTTCTGGAAAAGAATCCCGGCGTTTCAAAACAGATCATCGATAAGATCATGATGGCCGCGCGTGCGCGCGAAGCGGCGCGTAAAGCCCGCGATCTGACGCGCCGTAAGAACGCCCTTGAGAATTCCGGTCTGCCCGGTAAACTGGCCGACTGTTCCATCACCGATCCGCAGTTTTGCGAGATCTACCTCGTCGAGGGAGATTCCGCCGGCGGTTCCGCCAAACAGGGCCGCGACCGCAAATTCCAGGCGATCCTTCCCCTCAAAGGCAAGATCCTCAACGTCGAAAAAGCGCGTCTGGATAAGATGCTTTCCAACGATGAAATTCTGACCCTCGTCAGCGCGATGGGAACCGGGATCGGCGCCGAAGATTTCAATATTGAGAATCTTCGCTACGGTAAAGTGATCATCATGACCGATGCCGACGTCGACGGCGCACACATACGAACGCTGCTGTTGACCTTCTTCTTCCGCCATATGCGGCCGCTGATCGAAAACGGCAATCTGTATATTGCGCAGCCGCCGCTGTACCGGTTAAAGAAAGGCAAAGAAGAGAAATACGCGTTCGATGATGATGAAAAAGAAAGCCTGCTCAAACAGTGGGGGGCCAAAGAGGACGATGTCAACATCCAGCGCTACAAAGGTCTGGGAGAGATGAACCCGGAACAATTGTGGACGACCACCATGGATCCGGACAAACGCGTTCTTCTGCAGGTAGCCGTTGAGGATGCGGCGACGGCCGATCACGTCTTTTCGACGCTGATGGGCGATGCCGTGGAACCTCGGCGCAAATTCATCGAAGATAACGCGAAATACGTCCGTAATCTGGACGTGTAGTCTCAAAATCGAAATTGAAAATTATACTAGAGAGGAGTCCATAGATTAATGTCAACGATTGAGAAGATTCTGCCGGTCAATATTGAAGAGGAAATGCGCGATTGTTATATCGATTACTCGATGTCGGTGATCGTTTCGCGCGCCATACCGGACGTGCGCGACGGACTAAAACCGGTTCATCGCCGCGTGCTGTACGGAATGAACGAACTCGGACTGGCCTACAATAAGCCTTATAAAAAATCCGCCCGTATCGTGGGAGAAGTTCTGGGTAAGTACCATCCGCACGGCGACAGCGCCGTTTACGATACCATGGTGCGTATGGTCCAGCCGTTTTCCCTGCGCTATCCGCTCATCGACGGGCAGGGTAACTTCGGATCCGTCGACGGTGATTCTCCGGCGGCGATGCGTTATACGGAAGTGCGTCTCTCGCGAATCGCGGAGGAAATGCTGCGGGATCTTGAAAAAAATACCGTCGATTTTGTTCCGAATTTCGATGACACGCTCAAAATGCCGTCGGTTCTGCCGGCCGTTATTCCGAATCTTCTGATCAACGGTTCCGCCGGTATCGCCGTCGGTATGGCTACGAATATTCCGCCCCACAATCTCACGGAAGTTGTGGACGGCTGCTCCGCTCTTATTGACAATCCCGACGCCTCGGTCAAAGACCTGATGAAACACATCAAAGGTCCCGACTTTCCGACCGCCGGTATTATCAACGGCACGGCCGGGATCAAAGAAGCTTATGAGACGGGCAAAGGCAAGATCGTGGTTCGCGCGCGGGCGCTGATCGAGACCGCTAAGAACGGCCGCGCCAGTATTATTATTACGGAACTGCCTTACCAGGTTAATAAGGCCAACCTGATCGAGAAGATATCGGAACTTGTTCGCGACAAGAAGGTCGAAGACATCAGCGCGCTGAGGGACGAATCGGACCGCGACGGCATGCGCATCGTGATCGAACTCAAGCGCGACGCCAACGCGCAGGTGATCATGAACAATCTCTTCAAGCACACCCAAATGCAGACGACCTTTGGTATCATCATGCTTGCGCTGGTGGATGGCCGCCCGATGGTGCTCAATCTGAAACAAATGCTGGAGCATTTTGTCGATCATCGGCACAATGTTGTTCTGCGGCGCACCAAATTCGAACTGGAAGCCGCCGAAAAACGTGCCCACATTCTCGAGGGTCTGAAGATCGCACTGGAGAATATCGACGCCGTGATCGCACTGATCAAAAAGGCCAAGGATCCGCAGACGGCCAAAGAAGGTTTGATGAAGAAATTCAAACTTTCCGAGATCCAGGCGACCGAAATTCTCAAAATGCAGCTGCAGCGTCTGACCAATCTCGAAGTGGAGAAGATCGAGAACGAATACAAAGAGGTTATCAAACTGATCGAAAAACTTCAGGGCATCCTGAAGAGCCGGCAGAAACGCATGCAGATCATCAAAGACGAATTAGCGGAAGTCAAGAAGATCTTCGGCGACGATCGCCGTACCGAGATCCTTAAAAAAGAAGTGGAAGACATCGATTTCGAAGATACGATCGCCGAAGAAGAAATGGTCGTGACGATCTCGCATCAGGGTTACATCAAACGCTTCCCGGTCAGCGGCTACCGCCGGCAGGGACGCGGCGGCCAGGGCGTTTCGGGCGGTTCCACCAAGGAAGATGATTATATCGAACATCTTTTTGTGGCATCCACGCACGATTATATCCTTTTCTTCACCAACAAAGGCCGTTGTTACTGGCTGAAGGTGTATGAGATTCCGCAGGTGGGCAAGACGGCGCGCGGCAAGCATATCACCAACATGATCGAGCAGCAGTCGGACGAACTCGTCCGCGCCATTATCAACGTGAAAGAATTCGACGAGAAATTCTCCGTAGTCATGGTCACCAAGGAAGGAACGATCAAGAAGACCAATCTGTCGGAATTCCGCAACCCGCGCAAAGGCGGTATTATTGCCATCACGATCGAGAATAAGGACGATCTGGTCGACGCCAAACTTACGGACGGCAAGCAAGATATCATTCTCGGTACGAAAGACGGGATCGCTATCCGATTCAAGAATGACGACGTACGCGAAATGGGTCGTTCGGCGCGCGGCGTGACGGGCATCCATCTCGAGAAGAAGGATTTCGTAATCGGCATGGTGGCCCTGAAACGTGAGAACGGGACCATTCTCGTGGTTTCCGATCTTGGTTACGGCAAGCGCAGCGAGGTTGAGGATTACCGGATCACGCGGCGCGGCGGTAAGGGTATTATCACCATGAAAGCGACGGATAAAACAGGCGATATGATCGCGATCCGCGAAGTGGTCGATAATGAGGATCTGATGATCATTACCGAGAACGGAATGGTCATCCGTCTGAAGATGGCCGATATCCGGACCATGGGACGAAATACCCAGGGCGTGCGGCTGGTCAAGCTCAAAGAAGGGGATACCATTTCCGATATAACAAGTATTCAGGAAGATGATGCCAACGAAAACGAAGGCGAGTAAAAACATGAAAACCAAAAGAAAGACGAAAAAAGCGCCCGCAAAAAAGAAACCGGTCAGGGTGTCGGGATCGACGGTCAAACGGCTCTCCAAGTACTATCGTACGCTGAATGAGCTCATCAAGGAGGACGTGGAACATGTGTCTTCCGAGGAGTTAGCTAAACTGGAGGGCGTGACCTCGGCTCAAATCCGAAAAGATTTTTCTTTCTTCGGTAATTTCGGACGCCGCGGTCTGGGCTATAATACCCAGGATTTGAAAAATCATATAGCGGTCATCCTCGGCCTTACCCGGCAGTGGAATGTGGCGATCATCGGAGCCGGTAATATCGGTTCCGCTTTGATCGATTACGCGGAATTCAAGGCCCATGGTTTTCATATCAAAACCATCTTTGACAACGATCCTTCTAAAATTGGCAAGCCGCTAAAATCTTTGGTTGTTAAGGACATTGAAGCGATCGAGTCGGAATGCCAGAAGGATAATATTGAGATCGCGATCCTCGCCATACCTGCCTCTGCGGCTCAGACCGTGGCGGAACGGCTGAACAAGGCCGGCGTGAAGGGAATCCTTAATTTTGCTCCCAAACGCCTGCACGTGCCGCACCATGTGGTCGTACGGCAGGAGAATACGGCGATGGAATTGGAAACGTTGTCCTATTTCATCATGAATCAAAAGGACCATATCAAATAAAGGACCTATGTTCGAATCCATCATAGAATCCGTACTCGCGCAGCTGCAGCTGAAGATCAATCCGTCGCAGTCCCGCTGGTCGTATTACGAGTTGACCCACAAGAACGCCGACGAGGTGATCCGTCAGATATTCATGCTGCGTTATGAGGATGTTTTTGCGAACGAGAAGAAACGGATCCTGGCCGCACCCGATGATCCCAGAGTTCAGTACGCTTCGGACGCGGTTTTAAAAAGCGTAGATCAGCTGGTGGACGAACTCAAGAAGCATTTCTTCATTCCCAAAAGCGATATCGAAAAGATCATCAAGGACACGCTTCTGGTCAAACTGGAATACATCATCATGCCGCTGGCTACGATCGAGAAACTGTTATTTAAGGAAACGGCGGCGCGAAGCGTGACCGATATCGTGATCCAGTTCCGCGGATTCGAGAAGTTCCGCTATTATCCGGACGCGTTAGAAAAGTATGCGCATGCCAAGAAGATCACTCATTTGACCAAAGGACAGCTGCGGCTTCTGATCGCGGAGATCAACCAAAGCCTCTTCGGACAAGGCAACCTGGACAATGTTCTCAAACTCTGCGGTCTCATCATGAAAGAGATCAACGATCTGCAGGGCAAGGACTCCAAGAGTATCCGCACCGATCTCCTGATGAAAGCATTTGTTGACCGTTCGCTGCGCGATTACGAAGTAGCCCTGAATATCGAGAAGGAACTCGGCAGTGAAGAGATCAATATTTACGGGCTTCGCCAGGTATTGAACCGGTTCAATATCCTCAAAGAAAAGAAGGCCGTTCCCGTTATGCCGCCGCCGGCCGAAGAAACGAAGCCGGCCGTGGAGGTTCGTAAAGATACGACGGACGTGATCATCGAAAAAGTTCTGAAGGACGATGAAAGCGGTGAGTTGATCGATATTAACCAGATCATCGCCAAGAAGGCGAAGAAGGATCCGACGGACCAGCTGAAAGCGCCGGTCATGAGTGACCAGCCCAAGACCAATACCGATACGCCGCGCAGCGTGGTCATGACCCCAAAAATCGAACATGCGTCGGACGTGACCGGAGAATTTATCAAAGAGGAACTGGTCGAGAGTTTTTCGGACGACACCAGCGCGATCAAGCTAAGCGCTCTCAAAGAATCGGACCAATTGGTGCTTCTGCAATCCCTGATCACTCCGAAAGACGAGAAGATTTTCCTCAACGCGATCTTTCAGAGCGACACGAAGCATTATCACGAATTCATAAGCGCGATCAACCGAACCAAGACCTGGAAAGAAGCCATCGCCGTACTGGATGAGACCTTGGCCGCCGCCAAAGTGGACCCGTACTGCAAAGAGGCCATACGGCTGAGCGATATCGTTTATACGCGTTATTACCCGCCGGAAACGGCCTCGGTATCTTTCTGATAACCCGAAAAATCAACAACGAACATCGATCGTCATTAATCGGAGTTACTCATGGAAAATATGTCCTATTTGTTCGCCGCGTTCGCGGTGGTCTGGATCCTGATCTTCTATTATGTTTACCGCATGTCACAGAAGCAGAAACAACTTCTTAATGACATTGAACAGCTCAAGAAGATCATTGCGGAGAAGAAGAAGGAAGGTTAACGGGCCGTTCCGTTGACGGCATCCACGAAGATGACGATGGCCGTCAGGTTGTCCATCGCTCCGCCTTCGTATGCGGTGGCTTTGATGGTTTCGCAGATTTCCTCGGGCGAGGAGCCGCTGGCGCTGAGCTCTTTGATCTTTTCCGGCGTGACGTACTCGGAAACCCCATCCGAACAAATCAGATAAAAATCCCCGGCTTTTACATCAAGTTCTCTCGTGTATACATCCACATCGGGTTTGTGCGCAATGCAGTTCAAGAGTACGTTGCGCATAGGATGCCGGCGCGCCTGTTCCGGTGTGATGACGCCTTTGTCGATCATCTGCTGTACGATGCTCTGGTCCCTGGTCAATTGCTCGACCATACCGCCGCGCACGCGGAATACCTTGCTGTCGCCGACATGGCCGATCAACGATTCGTTCATGTAGAAATAAAGTATTGAAAGGGTCGAGCCCATATTGCGGTACTCGGGTTTCTGCGCTTCTTCATGCACCACCGCATTGACCCGTTTGACCACGCGCTCGAGGACTTTAAGTTCTCCGGCCGGTGTCAAACCGTCTTCGCGGGTCGCGTCTTCAAAGAATTCCTTGAATTTTTCGATGGTCATATGACTGGCCACTTCCCCGGCGAGTTCACCCCCCAAGCCGTCCGCGACAATAAACAGAGGTTCGGCCACCAGATAACTGTCCTCGTTGTGCGTACGATTGGGATTAAGGCCGCGGTCGGTAATGCTGGCCACGCGCAATTTCATAGGGGATATCCTGATTTGTAAAATCGAGTAACCATACCAATGATAGAAAAATTCAGGTCATAAATCAAGGCGGAATTTGACACGGCGGTTCGGCCGTGTGGCGGACGGAATTTATATTTGACTTTAAAAAACCGCATCCTTAGATTAATAAAAAAGAAAACACATGGAGAAAAAGATGAAAACTTTAACAGCCCTGAGCGCGGCTTTGTTGTTGAGTTTCATACAGATCAGTCCGGTACTGGCCCAGGATAAGGCTTACAGTACCGATGCTTTGAAGACCCTGAAGAAGATCACGCCGGAGGAATGGAAATCCATGCAGGAAAAGACAACGGCCCGCAACCAGCAGTTCCTCGATGCCACGGCCTGGGAGAATAAATCGTTTGGTGAAAAGGGGACCACGGTACTGAAGACCAATCAGACGCTCAACCTGAATAATGAAGTGACAGCCATGTTCGAATATACGGCGACGGCGGGTCAGAATAATACCGGAACCACGACCGCCCGCAAACGGATGCTATTCAAGATTGGACCCGGCAATTTTGAGATCAAAGACGGTGTGATCACGCGTGTGAAATGAGATAACGTTTTTTCTCGTAAAGTAGAAAGCGTTCGGCCGGATGGCGGGACGCTTTTTTTATTTTAGGCTATTCGGAGGTCTCCGGAAAACCCGGGAATTCCAAAGGCTCTTCATCGCTAGCCACCGGGTTCTTCTGGCAGGCCGGTAACGTAAGGAGGAAAAATATTACGAGAATAATCAGACGTTGTACCATTGGTCTTTCCATCATTAGGTTTATTTGATCAAAAGCATTTTCCGGCTTTGGATGAATTTTCCCGCTTCCAGGCGATAGATGTAGATGCCGCTGGCAACGCTGAATCCCCGCTGGTCCTTGCCGTCCCATGTGACGGAGTATGAACCCGTCTGCAGGAATCCCTCCTTCAACGTTCGTATTTCCTGTCCGAGAATATTGAACACCTTCAGTTTGACATGCGTGCCTTCCCGGATATCGAACGGTATGAATGTTTCCGGATTAAAAGGATTCGGGAAATTTTGATTCAAGGCAAATGTTTCCGGCAATAATTTACGTATTTCGTTCGTCTTACCTTCGACATATCCGGCATTGCCCATGACCAGTTTGAACCGGTTTTCTTCTTCACTCTTGAAGGTATAAGTCTCTTCGGTATTCAGATCAAGGAAAACACGGTGTGTGACGTCCACGAGTATCAGGGAAGAGCTATGAGGCAGAAATTGTTTATCCCATGATAACGTGATCCGTGATTCCGCCGTTCGGTTATCGATCGTGATATCCCAGATGTGTCCATCGGAGTTCACATCTCTGAAATCGGAAGACAGTCTTACATCTCCTTCTCCGGCAAAGTACATGGAAAGGTAATGGTCAAACCCCGGAGGTTCACCCTCATCAAAAACATCCGTGAGGTCGCCGGCGTTTTCTGCAAGTCCCGCAAAATTGTAATTATCTTCGTATCTGCCCGCTTTGCACAACAGACGGACGGAAGGTGTTGTAGCGTATTTGGATGCGGCTGCGTTCCACGTCAGAACACTGCCAAGCGGCAAATTTCCCGCGGTTTTATTGTAAACAGCATAACCGGAAAAGGGCTTAAAATCGGACGAATGAGACCAATTGTTTTCGTTCAATGTCCATACGGCGCCGATCTTTGCCGCATCGGTCACCTGCGCCTGTGAACCGAAAGTGAACGGCCACGGGATAAGATTCCATCCTGGTTTAAGGATCAGGTCGTTGAAAACGCCGGGGCCGTTGGTATAAGCGGAATCCGCGCCGATAATGACGGCCGATTTTCTGGAGTGCCGGATCACATAGCCGGTTCCCGAAACGAGCGTCAATTGCGATATCGGAACCTGATTGTAGCTGTAGGCCGCCCAATTGGTCGGCACACCGTTATCGAATTGCTGAGAACCAAAAATTTTGGCGAGAGCGACTTTAGTGTCGAACGGCAACGAAAAACTGTTCCACGTATCTGGTGTCAGGCCGTCGGCATGGGCTCCACTATTGACCACGGAGGCGATGGTACTGGTACTAAGGCGGATGGGAATATTCGTTCGTCCCGTTTCAGACGGTGAATAAATGACTTCCGTTCCTGAAACCCGGATCCGGTACCACAATCCGTTCTTAGTTACATACGAGGGAGGAATCTGCGCTGAGAATTTCGTTCCGTCAAACGTCATCGAAACGGAATCCATCGCGAGCAAGTCGTTCTTTCCATAGAATAACATGACCGTAGAACCGGCATCCTGTACCGTAGCGGTAACTGTGACCGTCTGAGATTCCGCAGGTTTACGGGGGCTGATGTCGGAGGTCAATGCGTGTTTGAAGAAAGGCGTCTTGAATACGCCGCGGCCGTGCGTCGACGCGAATAGCAGGCCGGTCTGCTGATGCACTACCAATCTCATAACAAACGCGCCGGATGGGAAGCCGTTGTTAAAAGGCGTCCAATTGACCCCGCCGTTGGTCGTGCGGAAAAGGCCGGCATCGGTTCCGGCAACCATTTCCGATGCATCAAACGGATTGATCGCGAGGGCATTGACGGGGATATCGGGCAGGTCGCCGGAAACATTGGTCCAAGCCGATCCGCCATTCGTTGTTTTCCATATATGTCCCAAATGGTCCTGTTGTCCCAGCGTGGCGAACCCCTGAAAGGCCGCATAGATAATATTCTCGTCGTTGGGGTCGAAGGCGATATCGCCGATCGGACGTTCCGGAAAAGTGCCCGGCGTGACCGATATCCAGCTGTTGCCGGCATTGGTGGACAGATGGATCAGCCCGTTAAAAGTTCCGGCACACACGTAGTTCGAATTCTTCTTGGCAACACGGATGGCGGTGATCGTATGAAAGCCTCCGGTGAGATCGCCGCTGACGGCGGTCCAGGCACTTCCGCCGTTGGTCGTCCGATAGACTCGGTACGATCCGAGAAATAACCTCGCAGGATTATTTTCATCAAGAGTGTAGGGCACGTAGAATTCCGACCGGTCGCCGCCGTTCAGGCCGGAATTGATATTAGCGGACGACTCCCACAGATTGACCGTTTTGAGCTGGGAAAAACCATCCGGCGCCACGTGATAACGCTGGCCGTATTGAATATTAAGATTGGTCGGATCGATCTCCGTAAATCCACCGTCTCCTTCCGCTACAAGATCCCAATTAAGATCGCCTGTAAAAACCTCTGTACCGTTGTCCTGCGAGCCCGCCAGTACGATATTGGTGTCGGTGGCGCTGACGGCCAGACCGATGAACTGAGTGATGGTCAGATCGTGATTAAGATCAACGAACGATGTTCCGCCGTTATACGATTTCATCACGCCTCCGTCGCCAACCACATAGATCGTATTGGGATTGAGCGGATTAAAAGCAAAGGCCTGTTGATCCGGATGGAAATTCCGGGTGCTGTAACCCTGCGTGATATTCGACCAAGAGGAACCGCCGTTATTTGTTCGCAAAATATCGATTCCGCCGGCGTAAACTTTCTGAGGATCGGCCGGATGGACGGCCACGTATATATCGAACATCCCTTGTCCGTTGAAGAAGGACAGACCGCCGCTCGATTGGTCCGGCAGCGCAGCATTGGTCCAGGTTAATCCACCGTTGGTGCTTTTGAATAGGCCGCTGTCGGAACCTAACAGTTCGTCGTTGCCGCTAACCCCATTACTGAAAATGGCGTACATAAAATTGGGCTGGTCGCGGCAAATGCTCAATACGGACTTGCCGCCCTGATTCTTAAGATCGGGTAAACCCTTGGCGGCGCCGTTGGCAAAGAGAGACCAGGTCGCACCGGCATTGGTCGATCTCCAAATGCCGTTCTGGTTGGGCAGGACCGTTCTGCCCATGACCGCATAGAGTGTGTCGTTGTTTGCGGGGTGTGCGGCAAGGCTGGATGGCCGGAATTCTGCACCGACGGCATTGGTGGTCTGCCATGTAGCTCCCCCGTTAGTAGACCGGTAAATGCCATTAGTGGCCGGATCGGCGGAATTGTAGTAGTTAGCGGCTACGATAATATTCGGATTGTTTTGGTTAACCACGATGCCCGCCAGGTGGGTGAGTATCACGCCGAGCGGACCGGTCACGCTCCACGTATCTCCGCCGTCCGTGGATTTGATCACGCCGACGCCGTCGATCGCATCGTTGACGAGACTGGGTTCGCCCGTGCCGGCGTAAATGACATCGGGATCGGACGGATGCCGCGCGAAACAGCTTACGGCGAGTGAACCCAAGTCGTCCGAACGCGGAGACCAGGTGAGTCCGCCGTTGGTGCTTTTCCAGATACCGCCGCCCGCCGTTCCGATGAGCACGACATTGGTATCAAACGGGCTGACATTGACCGCGATGATACGGCCGGTGTAATTATGCGCGCCGGTGTTGATGATCGCGGAAGGTCCGACCGATGTCCATGACGGTTCCATGCCTATTGATTTGGAGAGGCGGTTCCTTTCAAAATCAGCCACCTGCTTGCGGATCTTAAGGTAATGTGTGGCGGGGAATTGACCGTAGGCGTTTCGTCGGGCGAAGAACCAGTTGAACCTTGCCTTCACTACTTCACCCTCATCGTACGTTTGGTACTGCGGGTGCAGCGATCCAACCGGCCACGGTAGAAGTAATGCCGTCAGGAGACATAGCTGTCGAAAACGAGTCATGAATGATCACTTTCCTTTGTATGAAATTACATCGAATTCCACGGTAAATCAACATTTTTGCCCATGTGCCTGTCGGATGGACTCACGGGGCCTTTATCAGGGACAGTCAGGTCTGGAGTTACATTCAACGGCTAATAAGAACGACATTGTGATGCCGAATCTAAAAAAAAAAGCCCGTGAACAAATATTCACGGGCTTTGATAATCAAATCCGTTAACGAACTTACAAAGCTACAGCAACTCCAAGGCTTGTCAGTTTTGTGAGTAACGCGCTGGCGATCTGGTTATTGTTGCCTGTCGGCATCACGAACGCAGCATCCAGCAGATGGATCTTGTTATAACATTCCGTATAGTTACCGAGCTGCAGATAACTGCTGGCCTGGATCCATATCAGATGATCGTCCGTGATCCTCGGATCGATGGTCAGTGTCGCGAAACTGGCGCTGAGGGCCGCCGCCGCGTGCGCGACCGCGTCCGTAGGATCGTTGAGCGCCCAGTTAGCGAAACTCCAGCCTGCGTATCCGTCGGCGTTCAGCGCCACCGCTGCGGCCGTGAAAAAGCTGTCCGCCTGTGCGTAATTATTGAGCCGGATCGAGCACCAGGCGGCGCCGGCAATGGCCGGTGCGCCTTCGCTCGCGATCAGCGATACATAGGCTTCCTGAGCGTCCTGATAATCGCCGTCGCCGAATAAGTTATCCGCTTTGGTGATCGTGACCTTACTACCGCCGCCGCCACCGCCGCAGCCGATGATGAATGCCAGCAAAAATGCCGCCATCAATCTGATTCTATTCATAAGTTCTCCTTTTAAATAAAAGTTCTTGTTCATTTCCTGTTGAGATCATTACTTGATGAACAGCATTTTCTTCGATTTAACGACTTTGCCGACTTCCATGCGGTAGAGATACACACCGGATGATACGGCGCTGCCGAATTCGTTTCTGCCGTCCCACACCACTTCGTAACGTCCGCGGTCCCTATTGGCATTGACCAGCGTGCGCACTTCCTGGCCGAGCATGTTGTAGACCTTGATCACAACTTTGCCGGCATTGGGAACTTCGTACCGGATGGTTGTGGTCGGGTTGAACGGATTCGGATAGTTCTGACCGAGCATAAATTCCTTCGGTACGTACGTGTAATCCGGATTATAGAACACCGCCAATTGGTTGCCTTTGAATGAGGCCGTTACGACGCCGTTCTGTCCTTCACCGCCGGCATGTTTCCACTGGCCATTGATGAATTCGTAGATACCGATCTTAGCTTCGTCGAAATGTTCGTCACGGTTTTTCAAGGCGTCCAGATCGGAGTATTTGAATGTCGCTTTGAATCCGTTGGCGCCGCCTGTGGCTGCGACATCGATCGGAGATCCGAGCAATTGCCATGTGGGCGGAACTTCGGCCGCGACCGATTTGCCGATCACCCAATATCCGTCGCCGGAAGCGTCGAGCTTGTAGTTCTCAAAATCGGCGCTCTTGGAGAGCAGAGAAACGGAGTAGTTACGGTTAACCGCGGCGCCGTAATTATTGCTGGAATCGGCGCCATTAGCGACGACCGACAGATTACCGGCGCTTGTGATCGTATAGGTTCCAAAGAACAGATCGCCTTGTTTGGTCAGCGATACGGATCCCGAGTTAACAAGCAATGTGGCAAGGCTCAGTTTTTCGTTGGCGCCGACCGCAAAGCGAACGACGTTGACTACCGGCGAGGCTAATGCGCCCAGCGTCAGGGTCGGGGGTACGCGATCGGGATTTACAGACACGTTGTCCACAGCCCAGCCCCAGCCGACGGCCGCCGCATCGGAGAATAAGCGGAAGCGGATGAATATGGTTGTGCCCTGACTAAACGTATTCAGAATATTGATCGCATGTTTCTTGTAGAAACTGGCATTCGGGGCCGTGTTTGCGTTGTAAGCATTGAGCCACTGAGTGTAAAGCTGGCAATCCCAGCCGTCCGCAAGCGGTACCCAATTGATGCCGTCGGAAGTGCCTTCCACGATCACATAGTCCCAGAATTCCACATCACCGAATACGGTTCCCGGATCTCCGGGCTCGACCAGCGCGATCTCATCGAAAAGAAGGATACAACTATCCGGCGTGACCGTGATCGGTATGTTGAGCTGAGATGTGTAGTTGGTGTTGACCACATACGGATGCGCCGTGTTCAAAGCGCCGTTTGTAAATCCGGTTGCCGTGGAGACGGTAAAGAGAGAACCGCTGAAGTCCGTGGTGGCCGCATTGAAGTTATTGGCATATTTGGTAACCGGCGCCGAAACCTGGATAACCGTAACATTCGATGACGCCGATTTGTAAGCGGTTCCTCCCTTATAGGAAACTACCTGGTAGGTGTAGTTACCTGCCGCCGCAACGAAATCCAAGATAGAGTCTTTGGCCGTGGTGGTCGCGCCGAGGCGAACGATGGTATTGGATCCTGATTTAACGAGTGTCGAATCGTATGCCGAGCGCAGGCTTATGTTGAGCAATACATGTCCGGTGGCAGGAGCCTGTGCGGCGGAGTTGAGACGAGGCGATAAGGTTGCGGTTGGAAGAGTCGGGGCCGTGATCTGCATCGTCCATACTCCCCTACCATGGGTTGCCGCTACGATCTGATCGTCGACAACTTTAAGTTCCCAAATCGCAACAGCCGGTAAGCCATTATTGGCATAGGCCCATGAGCCGCCGTTATCGGTCGAAATAAAGAGTCCGATATCCGTACCGGCCCACAATTCGTTGGTGTTGTTCGGATTGACCATCAGACAGTACGTGGCCACATCCGGGAATCCGTTGGTGCTCGGACCAACGCTTCCAAAGCCGGTGATATCCGACCATGTCTGGCCGAGGTTCGTTGTTCTCAGAATCTTCGGATAGCCCGCAAAAGAGAACATCGCATAGGCCGTATTTGGATCGGTTGGGTGAGTAGCCAAGCCTGACAATGCACCGAGGCTCGTGCCGTAGTTTACGGTCGGATTAAAAGTCAAGCCGCCGTCGGTCGACACATTGAGTTTACCCGAGGCCGACATGCGGGCGCCGGCCCATACGATTTGCGGATTGGCTTCAGAAATAGCCACAAAGTCAATCAATGTAGAGAATCCAAAATTGGCGGCCGTCAAAGGAGACAGCGTCCAACTCTCTGCAAAGTTATCGGATCGCCACACGCCGCTTCCGCCGATCGCAAAGAGCAGATCCGGATCCAATTTTGAACTGGCGATCTGAGTAATGAAGTAACTGTTGGCGTTGTCTACGTCGAGCAATCCGTTCGTTGCGGCATTCCAGGTAGCGCCGCCGTCGGTGGACTTGTACAGACGGTTGTCGTAGAGAGAGCCGATAAGCTGATCGGGATCATCGCCTTTCCAAACGGCGTCAAATCCGTCGCCGCCCAGCTTCTCATGCCAGACCGACGTATCAGTGGTATTGACAGGGGATTGCCAGGTTCCGTTGTCCTGAGTGCCGCCAATGAATGCGATGGCCCCCGGTTTTTTGTCTACACCGTAGAATTGCGTTGAGTTCATTCCATCCGGCGTCGATTCGTCATAGATCCACGTGGCGCCCTTGTCGGTGGAATAAGCTACACCGGCATCGTTGGCAATCAAGATGTGATAATTGCCGCTGCCTTTGGGAATCATGACAATATTGTGGTTATCCGCATGGGTCCAGGGATATGTGCCGCCGGAAGGACGGGTCAGTCCCGGGTACCAGTTGGTCGCCTGAGTGGTATTGCGGAAAGCCGTGGTGACCGATTGATATTTGAATGATAATTTAGACGTAGGAAGACTGTTGGGAGTCCATGATGCACCTGTTCGCAGGGCTGGTCCGACGGCCATGACGCACTTATAAACTTCGCCGGAATTTACCGCGATATTGGGATCGGGTGTAGAGGCATTGTAAGGTACGGCATTGACAATCAGATACTCTCGTGAAACACCACCCAGAGGGGCCGAGGAAAGATTATAAACGCCGTTGCTGTCCTGATCGCGGAAAGAGGCCATGAGTTGGCGGTTATTAGTGATATCCCAAACCTGGAACGGGACTTCAACGTAGTCCATGTATGTAAAAGCAAAACTGGCTCCAAAGAGGAATCGATGCGCTTTTTGGGTAATACCGGGTCCAAAACGGATTTCGATATCAAAGGTAGTATCATTAGCAGTAAGGCTGGTCGGAGGCAATGTTGGCGCAAAGAATTGATGTCCGGTTCCTACGCCGCCGCCGAGGAACGGTAAACCGAAATTAACAAAAGCGAGGAATGAGGCCGTTCCCACCGTATCGGCCGTTCTCTGAATAGCTGTGGATGAACCGGGCGCCATGACAATTTTCCACATGTTGATCCCGCCAACAAATAACGTAGTGTCGTTGTACGGATCAACCGCAATCGTATTGTCGTACCATCCCTGTGCCCCAAGCCAATTGGGGTTGGTTCCCGAAGCGTCATTGACCAGCATCCAGTTAGCGCCGGCATTCGTTGACGTGTAGAGATCGGAACCGGAGGTTCCCACCTGTACGGCCAGATACAATCGGTTATGATTGCTGGGTGCAATGGCAATCTCCATTCGGGCACCGGCTCCGATACCTGTCTTGGAGCTGGCCCATGTGTTGCCGGCGTCGGTGGACTTGATCACACCGAAACTATTGACCGTCGCGTACTGGACATCGAAATCGGTCGGATCAGCAATGATATGTTGAACCCGGTTGGCATTCGTGTAAACTTCTGTCCATGAAGTCCCGCCGTTGGTCGACTTAAAAATTCCGGTGTTCGTAGCGGCCACAACGATATCTTCATCTGCCGGATCAACAATAATGCGATTAACGTAAAAGTAATCCTCGTTGGCGGCTGTGGCGGCTAACTGGGTCCATGTGTTTCCATGATCGGTGGATTTGAAAATCCCATCGCCCTGAACCGCATCGGCGTTGCCGAATCCTTCTCCGGTCCCGGCGTAGATCACGTCATGATTGCTTTCGGCCATAGCCAGAGTCGTCGTGGCCAAAGCCGGCAGGGCCGGCGTCATATCCGTATAGGTCAAGCCGGCATCGGTGGTTTTCCATATGCCGCCGCTGGCTGAGCCTACGAACCAGGTATGACCGGTACCATCCGCGGGATCAACAATAAGGCCGCGGGCACGTCCGCTGAAATTAGCCGGGCCTCGTTCAATCCAGGTAGGAACACTGGACGCTTTGCCCAATCTGGTTTTTTGAGAAGTGGTTTGGCCATTCGCATCAAGAATGCCGGCCTTTTTCATCGCATCGATCTTGTAATTAGGTTTGTACCGAGGGCCGTTGTCGCCTTCGCGGGTACGGATCTCGCGATGAAATTGCATGAATTTGTCCGGCTGATCCGGTTTGGCATAACCTTCAGCACGACGCTGGATCTTACGGTCCAGTTGGGCCTGCAGGATGGCCTCGGATGAGTTCTTGCTCCTTTTCTTGGAGGGTGATTCAGGGCGTTCAAAAGTTGAGATGAGAGCAATACTTGCTCCAAGCATCACAACGGTGAACAGCGATGAACTTCGTAGCCATTTGAGTTTCATGAATGTTCTCCTTGATAGTTATGAATGAAAGAAACGGTTTATTTTTGAATGGACGGATCTTCTTTTGATTCTGTTCTTTTGCCGGTTGCGGTATCGAACACATATACCATACGATTTTCAGGATTCTCCTTGGAAACCGTGCCCGTGTGTTCTACGATCTGAAGCTGAGTGTTGGAGATCCATCGGACAGAGCCGTCGACCAACGATTCTTCCAGCTTGATCTGATTTTGCCGAATGTCCCAGAGAAAGAACATGATGGTATTCTGAGGCATTCGCGGTGTCGGTTTGGAAGTCTTTGAACAGAGCACGAAAGTACTGTCGGAATTATAATAGTAGATCACATCCTTGCCGTACTTGTCCGAAGCCAGTTTCTTGAAAGCAGCCGTATTTTCATCCATACTTGAGCGGTCCTGTTGTATACCGTTGGCCTTTTGAGCGGAACTGCATGAAAGGATCAATAAAGCGGAAGCCAGCAGGAATTTCCCAACCATAACGGCGATGCCTTTGAAAAAGATTTTTTACGTCCAGAGAAGAGGCGAATGACGAACTTTGGAATCGGATTTGCTAGGCAGACGTGCAATAAAAAGTTACTAAAATCACTTATAAAGTCAAGCAATTTTGACGGTTTTTTTTATGCCGGCGGGCACGGCTGGCCGGCCGATTCCCCCCGCCTTTCACATCGGGCGGAGGGAATATTTTTTCCTCCGGTTACCCCTTCCCAAAAGCAACTGGAGGGCGGCTCTGGCTGTTGGGTGTTGTGCACCCGTCGAACTTTTGTTCGATTCTAAGCCGTGTTAAGGCTTTGGAGCTGAAGCTGATGTCTCTTTGTAATTCCTCTGCTATATAGAGTGTAACGGGCGGGCAAAAAGTGGCAATTTATTTGCAGGATTTTTTTTTGGTGCTCTTCAATCAAAGAATCTGTCTATTCAAGTCCCCTCTCGTTCGCTTCGCTTCAATCGAAGCGACAAGCGTTTTATTTCTTGGCGCCCATTGCGTCCTTGGCGGTTAATGGTATTCTTCACTGTATGATCGCGAATTTCACAAATCGTTTCCCTGCCTTTGATTCAATGAGCGCAATATATATTCCACTGGCCACATACCTTCCGTTGGCGGTCTTGAGATCCCACTTCTCGATCGATGTAGAAGAAGCCTCCGGTTCGAAGTCTTCGTCATACGGGCGGGTATTAACCCGGTCGTTGTTGGATGAAGCGTTGTGTCTGATCGTCCGCACGAGGTCTCCGGCCACGGTGAATATCCGGATGGTGCATTCGTCGGGCAGATGAGTGAACTTGATCAGTTTATCGAACTGGGTCTCAAACGACGAATATTTGTAGAAGGGATTCGGTACCACTTTGATCTGTTTCAGATCGGATGCAGGAGTATTGGCCGGAACGACCGACAGCGCATTGGCCAGGATCGAGGACTCCAAGGTAACAGGCAAACCCGATGGTCTGAGTATCGGAATACCATCGTAGACCATGGTATCCGGTCCGGCGATATAGGGCTGGGCATCGTAAGCGGTGACGGAGTAATAATAATTCTGTCCGTTGATCAGATTGGAATCCGTGAAGTGATAGGTGAGGCCGGTATTATCTCCCAGATTGACCTCTGTGATCTCGAGGTGGTTGTTGGTATTGATCCTGCGGTTAACCACCGGGCCAAAGGAGTCGATCTTGTCGTATTGGGCAAGAAGTTCGTAGCTGTCGTACAACCCGGTGAGACTGCGGTAGACGCGGTAGCCCTGAAAGTCATGAGTCGCGTAGTCGGCAGAAAAACCGCTGTCCTGAGAGATACCAAGACGAAGGCCGAAGGAATCGGGAACCGATTCGGCGTTGTTTTCCCAGGAGAGAGTAACGCGTTTGTCCGATGCTGTGACAGTCATATTCGGAGGAGGCGGAGCGGAAGGAGCAGGGAAGCCTGCGTTAAAGAATGACTGCGCCAAATCGTCGGTGGCAAACAGATTCCGCACGGCATCAAGTCGATCGCTCCCTGTCGCACCGACCACGCCCACCCATATCTCCTGCGACTCTCCGGCCTTGATCGTGAATGGGCCGGTGCAAATGATTCCGCGATGGTCACCTTCACCGTAATGTCCAAACCACGGATAAATCCCTGCGACATCACAGGTATCCTGTTCTATAAGCGGGTTACCGCGAAAAACGAAGTAATCATTAAGACAAGAACCCGATTTCATTAAACCCGATGATTTATCAGTGCCACGCAACAGATTATATCGCTCCCGGTTGTTTATCGGGTCAGTTCCGTATACAAAAGTAGATGTGCTGGTAGCGCGCAAATCGACACTATCATGGGCAAGTGATGTCATGGCAAATCGATCATTTTCAGGATCGTATTTAAGGACTGTTTTGTTGTTTTGATTTCGCAGCTGGTCTCGCTCCGGAATTTCAGTGGTTTTGACAGTTGGTCCCTGGAGTATGTCAAACCCAACAGCATTGTTGTTCTGCGGTTCATTAGTATTATTGTACGCATAAAAGAGGCCACGCGTAGTATCGGTTCCTACAAAATCATTACCTGTTTCACTGTTCACATCCTGATCAGCCCAAATCCCAAAATACGAATGCGTGTAATCGCTATTCGTTTTGTTTTCCAAAATGAATCGCAGATATACCACGTCGCCGATCTTGAGGCCATTGAAAGCATACGATTCCAGAGTAACTTCGATGCCTAATCCGGGTGTCGAATCGTTTTGTTGGGAATCCTCATTCAAAGTGACATCCAGATCATTGAAAACCGCCCAGGTCTGCGCATCGGCGATCAGCGCGGGATTTCCGAACCGGTCATGCAGGGCTTCTTCGGGCCATTCGGATGAATTAGTTCTGTCAATGAGATAGACTTTTTGTGAAGGTGAAAGCGGATCTTCGGCTTTGAGTTGCCCGAAAGGTATGCCGGAATTGATGATACGGCCGGGCTGGAATTCCGTGGCAAATTCCGTTTCACTGACGACAGGAATCCCGTTCTTCAAAGTGCCGATATAAAACCCTGCGGCATAGACAAGAGACGCGCCGCTTCCGTGCGGGAATATCCCGCCATAATTTTGACCGTCGTGATTCGCGTCTGTCCGATCGTACATAAAACTACCGTTATTTCGCATCACATACGACCAGTTGTTGTAATTGACCCAGACGATATCGACGATGTCGGGCTTAAGCAGGGAGAGTTTTTTCTTCCCATCCTGCCTGGCGGAACTGTCGGAAAAGTGGCTGATACCGATGAATACAATAACGAAGGCGAGTAATATTTTTTTCATAGAGCGTCTTGATGTTTCTAACCACAAAGCTCACAAAGGTATTTCACAAAGTAAACAAAAGAATCTTGAATATTTTCCTTTGTGAATTCTGTGTGTATTCTCCGTATCCTCTGTGGTTACGTATTTCTTCACTGTATGATCGCGAATTTCACAAATCGTTTCCCTGCCTTTGATTCAATGAGCGCAATATATATTCCACTGGCCACATACCTTCCGTTGGCGGTCTTGAGATCCCACTTCTCGATCGATGTAGAAGAAGCCTCCGGTTCGAAGTCTTCGTCATACGGGCGGGTATTAACCCGGTCGTTGTTGGATGAAGCGTTGTGTCTGATCGTCCGCACGAGGTCTCCGGCCACGGTGAATATCCGGATGGTGCATTCGTCGGGCAGATGAGTGAACTTGATCAGTTTATCGAACTGGGTCTCAAACGACGAATATTTATAAAAGGGATTCGGCACCACTTTGATGTCTTTGAGTGCGCGTTTGAGATCCTTCTTGGATGTCACAACGGAGTTGGCCGTGGAGGAGAAAGTGAAAACGTCGCTTGCCGAGTTGGGCTTGGTGGTGTTGATACGGAAGATGGTGCCAATCTCAGGCATGGGCTGATTGTAAACACCCGCTACAACATCACCGCCGTTCCAGTTAACAAACACCTGCCGGCCGATGACGATCGCGGTGAAAGAAAAATCTTCCGGGTACGGCATAGCCAGCCAATCGTTATATCCGCCGGAACCGGGACTCATATCATGCGGCTGGAAGACATAGAATCGGCACGTACGCGGGTCGTTGGTTCCGCCGGATACCGGATGATCGGCCGATGAACCCGTCAGCAGTTGAAAATTACCCGTGCCGGCATCGTCTAATATGTTCACTAATAATTTAGTTCCTATGGTTACATTCCAAACTTCAAAAGGAATAGGAACGAGAGTCAGCGTGTTACGGAATACAGCCATCTGGCCGGAGGCCGTGAAACGGTATTCGAAATCATAAGGCATGATATTCTCCCAACCGTTCCATTCTTCAACGGCATTGATCACGAAACGACCGTAGCTGCCCGTTGTCAAAGTCGAGCTTCTCCAATCGGCGATGAACCAGAAGGAGCCGTTAACTTGTTGGTCAATGACCAAGTCGGGATCGGAAGACGGAAATCCCTGGAATGTGGCCGCGCCTGCAGCATGAGGATTCAAAGCTCCGCCAGCATTGGCCGTCACGTCAAAAGTCTTGAATCCGTTATCCGGGCCGTAAACGATCACCTTGATACCGTCAAGGATCAAGGGTTGTATCGCCGACGGATCGTTGATATCGGCCTGGGCGGTTGCGAAGGCGGACTCGTCAAGAAATATATCGATACCCAGCTCAAATGTTCCGTTATCATTTCTATCGTAAAATGTTCTTGGGTCGTCGGTTCGTGAGTCTATCTTCAATACCGTATTTCCTGATATAAAACGGTAGGCCATTAGATCGGAGGGTAGCCATTCCCTGCCGACCAGGGCTGCGCTTTCGCTGTCTGTCGGTAGCTTGAAGAATTCGAGGGTATAATCCAAAGTTTTTACTTTTGATGGATCCACGATCTCAAGCGTCACATAGCCGTCGCTGTTCCCCAGAGTATGGATCGCGCGATTGGAATCGAGCTTTGCATCATAAACCATAGATGACATGGATTTTGACGGAACGGCTGAAGCGGCATTGCTCAGGATCGAAGACTCGAGCGAAACAGGCAGTCCGGATGGTTTGAGGATCCGGATCCCCTCAAAAAACATACTGTCCGACCCGGCGATATAGGGCTGAGCGTCGTAGGCTGTAACGGAGTAGAAATAATTCTGTCCGTTGATCAGATTGGAATCGATGAAATGGTAGGTTAAACCTGTATTCTCCCCCAGATCGATATCTTCGAAGTCAAGATGGTTATGGGTATTGATGAACCGGTTGGTAATGATACCGAGTGAATCGATCTTATCGTATTGAGCGAGGAGTTCATAACTATCCTGCAGCCCTGTCAGACTGCGATAGACACGATAGCCCTGGAAGTCATTCTTGACATAATTGGCGGAGTAACCGCTATCCGTGCTTATGCTCAGCAACTCTCCGGTTAGGTCCCCGGATACTTCCGCATTATTCTGCCACGTGAGAACGACCTTTCCATCCAAAGCCGTGACGGTGAGATTCGGAATTTCCGGAGGTGCGGGGGCTGGGAATCCGGCATCAAAAAAGGTCTGAGCCATGTCATCGGTTTCCCAAAGTTTTGCAACAGCGTCGAGAGGTGTAGCGCCCGTTGCGGCGACGATGCCAATCCAGAGATCCTGTGACTGACCGGCTTTGATCGTGAAAGGGCCGGTATTCAAAAGAACTCTCTTGTCCGCCCTGTCGCAGCCGAAGGGATCACATGATATTGGATTAAGAGGCCCTGGAACATCGCAGGTTCCTTGTTCCGTGAATGGATTACCGCGGAAAACAAAATAGTCATTCCAGGCGCATCCAGATTTCACCATGCCCGACCACATTTCCAAGCCGCGTATTAGGTTATATCGATCATTATGGCTGCGTGGAGGAGTCCAATCGTCACCCCTTAATGCTGTGCTGGTAGCCAACAAGTTGATGAAGTCCTCTTCCAATCTTCTGCTTTTGAAATGGTTTTGAACAGGATCGTATTCAATAACCGTTTTGTTGTTTTGATTTCTAAGAAAGTCCCGCGTAGGTATTTCATGCGTGCGAACGATTGGGCCCTGCAAAATATCAAAGCCAACTGTAGAGCTGCTTGACGGATTGTAACCGTACCAGTAGGGGATGTTATAAACGTATAGCATATTCCTCACCGTATCGGTTCCTGCTAAATCGTACAAGGGGTCTTGATCAATATTAGGATCACTCCAAACCCCAAAATATGTTTGCGTGTAATCGGTATTCGTCTTGTTTTCCAGGATGAAGCGGAGGTAAACGATATCCTCCCATTTGGGTCCTTTGAAGGCATAAGACTCCAGCGTAACTTGAATTCCAAGCCCGGGATTGGGACTGTACTGCAATGAATCCTGACTGAGCGACGTGTCGAGATCATTGAATACGGCCCAGGTCTGGGCATCGGCGATAAGTGCAGGATTTCCGAACCGGTCATGCAAGGCGCCTTCGGGCCAGTCGGATGAATTATCTCTGTCAATGAGATAGACCTTTTGTGAAGGTGAAAGCGGATCTTCGGCTTTGAGTTCTGCGAATGGAATGCCGGAATTAGTGATCCTTCCCGGTTGGAATTCCGAGTCATATTCCACTTCGCTGACCACCGGCACACCATTCTTCAGTGTTCCGATATAGAATCCTCCGGCGTAAATGAGTTGCGAAGAGGTGCCTCTGGGGAATATCCCGCCGGCTTTGCTGCCATCGTGGTCCGCGTCCTGAGGATCATACATATAACTCCCGTTATTGCGCATGACATACGACCAGTTGTTGTAGTTGTTGAATTTGATGTCAATGATGTCCGGCTTGCGGAGAGAAATTTTTTTCTTTCCGTCTATGAGGGAAGTTGCGTCGGAATGGATCATGATTCCGATGAGTATGATGGTGAGTATGATGAGCTTTTTCATGATGTGCTTTTTATGTTGTAACCACAAAGCTCACAAAGGATTTGCACAAAGGCACGAAGAGTCTTTGAAAATTTTCCTTTGTGAATTCTGTGTGTATTCTCCGTGTCCTCTGTGGTTCGTATTCCTTCACTGTATGATCGCGAATTTAACAAATCGTTTTCCCTCCTTTGATTCGATCAAGGCTATATACATGCCTGCCGCCGCAAAACGGCCGTTGGCGGTCTTGCGGTCCCAGCGTTCGATGGAGGTCGCCAACGGCTCCGGATCATAAGCATCATCGTGCGGCTGATAGTCGGGACGCTCGTTATCCGATCCCTCGTCGTGGTGCAGCGTCCGTATCAGATCGCCCGCCACGGTAAAGATCCTGATCGTGCATTGTGCCGGAAGCCCGGTGAAACGGAGCGGATCGTCGTGCGGATGGAAATAATTTCTGTAATAAGGATTCGGCACGACTTTGATATTGCGCAGCGCCTTTTTCAGATCTTTCTTGTTTGACGGAAGCGCATGAGCCGTCGTGGAGAAAACAAAAACATCGCCTGAGGAAATATTTTTTACCGTATTGATGCGGAAGACCGTTCCAATCTCAGGCAAGGGCGCGTTATATATCCCAGTCCCGACGTCGCCTCCGTTGAGATTGACAAATATCTGCCGGCCGAGCGTCCTTTGATAGGTTGGAACAATGGGGTCGTTCGAAACCTTCCAGGCTTCGTATCCGGCGGAACCGGCGCTCATGTCCGACGGATTATATATATAAAACCGGTCGGTGAAAGGATCGTTATTCCCGCCGGAAACGGGATGATCGGTGTTCCTGAGATCGAAGGCGCCGCTGGTATTGTCGTCGATGGTCGTGACCAGCAACTGTGTGCCCAGCGTCGCATTCCACACTTCGAAAGGCATATTCCTCTGCGTCGTCGTATTGTGGAGTTGACCTGTCTGACCGGCCGCGGTGAATCGGATCTCGAGGTCGTAAGGGATCAGATCATACCATCCGTTCGCATTCCATCCGGTCACGGCATTCTGTTTGTACGCATTGTAAGATCCGTCTGAAAAGATAACGCCGGTTGAAGCATTCAACAGCCAGTAACTGCCGTTGACTTGCTGGGCGCGAACCAAATCGGAATCGTCCGACGGGAATCCCATGTTATTCAGCGCCGGGGTTGCCGCGCCGGCCGCAACCGGATCGAGAGGTCCGCCGGCATTGGCCGTCACGTTGAATGCTTTGAAATCGGGCCTGGGTCTGAAAACCGTTACCATTATGCCATGGATAACCAGGGGTTCTGCCGAGGAAGGATCTTCGGCGAAAGCGCGCGCCGTGGCGAAGCGCGATTCATCCAGCGCGATGTCCGTGCCTGATTGGTACAGTCCGTCGGCATTTTTATCATAAAAGGTCCTTGGATCGTCTTTCCTCGAGTCGATCATGCGCACGGTATCGTCGGCGACAAAGCGATAGGCCAGGAGGTCGGACGGGAGGAATTCCGATCCGATCAGGTTTCCTCCAAAACTGTCCGGCGGTATTTCAAAGAATTCGATCGTATAGTTCAGCGTCCGTACTCTGGATGGATCCACCATCTCGAGTTCTACATAGCCGTCGCCGCCGCCCATAACGTGCAAGGCTCTGGTTGAATCGAGCGACGCATTGTAGACAATAGACAAGACCGGTTTGGTGAGATACATCGCTACCATATTCTCCATGGGAGAGGACTCAAGGGTGACCGGCAGACCGGATGGCTTAGGGATCTTGAATCCTTCGAAAAGGTTGACCGAATCCGGGCCTCCGATATAGGGCTGCGCATCGTAAGCCGTGACGGCATAATAGTATCGCGTAGCATAGACCACATCCTGATCGACATAATGGTATTGCAATCCGGTATTGGAACCGAGATCGACCTCGCTTGCCACGACGTGATTATTGGCGTTGAGCGTGTAGTTGATCACCGAGCCGAAGGTGTCCGGTTTGTCGTACTGCGCCAGCATGGAAAAAGTTCCGAGCAATCCTGTGAGACTCTTATACACGCGGTAACCCTGGAAATCGTTTTTGACATAGTCGGCCGTGTAGCCATTGGCGATGGAAACGCCGAGCAATTCCCCGGCCGGATCCTCGGAAGATTCGGCATTATTCTGCCAGGTCAGGACGAAACGGTCCTCAAAGGAAGAGGCCGTAAGTTTTGGCGTCTCGGGTGGCGCGGGCGCAGGGAATCCGTGATCAAAAAAATACTGCGCAAGATCGTCGGCAGCGAAAAGATTAGCCACGGCATCGAGACGGTCAACACCTGTAGCTCCGACCACGGCAACCCAGATCTCCTGTGACTCACCGGCCTTGATCGTGAAGGGGCCGGAACCCATCAGTATTCGTATGTCCCTGCCGATAGAGTGCATGCCTCCGAGGGGGTTATTCGAACCAGCAACATCGCATGTTCCCTGATCGGTCAGTGGATTGCCGCGAAACACAAAGTAATCATTCAAACCGCAGCCCGTTCTTAGCGCCGAGTTCCACTTAGAGATACCGCGCATAATGGTGTACCTCTCGGAATTTTTGACGGGATCCTCAGCTTCTGCGTAATCGTCTGAGGTCGTGCATCCCAATACGATCTTGTTGTCGGCAAGCGTCTGAGGGATAAACCGATCTTCGTCCCGATCGTATCTTATGCAAGAATTCCTGTTTTGATTACGCAGCAGATCACGATCCGGGATTTCGGAAGTGCCTGCTATGGGCCCTTGGACAAGATCAAAGCCAACAGCTCTGTCGTCAGGTGATTCATTCGTATTGTTATATACAAACTCCATATTTCGAATGGTGTCAGTACCAACCAGATCGTTAGAACTATTGCCAACGTCAGCATCGCTCCAGATACCGAAATAGGTTTGTGGATAATCGCCGTTCGTCTTGTTCTCAAGAATAAATCGCAGATACACCACGTCGCCAATTTTCGGACCGTTGAAAGCGAATGATTCCAGTGTTACCTCAATACCTAATCCGGGAGAAGGGCTTTCTGAGGGAGATTCGTGGTTGAGCGATGTGTCCAGGTCATTGAATACCGCCCATGTCTGTGCATCGGCGATCATCGCCGGATCTCCGTACTTGTCATGCAATGCGTCTTCCGGCCAATGAACATAATCATCACCGCTACGTGTGCGATCGATCAAATAGACCTGCTGCTGAGCCGAGAGAGGATCTTCGGCTTTGAGTTGCCCGAAAGGCATGCCGGAATTGATGATGCGGCCGGGCTGGAATTCCGTGGTAAATTCCGTTTCACTGACGACAGGAATCCCGTTCTTCAACGTGCCGATATAAAATCCTGCGGCATAGACCAACGATGTGGCCGAGCCTCTTGGAAATTCTCCGCCGTAAAACTTGGTATTGTTATCAAGGTCGGAAGGATCATACATGAAGCTTCCATTATTGCGCATCGCATACGACCAGTTGTTGTAATTGACAAAAACCTGGTCGACGATACCGGGTTTTCTCAGGGTGATCTTCTTTTTACGGCCGTCTTTGGAGGAAGCATCCGTCAGGGATAAAGCGGCGATAGCTATGAGCGATGCGAATAGAAGGTATTTCATTGCGATCGGTGTTTTTGTTGATAGAGCTGAATAAGTGTAATCAGAACATGTAAACATTTCAAGATTCTTCGTGTGTGAGGCCCCTTGTCAGTTCGAGCGACCATGAGGAACGAGAACGGTTTTGTTCACTTCCCATTCGCGTTGCTTCACTCGAAGTGACATGGTAAGTGGTCGCTTCGAGTGAGTGCAACGAACGAGAAGTCATTGTATCACCGCAAATTTAACCAACCTCTTTCCTGCCGGTGATTCGATCAGGGCGACATACATCCCGCTCGCAACGTAACGCCCGTTGGCAGTCTTCAGATCCCACCGTTCGATCGAAGTGGATGATGCTGCCGGCTCGAAGTTCTCGTCGTAAGGATTCGAATTCACACGGTCGTTGTTGGAGGTAGTGTTGTGTTTGATCGTCTTTATCAAGTCTCCTGCGACGGTGAAAATCTTAATCGTGCAGACCTCCGGGAGATGGGTGAACTTGATCATTTTATCGAAGTTCGTCTCATAGCTGGAATACTTGTAGAAAGGATTCGGAACGACCTTGATGTTCTTAAGAGTTGAATTGACCGCCGCTTTGGCGGGTACGGCCGATACGGCATTAGCTAATAAGGAAGATTCCAATGTCACAGGTAATCCTGCAGGCCTCAGAATAGGAACTCCTTCGTAGACCATTGTATCCGGCCCTGCGATGTAAGGCTGTGCGTCATAGGCTGTAACGGAGTAGTAATAGTTCTGTCCGTTGACCAGACCGGAATCGGTATAGGCGTATTGCAAACCCGTATTATCTCCCAGAAAGACCTCTTTGATCTCGAGGTGATTGTTCTCGTTCAAGTAACGATTGATCACCGAGCCGAAGGAGTCGATCTTGTCGTATTGAGCAAGTAATTCGTAGCTGTCGTGAAGCCCGGTGAGGCTACGATAGACACGATAACCCTGGAAGTCATTGATCACATAATCGGCAGAGAAACCATTGGCAAGAGAGACGCCGAGCCTCTCACCGGAGGAGTCTGAGTAAGATTCTGCATTATCTTCCCAGGTGAGGACAACACGATTATCAGACGCGGTAACAGACAGATTCGGACGCGGCGGAGCGGATGGAGCGGGGAATCCGTGATCGAAAAAATACTGCGCAAGATCGTCGGCAGCGAAAAGATTGGCCACGGCATCAAGACGATCAGCTCCCTTAGCCCCGACCACGCCAACCCATATATCCTGTGACTCACCGGCCTTGATCGTGAAGGGACCGGTGCTTAGCAGAATACGTTGGTCGGATGGCCAGACACCTCCAATAGAAATGGTTCCTTGAACGTCACATGTTCCCTGTCCCGTGAGAGGATTACCACGGTAAACAAAATAATCATCCAAGCCACATCCTGTTTTCATGATTCCGCTTGATTTGTAAGAACCACGCATAAGATTATAACGCTCTGAGTTATTTACCGGGTCCGTAGACCCCATGTACATAGTTGATCCAATGGACAAATTGGCGCTTACAGCGCCTAAGGTGATTTGATTGTCGGTAAGTGTTTTATTAAAAAAGTGATTTTGTTCAGGAATATAAATGAGATACGATTTATTGGTTTGATTGCGTAACTGGTCTCTCATCGGAACCTCAGTCTTATTAACAACAGGTCCTTGCAGAATCTCAAATCCAACGGCGCGGTCCTGCGGGATTACGTTGGATCTATTGTAGGCATACATCATTCCACGTGTCGTATCGGTTCCGACTACATCGTTTCCTATGTTGGGCCCAACATCCGCATCGCTCCAGATACCGAAATAGGTTTGTGGATAATCGCCGTTCGTCTTGTTCTCAAGAATAAATCGCAGATACACCACGTCGCCAATTTTCGGACCGTTGAAAGCGAATGATTCCAGTGTTACCTCAATACCTAATCCGGGAGAAGGGCTTTCTGAGGGAGATTCGTGGTTGAGCGATGTGTCCAGGTCATTGAATACCGCCCATGTCTGTGCATCGGCGATCATCGCCGGATCTCCGTACTTGTCATGCAATGCGTCTTCCGGCCAATGAACATAATCATCACCGCTACGTGTGCGATCGATCAAATAGACCTGCTGCTGAGCCGAGAGAGGATCTTCGGCTTTGAGTTGCCCGAAAGGCATGCCGGAATTGATGATGCGGCCGGGCTGGAATTCCGTGGTAAATTCCGTTTCACTGACGACAGGAATCCCGTTCTTCAACGTGCCGATATAAAATCCTGCGGCATAGACCAACGATGTGGCCGAGCCTCTTGGAAATTCTCCGCCGTAAAACTTGGTATTGTTATCAAGGTCGGAAGGATCATACATGAAGCTTCCATTATTGCGCATCGCATACGACCAGTTGTTGTAATTGACAAAGATAAGATCGACGATATCAGGTTTTTTCAGTCTGAGTTTCTTTGATGCGCCTTCTCTTGCCGTGCCGTTGGTGAAAAAGCTGATCCCCGCGATGAGGATCAGGAGTGTAATGAGTATTTTTTTCATAGAGCGTCTTGATGTTTCTAACCACAAAGCTCACAAAGGTTTTACACAAAGGTCACAAAAGAAATTGCCTTTGTGGTCTCCGTGTGAATTCTCTCTGTGTCTCCGTGGTTACTCATTCCTTCACTGTATGATCGCGAATTTCACAAAGTGTTTCCCGGCTTTCGATTCTATCAGAGCTATATACATGCCGCTGGCCACGTAACGCCCATTGGCTGTTGTCAGGTCCCACTTCTCGATGGAAGTGGCAGAAGCTTCGGGTTCGAACCCGTCATCATAAGGACTTAAGTTCACCCGGTCATTGTTGGATGAAGCATTGTGCCTGATCGTCTTTACCAGGTCTCCGGCCACGGTGAATATCCGGATGGTGCATTCGTCGGGGAGATGGGTGAACTTGATCAGTTTATCGAACTGAGTCTCAAACGAAGAATATTTGTAAAAGGGATTCGGCACCACTTTGATGTCTTTGAGTGCGCGTTTGAGATCCTTCTTGGATGTCACAACGGAGTTGGCCGTGGAGGAGAAAGTGAAAACGTCGCTTGCCGAGTTGGGCTTGGTGGTGTTGATCCGGAATACAGTACCAACTTCCGGCAGGGGCTGATTATACACACCCGCTACGACATCGCCACCATTCCAGTTAACAAACACCTGACGACCGATAACGTATTCCGGAAATCCGATTAAAGGAGGTCCGTAAAGCAGCCACTCGTCGTATCCGCTTGTTCCGGGACTCATATCGGAAGGTTCATTGACATAGAACCGGCATGTACGCGGGTCGTTGGTTCCTCCGGATACCGGATGGTCAGCGGACGAGCCCGTCAGCAATTGAAAATTGCCCGTACCGGCATCATCCAATATGTTCACTAATAATTTTGTTCCTATGGTTACATTCCATACTTCAAAAGGAATATGGACCAGAGTGGTCGTGCTAATGTTAAATGCCATTTGACCAGAGTCCGTAAAACGGTATTCGAAATCAAAAGGAATCAGGTTATTCCAACCGTGCCAATCGGTTACGGTATTTATAACGAAACGTTCGTAATCACCGGTAGTCAAAGTCGAACTTCTCCAATCGGCTACGAACCAGAAACTGCCATTGACCTGCTGGTCTTGTACCAGATCAGGATCGGAAGACGGAAAACCTTGAAATGTTGCGGCTCCGGCGGCCGGTGGATTCAAAAGGCCACCCGCATTGGCTGTTACGTTGAACGCCTTAAATCCAGGCAACGGGCCGTAAATAACGACATGGATCCCGTTCACAATACAAGCCGTTTCCGATCTCCAGTCGTAATAGTCGGCCTGATGCGTGGCAAATTTCGAGTCGTCGAGGACAATATCCGAACCTTCATCAAAAATTCCGTTTGAATTAAAATCATAAAAAGTGCGCGGGTCGTCAGAACGGCTACTGATGATTTGAATACTGTCATTGGCAAGGAAGCGGTATACGATTCGGTCATCGGGAAGGAATTCCGACCCATGCAAAGGCGCGCCCTCGCTGTCCGCAGGAATTTCAAAAAATTCTATTCTATAATCGGCACTAATGACTTTCGAGGGATCCACGATCTCGAGCGCAACGTAGCCGTCGCTTGTTCCTTCGGCATGCAAGGACGAAGTAATGGATACATCACTATGTTTATTGGTCACTATTCCCGACGGAACGACGGAAACGACATTGGCCATGAGAGGGGACTCCTGCGTGATGGGAATTCCGGCCGGCCGGCGGATGTATTGGCCGTCGATCAGCATGGAATCCGGTCCGCCGATATACGGCTGCGCGTCAAAAGCCGTCACGGAATAAAAATAATTCTGCCCGTTGATCACATCCGTATCGGTATAGCTGTAGCGCAGGCCGGTATTGTCTCCGATATGGATCTCGGTCATTTCCAGCGCGCCGCGGATATTGACCCTGCGGTCGGTCACGTAACCGAATTCGTCTACCTTGTCGAACTGAGCGAGCAATTCAAAACTGCCTTCCAACCCCGTCAGACTTCGGTAAACGCGATATCCCTGGAAATCGTTATTGAGATAATCGCTAGTGTAGCCGTTGGCTACGGAGATGCCCAGCATATCACCGGTGGGGTCTTCGGTGACTTCCGCGTTATTGTTCCAGGTGATCACGGCTTTGCGATTCAGCGAGGACGCGGAGGTCTGCGGCATGACGGGCGTGTATTGCGGAAAGAGGGAACCCTGATCAAAGATATGCTGAACGGCGTCGTCGGTGGTGAACAAGTTACGGACGGCGTCTAAACGGTCGGTTCCCAGGCTTCCTATTACGACGGCCCATATTTCCTGCGATTCTCCTGCTCTAAAGGTGAAAGGTCCGATTCCCAGCAATTGTCTCTGATCTGCCGCTGTTGCATAGAGACCACCCATTGGATTATTGCGCCCTGCGACGTCACAGGTTCCCTGTTCTGTGATAGGATTACCTCGAAAAGCATAATAATCGTTGTATCCGCAACCGTATTTCATCGTGCCTGATGATTTATCGGCGCCCCTCAACATGTTTAGTCGTTCTTCGTTGTCAATAGGATCCGTCCCTCCTCCATACGTTGAAAAGGCCGTCAGACCAAGAGTAATATACTTGTCACTTAAATTATGCCGTCGGTATGCATTTCGGATATCATCGTAAACAAGATGTGTTGTATTATTAAGAAATTTCATGGAGTCTTTTGTGGGGATATCCGACATGTGAACAACCGGTCCCTGTAAGAGGTCCACTCCGACAGCCCTTTCGAGATGATCAGAGCTTCCGTCGGAAGAATTGTTGTATGTAAATCCGAGGTAGCGTGCCGTATCGACTCCCACAATGTCATTGGAAGCGTTGTTCACGTCTCCGTCCATCCAGATTCCGATATAGAAATTTCCATAATTGGTTCGTGAATGATTCTCAATAGTCCACTTGAGGTATACGGCGTCGTTAACCTGAGGTAAGTTTACTACGAAAGATTCCAACACGACTTGCAGGCCAAGCCCGGGATTGGGGCTCTCTGCGGCTGACTCTTGATTGAGGCTGGTATTCAGATCATTGAATACTGCCCATGTTTGATTGTCGGATATGATCGCAGGATATCCGGATCGGTCTCGCATGGCATCCGACGGCCAATTACGAAAGTCATCGCCCGTTAACGAACGATCAATGAGATAGACCTTTTGTGAGTCCCAGGACGGGTCTTCGGCTCGGAGCGAGTCGAAGCCAACGCCGGAGTTGATGATTCGTCCGGGCTGGAATTCCGTAGAAAATTCCGTCTCACTCACCACCGGGATACCATTTTTGAAAGTTCCAAGATATAGACCTCCGGCATAGACGATTGTGATCCCGCTTCCTCTGGGGAATTCACCGCCTGCATTGTTGTGATTTCCGTCCGCGTCGGGAGAGTCATACATGAAACTCCCGTTATTGCGCATCACATACGACCAGTTATTGTAGTTGACAAAGATAAGATCGACGATATCAGGTTTTTTCAGTCTGAGTTTCTTTGATGCGCCTTGCCTTGCCGTGCCGTCGGTGAAAAAGCTGGTCCCCGCGATGAGGATCAGGAGTGTAATGAGTATTTTGTTCATATCGCACCTTGATGTTCTAACCACAAAGCTCACAAAGGTTTTACACAAAGGTCACAAAAAAAATTGCCTTTGTGGTCTCCGTGGTTACGTATTCCTTCACTGTATGATCGCAAATTTCACAAAGTGTTTCCCGGCTTTCGATTCTATCAGAGCTATATACATGCCGCTGGCCACGTAACGCCCATTGGCTGTTGTCAGGTCCCACTTCTCGATGGAAGTGGCAGAAGCTTCGGGTTCGAACCCGTCATCATAAGGACTTAAGTTCACCCGGTCATTGTTGGATGAAGCATTGTGCCTGATCGTCTTTACCAGGTCTCCGGCCACGGTGAATATCCGGATGGTGCATTCGTCGGGGAGATGGGTGAACTTGATCAGTTTATCGAACTGAGTCTCAAACGAAGAATATTTGTAAAAGGGATTCGGCACCACTTTGATGTCTTTGAGTGCGCGTTTGAGATCCTTCTTGGATGTCACAACGGAGTTGGCCGTGGAGGAGAAAGTGAAAACGTCGCTTGCCGAGTTGGGCTTGGCGGTGTTGATACGGAAGATGGTGCCAATCTCAGGCATAGGCTGATTGTAAATGCCCGTCACAACATCGCCACCATTCCAGTTAACAAATACTTGCCTGCCAATGACGGATTCCAGCATTCCAAATGAATCAGGTCCGGTAAGCAGCCAAAAATCGTATCCGCTTGTTCCGGGACTCATATCGGAAGGTTCATCGATATAGAACCGGCACGTACGCGGATCGTTGGTTCCCCCCGATACCGGATGATCGGCCGAGGAACCTGTCAGCAATTGAAAACTACCCGTTCCGGCATCGTCCAATATGTTCACTAACAATTTAGTTCCTATGGTTACATTCCAAACTTCGAAAGGAATAGGAACGAGAGTCGTTGAGTTACGGAATTGAGCCATCTGGCCGGAGGCGGTAAAACGATATTCGAAATCATAAGGCATCAGATTGACCCAGCCGTTCCAATCTTCGACGGCATTACGAACAAAGTTAGCATACGAACCCGTAGTGAGACCGGGACGCCAATCGGCGATAAACCAGAAAGAACCATTGACCTGCTGGTCTTGGACCAGATCAGGATCGGAAGACGGAAAACCTTGAAATGTTGCGGCTCCTGCGGCCGGTGGATTCAAAAGGCCACCGGCATTGGCTATTACGTCGAAGGTCTTGAAACCGGGCGGTGGGCCGTGCACTATCACCCTGATACCGTCGATGATCAAAGGCTGAATGGTTGAGACGTTTTCAATCTCATATGTATACAGATTGTCCTCAAGAGCTTGCGCGGTTCCAAAAAACGTTTCATCCAGAGCGATGTCCAGCGCCGCATCAAACGTCCCGTTGGCGTTCTTATCATAGAAAGTTCTCGGGTCATCCGTTCTGGAATCGATACTTTGCACCGAGCCTTCGGCAACAAAACGGTAGGCGATCAGATCCTCCGGAAGGAACTCGGTGCCGACCAGAGTTCCTCCATTGCTGTCGGAGGGAATATTGAAGAATTCGATGGTGTAATCCAGAGTTCGTACCTGTGAAGCATCCACGATCTCGAGCGTCACATAACCGTCGCTGGTTCCCTGAGTGTGAATGGCTCGGTCGGAGTCGAGAGAGGCGTCGTAGGTAACGCTGGAATACGGTTTAGCCGGAATGGCTGATACGGCATTGCTCAGGATCGAAGACTCGAGTGAAACCGGCAGACCGGACGGCTTGAGGATCCGGATTCCTTCAAAGAACATTGAGTCCGGTCCTCCGATATACGGCTGAGCATCGTAAGCGGTGGCGGAGTAGAAATAATTCTGTCCGTTGATCAGGTTGGAGTCGATATAATGATACGCAAGACCCGTATTGGAACCTACATTGACATCCACGATCTCCATATGGTTGTTCGTATTGATGAAACGGTTGGTGATGATACCGAGGGTATCGACGATGTCATATTCGGTAAGGAGCTCGTAACTATCCTGAAGACCGGTAAGACTTCGGTAGACCCTGTAGCCCTGAAAATCGTTCTTCACGTAATCGGCGGAGTAACCGTTAGCGATGGAGATACCGAGATGCTCGCCCGCACGGTCTTCGTTTGTTTCAGCATTGTTCTGCCAGGTGAGGACCGCTTTGCCATCCAGGGCTGTGACCAAAAGCGCAGGACTCGGCGGCGCCGAAGGAGCAGGCAGACCGGCATCGAAGAACGACTGAACGAAATCGTCGGTGGCAAAAAGATTGGCGACCGCATCGAGGCGGTCAGCACCCGTTGCTCCCACCACGCCAACCCATATCTCCTGCGACTCGCCGGCCTTGATGGTGAAAGGGCCGGTGGAGATATGTATCCTTTGATCAGCCGGATAGTTGTACAAATTATCGCAAGCGTTCAGACCTAGAAGTGGATTTCCTCTGAAAACAAAGTAATCAGTGATTCCACACCCTGACTTGAGGATACCCGAGCTTTTGTCGGCGCCACGCATGAGGTTGTATCGTTCGCCGTTATCGATAGGGTCGGTCCCGCCTGCATACACACCGGAACTGACGGCGCCGAGGATAATGTGATCAACATCTAAAATTTCCGGTGTGAACCGATTTTTATTGGCATCATAAGTTAGCATCTTTTTGTTGTTCTGATTTCGGAGCAGATCCCGTTGAGGGATTTCAGCTTTATGCACCACCGGGCCCTGCAGAAAATCAAATCCAACAGCTCTGCTTTCCGGTATCTCATTGGTGTTGTCATAAACATATTCCATATTGCGCAAGGTGTCTGTTCCAACAATGTCATTGGATGAATTATTTACATCCGGATCGCTCCAAGCGGCGAAGTAAGTCTGCGTATAGTCCGTATGAGTTTTATTAGTTAGAATGTACCGCATGAACACCACATCGCCGATCTTCGGACCATTGAAGGCATAAGACTCCAGAGCCACTTCAATGCCTAACCCTGGATTGGGGCTCTCCAGCTCACTTTCGCTATTCAGAGTGGTATCCAGATCGTTGAATACAGCCCAGGTCTGTGCGTCAGCGATGAGTGCGGGATTGCCGAATTTATCACGCAAAGCGTCCTCCGGCCAGTCGGACGAATTATCCCTGTCGATCAGATATACTTTTTGAGATGAAAGTGTCCAGTCTTCGGCTTTTAGCTGACCAAATGAAACGCCGGAATTTACGATACGTCCGGGCCGGAACTCCGTGGCAAATTCCGTTTCGCTCACGACAGGAATGCCGTTCTTGAGCGTGCCGATATATATTCCACCGGCATAGACGATGGTTACGCCACTCCCTCTGGGGAACTCCCCGCCTGCGTTGTTGTGATTTCCGTCTGCGTCGGGAGAGTCGTACATGTAGCTCCCGTTATTGCGCATGACATACGACCAGTTGTTGTAGTTGATGAATTTGATGTCGACGATATTGGGTTTGTGCAAGCTCAGACGCGATAATCTTTTTCCATTTTCTTTACCGATACCCACACTCAGCCATACCGTTCCCGTCAGAAGAGGTAACAGTATTATCATCAGACTTCTTGTAGCGGATAGATTCATGGTGATTCTCCTCATTTAATCCCGTTCTCATTGAAAACGCTCAGGCCTCCGCCGTAAGCCGATATCCAGATATTGCCCTTCTTATCTTCCACAATCCCTGTTATGTTGTTGGATGTGAGACTTGAATTGCCCGTATGGTACACGATCCATTGCTCAGAATCATAAAGGACAACCCCCTGATCCGTTCCTATCCATAAGCGATCGGCGTGGTCAAAAGCCAGTGTTTGAATCCGGTTGCTGGGCAGGCCCGAGTTGGATGTATTGTAAACCGTCCAGGTTACCCCGTTGAATTTCACGAGGCCTCCGTTCCGCGTTCCAAAAAAAAGCCTGCGGTTCTTTCCCGTAAGGATCGAGGTGATGTCATTGTCGGGCAGACCGGAATTGGCTGTCGTGAATGTGATATAAGAATTGATCTCGTCATAACGGCTTAGTCCATTGCTCCAGCCGAGCCAGACATAGCCGATGCTTTCCACGCCGATCCGGTTAGCGACTCCCGAATACCAGATCCATCCGCTGGATGGGACATACCGCTGCAGATCGGGATTACAGATCCAAATACTGCTGTCCGGAGCGATGGCAATATCCGAGATATTCACGCCGACATAGCGTTGGGGTGGTAGGGTGTAAGACCACGAACCGTTTTTGTAATAACATAATCCCAATTCACTTCCCGCCCACACCCTATTTTCCCGGTCGACGGCCATATCGGTTATCGTGTTATTAAACGGCCCGGAATCCAATGTCACGTGATGAATCCAGTTGGCGCCGTCGAATTCCGTCACATCGCCCCGAAAATGACCGGCCCAAACATGACCATCGGAATCTACCGTAACGCAGTTGACGAAATCGTTGATAAGAGAGGAATTGTTGAATGTATAGGTTTTCCATGTCACCGGTTTTTGTGCCGGGTCTTCGCTGTCACAGGAGGAAAAGAAAAATAACAAACCGATTGCCAACTGAAAGTGTTTCATATGGTGTTTTTCTACAATCCATTGGAGTTAAAAACGCTCAGGCCGCCGCCGAACGTGGAGACCCAGATATTATTTTTGGAGTCAATAGCGATCCCGGTGATGTAGTTGGACAAAAGTCCTGAATTTTCCGTGTTGTAAACTGTCCAGGTGCTGCCGTCGAAATGAACCAATCCGCCGTAGGTACCAATCCATAGATGGCTTTGATCGTCATGGGCTATCGCCTCTACGCGATTATTCGGAAGACCGGAGTTGTCCGTATTGTATACGTTCCAGGCCGATCCTGCGTAATGGTATAAGCCCTTGCTTCCTATTCCAATCCACAGGATACTGTTCTTGTCGACCACCGCAGTCCGAATATCATGAATCGGAGGATCGTGCGCGGTAAAGCCATATCCGTTAAAATAGGCCATTCCATTGCCTTGGTCCATCACCCAAAGATTTCCGCCCGGCGCAAGGGCTACACGGTACGAGCGAATGTAGCTATACAATGACCAATTATATGACGACCAGGTATAGGATGATACCGACTCGCGGCTATATCGCCACAGTGGACGATCCATGCAAACCCATAGGCTATTGTCCGTTCCGACGGCTAGATCGAAGATACCATAGAACCTGTACCAAGGCTCAAGTGAAGGAAGGGCGGTTTCCATCCATGAATCATTTTCATGACAGAACAATCCATATTCGCTTCCCACCCAAATCAAATTGTTAAGATCTGCAACGATCTTCCGAATGGTGTTATGAAAAATTCCGGAATCCTTGGTCACGTGATGCGTCCATTCTGTGCCGTCAAATTCCGTCACATCGCCGTAGTAATTACCCGCCCAAACATGATCGTTTTTATCCACAGCGACACAGTTGACGTAATTATTGATCATCGCGGAATTATCCATCGTGTACGTTTTCCAAAGTTGCGGCTCTTTATTGTCTTTTTCATTGTCGCAGGCAAGGAACATGAACAGAAAGAGCGTGAATCGCATTTGTTTTATTAATAGTTCAATGATTAAGGTTTTAGCCGCTAAGTTATTTGATTCATTAATAAAATCTTCGCGTCTTTGCGTCTTCGCGGTTAATAAGTATCTGTTTTTCATATCAAATCAGAAAGGTTTTCCGTAGGTCGTCATTCATATAACTAAGTATGTTTCATGCGAAAAAAATTACAATTTTTTTCCTGAAAATTGTAATTTTTGGCTATATTCAAAAGGTAGCCTTTTTCGTCCCGACAAACCATGAGGACGGTCATGTTTTGGAAGATTCCCGCCGCCTCGGCCGCGGCGCTGATGCTTCTGCCGGCACTGCTTTTGGCCCAGAAAAATACCTCCGAAATGGAGCAGGATACCGCGCGGGCCAATCGGTTCTACGCCGCCGCGGAGAAATTCTACAAAGAGACCCATTACGATTCCTCGATAGCCGCCTATGGCGCCGCGGGGGAAATCTACCGGAAGCGATCCGTCTGGAAACCCTACCTGAATAGCCTCGATCTCATCAATGTATCGTACCGCATGAAGGCGCAGTACGCCATGGCCTTGGCCTACTGCGACAGCTTTGCCCGCGAGGCCGCAGCTCTCCTTGGCCCGGAAGATCCCGAAGTCGCCAATGCGTATTCCTCCACCGGTGTCGTGTATCAGGTGATGGGCGCTTACGACCGCGCGATGGATTTCCATTTCAAAGCCCTGAACATTCGTGAGAAAAAACTCGGAAACCGCCACACGTCCACAGCCGTGTCCTATGCCAATCTCGCGATCCTGTATTATTACAAGGGACATTACGAAGATGCGCTGACATATAATTACCGTGCGCTGGATATCCGTCTTGCCCTTCAGGGACCGCGTCATCAGAGCGTGGTCTCGGCCTATATCAATCTCGGGGTCGTGTACCGCGCGATGGCCGACTACGACAAAGCCGAAGAGATGTATCAGAAAGCCCTGGACATCACGAAGCAGACCGTGGGCGAAAAACACCCGCGCGTGGCCACGATCTACAGCAATTTCGGGATCGTTTACGATCTCAAAGGCGACGCGGAGAAAGCTTTGTCGTATTACAAGAAAGCCGCCTCTATCCGCCTGGAGACCCTCGGACCGGACCACCCGGATCTGGCCAATACGTACAACGATATGGGAATACTCTTTTCCAATCTGGGCGAATACGATCAGGCGCTGTACTATTACGATCAGTCGTTCCGTATCCGCGAGAAGAATTTCAAAGGCAACAACCCCTTTCTCGCCATGAGCTACAATAACCTGGGAACGGTTTTCAAAGACAAAAGAATGTATGATGCCGCGCTGGAGCAATTGGCCCGCGCGCTGACGATGAACCGCGCGATCTACGGGGAACGGCACGTGGAGGTCGCATCGGGTTATCATCAGATCGGGGAAACGTATTTTGAAAAACGGCTGTACGACAGCGCGGACCATTATTTCAACCGGGCCATGGACATTCTGCGGGACATACACGGCGAATACCACCCGCTCGTGGCCAAAACCTACCGATCGATGGCGCGTCTCGAGATGGAAAGGGGACACAGCGATTCCGCGCTCAGCCTGGCGCAGCAGGCCCTCATCTCCGTCGTTCCCGATATGCAGGGATCGCCGCTGGAGGCCATGCCGCTGTTCTCCGATTCTCTGTCCGATCCCGACGTATTCGATGCGCTGAGCTGCAAAGCGGAGATCCTGGAAAAAGCTTACCTGAAGACGCAACGTGTGGAATGGCTGGAATGGTCTCTGCGTACCTATCATGTCATATCCGACCTGATCGACCGGATGCGTTACGGGTACCGCGCGGAGGGTTCCAAACTCCTGCTCGGCAAAAAAGCTAAAAACGAATACGAGAGAGCGATCCATGTCTGCTACCGGTTGTACCGGCTTACCGGAGCGCTGGGTTACGCGGAAAAAGGTTTTGCGTTTTCGGAGAAGAGCAAATCGGGCGTTCTGCTGGAGTCCATGTTCGATGCCGACGCGCGCCGGTTCGCGGGTATTCCCGACAGCCTGCTCGCGCGCGAGAAGGAACTGCGGATGAGCCTTTCGTCCCTTGAGACGCGCCTTGAAAGGGAATCGGAGAATAAGGCCAAAGATGCAGAACTGATCCGCGATTACGAGAACCGGCTTTTCGCCATGAAGACCGGGTATGACGATTTCATGCGGTCGCTGGAAAAGGATTACCCGAGGTATTTCAGTCTCAAATACCGTCCGCATCCCGTGGATATCGCGGGTATACTCGGACGGCTGGGCACCGGTGCGACGCTGATCGAATATTTTGTCGGCGACAGCGCGGTCTTCAGTTTTACGCTGAACGCATTCAATTTCGATTTTCGTTATACCCCCAAGGAGGCTTCGTTCGACTCCGTGATCTCCGGCGTGCGGCGTGCGATCGTGGATCTGGATTTCAAACTATATCCCAAACTGGCCCACCGCGCCTACCGCCGCCTCATCGGGCCGTCGCTGCCGGCGATCCTGCAGACCGGGCGTCTGATCGTCATTCCCGACGGTCCGCTGAATTATCTTCCGTTCGACGCGCTTCTGACACAGGAGGTTCCGCAGGGTCCTGTCGATTTTACAAAACTGCCGTACCTGATCCGCGATATGACGGTCAGTTATTATTATACCGCCGGGTTCATTGCTTCCGACGGCCGTCTGTCCGCTCTAAGTAAGAATTTGCCGGGCGGATTCCTCGGTTTCGCGCCGGTCTTTCCCGACAGCGACGGCGTGGGGTATATCAACGAGACCGTGCCCGATACGGTCGTGCGTGATGTGACCGTGCAGGGTATGCGTTTTCCGGAACTGCCTTATACGGAAAAAGAGGTCAACAGTATTTTGAAAGAATTCAAACGGAAAAAACGCGCCGCGCGGATCTATTTGAAAAACGAAGCGGCGGAGGCGGCCTTCAAATCGTCTTCGTCGGAACCCTTCCGTTTCATTCATATCGCCAGCCACGGCTTTATCAATGAGGCCAATCCGAAATTATCCGGCATCATTTTCGCACAAGGCGATACGTCCTCGTCAGAGGACGGTGTCCTGTATGCGGGCGAGATCTACGGCCTGAAGCTCGACGCGGAACTTGTGGCTCTGAGCGCTTGCAAGAGCGGCTGGGGCAAAGTGGTCAAAGGCGAAGGCATCATGGGGCTGACGCGCGGATTCATATACTCGGGTGCGAAAAACGTGCTGGTGTCGCTGTGGCAGCTCGGCGATGAATCGGCATCGGAACTGATGATCAAATTCTACGAGTATGTGTTGAACGGCGATGATCTTTCCACCGCATTACGGAAAGCGAAACTCGATTTCATCCGTCAGAAAAAATTGGCCTACCCTGCTGACTGGAGCGGATTTGTGCTGATCGGGAGGTGAGGGTGTTTTAACCGCCCGCATGCCGAATCCGCCACAGGCGGAGTAGTCATGCAAAGGAACACAAAAAGAAATATTTTTTATCGTATCGTGGATTTCAAATCCGCGATACCTCTTGCCTCCCAAAGAACTTCCTCAAGCTCAAAATATCATTTCAGTTTTATATCTCTAAAGAAATATCTTTCAGCATCCCGGGAGCGAACGTGTAAGCCGCATGTTATGTGACGCGCGGCCGATATCTTCCTCCTACGTTCATTAATTGATTAATTTGTCTGCATCATTTAAGTAATACAGCCGGTACATAATAATCAAGCATAAGCCAATCTATACAAGAATGACTCTTTAGCATGGTCACCCAATAGATCTCTTCACCCTCTTGTGTTTCAATGTTGCCAGTGCGAAAAGCCGTAGGAATAGACGCAATTTGTAATTGATTTTGCGTTTGGGTCCAATCCGCTATTTTTGCGCTATCGAGATTATTGAAGGTGCCCACAATCCAAATTTTTCCTTGATATGAATAAACTGTAGAATTGGTAACCGTTAAGTACGATTTCGGCAACAAGGCAGCACGAACAAATGCTAAGCTATCTACCGGTAGATTGGATTGTTGACTAAAACCGCTCAGTCTCTTAACTGTCAAGCCTAGAGAGGAGCACAATTGAAATGTGTGCTGAACAGATGTTGTGTCTTGAAAACCTGCAAGAACTGTTCCTAGAACAATGTCGTAAATGAAAGGTAATTCCAGATTAATGCTTAGTGTATCTCCATTGAGAATGTTTAGCGTTGTGTCAATGGGTTTGTAATCGTATCTCATGGCTTTCAAAGTATAAATACCAGTGGGCAAATCATCAAAGCGGAATTGACCTTCGCTATCCGTATTTGTTGAATCAATATAGGATGCGGATTCGATGGACACTTTAGCGCTGGTGACAGGATGATCAGGATAACGATACTTCCAGATTGTTTTTCCGCCAACCGATCCATGTCCGATTATGTGATTATTTGGTTCGTTTGGATCCTTGTTGCAGCCAAGGACAGCAAACAAGAGAAGGGCTTTGATCAAGCGACTGGTCATTTAATATCCATATTTATCTTTGAACCATATAGGTTCTGATTTCGCCGTCCGCGTGCCATGTAACATCGGGACATCCGCTTCTACCTCACAAAAAACTTCCTCACGCTCAGAATATCCCCGTCCGTTTTAAGCATCCAGTAATACAGTCCGGATCTGAATTGGAGGTCGCAGGTCAGTTCGTACGATTCCGTCGAACCTCGCCACACCTCTTCATTCTTATTATCCACGACGGCAACGATAAAAGAATGGATCCCTTCCATTTCTTTCCACCTAAAACGGATCGGGGAGGATAACGTATCGGCATTGTTCGGACCAAGGACTTCCGCCGCACCGGCGCGGTATTGGCGGCCGATGAAATTCTCCAGCACATCGTTGGGCACAAAATGATCGGCCAGCACGGGGGCCTGACGGAACTCCGGCATTTGTTTCATTTCCGGCTCTTTTTTGATCTCAGGGGTCTGCGCCTGTTTTTGGGCCGTGTCCGGATCCGTGGTCCGGGTATCGCCCGCCTGCTGTGCCTGGTCGTGCAAATTCATCGATTCGTACACCAACCCTCCGGCTACCACGATCAGCACAGCCGCGGCCAGGTAACGGATGTATTTTACGAAGAACGGCTTCAATTCCTCCGACGGCTCCGCCGATCCCGGCCGTACGACCGAGATCGCCACGGTGAGGATGTTTTCTTTTTCGAAGGAGACGCCGGCCGCGATCGGCGTGTTGGGCTGAACGGACAGGATACGCAGGGTCTTGTCGGATATCCGAATGCGCATTTTCTGTCCGCGGTATTCCTCAGGGACGGAAATAAAGACCATGTCCGAACGGTTGATCTTCAGCATCAATTCCTGCGAAGCGTCGGCATACGATCCCGCTTCCGGCTTTAGGATCATATCCAGCCGGTTGGCGTCCAGATCGATCTCATCGTCAAACACTCTGTCGAAGCGTGCACGGCATGCGGCGCATCCGGCGAGATGGTTTTCGGCAAAGGTTCTTTCGGCGTCGCTCAAGCCGCTGTAATAATTGATGTAAAGCGACAGTGCCGGTTCGTGCAGATGTCCTCCGCCCGATCGTACCGCCTCTGCCCACATGGCCAGCGTATCTTTTTGGTTTTCCAAGGTATAACTCCGTTTTGTTCTCTCGCCGCTATTATGAGTAGGAATTCCCGTCAAAAAATTACATTTTTTTTCTGATTTTTCGTAAAAATATACCGGTCACGTCATTTTGGTAGCCGGTTCTTTTCAGAAACACGGCCAGTTTTTCTCTCAATCGTTTCAGTTTTACATTCAGCGCGTTGTACTCCATGCGCATGGCATCGGCCGTCTCCTGCAGGGATTTCTGATCGATCAGGGCATTGAGTATGCGCCGGTCTTCATTTTTCAGAGTCCATTTGAAAGTCTGGATCAGCGCAAAAAGGTCCGAGGCTTCCAGGTAGTCTGCCGGACCGGGATCGTCCGAGGCCTTGCGTTCGACCGCTGTTTCGCCCGTGCCTTCGTCCGAAGAGACGGCCGTGGCGCTGTCGGGGACCATCCATTGCCGCTCCTTTTTGAGCGTGTAGATCGTATTCCAGCACTGGTAATACATCGCTTTGATGATATAGTTCTCTTCAGGACCTTCAATGCCTTCGAAGTCGATCGTGGTGAGACTGAGATAAATATGGTTGAGGAAAGCGTCGAAGTTAGACAGTTCCGTGCCGGCGAGGTCGCTATGATACTTGGCGTGGAAATTTCTTATGAAAGCATAGCCGCGGGAGCGGGGCGTGAAATAGAGGTCGTAAAGTTTTTGGGTGATATCGCGGGGCATATCGGGCGTCGGTGCAATGGTTGTGATCCTTAATGGTCAGGTCGTCTGATCGAAGAACTGGTTTCGCAGGTCCACGATACGGATGGAGATGGCGTTGCGTGCCTCCAGTGCGATCTCCTGGTAATAAAGATAAGGCTGCTCGGCGATCCAATTCATGCTCCGGATCTCCGATAAGCGTTCGATTGCGCGGTTCATCGCAGTCAATCCCCGTTTGCAGAGAGCGATATTGCCTCCGATGGTGTACGGCTGGTAACCCATCACATGGCCGCCGGCGAGCTTGGTACAGGCCACGGAAGTATTGGTCTGCAGTTCTTCCAGCCACGCGTGCGCGCGTTTTTCCGGTTCCAGCGAGAAGATCCAGGCGCGGATCTGGTTATAGAATTCCCGCGTCAGGCGGTATGCGGTTATTTTGTAGAGGGAATTCTCCTTGGCGTCGAGGAATCCCTGAAATCCCTCGTCGAAAACGCCCATATCGAGCAGTTCGCGCTCGATATAATATTTGAAATAATATTCTTTGGCGTTGGAAGGCTTCCTTTTCTTGAAGGCCTCACGAACGTAATACATGGCCATGGCTTCTTCGACCATGCGGTCGCGGTCGGAATGGCTCCAGTATTTTTCGTAAAAGGCGATGACCCGCAGGCCTTCTTTGTCGGCGGACCGGATGAAGCTTTCCCAGGCGTTCTCATCCCAGGCCTGTTTCAGCGATCGGTCGGGAAATTTGCCGGAGGAAACGGCATTGGAAAGCGCTTCTTTTTCGATTTGAACTTTCCATTCGTCGTGCGCTTTCTTCCAAGCTTCCTCTTCTTCGCCTTCCTTCTCGTTCTCCCAGTCTTTGTCGTCGTCGCGGAATGAACCGGACATGGTTTAATTTCCTCTTGTTTAAAATAGATCACGGATGACACAGACAAGACCGAGTTTCACGGAATTCTATCCGTCAGGATCCGAAAAACCAGTGTCATTCGTGTGCTAAGGTTTTCTTTCTGCTAAATATCCTTCGGTAAAAAGTATCGCCGCCATGGTCTTCATATCATCGATCTCGCCGCGTTTTACCATGGCTACGGCCTCTTTGAATGGAACGCGGATCAGTTCCAGAAATTCGTCGTGGTCGGCGGCGGCCTCCGCCTCTTTGAGATCTTCCGCAAGAAACAACCACATCTTTTCATTGGAGTAACCGATACAGGGATAAAATTCCGAGATCAGGGTCAATGTACCGGCGGTATAGCCGGCTTCTTCGGCGAGTTCCCTCTGCGCGGCCTCCTCCAGAGGTTCCGATCCGTCCAGCTTGCCGGCGGGCAGTTCGATGAAGACTTTTCCGACGGGATAGCGGAACTGTTTGACCAGGATCGTGTCGCCGTTGCTGAAAAGCGGGATCATGATCGCCGCGCCGGGATGGCGGATGTATTCACGTACGGCGGTCTTGCCGTTGGGCAGTCTCACTTCGTCGCGCCACGCTTTCATCAGCATTCCGTCGATGAGTTGCTCAGATGACAGCTTCGTCTCGGTGAGATCTCTTTTGGTCTCTATTGTTTTCATAGTTTCATGCAAGAGGAGCGGGTCACGGAGTTATGACTTATCAACTCCGGTTGTCATTCTAAAAAGATTCTTTCAGAATGACTTTGAAGCGATTATAGACTTCTTCCTACGACGGACGTCAATTGTTTCAGATTAGCCATCAGCGCAACGAATTCCTCCGGCAAAATGGCCTGCGCGCCGTCGGAGAGCGCTTTTTCGGGATGATTGTGAACTTCGATCATGAGTCCGTCGGCGCCTGCGGCTACGGCGGCCTTGGCTACCGGCGGCACCAGCGCCCGTTTGCCCGTGGCATGACTCGGATCCGCAAAGACCGGAAGATGCGATAAACTCTTTATCAGCGGAATGGCCGAGATGTCCATGGTGTTGCGCGTGGAGGTCTCAAAGGTGCGGATACCGCGCTCGCACAGGATCACGTTGTAGTTGCCGTTGGCCATGACGTATTCCGCGCACATCAGGTATTCTTCCAGATTGGACATCATGCCGCGCTTAAGGAAAACGGGTTTGCTGCTCTTGCCGGCTTCCTGCAGGAGAGCGAAGTTCTGTGAATTACGCGCGCCGATCTGCAGAATATCGGCATATTGAGAAACGAGCTCGACCTGGTTTGGGTTGACCACCTCGGTGATGATCGACAGCCCTGTTTTTTCGCGGGCGCGGGCCAGGAGTTCCAGTCCGCGTTCCCCGAGACCCTGGAAACTGTACGGCGATGTGCGCGGTTTGAAAGCGCCGCCGCGGAGTATATGCGCGCCGGCTTCCTTCACCGCGTGAGCGATCTCGAAGAGTTGTGTTTCACTTTCGACGCCGCACGGGCCGGCAATGATGGTTAGTTTATTACCGCCGATCTCTATGCCGTTGACGCGAACGATGGTATTATCCGACTTCCATTCACGGCTGGCGAGCTTGTACGGTTTCTGCGTAGGGATGACCTTTTCCACGCCCGGCATGGTCTGGATCTTTTCCGAGACGAGTCCACGCTCATCACCGACAATGCCGATCACGGTTTTTTCGTCGCCTTTGGAAACGTGCGGAGTACAGTCGCTATCCTCGACAAACTGCAGAATGTCCTGAATGTGCTTGATGGAGGCGTTCTTCTCCATGATCACGATCATCATATGAATATGTTCCTCGCTAAGACTGAAATGGGCCGCCTCATGGGGTCAACTTAAAAATAAAATCGGTGTTAGTCAAGGCGGTGAGAATGAAAATATGTGGAAATGAAAAACACTTAACACTAAATGAATAACGCAAAAGGCCCTCCTTAGCCATTTCTTGTTCGGTGTTTTTGTGTTAATCATTTTCTATAGAATGAACCGCTAAGAATGTATCACACCCTGAAAGTAAAAAAGCCTCCGGCTCGTTGATCGGTCGTTCGCTTTCCACGCGGATCAACGCGGCGTCTTTGCCTTTTTCGATACTTCCGATCTCTTTGTCAAAACCCAGCGCCCGGGCGCCGTTGATCGTAGCCATTTCAAGAATGGTTGAATCCCGGATCTGCGGATGAACGGTTTTGAAGAACTTCATCTCACTCCATAAGTTCAGGTCGTCGTTGCTGGCGAGACTGTCCGTTCCCATACAGACATTCAATCCGGCCTTCAGATATTTTTCCACAGGCGCCGTTCCGCCGACGTCGATCCGTTCGTTGCTTCGCGGACATGTACAGATATGGACCCGATGAGTCTTCAGGATTTCCAGGTCATTGTCGGTTACATGCACCGCGTGTACAATCAATAATTGTGAATTCAACATCGCCAATTCCCTCAGGTAGGCCACAGGCGTTGTTCCCGGAGCTCTCCAGTTGTCGTCCCATCGTCCGATCTTCCGGATCATTTCTTTCATAGAGCCGGAACCCGTTTGCAGGAATTCCGTTTCGTCCGCAGACTCCGCAAGATGAATAGTGGAAATTCGGTCGGCCCCGTTGAACTCCGCGATCATGCGGAAGAGTTCCGCAGAAACCGAATATGGCGCATGCGGGGCGAGCGCGTGGCGGATCTTTTTGCCTGAGACCGCGGGGATCTTCCGGACGAATTCCCGGAATCTTTCTTTGGCGATGGCGCCGGCAAACCCGGTCACTTCATTGAATACGACGGCGTAAAGCGAAGACTTTTCGAGAAGCGGCCGCGAAGTGGCGGAATGATTGGCGATATCACCGACGGCAACGGTGCCGTACGCTTCGAGTTGGTGAATTTGTTTTTCGCAATCGGCTGAAATGGTTGCTTCGGAAAACTGGAATCGTTTGGTGATCGCTTCGAATACCCATTCGCCGAAGGGCAGACCGTGCGGGATCACGCCGCGCATCATGGAAAGTTCCAGGTGCGTATGCGCATTGACCAGCCCGGGAAGCAGAACGGAGTTCTCGGATGCGATCTTTTGAATGTTGGGGTCGGAGTACTTCTTGAGAATATCGTTCTGTGTTCCGAAGTCGGAAATGCGGCCGTCGTCGTTCACAACGACAGCCCCGTTACGTATTTTCTCGGATGTGATGGGCAGAACCCAATCGGCGAGATGGATCTTCATGGGATTGATTGTCAATCAGAAAGATACTGGATGCCCGCGGCAGGATGCGGCGATCAGCTATTCACTCTGTAATTCGGCGCCTCCTGCGTGATGAGTACGTCGTGCGGATGGCTTTCCTTAAGTCCTGCGCCGGTCATCTTGATCAATTTGGTCTTGGTCTTCATTTCGGCCACGGTCTTGGCGCCGCAGTATCCCATCGCGGAACGCAAGCCTCCGATCATTTGGTACACGACATCGCTCAGTTTCCCTTTGAATGGCACTCGGCCTTCGATGCCTTCGGGAACGAGCTTATTGGTATCCATTTCATCTTCCTGGAAATAGCGGTCTTTAGAGCCCATCCGCATCGCGGCGATGGAGCCCATACCGCGGTAGATCTTATACTTGCGGCCTTCATACAATACCGACTCGCCGGGGCTTTCGTCCGTTCCAGCAAAAAGTCCGCCGATCATGACGGTATCGGCTCCGGCGACGATCGCCTTAGCAATATCGCCGGTCTGTTTGATCCCGCCGTCGGCAATGATGGGTACGTTTTCTTTGTGCGCAACTTTGGCCACTTCCATGATGGCCGTGATCTGGGGGACGCCCACGCCGGCCACCACGCGCGTCGTGCAGATACTACCCGGTCCTATCCCCACTTTGATGGCGTCCGCGCCTGCTTTGATGAGTTCCATCGCCGCTTCGGCCGATGCGACATTGCCGGCGATCAATTCGATCTCCGGGAATTTCTGTTTGACCGAACGCACCATCGCGATCACGCCGCGGGAGTGTCCGTGCGCTGTATCCACGGCGAGCACATCCGTACCGGCTTCCACCAGAGCCGCCGCGCGATCGAGGGAATCTTTCGCGACACCGAGCGCGGCACCGACCCGCAGACGGCCATGGGAGTCCTTGCACGCATTGGGATACATCTTCTTTTTCTGAATGTCCTTGACCGTGATCAGACCTTTGAGAATATAGCTGTCGTCCACAACGAGCAGCTTTTCTATGCGGTGTTTATGAAGTAATTTCTCCGCATCTTCCAGGGTGGTGCCGATCTTTGCCGTTACGAGATTGTTCTTTGTCATCACGGTCTCAACTTTTTCATTGTAGTCGGTGGCAAAACGAAGGTCGCGATTGGTCAAAATGCCGGCCAGCTTGCCGTCGGCGTGCGTGATCGGTATGCCGCTGATTTTATACTTCTTCATCAGTTCCATCGCGTCCAGTATCTTGTGGTCCGGCGTCATCGTGATGGGTTTCATGATCATGCCGCTTTCGGAACGTTTGACGCGATCGATCTCCGAGGCTTGGTAATCGATAGGACAGTTCTTATGAACGATGCCTATGCCTCCTTCGCGCGCAATGGCTATGGCCAGTTCCGACTCCGTAACCGTATCCATGGCCGCGCTGACCAGCGGTATATTGAGCGAAATGTTCCGTGTCAGCCGTGTGGAGAGCTCCACCGCGTTGGGTAAAACCTCTGAATAAAGAGGCAATATGAGAACATCGTCGAAGGTCAGACCTTCGCCTATGACTTTATCTGTTTGCTTGGGATCCGCGTTCATGGGCAACTCCTTTGAGGCGTTTTCTTGGGGCACGAATGTATCGAAACACGTGTAAAAACGCAAGGGAAATGAGGTTTTCCGGCCAGGAATTTTGCTTGACAATAAGAGTAAAAAAAACTATCTTCTGCCCCTAAATTTGATAAGTCATTTATCAAATTGAATTTACGTGATTTAATGAAGATCAAATTAGAGAAAATCCTTGGTCTGGACGATGGCGAGTACCCTTACCGTTTTGAATCCGGAGCCAGGGAGATCGGGATCGAGTTAAAGGATTACGAAGGGCACGAGATCTTTGACAAGCCGGTGGTCACCGACGTCGTACTGGATAAGACGAATCACATTTATCACGTAAAATTCCACGCCGTCACCGAAGCGCGGTTTTTGTGCGACCGGTGCCTGGAAGAAGCCCGCAAGACCATCGAAGGATCGTTTGAGATCATATATACGGACCTCAAGTCCAAACGCGAAGAATACGGCAATGATACCGAGGTTCGGCTGATCGAGGCGCAGAAGGCCAATGAGATCTCGCTTGACAAGGATGTGACCGATACGCTGCTGCTGGAGGTTCCGAACAAGGTTCTGTGCAAAGAAGATTGTAAAGGTTTATGCGCGGAGTGCGGCGCCAATTTAAATGAAACGCTGTGCGAACACGCCGCGGCAAAGATAAGCGAAAACGATTAAAGAAATAACATAGCAGGAGAATACCATGCCCAATCCAAAACGCAGACATTCGAAACAGCGCCGCGATAAGCGCCGGACGCACTGGAAAATCGACGGCCCGGCCACCGGCAAATGCGCCAACTGCGGCCAGCCCAAGATGCATCATCGTATGTGCCCCAATTGCGGACACTACGACGGACGTCAGGTGGTTGTCGCCAAAGGGGAATAGTCCCAGAGGTTCATGACCTTTCTAATGTTGCCTGATCGCGTTATTTCCAATAACACGTCAGGCATATTTTTTATAGGCTAAGTTGTATTTGATAAATAGTCAAATGTTCTCTATATTGGCGGCGTTCAATCGGTAACATTCAGTAACGAGGCCTCAGGCGATCATGAAGATCATTGTAGACGGCATGGGAGGCGACGAAGCCCCTGCGCATATCGTGGACGGTGCCGTGCTGGCGGCCAAAGAATTCCAGCAAAAGAACGAACCGCACCGGATCATCATTACGGGACCCAAGGACCGGATCCTCGCCCGTATTCATCACTGCCATGGCGACGCCTTGCTCGGCCAGCAGTTGGAGGTCGTTCATACCGATGAGTGGATCGAAATGCACGAGTCTCCGGCGGATGCACTGAGGAATAAACCCAAATCCTCCATGCACGTAGGCGTGGAGATGGTAAAAAAAGGGGAAGCCGATGCGTTCGTCAGTATGGGTAATACCGGAGCCGTGATGTCGGTTGGTCTGATGGGACTCGGACGCATCGAAGGCGTAGCCCGTCCCACGATCGGCGCTTTTTTCCCGTCGCAAAAGGGTAATACGCTCGTTCTCGATGTGGGCGCGATGGTGGACTGTAAACCGAATCACCTGCTGCAATTCGGCGTGATGGGAAGCGTATACGTTCACGCCATGATGAATGTGGAAAGCCCGAAAGTCGGTTTGATGAGCGTGGGAGAGGAAGACAGCAAAGGCGACGATCTGACCGTCAAGACCAACGAGCTTTTTCGCGAAAAGAAATTGTTCAATTTTATCGGGAATGTGGAAGGCCGCGATATTCTGGCCGGTACGGCCGACGTGGTAGTGTGTGACGGATTTGTAGGCAACGTAGTGCTCAAGTTCGGTGAAAGCGTGGTGGATTTTATGAAATCAAGGTTCCGAACGGTTGCCCAAAGCGGTTTGATTTATAAGCTCATGATGTTATTCGCAAAACCGGCCTTGAAGAAAGTGTTCAAAGGTATGGACTATGAAGAACACGGCGGTGTTCCGCTCCTGGGCGTCAACGGCGTCGTCATTATCGGACACGGCAGTTCGTCTCCCAAAGCGCTGAACAAAGCGATCCATGTGGCCAAAGAAATGGTCGAGAAGAGGATCAACGAAGTCATCAAAGAAAAGATCAATTTATCATAAGGACCGCATGTCATTAGGTAAAAGAAACCGAGCAAAAATATCGGGCGTTGCCCACTGGGTTCCTGAGAAGATCCTGACCAACGCAGAACTCGAAAAGATGGTGGACACGACCGACGAGTGGATCACGTCGCGTACCGGCATCAAAGAGCGGCATATTCTTGAGGCCGGAAAGGCTTCGTCGGACATGGCGGCTGAAGCATGCAAGATCCTTTTTGAGAAGACGGGTACGGATCCGGAAGAGATCGATATCATTGTTTTCGGAACGGTGACGCCGGATATGATGTTTCCGGCCTCCGCATGTCTTCTTCAGGCCAAAACGGGAATGAGCAAAGCATGGGGTTTTGACGTATCGGCGGCCTGCTGCGGTTTTGCCTACTCGCTGGTGATCGGGGCTTCGTTTATCGAATCCGGTACGGCCAAGAAAGTACTCGTCGTCGGTTCCGATAAGATGAGTTCGATCGTGGATTACACAGATCGTAACACCTGCATACTCTTTGGTGATGCCGCCGGCGTGGTGCTGTTGGAAAAATCGGAGGACGAGAAGCTGGGTATTCTGGATTATTACAATACGGTCGATGGTAACGGCGCTCCTTATCTCAATATGCCGGGCGGAGGAAGCTTAAATCCTCCCACACACGAAACCGTCGATAAGAAGATGCATACCATATATCAGGATGGTAAGAACGTTTATCAATACGCCGTGAAAGGCATGTCCGAAGCGTCGGCACTGATCGTCGAACGTAACGGCCTGACCGGTAAGGATGTTGGCTTGTTCGTGCCGCACCAGGCGAATAAGCGGATCATTGATTCCGCCGCTCAGCGCATGGGCCTGAAGGACGAACAGGTGATCATCAATATCGACCGGTATGGCAATACCACCGCCGCGACGATCCCGATGGCTTTGTCGGAAGCTGTTACCGAAGGGCGCATCAAAAAAGGCGATTACGTAGTGATCGCGGCATTCGGCGGCGGTTTTACTTGCAGCAGTATCTTAGTTCGATGGGCATATTAACAGGGAGTATATGAGCAAGATCGCCTTTGTATTTCCGGGTCAGGGTTCGCAGTATGTCGGCATGGGTAAGGATCTGTACGATCAGTTTCCCAAAGCCAAAGCGATGTATGAAAAAGCCAATGAGATCCTCAGCGTAGATCTCGCCGGGATTTCATTTAACGGACCCGAAGATTCTCTGAGACAAACGCGGGTTACGCAGCCGGCCATTTTTGTTCACAGCATCGTGGTGCTGGAAATCCTGAAGGAGAAGTTTGGCTCACTTCAGTTTCACATGACCGCAGGTCACAGTCTCGGCGAATATTCCGCTCTGGTAGCGGCCGGTGTAATGAGTTTTGAGGACGCGCTGTCCGTGGTCAAAGTGCGCGCCGAAGCCATGCAGAAAGCCGGAGAGGAGAACAAGGGCACCATGGCTGCGGTGATCGGAATGGATGCGGAGCCTTTGGAACAGGTTTGTGCGGAATCGCGTGAAGCCGGAATCGTCCAATGCGCCAATTTCAATTCGCCCGGTCAGATCGTGATCTCGGGGTCCGTTGCCGGCGTTCAAAAAGCGATGGAGCTGGCCAAGACCAAAGGCGCGCGCATGGTCAAAGAACTGGTGGTCAGCGGTGCGTTTCACTCGCCTCTCATGCAAAGCGCCGGCAAGGCCGTAGAAGCCAAACTGAATGCTATAACCATTCATGATGCCGCCGTACCGGTATATGCTAACGTTTCGGCCAAGGCCACACGGTCGGCTGTTGATGTCAAAAAATTATTGGTCGAACAGATCACGGCACCTGTAAAATGGCAGGACTCCGTGGTTCATATGATCGCCGACGGCGCGACGAAGTTTTATGAAATCGGTCCCGGCAATGTCCTTCAGGGATTGATCAAACGGATCGACAAGAATGCGGCCGGCGAATGCATCGGCAAAACGGCTGAACTGGATAAATTCACTCTTTGATGTTTGCTAAGTGCTCATGGATAAATGACCTGTTCTTTGGAAAATAAAATTGCTATAGTGACGGGATCTTCCCGGGGTATCGGTAAAGCCATTGCGCTCGATTTTCTCAAAAACGGAGCTTCGGTCGTGGTGAACGGCCGGAGCAAAGAAAACCTGGAGAACGCCGAAAAGGAGCTTTCCGAACACGCTGTTTCCGGCCGTCTGATAAGCGTGCAAGCGGATGTTTCGAAGCCGGAAGAAGTCAAAAGAATATTTGATACCGCGGTTGAAAGATTCGGTCGCGTCGATATCCTTGTTAATAATGCCGGTGTTTTCAAGAACAGCCTGCTGGCTCGAATGGATGAGAACGAATGGGATTGGGTGATCGAGAATAATCTGAAAAGCGCGTACCTTTGCACGAAGCAGGCGGCCAGACTAATGATGAAACAGCGGGCCGGACGCATCATCAATATGTCGTCGGTTGTTGCGCTGGGCGGGAACCCGTTTCAAGCCAATTACGTGGCCTCCAAGTCAGGGATAGACGGTCTCATGATGGCGACATCTAAAGAACTTGCGCCGTACGGCATTACGGTCAATTCCGTGGCGCCTGGGTATATCAAAACGGACATGACCAAGGATTTTTCGGAACAGACGGTAGCGGAGATCCTGAAGTTCATTCCCCTCAACCGCGCGGGAACGGCAGAGGAAGTGGCGTGCGTGGTCCGGTTTCTTGCTTCCGATGAAGCCGGCTATATCACCGGACAAGTGATTCAGGTCGACGGAGGAAGAGTCATTCGATAAAAATTGTGATCGTAATATTTAATGTAACTAAACCCTCTTAACTACACTAAGGAGACCAGGATATGACTAGAGATGAAATTACCAAAAAGGTGACCGAGATCATCGTGAAGAAACTGGGTGTGACCGAAGCGGAAGTGACGCCGGCGGCTTCGTACGTGGAAGATCTGGGCGCGGATTCGCTGGATCAGGTTGAACTCGTAATGGAATTCGAAGATTCCTTCGGTCTTGGCGAGAAGATACCGGAAGAAGAAGCGGCCAAGTTGACCACGGTGGGCTCGACCATCGAGTACCTGGTCGGAAAACTCGGAAAGTAATCAGCTTGAAAGAATGGCTAAGGATGTTGAACGCGTTGCATTCAACCCATTAGCCATTTTTGTTTTGTATCAGAGCCTTTAGAATTTTTACGTTTCAGAATAACTTGATATTGCAGCAAAGGAGCAACCTATGAGACAACGCAGAGTGGTCATTACGGGTTTAGGCGCGGTAACGCCGATCGGGAATACCACGCAGGAATTCTGGCAGGGATTAAAAGAAGGGCGCAACGGCGTAGGGCCGATCACCCTCTTTGACACCAAAGACCATGTGACCAAATTTGCCGCCGAGGTCAAAGGGTTCGATCCCACGCTGCATATCGATAAAAAAGAAGCGCGCCGCATGGACCGTTTTTGCCAGTTAGCTGTTTCGGCATCCAAGATGGCCATCGATGACGCCAAACTGGACGTCAAATCCCTGGACGCCAACCGGATCGGTTGTATCATCGGTAGCGGTATCGGCGGATTCAGTACTTTTGAGGAACAGTTCGAAACCTATATGCAAAAAGGGGCTCAGAGGGTGAGTCCGTTCTTCATCCCCATGATGATCATCGATATTGCGGCGGGACACGTCGCGATCATTCACGGACTCAAAGGACCTAATTACGCAACGGTTTCGGCATGCGCTACGGGCAGTCACGCCATCGGCGATGCCTTTATGCTCATCGAACGCGGCGACGCGGATGCGATGGTTTGCGGCGGCGCCGAAGCCGGTATCTGCCGGATGGGTGTAGCCGGATTTAATGCCCTCAAAGCCCTCTCCACGCGCAACGACGATCCGATGAAGGCCAGCCGTCCTTTTGATAAAGAACGCGACGGGTTTGTCATGGGCGAAGGCGCCGGTGTGGTGGTGCTGGAGGAATTGCAGCATGCCTTAAAACGCGGTGCGACCATCTACGGTGAAATGGCGGGAATCGGTTATACCGACGATGCTTTCCACATTACGGCTCCGGCCGAGGGCGGTGAAGGCGCGGCAAGGGCGATGGCCATCGCACTGAAGGATGCGGAACTGAAACCCGAAGATATTGGTTACATCAATGCCCACGGTACATCGACTGAATACAACGACAAGAACGAGACCGCAGCGATCAAGTCGGTTTTCAGGGAACATGCCTATAAATTATTGGTCAGTTCCACCAAATCCATGACCGGCCATCTTTTGGGTGCCGCGGGCGGCGTCGAGTTTATCGCCACAACGCTGGCTGTCAAAGAAGGCGTCATTCCTCCGACGATCAATTACGAGTTCCCCGACGAAAACTGTGATCTCAATTATGTTCCAAACAAGGCCGTTGAGAAAAAGATCAAAGCGGCGATCAGCAATACGTTCGGATTCGGCGGACACAACACGTGTCTGGTGGTGAAAGGGTATCAGCCCTAGCGGTGACGGAAATGTTCCATGTCTTTAAGTGTTAACATACCGGCAGGATCTTTTGCAAGAACCGGCCGGGCCATTTTCAGGCGCTGGCGCTGGCGCCTGGGATTTGATAAGGCGGTCGGTCGCCACGAAGACCTGCTGCGGTCGTTTGAGAACACGATCGGCCTCCGTATCCACGACCCCCATATTTACATCCAGGCCCTTAAACATCGTTCCTATCTCAGTATCGGCAACGAAGAACGGGTGCGTTCTTACGAACGGCTGGAATTTCTCGGTGATCTAATATTGAATTTGATTACAGGTGAGTTTTTGTATACTTTATACCCGCATCAGGAAGAAGGCGATCTGACCAAACAGAAATCCCTTCTCGTGAATAAGAAGATCCTCGCTCAGCAGGCGGAAGTCATGGGACTGGGTCGTTTTATACTATTGAGTGAAGGTGAGGATAAGTCGGGCGGCCGTCTGCGTCCTTCGATCCTCTCGGACGTGCTGGAGTCGGTGATCGGCGCGGTTTATCTGGACAGCGGTTACGAAGTATCAAAGAAGTTCGTTTTGGAAAAAATTTTGTATAATGCGGAGGACATTCTCAACGATGAGATGCATTTCAATTATAAGGGAGAACTTCTGGAATGGTCTCAGGCGAACGACGGCGGTATTCCGGCCTATACCGTGATCAATCAGGAAGGACCGGAACACAACAAAGAATTTACTGTGGAAGTGTCTATAAAACAGCAAGTATACGGCAACGGAAAAGGATCAACCAAAAAAGATGCCGAGCAGCAAGCGGCCCGGCAGGCCTTGCGGAAGATCAAAAAGAATCAGTTTAATTAACGATTGAGGTGATAACGTGAAAAAGATATGTGTGGTAGGAACGGGTTATGTCGGACTGGTGTCGGGGGCGTGTTTGGCCGATTTTGGCAATCATGTGATCTGCGCCGATATTGATAAAGACAAAATCGACAAATTGAATAAAGGTATCATTCCTATCTACGAGCCTGGGCTGAAAGAGGTCGTGGACCGCAATGTAGAAAAAGGGCGTCTGCTTTTTTCTAATGATGTCGATGCGGCGATCCGAGATACGGAGGTTGTATTCATCGCCGTCGGCACACCTCCCGGCGAAGGCGGCGAAGCCGATCTGAGAATCGTATTCAGCGTTACCGAGAGCATTGCAAAAAATTTGAATTCCTACAAAGTCGTTGTCACCAAGAGTACCGTCCCGGCCGGAACCGGCAAAAAAGTATACGACCTTCTATCCAAAAAAGCGCCCAAAGGATCTGAATTCGATGTCGTCTCCAACCCCGAGTTCCTGCGCGAAGGATCCGCCGTGAATGATTTTATGCGGCCGGACCGCGTGGTCATCGGGAGCAACAGCGAGCGGGCGACGGAGATCATGAAACAGGTTTACCGCGCTTTGTATATCAACGAAACGCCGATGGTGATCACCAATGTGGAAACATCCGAGATGATCAAATACGCGTCGAATGCGTTCCTGGCCGTAAAGATTTCTTACATCAACGAAATTGCAAATATCTGCGACAGGATCGGCGCGGATGTCAAGGTGGTCGCAAAGGCCATGGGTCTTGACGGACGCATCAGCCCAAAATTCCTTCATGCCGGAGGCGGATACGGCGGGTCGTGTTTCCCAAAAGACACGCTGGCGCTGGTTCAAACAGCCAAAGAACTCGGCGTTGAGAACCTGGTCGTGAATGCCGCCATAGAAGCCAACGACCATCAAAAACATCTGATGGTGACAAAGATCGAAAAGATGGTCGGAGACCTGAAAGGGAAAACGATTGCTCTATTGGGTTTGTCCTTCAAACCCAATACCGATGATATCCGCGATGCCACTTCGCTCGTGATCATTGAAGAGATCCTGAAGGCCGGAGGCAAAATCAGGGCATATGATCCTGTGGCTCAGGAAATAATGCAGAAGACGTTTCCCCAGATCCAATACTGCAAAGACGCCTACGATACGGCGGAAGGCGCCGATTGCATGGTCGTGGTCACAGAGTGGAATGAATTCAGAGAACTCGACCTGGAACAAGCCAAAAAGAAATTAAGATCGCCCAAAGTAGTTGACTGCCGCAATGTGTATGATCCAAAGGATATGAAACGCATGGGTTTTGAATATGTCGGCGTTGGGCGTGGAATTTATTAATGCGTTAATTGAAAGCATCAACTTAAATAAGGAAACGAAAGGTGAGCCTCGAAAATAAGATCAAAGATAAAAAAGCCTCGATCGGCGTGATCGGATTAGGATATGTGGGTCTGCCTTTGGCAGTGGAATTTGCCGCAAACGGCTATACGACTTACGGCATCGACGTGGATGAACACAAGGTTAAGAATGTCAACGACGGTCATAATTATATTGAAGACATTCCAAACGACCGATTCGAAAAATGCTGGAAAGCGGGCAAACTCAAAGCATCCGCAAACTATGACGGCATCAAGGATATGGATGTCATCTACATATGCGTTCCAACCCCCTTTACGGAGAATAAAGAGCCGGATGTGACCTATATCGTTCATGCGGCCGAAGGCATTGCTAAAGGAATGCGCAAAGACCAATTAATTATATTAAAAAGCACGACGTTCCCCGATACGACCGAGGGGATTGTGATGCCCATACTTAATAAGACCGGATTGAAAGTAGGCGTGGATTATTTTTTGGCATTCTCTCCTGAACGCATCGATCCGGGAAATAAGAAATTCACGACGGCGAATACACCGGTGGTGGTCGGCGGCGTTACAAAGACTTGTACAGATCTGGCCTGCTTAGTCAACGCCCAGATCATAGAAAAAGTCGTTCCGGTTTCCAATCCCAAAGTGGCGGAAATGTGTAAACTGCTGGAAAATATTTTCCGAAGCGTGAATATTGCCCTGGTCAATGAATTGGCGCAGCTCTGTGACCGTATGGGAGGCATCGACATGTGGGAGGTCATCCACGCCGCCTCTACCAAACCTTTCGGCTTCATGCCTTTTTATCCCGGTCCCGGGATCGGAGGTCATTGTATTCTGATCGATCCGTATTATCTTTCCTGGAAGGCGCGCGGTTATGATTTTCATACCAATTTCATCGAACTGGCCGCTGAAGTGAACGAGAACATGCCGCATTACGTATATTCAATGATCGTGGAAGCTTTGGCTCACAAAGGTACGCCTCTCAAAAAAGCAAAAGTTCTGGTCCTCGGTGCTTCTTTCAAGAAAGACGTGGATGACATTCGGCATTCTCCATCGCTTATGGTCATGCAGATCATGATGCAAAAAGGGTTTGAACATGTCATGTACAACGATCCGCATGTTCCGCAAGTCCATGTGCTGAATAAGAAGTTCACATCGCAGTTGCTCACAAAGGAACTATTAAAGGAAGTCGATTGCGTGTTCATCGGCACCGATCATTCAAGGTACGATATGAACATGATAGTCGAAAACGCGCCTCTGATAGTGGATGCGCGCAATGCAACCAAAAATGTCTCAACCGGCCGCGAAAAGATCGTCGTTCTCGGATCCGGCCAGAGTATATAACGTAATCAGCCGGAGATGGACATTTGAAAATTGTCAGTGTGGTCGGTGCCCGGCCTAATTTTATGAAAATCGCGCCCATCCTGAGGGCGATGAAAAAATATCCCGCTATGAGGTCGGTGTTGGTCCATACGGGTCAGCATTACAACGCCAATATGTCGGACGTATTCTTCAGGGACCTTCAAATCCCGGAACCGGACATTTTTCTCAACGTCGGGTCCGGAACGCATGCCAAACAGACGGCCGATATCATGACCGGATTTGAAAAAGTGCTGGAGACTGAGAAACCGGACATGGTCATGGTGGTCGGAGACGTAAACTCGACGCTGGCTTGTTCCGTGACCGCATCCAAGATGAATGTGAAAGTGGCGCACGTGGAGGCAGGGTTGCGCAGTTTTGATAAACGCATGCCCGAAGAGATCAATCGTATGGTAACGGATGCTTTGTCTGATTATCTGTTTACAACAGAAAAAAGCGGGAATGAGAACCTTTTAAAAGAAGGAAAGAATTCCGGTCAGATATATTTTGCCGGCAATGTCATGATCGATTCCCTGGAGTTTGTTAAGAACCGCATTCATGAATCGGTGGTTGTAAGAGACCTGAAGGTGGAGCCGCACAATTATGCGCTGATCACTTTGCACCGGCCGTCCAATGTGGACAACAAAGAGTCGCTTGGAAAGATCATTCGTATTCTTGGTTCGGTTCAGAAGCGTCTGCCGGTGGTTTTTCCGATCCACCCGCGAAGCAGAAAGATGATTGAGAATTTCGGGTATATGGACGCTGTCCAAAGCATGCCACGATTAACCTTAACCGATCCAATAGGCTATGTCGATTTCCTCAGTCTGATGAGCCAGGCCAAGATCGTGATCAGTGATTCCGGCGGACTGCAGGAGGAATCGACGTATCTGGGTGTGCCCTGTCTCACCATGCGCGAGAATACCGAGCGCCCGGTAACCATGGAGGTGGGAACGAACACGCTGGTCGGACTGAATGAGGACGCGATCGACCGTTACGCGGATCAAGTCCTAAACGGTACTTATAAGAAAGGCGCTATTCCGGAATTGTGGGACGGCCGTGCTGCGGAAAGAATAGTGGAGATCATTTCCAAATTAGGATAGAATCAAATATGTTGCGATCTGTTATTGGACTCACCCTCGTGTTCCTCTTGCCGGCCGGCCTTTCATTCGGTCAAGTCAAGTCTAACCCTTTTGATGACAAAAAGAGCGATGAAAAATCATCGAAAAAGAACGCTGTCTTAGATCTAAAACGCACCGGCCCGGTGTTGGAAACGGCCATCGATCCGGGTGAATACACCGTAGGTCCCGGAGACGAAATACTGATCTCGATCTTTGGTCAGGCCAACGAATACTTCACAACGCGTGTTTCCCCGGAGGGTAAAGTAGTGATACCGTCGGTAAGTGTTATCGATGTCAAAGGTAATTTACTAAAGGTCGCCAAAGAAAAGATCATAAAGGAAATCCGGAAAGTCTATCCAAGCGTCGACGTGTCCGTGGATCTGGTGGGCTTAAAAGAATTCCGTGTTCAGGTTACGGGTGCGGTTCAAAAAAGCGGGGCGATCACGGTGTCGGGAGTCTCCCGGGTCTCTGATGCACTGGAAGAGGCGGAGCCGTTAACTACTTATCTGCGAAATATTCAAGTACGTAATCAGAATGGGTCTGTAAAAAAGGCGGATCTCATTAAGAAAAAGAACACCGGTTCTGTAAAAACGGATCCGTATCTTACAGAGGGAGATGTGATTTACGTACCTAACATCTATGCACGGTTCTATGTTTGGGGCGCTGTCTTGATCTCCGGAGACTATGAATTTGTGGAAGGTGAACGCGTATCCGATGTACTCGAGTTGTGCGGAGGCCTCGCCTATGATGCCGACTCATTGGAAGCCTACATCGTGCATTTCGTGCAGGACACGGGACGTGAAATTGCCAGGGAACCGCTTGATCTGGTCAAGATACTCAAAACTCCATCCGACACTTTGGCTAATATCCGGATCCGCCCTGACGATCGTATCTTCATTCGTCAAAAATACCTTTTTCATCCAAAGGCCAATGTAACGATCCAAGGGGAAGTCCTGAGGCCGGGAGAATATGCCATACAGGAAGGTGTCAGCAAGATCACCGATGTCATCGAAGAAGCGGGCGGCTTTACACCGGATGTAGCCATAGAGGGTATTTTGATTTTCAGGCATCGTGAAGTCGAAGGTACCGATGTGGAATACGAACGTCTGAAAAAAATACCTTACAACGAGATGAATAAAACTGAAAGGGCTTATTTCAAATCGAAGTCCCGTCAGGAATTACCGCCTGTACAGACCGATTTCACCAAACTCTTTGAAGGCGGCAAGATCAATGAGAAATATAATGTCTATTTAAAGCCCTATGATCTGATCAAGGTTACACGTGTCAAAAAGACCGTTACCTTGGTTGGCGGTGTACTTCACGCCGGAGTTTTGGATTATGTGCCCGGAAAAAGTTACAAATACTACATTGAAAAAGCCGGCGGATATACCAAGATAGCCAAGCGCGGAGACGTGACGATCATCAAGTCGTTTGGGCAACAGTGGGATGAAGCGGACGACAATACCAGGGTCGAAGATGGTGATGTGATTTTCATTCCGGAGAAAGAACCGATAGATGGATGGCAACTATTCAAGGATATACTGGCCGTTACGGGCCAGCTCGCCGCTATCACATCGACGATCATACTTGTTGTCTATACGGTGGGAAAATAAGAAACGCCCGTTTCGTTAGTTAAATCAGAGCTTAAAGGGCGGTTCTTTTCGGAATAACCATAAGGAATTATTATCATGATGATCATAACAGGTGCTTCGCGGGGAATCGGTAAGTTTCTCCTCAAGAAAATGGCGGATGAAAAAGAAGACGTGCTCGGTTTTTTTAACAAAACCGCACCAACCGAACTAAAAGAGAGCTACGTTCAGCTCGACGTGACGGATGAAAAGCAAATCTCAGGCTTTGTATCCCAATACAAAGACCGGTTGAAAAAGATTCAACTGGTCCACTGCGCCGGTGTCAATTTGAATGGATTCACGCACAAATTATCGCTGGACGACTGGCGTTATGTAATTCAGGGTAATTTGGACAGCGCGTATCTCTTGTCGAAACATCTTCTTCCTTTGATGCGGGAGCAAAATTACGGCCGCCTTATTTTTGTGGCTTCGGTAGTTCCGCAGTTGGGTGTTCCGGGCACGTCGGCTTATTCCAGCGCCAAGGCGGGACTATGGGGCCTGACGAAAGTGATCTCAAAAGAGAACGCATTAAAAGGCGTTACGGCCAATTGTTTGAATCTCGGTTATTTTAATATTGGTATGATCTCGGAAGTTCCCGAAGAGATGATGAAAGTAGTACTCAGCACGGTTCCAATGAAACGGCTGGGAGAGCCTTCCGACATATTGGCGGCCATAAAATTCATCGTATCAGCGGACTATATGACCGGTGCTGAGATTGATATTAACGGTGGATTGGTATGACCGGGGACTTCGATGAGTTCATTGAACCTAATCACCGGAATTGTTAATGCTTTCTAGGCTATTCCTGGAATACAAAGACCAAATCAAGAGTTCCCGTAAGGGTATCATTGATGTTATCATATCCATAGTTCCTCAAGGGGTTTCCTTATTAACCGGTTTGATCACGGCGATTCTGCTGGCGCGGGGGCTCGGGCCATCCGAGCTCGGTCGGTATGCTTTGGTTATCAGCGTTTCGGCGATGATCACTTCCCTATCAGACCTTGGCATCGGGCAAACGGCCATAAGATACGCTTCGCGATGTATCGCCAACGATGATGAGACCGGTCACCGGGCGGTACTCCGCTGGTCCCTTCGTATCCGTATCTTACTGGTGGCTGCGGTAAGTGCCATCGCCTATACCTTTGCGCCGTTAATCGCCGGCACATACTGGCACGACGAGACGTTGTCCTCTCTGATCCGGTTTTCTTTATGGTTATCATTTTTCAGTGCTTTGGCATCCGTACCCACTATTTATTTTCAATCGCTGAGGCGTTTTCGGGCCAACGCGGCCGTAATGATTATCCAATCGGTATTATTGCTGATAGGTATGGCCGTATTGGAAGCTTCGGATGCTTGGTCTACCGAACGTGTCATCTGGGTCAGCCTGGCCGCGTCGGCATTGAACGTCATAGGTTTCTTGCTTTTCGTACCCAAAGACGCTATTTTGAAAATGTCCGATTTTCAGGTTCTGAAGAGCGGGATTGAGAATTATTTCAAATCTCCGAAGTTCAAGAATTATTCAGTTCAGACGTCGGACGATGCCACGGCGACCGTATTTGCCTTCTACATGATGTTGTCCTCGGCGATTGTCATGCTGGTCGTGAGGGCTGATGTTTGGCTCATGGGATATTTTGTTGACCCAGGCCAGATAGGGATATACAATGCGGCTTCACGTTTTGCGCTTCCTCTGATGATGTTGGTAACAGCCATTAACACGGTTTTGTGGCCGCGAACCGCCCATCTTCAGCAACATCCAAATGTCAGGGAGTTTGTACGGGGAATTTTTATGCTGACCGGACTGGCATCCGTTGTGAGTTTTGTATATGGGATGACGGCTCCGTTCTTAATACCGGTGGTCTTCGGAGAAGCATACAGCGGGGGCATTTTGTTAGGGCAATTGATTTGTGTCCGTTACGGTCTTTCGGTATTTCTTAGTCCATTAGGTATCATCGGATATAACTTCGGCTTTGTTCGCTACGTTTGGATGATCAATATCGTCCAATTGATGGCGGTTATCGGAATCAATATCTGGCTCTTACCAAAGATCGGTCCGACAGGATCGGCGCTTGCCTTGATAGCCGTTGAATTAATAAGCGGTCTTTTTACCATTCCGTTATTGTGGCACAAAATGAGAAACATAACCAGGTAGAAAATCTGTGGCTAAGACCTTAGTAACCGATCTGAAAAGCGACGACGATTTTCGTAATTTCTATGAGAAGGAGTATTACCGCCATTCGGCCATGACGGAGATCCCGGAAGACGGCGATTTTATGTATGGTGTTGTGTTGGAGCATTTGAAGCCGTACTTGAGGAACGGAATTGCCGCAGCCGATGTGGGCTGTAATAACGGCAACCTGTCCTTATACATGGCCAAAAGAGGTTGCCGGGTTTTGGGGATCGATTACGCAAGAAATGTGATCGAAGGGGCCAAAGCGAGTGCGGATTTTTACCACATCGGGAATGCAGAATTCAAGGCGATGGATTTTGTCAAAGAATGGAATAAAACCGATGAATTTGATTTTGTTTTTTGTTGTAACGTTCTCGAGCATGTACGGGAGGATAGAGAATTCGTAGTGAAATTTTACCAGATGCTCAAACCGGGAGGAAAACTTCTGCTCATAATTCCAACCGTTTATTCATCAATGTTCCGCACGTATAAGTTTTTTACCGGTCGTTTTTACAGCGATGAGGAGGTTGGCCACCTTCGGCGCTATGGCAAGAAAGAGTCAATGGATATGGTAGAAAGTGCCGGATTTGTGATTGACAAAGTGAATTTTATTGATGGGCCATTGAGAGAATGGTTCATCGTGCATCAACGCCTGAGGATTTTCCAAAAAATTTGGAAATTGCCCGTCATCCGATCGGCATTTAACCGCATTGATTCTATTATGGCAGGACTGCACCTGTATCCCGCGACTATTGTGATACATGGACATAAGAAAGAACGATAAATTATTTCTTGAAAAGGAAGATCACTGATGAAAAAGGCGTTTATTACCGGTGTTTCTGGGCAGGATGGCGCTTATCTTGCCGAGTCATTATTAAAAAAAGGATATGCCGTTCACGGCCTCGTCCGCCGTTCCAGTTCCTTTAATCGCTGGCGTATCGAGCCGCTGTATTATTTGGATAATGCCAAATATGCTGATCATTTTCACCTGCATTATGGAGATCTTTCGGATTCAAGTTCGCTTAACCGGTTTTTGGAAAAGTATCAGCCTGATGAAATATATAATCTTGGTGCTCAAAGTCATGTTGGGATTTCATTTGAAGTTCCTGAGTACACGAGCGATGTCACCGGCATCGGGGCGCTGCGGATACTGGATGCCATCAGGGAAACAAAAATCAACACACGGTTTTACCAGGCATCAAGTTCAGAACTGTACGGCAATTCTGAATACGCTCCTCAGGATGAAAAGACCCCTTTCAATCCGCGAAGTCCGTATGCCTGCGCAAAAGCCTTTGCGTTTTATATCACCAAGAATTATCGCGAGGCCTACGGCATCTATGCTTGTAACGGTATTTTATTCAATCACGAGTCCCCCCTCCGAGGCGAGAATTTCGTGACACGGAAGATAACGTTGTCGCTTGCGCGGATCAAAGAAGGCCTTCAGAAGAAATTGGAGCTTGGAAACTTGAATGCCTCACGGGACTGGGGTTTTGCAGGCGACTATGTGGAAGCTATGTGGCTCATGCTTCAGCAGATTTCGGCAGACGACTACGTAGTTGCGACGGGAGAAACCCATACGGTTCGCGAATTCGTAGAGGCTGCCGCTTCCACCCTTGAATTTAACATTGAATGGAAAGGTGAAGGTATCGAAGAGGTCGGCATCGATACACGCACAGGCAAAGTGATCGTGGGTGTGAATGCCAACTATTTTCGCCCTACCGAAGTGGATTTTTTAATCGGAAATGCATCAAAAGCCCGTCAGAAGCTGAATTGGAGCCCGAAAGTAGATTTCAAAGAGCTCGTAAAGCTTATGGCTGAGGCCGATCTTGAAAGCGTCAGAAAACTCAAGTACGGTACTACGGTGAAAAAATAATGTCGGCGGCATTACCTTATAACAAAATTTGTGAAATTGAGGATTTTGTGAATCCCGTCTTGCTACCGGTCATGCGGGAAGTGTTCGGACACGAATTGGCAAGATATGGGCCTCAATGGCCTGAGGGCGATGAGTACCGAAAGCATTGGGAAGTGGCTATGTGCATACGAACATTTCGTGACTTCGGCGCACTACGGTCCGATGCGGATGTTTTGGGTGTTGGCGCCGGGAATGAGCCCACGATATTTTTCCTGACCAATTATTGCCGAAGAGTGTTTGCCACCGACCTGTATTTGCCAGATCCAACGATTCGGTCCGGAAAATTCAAAGGTATTCGACCATTTTTCCGGGAGGCACTCGCAACTGTCTCCGGCAAAAGAAGATTATGGGCCGAGTCTGCTAATATTGGCATGTTCTTGGATCCGGGCCGCTATTGGCCGGGTCAATGGAACCCTCGACGAATGGTCGTTCAACATATGAACGGCCTTGATCTTAAATTTGAGAATGATAGTTTTGATGCTATTTTTTCATCGTCGTCCATTGAGCATTTTGGAGGCCATGCAGAAATCAAAAGGGCCATGCAGGAAATGTATCGGGTTCTGAAGCCAGGAGGCATCCTGTCATTGGCCACCGAATTTCGCCTTGAGGGACCATCTCCGGGATTGCCGGGCATTCTATTGTTTGATAAAAAAGAAGTTGAAGAAGTTATTATGAGAAGCGCCTCTTGGGAATGTCTTGACGATTTGCCTTTCTCATGTTCTTCGCCAACCCGGGCCGCGGAGCGTTCGTTCAAGGAATTATCTGCAATCGTCCGTGCCCATGTTTCGCAATACGGTGAGATATTGTATCACAAATTAGACTGGCAAAAACGTCCTAGTTTAGGTCTTCGTGAAGGGCCTCACGTTTGGACCAGCGTCCACTTGGCATTCCGCAAGCCGTCTGTTTAACATACAAAGGCGGATTCGATTTGAAATAATTTCATTCATAAAAAGTAACAACATGACTCGTGATCAGATCAGCAGCTTACCAAGTATATATCGTCTGCTGAAGTGGAATATTAAGCAAAGACTTGGGGCCGATTCGATAAGGACCCGAACGCCCTTTGGTTTCAAAATGGATCTGGCTTTTATAGACCAATCCGCTACGCATATTTTTTTCCAGCATTACGAAACAGAAGAAGCCGACACCCTGATGAAATTGATAAAGCCCGGAATGACGGTCCTGGATATAGGCGCCAATATCGGATACTTTACGCTTCTGATGGCAAAACAAGTCACTTCCAGCGGATCCGTTTTTGCTTTCGAACCAAATCCTCGAATGATCGAACAATTGGAGAAGAATATAGCGCTAAACACAGAAGTACAGGACGGCCGGATCAGAATTGAGAAAATCGCTCTTGGTTGTGAAGAAGCGGATACGGATTTCTATGCCCCTGTAAGGGGCGCAGAAGGAGTGGGTGGACTGCGAGATACCAAACGGGCTCCCGTTGATCAGACGTTGAGAGTTCATGTTTCCAAATTGGACCGCTGGATAACGCTGAAAGATGTTGCAAGGATCGATCTCATAAAGATTGATGTAGAGGGAGGAGAGCTGGACGTCTTTAGAGGAGCGGAAGACGTGCTCAGGAAATTTCGTCCGATACTTCTTTTTGAGGCAGTCGAAATCAATACAAAGCCATACGGATATGCGGTTCGTGAATTACTGGATTTCCTTCGCCGTTTTGAATACGACATCCAACCAATGAGCTGCGGCTACAATTACCTTGCGATGCCTCGGAATTGATATGAGAATTATCTGCGACATGTCGGTGATGGAGATGCCTCTCACGGGTATCGGCAAAGCAACGGCAAGTCTTTATGAAGCTGTCTTTGGTATGCGTCCAGATTTAGAGGGCATTGCCGTTCACCGCCGTCGACTGCATACAAAATTAGATTCCCGCTTCGCTTCCGAAGGACAGGTGCCATGGATACCTGAGAAATGGTGGAGACGGGTCACGATCCCCATGATAGCGAAAAGATCAGGGGCTTCATGGATTCATTTTCCATGGAATGGCAACGTCCCTGTGTTCAAAATCCCTATACATGTCGTTACTACACTGCATGACGTACTGCCGTTGACCATTCCAGGGTATTTCACAAACTCAACAGAAGAAATGAAATACAGAACTCGCATTCAAGACGACATTGACCGGACCCAACTGCTTTTGACGGATTCCGATTTCTCAAAAAAAGAAATCATGAGGAACTTCAAAACCCACTCGGAACCGACCGTGTTAAGACTTGCATCGACCCTAAAAGTCGATGCGCAAGTCCAGCACGTCTCTGATAGTTCATCGGGCAGATATTTTTTTTATGTGGGGGGATATGATCGTCGCAAGGGGCTTGATGTATTGACGAGAATATTTGTTCGGCTTCATTTGGCTAAGAAGATTCAAAGTAAGCTGGTAATAGCAGGGGACAAGAAATTCATATCCACCGAATTTGAAAGGGATCTTGCAACCCTGTACGATCTGAATGCCGTTGAGGAAATCGGATATATTACGGATCAGGAGCTTGCCCGCCGTTTCAGAGAGGCAATTGCATTGGTCTACCCATCCTTGTATGAAGGATTCGGGCTACCGCCGCTCGAAGCCATGTCCCAAGGCTGTCCGGTCATAACGACGCGAGGCACCTCGATCCCTGAAGTTTGCGGTGATGCGGCCGTTTATATGGACCCTGCTGATGAGAAATCCTTGGCTGACAGTCTGCTGCTTGTGAGTTCCGATCATCGACAACGCCTGAACTTGATCGAAAAAGGTCGAAAACAAGCCGGTCAATTTTCCTGGTCTAAAACAGCTCAAGAGTTTATACACCATCTTGGCCTAGCCTGAATTGTTATGTTGTAGGGACCATACTTATATGAAAAAAAAGAGAGCTTTGATTACCGGTATTGCAGGCCAAGACGGTTCGTACTTAGCCGAGTTGTTATTGGAAAAAGGATATGAAGTGTACGGTCTTGAAAAAACGGTTTTGCAAAATGAAAAAGACCGCGTGTGGAATAGGATCAGCCATCTGAAAGACCGGATCGAAATCCATGAAATATCCATTGAGGATCTTTCGGGGGTGTCCGGATTGATCAGGAAGATAAGACCGGATGAGTGTTATCATTTAGCGGCACAGAGTTTTGTGAGTTACGACGCCGCACTGGAAATCCAAACCAACAGATCCAATATAGATGGTACGCATCATTTATTGATATCCTTAAGAGCGGAAGCGCCGGAGAGCCGGTTCTTTTTTGCCGCCTCCAGTGAAGTGTTCGGCAACACCGCAGAGAGTCCACAGACGGAGGCGACCGCGTTCCACCCCAGATCCGTTTACGGCATATCCAAAGCGGCGGGATTTGACCTGACAAGGTTCTACCGTGAAAAATATTCTATGCATGCTTCATCGGGTATACTATACAATCACGAATCGCCCAGGCGGGGAGATCAGTTCGTAACCAGAAAGATCACCCGATCGGTCGCGGCTATCAAATTAGGGCACACCACCGGAATAAAACTTGGCAATCTTGATTCTCGAAGGGATTGGGGTCATGCCAGAGATTATGTCCGGGCCATGTGGCTGATGTTGCAGCAAGAGGCTCCCGATGATTATGTCATTGCGACCGGCGTAACCCATACCGTGAGGGAATTTGCGGAAAGAGCTTTCCGCCATGTAGGACTTGATTTCAATGAACATGTTATTATTGATAAAGATCTTGTTCGCTCAAGTGAAACCAATCTGCTTGTCGGGAATGCATCAAAGGCGAATCGGTCCCTGGGGTGGAAGACGGAAATATCATTTGAGAATATGATTATTGAAATGGTTGATCATGATATGAAAGATGTGTCTCACAAAGGGAGCCCGGACCGGCGATGATGGTAGTTTGTGAACCCCAATGCTCCGGATTTGAGCACGCGGAAGTAAATGCGGCTATGATAAAAGCGGCGGCTATGGCGTTTCCGGATGAACGATTCTTGTTCCTCGCTGAGGAAGGACATTTGACGGTGGTTTCAGGCCTTTTGGATGCGGCAATTCTTTCAAGGATTGAAAGTCGGGTGTTGACCATCGCTCCAAGGAGAGCTTCAAATCTCAAAAGATTCTTTTTGGAGTATAGTGTATACAAGAGCGCAATTCGTTTTGCTGTGCATTACGGATCAAAAAAGATCCTATATCTTTCTGTTACCAGTCCCGGCTTGATATGGATCAAGGTCTTGACGAGAATTCGGAGGGATATTCAAACGGTGGCAACTTTACATGGGATGTTGGAAACCGTTGACGATATTAAAGCCGCCATTTCGTATCAACTGATATTTTGGCTACGGTTTACTCTGCTCGCAATGAACTACAAAAAGCTGCATTATTTGGTGTTTGGCACCTTCATTAAAAAGTCCATTGACGATAAATTCAGACGATTGAGTCTGTTCACCAGATCCATGGATTTGCCTTATGAATTTGCTCCTATAGTGAACAGGGAGCCTTTTCAAGCACAAAGTGTCCGTTTTGGCGCATTGGGCGTTGGAAGCCGCAGCAAAGGAACAGATGTTTTTTTCAGAGTTGCCGGTGATATCATGTCAGGTAAGACCGTGTATATTCCTCAATTTCAACTGATTGGTCCCATCACAGACCGATCTCTAAAGATCCCGCTCGGAGTACGGGTATTGTCCGCTGACGGCAGGCCATTGAGCCGGAAAGACTATCGACAATATGCTGAAGAGTTGGATTATGCGGTCTTCTTTCATAAGCCATCCAACTACAGATATTCCGCAAGCGCGGCCTTTTTTGACGCTTTAGCTTATGGGAAACCGGTCATCGCATTGCGCAACCCCATGTTTCAGTATTATTTTGATCTTCTTGGGGATATCGGACATCTGTGTGACACGGAAGGTGAAATGAAAAATACCATTCAGAACATTCTTGATACACCGTCCAAAGAACTTTATAATGAGCAGCAGAATAATATTTCAAAGGGTCGCGAACGCCTGAATGCGACCCATTCCGCTCATCAATTCAAAGAAATCTGGTAATTATGAATAAGAAAAAGGTCCTTTTCATATTCGGTACTCGCCCCGAAGCCATCAAGATGGCTCCGCTTGTCAAAGAATTTCAAATGCATACGAACGCGCTCGACACCGTAATTTGTGTCACAGCCCAACACCGTCATATGTTGGATCAGGTTTTGGAGGTTTTTGATATCCAACCTGATTTTGATCTAGATCTCATGCAGGAAGGTCAATCGCTCCTGCAACTGACGTCGCGCGTGTTTTCAGGACTTGAGGAAATTTTTAATAGGGTCAAACCCGATTGGGCTCTTGTACAGGGCGATACGTCTACCGTCATGGCGGCCTCCGTTGCGGCGTTTTATTCAGGAATCAAAGTTGGCCATGTCGAGGCCGGACTAAGATCGGGTAATAGATACGCGCCTTTTCCGGAAGAGATTAATCGCCGCATTGCATCGGTCACGGCCGATCTTCATTTCGCACCAACCGAAACGGCCAGGCGTGCTCTTTTGTCCGAGGGGATTGATGATAAAACCGTTCATGTGACCGGCAATACCGTTATTGATGCTCTTCTCTTCATAAAAGAAAGAGTGAGACAGCATCCTCCTGATATTGCCAAAACCATTAATGATATCATTGAAAATAAGCGCATGATCCTGGTGACAGGTCACCGCAGGGAAAGTTTTGGCAGCGGATTTGAACAGATATGCATGGCATTGCGTGATCTTGCCGACCAGCACCGAGATGTGATGATCGTTTATCCCGTTCACCTCAATCCAAATGTGCGTGAACCCGTACAGCGAATCCTTAATGGACACAAGAATATTCTTCTTATCGAACCCCAGTCTTATACGGATTTCGTCTGGATGATGGATCACTCTTACCTCATTTTGACGGATTCCGGCGGAGTTCAGGAAGAAGCCCCGTCTCTTGGCAAACCGATATTGGTCATGCGGGAAGTGACGGAGCGCATGGAGGGAATCGAAGCCGGTACTGCAAAATTAGTTGGAACAGACCGTCTGAAAATTGTGAAGGAGGCGAACCTTCTGCTGACCAACAAATCCGAATACGACAAAATGGCTCAAGCCGCCAATCCATACGGAGATGGCAAAGCGAGCAACCGCATTGTTCAACTTGTCAGTCAAACGCCAACATAAATTGAAAAGAATCTTGTGTTTGTGCGCACTTTTTAGTACAATCCCTCGCGATTTTTGATTATAATAATTTCGATCAAAATGAACCCCCAAGATCATAAATCTGATAATTTGCAGCCCGCCACGGGATCGGAAAGTCCTTCACCTTCTGAAGAATTAAGCATTGTTGATTTGGCTTATCTGCTTATTCCATGGAGGAAAAAGATTTTGGGACTTACTTTTCTTATAATGCTCGTTACGGCGGCACTGACGTTTCTGATGGACAAGTGGTATGAATCCAGAGCTGTGATCATGTTGCCGGAGAAGACTTCCACCGCATTGGAATCTTTGGGTGGAACCCTTGGCAGTCTTGGACAAGGTCTTTTAGGCGGCATGACTGCGTCCGGCCCTCAGAGATATATTGCCATATTGAAAAGCCGTCGGATTAAAGAAGAAGTCATTGCCAAATATGACCTGATTCGAGTCTTTGACATGGATTCCACCCGGAAAGACACGCTGGCATTGATCGAGCTGATGGATGATATGGTTTTGTCTGAAAATAATACAAAGAACGGCACCATCACTGTTACGGTCAGGTTCAAAGACAGCCCCGAGATAACGGCCGAAATGACCAACTTTGTTGTTGCAAAGCTGGATGAAATCAATAGAGAACTATCAACGGAGCAGGCAAGGTCGGCAAGACGGTTCATTGAAAGACGTTATACGGAAGCAAGAGAGGAACTGAAAAAAGCGGAGGATCAACTCAACCAATTCCAAAATAAGCATGGAATAGTGGCGTTACCCGAACAAACGAAAGCGTCAATCGAAGCGGCCGCCGAGATCCAGGCGCAGATCGTGACGTCCGAAGCTGAATACAATGTTCTGAAGAAGACCATTGGAGAAAACCATCCTGAACTTCTGAAATTGCGTTCGAAGGTTGAGGAATTGTCCAAGATTCAGCGAAAGATGGACTCCGGTGGCATTGAAATGAGTGTTCTGATCCCGTTCAAGGAAACTCCCGATCTGGCTCTGCAATATCTCAGATTGTACCGAGAAGTGCAGATCAACCAGAAAATCGTTGAATATCTGATCCCTCAATACGAACAAGCTAAGATACAGGAAGCGAAAGATACGCCGACCTTACTGGTCTTGGATCAGGGAAAGCCGGCCGCGTTTCAATATAAGCCCAAAAAGAAAATCATAGTAGCCGTAGCTGGTATCATGGCGTTCTGTATTCTGTGCGTCGTGATAGCCGGTCTTGAAAGTTTGAAGAAGCATCCATATAAGAAAAGTCAGAAGATCCTAGCCATATTGGATGCCGTGAAACCTCGAAACCTATTTAGATAGAACATGGCCCTGAAATATCTTGTAACCGGCGGTGCAGGATTCATCGGATCTCATATCGTCGAAGAATTGCTAAGACGCGGTGACGAAGTGCGCATTCTGGATAATTTTTCAACAGGCAAGCGCGATAATCTTCTGCCATTTAAGAATGATATCCACCTGATTGAAGGCGATATTCGCAGTTATCACATCGTTCATGATGCCGTTGACGGTATCGATATCATACTTCATCAGGCCGCCCTGCCGTCCGTGCCGCGATCGGTCAATGATCCGATCACGTCCAACGAAGTAAACGTCGTTGGGACGCTCAACATACTGATGGCAGCTCGCGATGCACAGGTCCGTCGTGTCGTATTTGCGTCTTCATCGTCTGTATACGGGGATAATCCCGAATTGCCCAAACACGAAGCTATGTCCCCAAATCCTCTGTCCCCTTACGCGGTGTCCAAATTGGCAGGTGAGAAGTATTGCGGGGTCTTTTCGCAATTGTACGGACTGGAAACAATCTGTCTTCGATATTTCAATGTCTTTGGATCGCGCCAGGATCCGACATCGCAATACTCGGCTGTCATTCCGAAATTCATAAGTGCCATGCTGAACGACCGTCGACCGGTCATTTACGGAGATGGGAGTCAAAGCAGGGATTTCACGCATGTTGATAATATCGTCGAAGCCAATCTGCAAGCGGCATCGGTATCGTGCCGGACCCCGTTGACTGTCAATTGTGCGTCCCAGGGACAAATAACCCTTAATGACCTTGTATCAAAGATTAATATTATCATGGGTAAGAATATCGAACCGATCTATGAGAAACCGAGGCCCGGTGATATCAAGCATTCTTATGCTAATATTCAACTGGCTAACGAGACGATCGGTTACCGCAATAAGACGTCCTTTGAAGAAGGTCTCAGAAAAACCGTTCAATCAAGCAGAATATCGTAATCACGGCCATGAAGAATTTCGCCATTACAGGTGTGGCCGGATATATCGCGCCAAGACACCTGAAAGCCATTAAAGACACCGGTAACCGGCTGATCGCCGCTATGGATCCTCACGACTCGGTAGGACTTCTGGACCGATACTTTCCGGACAGCAGCTTCTTTACGGAATTCGAGAGGTTTGATCGCCATATCGAAAGACGGAAAAGGGGACCGGAGGATCAAAGGATCCATTTTCTTTCGGTCTGTTCTCCTAATCATTTGCATGATGCCCATATTCGATTGGCGCTGCGGACGGGAAGTAACGCGATCTGTGAAAAACCTCTGGTTTTGAATCCATGGAACCTAGATGCTTTGGAAGAGTTGGAAATCGAACATCAATCGAGCAAGGTCTATACGGTTCTGCAACTGAGAGTTCATCCGGCGTTGACCGAATTCAAGAACCGGATTGACAAAGGGAAAAAGGATCGAAAATGCCAGGTCATTCTGACTTACATTACGGCTCGAGGCGTTTGGTATGACTATTCCTGGAAGTCCGTCATTGAGAAATCCGGAGGGATTTCTACCAATATCGGCATTCATTTTTTCGATATGCTGTTATGGTTATTCGGTGGCTTGAAAAACAGTCATGTCTATCTGAATGAGAGAAAAAGGATGAGCGGTTTCCTGGAACTGGAACACGCGGACGTTCGCTGGTTTTTGTCAACAGACCGGGCCGATCTGCCCACAGACGTGTCCGAAAAGGGTGAGACCACCTATCGTTCTATTCTATGTGACGGCGATGAGATACATTTCAGCGACGGTTTTGCGGATCTGCATACTAAACTCTATGAAGAGACATTGGCCGGTCGGGGTTTTGGTATTTCCGCTGCAAGACCTTCCATTGAGCTGGTGCACCGTATTCGGCAGGCGGCCGTAGTAAACAAAAAAGAATACCCGCATCCCAAGATTGAGAACTTGTGACATGAATTATTTTGTTCACGAATCGTCTTATATTGACGAAAAAGTAGAAATTGGAGAACTTACCAAGATATGGCATTTTTCTCACATTCAAAAAGGGGCAAAGATCGGACATCATTGTGTGTTGGGTCAGAATGTCAATGTGGGTAATAATGTGATAATCGGCAACTATTGCAAAATACAGAACAACGTTTCCATTTACGAAGGCGTGATTTTAGAGGACTATGTATTTTGCGGTCCGTCGATGGTCTTTACGAATATTCTGAACCCCCGTTCGAAGTATCCTCAGGCAGGATCTCAGCACTATATACGTACGTTGGTAAAAGAAGGCGCTTCTCTGGGGGCCAACTGTACCGTTGTATGCGGTCACACGATAGGGAGATTTGCGATGGTCGGCGCGGGTGCCGTTGTAACAAAGGATGTTCCGGACTTTGCCCTTGTAGCCGGTAACCCCGCCCGAGTTATCGGTTGGTATAGTGAAGCCGGAGTAAAACTTATCTTCGATGCTGAAGGGTATGCTTTTTGTGAAAGATCCAATATGAAATACAGACTGAATGACGGTATCGTAAAGGAAATCAAGTAATGGTCGTACCTTTATTGGATTTGAAAGCACAATATCACTCGATGAAAGCCGAGATTGATGAGGCGCTGTTGAGAGTGGCCGAATCCCAGCATTTCATTTTAGGGCCGGAGGTGGAGGCTTTTGAATCGTCCGTGGCATCTTATATTGGCAGCAAATACGCGTACGGCATTTCTTCGGGAACGGATGCTCTGCTGCTTGCCTTGATGGCGATCAAAATACAGCCCGGTGATGAAGTCATAGTGCCTACGTACTCATTCTTTGCCACGGCGGGCGTGGTTGCGCGGCTCCATGCGATACCGGTTTTCGTGGATTCAGATCCCGAGACATTTAATCTGGATGTTTCGAAGATTGAAAAGAAAATCGGTCCAAAGACCAAAGCGATCATTCCTGTTCATCTTTTCGGCCAGAGTGCGGACATGAGAGAAATCATGCGCATCGCGGAAGCGCACCAACTGCGAGTCATTGAAGATGCGGCGCAGGCGATCGGAGTACATTTTGAGGATGGGCGCCAGGTTGGTACGATCGGCGACATCGGTTGTTTTTCTTTTTTCCCAAGCAAAAATCTCGGCTGTTTTGGAGATGCCGGTCTGGTGACCACCGACGATGAGGAATTGGCGGAGAGGTTGAAGATCATGAGAGTGCATGGCGGTAAACCAAAGTATTATCACAAGTTCATCGGTGGAAATTTCCGGATCGACGCCATTCAAGCGGCGGTACTGCAAGTCAAGCTGGCTCATCTGGATTCCTGGTCGGCGAGGCGGCAGGAAAATGCCGACCTTTATACTCAGCAATTTATTGGTGCAGGTCTTGCGGAGAGAGAGGGATATACAGAGTTCAACGAAAAGAATCGTGTTTTATTACCCAAACCGGTCTACAAAAAGCCGGGTGTCCGCCGGTATCACATCTACAACCAATATGTGATTCGTGTAAGGAATCGCGATGCATTGCGTGGTTATCTGAACGAAAAGGGCATAGGCAGCGAGGTGTATTATCCGGTGCCTTTTCACAGGCAGGAGTGTTTTTCGTATCTGCAATCCAAAGACGAAGATTATCCCGTGGCTAACCGGTTGGCCGCTGAAAGCCTGGCCGTTCCGATCTATCCTGAACTGACACGCCATCAGATCGAGACGGTTGTATCAGCCATTACGGATTTTATTAAGAAAAACGGATAGAAATAAGTAAAAAGGTCATCGCCGCATGAATGATATCTCACATTCAAAGATTCTGGTTATCGGGGGAGCAGGATTCATAGGTTCTTTTGTAGTAAGGGAATTACTGAAGGAAGACGTTGGTGAAGTGGTTATTTACGACAATTTCACGCGCGGCAAGATGGACAATATTGAGGATGCGCTGAAAGATCCTCGCTGTTCTTTGTATCCTCACGGCGGTGACATTCGCGATCTGGATGTTTTGAATGATGCGATGAAGGGAAAGGACTTTGTATTCCATCTGGCGGCCATGTGGCTTCTGCACTGCAAGGATTTTCCAAGGACGGCTTTTGAAGTGAACATCGGCGGTACGTTCAATGTACTTGAGGCCTGCGTGCAGAATAAGATCAAAAAACTCATTTATTCCTCATCGGCCTCGGTGTACGGTGATGCGGTCGAAATCCCGATGACCGAAAACCATCCGTTCAACAACCGTAATTTCTACGGAGCCACAAAGATCAGCGGCGAAGCCATGTGCCGTGCCTTCTACGACAGATTCGGATTGCCGTACGTCGGGCTGCGATATATGAACGTGTACGGACCGGGCCAGGATCAAACAGCGGCTTATACCGGAGTCATCCCCATCATGCTTAATAAAGTGGATGCCAACGAAGCGCCTATGATCAACGGCGACGGAAGCCAGGCCTATGATTTTGTTTATGTGGAGGATGTAGCCCGATTCAATGTCCTTGCCTTGAAAAGTGAGAAGTCGGACGAATTTTACAACGTCGGAACGGAAATTCAGACCACGATCAAGGATCTGTGCGATACCATTCTTGATATGACGCGATCCAACCTCAAGGTGAAGTATGTCCCGTACAGTCCTGAGGATGCCCGGAGGCTGGTACAAAATAGGATCGGGTCAAATCGTAAAGCCCACGAGGATCTTGGTTTTCAACCAAAATTCTCATTGAGAGAAGGTTTGCAGAAATTGATCGAATGGAGAAGATCATCCGGAAAGAGATAGTCATGAATATACCAATCGCGAAAACGACATTTACAGAGGACGAATTTGAAAATATTCATAAACCGCTCCGCTCGGGATGGGTGGTTCAAGGTCCGTTTGTCAAGGAATTTGAGGAAAAATGGTCGCGGTTCACCGGTGCGGCGCACTCCATAGCCGTGTCAAACTGCACAACCGCTTTGCACTTGTCGCTTGCGGCGCTTGGGTTAACATCCGGCGATGAAGTGATCGTTCCATCCTTCACTTGGGTTGCTACAGCGAATGCCGTGGAGTCTCTGGGGGCTCGACCTGTCTTCTGCGACATTGAAACAACCACGTATAACATAGATACCAACTTGATTGAAGGTCTTGTAACGGCGAGAACAAAAGCCATTATTCCTGTTCATCTCTTTGGACTTTCCGCCGACATGGATTCTGTCATGGCGGTTGCCCGCAAGCACCGAATCATGGTGATCGAGGATGCGGCCTGCGGTTTTGCATCGAGATATAAGGACCGCCATGTCGGTACCATAGGGGATACGGGATGTTTCAGTTTCCATCCGCGCAAAGCCATCACGACAGGTGAAGGCGGCATGATCACAACCGAAAACACCGGTCTTGCAGAAAAACTGCGTGCCATGAGAGATCATGGTGCAACGATGTCCGATCACCAGCGTCATCTCGGGGCACGGCCTTACCTCTTACCGGAATTTCCCTATCTTGGTTTCAATTACCGGATGACGGATATCCAGGCTTCGATAGGAAGCACTCAAATGGACCGTGCAGAAAATATTCACAGTGTCCGCCACTCATGGGCGAACCGGTATGACGAAGCATTGCGCTCTGTATCATGGCTTAGAACGCCTTGTGCAGGCTCCGGGAGTGTACACGGCTATCAGGCGTATGTTTGTATGTTCCAGCCTGACGAAGCCTCGGTTCGATCTGTAAATGAGGTCAATCAACGAAGGAACGCGTTCATGGATTACCTTCAAAAACTAGGTATTGCAACGCGTCCCGGCACGCATGCCGTACACATGCTTGCCTATTATTCTGAAAAATACAAAATTGCCAAGGAAGACTTCCCCAACGCCTATATAGCCGATCAATGCACCATTACATTTCCTCTGTATCCATCCATGACCGAAGAAGAATTTTCGTACATTATTGATTCAATCAAAACTTATAGATCCTGATGTGCGGTATTGCGGGCATATTCAATATTAATGGAGAACCGGTAGCGCTCCAAACGGTCAAGATGATGTCCGAAAAAATTGCGCATCGGGGCCCTGACGGCGACGGACATTATGTAGATATCAACTTCGGCGTCGGTCACAGGCGTCTGGCCATTCTTGACGTATCGTCCCGGGGTGCTCAGCCGATGATATCCAAAGACGGACGGTGGGTTATTGCATTTAACGGATGTATCTACAACTTTTTGGAGCTGAAAGAAGAACTGAGGTCATTAGGCTTTCAGTTTCACTCGACGTCGGATACGGAAGTGATCGCCGAAGGTCTTTCAAAATGGGGGCCGGACGTCTTTCGCAAATTCAACGGCATGTTTGCCATTGCCGCGTGGGATAAAAAGGAAAGAGCCCTTTACCTCGCAAGAGACCGCTTTGGCATAAAACCTCTCTATTACTGGACCAACGGCCGTACGGTTCTTTTTGGTTCGGAGATCAAAGCGCTCATAGCGCATCCGCTGGTGAAGGTCAGCGTCAATCATTCTGCATTGAACGAGTATTTTACTTTCCAGAATCTTTTTACATTCAATACCTTGTTTGAAGGTGTCCACTTACTTCCGCCGGCCAATACTGTAAGAATCGACGCATCAACACATGCGATTGGCCACAACTCATGGTGGGATTATGACTTTTCTTCGCCCGATGAGTCGATGACCTTCGCGGAAGCCGAGGAAGAGACAAAGAGGCTGCTCAGGCTCGCAGTATCCCGTCAGATGGTCTCCGACGTCCCGGTAGGCTCTTACCTGTCGGGAGGAATGGATTCCGGATCGATCACCTCGATTGCGTGTTCACATGTCAAGCGGCTCAACACCTTTACGTGCGGCTTTGATATGTCCGAAGTGACCGGGGCGGAAGCCAATTATGACGAACGCCGGGACGCCGAGTTGATGGCCAACTATTTCAAGACAGAACATTACGAGCAGATCATCAATGCCGGCGATCTGGCCTGGTCGCTTCCAAGAGTAGTTTATCACCTCGAGGATCTGCGTGTCGGGATGAGCTATCCAAACTACTATATCAGCCGTCTTGCATCAAAATTTGTGAAGGTGTGCCTGCAAGGTACCGGTGGGGACGAGCTTTTCGGAGGCTATCCCTGGCGTTATTACCGCGTGTTCCGGTCGTTGAACCAGCAGGAGTTCTTTGATCAGTATTACGGATTCTGGCAAAGGCTGGTTCCGGACCAGGAAAGGGAACTGCTCTTTACACCGGAAGTTCGATCGAAAGTGGACTGTTCAGAACCCCGCCGGATCTTTGAAAAAGTCTTTACTTTTAACAGCAAACTGAAATACAAGAGGCCGGAGGATCATATCCAGAATTCTCTGTATTTTGAGATCAAGACCTTTCTGCATGGATTATTACTTGTGGGTGACAAGCTCGCTATGGCCAACGGCCTGGAGGAGCGTTTTCCTTTCCTGGACAATGATCTGGTAGCCTTTGCCCAGAAGATTCCGGTGCGTCACAAACTGGGGAATCTGGAATACTTCAAACGGGTAGACGAAAACGAGTTCCGTGATAAAAGAAAAGTCTATCAGGAATTCAACGACGGAAAAAATGTCTTGAGAAAGGCCATGAGCGACATCATACCCGAAAAGATAATCAACCGGAAGAAGCAGGGTTTTTCAGCCCCGGACGAGTCCTGGTATCGGGGAGAGAATGCGGCCTACGTCAGAGAATTATTGCTTAACAAGAAGGCCGTTTCATCCGAATTTATCAATCAGGACTATATGCGGAAGATTGTGGATGAACATGTAAATAAGCAGATCAATCACCGCCTTATGATTTGGTCGTTTATGAATTTTGAATGGTGGTGCCGGATTTTCCTCAACCGTGAAGAAATCAATTGAGAGTTCACCGAATGATCGTAGATGCACATACGCACGTTACCGCTGACGGTAAATGGTTTCACACTTCACATGATGCTTCGGTCGGCAATCTTCTTCGTCAAATGGATATTGCCGGGATAGAAAGAGCTGTCCTATTGCCCATCTCCGGTGTCACAAGTAATCAGTTTGTTTCGGATTGTGTTAGAGAGTATAAGGGTCGATTCATAGGGTTTGGTGCGTTGAGCGTAAAGTCATGGAAGGATGATACGGAGCAAATTGTGCAATTGGGGCTTGATGGAATCAAACTTCATCCTAGAATTCAAGGGGAAACCTTGCGCGCATGGCTGGAAGCCGGTATTCTTCACAAAATCGCCGACATGGGACTGCCGTTGATGGTATGCGGGTGGCCGCAAAGCAAAACCGATCAAGTCGCAATAGCGGATATTGGACCGCTCGAAGTGGATCGTATTGCAAAAATCTTGCCTTCCCTTAAGATCATTATTGCCCACTTATCGGGACATTTTTTTTGGGATGCCTTTTTTTGTGCCCGCTCCAACGACAACGTATTCCTGGACTGTTCCTATTTTTTTGAATTCATGAGAGGGACTAGTCTAGAGCAGGATTTCTGGAAGGTTATCAAGAAGATTGATCAGAAGATAATATTTGGCAGCGATTTCCCTGAGATTGATATTGTTGACTATGTATCGTATTTTGGATCGCAACTTGAAAAAACCGCTGCGGATCGCCATCGGATACTTTCCCGTAATATTCTTCAATTGGTGAAGTAATGAATCAACAGGATCTTGTAAAATACCTTGACCGGTACAATCAGCGCTACGCGCAATACGGTTATGACCCAAAGACGTTGGGGTGGGGAGGCGGCAAGGAGCGTCAGTGGCTCCGATTCAAGATTCTGACCGAAATTGGAATAAGGGAAAACGATTCGGTTCTGGATGTGGGCTGTGGTTTTGCCGATCTTTACGGCTATCTTACGGAAAACGGTTGGTCGGGAAAATATCTCGGTGTAGACATTAATCCTACCTTACTGGAAAGCGGACGCCGTCAATATCCCGGTGTGGAATTGCGGCAGGCTGACATTCTGTGCGATTCTGTGGAGAATAAATTTGACTGGGTGATCGAGTCCGGAATATTCAATGCCAAACTTGAATATGAGCATAATTTGAAATATATAGAAAACATGATGTCAAGGATGTTTGATCTATCTGTGAAAGGAATCGCATGTGATTTCATGTCTACGTATGTAGACTTTCAGCACCCCGACGCCTATCACACCGATCCTTCCGACGTCATAAGGATTGGCAAAAGAATCGGCGCCGGAGTGATCGTGCGGATGGATTACCTGCCCTACGAGTTTGCGGTCTACTTCAAAAAATAGAGATATTAAAAAAAACCAACACGGAGAATGAATGCCGAAATCTTGTTCGACCATGGACCACGTTATTCAGGCGATTTCGATAAAGTACAATAATCGCGTGTATGAAATGAAGCAGAACGGGATCGATGTTACCGTTTTGTCTTTGGGTGAGGCATTCTTTGATATCCCCTTATTCTCTTTTGACGATCTGCCTTTCCCGGATCTTTATCATTATTCTCACTCTCGCGGGCTCATCGGACTAAGAAAGAAGTTATCCAGTTATTTCGGGAAAGAATACGATTTTCATTTTGATCCCAATACAAATATTATCGTTACGGCCGGTTCAAAGGTGGCTATCCATATGGGATTGATGTCAATTATTAATCCCGGCGATGAAGTCATCATTCAAGAACCGTACTGGGTGAGTTATACGGAGCAGGTCAAACTATGCCACGGTATTCCCGTGACAGTAAGTCATGATTGTCCGATCGAAAAGATTGAAGAATTTGTGACTCCAAGAACCCGTTGTATCGTCTTAAATAATCCACAGAATCCAACGGGCAAAGTGTACAGCCGAAAGGACTTAGAGTGCCTTTATAGCATGGCAGTCAAACATGACCTGTATATTCTGGCCGATGAAGCCTACAGCGATTTTGCGCCGGCCCACGACAAATTTCATTCCATCGGATGTTTTGATCCATCGTTGAGAAATACTATTGTTTGTAATTCGATTTCCAAGAACTACGGGATTTCAGGTTGGCGCATGGGATACATAATATCTAATCAAGAAAAGATAGACCAGATTCTGAAGATCAATCAACACCTCGTTACGTGTCCGGCGACCATTCTTGAAATGTACATCGAAAAGCATTTCGATGAAATCATCACGATAACGAAACCCCAGATATCGGAGTTGTTGGAGAAAAGGCTTAAGGTGATTTCTCTGTTGGATCGTTATGAGATCAAATATCTGCCCGGATCCGCCGCATTTTATCTTTTTGCGTCTATTCAACCGTCTCATTTGACTTCCATTCCATTTGCTGACCGATTGCTTGATGAGTTTCACGTCTGCGTGGTACCCGGCATTGGATACGGCCATTCATGCGACGGATTCGTTCGAATGAGTTTTGGAACCGAATCCTTTGAAAGAATTGAAAAAGGTATTGCCGCGATGAGGACTCTAATAGACCAGACCAAGTAATGAAGAAACGGCTCATGATATTGGGTGCCAGTAGGGCAAATGTTCTGGCTCTGGAAGAATTTGCCAAACTGCGAGATACCGAATGTATCGTTCTCGACGGAAGTCCTGATTCCGCAGCTAAATCCATGTTTAGTGATTTCCAAGTGACGGACATAACCGATCCCCGCGCCGTTCTTTCCGTTGCCGAACACTACAGGATAGACGGCATTTATTCCATGAATGATCATGCTCTGCGTTCAGCCTCTGTTGTTTCCACCCACTTACGTTTGCGCGGATTAAGTCCTGCCGCCGCTCATGCAGCACTGGATAAGGGAACGATGCGGGAGGTATGGCGTTCGGCCGGGATACGCCAACCGGAGTTTAAGATCATATTCAGTATGGCAGAGATAGAGCCATTCGGTGCTGCGGTGGGTTATCCGATTGTCATCAAACCCGTCGACTGCGGCGGCGGCGGCCGGGGAGTTTACGTTATGAATAGTGAGCAAGAAATAGAAGCCGGATACCGTTATGCGTCGCAATTTCTTAAGAGAAATAACAGAATGATTGTTGAAAAATTCATTGACGGAATCGAATCTTCAATTGAATACTTTTCCTATGCCGGCCGGTCCTGCATGATTGCCTACAGTGATAAGTACAAGCCGCCTTTGAATTCCAGAGTTGCCACAAAAATATGTTATCCGGGTCATTTTGCGGAGTCGATAATTGCCAAAATGGAAGCGGTCTGCAGGGACGCCACACAAGCATTGGGTATAGGGGAAGGAGTTGCGCACATTGAGTGCATCGTCGATCCGTCCGGAGAGGTTTTTATGGTGGAGCTCGGTGCCCGTGTCGGAGGCGGTCACACCTTCCATCCGATTGCTTCGCATGTCGGAGGGCTGAATTATCCAAAGCTTATCGCGGATTATTACTGCGGCCGTGATGTTTCTGTGCCACTGATTGATGCGTACAAAGGTGCGGCCTATTTTTTTACCTATTCGGAGAGAGCTGGTACTTTGAGAGAGGTGCAGAACCTGCATAAAGCGATGTCGGTAGAAAATATCGCATTGGTTGAACTCTGGAAAAAACCGGGGGATTCGGTCGATACTCTGGTCGACAGTATGGCGAGAACGGGCTGCATCGTTGCATTGGGTCCGGATAGGGACAAGGCCGTTTATGCGGCAGAGCGGTCCCTTGGGGATCTGAAATTCATATTGGAATGAACGCAAATTCGAAATCTAAGAGGTTCTATTTTGACAAAACAGTTTATGCGTAACAAGAACGTAAAGATATGTACTCGATGCATCTATGACGAGAACACTCCGCAGATCCAATTTGATGATCAAGGGGTGTGTAACTACTGCAAAATGTTCGATCAACTAGTTGAGCAGTATGGGACCGGAAGGGAAAAAGGCGAAGAAGAGATCCGACGCATCGTAGAGCGAATCAAGACCGACGGGAGAGGCAAGCCTTATGATTGTGTGATCGGTGTCAGCGGCGGTACTGATTCATCATATCTAGTATATTGGGCCGTAAAGAACGGTTTGAGACCATTGGCCGTTCATTACGACAATACGTGGAACACTTCGATCGCTACGGAAAACATTAGAAAAATTCTGGCCAAGTTGAAAATTGACCTGTATACTTATGTGGTTGATAATAAGGAAATGGACGACATTTACCGGGCTTTTTTCTTTGCCGATGTGTCTGAGATAGACGCGGCCACCGATATTGCGCTTGCGGAGATCACTTATCGTGCGGCTGATAAGCACGGCGTGAAGTATGTTTTGGAAGGGCATTCATTTATGGCCGAAGGTATAACGCCTATTGGCAGGACCTATTTTGACGGTAAGTACATTTCATCAATCCATAAAATGTACGGAAAACTGCGAATGCGGACATTTCCGAATATGCCTTTTTGGACATTTATCAAATGGGCCGCCGTCAAACGTATCAAAAAGATCAGACCGCTTTGGTATATTGCGTACAGTAAGGAGGAAGCAAGAAAATTACTGGAGCATGAGTTCGGCTGGCAATATTACGGCGGTCACCACCTGGAAAACCGTATGACGGCATTTGCGCACAGCTATCTCCTTCCGCGAAAATTCAATCTTGATTACAGAAATAACAGTCTCTCCGCTTCTGTTAGAAACGGCAAATTGACAAGGGACGAAGCCATAAAACTATACTATGATACGGAGCCTTATCTGGAGCCTGATCTATTGAATTATTTCATTAAGCGGCTCGAATTCACCACCACTGAGTTTGAAGCCGTAATGGCAAGACCGCCGAAAAATTGGACTTCCTATCCAACTTATAAGAAGAGATTTGAAAAACTGCGCCCCTTTTTCTTTCTATTAGCCAAGGCGCACTTGGTGCCCATGAGTTTTTACATGAAGTATTGTTTCCCGGTCAGGTAGAAGATGAAAAAAGCGATCACGATTATCGACTACGGCATGGGCAACCTGGGTTCTATCATAAACATGTTTAAGAAACTGAGGATCGATGCCAGGGTTAGCTCTGAAAAGTCAGAAATCATGGATTCTGACAAACTGCTTCTTCCCGGCGTTGGTGCCTTTGATGCGGCTATGAAGCGAATCCATGAACAAGGTCTGAAAGATATATTAGATAGGAAGATTTTAGACGAGAAAGTTCCGATACTTGGCATTTGCCTTGGCATGCAATTACTAACAGAGTCTAGCGAGGAAGGCGTCTGTAACGGACTCGGATGGATTCCCGGAAGAACGCTGCGGTTTTCTTTTTCTGAAGGTTCATCGCTGAAAGTTCCGCACATGGGATGGAATTATGTTGCGTTAGTCAATCCAAGCCCTCTCGTAAGTCAACTGCCGGATGCGCCTCGTTTCTATTTTGTTCATTCCTACTACGTAAAAGTCAAAGATCCCAACCATTCGGTTATGAAAACGCATTATGGGCTTGATTTTGATTCCGTTATCCAAAAAGACAACATTTTCGGGGCACAGTTCCATCCCGAAAAGAGTCATAAATTCGGCATGAAGATACTCGAAAACTTCGCCTCCATCTAATTATCTTTATGATCAGAACGCGCATCATTCCATGTTTACAGCTCATCGGTGAAAGTCTTGTCAAAACAGTCAAATTCGGTCAACACGGATACATCGGAGATCCCATTAACACGGTTCGTATATTCAATGAATTGGAAGTGGATGAACTTTGTTTTCTGGACATTCGTGCTGCTATTGAAAATCGTGAACCCAATCTTTCGATACTTCGTCAGATCGCTGATGAGTGTTTCATGCCCTTGTCCTACGGGGGCGGAGTCAGAGACTTTAACACGGCAAAAAACATACTTTCAATAGGTTTTGAGAAGATCGTCCTGAATTCCATTACTCATTCGTATTCTCAATTAGTAAAGGAATTGTCCGAGCATTTCGGCTCGCAAGCGGTCATCGCTTCCATCGACATCAAAAGAGGCCTCTTGGGCAGGTATTCTGTCTATACTCAAGACGGTAGAATAAAAACGGACAAGGATCCTGTTGAATGGGCGCAAACGCTCGAAAGGTTGGGAGCTGGAGAAATACTGCTGACGTCCATGGACCGTGAAGGTACTTGGACCGGATACGATATCGAGATAACGCGAAAGATCAGCGATGCGGTTTCCATTCCTGTTATTGCCAACGGCGGAGCCGGCTGTGTTGAAGATATAGTTAAAGTGGTAAAGGAAGGCCATGCCGCGGCCGCATCCGTGGGGAGTATGGTGGTTTACCAAAAGAAAGATATGGGTGTGCTTGTCAACTTTCCCGATAAGCAAAAATTGGATGGGTTGCTTGGACAGTAACCTTCGTTCCTCAATTGAAAAAGTGCCGGCGCTCGTGACCACAGTTCGTGTCGCATCATAGGTAACAGAATTGAACAATCGAAGTGTTTACTCAAGAATAAAGACGCTTATCTCAGCGTTCGTAATTTACGGATTAGCGTCGGCGTTGACACGTTTCTTCGGATTTGTGTTGACACCGTTCTATACCAGGGTACTAACGCCTGAAGATTATGGAGCCATTGATCTCATCACGGTCACGACGTATTTCATTTCAATATTTTGTGCCACTGAGATCTGGGCGGGCGTTGCCCGTGAATACAAGGAGGCTGAAAGACAGCCTGAATACCTGAATGAAATCATTTCTTCCGGGCTGTACTATATTCTGATTCTAAGCGGCATTTTTGTGACGGTCGCCGTTGTCCTTATGGATTCCGTCATAGCTTTCATCGGACTTGACTTGAAATACCGATCTTCGTTCTATCTGGCTGTTCTGACACTGCCCTTTTCAGTTGTTTTCAGTTACTTCAATGTGTTACTGCGTTTCAAAAACCGTCCCTGGCAGTTTTTTCTTGGTATTGTAGCACAACTGTTGCTCAACTCCATTGTTTCGATCTGTCTTATTGTTGTGTTCAAGCTGGGCGCCTTAGGTTATTTTTTGGGACAATTGGTTGGCTTTGCATCCGGACTTGCGGTGTTTGTTGTATTGTTGAAAGAACATATTGTTTTTGCGATCCGATCAGAGGTCCTGAAGTCGTTATTACGGTTTTCTATTCCGATCGTACCGGCCGTTGTGGCCGTATGGCTCAATTCATATGTGAACCGTTTTGTCATGATCAACTATCTTACTCTGGAACACATAGGCGTTTATGCCGTTGCTCTGAAGCTGTCTTCTATTTTTATGTTCATTGAATATGCGTTCAGACTCGCTTGGACCCCCTTTTTCTATGAATTGATTTCTGAACAGGATTATCTGGAAAGAATAAAAGATATCTTCAGGGTGATCTTAAAAATGCTGTTCGTCTTATTCCTTATGGTCGCCCTTTTCTCTAAAGAACTCATTGCAGTACTGGCTCCACCCGAATATCATGAAGGCGGCCGGTTTGCCGCATTGCTGTGTATTCCCGCCGTATTGATGATACTTAACCTGATATTAGGTGCCGGACCGCTGATTGCCAAGAAAACGCACTACGAACCGATATGTCAGATTTCGGGATTAGCGTTCAATGTCCTAACATTGTTTCTGACAGTGCCACGCTGGGGTCTTTTCGGGGCCGCAGCGAGCTATATCGGCGGTTCACTCATTACCTCTTTCATGTATTATTATTTTTCCCGACGGTTGATCGGATTGAAGGTTTCTGGATGGACCACCGGACTGATCCTGAGTATTCTGTTATTCGTTGGCTGGGCTGGCGGTCATTGGGAAATTGAATTATGGTTAAAAATTACGTTTCTTATACTGGTTTTATTACCGATTTCATTCTTTATCCTGTTCCACGACAGAGAATTTCGAATGCTGACCATCAGGGTCATAGATAATTACAGGCGAAATCCTAAGACTAATTACAATCTTTGATTACAAAGAAAGAACCTATCAAACAAGCCTATGTGCGGAATCTTTGGTGTTGCTCCATTTCGATCCGATCATTTGGAAAAAGCCAGACAATCGCTTGATCGTCTCTCCCATAGAGGACCTGATCAAACGGGAGAGTGGTATGACAGACAGGCCTATCTTGGCCATCGAAGGCTTTCGATCCTTGACTTGTCTGAAGCGGGGCGGCAACCTATGGTCAGTCCGGATCAGTCGTTAGTTCTGACAGCCAACGGCGAAATATACAATTACCTGATACTCAAACAACAGCTGATGGGTCGATACGAATTCCGAAGCCGATCGGATTGCGAGGTTCTGCTGCATGGATATGCCGAGTGGGGTGTTGAAGGGTTGCTGGACCGAATAGATGGTATGTTCGCGTTCACGATTTTGGACAAAAAGAAAAACGTCCTTTATTTGGTTCGTGATAGGGTCGGTATTAAACCATTGTATTACTATTACAACAATGGGCGGCTTGTTTGGTCATCGGAGCTGAGGTCTATACAAACCTATTTTGGTTCAGAAGCATTGAATCTGGATACTTCGGCTGTATGTGATTTCTATACCTATAACTATATTCCAAGCCCCAAGACGGTTTACACGAACGTTTTCAAGCTTAAACCGGCGCATTATCTTACATTTGATCTGAACCACACCGATTCTGTTTCCGTTCACAAATACTGGCAGATACCTGAGCAGGAAATGGCGGTATCTTTCAGCGAGGCCAAAGAGCATCTCAAAATGCTCATTGCGAAATCGGTACGTGAACAAATGATGAGCGATGTTCCGCTTGGTTTTTTTCTGAGCGGTGGCTTGGATTCATCCACCGTGGTGGCATCAGCCGGTGGCCTGTCGGACAAGTTGACGGCCTATGCCATAGGATTTGATGAGTCCCATAATGATGAAACAGGGTACGCTCAGATTGTAGCCGATAGGTTCGGGGTCAAGCTTCAAAAGAAGATTCTTTCCTTCGAGGACGCTGAAAAGCTCCTTCCGAAAGTTATGGCTTTCTATGATGAACCGTTTGCCGATCTCTCGGCCATTCCAACCCACTGTGTGTCTGCCTTTGCCAGAAATTATGTAACGGTGGCTCTGACCGGCGATGGCGGTGATGAGATATTTGGAGGATACAGTTGGTACCGCTATGCCGATCACGAACCGCTTTTATCATCCGTTTCCATTAAGAAATTACTATCTGTTTTGCGTGCGCGTTCCCGGTACAGCGTCGCCGGCCGATTGGCCAATAGAATCCAATCGCAATTTACTTTAAGGAAGTTCGAAAAACTGGTCCGATGCCAGGAAGCTTATATTGATGTTGAAAAAGCCGGTATCAAGTCCATTCTCGGCCTCCCCGAAGACTACGAAGATTACTGGTATTATAAAGAAAATTTTGATTCAGGACTTTCTCCAAGAAAAGCACTGCAACGTATGGATTTCCTGACATATCTGCCTGATGATATCTTGACCAAGGTGGATCGCGCCTCCATGGCTGTGGCATTAGAAGCCCGTGTGCCGCTCTTGTCACGGGAAATCATTGAATTTGCATTTTCCCTTCCGGAATCGGTAATTTACCATGAGGGACAACTCAAGAGCCTTATGAAATCCATTCTTTCGGATCTGCTGCCAAAGGACTTTGTGCACAGGCCTAAGAAAGGATTCAGTATTCCGCTCAGACAATGGTCGCGCAAAGGACTATTTGACCAGAAAACTTATCAAGAGTATATTCTTAACAGCTTTCTCAGTAAACACAAAATATGAACAGTACCGTGCAGTGATGTGTATAGCAGGGACGTATGATCGATGAACATTCTTTATGTACATTCAACGCCTTTGGATTCAGAAAAGGCCAACCTGGTTCAGGTTCTCAATATGTGTCACGCATTTTGCCGGGTCGGGAACAAAGTGACGCTCATTACGAGGCGATCGGAGAACCGCGACTGTGACAGCGTGCCTTTCGTTGTATCCCGGTTTGGTATAGATGTTCCGTTTGAGACGCTTTTTTTTGAAGGCGGTTTTTCCATCATGGGCCGACTGAAGGAGATCGGCGCGCTTTTCAGCAATGTCAAAGATCTTATACGTGAAGAGCTGTCAAAAAAGAAATACGATATCATATTTATCCGGGCGCCGATCTTCATGCCATTCGTCAAAAGCATGGGCGTACCCGTGATTTATGAACTTCACAACGATACGATACATTATGATTCCAAGATATTGAATTGGTTCTGGGAACGTATGTTTCTTTCCTATACGCATAAGGGTTATATACAAAAGGTCGTCGTGATCAGTGAAGCCCTCAAGGATATATGGATCCGGAAAGGCATCGGCACAAAATCCCCATTGGTTTATCACGACGGATTCAACCCGTCCCACTATCAGGATGGACTAAGCATAGACGATGCGAGGAAATCGTTGGGATTGCGAAACGATAGACCGATCGTCATGTATACCGGAAGCCTGTACAGGGACCGTGGGATAGAGCTCATCATCGAAGCGGCCTCAAAGATAAAGGATGCGATGTTCTATATCGTGGGCGGGCCTGAAGACCGCGTCAAACACTACCGGCAACTGGCGGAACGACAGGGTCTTGAGCACATAGTTTTTGTTGGCCGTGTGAATCAGAAAGATGTAAGCCGATATCTTTTTGCAGCCGATGTCCTTCTTCTGATCTTTACCGATGCCGTTCCAACGATCGATTATTGCTCTCCGCTCAAGATGTTCGAATACATGGCATCCGGAAGAACGATCCTGGCACATGCATTTCCGACGATCAAGGAAGTTCTGAGCGACGGTCAGAACGCGGTTTTCTCCGATCCGGGAGATCCCGACGATTTTGTTGATAAACTCAGGAGCGCTCTTGGTGCAGGCAAACAATTGGGAGACAATGCCCGAAAAGCCGCTTTTGAAAAGTATACTTGGGAAAAGAGGGCTGAACGTATCATTCAGTATCTCAACGAGCCGGCGCCGCATGTAAAATTGTCCGATAAATCTAAGGCAGAGGTGTCTTCATGAAGGTGGCCCTGGTCGGGAATATGAACAACAACTTTTTTTCGTTGATGCGCTATTTCAGGGATCTGGGAGTGGATGCCCATTTACTGATGTTTTCCGATGAAACAGCACATTTCCTGCCTGAGAACGATACATGGCAGATTGATCGTTGGAAACCTTATATCAGGACTCTGGATTTAGAAAACACCGAATGGGGTTTGATCACCACACCGGCTGAAAAAGTGAAAAAAGCCTTAGTGGGCTATGATGCGTACATTGGCTGCGGGATTACCCCGGCCTATTTCTATCGGGCCGGGCTGCGGCTTGATATGTTCATTCCTTATGCTTACGGCATCGAATTTTACGGATACCACAAAGTCAATCTGAGACGTCCCTGGAGGGAAATGGCATTTCAGGCCGCGAAATTTTGGCAGGAGCGCGGTATGAAATTTCGTACCGATCATATTATAACATGTGATAAGACTCCGTATAACCGTCGGGTCTTCAGGAAGTTGGGTATCGAACCTGTATGGCTGCCAACGCCGATGGTCTATAACCGGGAAGAAATAAGAGAGGATAGCCTATCGCCACGGCTGAAGGAGGCGGTCGCTTTATTTAAAGAACGCGACGTCGTACTTTTCTCGCATGTGTCGCACAAGTGGAAGAAGATTCCAAGGGATTGGAATAACATAAGCATTAAGAGTAATGATGTTCTTATAAGAGGATTTGCAGAATTTGTCATGACAAAAACCTCGCAATCACCGTTGATGGTTCTGATAGAATACGGATATGACGTAATGCATTCCAAAACGTTGATTAAGGAACTCGGAATAGAAGACCGTGTGTACTGGCTTCCTTTGCTTAGCCGAAAGGAGATCATGTACTTGCTAGAGTATGTGGACCTTGGAGGAGCGGAATTGGGCGGCGTCATGTGGGGCGGCACCGGTTGGGAATTTTTATCCAAAGGCGTTCCATTTTTTCAAAACCTTGAAATGACCGAAGAAGGTTTTCTTGAAATGACGGGTGCGCCGATGCCCCCCTTTCTTAACGTAAAAAAAGAATCTGAGATTTGTAATACAATGATCGATTTTGTCAGACATCAGGATATCTACAAAAAGATCGGACACGATCTTAAGATATGGTTTGATAAGTACAATGGGATTTCTCTGACACAGAAATTTAATGAACTCTTGATGCACTCTGACAATTTAAACCAATAACCCGATCCCTTTAAGGATACGAAATGAAAAAGAAAATCTATATAGCCGGTTGTGGCGGAATGCTCGGAGAGGCATTTTATAAGCAGTTCGGTTCAGACTATGAACTTGCTTGTTCCGATATTGATGTTAATGAATCATGGCTTTCCTATCTTGATTTTCGCGATCTGGACTCTTACCGAGCCCAAGTTCGCAAATTCCGCCCGGATTATCTCTTTCACCTCGGTGCCTATACCGATTTGGAATTTTGCGAGACCCATGCTGACGATACATACAGAACCAATACGATGTCCGTAGAGAACGCGGTTTACATTGCCAATGAGTTAGACATTCCGCTTCTTTATATCAGTACGGCCGGAATCTTTGACGGCAAGAAGGAGGTATACGACGACTGGGAGATGCCCAATCCGTTGGGTCATTATGCCAGATCCAAATATGCCGGAGAGGTTTTTGTGGAAAAAAATGCGAAGACTTATTTAGTATGCAGGGCCGGTTGGATGATGGGCGCAGGTCCGAAAAAGGACAAGAAGTTCATACAAAAGATAATGAAGCAGTTAAAAGCGGGCAAAACGGAACTGTACATTGTCAACGATAAAGACGGTACGCCAACTTATACGCACGACTTTGCCAAGAATGTCAAACTTCTGGTGGAGAAAGAGTATTGGGGGTTATACAACATGGTTTGCGGAGGAGTCACAAGCCGGCTCGAAGTTGCGACAGAGCTTGTGAATATCTTAGGGTTATCATCCAAGATCAAGATCACGCCCGTTTCGTCGGACCATTTCAAAAAAGAATATTTCGCAGAACGCCCTCCATGTGAGCGTTTGATCAACAAAAAACTTGAGCTCCGGCAGGTCAATATAATGCGTGATTGGCGAGTGGCCCTTGAAGAATACCTTAAGGAATACTATCAGAATTATCTCTGATTTTTTATGAAAAAAAAAAGGATTGTCATTATAGGTTCAAGAGGCATTCCTGCCTCTTACGGAGGTTTTGAAACGTCGATCGAAGAAACATCCGTGAAGTTGGTGCAATATGGTTACGAAGTGGAAGTGCATTGCCGGAGCCACCATTATGAAGATCAACCGGTGGTGTACCGCGGTATACGGCTCAGGTACCTACCTTCGATAAAACACAAATCGTTTGATACCATTACGCACACTTTATTATCCACACTGCTCATGTTCTTTATACCGGTGGATTTTATATTTCTCTACGGTGTCGGTAATTCTATATGGTTACCTATACTGAGGCTGAGAGGTGTTCCGATCATTGCGGTTGTGGACGGCGCCGATTGGGAGCGCGCCAAATGGAATATTCTAGCCAAGGCTTACCTTAGGGCCAACAGGAAATTTGCGGTGGTTTTTGCCGATCATTATGTCGTGGACAATGAGGTATTGGCCGCCGATTATGAAAAACGATTTGGTATTCCGGCAGTCTATATACCGTACGGAACCAGCGCTCCGTCACCCGTAAACCCTTCGGTTCTCAAACGTTTTGGACTGGAGGAAAAAAACTATGTCCTATTTGTCGGACGGTTCGTCAAGGAAAAAGGTGTTGATCTCCTGATTCGGGCCTTTGAGAAATGTTCATCTTCTTGCAAACTGGTGATTGTCGGTGGCAACGACCTTGACAAAAAATACGTTGAAAGTCTGCAAGAAACCAAGGACCCCCGTATTATATTTACCGGTCTTCTGTACGGCCCCGAATATGAATCCCTTCTGCAAAAAGCGCTCTTTTATGTTTCCGCTTCTTTGTTGGAGGGAACCTCTCCATCCCTTCTCAACGCCATGGCCTTAAATGGTTTTGCTCTGGTCAGTGATCTGCCCGAAAACCTGGAGGTGCTCAAAGGGTCTTGCGCAACTTTTGAAACAGGCAATGTCAGGCAATTAACTGAAAAGCTGGACTATTTCATTACTTCTAAAGAAACTATAGAAAAAGAACGAAGCAAAACGAAATATATCGTCGAAAGATACTATACATGGGACGGGATCACACAGAAATATCTTAAACTTTTGCTTTGAACATCAAATTATCAAAGATCAGTTATGAAAATCCTTCTTATAAATTACCGTTTTTACGAGGCCGGCGGTGCCGAGCGTTATCTGTTCAACGTATCAGACCTGCTCGAGAAAAAAGGACATACCGTAATCCCATTCTCTCTTCGCTTCAACATGAACCGCCCTTCGCCGTATGAGCAATATTTTGCCGATCCTCCCGGCGGCGATGAGGGCAGTTTCTACTACAAGGATGTGAAAAAGAACGTCGGGTCCGTTATGTCGCTTCTAGGACGGCAGTTCTATAGTAAGCATGTGTATGACCGGCTGATCCGATTGATACGGGATACCAAACCCGATGTTGCTTATGTACTGCACTTTCTGCACAAAATGTCCCCTTCGGTGATCGATGCCTGTGCCGATCAGGGCGTTCCAGTCGTCGTCCGGCTTTCAGATTATGGTCTTATATGTCCGAAGAATATTTTCTATCGGAATGATACGGTCTGTGAATTATGTCAAACCAATCTGTTGAACAGTGTACGATATGGTTGTGTTCAGGGCTCAAAAGTTTTAAGCGCGGTCAATTATCTCGCGTATCAATTTCACTATATACGCGGTCTGCCGGAGAAAATACGCGCTTTAGTATGTCCGTCTGAATTCATGCTGCAAAGATTTAAAGTTAACCGGGAGTTCCGCGGTGTGTCGTCTGTACATATTCCAACTTTCGTGCATCCTACCTTGTTTGACATGGGAAAGAACCAGGATCTTATCCGTAAAAACAAACATATAGTATATTGGGGTCGCATTTCCCATGACAAGGGTATAGGTGTCGTTCTGGAATCCATGAAACTTCTGTCGGATCAGGGATATGAATTCTCACTGGACCTGATTGGTCAGGGAAGTCCGGACTATATAAACCGGGTACAAGACTTTGTCGAGAGGGAAAAGCTGAACCATGTGACTCTAATTCCGTACCTGAATTCCAATGAACTTTTTAAGAAGGTTCAATCGGCAGAAGTCGCACTGGTTCCTTCGATTTGGTATGATAATATGCCGAATAGTTTGTTGGAAGCCCAGGCGTTAGGTATCCCGGTTATTGCTTCAAATCTTGGAAGCCTGCCAGAGATGATAGAGGACGGCAGGAACGGTTTTCTTTTTGATGCCGGAGATGCTGAAAGTTTGGCCGCAACCATAAGAAAATTTTTTAGTGATGCGTCAAAACAAAAAAGTATGAATATTGATTCTCATAGAATGGCGATTGAAAGGTATCACCCGGAAATTCATTATAAGAAGCTCATGGCATTGATGGAGAGTACTTTATGAAAATAATGGATCGCATTATTCAAGGTCTCGGAAAGCCGGGATATACCATTGACCGGTCTGTCGGAGCCCGGGGTCTTTGGCTTATCATCACTGAAAAAGGCATGGCCGTTCTTCGAGGATTTTATTATCGACTATTCTTCAGATCCGTAGACGGAATTTTATTCGTGGGAAAAAACTGTACGATACGGCATGCTTATAATATCACGGCTGGAAGGACTTTAACAATAGAAGGCGGAGTGCATATTAACGCACTATGCAAAGGAGGCATACGGATCGGTGCCAATGTTACCATAAAACGTAATACGATCGTTGAGTGTACGGGAGTAATTCAGGAACTCGGTGAATCACTGACGATTGGGGACCATGTCGGTATCAGCCAAAATTGTTTTATACAAGTGAGAGGACCCGTAGTGATTGGTTCCAAAGTCATGTTCGGTCCGGGAGTTTCAATATTCTCAGAAAATCATGGCTTCGAAAACAACGATATGCCCATGATAACCCAACCCACCACGCGCAGAGGGGTCACAATCGGCAGTGACGTATGGATCGGTTCCAATAGTACGATCTTGGATGGGGTGAACATAGGCGATGGTTCAGTGATCGGCGCTAATAGTGTGGTTACGGAGTCGGTTCCGCCTTACTCTATCGCTGTAGGGGCTCCGGCCCGGGTCATCAAAAAAAGGGCATAATTCCATGCACAAGGAGAATGTGCCGCCGGAGAATTATCGTCCCGTATATACTGACAAATGGGCCGGCCACCTTTATTTTTTCATTCTTTCGGTCTATGCTTACGGAAATTTTGTTTATGAGATTTTTCCGGATCTGACCTTTCATATCAGTGTGATCCGCGCCTTATGCGATGCGCTGTTTCTGGTTGTTGGCGTTAAATTTTTCTTTCGAAATGAAAATACCTTCCTACGATACCTCATCGCCGCCTTTATATTAATTTCCACTGTGACTTATAAACTAAACGCATCACTGATCGATTTCAGAACTCATCTCAACGGCCTTCGCGAACCGCTTATGTTGATGACTTCTCTGGCGGTACTTACTTCAGTTTTTAAATCAACTTCATGCCCCAAGTTCATCAAGAAAATGAACCGGTTTTTGCTGGTATTCCTAATTATTCAAGTTCCAGTAGCCGTCTATCAGTTCTTACAATACGGCGCTGGCGATCTGGTGGGGGGAACCTTCTCGGACGGCGGGAGCGGCATGCTTTCCCAGCTGATTTTTTTGGGTGTATATTATTTCATTTTGGTCCGTGCGGCGAGACCTAACGGAGTAGGATTCCGCCTTGAAAAGGCCGTGCCGTATCTTTTGCTGTTTATACCCGTTTTTATCAATCAAACCAAGATCAGTTTCATTTTCTTTGCGGTTTTGGCGATACTCCAAATCAGGATCCAGCTTAATCTGGTCAAAGTGCTGCTGACCGCGGTGTCCGGAATGATCGTACTCTTTCTTTTTGTAAGGATCCTTGCCGTCACCACCGAGATCGATCTGGCCGACTATCTCGATCCGGATAACATTGAAAAGGATTTTTTCAGCGATTGGACCGAAGCGGAGGATATAACCCGTTTTGGAAAAGTCGTTCTTGCCTACGATCTTTTTGAAAATGAACCAATCAAACACGTTTGGGGGGCGGGATACGGTCTCATGAAAGGTAAGACGGTTATGGAGACGTCGGAAGCCGGAAGGGATATGGAGCGTTTGTATTATGGTTCCAGGATCCAGTTCTTTACGGCTTATTTGCAGGGCGGGCTCGTTTTTGCGGTGCTCCTGCTGATCCTGAATTTCTATTACTTTAGCAGATCTAAGAACACCGGCCATCGGTACAATTTCGTGCGGTACAAAACGTTTGCCTTCTTTTTGTTCGTTACATTGTGGTTTTACAACGACGCTTTGTTAGTAACGTATTTTAGTTTGATAGCCTCGTATTTCCTCGTATTTACAAAATATGGTGAACTGCAGTCGTAATACTGCGGTTTCGAGACAATCCCCGTTCAAACGAGCTGACGTCAAAACCGTCCACGGTTTTTCGGTCAACAAATCTTCTTGCCATTACGCAAGCCTGTAAAACCAATGCCTTGGCCTGGCACTAAGTTTGATCTTTATAACTCACCAACGGCTCATTTTTCTATACCATCGCCTCCAAAAAATCATATATTACCGTTACATCAAAGTAAGGAACGAATGCTTAGATCACTCATAAAAATCGTGCTTTTGATTTTTGCGTCGGCGTCGGTCACAAGTGCACAGACAAACAACTATACTTGGCAAAGAGTAACTTCACGGGCTCCTTTTTTGGAACGTGACGGGGCCGGCATTATCGCTTTCAACTCAAAAATGTGGCTTCTTGGCGGCTGGAATCCGTTTGAGTTCAAACCCAACGGAGTCACCAACGAGATTTGGTCTTCGACCGACGGTTATGTGTGGAATTTCGAAGGTAGTGCACCATGGAGCCCCAGGCATTTGCACGGGAGGGTGGTCTTTCAGGACAAAATATGGATTATTTGCGGAGATTATAATGACGGTACTTATAAGAACGACGTTTGGAATTCGCCGGACGGAGTCAATTGGACCAAGGTAATTGACAATGCTCCGTGGGGAGGCCGGGTAAGTGCATACGTTGCCGTTTTCAATAACAAAATATGGCTGATGGGTGGCGAACAAGCATCAGTCTTGGGCGATACGGCTTACAATGATATCTGGAATTCCGATGATGGGATAAACTGGCAAAGAGTGGTATCGGAAGCTCCATGGGCTCCGAGAGCCATGATACTCGGATCTGCCGTTCTGAATAACAGAATATGGATTTACGGCGGAGGAACGTACACGACGTCCCAAAAATCTTTTAATGATGTTTGGTCTTCCTCCGACGGGATTTCATGGGATAGCATAAACGCTTCACCTCCGTGGCGGGAAAGGCTTTTTGTTAACATCGCTGCCTTCGATAATAAATTATGGGTCTTGGACGGATACAACAATGGCGATCTCAACGATGTTTGGTATTCTTCGGATGGATCAACATGGAATCAACTGTCCAATACTCCTTGGCCGGCTCGACATGCCGCCAGTGTGGTTGTGTTTGATAGCTCACTGTGGATCACAGCAGGTCGATTATGGAATGATGTATGGAGGCTGAAACCCAGTACTTTGGTCATGACTTCTCCTGCCGGCGGCTCTGTCAAAGCAGACACAGTTGTATTGATACAATGGGAATCATTGCTCGGCGGTTCAATCTCGCTGGACTACAGCAGAGGTAACAGCAACGAGTGGATGAGCATCGCATCCGGTATTCCGGTATTACAGAAAAATTACACCTGGCACAGATCCTTGAATGATTCTGTACAAATCAGGTTGAGGATTCGAAGTGACAGTGACACCTCCGTTTTTGATATAGTCAATATAAGGTTTGAAGAAATTCGCCTTTCACAAGGATTATCGGCCTTTTATCCGCTCAACTCGAATACCATAGATGAGAGTGAAAATGGGCTTGATGGGACTAGCCAGAACCTTTCGTCGTCCACGGATCGCTTTGGAAATGCTTCCGGAGCAGTGTCTTTTGATGGTATATCCAGTATTGCCGTCTTGCCAGCCCAGAATTATACTCCTTTTGATAGTGATTTTACAATTTCCTTTTGGGAGCAAGCAAACACCATCTCGCAGGCGACACCGTTGTCCATAGGCGATAATTTTGAGAATAACCTGGATATAGTTTTTAATACCGGGGGAATCGGTCTTTGGCCACTATGGAACGGTGGAGGAACGTACGGCATTAGGTCATTGACTTATCCGGGTCAATATACAAATAATCAGTGGCATCATGTTGTTCTTGCAAAACGCGATGAAAGAGTCATGCTTTTTGTGGACGGACGTTATCAATTGCAGACCGTGTACTCAGGAAGTATTGGACAGTCTGACAATATTATTCTTGGACAAAGCTCGGCTTCATCGGATAGATGGACAGGTTCCATAGACGAAATAAGAATTTATGACAGATGCCTTAATGATCAGGAAATTTCAGAAATTTATAATTTTGTAAATCACAGTCCGGTTCTTTCGTCAGAACCGGATACCTTTCTTACAGTTAACCAGCCTGTCGTTTTTTTGCTAAGAGTAGCTGATTCAGATACGTCTGTTTTTGACGATAAGCCCTCCGTCCAATTTTTAAATGGACCTTCCTGGCTTCAATTCGATTCGGTCACCGGAAATATTTATGGAATCCCAAAAATTTTTAATACCGGTGATACCGTGGTAGAATTGGGTTTTCAGGATTTGTATGGAAATAATTACATTAGAACACTATCACTTAATATTTCGTATCCAAATACGCCTCCTTATTTTATCAATCTGCCGGATACCGTTGCCTATGAAGATTCTTTGTATAAGTGGGAAATCCATACCGGGGATCTCGAGGCAGCAACATATGGCGATCAAGTTCATTTCAAACTGATGGAGGGTCCGTCCTGGATTACATTAGACACAGTGAATGGCACACTAAGCGGCACTCCGTCTGCGACCGACGTTGGTGATACGGCTTTGTTTGTAAGAATATACGACTGGACCATGGCTTACGAGGACAAGATATTTACCCTAAGTGTCAAGCACATCAATCACCCACCCATTATCGAGACCGTGTCTTTGCCGGCAGCGTTTGAAGATAGTCTGTATTATTTCCGGATTTATGCTTCGGACAAAGACAGCCTATTATTTGGCGACGTCATTAGATACCATCTTTCCGGTTCTCCGACCTGGTTAACCATGGACAGCGTCACGGGTGTTCTCAGCGGTTTACCCATGGCATGGGATGTGGGGGATACCCTGGTTACTGTAGCAGCAACCGATGGAAAGGGCGGCGAATCCTTTAGAGTCTATGAAATTCGGGTAAATCATGTTAACCATGCACCGTATTGGGTGATAGTTTCTAAAGATACTATTGCCAAGGAAGATTCTGCGTATGCATCGCAAGTGTTTGCACGAGATCAGGATAGTCTCATGTTTGGAGACTATTTACGTTACCGGATCCTGCAGGGACCCTTCTGGCTCACGCTTGACAGTGTGACAGGAACGCTAAGCGGAACACCGCCTAACAATACAGAAGGCGATACGTTATTTTATATTGCAGTGACCGACAATCTCGGTTCGGCCGTCGTTCATACGAGTACAATAAGGATATTGCCGACCAATTATCCGCCCGGCCCTACAAGCGCCATTTTTCCGGCGGCCGTAGATACGATGACGATCTTCAAAGAACCCGTTGACAAGACTTTTATCTGGACAGCGGCCCGCGATCCGGACCATTATGATACGGTGTCCTATGTTATCCACCTAAAGGGCGCACAACTGGATACAATCATATTGGTCAGAGAAGACACGAGTTTCGTATTCAATGAAGGCCGGTTGGCAGAAAAAAGTGTTTATACCTGGCACGTCATCGCGTCGGACGGTCATGCGGAAACCGCCTCAGCGGATTCTTTTGAATTCAGGACTACCCGGCGCTATGCGAATGCTACGTATGACGAAGTCCCGATACGATACCGATTGTTTCAGAATTATCCCAATCCGTTCAATAATTCGACGGACTTTAGATTTCAACTCCCCGAAGAAAGCAGAGTTCGTCTGGAATTATACAATATACTGGGACAAAAGGTGGCCACCGTATTCCATGGACAATTACCGGCGCAATACTACGAGCTCAACTGGTCCGCCAATGGATTGGCGAGCGGGCTTTATGTCCTGTTCATAAAGACGTCCAGCGTTGTTTCTCAAAAGACTTACCAATCGGCGATTAAGATTCTACTGATCAAATGAGAACCAAGATCATGAGGGCAAAAAAACAGTAGAATAACTCTTTGCAAAGTATTACCTTTGAGCATCTTTGTATTGCGCCGGTTGCGTTATTAGACCACCGGATACTTGAATTTCCGCCTGACCCCTTTTTTGAGGTAATGGGTTTCTTTGCATGCACATTCATCGTAAATCATTATATGTTCTGCGCTTTATAGCCGATATCGGCGCGCTCAGCATAGCCTTCATGGTATCGGCGGCGTTTTATCAGACCCGGTATCACATCGAACTGACCAACCGTGATTATTTTCTTTTGTTTTCACTCGTGGCCGTGTGGTTCTTCTCGGCTAAGATCACGGACGTATACGACGAATTCCGATCCAGACATTTTACTTCCGAATTCATTGCTCTCTTCAAGAATGTCCTTATTCAGGTCATCGCGTCGGTCTTTATTCTTTTTTTCATAAAGACGCACCCTCTATCACGTACTTTTGTTTTTCTTTACGCCTCATGTTCGCTCGTACTTCTTGCGACCGAACGTTACATGTTGCGAAAGATATTGTACCTTCTGCGTAAACGCGGGCGAAACATTCGCCAGATCCTTATCATCGGAGCCGGCGAGATCGGGCAGAATTTTCACGAATCAATACTCACCAATCCGCATTTTGGATACCGTCTGGTAGGCTTTCTCGACGACCGGCCTTACAGTTCGCTCAACGGTCACTATTTGGGAGGGCTCGATAAATTGGAATCCGTACTGCAGAGCACACTTATTGACGAAGTGGTGATCGCTCTTCCGGCGCAGGCCGTGGAGAAGATCGATTCGGTGATCAAGATCTGCGACAACAACACAACGCGGGTAAAAATCATTCCGGATTATTTCCGTTTTGTATCGGGCAAGTTTGAGATATCCATGTTCGACCGCTTTCCCGTGATCTCGGTGAGGAAGGATAAGCTGGATGAATTTCACTGGTACATCCTAAAACGCGCCTTTGACGCCGTCTTTTCGCTCTTGATGATCGTTCTCTTTCTTTCCTGGATGGTTCCCTTGATAGCGCTGGTGATCAAGTTAACTTCGCGCGGCCCCGTTTTTTTCAAACAGGAGCGGTGGGGAAGGAATAACAAGAAGATCACCTGTTATAAATTCCGATCCATGGTCACAGGCAGCCGTGATTTCGACGAGAACGGACGCTTCATGCAGGCAAGCAAGAACGATCCCAGGATAACCAGAGTGGGCGCGTTTCTTCGTAAGACCAATATGGATGAATTGCCTCAATTCTGGAATGTGCTCCGCGGCCAGATGTCGGTGGTCGGCCCCAGACCCCATGCCACGCCGCATAATCTTGAATCCAAGGACACCATTCAGAATTATATGTTGAGACATCTGGTCAAACCCGGTATCACGGGATGGGCGCAGGTCAACGGTTTTAGGGGAGAGACCAAAGACCCCAAACTGATGCAGGAGCGCATTAATCACGATATCTGGTACATAGAAAATTGGTCCTTTTGGTTGGATATCGAGATCATTTTCAGGACGGTTTGGCAGATGTTGAAGATAGATACTAAGGGTTATTAGATCGTCCGCACCCATAGCCATCGTTTCTCTTTATTAGAATCATTTTAATAGGATCATATTGTTCTTTACCTCGCCGAAACACAAATGTGATGTCCGACATTTCAGCTGCACGGCGTTTAGACAATGAGATTTACCATGAATTTGAAAAGATGGATCATAAATACGGCAGTGATGCTAACAGGTGTATTACTTGTTTGTTTTATTCTTGAATGGGTAAGCCGTGTTCTGTTTTATGATAAAATAGTTCTATTTCCTCGTTACCATAGTGAAGCTCAGTATGGAGATTTTCACATTCGCCGTCTGAGACCAAATACCGTTTTTTGGCATTCAAGTCAGGACGGTACTTGGAGGTTTGAAACAAATAATCAAGGATTTCGAAATAAAAGGAATTTTGAGTATACCAAACCGGACACGGTTTTACGTATTATTTGTCTTGGGGATTCGCATACGGAAGGATTTGAAGTTCGCCAGGATCGTACATTTTCGGAAGTGTTGGAAAGAGAACTCCGTGCTGTGGGCGTACCAGCCGAAGTCTACAACATGGGAGTGTCAGGTTACGGAACAGATGAAGAACTTATCTTATTTGAAAATGAAGTTGTGAAGTACCGACCGGATATTGTGGTTATGGCTTTTTTCGCAAATGACTATGAAGATAATCTGAAAACGGGTTTGTTTACGGTGCAAGATACCTCACTCATTAATACGGCTAAAGAAAACCTTCCAGGCGTGAGAATACTGGACTTCATTAATAGCTTTTATGTTATTCGAAAACTCAGTGAGAATTCGTACCTTTATTCATTTGTTTTTAATTCGATCTGGGATTTAGCAAAATCCGCACGGATACAAAAAGCACGTGAAGGGGCGAGGGAGGCGGATACTTCCCGTGCATACGCCATTGCCGAGAGTAAAATCAGGACACCGCGCGAACTCATTCTGGCAACAAAACTTCTGAATCGCTTTTTTGATTCTGCGAAATCGTACGGCATCCCGATTCTGTTTGTAGATATACCTCAACATGACATGACCGGTTCGCTGGATGCCTCAATGAGGTCCTTTGTTGAAGGGAAAGTGGACAGCTATGTTGACGGCAAACTCTTGGTTGACCCATACAAGCTCCATATGGATACCCATGCGCCCCACGGTCATAGACATATATCTGAACTAACACATATGATGATCGGTCTCGAACTCGCTAAACATGTAATGAATAAGTACAGAAGTCATTTCGCGCTGAACCAAACTTACCAAGAAATGGATTAGTCATGTTTGGAAGATATTACTATCAACTATTCCTAAACCTTATCTGTCTTTTAGTATTCTCACTCACACTCTTTGGGCAGCAGTCGGGCCTAACCCCAAGTGTTAACGTGCCGCTTGGACATTTTTCATACGATTTGATCGAAAGACTTGAGGCGCGGAAGATTTTGTTGCCTAGTCTTGATTTCAGGAGCCGGCCTTTCAGCCGCGCGACCGTGTTAAAGGCGATTCTCGAGCTTGATGAAAAACTGGCAACCGATCCCCACATTCTGAGTGCATCGGAAAGAGGTCATTTTTTGAAATTAAAAGGTGAGTTTCACTTAGAGCTAGATCGTGTCAACAAGACGTATCCTTCAGATGAAGCTGAGAGACATCTGATTCGATTTGAATCGAATAAAGGGGAAAGTCATAGTTATGTAATCGCGGATGCTCTATTGGAGCAAGCGGTGGACATAAGCCGATATAATGGGCAGGGAGACAGTCTCAGTGATAATATTAGTTTGACGAAGGCGGTTGGACGCGTGCGCGGTGTCCTAATGGATGCTTTGGCGTTTTATTCTGATTTTTCTAGCACACTCATTAAAGGATCGGATCGTTCGTATTCGATAGGAGAGGGAAGCCAGAGTGGAGTTATCAATTTTATGCCTGAAAGCGACAATGTCTATTCACTTAATTCCACGGCTTATCTGGTAATCGAACCCAAAGGGTTCCGCCTTCAGTTTGGTAAGGACGCAATTAATTTGGGCCCCGGCAAGCATTCCAATCTTTTATTGTCCGATAACGCCGGATCCTTTGACAATCTAAGGATGGACGTGACATTTGATCGTCTTAAATTCACATACCTTCACGGCTGGCTCAGGAGTAAACCATTGATTTTTGACAGAGACAGCAATATCAGCGACAGAAAATTCATAGTCGTACATCGGCTCGAATTCAAAGTATTTCCTTGGCTCTTTATCGCCGGAAACGAGAGCGTGATCTACGGGGGAAGGGATTTGGAGATAGCTTATCTGAATCCTATAATTCCATATCATATTACAGAACAGTATCTCGGCGATAAAGACAATAACACGATCAGTTTTGATGTAACAGCTTTTCCGACAAATGGTTTGAAAGCATATGCGGCCGTTTTTTTAGATGATTTTACTACGGCTGTTAGCCCTTTCACTTATTGGAAACAGACATGGGCCCTCATGGGAGGAGCCTACTGGGTGCGACCGTTTGGTATGTTGGATATGGACTTCAGATTAGAATATACGAGGATCGAACCTTACGTTTATTCTCATAAATTTCCTTTGATTAGATATTCCCATTTCAATTCCAGCTTAGGCTCTTCGATTCCTCCTAATTCGGAAGATTATTTTTTTGAAATACGATATAATCCTCTGAGAAAAATCTCAATCGTTTTAAATTACGAATTGCTCCGGCATGGTGAGGGAAGTATCGATCGCTACGCATACGAAGACGGGTTTGTCGATGCCGGTAATCCGGGAAAAAAGAATAAAAAATTTCTTCAGGGCGTCAACGAGACCAAGAATATCATCTCTACCCAATTCCAGTGGGAAACATTCAGGCAGCAATATTTCTATGTGACCTACCAATTTGCTCACATCCGGGGTTTTGAAAACGTCCGGGGCCGCACGGCCGTGCACAATCGCCTGCTGGCCGGCTATAAACTTGATTATTAGCCCGCGTTAGAATATATTAACGGCTGAAATTATTCATTCGGCGTCTTCACTTAACTTCATTTTCATGCGCACCATCAGACTGATCGGCGTTCCGCTCGACCTGGGCGCTGGCCGCCGCGGCACCGACATGGGACCATCCTCTCTGCGTATCGCCGGGCTCGCGGAACGCCTGGTTGAATTGGGCTATGTTCTCAAAGATACGGGGGATATCGTCACGAAGAACCCTGAAACCATCAAGGTGGGCCATGAGCGTCTCAAGTACCTCCATGAGATCCATCGCGCCGTAACGGCCTTATCAGAAGCCGTCGAGAAAAGTCTTCATGACCACGAATTTCCGCTCGTGATCGGCGGCGATCATTCCATCGCGATTGGTACACTCTCCGGTGTAGCAGGGCATTTTCGGAAACATAATAAACGTGTCGGCGTGATCTGGGTGGACGCTCACGGAGACATGAATACACCTGAGACTTCACCATCCGGCAATATTCACGGCATGCCGCTCGCCATTTCCATGGGTGTGGGACATCCGAAGCTGACGTCCGTAGGAGGAAATTTTCAAAAAGTCGATCCTGCTAAAACCGTTCTGGTCGGTATCCGTACCCTGGATCAGGGAGAGATCGATCATATCCGTCAGATGGGCGTTACGGTCTTTACCATGAGGGATATCGATCAACAGGGTATTCACCGTGTCATCGAAGAATCGATCCGTATCGCGTCGACCGATACGGCAGGTATTCACCTCAGTTTTGATGCGGATAGTATTGACCCCCATGTTGCACCCGGAGTCGGCACACCCGTGCACGGCGGTCTTACGTACCGGGAAGCGCATTATGTGATGGAATCCCTGCACGACTGCAAGAAAGTGGTCTCCGTAGAATTTGTGGAGACCAATCCGATCCTGGATATGATGAACCAGACCGCGAAGATCGGCGTGGAACTCCTCACCTCCTTCTTCGGAAAACGAATCATCTAAATTGTAAGGAGACCGATTGTTGTTATCGTATGCAAAATCACCAGGCCTGCTTATTCTGCTCCTCATGTTCTGTTGCACAGGCGTTCTCCGCGCCGCTGAGGACGTCCGATTTTACGGAGATAAGAACGGATATGACGAACAGCTTCTGAAAAACCATCTGGCTCTCTCGGACCGGCGGTTGCTCCTGGACCTGTCCGGTGCATGGACGGTGACCATCGACGGCGTTAAACGATCCGTAAACGTGCCCAGCAATTACGATTACGAAGGAGAAGTGCTCTACAGCAAGAGCTTTACGCCGGGTCCGGAATTCCATAACAAGCATTTCCGTCTGGTAAATTACGGGATCAACTTTCACGCCGAGATCCGTATCAACGGAGTATTCATCGCCAACGTTAACAGCGCTTATCTTCACACGGAAATCGATCTGGATGAAACGCTGATCAAACCGGAAGAAACTAATACGATAGAGATCCTTGTAGACAGCCGCCTCGATCCGCGGCTCGGCATTCCGCGGTATTCCCGCACACTGCAGCCCAGACTTTACGGAGGCATCTTCCGAGAGATATTTCTGGTGGCCATGCCGAAAATGGCCATAGATAAATATCATCTGTCCTATGAGATCGCAACGGATCAGCGCGAGTGCACGATGACGCTCGGGATTCAGCTTAGAAATTACGATTTTGGTTATCAAAAGCGCGACACCTCCCGCACAGCCGGATTGGTCGACAAAAACGCCATCGTACGTTACATCGTAGAACTATACAATGAAGACGACCCGGAACCGGTATATACCAACCGATTCAAACGTTACCGCAACGTTTGGGAGATACCGAAGATCAAGGAATTCAACGAAGAAAATGTGGTGACCGTCAATAACTTCACCAATTTTGAGACCAAGTTCTCCGTCGACAAGCCGATATTCTGGGCGCCGGTAAATCCGTATCGTTACCGGATGGTGATCTCGATCTTCGTCGGCAATGAGTTGGTCGACCAGATATCCGAAATGGTCGGAATCGCACGTTCCGAAGTCCACGAGCAGTACATCCTCTTCAATGCCCAGCCCATGACGATCAAAGGAGTAGTATATTACGAGGACTATCCGGGTACCGGAAATTCGCTCCCGTACGCGGTGATGGAAGAGGATATCCTGAAGATAAAAAAGATGGGCGCTAATACGATCTATTTCAAACACCACCCGCCGCATCCTTACTTCGTCGAATTGTGTAACCGGTATGGTTTATTCCTTCTCTATGAGGCGCCTCTGCACGGACTGACGAGCAATATCATAGAACAGCAGGCCTACGTGGAAGATCTGAAAGGTTATTTCAAATCCATGATCACCCTCAACCGGATGAACCCGTGTATCTTGGCCTGGGGATTGGGGAGCGCCTCGGATCACAGCCAGAAAGCTTCGCTAAACTATTTCTCGACGTTGACGCAGTGGATGAAGTCGCTGGACGACCGTCCCGTTTTTTACACTTCCATCCTTGGCAGTCAGGACATGTACATTGACAATGTGGACATGATCAACCTCGACATCCGAAGCAACAGCGCCGTCTGGATCAATTCATATATTAACAAAAGCCTTTCACGATGGCCCAACCGTGCCGTGGTCTGCCTTTACGGAGCTCAGATCTTTTCCAATAACCAGAACGGCTACAGTGATCCCATGTCGACAAAATTCCAGGCCAAGCTGATCGTGGATATGTACAAGAAGCTTAGTGAGTGGAATGTCGCCGGCGGTCTTATCCGTTCGTACAATGATTTTGCGGTCAATCGTTCCTACGTATTCGCCAACCCGCACTACGATCCGACGATCTATACGTCCGGACTGGTCACGTACGACCGAAAGGACCGTTACGCATACGATATTGCTAAAGCGGTGTACAGCGATGACAAATTTGAAGCGATACCGATCGGTTCTTATGCCACGGTATATCCGAAGACCTACCCTTTGATGGGATTGCTTTTGGTGGTCGTTTTCATCAGTTTTTACAGACAGAGCGGCAAGTTTAAGAACAGCGTCTTCCGTTCGATCACGAAGATACTCAGTTTTTATTCCGACATCCGCGAAAGCCGTGTCATTACACTTTGGCCGGCGTTCGTGATCGGTTTCCTGGGAAGTCTGGCTTTGGCAACTCACTTGTCGATCCTATTCTATGAATTGAGGCGTCATCAGATCTTTGACGAGGTCATGGCCAACTGGATCGTCTCCGATACGCTCAAACGATGGCTGGACGGTCTGGCATGGAGTCCGGAAGGGTTCGTGTTCCAGTTCTGGTTCATCCTGGTCTTCGTCTTCTTTTTGATCGGCGCGCTGATCAAGCTGTTGTCTTACGTCTTCAACCGGCCGCTGTCTTTTCAACAGGCGCTGATCGCGGGATTCTGGAGCAGTTCGCATTATCTATTCCTCATTCCGTGCGTCATTCTTTTTCAGCGTCTCATGAAGGTCGATGTTTTTCTGCATCTGTCCATATGGATATCGTTCCTCGTTCTCATTTGGCATTTTGTAAGACTCATGCGTATTATCAAAATTGTGTTTGATATATCGTGGCTGCGTGTCGGGCTGGTTTATGGCGGGGTCTGGCTTATGCTGACGCTGTATTCGGCCTATTCGTATTCCAAACATTATGACTTTTTCAATGTCATGGAGTATGTTCGTGAGATCCATGACACGAAGAATTATTCGTATGAGTAAAAGGAGATGAATTGAAACCCGGAGAAGTGCTGGACATATTTCGCCAGAGCGGAGCCTTGCTTGAAGGTCATTTTATTCTGACGTCGGGCGCCCACAGTCCTAATTACTTTCAGTGCGCCAAAGTGCTTCAGCATCCCAACTGGGCCCAGCTGTTGTGCGCCGAGATAGCCATGTTCTTCAAGGACCATAAGATCCACGCCGTTGCCGCCCCGGCGGTGGGGGGCATCATCGTGGGTCATGAGGTCGCGCGGACGCTCAATGCGCGATGCGTATTTTCAGAAAGGGAAAACGGAGCGATGGCCTTCCGCCGCGGATTTGAGATCCGGCGCGACGAGAATGTTCTTGTAGTGGAAGACGTTGTTACGACCGGCGGTTCCTTAAAAGAAGTGATCCGTCTCTGCCGTGGCGCCAATGCCAACGTGATCGGCGTAGGATTCCTGGTGGACCGGAGCAACGGTTCCGTGGATTTCGGCGTTCCCAAGTATTCGCTGGTTTCCGTGGACGTTGTCAAATACGATCCGGCCGATTGTCCTTTATGCCGGGAAGGAAAATTACCGGCGGTCAAGCCGGGAAGCCGGTCGCTGAACAAATAATTCGCGTTGCCATGTCTTCAACATTATCCATATGCGTACTCGGAAGCGGCAGTAAAGGCAACTGCACCTATGTGCGTGCCGGTCAAACGCATTGCCTGATCGATGCGGGATTGCGGTATGAGGAACTCAAACGGCGTCTTCACAGCATTGAGGTGAAACCGGAAGACATCCGGCATGTACTCATAACCCACGAACACTTCGATCATATCAGCGGACTTAAGAAATTCACAAAGACCCACAAAGTGACGGTTCACACCAATGCATCGACTTATCTTCATGTGAGTTCGGAACTGCCGGCCGGCTACGCGGTGAATGTATTTGACAACCCATTCAAAATTGACGACATTACTGTAATACCCTTCCCGGTCTCACATGACGCCGCAGATCCTGTTGCGTTCAGTTTTCAATACGGCGCCAAAAAGATCAGCGTTCTGACGGATACGGGATACACGTCGCACCTCGTGAAGGAACACATCCGCGGCAGCGATGTGCTGGTTCTGGAAAGCAATCATGACGAAGATATGCTGAGAACGGGAACATATCCTTGGCCGCTGAAGCAGAGGATCTCAAGCCGGTTCGGCCATTTGTCCAACCGGCAGGCGGCCGATACGCTGAGTGAAATCGCGTGCGGCAGACTGCGTCACGTTTTTCTCGCGCATTTGAGCGCAGAAAATAATTCGCCTTCGCTGGCTTTGAGAACCGTGGGGGCCCGGTTATCGGCCATGACCGAATCGGCACCGGCGCTTTTACTTACGCATCAGGACCGCGTAAGCGAAATGATCCATTTGTAAGAAGAAACAAGATACCAACGCATTTTTATGGACGATTCTCTCATAAAACCTACCGAAGACCTGTCGGTTCTGCGCGCCGAAGCGGATACGCTCGAGCAAACGGATGCGCGTCTGTCGAAGTCCGAAAGCGCGGAACTAAAGGAGATTCTGACGCGGTATTACCGCCTTCCGCTTCCGCATCCTCTCGATGTGTACCGCAATTTCCATGAACAGCCCGTCAATGTTCGCATGACGATTCAAAACGATTCGTTTTGGAATAAGGTCGGACGTTACATTCAGGTCATCGATTTCAGCGAGCAGGAAAGACTGAAGTTTGCCCGTGATTCGGAATGCAAGAACCTGATGGTATTCCTGCTTTTTGAAAAGAATCTTGAGGTTCTGGACGCGGTTTTCAATAACCCGAGACTGCCTACGAAGGTCCTGCTCGATTATATCAATCTGATCAAGGAACGGGATATCGACCGCGAGGACGATAAGATACTCAAAACGGCACAGCGGGTGATGAAGCGGCGTAGCCGGCGTATCGTCAAGGCGCGTGAAATCCACTCCCTGGCTTTTCAAAGTCTTAATCTGGAGAACGCGGCCGTTTTGTTCTCGTTTATGATCGACGAAGACCCGCAGATCCGGCAGGCTGCTTCCAATGTCATTTCGATGATGTCGATCAAATTTCTTCAGAAGATTCTTCGAAGCGAGGATTTTGCCGATCTGATGCGGCGTCGTCAGCCGACCTTACTGGGCAATGAGTTCTTCGAAATTCTCCACGCCGCCGTCAAGATCATCATGGCTTCGAAGGAAACCAGCAAAATGATCGAAGAGGAGGAGGAGATCGAGATCGAAGCCGATCTCGTATCCGATCTCAGAGCGCGTAAACTGCGAACGCTGGAGAAGAGTAAAGAGGATCCCTCCGACTTTTTTAATCTGAGCGTGATCGTTTACATGCATCTGGAAAGCGACGATGCCGTTATCAGAATGGCGCAGGACGTTTTGTCGCTGGAAGATGTATTCGAGCTTCTGAGCGACGACTCCACGCCGAGGCATGTGTCGGTTTCGATCCTGCGGATGCTCGAAAAACATCCCAATAAGAACATCCAATCAAGAGCGCAGGAGATCCGCATCAAGGATGCGGAGCGGCTTAACAAAAAGATGAAAGAGATCGAGGTCAGCGTCAATGCGTACTTTGACGTCATTTTCCAATCGCTGAATTACTCCAAGATCAACAACGAAAAAGAAGCCGTACAGAATCTGCGCTCGGCGCTCAATTATCTTCAGCAATTTGCGCAGGAAGCGGACGCGTTGGAGCCCGGCGCTGTAACGGTCACGCAAGGCGTCGTTCGCAAGGCGATCGAGCATTTTGATCACTCCATCACGCACCTGTACGGCGATACAAAACGAGAGGTCTTCAGCGAGATCGAAGAGATCCAGGGCATGGTGCGGCACATATTGGACCTCAAAAACTTCAAATTTGAAGAAGAGAATCAAAAGGCCGAGGATGTCGACGAAGAGATTCTCAACAAAGCCGTGATGATCTGGCGAGCCACGATCAGCGTCTTCCTGGGACGCGTCAAAGACCTTGAAGAAATGCTTCGGATGAAATGGACCAAGCTCATCAGCGAAGGGAATACGAAGCAAAAGGTGGAAGAGATCGAAAGCGATCTGTACGAAGCCTTCAACGAGATCGAATCCAGCCACAAGACGTCCGTGGAATGTAAACTCAAGATCCCTTGCCGTGAATGCAAGCGGCGCGGCTGTGCATCCGAAAGATTCCTGCACCAGGTCGATTTTCTGCTCGATGAGATCAATGTGAATTTCGGCAAGACCAAAGTGTCCTGAAATGCCTGCCAGACTTTCCCGCCGTTTTTTCAGCCGGCCTACCCTCGAAGTGGCTCCCGATCTCTTAGGTAAAATACTCGTTCGTAACAAAGGTTCCGCACGCATCGCCGGTCGTATCGTGGAAGTGGAAGCGTACCGGCATGCCGACGACCCGGCGTCGCACGCGCACCGCGGTCTGACACCGCGTAATCGGCTGATGTTCGGCGAAGCCGGTCGTGCGTATGTTTATTTTATCTACGGGATGTATTATTGCGTCAATGTGGTAACCGAAAGAACCGGCGTCGCCGGCGCGTGCCTCATCCGTGCGCTGGAGCCGGTCGAAGGTTTGGCGTTCATGCAGAAGCGCAGAAACACGTTGAACGTTCATGCACTGACCAGCGGTCCGGGCAAACTATGCCAGGCCCTCGCTATTGACAGAATGTGTAACGGTCTGGACTTGCGGGGAGACGAACTTTTCATAACGGACGACGGCTTTCGTGAATTCAAGATCAAACGCTCACCCCGCATCGGCATTCGCGTTGGTGCCGAAAAGCCCTGGCGCTTCTTTATCGAAGGAAATGAATTTGTAAGCAAAAGCAATTTTAGAAAGACCTGATACGTCTCTCCACCGCCTGTTATTCGTTGAATATCTCATTTGAAACTGAATAATCTTTTTTCTACATTACGCGGCAATTTAGAAATAGAAAGGACATGAACGGAATTCTCATGAACGATGCTACTTCAAAACTGAATCGGGAGATCCCCAAAGCCTACGACCCCAAGGCCGTTGAAGATAAATGGTATGCGTACTGGATGAAGCACCGCCTTTTTCGTGCGGAAGTGAACACGCAGAAGAGACCGTTCACTATTGTCATTCCTCCGCCCAATGTGACCGGCGCCCTGCACATCGGCCATGCATACAATAATTCCGTGCAGGACATCTATATTCGATTCAAACGCATGCAGGGCTTTGAAACGCTGTGGTCGCCGGGAACGGATCATGCGGGTATTGCGACCCAAACCGTCGTGGAAAAGCAATTAAAATCCGAAGGGAAAGACCGCCGCCAATTGGGACGTGAAGCGTTCGTCGAAGAAGTCTGGAAGCACAAAGCGGTCTACCGCGACCGGATCATCAGCCAATTGCAGAAGATGGGCTGTTCCTGCGACTGGGAACGCGAATGGTTTACCATGGATGACACACTTTCCGATGCGGTCAAGGAAGTCTTCGTCCATTTCTATGAAAAAGGATGGATCTACAAAGGACATTATATTGTCAATTGGTGTCCTTTCTCACAATCCGCTATTTCCGATGAAGAAGTGGAATACAAAGAGGTCAACGGCAAACTCTGGCATTTCAAATACCCGGTCAAAGGTTCTCAAGAATTCATGGTCGTTGCGACGACGCGTCCTGAGACGATGCTCGGCGATACCGGTGTGGCCGTTCATCCCGAAGACGAACGTTACCGCCATCTGATCGGAAAGAAGATCGTTCTGCCCATTGTGGGCCGCGAGATACCGATCTTTGCGGATGCCTACGTGGACAAAGAGTTCGGAACCGGCGCCGTCAAAGTAACGCCATCGCACGACCCCAACGACTTCCAAATGGGTAAACGGCATAATCTTGAATTCGTCAACATCATGAACCCCGACGCCTCGCTGAATAAGAACGTACCTCCGCCGTATCAGGGCTTGGACCGTTTCGCGGCGAGGAAAAAGGTGGTTGAAGAAATGCAGCAGCTGGGCTGTCTCGTCAAGATCGAAGATCACGTCAACCGCGTCGGCTATTCCCAGCGCGGAAATGTGCCGATCGAACCGCTGGTGTCGGAACAATGGTTTCTCAAAATGGAAGAGCTGGCCAAACCTGCTCTGGAAGCGGTTTTGAACCAAACGATCAAAATCCATCCGGAAAAGTGGATCAAAACATACGAGCACTGGATGACCACGATCCGCGACTGGTGTATTTCCCGTCAATTATGGTGGGGACACCGGATACCGGCGTATTATCTGCCGTCCGGTGAAATGGTGGTTGCAAAGTCCAAAGAGGAAGCCATTGAAAAACTAAGAGTCAAGAATCAAAAATTAAAAGTTGAAGACATTCGCCAGGATGAAGACGTACTGGATACGTGGTTCTCTTCATGGCTTGTACCGTTTTCATCCATGGGTTGGCCCAAGGATACGGAAGATCTTAAATACTTCTATCCGACGAGCCTGCTCGTTACCGGGCCCGATATCATTTTTTTCTGGGTGGCCCGTATGATCATGGCCGGGCTGGAATTTACCAAAAAGCCGCCGTTCACGCAGGTCTATTTCAACGGCATTGTCCGCGACGAGAAGGGCCGCAAGATGAGCAAGTCGTTGGGCAACGGGATCGATCCCATCGCCGTGATTGATACGTATTCCGCCGACGCGTTGCGATTTACTCTCGTGGATCTGAGCGCGGAAGGACAGGATATCAATCTCAGCGAGAAACAGTTCGAGATCGGAAGAAATTTCTCGAATAAAGTATGGAATTCGTTCCGATTCATCGCGATGCAGATGGAAAATTGCCCGCAGGCGCGGCCGCAATTGCCGGAGGCTTCTAAGATCACGGAACTGGCCGACCGTTGGATCCTGAGCCGGTACAACAGGGCCGTGGCCGGTATTACGGAAGGTCTTGAGAACTACAAACTTCATGACGCGATGAATTCCGTCTATCAGTTCTTTTGGAACGACTACTGCGACTGGTACCTGGAACTCATCAAAGACAGGATGTACAACGGTTCCGATGAGATCAAGGCGCAGACATTATCCATGACGCTGTACCTGATGGAAGGCATCATGAAACTGATGCACCCGATCGTGCCGTTCATCAGCGAGGAGATATGGCAGAGACTGGCCCCGCGAAATGAAGGCGAAAGCATCATGATTCAGAAATGGGAAACGGCGGACGGCAAGTGGTATAACGACGAAGTAGAAAAAGAGTTTGAACTGGTGAAGGACATCATCGTCGCGATCCGGAACATCCGTTCCGAAATGAACATTCCGCCATCCAGGAAAACCGATGCCATCATGGTTTGCGCCGATACAGAAGTGGAACGGGTTCTGATAAATGCCGAAAGTTATGTCAAAGGGCTTGCAAGAACGGAGAGCATGACCGTGACCGCTTCGGCTTCGAAGCCTAAGAACTGCGCCAGCGCTGTGGTCTCCGGCGTCGAAGTGTACGTACCGCTCGAAGGCATCATCGATGTGGAAGTTGAGCGCTCGCGTCTGAGCAAAGAGATCGCCCGACTGGAAGGACAGGTGGAAGGCATTGGCGCGAAATTGGGCAATGAAGCTTTTGTCGCTAAAGCGCCTCCGCAGGTGATCGAGAAGGAAAAAGCGAAACTGGATAATTTCCGCGAGACGATCGCGAAACTGAAAACGAGCCTGGAACAATTCAAATAGAAAAGAAATGTTGGCGGTCAAAGCTGACATTTGAAAGTGCCAAGGATGCTGCAACCCTCAGCGTCCTTTTTTATTTTGGGAAGAAAATGGAATTCTTAAAACGTCTTGCAGATAAGGACCCGATTCTTCTTGACGGCGCGACCGGATCGCAGCTTGAGGCACGCGGCGTCAGTACCGAATTACCCTTATGGTCTACGATCGCTTTGCTTTCCAACGAAGGACGGCAGACGCTGCGGTCGATCCATAAAGACTACATCCTGGCCGGCGCAGAAATCATCACCGCCAATACCTTTCGTACCAATTACCGCGCTCTGAAAAAAGAGAACCTTCATTCCAGAGCCAGGGAACTCACACGGATAGCCGTGGATGAAGTTCGTTTTGCTTATGAGGAATCGAAGGTCGCAGCTCCGGTTATGATTGCAGGATCGATAGCCCCGGTGGAGGATTGTTATTCACCCGAACTTGTTCCGCTCGATACTGAACTTTCCGACGAACACCGCCGGCATATTGACAATTTGTATGATGCCCAGGTGAATATTCTTCTCATAGAGACGATGAATACGATTCGCGAAGCGATGATCGCCCTGGACTATGCCAAGCAAACCGGATGGCCCGTGCTGGTGAGTTTTGTCTGCAAAGATCCGGAACATATTCTGAGCGGCGAACCGCTGGAGGAAGCGGTCCATCGTAGTGAAAAATACGGACCTCAGGCGATCCTGATCAATTGTGTGGACGTTCATTTGATGGAAAGGAATCTCGAAGCCCTGCACAATCTCACGAAGATGCCCATCGGCGCTTACGCCAACGTTTTGAAAAAAGGCCATGCCACTCAATTCGAAAACTCTCCGGAAGAATATTCGAAAATCGTAAGAGACTGGATCAGCCGTTTTCAACTCAAGATTGTGGGCGGATGCTGCGGAACCACGCCAAAACATATCCAGATCCTGGCGGAATGGCTTCGCTGATTGTTGAGAAACTCAACAGATTTTGGATCCAAAAACCCCCATTTGTACCATGTTTTTTAACGAGATAGATATATTTCCGTAACATGACAAAAATCATTTACAAATTGAAGGTGAATGGTTAAATTAGGCCACTTTAGCAAAGACCCTTACCATTAACCTACGAGGTTTATATGTCTGATTACACGAAAAAAATCATTGCTCAAGTGAAAGCTAAAAATCCGGCCGAACCTGAATTTCATCAGGCCGTTGAAGAAGTTGTCGAATCGCTGGATCTGGTATTGGAAAAACATCCGGAATACCGTTCCGCAAAAATATTGGAAAGAATGGTTGAACCCGAACGCGTCGTCATGTTCCGCGTTCCCTGGGTGGACGATCAGGGTGAGATCCAGATCAACCGGGGATTTCGTATTCAGATGAATAGCGCCATCGGCCCGTACAAGGGCGGTCTGCGTTTCCATCCGTCGGTGACTCTGGGCATTTTGAAATTCCTGGCCTTCGAACAGGTATTCAAGAACAGCCTCACCACGCTCCCGATGGGCGGCGGCAAAGGCGGATCGGATTTCGATCCCAAAGGCAAAAGCGACAACGAAGTGATGCGTTTCTGCCAGAGCTTCATGACGGAATTGTATCGTCATATCGGCCCGAATATCGACGTTCCGGCCGGCGATATCGGCGTAGGCGGACGCGAGATCGGATTCCTTTTTGGTCAGTACAAACGTCTCACGCGCGATTTCTCCGGCGTGCTGACGGGTAAAGGGCTGAACTGGGGCGGCTCGCTGATTCGTCCGGAAGCTACCGGCTTCGGCGTAACGTATTTTGCCGAAGAAATGCTCAAGTCCAAAGGTCAAAGCCTTGCCGGTAAGACGGTTGCGATTTCGGGTTTCGGTAATGTGGCCTGGGGCGCCGCGACCAAAGTTACTCAGCTCGGCGGCAAAGTGGTAACGATCTCGGGCCCCGACGGATTTGTTTACGACAAAGACGGCATCAAAGGCGACAAGATCGAGTACATGCTTCAGATGCGCGCCAGCGGCAACGACCGCGTGAAAGATTATGCGGATAAATTCAAAGTGGAATTCTTCGCCGGCAAACGTCCATGGGGCGTCAAAGTCGATGTCGCTCTGCCTTGCGCGACGCAAAACGAGCTGGATGAGAACGATGCCAAAGAATTAGTGAAGAACGGATGCCAATGCGTTGCGGAAGGCGCCAATATGCCGACCACGATCGCAGGCTTCAAGGTCTTCACGCAGGCCGGTATCCTTTATGCGCCGGGCAAAGCTTCCAACGCCGGCGGCGTGGCAACCTCGGGTCTGGAAATGTCGCAGAACAGCATGCGCTTGCCGTGGTCATCGGAAGAAGTGGACAGACGTCTGCACGACATCATGAAGAATATCCATCAGACGTGCGTGGAAACGGCCGCGAAATACGGCACGCCGGGTAACTATGTGAACGGCGCCAATATCGCAGGCTTCCTGAAAGTGGCCGACTCTATGCTCGATCAGGGTCTTGTATAGCAGAATTCCTTTCGGATTAGAAATAAAGATCGGAGCGCTCAAAACGCTCCGATTTTTTTTGTACGAACATAACTATTGCGGGAAACGGGGCTATGAGTTACTTTTCATAGACTGAAGGGCTAACCATTCATAGGTCGGTTCGCGTGAGTGGCTGACAAGAACGGCCGGCGATTCTGTCACTTCTCCTTGCATTCGAAGTGACGAAAAACCAATTCAATATCGATCCATGTACCGCGACATTCACTCCAAACATTTTGATCCTACCGCATCGGGCGAAGGATACGGCACTCGCGTTCAGCGATTCCAGAAACTGATGCGATTCAAAGTTCGCGATATCCTCCTCGTGTCCAGCTTGTATGATTCCTATCTCTTCGAGGAAGACGGGCGGCTGTACGAACTCATCTATAATGAATACCAGGGGCTCAATCTGAGCCATGCGCCGGAGATCACGCACGCTCTAAACGGAAAAGAAGCCCTGGAGCTTCTGCGGGAAGGCAACCGGTACGACCTTATCATTACGTCGCTTCATATCGAAGACGTGCATGTCATCAAATTAGCCCGAATGATCCGGGAGATCGGAATCACGACGCCTATCATTCTGCTCGCCTATGATAACCGCGAACGCAAAGAGCTGGTATCCAACTACGACACATCGGTTTTCGAGAACATCTTCATCTGGCAGGGCGATTACCGGCTTCTCATTGCCATCATCAAGCTCGTTGAAGACCGCGTCAATGTCGAGAACGATACCCAATCCATCGGCGTGCAGACCATCATTCTTGTAGAAGATAATGTGAAGTTCTATTCGACTTACCTGCCGCAGATCTATACGGAGATCCTCAAACAATCGCAGGAACTCATTTCCGAAGGGGTCAATCTCACGCATAAGTCGCTCCGGATGCGTGCGCGTCCCAAGATCCTGTTATGCACGGATTACGAACAGGCCTGGGCCTGTTTTGAAAAGTATCAGCAGTATGTGCTGGGTATCGTATCGGACGTCAACTTCAAACGCGACGGTGTAAAAGACCCGATCGGCGGCCTTACGTTCGCCAAGAATGTCCGCGAGAATCACCCCGATATTCCTATCCTGCTTCAATCCAGCAATGCGGAATTCGCCGTTCCGGCTCAGGAGATGGGATGCGCGTTTATCCAGAAAGGTTCCCCACGGCTTCTGCACGAGCTCCGGAATTTCATGGTCAATAATTTCGGTTTCGGTGATTTCATCTTCCGCCTGCCGGACGGTAAAGAAGTCGGACGCGCGCATAATCTGAAAGAACTCGAAGAACAATTGGCGGTGGTTCCCGAAGACAGCATTCGTTATCATGCCGAACGCAACCATTTCTCAAACTGGCTTAAAGCGCGGACCGAATTCTGGCTTGCGCAGAAGCTAAAACCGCGCAAGGTATCGGAATTCAAATCGATCAACGATCTGCGCGAGATCTTGATCCATTCCCTGCAGCTTTATCAGGACCTGCGCAAGCGCGGTATCATGACGGATTTTTCTAAAGAGACGTTCGATATTAAGAACGGCTTTGCGAAGATCGGAGGCGGTTCGGTCGGAGGAAAGGCGCGGGGTCTCGGTTTTGCCAACGTGCTGATCAACAATTACGATGTGCGGGATAAATTCGAAGGCGCCCAGATCACCGTGCCGTCGGCGGTGGTGATAGGAACGGATGTTTTCGACCAATTTCTGCAGGAGAATAACCTCGAAAGTTTTGCGCTCCAGTCCACCGACGATGTCGAGATCAACAGACGGTTTGTAGAGGCAAAGAAATTTCCGCGCGAGATCATCCGCAAGCTTAAAGACTATCTGGAAATGATCAGAGAGCCTCTTGCGGTGCGCTCCTCCAGTTTGCTCGAGGATTCACAGTACCAGCCGTTCGCCGGCGTCTACGAGACCTTCATGATCCCGAATAACGATAAAAGCACCAAAGTCCGGCTGCACGAACTCATTGACAGCATCAAGCGCGTTTACGCTTCGACCTTTTATAAAGCCGCGAAGGATTACATGAAAGTCACGGCGTACCGTCTTGAGGAAGAAAAAATGGCGGTGATCGTGCAGCGCATGGTCGGCGCACCCCGCAACGGCCGCTTCTATCCGGATTTTGCCGGCGTGGCCAAATCGTACAATTTCTATCCGGTTCCGCCTCAGAAAGCGACGGACGGCATCGTCATGTTAGCGCTCGGACTTGGCAAGACGGTCGTGGACGGAGGAAATAATGTACGTTTCTGTCCGAAGTATCCGAAACATCTCATGCAATTCTTCTCAACCAAAGAGACCTTTAAAAATGCCCAGCAGAGTTTTTATGCGCTCAATATGAATTACCGCCTCCAGAAGAACGTGATCGAAACGCACGATCTGCTGGTTCAGCAATACGATCTTACCGAATCCGAAAGGGACGGCACCCTGCATTGGGCGGGATCCACGTACGTACCCGCCACCGACACGGTGCACGACGGCATATCACGGGATGGCCGGCGCGTCGTTACGTTTGCGCCGATCCTGAAGCACAAGATGTTTCCTCTGCCGGAGATACTGGATCATATTCTGGAACTTGGAACCTGGGGTATGGGTACGCCCGTTGAGATCGAGTTTGCCGTCAATATGAAAGTCCCCGACGGCGCGCCTAAAGAGTTCTGCGTACTTCAGATGCGTCCGCTGGTGCTGAGCAGCGAACCGGAGGAACTTAATATCGATGAGGGAGATCCGGATCAGGCGATCTGCCGGAGCCGGCAAGTGCTCGGCAACGGCGTGATCAAAGATATCCACGATATCGTATTCGTGGACATCGAAAGTTTTGACCGGGGCAAGAGCAAAGAAGCGGCCGCTGAGATCGGACGGCTGAATACGCGATTGATAGAACAAAAGCGGCCCTACCTTCTGGTAGGCGTCGGTCGATGGGGATCGGCCGACCATTGGCTAGGAATTCCCGTGACTTGGGATCAGATCTCAGGCGCGAGTGTGATCGTGGAGTCTGGATTCAAGGATTTCGATGTGACGCCTTCGCAGGGATCGCACTTTTTTCAGAATATCACGTCCTTCCGCATCGGATATTTTACAGTGAATGCTTCGGGCGATCAGGGATTTATTGATTGGAAATGGCTGACTGAACAAAAGGCGGAGGAGACGCTGCAATTCGTGCGTCATCTGCAGTTTGACAAGCCGGTAATTGTCAAGATCAACGGCCATCAGAACAAAGGGATCATTCTGAAGCCGAGCTGAACGGTCAATTCCTCTTCTTAATGCCTTCCGCAATGATCTTTCCGTGAAACCTTCCGTTCTCGATAAAGAGCTTGTTCGTGTTGATTCCCGCCGAGACAGATCCTGCAATATACAGGCCACGAACATTTGTTTCGAAATTTTCCGGATCATGAAAAGGCACCAGCGTGACCGGATCGACGCGGATCCCAAACGATCGCATCATGTCCGCATGGGGGTGGTAGCCTGTCAATGCAAATACAAAATCGTTCCTGATCGTGGAAGATTCCTTGGTGGAAATATTTTGGATGGTTACCGAGGACTCGGTGATAAGGGTTACGATGTGATTCAGATGCAGCGTGATCGCGCCTTCATTGATACGGTTCTGGATATCCGGCAAGATCCAGTACTTGATGCTTTCTTTGAGTTCCGCTCGTCGGTGGACCATGGTCACCCGTGCTCCGTAGCGATGCAACTCTAAGGCGGCGATGCATGCGGAATTCTTCCCGCCGATCACGATCACGTCTTTGTCGAAATACGGATGCGGATCGGTGTAGTAATGGGAAACCTTCGGAAGATCTTCTCCGGGAATCTGCAGCCGATTGGGATTATCGTAATAGCCGGTCGCCACAATGACGAATCTGGTATGATATTCCGTTTTCTGTCCGCTTAGTGTTTCCGTCATGACCTCAAACGTGTCGCCCGTCTTTCGAACCGACACGACCTTTTCAAAGGTCCTGACGTTAAGCTCAAACCGCTGAACCACGCGCTTGTAATAATTTAATCCTTCTTCCCTTGTCGGTTTTGGATGAGTGGTGGAAAAAGGGATATCGCCGATCTCAAGGAGGTCGGATGTCGTAAAAAAGATCATGTTGGCGGGAAAATGATAGATGGAGTTGGTCAGCGATCCCTTTTCAATTGTCACGGCGCTTAAGCCGGCCTTTTTACATTCGACCGCACAAGAAAGTCCGGTCGGCCCGGCTCCCACGATGATAACGTCAAAAAGGGGTGGAACTGGATTCAAATGTGATCTTCTCCTGCTCCGGCGTATCGTGAACCGCGACGAGCTGTTTCTTGGTCTTTAAAAGATGCATCTGCTTGATCAGACGGCTGGATACTTCTTCGAGTTGCGTCGTATCTTCGCGCTGTTCTTCCATCGTTCGGATCGTCTCCCGCAGTCCCGCCAATTTCTTCTCGAGCTGCGCATGCTGGATCGTAGCCATGCAATCTATGATGTCAAATTCCAGCAATTCGTCGATCATCAGACGCGTGATGGCCTTTTGAATATCCTCCGAAAAAGCCTCGTTGATGGCCGCGGAATCATACGTCTCTTTCAGCATCCATTGGGAGTAGATGAATTGCACGACCTTTTGAATAGCGGCATTTTGGAAATCGTCCGGCCGGATGTGTTGGAAGACCTTTTCCGCCTCAGGCAAGCCGCCGATCAGGATCTGACGCAGAAGGCCGCGTTCCGCGCGTAAGATGATTTCAGGTACGGCTTCGCTGTCGGGTTTTTTGACGTGCGCCGCCGTGATGGCGCTGCGCAGGGAATCCTGGCTTTTCGACAGCTTTTTTAATTCCTGATGAATGAGGGGTTCGCTGACCCGTAATTTTTCCGCGATCTCCGTTGCAAATAGGCTCACCTTGATCGGATCGCGGATATTGGATGTGACATTGATCAGTTCCCGTGCGGCGAAGGTGCGGCCGTTGACCGTATCGAGTTTCTTTTGTTTGTTCCACTCATCGATCCGGAAGTCGATGTATTGTTTTCCCCGTCCGATCAGTTCCCGGAAGGCGTCCGGTCCCTGCGCGCGCACAAAAGAATCCGGGTCGTGTTCTTTGGACAGAACGACGATCCTCACATTCAGTCCGGCCTGCAGCATGATCGCGCCGCCGCGTTCCGCCGCATGCAGACCCGCGTCGTCGCCGTCGTATATGAGAGTGACGTTTTGCGTATAACGTTTGATCAGATTGGCCTGATCCAATGTAAATGCCGTTCCGCTCGAAGCCGCCGCGTTGGTGATGCCGAATTGATGCAAGGACATGCAGTCGGCGTAACCTTCGACGATGATGATCTCGTCCTGTTTGCGGACGGTCTCTTTGGCCTGAAAGAGCCCGTAGAGGACTTTTCCCTTCTGATAGATCGGATGTTCGGGTGAATTGACGTATTTCGGCGCATTCGGCTCGTTGCGCATGATGCGTCCTCCGAATGCCATCACGCGCCCGGACGGGTTGAATATGGGGAACATGATGCGGTGGCGGAAGCGGTCGTAATAAGTTCCGTCGTTCTTCTTCATGATCAATCCCGCTTTTTCAAGCGCAGGCAGGTCAAGCGATTGCGGCTTGGCGAACGCATACAAAGAATCCCAAGCGTCCGGCGCGTAACCGACGCCGAAGGATTTGAGCACCGATTCGCTGAACCCGCGGTGATTCAGGTATTCCCGGGCTATCGCGCCGGCGGAGCTTTGCAGCTGATCGTAATAAAATCGCGCCGCGGCCTTGTGAACGTAGTACAGTGTTTCGATCTCGGAACGATCCCGGTCCTCCTCTTCGGATGCCAAGCGGGGCAGTTCGATATTATATCGTTCGGCGAGAAATCGGATCGCTTCGGGGTAATTGATCTTCTCGTAATTCTTGATGAACGCGATCGCATCCCCGCCCACGCCGCAACCGAAGCAGTAAAATATCTGTTTATCCGGACTGACCGTAAAAGACGGGGTCTTTTCGTTGTGAAAAGGGCAGAGACCCACGTAATTGCGTCCTCGTAATTTGATCTGCACATACTGCGACACCAGCTCCACAATCTCTGCGGCGTGCTTGATCTCGTCTATTTTCGATTGAGGGATCTTCATTTATGACGTAAGAATTGTGATAATCCTGCCGATTTCCACCACCGTTCCTCCCGGTCCTGCGGGCGCATTCTGATTCTGCAGATAACTGATCAGCAGAAGTTCCATAACGCTGCCGCTGACGATCGGGATGCGCAGATTATCGCTGGTGCGCATGGGTAGTAATTCGACGATCGCCGCCACAAACGCACCGGAGAGGCGTATGTAAAATGGAATCTGCCCGAAGAACAAACCGGCGCCTACGGCCACGATCAGAAAGGCAACCGTTCCTTCGAGCGTTTTTGAAAATATCCTGGTTCTGCCGAACGATTTTCCCACTATGGCCGCGGTGCCGTCGCCAAGGGTCAGGAACAGCAGGCACAGGATCGCGATCTCTTTGTGAAAGACAAGGATGACAAGAAACGACGATATGAGCAAATAAGTAGCTCCGGAATAGTGGAACGATTCCGTATCGCGAAGCAGGTTGCCGAAGATCCTGTGAAAGAACCGGTTGACGGCCGTATGCGCGAGCCTCGCGTATTCGATCAGAATGGCCAGCCCAAGGAGTCCGCCTAAAACCCACAAGGCCGTGTTATAATTTGTCAGGTAATAGCCGATAGGAATAACGGTGGACAAAAAATGGAAACTCTTGCGCTTGATCTCGTTGATCAGACTGGTGTCGGCATTATCCTGTACGGGCAGGGACGGCTCGGCCGCGGCCGACATGTCGGGCTCTATGCTCATGACTCAGCTTTTGTCGGTAATTTTGAAACAATATAAACCCCGCGTGCATGTAATGCAAAAGGTAAATGAAAGCGACTTTACCGCAAAGACGCCATGGCGCTGAGAATAAGAACATTCTTAAAAAACTCCGCTTTGCGCTTCTCGATCCCTTTGCTGTTAAGATTTCTTAAACTTCCTAATTGATTATCAAAACACGGTTGAATACATTCTCAAGAAAAACGGCAGGACGCATGCCCGATTCTACGATTATCAAAGATCTTCTGGAAGCCGCCACGGAAGCCGCGTATCAGGCCGGCCGGATAACGCTGGGGTATTACCGGTCCGGGCATTTTGAGGTTGAAACGAAATCCGATGATTCGCCCGTAACGATGGCGGACAAAAAAGCGGAGCAATTCATCCGGCAGTTTGTTCAAAAGCAATTTCCCGACCATGCCGTACTTGGGGAGGAGTTTGGCGAGACGGAAGGTTCCTCGCCATACCGATGGATCATTGATCCCATTGACGGCACGAAATCGTTCATTCATGGGGTACCGCTGTATGGTACGATGATCGGTATCGAAGATCGGCGGCTCAAGGATGCGGTGATCGGTGCGATTTATTTTCCGGCACTGGACGAAATGTATGCAGCGGCGAAAGGGTCGGGAGCGTTTTGTAACGGGAGACGTATTCAAGTATCAAATACCGAAAAGATCAGGGATGCGGTGGCGCTGGTAACCGATCCGTCGCAAGCGCAGGCCCATACCAAAGCCGAGGCCTTTGACAAAATTCAGAAACAGGCCAAATTTGTTCGCACGTGGGGTGACTGTTACGGGCACATGATGGTGGCGAGCGGACGCGCGGAAATCATGTTCGATCCGAAGATGCATGTGTGGGATACGGCGGCGCTCAAACCGATCGTGGAAGGAGCGGGAGGAAAAATATTTGATTGGAATGGACAAAAGGGATTGTATATTGAGGATGCGATCGCGTGCAACGCAGCGCTGGAGAGCGAAATTCTGAAAATGCTATCCTCAGGTCGATCATCTCAATAAGCCGATGAAATCAACTTAATATTCGGAGAAACATCATGTCGTTTGACATTCAGGAAATTCTGGAAACAGTACGAATGACGGAAGTGGAGCATTTCGATATCCGTACGACCACGATGGGGATCAGCCTTCGCGACTGCGCGCGCGGTTCCGCCCAGACCACGATCCAGGCGATCTACGACAAGATCTGCCGTTGCGCCGCCAAACACGTGGCCACGGCCAAAGACGTGGAAATGAAATACGGCATCGCGATCGCCAATAAACGCGTCTCGATTACGCCCGTTTCCATACCGTGCGACGGGTTCACATCCGCCGAATTTGTGCAACTCGCCCGTAAGCTCGACGAAGCGGCCGATACCATTGGCGTGGATTTCCTGGCCGGTTTTTCCGCGCTGGTTCAAAAAGGGTTTACCAAAGGCGACAAAGCGCTGATCGAATCTATCCCGGAAGCCATCGGAACGACGAAACGCGTATGTTCGTCGGTGAATGTCGGTTCCACCAAGGCCGGTATCAACATGGATGCCGTGATCGCGATCGGTAAAGTGATCAAAGACCTTGCCGCGAAAACGGCCTCGGAAGGAGCGATCGGCTGTGCGAAGTTCGTCGTTTTCTGCAATGCGGTTGAGGATAATCCGTTCGTCGCCGGCGCATTCCACGGCATCAGCGAAAGCGAAGTGGTGATCAATGTCGGCATCAGCGGTCCCGGCGTGGTGCTCAAAGCGATACAGGAAGCGCCGAACGCGGACCTTGGGGAACTCTCCGAGATCATCAAGCGCATGACATTTAAGATTACGCGGGCGGGCGAACTGATAGGACGTGAAGTGGCCCGCATGCAGAATGTGGAATTCGGTATCGTTGATCTTTCGCTGGCTCCGACGCCGGCGGTCGGCGACAGCATTGCGGATATTCTCGTAGCGATGGGATTGGAAGATGTGGGCGCATGCGGCACGACCGCGGCGCTCGCCATGCTCAACGATGCGGTCAAAAAAGGCGGTCTGATGGCGTCCTCCTATGTTGGAGGTCTGAGCGGCGCGTTCATTCCGGTCAGCGAAGATCAGGGCATGATCGCGGCTGTTGAAAAAGGCAATCTTACTATGGAAAAACTGGAAGCTATGACCTGCGTTTGTTCCGTCGGTCTGGATATGGTGGCTGTTCCGGGCGATACGCCCTGGGAGAATATAGCCGGTCTCATCGCCGATGAAGCGGCGATCGGAATGATCAATAACAAGACCACGGCCGTTCGCATTATTCCCGTTCCGGGCAAAAAAGTCGGCGATTCTGTGGACTACGGAGGACTGCTCGGACGTGCGCCGATCATGCCGTTGCGGACGCTCTCGCCGTCGAAATTCATCACCCGCGGCGGCCGCATTCCCGCGCCAACGGGGGGATTGACGAACTAAAATACTTATTAACCGCAATGATCGCAGAGAATGCAAAGATTTTGGCTTAACATATGCCCTTGGCGCCTCTGCGTTCTTCCCGGCTATGTATTGATTTGTCAATTTCCCATTACACCCACCCAAAAATAAAATTGATTTTAAATCCAATTATTGATATGTTTTCAGCGCTCATCCGGTGCCGGTTCGCCGTCTTAAACGGGTGAATTTTACAGACCAATTTCAGCAAAACGGAGACCGAATGACAGAGCACAGGGAAGCTCTGGGAACCCACGCGGATGACAATCCGTTCGAGTCCATGATGCGCCGCTTTGATATCGCGGCAGATATACTCGAACTCGATCCCGGCATCTATGAATATCTGAAAACGCCGGAAAAGCAGGTAATCGTATCCATACCGATCGCGATGGACGACGGCAGTATTCAGGTTTTTAAAGGTTATCGCGTCATTCACAGCACTGTGCGCGGTCCGTCCAAAGGCGGCATTCGCGTGGCAAGCATGGTGAATCTCAACGAGGTGAATGCGCTCGCAGCCTGGATGACGTGGAAATGCGCCGTAGTGAATATCCCCTTTGGCGGCGCGAAAGGCGGTATCCAGTGCGATCCGCTGAGACTGAGCGACACGCAATTTGAAAAGGTCATACGCCGCTATACGGCGAATTTAATAGAGATCTTCGGACCGGATAAGGATGTTCCTGCGCCGGACGTGAATACCGGGGAACGCGAGATGGGCTGGATCATGGATACATACAGCATGCATCAGCGTTACACGGAGACGGCGGTGGTAACGGGAAAACCGGTCGTGATGGGAGGTTCTCTCGGTCGGCGCGAAGCCACCGGACGCGGCGTGACGATCGTGACGCTGGCGGCTATGAAGAAGTTGAATCTCGATCCGAAAAGATCGACGGTGGTGGTGCAGGGATTCGGCAATGTCGGTTCCGTGGCCGCGCAGTTATTGCAGGAACAAGGCTGCAAGATCGTCGGTATCAGCGATGTAACCGGCGCGTATTACAACAAGAACGGTATCGATGTTCACGACGCGATCCGGTTTGCCGCCAAAAACAGACGTACGTTGTCGGGTTACACCAAAGCGGAGAAGATATCTAACGACGAATTACTGGAACTCGCATGCGACGTACTGATTCCCGCGGCGCTGGAAGATCAGATCCGTCAGAGTAATGCAGGGAATATCCGCGCCAAGATCATCTGTGAAGGCGCCAACGGACCGACCACCGCGGCGGCCGATCCGATCCTGCAGGAAAAAGGGATCATGGTGATCCCCGATATTCTGGCTAATGCGGGCGGCGTGACGGTTTCTTATTTTGAATGGGTGCAGGACCGCATGGGCTATTTCTGGACGGAAAAAGAAGTGAATGAAAGACTGGAAAGAATTATGCTGGAAAGTTTTGAATCGGTCCATGCGACCGCTGTGAGACATAAACAACCGCTACGGATCGGCGCCTACGTGCTGGGGATCGACCGGGTCGCGCAAGTATTGAAATTACGCGGAATTTACGCGTAATTAATAAGGGTGAGATAATATGGCGAAAAAGATATTGATCGTGGACGATAATAAGACCGTTCGCACGCTGCTGAGTATCAATTTGAGAAAAGAAAATTTCGAAGTCCTTGAAGCCGAGAACGGCGTCGAAGGACTTGAGGTTGTCAACGAACAAATGCCCGATCTGGTTATCTCTGATATCATCATGCCTCAGATGGACGGATTCGAATTCTGTAAGCAGGTTCGTACGACGTCCAAAACGCCCATGGTTCCTTTCATGTTCCTCACATCCATCGATCAGGTGGCCACGGAACTGCGCGGTCTTCGCACCGGCGCCGACGATTATCTGATCAAGTCCAATATCAAAAAAGAGGAACTGGTTGGTAAAGTGAACGCAATGCTCAACAAGGCCAACGAATACAAACAGGCCGAGAAGGAGATGCAGGACGGATTGTACGGTAAATTCAGCGACCTTAGTCTTGTGGACGTATTTCAGCTTCTCATCATGAATAAGAAGACCGGCGTCCTTACGATCACGCGCGACGGCGACAAGGCGGAATTGTATTTTGACGACGGCCGCATGCTGCACGCGGAATACAAAAAATTTGTCGGTGAGGAGGCCGTGTATAATCTGGGCGAATGGAAAGAAGGCGTATTCCGGTTCGAACGGACCGAAGTGAACGTAACTCCGACGATCCATACGGTGACGATGAACCTGCTGATGGAATATTGCCGTATTACGGACGAACAGAAAAACATGTAGTCATTTTATTTAGGATTAACCTGACATGGTAGAAACAAAAAAGAGCCCTTCGAAGATCCTGATCGTAGATTCGGACGACTCCACGCGCGGGTTGCTCAAAGAGAATCTGGAAAAGGAAGACTACATCGTTTTTGACACAGGTAATGGCCAGGTGGCCCTGGAAATCGTCAACCGCGAGCGTCCGGATCTGATCATCAGCGATATTTTTCTGCCGGAGATGAACGGATTCGAGCTGTGCCAGCGCATCCGCGATACCAGTTCCATCCCTACCGTGCCGTTCGTATTTTTCACCGCGATCGACGACATGTTGACCGAGATCCGCGCCTTCCGCGCCGGCGCCAACGAATACATGGTCAAGCGCCACACGAAACGGCAGGATCTGCTCGTTCGTATCGACGGCATGCTGAGCCGTATCAACGCTTTTGAGAAAGAAAAAGCCACGTTGCGCGAAGGTTTCCTGGGAAAACTTGGTGATGTCAGTGTGATCGACATACTGCATTTACTCTGCAATACCGGCAAGACCGGCAATCTGCTTATTTCCGACGGTACGGTCGAAGGTAATGTGTATTTCATGAAAGGCCGTATCTTTTACGCCGAATTGGGTCAAGTCAAAGGTGAGGACGCGATCTACGATATGATTTTCTGGGAGGACGGATTCTTCCGTTTTAATCAGGGCGAGATACCGCGTCAGGACATCATCGCATCTCCAACCAATAAGATCCTCAGCAAATGCCAGCGTCTGCTGGGCAAAGCCTGATCTCTCCGCGTTATAAATTCAAGGCAGCCCTACGATGATCACAAAAGACACAATACTGGTGGTGGACGACGAATTCGAAGCGATGGATCCGCTTATGAAGACGCTGAAGCACAGCGGCTTTGAAGTGCATTACGCCGCCGATGGACTCCAGGCGCTCGATCTTGTCAAAAAGATCCCCTTTAATCTCATCCTCATGGATATCATGATGCCGCGTCTGAACGGTTACGAAACGTTGGAGCGTCTTCGGGAGGATGAAGAGACCGCTTATATCCCGGTGATCTTCGTGACCGGCCACTTCAACGCGGATGAGATTGTCAAAGGCCTGGGCTCCGGAGCCGTGGACGCGATCAGTAAACCGTTCCACATCTCCGAAGTGGTGATGCGAAGCAAGGTCCGCATTGCGGAAGCCAAATTGAAAAGACGGTACAGCTCCATTACGCATTTCTTTTCAGAAGTGCAGGAAAAAGAGCAAAGCCGCCGGACCGGCCTGTTCGAGTTCTACGATCAGTCGAAAAGCAAGATCGGCGATATCTACGTGGAAGACGGTAAGGTGGTGTATGCCACCAGCCGCGACGCGATCAAAGACGACGCGTTCCTGCAGCTGGCCTCCACGCGTCATGCCTCTTACATTTTTCAAGATGGCGTAAAAACGCCCAATAAATCCTTTTCGGCCAGCATCACGAGCCTTATTCTTGAAGCGTCCAAGATCATTGATGAACTGGAAGCGAAAGAGATCCGAGACGATAGCCAAAAACGCGTGCTCGTCATAGATCATGAGCGCATCCCGCGCATTCTCGCCAGCCGCGCCCTGAAAGCCGGCGGCTACAATACGATGGTCACGAGCTCCGATGAGATCAGTGAAGAAACGGTCGCCAAATATGCGCCGGATGCCGTTGTGGTCGATCATTCCGAAGCGGAAATGATCCTGAATAAGATCAAGAAGAGCCTGGACCATAAAAGAACGGCGATCATCGTGTATAGCGATCAGGACCAGTTGGATCAATTCGCAGGCATGGACCAAATCGGATCCTTTAAGATCGACGCTATTATTTCAAAAACCCAGATCGATCAATCGTTGTCCCACGTCGTGTATCAGGGATTAAAGCAGAACGCCTAAATTCAGTCTGCTTCCGTTCTTTGTCCTCAAAGTCCTTTCTCCATGAAAAAGAACCGATCCAAATCATCCAAAAGAATAACCAAACCAAAACCATCTCAAAAATTCTGGTGGGAGGCCTCGCTGTATCAGGTCGGCAATAAGGACGCCGTCCAGTCGGTCTTGTTCAAATTAGGTTCTACGGGTTTGATGGAGGAAACGGACCGGCTCATTTCTTATTTTGAACCCGCATCCTACAGCGACGCGGACACACTTGCCGCACTACTTCACGGCTCCACGCAATGCCGTGTCGAAATCAGGAAGATTCCGGCCCAGGATTGGGAGTCGGAATGGAAGAAGAATTTCAAACCCCGGAAGATATCAAAGCGTTTCGTGGTCAGACCTTCGTGGGAAAAGTACACCAAAAAGAAAAATGAGTTCGTACTGATCATCGATCCGAAAATGTCGTTCGGTACGGGAACGCACGAAACAACACAATTGGTCATTCAGTTGATGGAACGGTCTGTCATCCGTAAAGGAAACGTACTGGACATTGGAACCGGGACGGGTATCCTGGCCGTTGCGGCGGCCAAACTGGGCGGCAAAAGGATCTTCGCTTTCGATGTTGATGAGAACTCGTATGAGAATGCCGTCGAGAATGTCCGGCGTAATCGTTGTGAAAAAAAAGTGGAACTCTTCTGCGGACCGATGGAGCATAAACCCGGTACATGGCCGGAAAAGTATGACACGATATTGGCTAATATACAGAAAAGCGTGATCATCGAAATGCTTGAGCCGATCCGGTTATTGCTTTCCCACAAAGGTACTCTGATCGTTTCCGGCATTCTGACGTCGGAGGATACGGTCATGCGTGAGGAGTTTCTGAGACACGGATTCAAAATGATCGCATCGAAAGCGGACGGAGAATGGATCGCTTATCTTCTGACGCACGAACCCGGTTTATACATTTGATCTATGAAAAATCATCCGCGCATAGCTTCCATTGATATCGGCACCAATACCGTGCTGATGCTCATAGCTGATGTGAACGACGAAGGCTGCATAACCACCGTTCATGAAGAACAGCGGATTATCCGGCTGGGGAAAAATGTGGATGCGGAGAGGAATATCGGTCCGGAAGGCTTAAAAAAGTGCGCCGATGTGCTAAACGCCTACAAGGCCGTTGCCGACCGATTTTCATGTACGGTCATGACGGCTTGCGGCACGAGTGCGCTTCGCGATGCGCACAACCGCGACGGTTTTCTCGAAGAGATAAAAAAGCAAACGGGCGTATCCGTTGAGGTACTCAGCGGTGACGAAGAAGCGCTTTGGACTTTCCATGGCGGACGGCTGGTTTTGTCGGATGAGGAATTGCGCGATGCGGATCTGCTCATCATGGATATCGGCGGGGGCAGTACCGAGTTCATTATGGGTAATCGTTCGGCCATCCATCACAAGATCAGCCTCGATATCGGAGCGGTTCGTCTTACGGAAAAATTCATCAAGAACGATCCCATGACCGCCGACGAAGAAGAGGCGCTGGTGCGTTTTGTCAGAAACCTGCTGAAAGAAAAACTGAACGGTTTTCGGATCCAAAAGGTTATCAGCATGATAGGTGTTGCCGGAACGATCACCACGCTGGCGGCCATGGAGCAGGCGATGGAGCGGTATCAGCCCGAGAAGATAAACGGATATGTGATCACTGAATTGTCGCTGAAGAAATTGCTCGACGATCTGCGGCCGACAGCAATGACTCAAAGGAAACTGATCAAAGGTTTGCAGCCCGAAAGAGCCGACGTGATCATGGCCGGGGCTCTGATCTTATGGGAAGCGATGCATTATTTCGAGATCGATCGCATTACGGTAAGCAATCACGGATTAAGATACGGGCTGGTACTGCGGCTATTGGAACGCGGTATTATCTAAACAAAGAACCACAAAGGTCACGAAGAAAGAGCATCGGAAATTCGTTGTGACCTTTGTGGTTTTTATAGTTCTATCGGTTTGTCAGCCATGCCTTACGAAATTCCACCTGTTCTTTGGTAAGATCGGAGCTTACTTTGACGGCATGTCTTTCGATCACTTCCGTTTTTCCGGCTTTCCCCTTGAGTAACATTTCCTGCCCGTCGCGCCGCACCTTCCAGGCAAATTCATCGCCCGGCTGCATGGACGCTTTCAGGACCTGATATCCCGGATCCATCAGGCTCTTTTCCTGACCGTTCCAGACCAGCGCCAGCAATTCGTCTCCCTTTCGGACACCCGTTTGGCGGTTGATCTCGTTGGTGCTGTCCGCATCCGTGATCATGATCTTTCCATTCTCGAATGCCAAACCCATCAATCCGCGCGTGGAAGTGAACTGACCGGTCGGCATTTCCGCCGCGTAATCAAATCCCGCTTTGCCAAGATATTCCCTGATCGGCAGACGTTCCGTGCCTTTGACATATTTATTGAAAAAATCAGCGATCTCCGGATAGGTCATATCAACAAAAATATCGAAGAATTTGTCTTCAGGAAAAGTTTTATTCGGTCCGTATTTCTTTGATAATTTATTGATCACATCGCGCAGCCCCATTTTCCCTTTGGAGAGTTCCAGCAGCCGCATGTCCAGCATCATCGCCGTCAAGGCTCCTTTGTGATAGATATTGATGTAATCATTGTTGAGTTCGCCGTAGGAACCCATCGCTAGGTCCACGAGACTGACCTTGGGATTAAACTGATCGCTGAACTGTAGTTTTTGGGAAATACGGCGGGCAAACTCATTCGCGTCAATGATGCCGCCGCGGACCTCCATCATCTGAGCCGCCCATTCGGTGCAGCCTTCGTACAACCACAAATGTTTCGACGGCCTCGGCGTCTCGAAATTGAAAGGCTCAATGATCTCGCTGTGGATATGGAGAGGAGTTACAACATGGAAGAATTCGTGCGCCGCCACCGTGCTAACCATGGAGTAGACATTACCCCCTCCGTTCGCATTGCCTTCGGGCAAGATGTAGAAGGACGAATAGTTGTGTTCCCACGCTCCAAATGTGTAAAGCGGATCCGTACTGAATTTGAAAAGAAACACGTAACGTTTTACCGGCAGGCCTCCGATGAACCGATCGGCGGCTTCGAGCATATTGCGCAAATTGAACAATAAGCTGTCCGCCTGAATCCTGCCGCTTTGTGAGTAACAAACCACACCCACATCCGCACCGCCGACCCTGATCGATGAACTCGTAAGATTTCCGAACAGGAATGGCGAGTCGACCAGCTGGTCGTACGAGGAGGCCGTATAATGACCGTTCTTGGATTCCAAAGCCGAAGCGATCTTCCAGTCCTTGGGATAATCAAATCGAACCTGGATAGGGTTTGACTGGTGGCCTTTGAGGTAGCCGAAAACCATTTGTCCGTTGATCAGCGCATTATCCTTTTCAAGGTTGGAGCCCGACATCGGATACACAGGGAATTCTCTGATCTGGGTATCGTAAGAATCCTCGATCTTGTAATGGATCGCGGCCAGATTCCTCGCATTCCTGATCACATACTGATTGGTGCTCAATCGGTAAACAGGAAGTGGTTGGCCGGATGCGTTGCGGGCAGAGAAACCGGCCGCAAATCGTCCCACATCCATCGTTTGATACGTTCCGGGTGCGGTGGAGGCGAACTGGAACACCGCCGTATCGGCGGCATAACCGCTGATATTCATGGCCACATGAAATGAATCCTCGTCGAGATGATTGAGGTCAACCGTATAATTGATCTTCAATGTCCCGGTTGCGTGAGCCGGATAAGACGCTGATGTCAAAAGAAAAAAAATGACAATGGCTGGCAATAAACGCATAAATATCCTCCGTTTAGTATCACAATTGACGGTTGAAATGTAATGCGCTTACGCAATGGAGGATGGAAAGTTACGGGTTATTTTAGGGTCATGGTGTACCGGGATTGTCTATAACCCCAGCCACCAGCGGCGAAGACGCTTTTGTTCATCTGAAAGGGAAGGAGACGGGCGGATCACATGGTAGTCCAGTATATTTCTTTTCCCGACAAAAGCCTTCAGTCGTTTTTCGGTACCGTTGCGGCGAACCAGCCATTCGAAAGACTCTCCGATCAAGGCAAAGGTCATGGCTCGGATGGTCGTTGTATCGTTCACGGATAATTCCAGGCCGGCATACTTCAGCTTGCGAATGACATCCCCGGGTTGTATCTCCAGCCGACGGCTTACGCTGTCGGAGGTGTCCACATGCGTCACCGTAATGACGTCGTTCACAAAACCGAAAGCGAATTTGCCGAGATTGCTTTCATAAAGTCCCGTTTCGGCTTCGCGTTCGTATACATAACCCGCCTTGGCCAGATATTCTCTTATCGGCAATGGGTCGGCTCCCTTGATGTATCGGTTGATAAATTCACCGATCTCCGGATAGGTCATTTGCACGATAAGATCGAATAATCCGTCTTCCGGGAAAGGTCTTTTGGGACCGAATTCCTGAGAGAGTTTCTTGATCACATCTCGTAATCCCGTTTTACCTTGGGACAATTCCAGCAGCCGAATGTCAAGCAGCATCGCCGTGAGAGCGCCGCGCTCGTACACATTGCCATACTGGCTTTCATATTGGTCGTAAGATCCGAGACTGAGATCCACGAGGCTGACATTGGGATCGAATTGATCGTTGCGCTGCAGCTTTTCGGAGATCTGTTCCATAAGCGCGGTGTCGCTCATCGTGCCGTATCGAACCTGCATCAGGTCGCTGGCCCATTCGGTCACGCCTTCGTACAGCCAGAGATGTTGGGACGGAATCGCTTTTTCAAAGTGGAAAGGCGAAATGATCTCGCTGTGAATATTCAGCGGTATGACGATGTGGAAAAACTCATGCGCGGCCATGCTGGTAACGATACCCGAGATATAACTTTCGCCCCACTCGGGGATCACGTAAAAACTGGAATAATTATGTTCCCACGCGCCAAAGACCGGGCCGGTATTCTCACGAAAATGGAACAGAAATACATACCTTTCGACCGGTAATCCGTCGAGGAATTTATCCGCCGCGCGAAGCACGTTCATCAGACGCTCCCGTACAAAGTCCGCGCTGAAACGCTGATTCTGGGAATATACATATATATCAATGGCGGAACGCCCCATCGTAATCGTCTGTCGGTCCAGTTTGCCGAACATGAAGGGAGAGTCCACCAGTTCATCGAACGACGAGGCGCGGTAGATGCCTTCTTTCTTTTTGAGAGAAGTACCCGCGATCCATTTCTTGGGTTGAATATATTTGACCGTGACCGGGTCGGACTGGTGGCCGTGGAAATAGCCGAACACCATCTGTCCGTTGATCAGCACGTTGTCACGCTCAATATTGGAGCCGCTCATGGGTTCAACCCGGTTTTCCTGGATGGGTGAGTCGAACGTATCGTCCACGCGGTAGGTGATCCGGGAGAGCGAACGGGCACGATAAATAGTAAATTGGTTCACATCGGTTCTGACGATAGGCAGAGGTTTTCTTGCCGCATCAAATGCGCGGAAACTTCCTACGAAACGCCCCACATCGAGAATGGAATACGTGCCCGGCGCGGTCACGGCAAATTGATACACGGCCGTATCCTTATCGAAATGTTTCAGGTCGAGTTTTACAAAAAAGGAATCTTCGTCAAAATTGGTAATATCGACGGTGTAATGCGCCGAGAAACGCGGCTCGTCCGCGTAGATGCCTGCGGTATAACAAAGCAGGTATGACAAAAGAAGGCCGAATGTTATTTTATTCATACGACTAACTGGCGTTTGGTGTTTACCATAGTAAATAAAGAACGTTGCGATGTCAATACAATTAGTGGTCGTCGATTCGAATGGTTCGCCAAAATGTAAATTGACTTTTTATCCAGCCTTAGCTATACTATCAAACCTTCGATTGACGTATCATCTTTGTACTCAATCTGAAATCATGTCCTGATCACATGGTCTTTGCATGTTCGCGGCCTCCCGGCCATAAGAACGGCGCCTGTCTTTGTGTCGAAAAAGTTATAAGAAAACGGAGACCTTTCATGGCAACCAAATCCATTGACGAATTGCTCAAACAAGCGGCGGATACGGAACATGGGCTCAAGCGTTCGCTCGGACCCGTCAATCTTGTTTCGCTCGGTATCGGCGCGATCATCGGCGCCGGAATTTTCGTATTAACCGGCCAGGCCGCGGCGCAATATGCCGGTCCCGGCATCGTGATCTCCTTTATTATTTCCGGTCTGGCCTGCGCGTTCGCAGGGCTTTGTTATGCGGAATTTGCTTCCATGATCCCGATTTCGGGAAGCGCTTACACGTATGCTTACGCGACATTGGGAGAATTTGTCGCATGGGTGATCGGCTGGGACCTCATCCTGGAATACCTCTTCAGCGCGGCTACCGTGTCGGTCGGATGGTCGGGTTACGTCGTGAGTTTTCTCAAAGATTTCGGACTGGTCATTCCTCCCGCGCTGTCCAGCGCGCCGCTGGTGCATGACTCCGTAAATGGTTGGCAGGCCACGGGGGCTATCATCAATCTGCCCGCGGTTTTTATTGCGGGACTTATGACAGCGCTGTTGGTGATCGGTATTTCGGAATCGGCGACGTTCAATAACATTATAGTAGCGGTCAAGATCACCGTTGTGCTGATCTTCATCGCGCTGGGTTTTCAATTTATCAACCCGGACAATTTTACGCCATTCATTCCGGAGAATACCGGTGAATTTGGCCACTTCGGCTGGTCGGGTGTGTTTCGTGCGGCGGGTGTCATTTTTTTCGCTTATATCGGTTTTGATGCCGTGTCCACAGCGGCGCAGGAGGCCAAAAATCCGCAAAGGGATATGCCGATCGGAATTTTGGGATCTCTGGTCATTTGCACGATCCTCTATATTCTGGTTTCCGTCGTCATGACCGGTATTGTGCATTACGATCAACTCAATACCGCAGCGCCCATTGCCGTAGCCGTGGACACCGCAGGGCCGGCATTGCAATGGCTGAGGCCCTTTATCAAACTCGGCGCTATTGCCGGATTGAGTTCGGTCATTCTGGTCATGCTCCTCGGTCAGCCGCGCGTATTCTACGCCATGGCCAACGACGGTCTTCTGCCGAAGAAATTTGCGAAGGTTCATGAAAAATTTCGCACTCCGTACGTGTCACAAATTCTCACCGGCATCGTATGTATGGCGGTGGCAGGTCTATTCCCGATCGGTCTGCTGGGTGAATTGGTTTCGATCGGAACCTTGCTGGCCTTTGCGATCGTCTGCGCCGGTGTGATCGTGTTGAGATACAAAAGGCCGGAATTGAATCGGCCTTTCAAAACGCCGCTCTTTCCACTCATTCCGATTCTCGGGATCATCACATCGGTTGGTGTGATGAGTTTCCTTCCGGCCGATACCTGGCTGCGTCTGATCATTTGGATGGCGATCGGTCTGGCCATTTACTTCTTGTACGGCAAGAGCCGGAGCAAACTAACGACCAATGGAAAATGATTTTTTGACAATAAACCTTTAACAAAAATACAAAGGCGCATGAGTACACACAAAGAAGCATGGGGATCACGCGTTGGGCTCATTCTTGCAATGGCCGGCAATGCAGTGGGACTTGGGAATTTCCTCCGGTTCCCCGTTCAGGCCGTTAATAACGGCGGCGGCGCGTTCATCATTCCTTATCTGGTATCGTTCCTTCTCATGGGTATTCCTCTCTTGTGGGTGGAATGGTCCATGGGACGATTTGGCGGACGATCCAATAATCATTCCACGCCGTACATTCTCGACAGCATGACGAAGGTCAAATTCCTCAAGTATTTCGGTGTATTCGGTATCTGGACCAATATTGCCGTAGCGGCCTACTATTGTTATATCGAATCCTGGACGATGTCCTACGTGTATCATTCGGTCGCACGCTCGTTTGAAGGTATGTCGCAAATTGAAGTGGCCCAGTTCTTTACGGATTACCTCAATATTGAAACGACGCATTCAGGCATTCCTTACGAAGCGGTTGTGTTTTATATCATTTGTCTATGGCTCAATACTTGGATCCTCTCGCGCGGCTTGGCCGGCGGCGTGGAGAAAACGGCGAAGATCGGCATGCCGCTCCTGATTCTATTCGGGATCTTCCTGGCGATCCGCGGCGTGACGCTCGGAACTTCAGGGGCATCACCGGAACATCCGGATGCCAGCGCCTGGGCCGGGATCAATTATCTCTGGGATCCGCAGTTCGACTCACTGGCCAATCCGAAAGTCTGGCTCGCTGCTGCCGGGCAGATATTCTTTACTCTCTCAGTGGGCATGGGAACGATCCATTGCTATGCGGCTTATGTAAAATCGAAAGAAGATATAGCGCTTAATGCCATGAGTGCCGGCTGGATGAATGAATTTGTCGAAGTGTGCTTGGGCAGCCTGATCGTGATCCCGATTGCCGCCGGCTATCTCGGACTTGATTGGGTCAAGGCTAACGCCGGTTTTGGTATGGCTTTTCAGACCATGCCGTTTCTGTTTGAGAACTGGGGTCCGTTCCTTGCGGCCATGGCCGGCGTTTTCTGGTTCGGCCTGCTCTTCTTTGCGGGGATCACGTCGTCGCTTGCGATGGGAACGCCCTGGATGGGATTCATGCGTGACGAATTCCAGTGGGGCCGCGAGAAAGCCGCATGGTCTTTCGGCCTGATCACTCTGATCCTCGGCCTGCCGACCGTGTTCTTATATAATTACGGTGTTTTTGATGAATACGATTATTGGGCCGGAACCGTTTCACTCGTGATCTTTGCCGTCGCTGAATCCGTGCTGTTTGCCTGGGTCTTCGGGATGGACAAAGGCTGGAAAGAGATCACGGACGGCGCGGACATGAAGGTCCCGGAAATATACAAATTCATTATCAAATGGGTCACACCCGTATTTCTCCTATTTGTGTTTATCGGTTCCGTTATTTCTCCTCTCGGAGGTGATTGGAATGCGGCCATATCGAGTGTGGTGAACGGGAACGGGTGGCCTTTGGATAACGGTTCCATAATCCGTCAGTTGTTCAACAGCGGGTTACGCGAACAGATTGCCGCAGCCACGGATCCTGCCATCCGATCGGCCCTGGAAGAAAGACTCATGTATATCGTGTTGGCCCGATTATTATTAACGGCCGTATTTCTTGGGATCTGTTATCTGGTATACATGGCCTATAAACGCCGGACTTTAAACGGGAGAGCCGCATGAAAACAACCGCATTGATCATGATGATATTGACCATGGGTACGGTCATGACCTTTACCGGATACTTTTTCTACAAAGTACTTAAGACGCCGCCGAAAGATGATTCGGAAACGGAGGCAATCCATAAAACGAATTGATGGTCTAATACTCAGAGAACGAAATTGAAGCTTGGATATATCATCAAAGAAGGATTCAGCGGGCTGAGAAAAGCGACGTTGTCCAGTTTTGTTGCGGTCACGATCATCTGCATCGCGCTCAGCCTTCTTAGTTTCTTTCTTATCATCACATCCAATGTTAACCGTGTGGTCGAGGATATCCGAAGCCGGGTAGAACTTGAGGCCTTTCTTGATAAATCATTGGATACGGGTTCCGCCGACAAGATCGGTCCCGTCATACAGGCGATCGAAGGCGTGGATTCGATTCGGTTTATCTCCAAAGCCGAAGCCGCCCGTATTCTAAAACAGATCATGGGCGAGGATGATGTTTTTGACCTTGTCGAAAGCAATCCGCTTCCCGCCTCTTTCAAGATCCGCCTTCGGCCGGAGTTTCGTAATATGCGCAGTGCCTCGGTCGTAGCTGCGGAACTTGAGAAGATCGATGGCATTGAGGATGTCAGTTACCAGAAGGAACTCCTTCAGGTACTGGATGAGAAGATCGAAACTTATCACTACATCAGTTTAGGACTCGGCTGTATCGCTGCGCTGGCCGCCATTCTGCTGGTATCTAACACGATCAAACTCAGCATATATTCCAACCGCGACATCATCAAAACGATGAAACTGGTCGGCGCGACCAATTCGTTTATCGCCGGTCCGTTTCTGATGGAGGGCCTGATCCAGGGTGTACTCGGAAGTTCCCTTGCGGTCGGAATTTCTTATTTTGTCATCAAGGCCGTAAGAAGGTATGTTCTGCCAACCGTGACCATGCAGTACGAGATTTTTCTGATCGTCATAGGCTTCGGTGTCCTGCTTGGTTTTATCGGAAGCCTTCTGGCCGTTCGTTTTTTCCTGAAAGAACGTATCAGCGATATGTGAAACTTTTTAGGATTCTTTTAAGATCTATCTCAAACTCTAAAAACAAAAGGAGGATTTATGCCGATTCGCACAGCGGATGCCGTATGGCAGGGAGACTTGATGAAGGGGAATGGAAACGTGAAATTCGGAGGCGGGGCCTTCGACGGTCAATATAATTTCTCTTCACGGTTTGAAGAAGGTAAGGGAACTAACCCGGAGGAATTGATCGCCGCGGCTCATGCCGGCTGTTTTTCGATGGCGCTCTCGGCCGGCCTTGCCAAAGCAGGATTTAATCCCGAGAAAGTTAGTACCACGGCGAAGGTGCATATCAATAAGGTGGAAACTGGGTTTAAAATCACTCTGATCGAGCTGAATTGCGAAGCGAAAGTAGCCGGTGTCGATGAAGGGAAATTTCAGGAGATCGCCAACGGTACTAAATCAGGTTGCCCGGTTTCCCAGGCTCTTGCGTCCGTGGAAATCAAACTGAATGCCAAGCTCCTTAAGTAGTTATTGCGCGTTACCATCCGGTTTTTGGAGTCTACTATGATGCTGGTATAGGGTTCTGTACCAGGTTTTGGTTTTCTATTTTTGAAATGCAGCAGGTGTAAATATGAAAAAATGTCTATCTCTTTGGCTTCTTCTTTCCGGTCTTTCGTTGGTCCATGCCGACGAAGGCATGTATCCGATCAGCGAGATACGGAAATTGAATCTGCGCGCGCGCGGGCTTCAGATGGATGCGGAACAGATATTCAGTATGGACAGTATCGGGTTGGCGCATGCGATCGTAAGAGTCGGAGGGTGTACGGGCTCGTTCGTTTCGGCCGAAGGATTGATCCTGACCAATCATCATTGTGCGTTCGGCGCCGTGCAGAACGCCAGTTCTGTAGAAAACGACTACATCCGGGACGGTTTTCTGGCGAAATCTCGCGCGGAGGAGATTCCAGCCAAAGGTTATACAGCTCGCATTTTGGAATTGTATCGTGACGTCTCTGCCGAAGTAATGGGTGCGGTGGATGATTCGATGGAGTGGTCCCTGCGCAGCCGCACCATTACAGCGAAAATGAGGTCGATCGCAGCGGCCGCCGAAAAACAAAATCCCGGAAAGAGCGCCGAAGTATCAGAAATGGTCATTGGCCAGCGGTATATGCTATTTGTCTACGCGGTTCTTAGAGATATTCGTCTCGCATATGTGCCGCCAAGATCGATAGGTGAGTTCGGCGGCGAAGAGGACAACTGGGTTTGGCCGCGGCATACGGGCGATTTTTCTTTCATGCGTGCGTATGTGGCCCCGGACGGGAGCCCGGCCGCCTATTCTAAAGACAATGTACCTTACGTTCCGAAAAAGTATCTGAAGGTTCAATACGAAGGCGCCGATGAAAACGATTTCGTTTTTATTCTAGGTTACCCGGGAAGAACCTTTCGGCACCGCACGGCCGATTTTATGCATTACGAAGAAAATGTGCGACTGCCTTATGTGTCGCAATTGTATGACTGGCAGATCTCCCAAATGGAAGCGATGGGCAAGGAAGATCACGCTACAGAGATCCTTCTGGCCTCCAGGATCAAAAGCATGGCCAATGTTACTAAGAATTACAGAGGCAAACTGGTAGGAATGAAACGCATTTCACTGGTTGAACAGAAGAAGGAAACCGACATGAGTTTGCGGTCTTTTATAGAACAGAATGAGGCGCGCAGGCAGAAATTTGGCTCGGTCATAGACGATATCCGTAAGGTTTACGATGAGATGACCGCAAAGGCTCCGTATGAGATGACCCTGGATTATATGTTGGCATCGTGCCGATTGCTTTCGGTCTATGCTCAGCTGAATACCGCCATTCTGCAGTTTCAGAAGCCGGATAGTCTTCGGCTTCCGGCTTATCAGGCTAGGAATTGGGAAACCACAAAACAAAAGATGGTGGATCTTTTCAAAGAGCATTACGAGCCGGCCGATCAGGTGTTTTTGACGGAAATGCTGTACCGCGCGTCGCAATTGCCCGCCGATCAGCGGATACGTCCGGTAGACGAATGGCTGAAAAACAAGAACAGCAGAGATAAAATAGCGGAGTCGGTTCGCAGCCTATACGACAAAGCCCGCGTGCGTTCATCGGCCGATCTGGAGAATTTACTGAAGAAAATGCCCGTCGCTCCGTCCAGCTTAAAGGACCCGATGATGGTTCTTGCACGCGGCCTAACAACTTTGGTCATTACTCTGAGAGAAACGCGCGAACGGCGCGAAGGGGCGCTTAATAAATTTTACGGTCTATATGCTGAAGCCAAACAGTTGCAGCAGAAAAGTGAATTTGTTCCGGACGCCAATCTGACCCTGCGTTTAACCTATGGGGCGATTCGCGGTTATTCTCCGGCGGACGCCACGTACTATGCGCCGTTCACGACCGCCCCCGGTGTTGCGGATAAATCAACCGGTGTTGAGCCTTTTGATTCTCCGAAAAAACTTCTCGATCTTTTTAAAACAAAAGAATTCGGTCCGTTCAGGCACAAACGGTTGAATAACCTGCCGGTCGCCATGCTGTACAACACCGACACCACGGGCGGAAATTCCGGCAGTCCGGTTCTTAATGCGAAGGGTGAATTGATCGGACTTAATTTTGACCGGACTTTCGAAGCCACGATCAACGACTATGCATGGAGCGAGGATTACAGCCGTTCCATCGGCGTCGATATACGTTATGTGCTGTGGGTGACGTCACAGTTCGGCGGTGCAGGACACTTACTGCAGGAAATGAATGTACCTCTTCAGTAGCCATAAATATAGACCGCGACGCGCAAAGATCGTAAAGCTGAAAAAACAGTTTTAAAAGAAATGCCGTCTTTGCGTTCTTTGCGGCAAAAAATGAATCCGATGTTATCACAAGTCATCAGCGCGACCACGTTTGGTATCGATGCGTTTATTGTCAAGGTGGAGACCCATCTAGAAGGTGCGGCCCCGCATTTTATTACCGTTGGTCTTCCCGATGGCGCCGTAAAGGAGAGTAAAGAACGCGTCAATGCGGCGATCAAGAATTCAGGTTTTACTTATCCGCTCAAACGTATTACGGTCAATTTAGCTCCTGCCGATATCCGCAAAGAAGGTTCCGCTTTCGATCTGCCCATTGCAGTCGGAATTCTCGCCGCTGCAGGGCAAATAGAAAGCTCCATGCTGGAGCAGTTTGTCATACTCGGCGAACTCAGTCTCGACGGCAGTTTACGCCCGATCACCGGCGCTTTATCGATCTCAGTTAAAGCCAAGTCCGAGAAATTGCGCGGCCTGATCCTGCCGGCGGAAAATGCGAGTGAAGCCGCGATGACCACCGGTTTAGAAGTGTACGGTGTCCGGTCTCTGCAGGAAGCCGCTGCCTTGCTCAGCGGTGAATTGTCGATCGCACCGCACAAAGTGGATCTTGATGCGATCTTTGAATCCGATCACCGGCACGTCATAGATTTCATGGACGTGAAGGGACAGGAACATGCCAAACGCGCGCTGGAGATCGCGGCCGCCGGCGGACATAATATCATCATGATCGGTCCTCCCGGCAGCGGCAAGACCATGCTGGCCAAACGGCTGCCCACGATCCTGCCCAATCTCACTCTGGACGAATCGCTCGAGACCACGAAGATCCATTCCGTGGCCGGACTGTTGGAAAAGAACGAGGCTTTGATCACGACACGTCCGTACCGTTCTCCGCACCACACGATATCCGACGCCGGTTTGATCGGCGGGGGCCACATTCCGAAACCGGGGGAAGTGAGCCTGGCGCACCACGGGGTATTGTTCCTGGACGAGCTGCCGGAATTCAAGAAAAATGTTTTAGAAGTGATGCGCCAGCCGCTGGAGGATGGAAAGGTGACCATCAGCCGGGCGGAGATATCGCTGACCTATCCGGCGAATTTTATGCTGGCCTGTGCGATGAACCCGTGTCCGTGCGGTTATCACGGCGACCCCAATAATTCCTGCGCATGCACGCCGCCCATCATACAGCGGTACATGTCCAAAGTATCCGGCCCTTTGCTCGACCGCATCGACATACATATTGAATGTCCGGCGATCAAATACAACGAACTCGCCGGCGAGGCCACCGGAGAAAGATCATCGGTGATACGTGAACGCGTGATGAAAGCGAGGCAAGTACAAACAGAAAGATTTAAGAAGATATCCCATCACGGACGCAGGATTTTCTGCAATGCGGATATGGAGTCCAGAGAGATACGGCAATTCTGCCGGATCGACGATAGAAGTTCGGAGCTTATGAAAATGGCGATCACCAAATTGGGATTGTCCGCCCGCGCGTACGACCGTATACTGAAAGTGGCGCGCACGATCGCCGACTGTTCCGCCAACGAATCCATACGGCCGGAGCATGTGAGCGAAGCGATACAGTACCGGAGCCTCGACCGGCAGTATGAGTTCTGATCGTTTTACTTCACGACCACCTTGTCTCCCACCGAAACCGGATCCTTCTCTTTCTTGATCATTTTAGCCGATGTCATTTTTTCCTGAACATCGGTGATCACATATTCGCCCAGCCGAGTGATTTTCTTTCCCAGCATTTCTTTGGTAACCGGATGAAGGATCGCATCGCCCTCGCGGTACACCATGATCTTCATTCCCTTCCGGATCTTTTTTGAGGCTCCGATGTCCACCATGGCGTCCTCTTCACCATCCACGTGAACGATCATACCTAGAGTCAACGGCAGATCGTTGTAGATATTGACGGCCAGTTGCGCCGCGGCATCGTCCAGATGGGCCAAGTTCAGACTGGGCAGTTTAACGTCCGTCGAAGCAATAGTCTCACCGGTGGTTACATCTACCACACGCGCATGGCTTGTGTAAGTAGCGTCGGAACTCTTGATATTCGCAATGACGATCGCGTCCGCGCCGGCCAGCATGCCGACTTTCACGGCATTGTCCGGATCTACAAAATCGGTCATCTGGAAGTCCTGTTCGCGGATCACCTTATCGATGGCCCCGCGTTCGGCCACACGGAATCGGCGCAGCTGCACGAGCGTGGTAATTACTTTCTCTGTCAGAATGGCTTTGACGTCGTCGTCGCCCGTTCCTTCAAAAGGGAGTACGGCCAGTGTCAGACGGGAACCGACCTGAGGAATGATAGCCGGGTCGTATAATAAGGCATCGGCGGGGATCATGCCCCCGTATTTATTCGCATTCGCCGCCGCAAGTTTCTTATTGAGTTCAATCCTGCTTTTTTCTTCATCCAGCTTGCGCTTTTCTTCGGCGAATTTCTTTTGGTCCTCTTCGGCTTTGCGGCGAAGAGCGTCTTCTTCAGCGATACGTCTTTGTTCGGTCTCGGCGTCCTCTTTGGCTTTGCGTTCTTTTTCCGCGGCCAGCCGAGCTTCGCGCTCACGGGCTTCTTTTTCGAGTTTTTCTCTTTCCGCTTTGTTCTTCGCTTCCTTGGCAATACGATCCGCTATCTCTTCAGCTTCACGTGCGATCCGTTCGCGTTCGGCGCGCTCCCGTTTCTCTTTTTCTTCGCGTTCCCGTTTGATTTTATCCGCTCTGATCTTTTCGGCTTTGATCCTTTCCTCTTCCGCCTTGGCGATCCTTTCCTCTTCCGCCTTAATCGCTTTCTCCTTTTCAGCCATTTCCTCACGTAACTTTTTGGCCTTGGCATCCGCATCCGCCCTCAGGGCCGCAAAATCGATGCTGGAAAGCTTTTTCAGATATTCTTTGGTGCGGGAGGTGTTCTTATAGCCTGCCGACAGATCCAGTTCCCGTTTTGCATTTTCAAATTCACCCAAGTGATAATACGCGATGCCCATCTCTCGGTGAGGATAATACTCGATAAAACGGGTGCCGTAAGTTCGCTTGTTATTACGATCCTCGTACTCGAGCGAAGCCGCGCTCTTGAATTCCTCGATCGCACGGAGCCAGTCCTTTTTCTCCATGTAGGCAACACCGTTGTCGTAATAGTCGTAGAACCGGTCTTGGGCAAACAAACCGGATGTGAGCGAAAGGCAAAAATGGAGAAGCAATAATTTACGCATGGGCTGCTATTCCTGTTTGTTTAAGAGAATTAATCTACGGCTACCCAGTCACCCATAGTTTTCTTGTATTTGAAACCCGCAAGATCAAGATACATGGTAAGATAACCTATCATAGGGTCTTGAATCGATTCATCGTATTCAGCTTCAAAGGTCAAATTCAAATCATATTTAAGATTGTTATTTGAATATTTTAATGTTCCGCTTCCGGTTGTTGTGCCATAGTGTTCGGACTGAAATACCTGATCCAAGGAGAACCGTGCTTCAACGTTATTTGTATTACCAGAAGTTTTACTGATGAATTTGAAATGGGTTTCATAATGAACAGACAGGTTCATGTCGCTCAATTGAGTTAAGGATAAAAAAGGCATCTCTTCAACTGAGGTAACCACAGAGTCATAGCTTTGATTAGATATAGTTGATCCTGTTGATATCCAGGTTGTTACATTTTCCTGATAATTTGACAATTCATATCTGAATTCATATACAGGTTGCGAAGGAAGACCGTTGAGCCCATGAGGTGAACCGGAGTAATATTCTTTTGAAATTTGCACACTGTTGGAGGTTTTGGTAGAATCCGCATATGGTACCGACACCGAGACGATACGTTTAAAATGTCCCGCCGCAGGGTCGTACGTGTAAAATTCTTTTTGTCTTTCAATCCTATTAAAGTAGCTGGAGTCGTAACTAAATACATGAGGTGTTGCAGCATTTTCCAGTTGATTGAATGCAAAGCCTTGCCCATTCACATAATCCATGATCTCATTAGCTTCTTCGCGTGAAGCCAGTTTGGTGATGAATTCACTGCCATCGCCTTCGGTAGTGCAGGCATTGATTCCCAGGCTGAAAAAAGCAAACGCGCCGATAAGTTTTTTCACAGTTTCTTTCTCCTTTGGCTTTCTAAAAATCCAATTCGTAGGGGGTCCATGTGAATGTGTTTGAATTGAGCATGTAGCCGTAACCGCCGAAGTCGAGATAATAAGCTACATCAATAAGGAAATTGGAACCGACCCTTGGCGTGACCACGAGTTTGAAACGCACGTTCACATTCATGTCCAGATCGTCAACCGGTTCATTGAGATAATTTGTGCCGTTGAAGTAGATCACGCGGGCTTTCACCTTTCCGCCGATCACGGCAGAACCGTTGCGCCAGTTAGTCATGGTAGCCGATCCGGACATATTGGCCTCAAAATCCGTTTGGCCGATGCTGTAGGATGAATGGTAGATACGGCGGACCGCTCCGGAACAGGAAAGGGGGAGACTAAGTACTTTGCCCGAGAAGACGCTGTCGTAGGGGAAAGAGGCGACGTTCACGTAGACCGAATCGTAATAACTGTATTCCGAGTCACCGTCGTCCTGACCGTATTCGAGCATATTGGTCTTTTTGAGGTTGATCACCGACGCCGTCGGCAAACCGTTCGCATCGTGCGGGGTAATCTGAACCTTTTCCCGGGATCTCGAATATAGTGCGGGGAATGCGGGGGCCGGATCCGTGTAAGACGTACTGAGCGTGTTGCTTGAACTGTTATAATTGTAGAATGCGAACATTTTGAATTGATTGGAGTCCACATACTGATTGAGCATCATACCCTGAGCAGTCAACGCGGCATCAACAAAAGGAGAGGTCAGATCGTAATCCTGAAGAATACTATTCGCTTCTTCGCGGCTGGCGATCTTGGTAATAAGTCCGCTTCCGGATCCCGGGGAAGTACAGGAATTAACAGGTACATAGATACTGACGATTGTAACCGCCGAGAGAACAAGTCTCTTCATGTCTTTTTCCTTATGATTTGTTCAGAATTAATTTCAATGGAATCGCAATCATTCAAAGTACACGATCGCCGAAGCCATGATCACATTGGTATTGCCGATATCCGCATTAATCAAGTGCGTAAAGGTTGCGTCAAGGGCCAATCGTTTGAGAATCAACCCGGAACCGCCCGAAAATCCTTTGGATGTCTCACCGCCGAAAGGCTGCGGTACGGTTCGGAATCCGCCTCGAACAGGGATCACAAAGTTATCCGTGACTAAAAGATATTCGCCTCCGGCGCGGAACTGCATCGTGCTTTTGCCTCCTTCGATAGAACTGAAGTCGCGCCATTCGATATCCGAAGCCACGGTGATATTTTCACCGATACGGTAAGAAACGCCCAGACCATACATCCATGGTAATTTGAAGTCTTCGATGGGTTCGGCACCGGAGCTTCGTGCGACAGCTCCTATTTTAAGGGGAATCGGATTAGCGAGACCGTTCAGATCGGCCATGATACCGACGACACCATTGATTCCTTTTGATTTTTCCTCGAACGGAAATCCCTGAAAATCATACTTGACGCTGCCAAACCATTTATTGACAACGGCTCCGGCCGAAAATACGGGTGTTAACTTATAGGCGGCACCGATGGAAATCGTCTGAGCGCCGCCTTTGCTTTCAAAACCGCCGCCGATATCGAAGGTGAAATCGATCTGCTCCTGATAGACACCGGCCACGACGAAGGAGCGCGTAATGGGATAGGCCACGCTGGCGAAATTGATCTTGGCATGGCTACCGGAAGCTTCAGAAACCATACGGCCGACGCCCGAAATTTCCGGCCGACGAAGCTGGGTCAATCCGCCCGGGTTCCATACCACAGCCGTAGCATCGTCGGAAATTCCGATAAAGGCTTGTCCGAATCCTTCGGCGCGTGCGCCGCTGCCGGACAAATTGAGATCGAACGCCTGGGCCTGGAGCCGTGACCCCACAAAGAACAAGGTGACAATGAAAAGAGAAATGATGAGACGCATGATAACCTCCGTTTATTTATACATATAGACACAAGATATTGCGTAGTTAAGCGCAATTCTGCCTTCGGGTCATAGGGCCCTGTGACGGTGCGAACGATCTTTAATGTATCGAAACAGGGAAACAAAAAAATGTATGCGAATTTGAATTTGAAATGCAAGGATTTTCGTCGTGTGCCAAAAGATAGGTATTATTACTGATGCGGGATCTTGCAACTGGTTTCGGATGTTTCTATCTTGATGCGGATAAAAAACCTTTTGACAGGTAAAAAAAATGGATATCCCCATTCTTACCGGCTCCGTAGGCGTTGGTCTGCTGCTGATCGCTTTCTTTCTCAACGTGGCCAAAAAGATTTCGGCCGACAGCCCGGCCTATATCTGGCTTAATATTTTCGGTGCGGCCATTTCGTGTTACGCTTCCTACCTCATCGACTACTGGCCGTTTGTTATCCTCGAAGGAACGTGGGCCGTTGTTGCCTGCGCCGCGCTCATCAGGAAATAGAATTCCAAGTCTCTCCAACAAAAAAAGTCGAAAAAAGACTTGCGCAACCAAGTAGTTTCGCTTATATTGCAACCAGATCATTGCATAATATTACCATTATGAAAACAAGACGAGATGTATTTCAGGCGATAGCCGACCCAACCCGGAGAGCGATTTTATTATTGCTCGCTTCACAGGCCATGACTCCCAATGCCATTGCCGAGGAATTCCATACCAGCCGTCAGGCGGTTTCAAAGCACATTCAAATACTGACGGAATGTGATTTGGTGAAGCAGGAACAGAAAGGAAGAGAAATCTATTATCACATCCGGGCAAACAAAATGAAAGAGGTTGACAAGTGGATTGAAAAGTTCAAAAAGATTTGGGAGACAAGATTTGATCAACTTGACAAAATATTATCAACCATGAAAAAGGAGAATGAATGAAAAATGATTTGTTGTTTGAATTTACCGTAGACAAAGCAACAAAAACGGTATTCATCACGAGGGAATTTGATGCCCCCCTGTCACTGGTATGGGATGCCTTTACCAAAGCGGAAATTCTCGACCAATGGGTGGCGCCTAAACCTTGGGCATCAAAAACAAAGTACATGGATTTCAAAGTTGGAGGCAAAAGGTTTTATGCTATGGTAAGCCCGGAAGGACATGAACGTTGGGCCATCCAAAAATATACTTCCATTACCCCTAAGACCAATTTCAAAATGTTTAATGCTTTTGCAGACAAAGATGAAAACCCGGAATTGCCGGGTTCTGATTGGGATTACACTTTTAGCGAACAGAACAATAAGACGACAGTGCGTATTACTATATATAATGAGTCCCTTGCCCGTATGGAGAAGATGATTGAAATGGGCTTCACAGAAGGATTTAAGATGTCGATGAGCAATTTAGAAAATCTGCTGGCAATTTTATCCAAAAACAGATAGGATCACAAAATATTCACAAATTTTACGTCAATAGAATTTAAATACGTACAAGGGCAGATCAAAGATTATATTACCTGTCAGCCGGAACCAAAACGCAGCGACATGCAAGCGTTGCACCTCCTCATTCTGCAAGTAATGCCAAACTTATCGGATTCGGATTCGTAGACATCAAAGTAATTTTTTCACAAATTACTTGACAAAATATCTTTTTCTTCTATATTAAACCGACCGGTCGGTATGTTTTGTCAGAACACTTGAATTATCTTATTGTTAAGACTGCACTTAAAGTAAAAACTCTAAACTTCAGTTATATATGCCTCAGCACGAACCGGAAGATCTCCGAAAAGAACAAATCCTTAAGTCGGCTTTTGATTGTTTTTCGGAACGCGGTTTTGAAACCGTCACTATGGAAGAGATAGCCAAAGTAGCCGGTCTCAGCAAAGGTGCGGTCTACTGGTATTTCAAAAGCAAAGACGAACTGATATTGGAGCTGATCAAGAACTGGAATAAAACCAGTGAGCATTTGCTTTATAAAATGGCATTAGAATGCAGTCTGGATCAATTACTTTACAAATATCCGGCCTATATTATCAGAGAACTGGATCTGAAGAATCATTATAAATTGCTTTTTCACCTTTGGGCGCGCTCCATCGACAATAAAGAAGTATACCGCCACATGTCCAAAAGCTACATGGAATGGAAAGTGAAAGCGGTGGAGTTCATCAAAAGCGGAACGGCCAAGGGAATCTTCCGTTCCGATCTTGATGCCGAGATTTTTGCCGATACGGTGGACGGACTATTCAACGGACTGATGGTGCAATGGCATCTCGACAAGAAAATGGATTTTGAAAAATGCTGGAAGACCTCCATCGATATGCTGATGGAAGGCATCAAGGCAAAAACGGTATCCGAGGAGACCTTATGATGAGACGATGTGCAATGTTGTTGTTCCTTCTGAATGTGATTACTCTTCAGGCGCAGGACCAATCCGTGACGCTGGAAGACGCGATCGGGCTTGCGGTGAAAAATAACCGTTCGCTGAAGATCGCCCGGCTGGATATGGAAAAGGCCGATGCACAGGTGCGCGAAGCGTACGGCTACGCAATGCCCAGCCTGAACTTCGGCGGAACATATACGAGGACCTTGAAGACGCCGCAGATCGTCTTCACCGTGGATACGATCGTCACGCGGATCCGCGTAGGAACGGAGAATTCCTACCAAATGGGATTTACCGCCAGTCAGGTGCTGTTCAATTCCGTGGTTTTCACCGGCGTTGGTACGGCCAAAATATACCAAAAGGCGTCGAGAGAATCGTATCGGGCCTCGTACAATTCCACCGTCGCCAATGCTAAACGCGCCTTCTACAACGTTCTGTTGGCGAAACAGGTGCTGGAAACTACCCGGGCCAGTATGGCTAATGCGGAAGAAAATTTTAAGAACGTGAAAATACTGCACCGGCAGGAGATCATTTCCGACTACGATCTGATCCGAGCGGAGGTTCAGGTCGAGAACCTGCGGCCGATGGTCATTCAGGCCGAAGAAGGCGTACTCGCGTCGGTCAATGCCCTCAAGATCACGCTGGGCGTGGAGTCTGAAAAATCCATCAACGTGGAAGGCCTGCTCGATTTTATTCCGGTCGACAGCACCCTCATCGATCCGGCCAGAGCCGTCGGCAATAACGCCGGCTTCAAAGCGCTGGGATACCAGAAACAGGTGACGGAAGAATTGATCGCGATCAGTCGTTCGGAATATTTACCGACATTGTCCGCGTTCGGAACGTATCAATGGACCGCACAGAAGAATACCATGGGATTGAGCGGAAAGGACTTTATAGTTTCTTCACAGGCCGGACTTTCGCTCAATATCAATCTTTTCAGCGGTCTGCAGACGATGGCTCGCGTCAAGCAGGCCAACGTGGATAAGCAAAAGGCGGAGCGGAGGATCGAGGATACCCGCGAAACGCTGAAGACGACCATGCAAACCATCGCCCTTCGCCTGGAAGAAGCGCGCAAACGCGTGGCCAGCCAAAGCCGGACGGTGGAGTTGGCTGAAAAAAGTTATAAGATCGCCAGGACACGGTACAATACCGGATCGGGCACACAACTGGAACTCAACGATGCCGATCTTGCGCTGATGCGCGCTCGGCTCAATCGCATTCAGGCCGTCTACGATTACTCCATGACCAAAACGGACCTGGAGGAACTCATAAGCTATCACAACCCGGAGTGAAATTCTTCCCGCCGGTCGGACGCATCGGCGGGAAAACAAAAGATGAATATGATGAAAACTTATTTCCACCATACTTTGAAGGACGTTATGAAAAAGCTAATTGTAAGCCTGACCGTGGTCGCGTTGGGCGTCTTTTTGTATGCCTGCGGTTCCTCCAATGCGGAGAACGGAAAGAACAAGAAAGCCGAATCGGAGGCCGAGGTCTTCGTCAAAGCGGAGCCCGTGCAGATGCGCGACTTCACGGAGACCATACAACTGACCGGCAGCATCGAATCGCAGAACAATATCACCGTTCCTGCTGAAGAAGGCGGACGGATCGTTTCGTGGAAGGTTGAAAAAGGTGGTTTTGTCCAAAAAGGACAAGTACTCGCTCAGATCGACGACGCCATGTTCAAAGCCGGCTGCGATGCGGCTCAGGCCAATTACAATATGGCGGACGTGAATTATCAAAAACAAAAAGCGGCGTTTGACGAACAGGCCATTTCTGCGCTTCAGCTCAAGAATCTTGAGTACCAGCGCGATGCCGCCAAAGCCCAGTATGATCTGGCCAGACTTCGTCTCGACCGGACGACGGTCCGAAGCCCGGTCAGCGGGATCCTTAATAACCGCTTTGCCGACGAAGGCGAATTGATCGGTCCCGGGATGCCCGTAGCCCAAGTGATCGATATGAACGACATGAAGGTTCTCGTCGGAGTACCGGAACGTTATTCCAAAGATCTCCGTGTCGGCTTGCCCGTGGAATTTACCGTGGATGCTTTTGAAGGTGAAACGTTTGCCGGAACGATCGCGTTCGTGGCTGCGGCCGTCAATCCGGATAACCGCACGATTCCCGTCGAGGTCCGTTTTGCCAACGCGCAGGGTAAGCTGAAACCTATGATGATCGCGGCGGTTAAATTAAAATTGCTCTCGTCATCGAAAGCGGTACTGATCTCGCAGGATTTTATCCAGCAGGTGGATATGGGCAAACTCGTCGTCTATGTTGTCAATAACGGCGTAGCGGAGGAGAGGCTCGTGACGCTGGGCGGGACGGACGGCTCGATGGTGCGGGTGATCAAAGGTTTGAAAGAAGGCGACCGGATCATCACCGTCGGTTACCAGAACCTGATCGATAAACAAAAAATCAAAATACAGGAATAGAGCGCGATAAGGAATTGTATATGAGACTATGGAATCTTGCCGTTGACAATCGGGTAACCGTATATATCTTGATAGCCATCATCGTACTTATGGGAACGATGGCCTACCGCAGTCTTCCCCGCGAAGCCGCGCCGGATATCACTATCCCGCTCGTGATCGTGTCCGTACCGTATGTCGGCGTCAGTCCGTCCGATGTGGAAGGGCTTGTTACGCAGCCGTTGGAGCGGGAATTGAAAGCGCTGAAAGACGTCAAGGAAATTTCCTCTTCTTCCAAAGAAGGGCTGTCTACGATCCGGGTGGAATTCGAGACCGGGATCGATATCGACGAGGCCCTGCGCCGGGTGCGCGATAAGGTCAATCAGACCAAGCCGGAATTGCCGACCGACATCATGGAGCCGATGATCACGGAGATCAATTTCAGCGAATTCCCGATCATGTATGTCACGATCGGCGGCGAACTCGGTTTGACGCGCCTCAAGAAAATTGCCGAGGATATCCAAGATAAGGTCGAAGCCGTGCCGGGCGTGCTCAGCGCGGAGATCTCCGGTGCGCTGGAACCGGAAGTTCAGGTCAATTGCGATGTGAACCGGCTCAAAGGCTACAGCGTCAGCTTTAACGACGTGATCAATGCAATCCGTTCAGAGAACCTCAATACACCGGGCGGTTCGATCAATACCGGCACGGCGGATTACACCGTCCGCATTCCGGGGCAATTTGCCACACCCAAACCGATCGAGGATCTGGTCATTAAAATGCGCAACGGTTCTCCGATCTACGTTCGCGATGTCGCACAGGTCAGCTATGCCTTCGAAGATCGAATGACGTACAGCCGGCTGAATCGTGAGCCCGTCGTGACCATCAGCGTGAAAAAACGCGCGGGAGAGAATCTGGTCCAGATCGCCGATGAAGTGAAGCGGATACTGGAAGAGTTGAGGCCGTCATTTCCTCAGGGCCTAAGAATGAATATTACGAACGACACATCCATCGAGATCAACCGGATGGTGTACGAGCTAGAGAACAGCGTGATCACAGGTATGTTTCTGGTCGTCGTTCTTCTTTTTATGTTTTTCGGCCTCAAAAACTCGCTGCTCATCAGCACCAGCATACCGATCTCCATGCTGATCGGTTTTATTATCATCAGCATGATGGGTGTGACGTTAAATTTTGTCGTGTTATTCACGCTGGTGCTGGTTCTGGGGATCCTGGTGGACGATGCGATCGTGGTGATAGAGAATATTTACCGCCACCAGCATGAGTACAATAAGGACCCGATCACGGCCGCCAAGGATGCCACGATGGAAGTAGCCGTGCCGGTCGCCACTTCCACGATCACGACCATATCGGGTTTTTTCCCTCTGCTTTTCTGGCCCGGCATCATCGGCGACTTCATGTATTACCTTCCTCTCACGCTGATCATCACGATGACGGCTTCTCTTTTTACCGCATTCGTGATCAGTCCTGCGCAGGGCGCGCAGTTCATCGATTACCATAAAGAGATCGAGCATGCCCGTAGACTGGCGGAGCATCCGAGTATTTTTAAAAAATGGAATTTCTTCGGGCGTATCCATCACGCGGTGGATACTTATTTCTTCCCGATGATGCAACGGGAATACGTGAAAACGGTTCACTGGACGCTGCGGCATAAGACACTGACCGTGGTCTTGTCCGGTGTGTTTCTGATAGGCATGACGATCGTTTTCGCAATCTTCAGCAAAGGCGTGGAGTTCTTCCCCAATACCGAACCGAACCAGGTTTATGTGACCGTCTCCATGCCGCCCGGTACGCCGCTCGATCAGACCAACGAAGTGGCCAAGACGCTGGAGTCCCGCATGCAGGGTGTGAAAGGGATCAACGATGTTGAGTTCATGGTCACCAATGTCGGAACATCGGATAATCCTTTTGATTTCGGAGGTCAGGGCACGCCCAATAAAGCGCAGATCTCCGTAAATATGTACGAGAAAGCTAAACGCGAACAGAACTCCTTCATCACGCAAGAAGAGATCCGTAAGGTCAGCGTCGGTATGGCCGGCGCCGAGATCAAGGCCGAAGCGCAGGAACATGGACCACCGGTCGGCGCTCCCGTCAGTCTGGAAATTTCCGGCGATGATTTCAGGACCCTGACGGCGCTGTCCCAGCAGATCCAGGATGAGATCAAAACGATACCGGGCCTGGTCGATCTGAAGGACGATTACGATGCGGGTAAACCTGAGATACAGGTCATCGTCAATCGCGAAAAAGCCGCTCTGTTGGAAATGAGTACGGCGCAGATCGCGATGTCCGTGAGAACGGCGATCAGCGGCACAGAAGCGTCGAAGTACCGCATCGGTGAGGACGAATACAAAATCACCGTTCGTCTCAATGAAGAACAGCGCAACTCGCCCAAACATCTCGAGAATCTGAATATCACGTTCATGAATAACCGGGGCCAGCTTTTGTCCGTGCCGCTCGTATCGGTGGCAACGATCGTTCGCTCCAACGGCATCGCCAATATCAAACGCAAAGACCTGAAGCGCGTGATCACGCTCACCGGCGATGTGCAGGGTCGTCTGGCCAACGACGTCCTGAAAGACGTCCAGAACAAGCTGGCCAAATTTCCTCTGCCCAGCGGATACAAGATCGCCTACACGGGAGAGAACGAAGAACAGGACAAAGCGGCCGCTTTCCTGACCAACACGCTGATCATTACCATTCTGATGATTTTTATGATCGTGGTAACGGAATTCAATTCCGTAAAAGTACCGATTGTCATTATGACGTCCGTTCCGTTATCATTGATCGGCGTATTCATCGGACTGCTGGTGACGGGAACGCCGTTCGGTATCATCATGACGGGTGTAGGCGTCATCGCCTTGGCGGGTATCGTGGTGCGTAACGCCATCGTATTGCTGGACTTCACCAAACATCTGCGCGAGAAAGGCATGAGCCTGGACGAATCCCTGGCCGAAGCGGGCCGTACACGATTGCGTCCCGTTCTTCTGACGGCGGCGTCCACGATCATGGGGATCATTCCGTTGGCCACAGGTATTGACTTTGACTGGAGAAAATTCCATTTTGTGATCGGCGCGGAGAGCAGCGATTTCTGGCGTCCGCTGGGCGTGGCGGTTATTTTCGGATTGTTCGTGTCCACATTTTTGACGCTGGTGATCGTTCCGACCACGTATTCCTGGCTCGAGGACAGAACCAGAGAGACCGGTGCGTTTTTCAGAAAGATATTCGGCGGCAAAAAAGAAAAATAGCATTTTGAAAAAGATAAAGGTTTGACCACAATGAACCCGGCTTGTGTTGAAACTTCAGCTCAGGCCGGCGGGTGGTTTTTTGTGGTTTAATGATCTCATAAAACAAAAGGAGTCTCATGAGCGATCAAATGTGGTATTGGATCCTATTCAACGTATTCGTGCTGGTCATGCTGGCGCTGGACCTTGGGGTTTTTCATCGGAACGCCCACGAGGTCAAGATGAAAGAAGCTTTGATCACCAGCGCGGTATGGATCGCTCTGGCTCTGCTTTTTAATATCGGCGTCTACTTCTGGATGGGGGAGAAAAAAGCGCTGGAATTCCTGACCGGCTATATCATTGAGAAATCGCTCAGCGTGGACAATATTTTCGTTTTCATTATGGTTTTCAGCTATTTCCATGTGCCTTCGCTGCACCAGCACAAGATTCTCTTCTGGGGCATTATCGGCGCTCTGATCATGCGCGCGATATTTATTTTTGCCGGCGTGGCCCTGATCGCCAAATTCCACTGGATGATCTACGTTTTCGGCCTCTTCCTGATTGTGACCGGCATTAAGATGGCATTTCAAAAGGACAAGAAGATCGAGCCTGAAAAGAATCCGGTTATCCGGTTATTCCGGAAACTGTTTCCCGTCTCGGACAATTACGACGGATCGAAATTCTTGACGAAAATCAACGGAAAGACTTTTGCCACGCCGATGATGATCGTTTTGATCGTGATCGAAACCACCGACCTGATCTTTGCGGTTGATTCGATTCCGGCGATCCTTGCCATCACCGACGATCCTTTTATCGTTTACACTTCCAACGTATTTGCGATCCTGGGCCTCCGTGCTCTGTATTTTGCGTTGGCGGGCATCATGCAGTTATTCCACTACCTGGCCTACGGCCTTTCCGCCGTACTGGTTTTTGTCGGAGCAAAAATGATGCTTGTGGATGTCTATAAGATCCCGATTCAGATATCGCTCCTGGTGATTGTGGTTATTTTGACCTTATCCATCGTGGCTTCCATTCTTCGAGGCCGCTCTCAGCAAGTCCGGTAGACCGGGAAAACATGAATACACAAAGCCCGCAGAGGAATCTCTGCGGGCTTTTTTTTAACCGCGGGAGGAAAAGACCGTCATTCTGAGTCCAGCCGGCCCTGATACGGAGTGAAGGGTCGCAATAGGAAACATCCAACAGACCCAGGGTGACTGTCGAAGGGTAATGTTTCTTTACGGCATTGGGCTCTTTTCGATACAGCGAACGGTGTCGCGCGCGATGAGCAGTTCCTCATTGGTCGGAATCGCCCATAACTTGATCGTCGACTGTTCGTCGGAAAAGATACCCTCTTTACCGCGTAAACTTTTATTCTTCTCTGCATCGATCCGGATGCCCATGACATTGAGTCCTTCGCATATCTTACCGCGTATGAAATCGGAGTTCTCTCCGATACCGCCGGTAAAAATAATCGACTGCACATTCCCGATCGCCGCTATGTAAGCGCCGATGTATTTTCGTATCCGGTAGCAGAACATGTCGATCGCTAGTTTCGCGCGGCGGTCGTCGTGTTCCTCCGCCTCGGCAATGATCTCCCGCATATCGTTGGTCAAACCGGAAATGCCGAGCAGACCGGACTGTTTATTCAGGATCGATTCAACTTCTGCAAGCGTGTAGCCTTCCTTGTGGGAGAGGAACTGGATGACCGCCGGATCGATATCTCCGGAGCGCGTGCCCATGACCAGCCCTTCCAGCGGCGTCATGCCCATTGACGTATCAATGGAGTCGCCGTTGCGGATGGCGCAAATGGAACTGCCGTTCCCGAGATGCAGCGTGATGACGTTGACATCTTTTTTCTGGATGTTATTTAACAGTCGATAGCGGTACGCCACATACCGGTGCGACGTGCCGTGAAATCCGTAGCGGCGAACTTTGTAACGGCGGTACATCTGGTAGGGGATCGCATACAGATACGCCGTCGGCGGCATCGTGTGATGGAACGCGGTGTCGAAAACGGCGACCTGAGGAATGCTGCCTCCGAAGATCTCGTTGATCGCATACACGCCTTTGAGATTGGCCGGATTATGCAACGGAGCGAGTTCGATGCAGTCCTCGATATCGCGGATCACGTTCTCCTCCAGCAGGGCCGAATGCGTGAATTTCTCTCCGCCGTGAACCATGCGGTGGCCGACCGCGTGAATGTCGCGCAGCGATTTGATATTGGGAACATTTGAATCTTTGGCAATGATCCATTTGACGATCTTATCGATCGCCGTTTTATGATCGCGCATGGGCGCCGTCTGTTTCAGAGGCGGCATGCCTTCCGCTTTGAATGATATGATCGATTCGCTTCCGATCCGTTCGATGATGCCGGAGGCCAACTTTTTGTCGCCGTTTTTGGCGATAAGTTCGAGATCCGTTTCGATCACCTGGAACTTTACGGAGGAACTTCCGCTGTTCAGAACAAGTATATTCATAACTCACCTTTGCGTTTGCAAAATGTAATAAAGTCGCCTCTGAAAACCAATGATAACGGTCATGTTTTGTTTTTTGTGGAATACGGTATTTTACCTATTACCTTGAGAAAAATTTTGCATATATTGTTTTTTGAATGATAAACCTCTTGAGAAATATGAAAATATCAGCGCTGTTCATACTGTTTATTTTTGCAACATCCAATATTTTTTCTCAGTCGCTGGTCACTGGAATTGTGAAGGATGCGGATACCGGAGAACTGCTCATCGGAGCCAACGTGTTCCTTCAGGAAAACAAACGCGGCAGTGTGACCAATCTGAACGGCTATTATTCCATTCAGACGCCGGAAGGATCATACACGCTCATCTGCCAATACATCGGCTACAAACCGTTCTCAAAGAAGATCGATATCAGGAAGGACGACAAGAAATATTCGATTATCCTGATGCATCAGGAGGACATCGAAGGCGAGACAATCACCGTCACGGCTTTCAAAGACAAGGCGATCAACCGGATCGAGACCAGCGTGATCGACGTAAGACCGGCCGAAGTGAAGAAACTGCCCGGCGCTTTCGAGGACGTGTTTCGTTCCGTAGCCACACTGCCCGGCGTGATCTCTACCAGCGACTTCAGTTCCCAGATTGTCGTGCGCGGCGGCAATCCCGATCAGAATCTAGTTCTCCTCGACGGGGCGGAACTCTACAATCCCTACCGTCTCTTCGGGGTCACCAGCGCTTTCAATCCGCAGACCGTTTCCAGTTTTGAATTATCCCAGGGCGGATTTCCGGCGAAATTCGGCGACCGCCTGTCGGGTGTTTTGCAGGTGCAGAACCGCAACGGCGATTTCGAACGTATGTTGGCAGGTAATCTCAATGCCAGTATCACGGACGCTAATTTTATCTTTGAGGGCAAATTGCCCGATGCGGTGAACGGGTCGTGGCTCTTTACATCGCGGCGAACGTATTACGATCTCGTGGCCAATAAATTTATCAAAGGCGCTACGGCTCTTCCGTTCTTCCTCGATTTCCAGGGCAAGGTCACCGTCGCGCCGTGGGAGAATCACACTTTCTCATTTCTGGGCATCGCCAGCAAAGAGGGTGTGGACATCACCGATCCCAATCAAAAGGACAAAGACAGCATCCGCGTTTACAATACCACGCGAAACCGCCTGCTTAGCGGCAGCTGGTTCTATGCGCCGAAGGATAACTGGACGATCGCCACGATGGTGTCGTACTACGAGAACCCGTCTACGAGCGATTTCGGCGGGCGCGGGGAATTCGGCGAAGCGTCCACTTTGGACTCCGCGCGTGTTTTTAATGTGAATTTCATTCAGAACATTTCAAGCGTTCTGGTCAAACAGGACCATTCCTACGAGATCAGCGACCGGCATCATTTGGAAACGGGCGCGCAGTATCAGACGGCGGCTACCGAGCTGCGATGGAAAGTAAAGCAGAATTACACCACCGGCGGCGGCAATGATAACCAGGGGGGCTCAAGCCTTCCGGAATTCTACAATTCACCCGACAATAATAACGCCAAGTGGGCCGTGTATGTACAGGACACATGGAAGGTGGATCCGCAGTGGACCCTGCAGGGCGGTCTGCGCTTCGATCATGCCGAGATCAACGGAAGTTCCACGCTGTCGCCCAGATTGAACGCCGTTTACAAGCTCAACGACCGTACGCGTTTCAAAGCGGCGTGGGGCCTGTATTATCAGTCGCCGGGATATGAGAAGTTCGTCAATCAGAATTTCTTTGTCGATTATTCCAAAAAGATCGACATCCGGTCGGAAAAGGCCGTGCATTACATACTCGGGATGGAGCATTATTTCACCCGCCGCACGCTTCTGAAAACGGAGATCTATTATAAGCCGTATTACGATCTCATCGCAGGGAAAGAACTGATCATCAACGACGGTACGAATAACGTGCCCGTTCTATTCCAGGATGCGGGCGGGAATTATCTGCATCCGGCAGATTCCGCGGCGATCGTTTCGCGCATCGACCGGCGCACCGTGACCACCGTGCCGACGAACGACGGCAAAGGCCACGCGTATGGGTTTGAACTCTTTCTGCAGAGGGACAGCAAGTCGCCCAAAGATAAATTTACCGGATGGGTCTCGTATGCCTATTCTGTGGCCAAACGCAAGACGTACGGCACGGAGTCGTATTTTGATTTCGATCAGCGACACACGCTGAGCCTGGTCGGTAATTATCGCTTCAAGTCCTGGTTTGAATTGTCGGCCAAGTTGAAGTTCGGTTCCGGGTTCCCGACGACCGCGCCGCTGGGTTCCTTGCCTCAGCAGTTCATCGTCGATACCAAGAACGCCTTCGGGTATGGGGACGGCGCGGCGGACTCCATCGTGATACGGTATGATCAGAACGGGCACATCGTACAAACCATCGACTTCGGCGGGGAAAGCCATAGGAACGATAACCGCCTGCCGGTCTATCACCGACTCGATATGCGCGCGTCGTTCTATGCGAAATTCTGGCGCGCGAAGTGGACTTTCTATCTTGATGTGATCAATGTATACAACCGCGAGAACGTATTTCAGTATGAATACGGCTACAAAAAAGTGCGCAACGAGCTGACCGGCCGAAATGAGATCGTGTATGACGTCCAGGGCGACCCCGTGATCGAACGCACCAAAACCTCCGAATTCCCCTTTCTGCCCACGATAGGTGTTAGTGTAGTGTTTTAGACGAACCTCAACCCTGTCCCTTCTCCTTTGAAAGGAGAAGGGAACGTACAAGCCGAGTTACGTTCCCCCTCCTCGATTGAGGAAACAGGCTTGCCCCGCGGCCTGACGCGGGGGTGAGGTTGAAATCCAACCCCGTGATCGAACGCGCCAAAACCTCCGAATTTCCCTTCCTACCCACAATAGGGTTGAGTGTGGTGTTTTAAAAATTCTTTCTAAAACATCTTGCGTATAGCTCTCCGTATTGTTATTTTTTTCACCGTAGCGACGGGGTGCTACTTTATACTATCGTGGAGCCAAACTATGCCTCCCAAAAAGAAATATTATGCAATAATGTCATCTTGGAATGATATTGTTGCAATCAAATTAAACCGGTAACTCATAAAGGTCATAAATATGAATGCAACAAAGGATTACAAACGTGAGATAGAAAAAGTCACGGATGAGGCTAAGATACGTGAGCTTTTAAAAATATTATTACCCAAATTAGGCTTTTGCAACGTAATAATTACACACGGGAAAGATGAAAAAGGGAAGGATCTTGTTTTTTCATCGGTTTCTCAATTAGGGACTTATGATTGGTTTGCGATGGTTGTAAAAAAAGGGAAAATCATCGGATCATCGGATACTGATAATAATGCAATAATTAATATCCGCAATCAAATTGAGTTGTGTTTTGAGCATCCTTATTATTTTCCCAAAGAAAATAGAACATACTATATAAATAAGGTTATTGTTGTTTCAGGGGGGACAATTTCTGCAAACGCGGAAGAACAAATTGTTCACAAATTAAAAGAAAAGGCAAATATCGCTTTTTGGACTTCCAATACTTTGGCTGATTATGTCGAAAAACATATTCCGGAGTTTTTTTCTAATATTGATATACAAACTTCAAACTATTATACGAGACTTCAAGCCGAATTCGATAAATTAAATGAATTAAAGTCATTTCACTACAGCAAAGAGCTCAAGGCGTTATTTGAAGTTTTTATCGAACCAAAACTTTTAGTCAGGCGACCTAAAGAAATAAAATCTAAAGATAAAATCGAAGCACCAATAGAATTCGAATTTCGGTCTGTTAACAGTATTTTAGAAACCCAAGGAAACGCGTTTGTAATAGGTGAGCCCGGTTCTGGAAAATCTACATTATTGCGAAAGTTGGTGTTGCAATTAATTCATGATAGAAGAGCAAAGAGGGAATATGATAAAATACCAGTCCTAATCAAATTTAGAGATGTGATAGTAAATAAAAGTATTTTCGAAGTGACCAAAAGTAATTTGTTGGTTTTTTTTCCAGACGAGGAGCTGTTTAATCTCGATGCTAAACTTACTAAAGGCGATATTATTCTCTTTATTGATGGTTTTGATGAAATTTCAAATTCCGACGGTCAAGAGGATACAATTAAACTTTTGCAGGATTTTACAACAAAGTACCCAAAGGTTAAAGTGGTCGCGACTAGTAGAAATACGGAATTCATTAGGAAGAGGGAACAAATTGCTGACATAAGAAAAATGGAACTCCTACCGTTAAATTATCATCAAATTCAGAGTTTTGTTGGAAAATGGTTTTCAAAAGATGAAGCGAAAAAAACTAGGCTTCTAAACTCGCTTCGAGATACAGATATCATGAATAAATTACCCAAAACCCCACTTGTTTTGACTCTTTTGGCAATTCTGTTCGATGAAAACGAAAGTGAAGTACCTTCCAATTTGACAGAATTATATTCTATGTTTACAGAATTATTTTTAGGAAGATGGGATGCTGAAAGGAAAATTGAGACTAGTTACAAGTATGAATTGAAGGACAGACTTTTGAGATCGTTGGCGAAAAAACTTCATGTAGACCATTTTGAAGAAATAACTCCAATCGAAATTAATTCATTTGTGCAAAAACAATTTGATGAACGAGGTTATACTCTAGATGTCGGAAGTTTTTTAGAAGAAATCGAAACCAGATCTCAACTCTTAATAAGAAACCCAAGGGGAAATTATCAATTTAAACACCTTTCATTTCAGGAGTACTTCTTTAGCCGAGAGTTGTCTGAAACGCATGCACCACAGGATTTTGTTTGGGAAAAGTTCTTGGATCTTTGGTGGCAGGAAGTTATTTTTTTCTATTGTGGAAGGATGAAGGAATGCCCAGATATTCTAAAAAAGATTATAAAGGAAGTTCCTCATGGAGATTTGACGCAACAGTTTCGAAAAACCATGGCATTAGGTCAATTACTTCAAGCGTCATATGCAAACTTAACCATCGACAAAGTTGAATGTATCCGTCATGGTTTAGAACTTATGATTGAAATATATCATAATTTCTTAAAGATGGAAAATTTGCCAAGCATGCTGAAGAAAGCATCCAGATATTATATAATTGAACTTTTATCGTTTTTCTTTGAGATTTACTATGGATCAATCACTCTTTCTTCTGCTATGGAGGAGCTATTTGAAAAACTAGCGTATGATGTAATTGATAATAAAGTCGAAAGCGTCAAAGAAGTGCCATTGCAACTGTTTTTTTTAAGTAAGAATTTATCAATGCTTGGAAAAAACGAGCCACTCATAAACTTAGCCGATATTATTTCGACTGATGATATGTCCCTTAATTATGCTCTTGAAGTTAAGTTAAAATCAATTAAGTCCGATGAGAATTCAAAAGAATTTACTAAAGCTCTTAGTAAGATTAGAAAAAGAACACGAAAGTGGGAAAAAGAGTTGAAAAAAGAACTCTCTGAGCCAATGGTGAAAAAAAAGACAACCAAAGGAGTTTAAGAAACCACTTAATTGTATTCTGAAGTCCGTGATGATGTAAAAAAAATCTTCCCTCTTGACATTGAATTGAAACTTTTTATCTTGGAAACCGTAGAAACGTTCTAAGTTTCCACATAAGATAGCAGTTTTTGTAATTTAAACTGCTAATTTTTTTAACTTTACGGAAACTGAAAACACTGAAATAGTTTCCTGTAATTCTAGGAGAGACAATGTCTGAAGAAATGAAAAAGAGGATCATGGAAGCCGCCGGGCACAAATTTATCCAGCACGGATTCTCCCGGGTCACCATGGAAGAGATCGCCGAGGAACTCGGCATGAGCAAAAAGACCTTGTACCAGCATTACGACAGCAAGATGGTTCTGCTCAAGGAACTGGTCGGACACAAGATGAGCGAATGCCAGGGCCTGATGTGCGGTCTGTGCGGAACGGAGAACATGAGCTTTGTCGAAAAACTCAAAAAGGGGCTCGAATTCGTCGGTTCTCTTTATTCCAGCTTCAATAAACACTTCGTGGACGACATGCGCAAACACGCGCCGGAAGTTTGGAAAGTGATCGACGATCACCGCCGCAAACATATCGTCGAGGAATTCAGCGAGTTGCTGAAAGAAGGCGTCGAGCGCGGTAAGTTCCGCCGCGATCTCGATCTGAAACTCACGACCACGATCATGCTTACGCTGGTGGAGAACCTGATCAACCCGGATAAATTATCCGAAATGCCGTATTCGGCCCAGCAGATCTTCGATAATATCTCAAAGATATTCTTCGAAGGCTTTCTTACCGAAGAAGGTCGCGCGGAGTATTTCCAAAACGAGAAAGCGGCGCATCATTTGGTATAGTTTTTAGACAGCGAACCCCGAGCTTGCCGAAGGGTTCGCTTGGATTCACCGAAAGGGAACGTCCATTGACCGAAAATAGTAACCGAAACTTTGGCTCAAGTATTAGATTTGCAAAACGAAAATTGATCGAGACCGAAAATAGAAACTTACTGGAGATATCATGAACCCACTGAAATTATTGCTTGTTTGTTTATTGATCACAGGCTCTGCATTGGTGGCGCAGGAAAAAAAGAAATTGACCATTGAAGAAGCCGTTGAGATCGGGCTTGCCAATAGCAAGTTCGTCCATGCGTCCCAGATGAAAGTGGAATCCGCCACCGCCAAAACGTCGGAAACCCATGCCGTACGCCTGCCTTCGCTCAAACTCAGCGCGGGCTATACGCGCCTGAGCGATGTTCCCGCCGGGCAGTTTGTCATTCCGGCCAACGCGTTCGGACCCGGTGTCCCGGCTGATCCTATCGTCAACACGATTGCCCCGGCGATACTCAACACGTACACGATGAAAGCGACCGTGCAGCAGCAGATCTTCACGGGATTCCGCCTGCAGAATAGCTACAAAGCCGCAGAGCTTTCTGAAAAAGCGAGTAAAGATGAATTTGAAAAAGATAAGATCGACCTGATCTATAATGTTCGCCTCGCGTACTGGAGCCTATTCCGCGCCATCGAAGTAAAAAAAGTTGTCGATGAAAACGTCTCCCAGGTCGCTGCGCATCTCAAGGACGCTCAGAATCTTTTTCAGCAAGGTATGATCACCAATAACGACGTGCTCAAGGTTCAGGTCCAGCTTTCCAGCGTTCGCCTGCTCCAGATCGATGCGAAAAATGCGGTAGAACTTGCAGCGATCAATCTGAATAATGTGATCGGTCTTCCCCTGGAAACGCCGGTGGATATTGCTTCTTCCATTACTCACGATCCCCTGATCTTTGACGAAGTGTCCGCTCTGATCCGCAAGGCGGAGTCCGGCCGTCAGGATATCAAGGCAATGCAGTCCCGTGTGATGGCCGGCGAGGCCGCCGTCAAAATGGCGCAGTCGGGCTATTACCCCCAGGCGTCCGTGACGGGCAACTACTATTACAACCGCCCCAACAGCCGTTACTTTCCCGCCAAGGACGAATTCAAGCCCACGTGGGATATCGGCGTGAATATCAATTTTGATGCGTGGAACTGGGGCGCGACGAAGTACCAGGCCAAACAGGCTCAGGCTCAGGCGGCTCAGGCCAAGGACGCGCTCGGAATGCTCAAAGACGGAGTGAGCCTCGAGGTGACGCAGAGTTATCTGAGTCTTCAGAAAGCAAAAGAAAAGATCACGGTGGCCAAAGAAAATATCGATCAGGCCGAAGAAAGCTACCGCATCACAAGCGAAAAATTCAAACGCGGCGTGGCGCTGACGACCGATCTTCTCGACGCGGAGGTAGCCGTTTTGCGCGCCAAGACCGATCATACGGACGCCTTGGTGGAATACGAGATCGCGGAGTCGAAATTATTGAAAGCCGTTGGAGAGAGATAGAAAAACATTAACCGCAAAGGACGCAAAAGAAATAAAAATAATTAAGCGAGCTTTGGCGGTTCAAAAATTAGAAGTTAAACAAAAGGAGTAAGCAGATATGAACAAACTAAAAGGCATTCTACTGGTCGCGCTGGTTTTGGGCGGGATCATCACCGTACTGATGCACAACAAAGCCAAAAGCGCTTCGACGGCGCGTAACGACAAAATGACCACGTTCCCGGTCTCTGCGGCCAAGGTTGGCAAAGAAAAGATCGAGGAAAATCTGTCGATGGTGGGAACCGTGACCGGCAATAACGACGTGGCCATCGTTTCGGAAACGCAGGGACGCGTGACCTCGGTATTCGTCAAGATCGGCGATCACGTCTCCGCCGGAACGCCCATTGCTCAGGTGGATGACGAACTGAAACAGGCTAATTTCAAATTGGCCGAAGCCAATTATGAAAAAACAAAAAAGGACCTGGCACGCAACGAGGAACTCTATAAGGACCGTACTATATCGGAATCGCAGATCGAGGCTTCCCGTCTCGCATTCACGAGCGCCGAGAGCCAGTACATCATTGCCAAGCGTCAGTTGAACGACACCCGCATCAAAACGCCTATCGCCGGTGTGGTGACGGCGCGAACGGTAGATCTCGGCACGATGGTTCAGCCCGGCATGACCGTGGCCAATGTGGTCGATATTTCACAACTCAAGGTCAAACTCAACGTAGCGGAAAAAGATGCGTTCAAACTCAAGACCGGCGATAAGGTCGAGATCACGACCGATGTGTACCCGGGCGTCACATTCAACGGAAAGATCGAGAGCATCAGTTCCAAAGGTGACGAAGCGCATACGTATCCGGTCGAGATCATTCTGGCCAATAACGCCGCGCATCCTTTAAAAGCCGGTATGTTCAGCCGGGTACATTTCGTGTCCGTCCAGTCCTATGAGACCGTTGTGATACCGCGCGAAGCGCTCATCGGCAGTATCCGCGACCCCAAAGTTTACGTCGTGGAGAACGGGACAGCGAGGCTGAGAAGTATCGTGGCCGGTCATGAATCGGGGACCAAATTGCAGGTTGTCGAAGGCCTGAAAGAAGGCGAGCAGATCGTGGTTTCCGGGCATAACAATCTGAAAAATAATGCGCTCGTGACGATCGTGGAGTAGAAAACAAAACAAATGAAAAACATAAAACAAAAAATCTTTAATGATAAAGTGAAAACCGATGAATGAAGGTACCAAAAAATATGATTTGGAAGAACGACTAATCCAATTCGCTTTAATTATCATAGATATTGTTGAAATGTTGCCTAATACCCGAACCGGGAATCATGTCGGAGGGCAAACGCTTCGTTCTGGAACTTCGCCTGCCTTTAACTATGGTGAAGCTCAGGTGGCGGAATCCCGGGATGATTTTATTCATAAAATGAAAGTTTGTCTTAAAGAATTGAAAGAAACTCACGTGGCATTGCAGATTATTAGAAGAAAACCGCTTGTAAAGGATTTTGTGAAAACTGACCATGCTATTTCCGAATGTAGAGAATTGATCTCGATTTTTGTTAAAAGTATAGAGACAGCCAAAAAGAACAAATTGTCGAAAAAGACTTAGACGTTTTTGATTTTTTGTTTAGTGTTATTCATTTGAATTTTAAAACCGCTCGATTTTATCTAACGGTTACAAACAGGAGAAAATATGACTTTAACCGAATTAGCCATAAAAAGACCGACGCTGATCGTAGTGATCTTCACGGTGCTTGGTGTGCTGGGACTTTTCAGCTACTCGCAGCTCAGCTACGAATTGCTGCCGAAGATCAGCCCTCCGGTTCTAACCGTGACCACGGTCTATCCCGGCGCCTCACCTAACGAGGTTGAGACGTCCGTAACCAAGTTGATCGAGGACGCGGTATCGAGCCTCGATGAGATCTCGGCGGTGAATTCCACGTCGCAGGAAGGCTTGTCCTTTGTGACGGTCGAATTCAACCAATCGGCCGATATCGATATTTCCCTTCAGAATGCCCAACGCAAGATCGGTGAAGTGACCGCCCGGCTTCCTTCGGACGCTAAAGCGCCGACGATCTCCAAATTTGCCATCGACGAAATGCCGGTGATACGCATGGGCCTTCTGAGTTCCAAACCGCCGCGGGAATTTTATCAGTTTCTCAAAGATCACGTGAAACCGCGCTTTTCGCAGTTACCCGGTGTGGCGCAGGTCTCGATGATCGGCGGGGACGAACGCGAGATCAGGATCAATCTCGATCCGGGCAAACTGAGAACGTACGGCATCTCCATTGGCCAGGCCGCGCAGGCGATCAAATATTCCAATCTGGACTTCCCGACCGGCAAGATCAAGGATGAGGACGGACAATTCATCGTACGCGTAGCGGGTAAGTTCGGTTCCATCGACGAGATCCGAAATACCGTGATCGCGCGTTCCCGACAGGGCGGCGAGATCCGGGTTTCCGATATTGCCGAAGTTCAGGATGGACAAAAAGAATATACCAATATCAGCCGCATCAACGGAAAGACCTCCGTGGGTATGCTCGTGCAAAAGCAATCCGATGCCAATGCGGTGGAGATCAGCAAACTGGTCCGGAAAGAGATCGCAAAGCTTGAAACGGAGTACGCCGACATCCAGCTGAAGTTCACCATCGCTCAGGACGGGTCCTTATTTACCGTCGACGCAGCCAATGCCGTGAAAACGGATCTTGCGATCGCGATCCTGCTCGTGGCTCTGGTCATGCTTCTGTTCCTGCACAGCCTCCGTAATTCCGTTATTGTAATGATCGCAATCCCGGCGTCTTTGATATCAACTTTTTCGGCGATCTATCTGTTCGGATTTTCGCTTAACCTGATGACCCTTCTGGGATTGTCGCTCGTGGTCGGTATTCTTGTTGACGATTCGATCGTGGTGCTGGAGAACATCTATCATCACATGGAGAAAGGTCAGGAACGCCGAACCGCCGCCCTGACCGGCCGTAACGAGATCGGATTTGCGGCGCTCGCGATCACGCTTGTGGACGTGGTAGTGTTCCTACCGCTCGCCATGACCACCGGTCTGATCGGTAATATCATCCGTCAGTTCGCCGTGGTGGTGGTGGTATCCACTTTGCTGAGTTTATTCGTTTCTTTTACGATCACACCGATGCTGGCGTCGCGGTTTGCCAAGATCGAACGGCTGACCAAAGATACTCTGCTTGGGCGGTTCGCGCTTGGTTTTGAATCGTTGTATGAGAGGTTCAGCCGTCACTACATGAGTCTTCTCAAATGGGGTCTCGGCAACCGCTGGAAGGTGTTTGGTCTGACGGCCTTACTCTTCTTCGCTTCGCTGTCGCTTGTGCCGCTTGGATTCATCGGATCGGAATTCGTGGCCCAATCGGATCGCGGCGAATTCGCCGTCACGGTGGAACTGCCTTCGGGCTCCAGCATCGAACAAACCAATTATATGACACAGGAGATCGAACGGATTCTCTTCACGATGCCGGAGATCGACCAGGTGTTCACCAACGTCGGCGCATCCAATGAAGGATTTATCGGACAGTCGTCGAGTTATTCAACCGAACTTAACATAGCCTTGGTTCATAAATCGCAGCGCGCCAAGTCTACGGACGATATCGGATGGGAGATCAAGCAGAGACTCCAGCAGATTCCGGGTCTTAAAGTTCGTGTCAATCCGATCGGTATTTTCGGGACAGCCAATCAGACACCGGTGCAGATCATAGTCAGCGGTCCGACGAGGAGCGACGTGCGTCACGCGGCGGAGCGCGTGATGGCCATGCTGAGCGATATTCCCGGAACGGCCGATATTCGTTTATCTTCGGAGGAAGGCAAACCGGAAACGCGCGTCGAGATCGACCGTGAGAAAATGGCGGCCTTCGGATTGACCATAGCCGACATCGGAAGCACCCTTCGTATTGCTTTGGCGGGGGATGATGAATCCAAATTCCGCGACGGCGATAACGAATATGATATCCGTATCCAGCTGGATGAAGCGGAACGTTCCAGAACCGATAAGCTCGGAACGCTGGTGTTCTTTAACCGCCGCGGCGAACAGATCGAACTTCAGCAATTCGCGCGGATCGAACACGCCAGCGGCCCGACGAAGCTTCAGCGCCGCGATCGCAATAATTCCATTACGGTGTTCTCCCAGGTGGTCGGCCGGCCGAGCGGAAGCATCGGAGCGGACTTTCAGGCCAAACTGAAACAGGAACAGTTGCCTCAGGGCGTGCGCATTTCATACGCAGGCGATCTTAAAAACCAGGAGGACTCCTTCGGCAGCCTCGGATTGGCATTGATCGCGGGAATCCTTTTCGTCTACCTTATCATGGTGGCGTTGTATGATTCGTACATCTATCCTTTTGTAGTCTTGTTCTCGATCCCGGTGGCCATGGTCGGAGCGATGCTCGCGCTGGCTTTGATGATGAAATCGCTGTCGATATTCTCTATCCTCGGCATCATCATGCTCGTCGGGTTGGTCGCTAAGAACGCGATCCTGCTTGTGGATCGGGCCAATCAGACGCGCAAAGAGAACGGATTGTCCACGTATGAGGCGTTATTGGAAGCGGGGCAATCTCGGCTTCGCCCGATCCTTATGACCACATTGACGATGATCTTCGGTATGCTTCCGATCGCATTATCCACGGCATCCGGGTCGGAATGGAAGACCGGTCTGGCCTGGGCGCTGGTTGGCGGACTCACCAGTTCAATGATGCTGACCCTTTTGCTGGTGCCGGTGGCGTATAGTAAGATCGATGAATGGAAAGAAAAATTACCCCGGTTTTTCGGCAAAACCGTCGGTTCTCCCAAAGCGGAATTGCCCCTCACCGTTTCTTCCCATAACGGGAACGGGAGTAAGAATCCTGCCCGGGTATTGGAAAACGCGTAGGTGAAGATTTCGTACCTGATATCCCTCCTCAATTTGACTTGAGGAGGGATTTTTTTTGTTGTATACTGAACGAATTCTTTTACAAAACAAATCCTTATGTCACAGAAGCGTATTCTTTTCATCAGTCTTGCAATGATCTTATGGATCGTCTCTCCCGGTTTGGCCCAGGACGATCCCGACTTTCCGGAAAAGAAACCGAACAGGACCTTTTTCCTTCCTATCATATTCTGGACGCCGTCCACAGGTGTCATGGGAGGGTTTTCAGCGGGCTATGCGATGTACAAACCCTATCGCGATTCCATACCATCGCCGGCCGTGGTTTCGGCATACGTGGTTTATACGCAGAAGAAACAGTCCAGCCTGACGCTGGGTTACGAGGATCATTGGAATAAGAACCGGCTGCATTTTAAGACCAGTGTCGGATACAGTGAGTGGTTCAATCTTTTTTTTGGTATCGGAAACAGCACGCCGGAAACCGCGTGGGAGGAATACACGCCGCGGACGTATTCATTCCGCATCAAAATGGCGCGCACCGTCCGCCCGTTTCTGAATGTAGGTATTGTAGGGGAGTATGACGATAGCCGTATCGTAGAAAGAGAGGATGACGGTTATTTTGCTTTGACGAAGATTCCGGGTGAAAATCACGGGCGTTCATCGGGCATCGGCGTAAGCGTGGACTACGATTCGCGTGACAGTAAAGAATATCCCAGTCGGGGCCATTATCACCAATTCTCACTGGTGCCGTTCCATTCGGCGATCGGCAGCGATTACAATTTTGTGCGCTTTATAGCCGACGCAAGAAAATACTATTCGCCATTCGGCGAACATGTGGTTGCGTTCCAGGCTTATGCGAGCCTGATCGCGTTTCATCCGCCGTATTACAAAATGTCGTTATTCGGAAGCGACGGACTGATGCGGGGTTATTATCCATCGAGATTCCGCGATAGAAATATGATCGCATGTCAGGCGGAGTACCGCATGCCCCTGTTCTGGAGACTGAGCGTATCGGGTTTCGGCGGGTACGGGGATGTTGCGCACGATATCAGAGACTTCAGATGGAAGGAATTGAAATATTCGGTGGGATTCGGAATACGTTTTCTGCTCGATCCGGAGAAACAATCCATTGTTCGTCTGGATATCGCCGTTGGCAAGAACTCGGCCTATCCGACCATCGCAATTGGGGAAGCGTTTTAGAAATTACGAATTCTGAATTGGAAATCATGAATGGAATTTCAATTCAAGATCCGGAACTTCGAATTCCAAATTTCTATTTGAAGGGTTCCAGTTCCCGCAATTTCGCATTGATCACAGCCTTGTATCGTCCCGCCCAGTCGACCAATTTCGCCTGATAGTACACATCGAACGCGACCTTCTTATTGCCCTTCACTTCATAAGCTCTTGCGAGGTTGACCAGAACATAAACGTTCTTCGGCGTCATTTTATTGGCTTCATCGAGCAGGGCGATCGCCTGTTCAGCCTGCTTGTGTCTGGCGTAGATATTGGCTTTGCGAACAAGGAAGAACGTATTCAGTGATTTGTCCTTGTTCTTGTATCGCGCGGCGGCTTCCTGATATTCCTCATTGGCCGGTTCGAGTTTGATCGCCTGGTCTACGGAAAGCGCCGCTTTGTCGGCCGCGCCCGTTGTGTATTGAGCGAGAGACAAAACAAAAAGGAATTCGGCATTGTTGCTATTGCTGATCTTGACGGCCGACTCCGCTAAACCAAGAGCTTTGGTCGCATTACGTTTACTCTCGTTCCTGGCCGATAATAAGGTCCAGGCCAAACCGTTCTGCGCAAAAGCCGCGTTCGGATTGGCGGTCAGCGCCGCTTCATATTCCCTGATCGCGCCGTCGATATCCTCTTCAAGAGACAACACATCTCCGAGATGCGAATGAGCGAAGGCCGACTTGGGGTCGAGACCAAACGCCTGCTGGAATTCGGATTTCGCCTTTTCATATTGGCCCTTGGCATAATAGATCTGTCCTAAGAAATCATGCGAGCCGGCGTGTTTCGGATTGAGTTGGAGCGCTTTCTTGAAAGCATCTTCGGCGTTGGCGTAATCGCCTTTCTGAAAATAGTCCGTACCGAGACCGCGGAACCCGCCGGAGAATTTGGGCTCAAGCTCCACGCTCCGCTTACGATAGAAGATGGACGAATCCAGATTCTTGAAAGCTTTGAAGAAGTTTCCTGAAAAAGCGTCGCCGAGAATATCATAAGCGTCGTATTGGGTCGGACGGATGGTGATGGCTTTGCGCGCCGCTTCCATCAGTTTGTCGCGGTCCCTGAGTTCCCGGTAGATAAGCGCCAGCGAAACCCAGGCGGAACTCAGATTCTTGTCCAGCTTGACCGCCTTAAGTCCGAAATGAAGGGCCTTATTATAACTCGCGGACTTCTCCTCGGTCTTGAAATTGATATCCTGAATGCGCCCGATTTTGGCGTACGACTTCGCCGCGCCGGCGTAAGCCAGCGCGTAAGTGGAATCCTGTTTTATCGCCGTCGTGAAAAATTCTATGGCCTGAAGATAATCCGCTTCCGTACTGCTCTCCGAATATTGCACAACGCCTTTGATGTATGGCTCGTACGCATCGATATTGACGGCCACTCTGGATGAACCGACTTCTTCGTCCTTGGCGGTCTCTTTGCCGAAACTGACCAGCGCTTTCTTGGCGATTTGTCCGTACATGGCGAAGATATTGTTCATCCCGAATTTGCCTTCCGCCTTGTACGCGTTTTTGTCATCGGCTTTGCCCGTGGCGACATCGACGAATCTGGCATTGACCGCCAGTTCCGGCTGTTTGGCCTCAAAACTTCCTATGATGATCCTTTCGACGTCCAATTGTTCCGCAACCTGAAGCGCCTTGGCCGGATCGATCATGTCGTTGATCTGAAAACCTTTGGCCTTGATAGCCGCCATGACGTCGGAGCGGTCCACCGTTGAGATGGAGTTATCCTCTGAAAGATCGGTATTGAGCGACTCGCAGAAACCGTGGCTCAGCCAGTCGAGTTTGGGACTCCGGGTGACGTTGGTAAAAGGGAATACCGCCACGCGCAATTGCGCACTCAGATCGCACAGGCCGGACAGCGCCAGCGCGCATACGACGATCATAGATCGGAAAATCATAGGGTGTCTCCTGTTATTCAATTTCATAATATCCGCCGGCCTGCGTTATTTCATCAGCTTGGCGTATTTCCCGGTCTTGTCCTTTTTCCGGGCGAGTTCGATTTTTTCATCGGCCTTGGCTTTGTCGCCCGCTTTGGCGTAGGCCTTGGAAAGGCTGATCAGAGTCGGAACATACTCGGAATTCAGTTTGAACGCCTCTTCCATCTCGCGGATGGCGTCGCTCATCCTATTGTGTTTCATATAAGCTTCCCCGCGTTCGAGAGAATAAATGTATTCGCTGTTCTTCTCCTTGGCGAGGAAACGCGCCAACGCATCCTGGTATTCGATATTGTCCGGGTCCAGGACGATCGCCTGCTTGATATAAGATACGGCCGTATCCAGCAACGCTTTGTTTCGTTTGCTGGCTGCGAAATAGGATTCCGCCGCCACGTACAAATAAGTAGTGTTCTTGAAATTGGTAAAACCTACCGCCGAGACGCCGTATTCAATGGCTTTGCCGGCGTTTCGGAATTTCTCATCCTTTGCGGTCAGGTACATCCAGGCCAGGCTGTTGTAAGCATAGGCCGCGTTGGGATTGATCTCGATCGCATACGTGTACTTCAGGAACGCTTCGGTATATCGCCCTTCGAGGAACAGCACGTCGGCCAGATGCGTGTAACCGAACGCCGATTTGGGATCGAGGATGATCTTCTGATTGAATTCCGTTTTGGCCTGTTCAAAGTTTCCTTTCAGAAAATAGACCTGTCCGAGGAGGTCGTGCCCGCCGGAATGCCTCGGGAGGATCTCCACCGCTTTACGGAAAGAAGTTTCGGCGTTATCGAGATCGCCGTTGGCCAGATAATCGCTGCCCAGCCCCCGGTAACCGGCCGCAAATTTCGGTTCGATCTCCACGCTCTTCTTACGGAAATAGATGGCGGAATCGAGGTTCTGGAAATCCGGGAAGAAATTCTTTGTGTAGGCGTCGGCCAGAATGTCGTAGGCTTCGTATTCGGACGGTTTGATCTGGATCGCTTTCTTCGCCGCGTTGATCAGTTTGTCGCGCTGTTTGAGTTCGCGGTAGATCAGCGCCAGTGCGGTCCAGGCGGAACTGAGTTCACGATTGAGTTGGACGGCTTTGGAACCGTTCTTCGCCGCGTTCTGGTAATCGGCCACTTTTTCGTCGAGTTTGAAACTGATCTCTTTCAGGCGGCCGAGCTTCGCATACGATTTGGCCAGACCCGTATATGCGAGCGCGTAATTCGGATCTTTTTCAATGGACTTATTGAAGAGTTCAATGGCTTCCAGATACTCCTTTTCCGTTCCGCTGCTGGCATAGGTCACGACGCCTTTGATATAATTTTCATAGGCTTCGATATCCGAAGTGCTTTTGGTGGACGACGCGATCTTGCCCTTCTCTGTCTGCGACGGCGTGATGCCGAAGCTTAAGAGCGCTTGTTCCACGATCTGATTGTATATATCGAACACTTTGTTGATTTCGTTCTCCGCGGAGAAAATATGTTTGCTGTCTACTTCCCCTGTGCTGACGTCCACGAACCGCGCGTTGACTTTGATCTTCTGGCCGAAGGCCTGGAAACTGCCGATCAGCATTTTTTCCGCGCCCAGGACTTTGCCGACAGACACGGCTTTGGTCTCGTCCGCGAGATCGCTCAATTGAAGATCCTGTTCTTTGACAATCGAGTTGAATTGGGATCGTTCGATAATGATGACCGAGTTGACCTCGCTGAGACCGGTCGTCAGCGTTTCGCTGAAACCGTTGCACAACCAGTCGTATTCAGCGTTCTTGGTGATGTTTTCAAAAGGCGGAATAGCCACGCGGGTTTGTGCATGTAAGACGGATGTGGCCGCCAGGAGCCAAACGGCGTTGATCAGAATAACACAATACGATGACTTGCGCATACGGGACTCCGTTTTTGAGGTTTATGATAGGCGTTACTTGGTGTCGAGAATGATTGGAACGAGCTGTGCAAACAAATTACAATAAACATCGGGTGATTTTCAAGATAAAAACCTTAAAAATTGCGGTTGGGGACGATCCGGATGACCTCCGGCTGATGGCCGCCGCGATAACGGACAGCCGGAGATTCATTATTGAATTTCTGCCGGTAAATTCTTTACATTATCCCAGCTTATCCGTCAACGTTCGAATCAACCCGAATCTCAAATTCATTCCTTGCTCTAACGGAATCTATGCGCGATAAGATCATCAAGCTTCCCATGCAGAATATCCTTTCGGTCGAAAAAGGGGAATACGGCAAGACCTTCCTTCTTTTCCTGTATCTGTTCTTCATGACGGCCGCCACCATCATCGGGCGCACGGCCGCGGATACGTTGTTTCTGAGCATGTTCGACGTAAAAAAGCTGTCTTACATGTATCTGGCGATTTCAATTTCGCTCAGCCTCTTCGGATTGCTGTATCATCGGATCGTGGACCGTTTTCGCAAAGACAGACTGACCTATTTCGTGACGTCCTGCCTTATTATACTTGTTCTGGTATCGCGTTGGGCGCTGGACGCCGAAGTACCTCTGATCTACCCGATGGTGTATGTGGGTTTTGAAGCTTTTAATTTTCTTCTGATCCTCCAGTTCTGGACCTTTACCAACGATATTCTCGACACACGCCAGGCCAAACGCCTGTTGGGTGTCATCGGGAGCGCGGGCATTCTCGGAGGGATGGTCAGCGGTTTTGCTATCAAGAGTATCGTAGCGCATATCGGCATGTACAATCTCGTCTATCTGTATGCCGGTGGCATGTTTCTGTGCATGATCATGGTGCGCATCATTTCCTCCAGAGAGAAAGAAGCTTTGGAGGAAACGGAACAGGCGCCCGCTGAGCGCAAGACGAAAAAGAAAAAAGAGCCGCGCAGTATCCGCGGTATCTTTCATCTCAAACTCATCGTGATCACCGTCAGCATCATCACGATGGTCCTGATCTTCATCGATTATCAATTCAAGCTGGTACTGACCCAATATTACAAGAACGAAGAATTGGCGGCGTTTCTCGGACAATTTTACGGGTATACGGGTGTCATAGCCTTGTTCTTCCAGTTCTTTATCAGCTCCCGAATATTGTCCAAACTCGGTATCCTGGTATCCCTGCTGATTTTGCCGGTGTTCCTGCTGATCAGTTCAAGCACATTTATCTTCGCGCCGTTCATTCCGGCGGAGTTGTATATCGGATCGGCGACGCTGTATATTATTCCCTTATTATGGGCCGCGGTATTTGCCAAGTCCAGCGATAAGATCTTCAGCGACACGATCTATTCGTCCGCAAGCCAGCTGATGTATGTACCGATCCATGCCGAGATCCGCGGCCGCGCTAAAGTATTCGTCGACGGTATCATGAAACCGCTCTCCAAAGGGTTCGGTGCCGTCCTGCTGATCCTGTCGGCGCAATTCTTTCCCGTTGCCGTGCAGGATATCAGTTACGCCGTCGTCGCGCTGCTGATCGTTTGTATCGTGACCATGTTCATGGTCAAACACGAATACGTCAAGTCGCTCTTCTCGACGCTCAAGACCAGCCAGATCGATTTTAAGGACATCAATTTCAATGTATCGGACAGTTCGGCCATCAAAATACTCGTGGACGGACTGGAAAGCGGAGATGAACGCCAGGTGTTGTATTGCCTGGATGCCTTGAAAAATATCGAAGGATTCTACCTTCTTCCGCATCTGCTTCAATTGCTGGATAACCGATTCCCCCGAGTACGCGTGGAATCTCTACGCATTCTGCAGTCCGTCAAGCCGAGGGATGCCAAACAGGAGGTCGTGCGTATGCTCGACGATGAGCATACGCAGGTCAAAGTTCAGGCCATCCTGACCTTGTCGGCCTATGCCGACGACGAACAGCTCAACCGCATTCTTGGTTATTTGCTGAATGAGAATGCCGAGATCAAAGGCGCGGCCATATCCGGTCTGATGGAATACTACGGCATCGACGGCATCTTTTATTCGGTCGATATATTCAAACAAATGCTCGACAGTCCGCACGTTGGGGACCGCAAGGAAGTGGCTCGGATCCTCGGCCGAATCGGCGTTAAGAATTTCCACAAGCCGCTGATCAAATTGCTGGAGGATCATTCCAAAGAAGTGCAGCTGGCGGCGATCGAGTCGGCCCAAAAAATTCAGGTGCCGGATCTGATCCCAAATCTGATCAAGAAACTGAAACAGAAAGAGACGCGGCACAAGGCCATCGAAGCTTTGTCGGCCTATCGGAGCGAGGACGTCGTGCCGGCGCTCAGAATTTATCTGGAATTCAGCGACCGTTACAAAGAGATCAGTATCTACGTTCCGCGTGTATTCGAACTTATGGCGTCGCAGGAATGCGCGGATATTCTGGTCGCTAATTACAGCGGCGCGGCGCCATACCTGCGTTCAAAGATCCTCGATTCCCTGGCGAAGATCAAATTCAGACTGCGCGAATTGGAGATCGATAGCGCCAAGATCGAAGAACTGATCATGCTCGAGATCAAAGAATACATGTTCTTTGTGCAGGCCGTGGGTACCCTTCGCGCTTACGAAGGCATTGCGATCCTGATGGAATCCATACAGAACGTGCGCAATCAGATATTGGAGCGGGTGTTCAAACTGCTCGCTTTTGTTTACGATGCGAAGACGATCACCACGGTCTACCGGAATTTACTCGGCGAAGAACGCCGCGTGCGCGCCAACGCCATTGAAGTTCTGGACAATATGCTGAGCGGCGCCATTCGCACCGCCGTGGTGGACGTGGTCAATAAGAGTTTCATGGCCGAAAAGGTAGGGCGCAAAAATGCGCCGCAGTTCTTTGAAGTTCTGGAAGAGCTCTTTAAGAAGGATTACGACTGGATCCGAATGGTGATCGAGTTCATCACCACTTCTCCCAAACTGGAAGAGGTCGACAAGGGCCTTCTGCATGCTGTGAGGGCACGCATACAGGAAACGCAGGTTGGTTATGACCGCAAGGAGTTGATCAATACGATCCAAAAGGTGGCGATCCTGAAGAAGGTCAATTTCTTCTCAGGCCTGTCGGGGGAATACCTGTCCACGATCGCGATGAATATGAAGGCGGTCAAAACGGCGGCCGGAACGGCCGTTTTCCACGAAGGCGATGCCGGCGATTCGTTTTATATCGTGATCAAAGGCAAAGTGCTGGTGCACAAAAAGGAAACGAAGATCGTGGAACTCGAAGGCGGTCAGGTATTCGGAGAAATGGCGATCCTGGACAATGAAAAACGTTCCGCCTCGGTGACGGCGGTGGAAGACACCTTGCTTTTCAAACTTGAATCCGACACGTTTTACGATATTATAGCGGACAAGATCGAGATCGCCAAGGGCATCATCCGCATGCTCACGGCCCGTCTGCGAATGCAGAATGTCAAAGTGGCCGGCGCCGCGAAAGAAGAAAAAGAAGAGCTTACGGCCGACGATATTGAGATCACTCCGGCGCAAGCCGCGCAACTGGACAGCGAATCGCTTCTCAAGCGAATCCTGGTTCTGAAGGATATCGATCTCTTTGCAAGTTTGTCCGATGAGGACGTGGTTCTGCTGGCCAATATTATTGAAGAAGTCTCTTTCAAGAAAGGCCAGGATATTTTCAAAGAAGGCGATCCGGGCGAGGCCATGTACGGCATCATTCAGGGCGCCGTCCTGGTCCACAAAGGCAACACCGATCTTGCGGTTTTGCGCAACAAGGAATACTTTGGCGAAATGGCTGTGTTGGATAACGAGCCGCGCTCCGCTACGGTCACGGCGCTTAAAGATACAACTCTGCTCAAACTATCTTCCGATGACTTCTATTCGCTGCTCTTCGACAAGATCGAGATCACCAAGAGCATCTTTGCCGTGCTCGTCCGGCGGCTCAGAGAAACCAGCGCTAAGTGATTTCCGTGGAACCGTCAAAGAAACCCCGCATCAAGATCTGCTGTATTCAATCCCTGGAAGAAGCGCGCATGGCGATTGGAGCCGGCGCTTCGGCTCTGGGACTCGTATCGGCAATGCCCAGCGGACCCGGTGTGATATCGGAAGAAAAAATAGCCGAGATCGCTGATGGCGTTCCGCCCGCTGTGGCAACATTCCTTCTTACCAGTCTGCAGGATGCCGAAGCGATCATTGCGCAGCACCGGCGATGCCGGACAAGCACGATCCAGATCTGTGACCGTTTGGAAAAAGGCCGTTATGAGGATATACGGCGCGCATTGCCCGGGATCAAAATCGTCCAGGTCATTCACGTGAGCGGGGAGGAATCGATCTTTGAAGCGGCCGAGATCTCACGGCGTGTCGATGCGTTATTGCTCGATTCCGGAAATCAAAAACTGGCTGTAAAGCAGTTGGGAGGAACGGGGCGCCGGCATGATTGGGGGATCAGCCGGAGGATTCGCGAAGAAGTAGCGGTACCCTTATTTCTGGCGGGCGGACTGAACGCAGAGAATGCGCGCGAAGCGTTTGAAAGCGTAAGGCCGTTTGGTCTGGATCTGTGCAGCGGCGTACGCACGGAAAATCGGCTTAATGAAGAAAAGTTGATCGCCTTTTTCCGCGCTTTGGGGATTTGACGCGCTGCTGCAATTGCCTGCAGGACCAACCGCTTCTATGTCGAATGTGTAGAAAAAAGGGGGAAATACTCTTGTATTTCCCCCTGAGCGTTTTAGGCCTGGTTTGATTTATCGGTATTCAATTTAAGCGGCACATACAAAGGGCACCAACGAAGCGCGCCGGTCAGCAGAGGCACGAGGCCGATCAGGCCCCACCAGGATTGATAATATAAACCGGCGGCCAGGATCACGATACCGGCGGTGATGCGAAACGAGCGGTCAGCTTTGCCAACATTGCAGGTCATGACGAGAACTCCTCTTTAAGGTGGTTGGATAAATCATTTAGAAGGAAGGGATTCATTTTCATCTTTCTTTGCAGGTGGTCGCACGACGGTAGTTAGAGCCCATCCCATGGCGGCGCCGTAAGCGCTGCTCAGGTACGGATTACTCTGAATCAGGCAGGCACCGTTATAACAACCGACGAAATAATAGTAACCAAAGCCGGCCAGACCGCCCAACAGGATACCTAAGACAGTTTTTTTCATTTTAATTCCTCGTAATCTTTTTCACCGTTATCCGGTTCATTCTTTTTTGGCTTGTTCGGCACGGAACAAGAAGGGTTCATTCAAGTAGGCACGCCCAATTTAGGCAGCACGTAGTACATCAGAATGAAGTAACCCGCGAGAAATACGATCGTTTTCCATTCGCTCATAAAGATCCTTTGTTGTTATGACTGCCTTTATTTCGCCACTCACGTATTAACGCGAACCCCAGCCAGACCCACGGGAAGCCATGGAGCACCAGGTCGAACCAGTCGATGAATTCATGAATGGTTCCTTGTGTCAGGGCTACCAATTGTTTCCAGATATGCGGCTCCGGTACGTAAGGGGCCAGACCAAGGGTCAGCGCAGCTATCAAGGGGTAAACCCATGAAGATCGGAAGTTCACGATACACCTCCGTTACAAGGCCAAATAGACGCGATGAAGTCTGGCATATACTTCATCGGCAATCTGGTTCAGTTCTTTATTGTCGATCAGTTTGGCCATCAGTTTTGGATCGAAAAAGCCTATTACGGTCTGTTTGTGGTCGTTCTCATACACGATCACGTTGCACGGCAGCAGCAAGCCGAGTTCCACCTCGGCCGTCAGCGCTTTGTGGGCCAGCGGAGGATTGCAGGCGCCCAGGATAATATATTTTTTGAAATCGATATCCAGCTTCTTCTTCATCGTTTCCTTTACATCGATCGAGGTCAGGACACCAAAACCTTCTTTTTTGAGTTCGTCCGTGACTTTTTCGATGGCCCGATCGTATGAATAAGGTACGGTTTTCGAAAATCCATAATCCATGGTTTTCTCCTCTTAGGCTTCGGTTATCTGGAATGAATAACTGACATTCACGCTCGGTTTTAACATGGCCAGGACGGAACAATATTTGTCGTAGCTCAGTTGTATCGCCTTTTCAACGGAAGCCGGGTCCAGCCCCTTTCCCGTCAGGCGGTAATCCAGATGGATCTTTGTGAAAACCTTGGGCGCTTCCGATGCGCGTTCGCCTTTGACCTGGATATCAAAGGATGTGAGTTCTTGTCTCATTTTCTTGAGCATCGAGACGATATCCATGCCACCGCAGCCGGCCAGGCCCATCAACTGCATTTCCATTGGCGTCGGCGCTCCGCCCGGTCTGTCGTCCATATCCACCGGGGTCTTATTTTCAGCAAATCCCCTGAAGTGTTTTTCCCCGAGCCACTGAACTTTCGTTTCCATTTCCAATCCTACACTGTTGCCGTTTCCGGTACATGGGGCAAATGCTTTTCCACTTCCTGTTTGAGCCTCGGGTAGGGCATGGCTCCGGCAAAACGGGCCAGCGTCTTTCCTTTATGAAAGATCATAAAGGTCGGAATGCTTTGTATGCCGTATTGAGCCGCAATGGCGGGCTTTTCGTCCACGTTGACCTTGACGACCGTCAGACGGTCCTTCAACTCTTCAGCCAGCTGGTGAACCGAGGGGGCGACCATACGGCATGGACCGCACCATTCGGCCCAGAAGTCCACAAACACGGGTTTTTCATTGTTTTGTATAAGGACGTCAAACGATTTGGGAAGTGTATCCATGGTTCTTTTAATATAATTTAATGGTTATAAAGTTATTTGGTTATATAACCGTGTTCCGGTGAAAAAATTCCCTAAAAAACCACCGGCCAAAAAATATAATGATTGCACGATTATAAGGAAAGAGTTATCCAGATTAATAAAGATTAATGTTCAAAACTTGCAAATGGTGGTTTTTAAAATTAACTTTCGGAGAAAGGCTGGGGTTACGATGCGATTGCTGCTCATAGAAGACGACAAGAAGGTGGCCTCTTTCATTGTCAAAGGACTGACCGAGTCGGGTTACGCCGTAGATGTGAGCCATGACGGCAAGAAGGGTCTGGACATGGCCTCGGAAAACTCCTACGACCTCGTGATCTTGGACTGGATGCTGCCCGGCATGGACGGACTGAAGATCTGTTCCAGGATCCGTGAATTCTCCAAAGATATTCCGATCCTCTTTCTTACCGCCAAAGAGACGGCGCTGGATAAAGTGGCCGGATTGGACGCCGGAGCCGACGATTACCTGACCAAGCCCTTTTCGTTCATAGAACTCCTGGCCCGGATCAGGGCCTTGCTGAGACGCGGTTCGCGGGCCGTGGACAAACTTGCCATCGACGATCTTGAACTCAATGTGGCCGAAAGGAAAGTTCAACGCGGCGGCCGGACGATCGAATTATCCAACAAAGAATTCGCGATTTTGGAATACCTGCTGAGAAACAAGAATCGACTGATCAACCGAGCCACCCTGACGGAACATGTGTGGAATATCGACTTCGACCGCGGTACCAATCTGGTAGACGTTTATATCAATTACCTTCGCAAAAAACTGGATACCGGTAGCCGGAAACCTCTCATCCATACCGTGCGCGGCGCAGGGTATATACTCAAAGAAGAAACCGAATGAGCCTGAGCCTCCGCACCAAATTCATCATTATTTTCATCGCGCTCGGACTCTTTATGTCGGCGGCCACTTCGGTCGTTTTTTACGTATCATTCAATAAACTCATCCGCGCCAAAACGCAATCGGACCTGGAAAACGAGTCGCAGGAATTTGCCGACTATGTTCGGTACGAACACGGGGTCATTTCCATGGAACCGAGCAAAGAATGGCAGGAACTTGAGCATCTCAAGCAGTCGGATTATTCGCGCTATATTATAGTGACGGATATAGCGTTCCGGACTCTGCATAAATCGGAAAATCTCAACGGCCTGGAATTCCAAAGCTTCCATCGTTTTACGCCTACTGACGAGGTGAGAGCCTACGACATACTGACGGATTCCTCAAAATATTTCTGTGTGGTGTATCCGATCCGGAAAGGCGGACAGACCGTCGGTTACGTCCTTGCGGCCGAAAATTATGAACGTACGGCGTATTTTATTAATCTGGCGGGACGAACCATTCTTATTTCAGGAACGATCTTACTCATAGTCAGCGTAATCCTGGCCATCGTCATGGCGAACCGAGTCACCACGCCTCTCAGGCAGATCGAACAAATGGCCGGACGTATTGATCTTAGTTCACCCGGACGGCGTATCGAACTCCGCGATACGGAAAAGGAGATCGCGAACCTGAGCGATTCTCTTAATCGCCTTTTTGACCGTCTCGAAAAATCATTCACTCAGATCAACGAATTTTCGTCCAACGTCTCGCATGAATTAAGGACGCCGCTCACGATCCTGCGCGGTAATATCGAAGTCGGTTTGTCCAAAGACCGCACACCGGACGAATACGTGGAGATCCTGTCATCCCTCCTTGAGGAAACGATCCATATCATTAGGATCGTCGACGACCTGTTGCTTCTGGCACGGGCCGACGCCAATGCCCTGCGCATTCAAAAAGAGCCGGTCTCTCTGTCGGAATTCTGTGCAGAATATTCCAAAGACTGGGAGATGATCTGTTCGCTTCACGACCAACCGCTGGTCTGCCGCCATGAAGGTGACCTTGTGATTGATGCCGACAAGAGCCTGTTGTATCAACTGATCCTCAATCTGGTTTCCAACGCATCCAAGTATTCTCCCGGGAATAAAACCATCGAAATCGAAGTTAGACGTCTTGTGCCTGAGAACGGCTTTGCGGAACATGCGGAAATCACCGTGACCGATCAGGGCGTCGGAATCGCCGCAAATGATCTGGAACATGTCTTTGACAGGTTTTACCGTGTGAATAAAGACCGGTCCCGCGAGACCGGCGGCAGCGGGCTCGGCCTGTCGATCTGCAAGATGATCGCGGAGTTGCATCAAGGACGTATAACCATCGAGAGCCGTCCGGGTGGAGGCACAAGGGTCAAGGTAGTATTTCCGACCATGCATATCGGTCGTTCGTAAGACCAAATTTCCAAAAAATACAGAATCATGAATTCCAAAATGGCCTATGTGTTAGGCGCCGTATTAACCATTCTTTCCGCCGGATGGCTCTACTTTTCCGGATCCGGGGTGTCCGAGCCCTCCGAAACGCCGCCGGCCAAACGCTGGATCGATTCTGTTTCGTTGCCCCATTTTATGGCCAGGGAGCTTTCGGGTTCGGATCTTCGCATTGGACGGATTCTGGATGATAATAAGTACTACACAAGGCATTACATCACATACCGTAGCGGCGAACTGCTGATCTCTGGAATCATGAATATTCCCAAAGGCCGCGGGCCCTTTCCTGTCCTGGTGCTCAATCACGGCTACATCGACCCCAAAGTTTATACCAACGGGCGCGGGCTCAAAAGAGAGCAGGATTATCTGGCTAAAAGAGGTTATGTCGTGATCCATCCGGATTATCGCAACCATGCGCAATCGGATAAGGATACGCTGAATCAACCGCGTTTCCGCCTTGGGTATGTGGAAGACGTGATCAACGCCGTTAAAGCCGTGAAGCAAAGCGGACTTCGGTTTGCGGACACCACCCGCATCGGGATGCTGGGGCATTCCATGGGAGGCGGCATCTGTCTCAACGTGATGGTCACGCATCCGGAACTCGTTAAAGCTTTTGTACTGTTTGGGACGGTGAGCGCCGACGTCCGGGACAATTTTTTCCGATGGGACGCGCGCTGGCCTTGGTATGTGGACAAGATCTTTGCCATGTACGGAAGTCCTGAAGAAAACCCGTCCTTCTGGAACAACCTGTCGCCGATGTATTTCCTGGACCGTGTCCGGTCGCCGATCATGATCCATCACGCTACGACCGATGAGTCTTGCCCTGTGGAATGGGCTCGAAAACTCAACGATTCTCTGAGGGTTCGCAAGAAAGACGTTACGTATCATGAATACGCCGGCGAAAGACATGAATTTATCGATGCCTGGCCGCAAGTGATGGAGCGCACGGCCGCATTTTTTGACAGCCATTTGAAAAAATAAGATCTCCCGGAAAAAATACGTACAATTCCGTATTGAATATTTTCATTCTAAGCCCTATCTAAAAAAAACAAAAAAAACATTGGTACGTTTCCGCCAAAATTAGTATATTGTTAGGTAATTCACACTCTTCATTAACCCATCTGATTTAATGTCTCACCCAATAAACGGGATCCTTGAAATCGATCCGAAGGGTTTCGGATTTCTCCGAGAGATATCCCTTACGCTAAGGATCAATCCGGCCGATATTTACGTTCCGCCGGCCATCATACAAAAACACCGGTTACGTACCGGCGTCGTCATCCAGGGTCAAACCAAGCCCGGCGATAAAGGCAGCGACCAATTGTCGGTTATCGAATCCATCAACGGAATGCCTCCGGAGGAATGGGAAAAGACGCCAGATTTTTCCGTTCTCCAGCCTATCCAGCCCAACGAATGGATCAAGCTGGAAGGGCCGGACAGTTCCCGCGCCATGCGCGTCGTCGATCTTTTCTGTCCGATCGGCAAGGGCCAGCGCGCCCTCATTGTTGCGCCCCCAAAAGCCGGAAAAACACGATTGATGCAGGAAATGGCCCACGCGATCAGCGCCAATCATCCCGAGATCGATCTGATGGTTCTTCTCATAGACGAACGCCCGGAAGAAGTGACCGATATGCAGCGTACGATCAAAGGGCAAGTATTCGCCAGTTCCAGCGACAGCCAGGGCGGACAACATATGCGCCTGGCTCAGCTCGTCCTGGAATATGCCAAACGTAAAGTCGAGACCGGCAAAGACGTGGCCCTTTTGCTTGATTCTCTTACCCGACTGGGACGCGTATTCAACGTGCATCAGAAAGGGAGCGGACGCACCATGTCCGGCGGTGTGGATATCCGCGCGCTGGAAATACCTAAACGTCTCTTTGGCGCGGCACGCAATGCGGAGTTCAGCGGCTCGCTTACGATCATCGCCACGGCACTGATTGAAACCAATTCCAGAATGGACGAACTGATCTTTCAGGAATTCAAAGGTACCGGCAACATGGAACTTGTGCTGAGCCGTGAATTGGCCGACTCACGGATCTTTCCGGCCATCGACCTGAATGCGTCCGGCACGCGCAACGAGGAACTGCTATTCGGAACGGCTACGGAAAAACATTACGCTCTCCGGCGCTCTCTGGCCAAGCTCTTGCCTAAAGAAGCGATGTCCAATGCGCTGGGTTTGGTACGCCAGTTTCCGACCAACGATATGCTGCTTGATAAATTCAAGTCCTTTAAGGAATGAAAGACACGTAACACGAAACGAAAAATGGTCGATGCTTTGAACGTTTTTTGTTTTTTGTCTACCGTTGTTCATTCATAACGTTCCCGATGAGAAGTTTCTTCAGAACTTATAAAGAATACCGGACCGATCCTCTGAGGATCGGTAAAACGTATTACCAAGTTTTTGCCGGCGAATTCTGGACCTCTCGTCAACGCCAGGCGTCCAGACTTCATGAGATCGCCTACCGGGCGTGTTTTAAACCCCAGCTTCCGAGATTTTTCATTGAACTTTTCTCCAGACCGGACGATGTGATCTACGATCCCTTCAGCGGCCGCGGTACAACGGCTCTTGAAGCAGGATTGCTTGGACGAAACGTTATTGCCAACGATATCAATCCGCTGAGCGTGATACTTGGCCGCCCCCGGTTCTTTGTTCCAGAATTGGATGATATCGAAAAACGTCTGGCAGACATTTCCACGGATGGAAAATCGAAAGCCGACATCGATCTCTCCATGTTCTATCATCCCGATACGGAATCAGAAATCGTCGCGCTCAAAAGATATTTGTCCCATAGACAAAAATCCAGGAGCGAAGATGAGATCGATCATTGGATACGCATGGTTGCGACCAACCGCCTGACGGGGCATTCGCCGGGTTTCTTCTCCGTTTACACTTTTCCGCCCAATCAGGCCGTATCGGCCGATCGGCAGAAATTGATCAATACAAAAAGAAGACAAAGACCGGAATACCGCGACGTTCGCAAGATCATTTTAAGAAAATCCCGTCTCATGCTGAAGGATCTGAAGCCGCAGGAGATCGAAACGCTGAGGCGGATCGGTTCCAAGGCCTTGTGGCTTAACAAAGACGCCCGTTCGACGGCCGCGATCCCGGACGATCATGTGCAGCTCACCGTCACGTCACCGCCATTTCTCAATATCGTTCAGTATGCGGAAGACAATTGGCTCCGCGGGTGGTTCAACGGTATCGATCACAGGCATATGGCAAAGCGAATAACCATTTCGCGAACAGTAGAGGAGTGGGCTGCGGTGATGAGCAAAGTCTTTAGCGAACTCTATCGTATAACGCGGCATGGAGGCTGGGTAGCTTTTGAGGTCGGAGAAGTCAGGAACGGCCGGATAAAACTGGAGGAATTTGTCATTCCGGCAGGAGTGAACGCCGGTTTTGCCTGCAAAGCCGTTGTTATCCAACAACAATCGTTCACTAAAACATCCAATATATGGGGTGTTAGGAATAACACCAAGGGCACCAATTCCAACCGTATCGCGCTTTTCAGGAAGGGATGATATTTTTGTTGAGACTGATACAAAGGTCTTTTACATTTCAAAAACACATTACAAAGTAAAAGCGCCCGAAAACCGTTATGAATAACAAACTCTTTATCTTGTCGTTCTTCATGACCGCATTTCCGCTGGTATTGGCCGGACTTGATGCGCTGGATCAGGGAAATGTTGTTTTTGGTTCCATCTACCTGGCTTGCGGGCTGGTATATGTATATCTTGCGTTTGTTGCCGTAAAAAGGAACCTGGACGGTAATGTCCGGATCACGCTTTTTGGGACGTTGATCCTGGTTATCGTGGGATTGGATTACTTTCTGCAAGGCAAAACGTATCTTCCCTATGCGTATCTCGGTGCCGCACTGATCAGCCTGACGCCCATATGGGTCAAGCGGCTAAAAGAAAATAAGAACTAGTTATCTATCACAGAAGAACAGGAGATTCCATGAAAGGCGTAGGATTCTTTAAGACAGGCTCGACCGTACTGATACTGACAGCCTGCATCCACATGATCGGTTTTTTTCAGGAACCGGTTCCCGCAAACGACAAAGAAAAGGCCATGCTGGAGCTGATGACCACTTATCAAATGGAATTGCCCGGCGCTCAGCGTCCGATGATGGATATTGTTAATTTTTTCAGCCTGAGCTTTGCGATGTTTACCGCCCTTATCGGACTGATCAATTTATGGATCGTTCGGCAGGGATTGAGCGGCCGCGTCATCAGAAAAATGATGATCGGAAATGCCGTCTATTGGACGATCTACCTTATACCGCTTTACATGTACACGTTCTTATTTCCGCAAGCGTTTTACACGTTAGCGTGGTTTTGTTTTGTCATGGCCTTGATCGTCAGTGGGGAAAAAGAACAAAGCGTCAAAGGATAAGCTATGAAGACGGCCAGAATATGTTACTACGCAGCTTCCGTTCTCCTGATGGTTATGGGCGGAGCGCATTTTTTCGGTCAATTTGGCCCGAAGGGAATCGATATTCAGCGGTCCCTGATCGAAGAGGCTATGAAGCAGTACAAACTTCACGGGTTGGGTTTTGAGTATTCACTCTACGATGTGATGCAGTGCTGGGGCGTATTCTTCGGTATTCTGATGATACTTTTGGGATTGCAGAACTGGCTGATCGTTAAAGAAAACGATCCGGCCGTACCATTGAAAAGATTTGCCGTTTTCAATACGATAGGGGTTGCGGCGCTCAGTGTGATCGGCGCACTGTATGTGCCCTTTACCGGCATCGGTCTCATCGTCATCACACTCGGCTTTGCGGTAAGCGCGGTCTTGTATTCGCGCCACCGGTAGTGTCCGGATCAGGGCAACTACTTATTCAGCTTATTCAAAATCGCGATCCAGATCTGAGGCAGGTATGCACCAATCAGGATCAAAAGTAATCCGGTCATCGACGACTTGGTAAAGATCGTCGGCGCTACAAACTTGTCCAATCCGACATTGACAATGCTGACATACCAGCCCAGCGTCATCAGAAAAAAGCCGATGACCTGAGGCAGCATTCGGCGCATGAGTTTATCCATCATATGGAGCCTCCTTCGTTATTTTAGTTTTGTTGCCTGAGCCTCGACGGCCGCGTCAAGAAGCCCTGTGACGTCTGTCAGCGAAACTTCTCCGTAATACCATGTGCCGCACGAAAGCGCCTCAGCCTTGACCGCTTTGTAAATATCGTAGTAACTCCGTTTGCCGTCAACAAAATTATACACTTCCGACTTCATGATCGCATGAAGATGGGATTTGTATTTAACTTTATCACGATGGTTGAAGTAGGTGTTCAGCGGCGTTGCATTGACAGGAATCTTTCCCGACGCCGCTTTTTCGGCCCCATTCAGCCGGATATCAACGGGTTTTGCGTTGAAAAGCTGACGGTAGAATTGGCTCAGATCGTTCATTAATTCGGCTTCTTTGGCCGCTGTTCGCTCCCGCATTTTATCCAAAAGCGCCAGAGAAGTTTTGTCCGACGCGCCGAATATCCGGATGGAGCTGATCGCGCGTAATTCACGTTGTATCCCTTGCTCCAAAACGAGGACCGCATCTTTGTAAGCCGAATCGCGGTCTGAGCCGGAGTTCCGCAAAATCTCCATCGATACGCGAAGGTCGTTGGCCAGACGTTTTTGTCCCTGCGCGAAGGTTTCCGAAGCCAGTACGGGAACTTCATGGTTACCGGCAGAGCCCAAAAAGAGCGCCATGGAAGCAATGATGAAATTGTTGCGTTTCAGCTGCGTCTGATCCACCTGCCAGAGATCGTCATCGGAGGAATGGATGTAATTATCGTCCCAGTTGATGAGCGCTACGGAGGGAACTCCGACGGCCCCTTCGGTGAAGGTCATATTGTCCGATGAACCGAAATAAGGAACGAATTCCGCTCGATAGCCTTCACGGGAACCGCGTGTGGAATAGATCGCGCGCGTGTGCGGACGCGCTCCATCGCCGATCCGGCTGGCCGACAGATACGGATTATTGGTACGTATCACGTACGTTCCGACACTTTCAAACAAAGCATCCAGGTACGACGTGCGTGACTGCGGCGCAAAGATCAGATGCTGGGAACGGCTGGCCAGTGAAAATCGGGCTCCAGTCATGTCCTGATGTAGATTGGCCAGCATCTGACCCGGGCTTTCCGGATGGTCCATAAAGTAGCGGTATTCTGAGTATATTTCATCTGTCCACCAGAAACGGATGTCCCTCTTTGGCCGAGACATTTTTCCTTCTTTGATCAACTTATTGAAAGTGCGGGCCAGCTCCAGTAGATTCGCACAACCAGAACCGTCGTCGTTGGCCGAGCCCTGTTCCTCCTGCAAATGCGCCGTCAAGACGATCTGCTGATCATGATAGGTCGTGCCGCGTATCCAACCTTCGACGAAACCCGTGCGGCCCGGCTTCTTGCCTATCTCGGTATCTACTTTGGCTTTCAGCACGATCTTGCCTGCCGGTGTCTTCTTACCGGTAGCGAACCAGTCGTCCGGTTTGGAGCTTGTCAAAATGCGTTTCAGGATCTCGCCTTTGCGCGGAGGCAGGGAGAAGGCGAACGTACCGGTTTTTCCCTCAGGCGGATCGAGCGGAATGCGCGACCACGCAATTTGATCCGGAAAGTCCATGGGTGATCGGCCTTCCGAGGTCTGGAATACGACGATGCCAAGAGCGCCTTTGTCCCACACGGCATTGTAAACGGCCGCATAAGCATTTCCGTCGGTCAGAACGATCTTGCCTTTGACGTCCAGGTTCTTGAGTGATTCTTTGGATGCGTCGCCGACCCAGACGAGTTCGGCCGTCACATCGGCATCACGGCTTCCGTCGGCGAGATAAACGGCGTGGTCTCCGATGTCAGCCAGCTTGATCTCAACGGGCTCGAGCATCCACAATTCTGCGGACTTTGCGGTATAATTGGCCCCGTCCATCGGCTGTTCGATGAATGTAACATCATCCAAGCCGGCCTCTTTAGCGGCCTGCATGACGTATTCGGCGGCTTTAAAATAGCCGTCCATGCCCGAGTCGCGGTGCCAATGGGAGAGCCACCGGATATGTTCGAAAGCGCGGTCACCGCTGAGTTCATTGGCCAGATTATCGATCTCCGATTCGGTCAGAAACGGCGTTGTCTGTGCCGCCAGCGATGATGTGCCGATCAGTGTGACGGAAATTATCAAGAACAAAAACCTCATAAGATCTCCGATGAGTGATTATGTGATGATTCTGGTTCTGTCTTTTTGTTTGTAACTGCGCGGATTTGAACGGGTGAACAGGTTTCTCCTTCGCAGCAGCGTATGATCACGTTCTTGCAGTTGATGCACTGGTAGTGACCGTGCACGAACACAAAACCGGCGGAGTGCCGGCAAAAGGGACATGTATTTCCCGCAGATCCAGGCAAACGATACACCAAGAGTTGAGGATTACAATATCAGAAAACAATAAGATAAATTTTGTTGTGAAGCAAGGATTTATCTCCCGGTGTCTGAGAAAAGCCGCTTTTTTTCACTTGAAATTCGAAAATCGCATAAGTATATTGCACCACACTATTTTACCCCTAAATCGCCCGATCCATGATCGAATCGTTTTTATCAAAAACCCCCAAAATTCCATCATCCGTATTTATTGCGCCAGGTGCGCGGATCGTAGGGGACGTCGAGATCGGTGAAGATGCCAGCGTCTGGTTCAACGCCGTGCTTCGGGGAGATGTTAATTCTATCCGGATTGGCCGCCGTACGAATATACAGGACGGCGCCATCGTTCATGTCACATTCAAGAAGCACGCTACGGTGATCGGTCACGATGTGACGGTGGGCCACGGTGCGATCCTGCACGGATGCACCATTCGGGATCACGTCTTGATCGGTATGGGCGCGAAGGTACTGGACGGTGCGATCGTAGGCCGGCATTCGCTGGTCGCGGCGGGCGCCGTGGTCACAGAAGGATTTGAAGTTCCTGAAAGAAGCCTGGTTGCCGGTGTTCCGGCCAAGCCGGTGCGTGATTTGACCGACGAGGAAATAAACGCGATAGGACAATCCGCAGAACGTTATATCCAATATGCCGAGACCTACCGCAAACTGCATATTCTTGAACAAATGGAACCCGAGGTCCTATGAAAAAGAAAATTTTGATCTTTGACGACGACGACGATTTTCTTTCGATCACGACCAAGGTACTGAGCCAGATCGGAAAATTCGAAGTCGTACCGAGCGATGATAGTTCCGACGCCATGGAACTGATCCGCCGCACCAAGCCGGACCTTCTCCTGCTGGATATCATGATGCCTAAAGTGGACGGCTTTACGATCTGCAAGAGCGTTAAAGATGCCGAAGATCTGAAGCATATCAAGATCATAGTATATTCCGCCAAAATCTTCGATGTGGACCGCAAAAAAGCCTTGAAACTGGGCGCGGACGCCTATGTGTCAAAAGTAATCGAATCCAATAAACTCATCGATACGATCCACCAGGTTCTCGGAATGCCGCAGTCTTAACCTATATATCACAGAGGTTTTATCATGAAATATAAATTTTGGGGCGTTCGCGGTTCGATCCCGACACCGGGACCGGATACCGTCGGCTACGGAGGTAATACTTCCTGCGGGGAATTGACGCTCGATGAGAACAATATGATCATTTTCGATGCCGGTTCCGGTATTCGTGTGCTGGGAAACGATCTCATGAAGCGCGGCAAAAAACCTGTGGAAGCCATCATTCTTCTCAGCCATACGCATTGGGACCATATCCAGGGATTCCCGTTTTTCGTGCCGGCCTTTATACCCGGCAACAAGTTCGTCATCTGCGGATGCGAAGAGGCCGATGTTAAACTGGACCAGATCATCACCGATCAGATGAAAAGCGCGTATTTCCCTGTAGAACTAAGCGATATGCCGGCCTCCATCGGATTCAAGCGTCTTTACGAGGGCAAGTTCAAGATCTCAGGTGCGCGCGTGGACACGCTTTATCTCAATCATCCGGGGTTTGCGCTGGGTTATCGTGTGGAATACAACGGGAAATCGGTGGTCTATGTCAGCGACAATGAACCGTATCCTATCCAAGAATCCGACAGCCCGGAATTTGAGGGAATGAAATACAAGGGCAATAATAATCATCGTATCATCAATTTCTCAAAAGGTACCGATCTGCTCGTTCATGATTGTCAGTATACGCCGGACGAATATAAAACCAAAGTCGGGTGGGGACATTCTCCATTTGATTACGTGGCGGAAATAGCCTGGAAAGCCCAGGTCAAGCGCCTGGCGATCTACCACCACGATCCGGGGCACAACGATGCGTTTGTAGATACTATCGTGGATGCGGTGAAGAAGCTTCTGCAGGAAAAAGGATGTCCAACCGAAGTTATTGGCGCCAAAGAAGGTTTGGAAATAGAATTATAAAGTAGTTTAGGATTTAAAAAAGGAGTGAACCATGGTCATTACCGAAATAGACGGTATTACGCTCAATCTTGACAAGAAGATCATTGGAAGAGATGAACGCGTATCACTGCAGGAAATCAAAAAGAGGGATATCCCCAGCTTCATAAAAAACTATTTTGATCGCGAATCTGAAAAATGGATCCGCGAAGAGTCTTCCATGTTCCTGTCCTCCGGCCGTTTCAATTACGACCTCCCGGAGATAAGGAAGAAATTTGACGAGTTGTACGAACTCCTGAAGAATACGGCCATATTCAGCCGCGCCAAGCTGCACCGCGTGATGGAACAGGCCGTCAAACTTCAGACCAACTTCCTGATCCAGCCGCAGCGTACGATGGTCCAATTCATCTACCGCGACGACGATGTCATCACGCCGGCCGAGGTCATGGATTCGATGAAATACTTTCTGGATTACGAATATTACTACAAAGCGCTGGAACAATTCTTTAAGAATAATCCGATGGAGACGATCTCCCGGACCAAATTTAAGAATTTTATTCAGCAGTTGGACGAGATGGCCCTGTCTCAGGATAAAAGCGGAGCCGCCGTCAATATGGCCCAGGTGATCGTCGGTTTCCTCAATCTCGGCCGCGATCAGCAATCGGATCTCCTGGATACGGAAATACTCATCAATGCGTACCAGGACCGCGGCCTGCCGGAATTTGTAAATGCGATGAAAAATGCGCAGTCCAAGGGAAAAGATAAAATACCGGTATCCCAGCTGGCCGGAATGCTTAAGTCGTTCCTCGAGACAGGCGATATTGAGCCGAAGGTAAAAGAGGCTCCGAAACCGGTCGAGGTAACGAAGTACGAAGAAAAGAAGGAAGTCGTTTCGACGAAGAACCTGTCTAATCTTGTTTCAAAGATCGAAGATGTCAAAGAAGAAGAACAGGCCGCCGATGTGAGTGCGTTCTTTGAAGAGGAAGAAGAAGAGGATATCCAGTTGCCGGCCCAGATGCCACCTCCGGAGGTCAAAGCGGAGGTCAAACCGGCCGCAGCAACGGCCGCCGGTGCCGCAGACACGGCCGCTCAGCTGGCCGAGCACCTGGCGCGTCAAATGGGCCAGGCAGAAGTTCTCGAAGACCTTAATAAACTGATCGATGACAAAGACAAGAAACTGTATATCAAGAAACTCTTCAAGAAGAAAGATAAGGAATTCTTCCAGTTGCTCGCCAACCTCAATGCCGCGACCAATTGGAAAGACGCCAACAATATGATTGACGATACGTTCTATGCGTTGGAAGTCAATCCTTATCAGAAAGAAGCGATCGCGTTTACGGACGCCGTTTATGCCCGTTACTTCCCGAAGAAAGATTGATTCTAGATGGTCAAAATGAAAAAGCCCGTCCGACCGGACGGGCTTTTTTTATGAACTCTGCGGATGAGCCGCTACAGTGTATTAATAAGTTCTACCAGTTTACCCAGCCCTCCCATACCGGTCTTGGCAAAGGTGGCATCGGCGCCGGCCGCTTCCGCTTTGGCTTTGTATTCTTCCAGGGAGCCCGTGTGGAATATGATCTTCGGCCTGGACGGGTTCACGGCCTTTGTCTCGGAACAGACTTCGATGCCGTTCTTGCCAGGCATGTTGGTGTCCAGAATGACCACATCGGGATCAAAGGTTTTGATCTTTTCCATGGCCTGCAAGCCGTCTTCGGCAAAGTCGAGTTCGTATCCGGCTTTGGAAAGATAGATCTTTAACAGACTGCGAACGGTATTCTCATCGTCGACAACCAGCACTTTTTTTGCCACGTACTACCTCGGTTAGATTTTGATAAAATGTTTACCGGACAATTGCCTTACGGCGCCCATCAGTTCCAGACTGAGGAGATGGGATAATGCCTCGCTTACACTCATGTTGGCCGTTTTGGATATCTGATCGATGTGCAAAGGATCATCGGCAACGCAATCATACACCGACTGTTCCTGTAAACTGAGCTGTAAGACCTTTTCTTTCCTGACCGGCGCGATGAGCGGCTTCAGTTTATGTTCGAGTTCGGACAGTATATCGTCCACCGATTCTACAAGTTTAGCGCCGTTCTTGATCAATCTGTGCGGCCCGGCGGATTGAGGTACGGTGGCATTGCCGGGCACAGCGAATACTTCGCGGTTCTGTTCCAGAGCATAATCGGCCGTGATCAGCGCACCGCTTTTGGAACCGGCTTCGATGATCACGGTTCCCAGCGAAATGCCGCTGATGATACGATTGCGCCCTGGAAAATTAACGGCATCCGGCGCGGTGTGCATGGGATAATCGGAGATGAGAGCGCCGTTGGACGTTATGTCCATAGCGAGTTTAAAATTTTCCGCAGGATAGATGCGGTCCACGCCGGAACCCAGGACAGCCAGGGTTCGTCCGCCATGAGCCAGCGCGGTCTTATGGGCCACGGTATCGATACCGCGCGCCAATCCGCTGACGATCGTTATGCCTCTCTTTGCCAGTTCCTGCGACAGAATTTCGGTCATCCGTCTGCCGTAGGGCGTACAATCGCGCGTACCGACCAAAGCAACAGAATACCGATCGGATTCGGAAAGCGTACCCCGCACAAATAGATAAGCCGGTGCATCGTAAATATTCTTAAGGTTCTCAGGATATTCGTCGTCCCAGAATGTGATCAGACGGGTCCCGTATTCGTCCATCAACCTTCTTTGTTCTTGAGTATAGCGTGGATCACGCAGAGACGGGTCCAGGATCTTCTCGGCGGTCTTCTGATCGAATCCATCGGTGGCGATTATTTGAGCCGGCGTAGCCGCCAAGGCCTTTTCCGCCGAACCGAATTTACCCACCAAGGTACGAAGCTTGGAATGCCCAATGCCGGGAACGGCCGATAATAGAAGCAATGAATTGGAATCGTGAGGTGTCATGGCATCGGATGATTGATTAATAAAATAAAATAGAAAAGGGGACAGTCAAAATCAAGACGGTTTACAAAAAGAAAAAGGCAAAGCTTGCGGCTTTGCCTTTTTATCAAGGAGAGCTACCCTCTTATTCTCCATGCATCCAGCGTTTGAATTTCATTTTTCTTTTACCGCCGTCCATGAACATCATTCTCTTTCTCTCACGGAGTTGTTCGAGTTTCTCTTTTTGTTCCTTGGTGAGCACATTGCGGCAATCGATGCGTGCATTCATGTGATTGAGTTTGATCTGCGTACGGAGAGCATCGATCTCTTTGATCTTGCCCGCCACGGCTGCTTTATCGGGGCTGTCGGAATCCATGAGATCCTTTAGTTCCAAGTGTTTCAGCTGGACATCGCTGTGCAAAGGTATATTGGCCTTCTTGGCATTGCTTCGGATCTTCTTGATCTTGTCCATCTGATCTTTAGTCAGATTAAGATCGTCCGGCATGTTGCCAGGATCCGGTAAATCGATGTCGTCGCCGATCATGATACCGCCGGGGCCCATACCGAAGCCCATGCCCATACCTCCAAACTCAGGAGGCATAGGAACCTCGGGCGCCCATGCGAGAAAATCAAAATCCTCATCGCCCTCGTCGCCTCCGATAATAGTGATATCTCTATTCTGGGAAAAGGCATTTAAGCCGACGAGGAATATTAAAGCGGTTAGTGCCGGATAAATAGCTCGTTTCATGTCTGACCTCTCTTGGTGTCGTTGTTTAGTTATTTGTTTTTTGTAATGGATTAGACTAACTTATTCTGTAAAGGTTTAATATTCATTTCATTTTATCGGGACATGGCCACAGGAAAAAATTCGGAAAGAATTATTTTTTCTCTCTTTATACTTCTGTTTTTTGCCGTCTATTCACTGAACGCGCAGGAAAACAAGCTCTTTGACGGCGTGGATACGGTGCAATGTTATATCGAGATCAACGGTCAATTCAACCGTCAGGCCCCGTGGAACGTTAATCTTGTGAACGGGTCTCCAACCCTCTTCCAATCCAGGCCCGCTCCTATGGATATTCCCGAAAGCACATTAACATTACTTAACGATAAGATGCGCATCACGCTGGAAGAGGTTTTATCCGAAGTGCAGTTTAAGAGATTAAGCTGGAAGAAGAAAGAATTTGAAAAATGGCGAGGATTTGCGGAACCCATTTTCAGTCATGACAGCGACCGCTACTTCCGAATCGATCTGATCGTGGCGGGTGACAACGGCGTAGGAGGACAATACGGAGGTACGGATATCCGAATGTATTTCAAGAGTCTTCACCGCAGCACCAACGTGGTGTACGGATATTCTTTTAGATCCGTCAAACTCGGTGAATCGGACGAGGAATGTCTTCGGAATCTGAAACAAACCATCTCCGAAATGCTCAAAGAGTCTTATCAGGACTGGCGAATTTCTTTGGAGAAGGATCTCCGTAGTCCGCGTCGTTATCTCTTACTGAAATTCGATACCGGCGGACTGAGCCATAAGCAAAAGAAGTTCATCCGATCGGACCTTTTTCCGTGTTTGTACAGCCAGGCCGACAGTCTTGGTTACGTGGATATGAAAAATTTCTATTATCAGGTATTTTACCGGTTGAAAAAGTTTTCGGAAGGAGAAACGGAGGAAGAATATATTACCCGTTACGCCGAATTGCTTCTTTTTTCCATGGGGAGCTCGGCAAAGTATCCGTGCTCACTCTGGCGAACGCCATTGGAGAATTACCGCGCCACGGCCAAGATCGACTCTGTCAACAAACTCATAACCATTGAATGGAAGAAACCGGAATAATAAATGATAAAGATAACCTTCAGGAGGTTCTATGAAAACACAGCGACGTGAATTTTTGAGGCATTCGCTGATAGCCGGTACGGGGCTGCTCGTCTCTCCGGAGTCCTGGACGGCCGGGTTGCCGGAAGTACAGACTGGGACCATGCCGGTCGTAATATCCAGCGCCAATGGGCTTCAGGCGACGGCTAAAGCTATGGAACTCATCCGGGGCGGCGCCGATGCGCTTGACGCATGCATTGCAGGGGTCAATATCGTGGAAGACGATCCCAAAGACATGAGCGTTGGTTACGGTGGACTTCCTAACGAAGAAGGCGTAGTTGAACTGGACTCCTGCGTGATGCACGGCCCGACGTGCCGCGGCGCCGGTGTTGCGTCTCTCAGGAATATCAAAAATCCATCGAAAGTAGCGAAAGTGATTATGGATCGTACGGACCATGTGCTCATCGTGGGTGAAGGGGCTTTGAGATTTGCACGCATGCACGGATTCAAAGAGGAAGATCTTCTGACGGAAGAGGCACGAAAAGAATGGCTCAGGTGGAAGGAAAACCTGAGCAAAGACGACGACTGGCTGCCCGAACATAATCTCGAAGATAAAGACATAGGCGAAAGTCTGAAAAATTACATTCGTCTTACCGGCACCATCAATTGCAACGCCGTGGATGGATTTGGCAATATTTCCGGGGTAACAACAACCAGCGGGCTTGCATTCAAAATACCAGGCCGTGTCGGTGACTCTCCGATTCTCGGTGCCGGTCTGTATGTGGATAACGAAGTCGGAGCAGCGGGTTCCACAGGACGCGGCGAGGCCAACTTGCTCAATTGCAGCAGCGTGATGGTAGTGGAATATATGCGTCAGGGCCAGTCACCGGAACAGGCCTGCCTTACGGCCTGTCAAAGGATCGCTGACCATACGAAGGAAGCTCGGCTTTTGACCGATGACAGGAAACCCAAGTTCAACGTAACATTTTATGCCGTGAACAAGAAAGGCGCATACGGCAGCGCCGCCATCTGGAGCGGAGCCAAATATGCGGTCAATACCGGTGAGAAAGAGAGCGTTTTGAAAGAGAGCGCTTATTTGTTCAAGCGGATTAAATGATGCGCTGCTCGTGGGCATTTGCCGCAATCGATTTGCCAACAGCCTTTTCGTCTGCAGATAATAGATGCCCAATCAAATGGTGAATGGGGGCCGTGTTGAAGTTCTTCTTCTAGAGAAATGATTTAAAGCGGTCGATACCGGTCATGCAAACATTGAGGTCTTTCAAAAGCCCGTTTCGCAATCCGTAGATCCATCCGTGGACAGCAAGGCTCTGGCGTCTCCTCCAGGCTTTTTGTACAATGGTTGTATTACAAACATTCTGAACCTGTTCAATGACATTCAATTCGCATAAACGGTCCAGCCTTTTCTTTTGGTCTTTGAACTTATTCAGTTCTTTTTCATGAATCTGAGCCACTTCTCGGATATGCCTTAACCAGTTGTCGCTGATACTCAGAAGATTGTCTTTCAGTGAAGCCTGCACGCCGCCGCAGCCATAATGTCCGCACACGATAATATCTTTTACGTGCAAGACCTCCACGGCGTATTCGATGACGGATAGGCAATTGAAGTCCGTATGTACGACAATGTTTCCAACGTTACGATGAACAAACATCTCACCCGGCAACAGCCCGACGATCTCGTTGGCGGGAACCCGGCTGTCCGCACATCCGATCCATAAATAAGCCGGCGACTGCTGTCCGGAAAGTTTTTCAAAGAAATCAGGCTGGGATGCGGTAATTTTCTTCGCCCATTTTCTGTTATTCTCAAAAAGATGTTTAAGCCGGCGCATAATTATTGGTTTAATGATTGGTACAACGTCTGATAATAACGTTTGTATGAGCCAAGTTCAACGATGAATTACGTTGTGCCTATGGCCAGGTTCAAATGACCGCCGAGCTCTTCTCACGCAATTCCGCCGCTTCCACTACGGCGATGGCCGTTACGTTAACTACGGTTTCAGCCGTTGATCCATACTGGAGGATGTGCGCCGGCAAACGTGTTCCCATCAGCAAAGGGCCGATAGCATTGGCATCGCTCATGCATTGAAGGGCCTGCATTGTAAGATTGCCCGACTGCAGATCCGGAAAGATCAGCACGTTGGCGTCCTTTCTCAATTCTGAAAACGGGAAGTACTCGTTGCGCACAGAATCCTGACGGGCGGTGAGCAATTGCATTTCTCCGTCTAGAATCAATTCGGGCTGTTTCTCTTTGGCCCGTTCGGCGGCCGCATGAACCTTCTTGGCCAGCGGATGCGAGACGCTTCCAAAATTGGAAAAGGACAACATGGCCACGCGCGGTTCGATCCCGAGGGAGCGCGCGGTTCTTGCCGCCAGAAGCGCGGTCTCGGCCAACTCCTCGGCATCCGGATCGATATTGACCACGCAATCGGCAAGTATGACCGCATCCTTTGGAAGCAGTACCAAATGATGACTGCTGATCCGGCGGTTGCCTTTGGCCGGACCGATCACTTCGATGATCGTACGCAGCGTATCCACATAATGCGTGGAAAGTCCTGCGATCATCATGTCGGCGTCGCCGGTGTGCACCATCATCGCAGCAAAATAATCGCGGTGCCGCAGTCGGTAATTGGCTGCGGGACGAATGACCCCGTGACGGCGGCGCATCCGGAAATATTCGTCCACGTAGGCATCGAACCGCGGGCTCTTCGATGGATCAACGATCGTTACACCGTGCATATCCAGTCGAAGACGGTCCATGGTCTTTCGTATCTCGTCTTCCCGCCCGATCAGGATCGGTATGGCGATGCCTTCCTCCAAAATGATTCCCGTTGCACGCAAGATCGTTTCGTTGCTGCCTTCGGCAAATACGACGCGCATTTTTTCCCGGCGCGCCCGAAGCATCAGGCTTCGAAGGATCTCGCGGCCGGTTCCGATTCTGACCGCAAGGCTTTCCTGGTAAGCGGAAGTGTCGATCGGATGTCCGGCCAATTTTTCTGCGGCGGCCTGCTGCGCAACGGCCGAAGATTCCCAGACAAGGATGCGCGGGTCTATCGGTTTGGGAAGTATATAATCGGGACCGAAACTGAAATGTTCATTGCCGTAAGCATGTTCCACTTCCTCGACGACTTCTTCCCGGGCCAATTTGGCGAGCGACCGTGCGGCCGCGATCATCATGTCTTCCGAGATTCTTTTGGCCTGAACATCGAGCGCACCCCGAAAAATATATGGGAAACTCAAAAGATCGGTCAACGTGTTTGGGTAAATGCCGCTGCTGGTTGCGGCTATGATATCCTGGCGGCTGCCGCGGGCGTCACGATAACTAATTTCGGGCTCCGGTGTCGCCAATGCTAATACAATGGGAAACCGGTTCATCGACCTAAGCATGTCGGCCGTAAATATTCCGCCGACGGAAGCCCCGATCAATGCATCCGCGCCTTTGATCCCCATGGTGAATTCCAAAGGTGCGTCTTTTTGTGCAAAGAGTCTCTGATATTCAAACAAATCTTCTCGGTTCGGATGCAGAGAGCCTTTGATATCGTAAAGCCAGAGATTCTCCGGACGGACCCCCATTCGGAGAAGCAGCCGTGCGCATCCGATACCGACGGTGCCGGCGCCGCAAATAACAACCCGGATATCGGCCCAACTTTTTTCTACAAGCTCCAAAGCGTTGATCATGGCGGCGGCGGCTACGACCGCCGAACTGTACAGATTTTCATGAAACACGGGAATATCGAGTATCGTCTGGAGGCGTTCGTAGATCTCCAGTCCTTCGGGAGCCTGTATGTCCTTGAGGTTGATCCCGCCAAAGGTCGGTTCGAGCATTTTCACCGTTTCAACAAAACGATCCGTATCCTCCGTGTCGAGTTCCAGATCGTATACATCTATATCTGCCAGACGTTTCAGAAGCATGGCGGCACCTTCCTGCATAGGCTTGGCGGCCGCCGCGCCCACACGACCCAAGCCGGGAACGGCCGAGCCGTTGGTGATCACACCGACCAGATTCCCTTTAAGCGTGTATCGGAAAATACTGTCCGGATGCTCCATGATCTCGGCCGACGGAAAACAAGCACCCGGAATATATGCCAGACGCATTTCACGCGGCGTCAGACAACGTTTCGTAACACGCAATTCCACTTTTCCCGGTCTGCCCGAAGTATGATATTCCAGAGATTCCTCACGTTTGATCATGGCAATCTTCTCCTTCAAATGTTACAGCGACCGACGGACCGCCGGTCAAGGGATATTTTTGAATAGTTTCCTGAACGGCCGTCAAGAATGAAGGGATTGGCCGCACCTGCAGGATCCAGATATTAGTTCCTTCAAGGCCAAATTCGATATCAAGCGGATAACCGTATGACATCTCCAATTCGAGGGCTTTACTGACCAATTCACATAGTTCCACGTATTCGAGGGCGGGGCGAAGTCTTTTGTGATAAGGAGCGCTGCATCGGATCGTACCCAGTCCTGTGTGCTTATTGAAAACGACGTATTCCTTTTTGTCCGCCGTTACGTAAGTGAACTGCAGATGTTCTTTGTTAGGATCAGGTCCTTTGGAAACCGTGATCTGGTCGGCGGACACGGTACCGGAGACGATCCCTTCGCCAAGACCTAGTCCGGCATTGATGATTATCTCACGCATGTCGTTGCGCCCCACATTCACCGTTTGGATGACGCCGGATATCCTTGAATGAACGATTCTCTGCACGATCACGCCGCCTCCGGTTACGGTAGCTGAATGACCAAGAACCAGGCGGTTGTGAATGGCGCGCTCGCTCCAGAGACCGCTCCAGGTACGTTTGAGGTAACTGAGAACGGCGCCGTCGCCTTTGATGTACAGAAACGTTTCGAATTCACCGGCCCGGGATGCCGCTTCGGCATCTTCCTCGCGGGAGGAAGAGCGAATCGCCACATAGGGTTCGTTATCCTCCGTACCCAGCGCATGGTAAGCTGATACTACTTCATTTGAAAATTCCTCAGGCAGAATGACGGCGTCCCAAAGATTTTGGATGCTCACGGCCTTCTGCGCATGGTCGGTTTGAGGTGCCGACAGTATGGACGTGATGGCTTCTTCGAGAGTGGAACACTTATGAGGGTACACGGCGGTTTTTCCAACCAACGTCTCCATAGGCGCCTGCATGATGGACCGAAAAGCGTGGTCTGAGACGGCAAACCACGGCGGTACCCAACGGCTGTCGGTCAGTTTGCCGATCTCGCAAAGATTGGCGGCTTTCCACCCGATCCAAGGATGTAGTTCAATCCCGCCATCTTCCGGCCGAATAATATTTTGCTCAGAAAAGCGACCGAGGGTTTCCGTATCCTTTTGCGTGATATCCAGGAGTTTCGAACGGATAATATCTTGTTCCTCCGATGGTACATTTATAATGCGGATCATTCTCTCGGCATCGCGCAAAACATGACGCGTACGGGCATTGGCATGGAGCAGGGCTAACGTCTGCTTGAAGAGTGCTCGTATACGCTCCTTGGCGACGCGATCGAGTTCCGTTGTATCCAGAACATCGAACAGAAAATCCGGCCTTCCAAAAGCCTGAAGACTGATCTTTACTTCTCCAAGCGCCTGTCCGGTCTGCAGAACATCCAGGCGCAGGTTCAATATCTCATGGATGGAATACGACTCCGGAATATGACCCAAGGCTTTTTTCAAGCGTCCTGCGAAGCGTTGATGTATTTCAATGACGATTTTCCGCAGATACTCCAGTGCGATCGGGCCAATGGAAGGATTTTCCATGATCAGGCCAAACAGACGCGCTTTTTCACTCACAGGCACGATACGATTAGGAATGTCGCGGCTCAGCAGAAGTTCATAAACGGCGTGGCACGCGAGCGCCGGATTGGTCAGTCTGGACAGGATCTTTTCGATCTGATGTCTTGCCTGCAGACGCCGGCCGCGCAGGATGAGCGTATCATGATCGGCCGTAGACCGTGACAGCATGGCGGAGGATCTGCTGAACTGCATCAGGCTCTCATGCAAAGCGAGCGCATCCAATTCCTGTCCCAAGACACGAACTCTTCCTTCAGCGGATTCTATGATGAGCAAGTCTCCTTCCGTCATAAGATGTTCACGCTCTTTGATGCCCTTGCGCATGGAAATGCGGAATCCGGATATTTCCTTCTCTTCGACATCGTATTCCATACTGGTGTATCGCAAAAGCGGTGCGGCGTTTCTTTGCGGCTCCCAACGTCCCGAAATGATGATGGCCGGTTTATGGAACTGGTTGGCCAGTAATCCGGCGTGGCTTAGGATTCCGCCTCCCGTGGATATGATACCAGCCGCATGATAAAGAAAAGCATTGTCCTCCGGCCGTATCGCCGATGCCAGAAGTATATGACCGTCGAGGTCTTCCGGCCTTTTTCCGGTGATCTCAAACAAAACGCGTCCGACGGCGCGGCCCGGCGACGCACCGAGGCCGGAAATAATATTTTCTCCGGCAAGCGGTTTTTGTTCCGGCGAATCTATATAGCCCATCATTTCAATTCTTACGAGGCCGGCGTCGTTTGCGGTCACTTCCGGTAGTACATCGGAACTATTGACGGGATAATTGGTTTTTCTCAGTATGGTGACAAACTCTCTTGAGTCAAAAAGAGCATTAAAACGCCACGCATCGGATGTATCTTTTCGATGGCGGAAAAGGACGGTACCGTGAGTAAAAAATGCCAGCCGAATGCGGTTCTTGTCTCCGCGAAGAATATATATTCCCAATTCCTCGCCGCGAAGCGGCAGCCGTGAAAACTGCACCGCATGGCCGGCGATAAAACCGGTGGTTCGCCAATCAAGCGTCTTTTCAAGCGGCTCAATGCACCGGGCGAGGGATAGTGTCTGTAACAATATCGCATCATCGCCGGCCAAGATGTGGGCTACAAATTCGGCTTCATGAACGCGCGAAAAGAGGTCGCCGGGCACGCGGCGGAATCCTTCGGAAGTTTCCAATACTTCTCCACGGGACACGGCGCCGCGGAGCGGGTATAAGAGCCATCTCTCAATTCGGATCTGACCAAATCGGCGATGGCCTTCTTCCGTTCTGGCGGGCGTTATACCGATTCCGAGGCGTTCGATGGCCTCGCACAGGTTATCATAAAACGTATCGTCGGGACGCAGGATCATCCGGTCGGTATAAGGGGAGTCGCCGCTCCATCGGATCTCGCGTTTTCCGGCCGGCGTTTCCTCGAGTGATTCAACAATACCGGTGCGGTCCTCGGTGAGAACGTGACGCAGAGGCAATATGCCCCAATGCGCGAATGAAGCCGCCCAGGCCTCGGCCACTTTTTTCCGCGCATCGGCATCCAGTTGCAGGGAGCCGATGGTCCAGTCGATATCGAGCAGGTAAGGCGCGAGGCGGAATATGCCTTCCACTTTGTGACAAAGGCTTTCAAGATCGTGGGCATGTTCTTTATCGTAACGGGCATGGACCCGAGTATTCTCGATATCAATATCAAATTCAAGGTATTGAAAAAATTTCCGTAAGGCGTCGAGAAAGAGGTCGGGATGCACCGAGAGCTCGTATTTGCTCACGCCGAAATACTCCAGATCGATCATGCCTCCTTGTAAAGGGGGCGCGAAATTGATACGCAGAAACGCAGGATGATTCCTGAACGAAAGATAATAATGTACCTCGTTGCCGTAGCAGAAGACATCGACCCTGGGAAAACTCTCGTGACCGTATAATAGTTGACGGAGAAAGCCTTCGGCAACAACAGCGATGGGGTAAGGAATGCGTATCTCTGAAAGGTCTTTCACAGGGTCCGGTTCAAAGTCGGCGTACCTGATGCTTTTGAACGGTGCCGGCATGAGGCGTTCTTTGGTGGCCAGCAGGATATCCACCGTGCGATTGGTGGATCGGCTTCGAAGAACAAGCCGAAAACCCAGCTGCAGGCCTTTCTGGTGCAGGTATCGCTTGAGGCCGTGGAGCGTCTGCGTATCGCGTACGGACTTTGGATCCTCAAACATCATAACAAGCCGTGTCAATTCGGCAGAAAGAGGAGCATGATCCGGTGAGTTCTGCAGGCCCTCGGTGATACGGGAGCGCAATCGGTCATAAATATCGGGAAGTACGCCGCATTCCTCGCTGAAATCCGAAAACAGATCAACAAAATCTCTGACAACGCGGTCCATCTGCTCAAGCATTGACTGTACCTTTTCGACCGACAACGGCTCCACGGCGAGAAAACGTGCCAGCAGCTCCGCATGAGCAAGATTGTAGAGACGAAATTGCGTGGCCGGATCGACGGCGTTATTGACAACGATTTCGCTCTCCGGTTCTGTTCCGTGAGTTATGACTGCGAACACCTCGGATGTCGGCGGCGAAGGCCCGCAGGAAGCCAGCAGGTCCGCTTCAGAAGGGCGGAGGATCAGCGGAACCGTATCACCAATGGAAAAACGCACGCAGCGTCGGACTTCGATACCAAGATTCAGCCTTTGCCATCCCAGTTCTGCGACGACCTGCTTCAAAAGGTTTTCGCCCAAGATGTCCATGGCTGATCTGAACGAGTTCAAAAACGGAGGGGCTTGTCCTTGAAACGGAAGCAACGAAAGGAGTTCCAGATGATGCGTTCCAACAAAAGCAAGGTACGGCGCCAGGAGTGAAAGCGTTTCCTTACCCAGTATTCTTTCAGCATGCTCTGTCCGGAGCGGTTCATTTCTGGCGTCCAGTATGCGCGCGGCAAGACGGCGCAAATAAGGATTCCTGGAACTACAGAAAAGTTCGGAAGCGGGATCCGAGAGAGCTGGATACGCGCTTACCAGGAGCGCTTCCATGCAGGACAGGTGCTCTCCTCCGTTCATCGCCCTATCCGGGTCATCGGTCCATTCTGCGATCCAACGGATCTTTTCTTCGTCCAGAAGCAGATCGTTTCCGGAGAAGAATTGAACTATCCGTTTCAGAGCGCGAAGCGAGAGATCGGCGTCGGCGGCCGAAAGCATTCCTTTGAGAAGCTCCCACGGTGTTTCGGATTCTCCGACAAATTCTTCCAGCAACTCAAAGACGGGCGCGGCCATAGCGCCGGTCTTCTTTGTGAGTAACGGAAGTAATGTACTGAGGTGATGGGTGATCTCGGGGGGAGTCTGAACGGTTAGAGCCGATTTGAGCCGCGCGCATATTTCCTGGACGCGCGCGGGATTGCCCATGACGATATCAAATTGTTCGGCGATCGCGCGGAGGAGGTTTTCGATAACATCCTGTCCGTTCCGGACGGAAAGAACAGGTTCGTGTTTTTCCTGCAGGTTCATCGCAGTGCCTGCCCGTCGTCAAACCGTCGTAGAATACCTGTTCCGCTCTGCAGGTTCGGCAACGAAATGTCCCGTCGCGTTGCCCGAACCTATGCCTAAATATAATCCAATGGAACCAAAAAAGCGAGACGGCAGGAGTACTTTTTTATTGCGGAATGAACGTACGGATCACGGATGAGGCCATATGAAGACGGTATGATCCTCATGCAGACCTATGGAATAGTTTCCGATCCCTTTCTGCACATCCGTGGCGGCCTGAAGCCATTTTTGGAGCATGGCACGGCCGATCTTTATTTCGACCTTGTCCCTATTGACGATGATATCCCATTCGTAGTAATGGGACTGAAATGGAAAATAGACAAGATCAATTTCAGACATGTTCTTATAAGGTGAGTCGTAATCGGGAATATCGAGTATTTCCGGAGTGACCGGCGTGACAGGCAAAACCGTTTCGCAGATCTCGGCGGCCGTATTCATGCGATCGAAAAGTTCGATCAGATCCGCGCAACCTTTGGTATCTGCCGTGAAATGCCATTCCGTTCCGAGCCAGCCATCGGTCTTGTATTTCCAAAAATAGACGGAACCTTCTTGTGACACAGACCGTTTGATATGTTCTTTTTGCATAAAAAAATTCCCGAAACCAACGGTCTCGGGAATCAAGGCGTTACATGAGTCTTCTTAGTCTTTGACACAGCGGACAGGGAAACCGTCGGTCATACGTCGGCTGATCAGGCTGACCTTATTGGTGCGTTTACTAATTACGCAATAGAATGCGTCTTTAGGTCCATCTTCTGTTGATGACCAGAAATAAGCGCCCTGGCCGATCGTGTGGTACATGCCGGATTCTTCGCGGCTGCCGATCCCGGTCAGCGCATTGAATCCTGATGAGCCTCCATCGATCAACGCGTGATAGGAGGTCGAATCGCCTCCGCCCGTAGCGCTTATCAGGAGCTCCCATTCTTCTTTGGAGGGTAAATGCCATCCCTCCGGCACGGCCTTCTTTGCGGCTTCCCAGGTATATAATCGGCCGTATTTTTCACAATTAGTGCTGTCGTCTTTGTAGCAGTAACTGCCTTCGCCGGCATCGTAATTAAGGTTTTCGGCCATCCAGATCTGATCGCCGATCTTGACGGTTTTGTAACTCTGGCCGTCCCGTGGATCGGTAAACCGGTTTCCGCACGACGCGAGCATAAATGTTATGACAGAGCCTATTAGTATCTTCATTCCTGAAACAGATGGTGATTTGAGTGCTTGCACGGTAAGTCTCTTTCGTTTATTCATAAGGCATTCGATTTAGTGGTTTAAAAACGATGCCAATTTACAGGAGGGGAATGACAAAATCAAAGCAATAAAGAATTCGGTAAGTTCAGAATATTCTTTGAAACCCAAACAGGATCAAACCGGCCGCTTATATAACGGGAGCCCTGCAAGTTGTGCGATCTTCCCGGCTAACAAATCACCTTCTTTTGTGAAGGCCCATGCGAACAAGGTGTCAATGGAGTGATCGTTTCGGATCGATTCAATAGCTGACAGCGCTAATCGTTTGGCAATCCCTGTTCTTCGATATTCTTCGAGAACCATAGCCGAACAGAGGTAGACGGCTTTATAAACCCCATCAAGAGGGGTTTTCTCAAACAGTTCTTTTTCAGAGATACGCTTATTGAGAAATAGATCCATCAGATCCCGTGTTGTCGGTATAAGCAATACCCATGCAATAGGGCCGTCACCTTCATTGTATTCGGAAACGGTAGCCGGATGTATCCGTTGCAGACGTTTTATGATCTCCTGATCGACGTCCAGTTGTTCGGGATCATTCTTGACGGCGAAGGTCTCTTCCGCAAGCCTTATCATCCTCTCATATTTACCGGTGGACATGTTCTGTTACAAAGTTAATGTATCGTGTTCGGAATAAAGGTGTCCGGTCAAGCCCATTCTATCCGCCTCTTCTTTCACGCAATATGGCGCGTATGCGTTCGAGATGATGAAACAAATGGTCGGCCTGCATCTGAAAGACAAAACCAACCGTGATCGTTTCGATCTTCCCCGGCTTTGTACGTACCAGCATTACACGATCCCACATATCCGGCACAGCTGACATCAGTTGCAGCATTTGCTCTCGAATGGCCTTCAGCACAGACAATGATACGTCAATGGAACGCCGGCTGTATCCCCACTTATCTGCCCAGTTTTCCTGTGTCTGGGATGAATACCATTCCAGCGGAAATTCGGCCTGCTCGTTGCCAATGACCATCTTTACGCCGAACTTCCAAATATCGTCTCCGTCAGTAATATGGTGAATGATCTGGCGGATATTCCATCCGCCTCCGGCAGGCTTGAAATCCAATTCGGAATCATTAAGGCCTCTGACGGCCTGTTCTAATAATACTGGTCCTTCCCGAAAACGGGATAAAGTGCGATCACGATCTTCCGGTGTATCCATACTATTCTCCTTACGCCGCTCATCCGACGGCGTGTCTACTTTTCAAAGTCCAAATTCATCGGCGCTGACGGCATCTGGCCGCCTTGCCCTTTGATATCCGTAGTCGGGACACTAAGGTCAACCACTTCAAATGATATATCATCGAACCAAATTTTGCCAGTGCCGTCAAGCAAGAAGCCGAACGCAATGTTACTTGCACTCGCGGGCACGTCCAGCACAATCTCACATTTCTTCCAATCAGCTGTTCCCTTCATAGGCCGGTTGGACATATTATCAAACGCCAGAGGTTGGTTGGGGTTTGCTTTGTCATCAACGCGCATCCACATTCCGGCGAAATTCTTAACATCTTCCGTTCTAACATAACCAGTCATACGAACACGCTTTCCAAAGTACACATCGGCTTTGAAGGTCTGCATCAAAGTACCAAAACCTTGAATCGTAGCCTGGTTGGAGTGAACATAAGCGCTGCTTGAGCCGGAATGAGCGATTTTTGAGTCTTTTCCCATATCATAATCTTTGGGTTTACTCCCGGCAATGATCCAGCCCTGCGGAGCAGAAGGTCGGTCAGCGACCAGAGCATATCCTACAGTGAAGAGCACCAAGGTTAAAGTGCCCGCGAGAAGTAGAGATGTCTTTTTCATAATTGTACCTCATAAATTTAAGTTGTGGCACGCTGTCGGATAACGCTCGGCGGCTACACGGCAAGGCGCAGGCGTTCAGACCTTTTGTTATACGCCGTCGGTCTAGTTGAAATAAACGGATAATCCAAAATTTACATAGTTGGAGCCGAAATTGAAGCCGTGTGAATTGCTTTCTGATATGTATTTAGGGCCGCCAATGTACTTACTAATATTTTTCTGATTCGAATAATTATAATCTACGCTTCCAGTGTATTCAGCTGACAAGCTTAAATTCTTCTTAACAAACCATTCTACTCCGAAAACCCCATTCAGACCGGCACCCCATGATTGTGTTCGGGTGGTTTGATCGTTATTAAGCGATTCAGTGTCATGTTTGCTATGCATGATCGAGAGTCTTGGTCCGGCTCCATAGTACGCAACAATATCTTCATCTATTGTCGAATAACAAATGTATTGTGTCACAATCCCTAAAGTCAGACCGTTGCTTTTCATGTTATTTTTTGATTGAATAGTGTCCGCAGGAAATACTCTGGAATCGGCATCCAGATTGCTGATATTGGAGCCAAAAGAAACGCCGAATCGGAGGGCGGAATGTTCACTAAATTGTCTTTTCAGTGAAATCAAAGAGCCTTGGAATGATGTTATTGAAAAATTGCTGGCAATGTGAAATTGAAGAGCCCAATGCTTATTTTGCAGGGTCGTCGTCGCCTTATCATCTTGTGCCAACAATTGCGGAATTACGAAGGACATAAGAAAGCATACGATGAGTGTCATTCGTGCCATTTGTGCATACCTTTCTGTAAATCTTAGATGAGTGGTTATAATATGAGTCTGTCAAGTCTTGCCCTGTAAATTCGTGTAACACGTTCTGCATAAGGCCTCAAATCCTGGATATCCGTGACTATATATACATACCCATGAGAATCTATGCCCATTCCCCATACGGATTCGTGTTGGAGATTGTCGGACTTATCAATCCAGGTCTGACCGGCATCCGTCGAAAAATAGACGTTCCCGGATTCGCCGGTGGCAAGAATATGGTTGTCGGGTGTCACCGCAAGTGTGAAAATCGAAGGTGTGTCAGGACCCGTGGATTCCCAGGTATCGCCGATATCTGTACTACGCAGCACACCCTCTCCTTCAGTTCCTGCGAAAATATGGCCATTTGACGTCTTTGCCATCGACCAATTGACTCCGGATCGGAGTCCTTGCCAGGTTGCACCATTATCGGCTGAACGATGAATACCACCCCCATAGTGTGTTCCCGCAAGGATACGTCCATCATTTGCCCAAACCATTCCGTGTATACCATCGCTTGAATGTTCCGTTTGCGACCATGTTAATCCGTTATCTGTAGAGCGAGACCACAAACCTCTATTCTGCGCCACAAAGAGCGTATCACCATTTACGCCGATAGTGCCAATATAGGAGCTCAGGCGATCTGAAGAGTATAGGATTGACCATGTCTGACCTTGATCCGTTGTTCGCAGAAGATACCAATTATCTCCTGCAAGCAAATTTCCATTTTTGTCAATGGCCACTGCCCTGAAATCTTGATCAGAATCAGGGACCGTAATGGTCAATTTGTTCCAGGTTTTCCCGTAATCTGTGGACTTGTAAAGTCCGTCAAAGGAACCAACATAGAAATTATCAGAAGGATCTATGATGAACGAAGCAGCGCCTGCAGAATCAATCTGGCCCATTTTTTCCCACAAGGCCTGACCGCTTTTCTCATTATTTGTCCAATTGTCGCAGCCGACAAAGAATAAGATCGCTATTGAGATACACCTTAGATTGTTTGCCATGACTGAGCCTTTCTGATTTGGTGATTGCCTGTCTAAGCACTAAAGTGTAATGTCCTTCGAAAAAGTGGCAAATTTTTTTTGATCGATGCTGTCCGACAGCGCTCGGCCTCATTTATTGAAATAATACTGAAGACCCAAGCCTATTTCACCAGTTAAGGCTAATGAGACGGTCGTGCGAGTCGCAGAATCACCATGCTTTTTAAGAAATTTTGAGTTGATAGAGAATATCCCGAAGGTACCGTCAACACAAAGTCTATCTGTTAAAAAGTAATAGAGCCCAGGCATGGCTCGAGCCATCAATTCTACTGCTTTTTCCGTATCATGTCCTCCCGGATCTTCACTTCGCGTGATTCCATACCCAATTCCACCCTGGATTTGAAAATAGAAGCCAAAACGATCCGTCTGCGGTATGTCACGACGCCAGAATGGATTCAAAGACAAGAGATTGTGAATATCATTAAATGTTAAAGAATCGTATGAATGTTCAGTCCATGAGAAATCGTGAAAAACGCTGAAGCCAAGGACATCTCTGTCATTGATGTACCTGCCGATTTTCGGATTTATCCAGCTCGAAAAGTACTTATTACCGTATTCAGAGCGAGAGTAGTATGCCGAAACAGAACCTCCGAGAGGAATACTACCATTGAGGTGATTCTGGGACGAGCAAGGCTGCCATAGTAAACACAAAATACCAACAGCAATCAGCAGATTTTTCATGGTAAACCTCAATATTATGTTGCCGAGTGTCGGATAACGAAAGGCGGCTACACGACATGGGTGGTAGATTAGCGGCCTTTACCAGCACAAGAAATCTCTCAGCTGGTCGCTTCTCCCGCCATCGGCCGGACGGGAGCGGACGTGTAAGCCGCTTGTTATGCGCAGGCGGGCTGGCTTAATGAATATTCCAATCAATTTTTATCCCCATGAATAATAATCAGGAATATTAGTAGATATTCCTAGACCTTGGGACATTTTAGCATAATCAAGTGTGACATTAATGGGTAAATTTGACAGTTTATAGATTGGGATATTGCACCCAATTCCATAAGTAATCTTTGACCGATCAACTCCCGAGTAATAGGAAGAGAGCTCCGGCAGTTCAGTCCGATAGTAGCCCGATCTGAGTTGAATTATTTCATATAATGACAGCTGCCCGCCAAAACTGAAACCATTGTGTCGTTTCGAATTCAGTACATCCTGAAATTCCGAACTGAACACACCTGAAAGTGTGGTTAGTTTTTCAAACATACTTCCAAAGCTTGCGCTGAATTGATACGTACCTCCGAGTCTAAGTAATTGCGGTAACTCATTTTTTTGTCCTCCGGAATGGTACCTGAAGTTTGATCGATTTATATTGTAAAGACTTCCGCCAATAATGAATTTACTAGAAATAGTCTCGTTTCGATGCAATTCAAATACTTTCAATACACCCAAATCAATTGGAAATACGTTTTTGCCATTTTTAACAAGGTAGCGTTCTGTCAGGAGATTAATATTGATCCCGACATATAAAGTACGCATAGCCTCCATAGATAAAGACAAAGTATTCATGGTGAGTATGGGTCTGAATCGAGAGACTATGTTCCCATTCATATCTGTTTGAACCGCGTCTCTGCCATCATTGTATAAGAAGCGACTCAGTCCAATGGCAAAGCGATCGAATTTGTGAGATACGGACACTTGATAATAGAAGGGCTGATTAGAGATAGCGTCGGGTTTTGAGATGTAGGAAATATTCATTGCGATTTTGTCTGTTAAAGAAAGTAACGCTGGGTTATAGAATGCGAAGTGATGTCCGTCAGTAGATGTCACTCCTGTGCGACCCATTGCCTCCGACTTAGGACTAGGCTGTCTTGAGAAGTACAACAAACTAAACGCTCCATCATATTGTGCGTACAAATTACTCATGTTCAAGGCAATGAAAGCGATTAAGAGACACTTTTTCATAGCAATCTTCTCATGTTAATAATTCCAGCCCGATGTCATATAACGCAAGGCGGCTACACGACATGGCGCGATGTGTGCCACCGAATAGGTGGTAGATTAACTTCCTTTACCACCAGAACTAATATCTCAAAGAGCGCCATGTGCGAACGCGCCAGCGTTCGCGAGTAAACTAACTATCGAAGTACTAACGCTTCCCAAGCTGACGCGGGAGCGGACGTGTAAGCCGCTTGTTAGGCGAGGTCGCTATTAGTCATAAATTTCTAAACCATTTAGCAATTCATAGCACTCTTGTTCATAATTCTTTACAAGGGCTGTTGCTGTATACGTTAAGAACTGCAACGTTAATTCCGGACTTGAATAGTAATAACCTAAAAAGGTTGCCTGAATACCCTTAATGGTTGCTTCGATTCTCAGATGCAATAGTATCTTGCCGTTTACCCGCCTATACTCTTCTTTGACAATTCTTGCATTAGGATCCGCAGTCCTTGCATTTTCAAGTGCAATTTCTTTCAAATATTCAAATGCGATTGGAATTCTTTCGCAAATTGTCATAGCATACGCATCTCCCTTAATCCGATTAAGGGCAAGCTCTGTGGCTTCCGAGCCTCTCTGTGTTGAGACCTTCCATTTTTTGTCCTGATACCAAATCGCATACTTTCCAGTCTCACTTTTCAAATAACCCTTTGAAGAATTGGTCTTTAGAAAGGACAGCGTATCTTTCTGGATAACTACACTATCCTCCATTTCAGTTAAATAGTTCCAAGTGCCATTGGCATTTAACACCACTTTCCTTCCATTGTTTGTAATCACGATCTCCTGTGTGAACAAGAAAGTTGGGAAAACAATCAGCATTATGATACTCTTCATTATGAACTCCATATTTAATTAAGGTAATTGTAATTGTCTGATCCTGCGATCTCTCTGTGTCCCGTAACACGCAAAGTGACATGAATCACAAGCACTCGGCGAGATAACAGGACAGTCTGTTTTGAATTCGGTCTTCATTTTCTGCATGGAATAGAACGACTACGAAAAACGACCCCAGGGCTCAGCTACAGACAAAAGTTAGAGTTTTAGGGCGAAAGATTCAAAGAAAAAAAAGCGAGCCGAGTGCCCACGGCAGAGAGAAAGAGAACATCACGGGACGCAGAGCGGATCAGAGTCAAAGGGTGCGCGAGCTACTGAACGAAGCGAGCGCCACAAACAGGCGTAGCCGTGGGGCATTAAAAAAGCGCTCGCTGACGTGAACGTGTAAGCCGCATGTTATGCGCTGTCCCCTTATTAACTCATTAATCAATTACATGTTGTGTTAAGTGTGTCACCATCAAATAAAAAAGGAATATAGAAAGTTGTATCAGGAGAAACATATTTATTTTCAATAGTCATTAATGAATTCTTTGTCTTAACAAAATAGACGTCGTGAAATGGAAAGTCAGGAAAAAGAATCAGGCTGTCTCGAATGAAATAAGGTATTATTCTTGCGGTAAAACAGCCGTCATTGTTGTAGCATTCATATTTTGCGTAAATTTGATTTTCGAAACTCAAGTAACGACGAGATCCAGCTACTTTCCATTCAGTTCCATAAAGAACGTCATGATCATCATGATTTGTATCATCCATACATGATATGAAAAACAAAGCGAGTATGAGGCAAAGGGAATTTCTCGCTTCAATCATAAATTTACTTTTAATTTGAATAGGGGATAGCGCATAACGCTAGGCGGCTACACGACATGGCGCGACGTGGCCACCGAACAGGTGGCAGCTAACTATCCTTACCACCGAAAACTTAATATCTCAAAGAGCGCCATGTGCGAACGCGCCAGCGTTCGCATCTATCTCAAATCTATAGCTGGCCGCTTCCCAAGCTGGCGCGGGAGCGGACGTGTAAGCCGCTTGTTATGCGAGGGCCAACTCATATTCAATTTTGAAAAGGTGTGCCACTGATCAATTGATTTGCAAAAGAATTGATCATCTTAGCAAAATCGTTTGTAGTCAATGAATTTTGCTTAATTTTTTGTACTACATATATTGTCCCGTGTCCGGCGAGAATACCGCTAGTGTTGTCCCATATGAAACATGATGCGCTCATATTTGCCTCATATGTTTCAACGTAATATGGGTTTCCAGATACTGGAGTAAAGGAACCTGCTGGTGTTTTGACTTTGCCAAACTTAGGAGGTGATGCATTGGTAATCAAATTGCCGTAAACAATTGAAACATCACTAATAAAGATAACGAAATCAGCATTTAGCCCCCCAATTGTTTGTTTACGCTTGGGAAGGTTGACCTTCAATGTATCATATCCTAGCCTGGGATCATAATAGGTTACTTTCGTCGTTAGAAATGAAGAAACATCTAAAGAATCTAAGGTGAAAAAGGTATTATGCGAAAACTGTGAAAGGTCTTGAGGTAACTGTTTCTGAAAATCTCTCAAATAGGAGACGGGATCTTCATAGGACGGTGAATTGTCCCTGATGAATGAACCCCAGTCAACAATATGTCCGTCAAGAGGTCTCCATGCCTTGGTCTCGTTAAATTGAAACTCTCCAAAGATTGGAGCAATAGCAATTTGCCTTTCAGCTATTTTTGATGAAGTATATTCGTACCTAAAAACTACCGTTGAGACTGATCTTGAACAAGAAAGGAAATAGAAACAGCAGAGGAAAATGAAGGCATGTTTCATAAATATCTCCAATGATTGGAATATGTAGTACTTTGGCTCTCGTATAACGAAAGGCGGCTACACGACATGGCGCGAAATGTGCCACCGAACAGGTGGTAGCTAACTATCCTTACCACCAAAACTAAATCTTCAAAGAGCGCCATGTGCGAACGCGCCAGCGTTCGCATCTATCTCAAATCTATAGCTGGCCGCTTCCGCTGGCGCGGAAGCGGACGTGTAAGCCGCTTGTTATGCGCGGTGCACTTAAATTAAAGCATTTTTCAAAGTGAATAATGAAGACCAATAAAATATTGAACGTTATAGTACGAATATTTGACCCCATCAAACCCAGTTGTACCATTATTAGGATCAAGCACAATCTGAGCTACATATGCCTTTTCTGACTTAAGAGTCGTCCCAATAAGCACTTTCCCTTCAACAGATATTCTACTTACAATATCATATTTTGCACGCAACAGGCCGCCAGCATTTAAGCCATTGTTAACCATTTCATCCGGTTGTCTTATGCTAAAAGGTATAGAGTATTTGACCAAGTAATTGCTTGAATACCAACTCATGTAGGAGCCACAGCCGATAGCAAGATGCCGAGTAGGGTATAGATTTATCATGAAGCAAGATCTGACAAGGAATATGTTTATCTTCGCTTCAGTCTTGCCCCCAAGTTGGTGCAGGTTCGCCTTATTCGTACCGTAATTAATGTCAGAAGCAACTGAAATCAGTTTACCTGGGAAAACATATTCGTATAACAGTGAGTATGAATACAGTATCCATTTCTTGTTATTCAAATAATCAAATTCACTAGGCGGGTTTGTTGTTAGGAATTCTTGAGTCTTTCCACAAATTATATTTGTTCCAATTGCCAAATTTGAAGATTGCGCCATGATTGTGGCCATACTTGTTAAGAAATATACAACTAAAATGATTGACCTCATGGCACCTTCTATTTTCATTAATTTCTCAGCATCGCGCATAACGAAAGGCGGCTACACGACATGGCGCGAGGTGTGCCACCGAACAGGTGGTAGATTAACTACCTTTACCACCAAAACTAATATCTCAAAGAGCGCCATGTGCGAACGCGCCAGCGTTCGCATCTATCTCAAATCTCTCCGCTGGCCGCTTCCGCGCTGGCGCGGGAGCGGACGTGTAAGCCGCATGTTATCTGACGTAGCGGTCGACTCATTTATTATAAAACTCATAAATCACATCATCTTTTAGCTCAGACAACGTATCGAGCGTGAGCGAAAAAAGCTTAATTCGTTTACGCTCCAAGACGGTTATTTCTTCATGTTCTATATCACCAGAATATTGTCGCATAAGCAGGCCTATGTATGGCATGTGGACTGTCAATAGACAGTCCGATAAAAGGCCTTTCCATCGATTAAGATCACGTGTTTTGCTCTCGATGTCATTATTTTCATCGTGAATACGTTTTTTCGATGAAGCCTCAAGGCTCCTTTTAATTTTTGTTTCGCTCCAACCTTTTCGCCTGAGTTTAAGAATCTCTTCTTTCTGTAAATCTTGGGGATCGACTGCTTCAATAGCAGTTCTATACCCAAGCGCTGTATTACAATCGCATTCAGCCCAAGTCGTAATGTAAAAGGACTCAGTTCCAGATAGCCATTTTCGCAAAAACGCATTCTCACGCAAAATAAGTCTTCGCTCACGCTCCATAAATAATGGTTCAATCGAAGAGCAGTAACGTGGATCTGGTAATACTATACCGATATAGCAACACATACTTAATTTATTAAAAGACCGCTATGTCAGATAACGAAAGGCGGCTACACGACATGGCGCGATGTGTGCCACCGAATAGGTGGTAGAATAACTAACTTTACCACTAAAACTTATCTCTCAAAGAGCGCCATGTGCGAACGCGCCAGCGTTCGCGTGTAAACTACTATCTAAGTATTCACGCTTCCGCTGGCGCGGAAGCGGACGTGTAAGCCGCATGTTATCTGACGTGCTGGATAGCTTATACTACCAACGCGATGCTGGGTTTCCCAAAAGTGGAAATGCAACGCCGAACCCATAGCTGATCTCAAAACGCACATGACTTTTGTGTTTGTCAAAGTTATAAGAAGGCGAACAACTTAGAGCAATTGGGAAAACAAGAGGAACAAACATGGCTTTTAGTCTAATTCCAACTTCTCTAAAACCCTTTGTATTGACTTCAGGGCCTATTCCGCCAAAAACTTGAGCGAATGAAAGTATGCCTGCCGAGTAAAGTGTATAGAATCGTTTGTCATTTATTTCGTAACCAGCTGAAATGCCAGTCCATTTCATTCCATCGCAATCTCCACATTCTTCGGGATTGGTTTTCAATGCAATAACACAAATATCAATAGTTTTAGTGCTTCCGTCATTTGTTTTTCCCCAAGTAAAGCTCTGAGAGAAGCATCGCGCTTGGGCTGAAATTGTGATTAGGAGTAAAGCTATTGTTATGTTCATCTGTTTTCCAGCATGTCAGATAACGAAAGGCGGCTACACGACATGGCGCGACGTGGCCACCGAATAGGTGGTAGATTAACTGACTTTACCACCAAAACTAAAACTATCAAAGAGCGCCATGTGCGAACGCGCCAGCGTTCGCATCTATCTCAAATCTATAGCTGGCCGCTTCCGCGCTGGCGCGGGAGCGGACGTGTAAGCCGCATGTTATCCGATTGTGCGCGATCACGGTTTAATTTTGTCAATAATTGTTTTTACATAATCCTCTTTTGGAAAATAACGCTTTTGTTTTTGGTCATAAATGAAGACATATCTAACAGGTACTACTTTCCAAGGATTATCTTCGTCGTAGCAGTGCATAAAATCTCCCTTTTCATTCTTTTCAAAATTAGCACAATCATACCAAAATCCCTCATTGTTCAGCGCCTGAGTGAACTTAATTTTGCCACTAAATTCAATATCGTTGAAACTGTCATTGTTTTCATCTATGATTTTGATAGTTAATTCGCGTGGCTCATAAATTCCTTTGGATTCAAATCCTCCAAAAGTACTTATCTTCCGATTTTCAGTTGAAAACGACTCGATTAGAGAATCTCCGTTGCAACGATAAACAACGTGCCAGCCGTTTCCGTGCGGTGTTGAAATTACTGTTAATAAATAAGGATTTTGATCTTTAAATAATCGCAAAGTGTCATATCTGACACAGTGAAATGTCCCTAGTAATCTTCCTTTCTGATTAAACACAAGCTGGTCTTTGAACGGATACCAAATCATTGGGCCGATTTTGCAGGAATATTCGACGATATATACATATTCTTGGCAACCCTCCAACTTTATTCTGTCAAAACGAGAAATCGTTTCCTTGGCTTCTTTGTACGTTGGATCGGCACTAGGTAATCCGTATACTGTTTTTAAACAGTTGATGAAATTCGTTGAATCGTGAATGAATGGATAAGTTTTCACGAAGTCAAAACAACCGGCTGGCGTGTTTTGCGCGTATGCACTGCTATAATAGAAAAGTAGTACAAACAATATGGTATGTCGAGTACAATTCATAATCTTGATCGCGATTACGCATAACGAAAGGCGGCTACACGACATGGCGCGAAGTGTGCCACCGATAGGTGGTAGATTAACTACCTTTACCACCAAAACTTAATCTTCAAAGAGCGCCATGTGCGAACGCGCCAGCGTTCGCATCTATCTCGAATCTATAGCTGGCCGCTTCCGCTGGCGCGGAAGCGGACGTGTAAGCCGCATGTTATCCGAGGTCGGGCGTTGCACTAATCTTTGGTCCTTTCAAAATCCTTCTTAGGATCAAAAACCAAATCGTCGTCCGGCCAGACTGTCGGGAAAGTATATCCAGGACCTTTT
>CAYPYN010000007.1:0-155997 GCA_964415295.1 uncultured Bacteroidota bacterium
CGGCCAATGAGACGACATGGTAAGGGTAACCCGAAGCATAGTAAGCGGACACGACACCGGCCCGCGTGCTGAAAACAGCCCGGCCATAGGTCAGAACCAGATGAAAACCAAATTGCTTATTGACTTGGGCATTCAGGTTCTTGGCGATGATCGAGTCGGGTATCACCAACGAAAAGGCGGAAACATTGACCGGCGGTAAGAAGATGGAGATGAGCAGAAACAGAACAAAAATATATACTCGCATAATCGACGGAATTTCCTTAGGTTCAAAACCGTCTGAAAGATACGGAAATAATTCATATTCCAAAAGAATAATTAAGTTCAACCATTAGGGCCAAACATGACCGACAAACAGAGTCCTCCGAAAGCAAAACAGACCCGTTCGGAAAGCCGAATCCATGGAGCGGTGAGAACCGATCCCTACCAGTGGCTTCGCGATCGCAACGATCCGGATACGATAGCCTATCTGGAGGCTGAAAATCTGTTTACCGAGCGGATCATGTTGACGACCAAAGCTCTGCAGGAGAAGCTCTACAAAGAAATGGTTGGCCGAATCAAAGAAACGGACGACTCCGTTCCTGTGAAATGGGGTCCGTACTATTATTACAACAGGACCGAAAAGGATAAGCAGTATAAGATATACTGCAGGAAGCAAGGGTCGCTGGAAGCGGATGAAGAAATACTGCTGAATGCCAATGAACTGTCGAAAGGCAAGGATTACTTCTCACTGGGTGTTTTCCGGGTCAGCCCGAGCCATCGGTTCCTGGCTTATTCGGTTGACGACAACGGTTCGGAAAAATACACTCTGTACATAAAAAATCTCAAGACCGGCAAGAATCTTTCCGAAGCGATTCCCGAAACGTACTACGGCATGGAATGGGGCAACGACGATCAAACCATTTTCTATAATGTCGTTGACGCCGCCTGGCGGCCTTACCGGTTATACCGGCATCAGGTGGGGACACACCACGACCAGGACGAATTGATCTATGAAGAAAAAGACGAGCGCTACTTTTTGGAGGTCTCAAAGTCACGGAGCGAGAAGTATCTTTTTATGAACTTAGGGAGCAAGCTGTCCACGGAAGTGAGATACCTTGAGGCGGATCGTCCGGGCGGCGAATTTCGAATTTTCCATCCGAGAGAAAAGGAACACGAATACAGCGTAGAGCATCACGAACATTCGTTTTATGTGGTGAGCAACCACGGTGCGGTCAATTTCAGACTGATGATAACTTCACAGGAAACGACAAGGAAGGAACATTGGCAGGAAGTCCTGCCGCATCGCGAAGATACACTGATCGAAGGGGTTGATGCCTTTCGGAATTTCATTGCTGTGTATGAACGTGTAAACGGTCTGAAACATATTCGTATTATGGACCTGGAATCGGGCCATAACCACAGGATCGAATTTCCGGAACCCGTCTACACCGTCTGGCCGTCGGGCAATGCGGAATATGAAGCGGGGATCATACGATTTGTCTATACATCTCTGACCGTTCCGACCAGTACTTTCGATTACGATATGATCGCAAGGACGAGAGAATTGAAAAAACAGGAAGAAGTAATCGGCTATAATCCGTCGCTGTATGAAAGTGAAAGAGTGATGGCTCGTGCGGAGGATGGCACGCAGATACCTGTTTCGCTGGTCTACCGTAAAGGCATCAAGAAGAACGGTGAATGCCCGTTGCTTCTGTACGGCTACGGTTCATACGGTATCACGGTCGAACCGTACTTCTCCTCGTCCCGGGTGAGTTTGCTCGATCGTGGATTTATCTTTGCGATAGCCCATATTCGCGGCGGTCAGGATATGGGGCGCCGATGGTATGAAGATGGTAAATTTCTGAAAAAGAAAAACACCTTTACCGATTTTATAGCCTGCGCGGAATTTCTGATCGATCATAAATATACTTCCAATGATCGTCTGGCTATCATGGGCGGCAGTGCGGGAGGATTGCTGGTGGGCGCCGTTGTCAATATGCGGCCGGACCTCTTTCATGCGGTCGTGGCCAAAGTTCCCTTCGTCGATGTGATCAATACGATGCTGGATACGTCTCTGCCGCTGACGGTCACGGAGTATGACGAATGGGGCGATCCCAACGACAAGACGTTCTACGACTATATTCTGTCGTATGCGCCTTATGAGAACGTGGAAGCAAAAAAATATCCGCACATGCTCATAACGGCAGGTCTCAACGATCCGAGGGTCTCGTACTGGGAACCTGCGAAATGGGTGGCCAAATTACGACATATGAAGACGGATTCCAATCTGCTTTTGCTCAAGACCAATATGGCGGCGGGACACGGAGGCGCTTCAGGCCGGTATGATTATTTGAAGGAGATCGCATTCGAATATGCCTTTCTATTGGACAGAGTCGGAATAAAGGAATAAACGTGGCCCTAATCGAATTTAATGCTGGCCGGACAGTCGTTTGGAGCGGATGAATTTGCGATCAAGGTAGTCGAAAATAAGCAGTAGAAATCCGCCATAAATGAGGTATGACAGTCCGCCGTCGAACCAATTCTTAAAATCTCTGAATGAAGAAACGACCGATTCCCGCGTCTGGAAAAGTTCTTTGACCGTTTCGGTAACCGCATCGCCGGTGGCCGAAGTTCCGGTAAAATAAATAGCCGCAACCACCGCCGCCGCACCGGAGAGAGCCATGATCAACCATTCTTTCCACTGAGTGGCCGTTTCCGCTTTTTCCTCCAGCTTCGTAATGACCATGCGGCTGAAATTGGGCGATAACGTAAAACCCTCATCTTTTTTCAATTCGGCCATTAACTGCTGGTAAGCGGACACATGCGAACGGCAGAGTTCACAAGCTTCAAGGTGCCCCGTCATCTCCGGATCGACGGCGATGCCGTCCGCGAACATTTGTATTTGCATGTCGGTAAGATGATTCATGAAATCAACTCCTCTTCGCGGTATTTCCCGAGCAGCCTTTCCTTAAGCAATTTACGCGCTCTGAAAAGGTAACTCTTGACTGTTCCTTCCGGAATTTGTAACGCCTGTCCTATCTCCTGATAACTCATGTCGTCCATATGATAAAGCGTAACGATCGTTCGGTACTGAACCGGCAACGCTTCGATCTCCTTTTTGAGAAATTCTGAGGTTTGACGATCCATCATTTTTTGTTCCGGGTTTTTGACCCCGCTCCAGATCGTTTCTGAAAACCCGGCCGATACCGGTTCCCGGATCTCGCCGTCATCGTTGTCCGTCGAAAGGTCTTCGTACAGCGGCAGTTTTTTCTTCTGCAGATGATTCAGACAAGTATTGTATGCGATGCGCGCGATCCATGTCGAAAGTTTGGAATTGAATTCGAACGATTTCAGATTCTCATAAACCTTGATAAAGACATCCTGACAGATCTCTTCACGGTCCGTGGCATGCGTCACCATTTTGAAAACAACATGGGCCACGAGCTTCTGATTTTCCTTAACAATTGTTTCAAAAGCATTTAGGTCACCGGACAATATGTTATTGACAACCGCGCGATCTTCCATGTCTCCTTTTCCTATGGTGGTTAGACATGGTACTTTTTCAAATGTTGCAAAAAAAAAAGTAGGGTGCAAGTGCAACATTTGATAACCTGACCGGTCAGATGAAGTAACGATGAAGTTCAATTAAGAAGTCTCAATTCATGTAACATAACCAACGAAGGAGAAGCGTCATGAATAACCTCGAAGTTTTGATCCCGATCGCATTTTTTTACGTATGTTATCTCGTGGTCAAGGTCATTACCGACAACCGTGTCCGTCAGAAACTGATCGACAAAGGGTTGGTGGACGAAAAAGCCAAATACCTTTTCGTCAAAAACACCGAAATGCAGCCGATGGCCTCGCTCAAGTGGGGGATCGTGCTGATAGCCGTCGGGGTGGCTTTGTTCATCAATTCGGCGTTCCCTTTGCTGATGGAAGGACCGGCCTCGTTCGGTTTGGTGTCGCTATTGGGCGGGTTAGCTTTTGTGGTTTACTATTTCATCGCAAAGAACCAAAAAGAGGCCGAATAACCATTGACCAAGGAGTATAGAACCATGTTCAACTTATCGTTGATATGCGCCGTGATGGTGGGTTTTACATCGGCGCCGTTGTCAACCGCAGATCCGGGTTTTCAGGAAGGCCGGAAGAAGTCGCATTTTCTGATCGGATTTGAGAATACGTCCACGGATGACGGCGAGGTCGATTATTATGCGAATACGCTGCTCAGAACGCTTGAGATCACGGCGCGCGGCGAGGTAGAGCTGACCGACAACGATCTGGACATCAAGCGCATATCGCCCAACGGGTATGTCCTGATCAAAGAACGGAATTGGATGACGTACCGTTCCGTGCGATTTACGGCCACACCTGACGGGAAAATAGAAAGAGTATACACGGTGCAGGGGCGCGAATACGAATTCGATGAGGAAGCGATTTCCTGGTTTTCTACGATCATGATGGATGCCGTACGTGAAACCGGTTTGGGGGCCAAATTCCGCATAAAAAGGATTTTGGAACAAAAAGGCGTGCGTGCGGCGATACGCGAGATCGAATACGTAGGAAACAACGCGGCCAAACAAATGTATTTTGAAACGATCCTGAGTCAGCCCAACCTGACTTCTGAAGAGCTCCAACTGGCGGTGGAAACCATCGCCCGTGAGATCAGCAGCAGTTCGCGCCTTGGGAATCTGCTGATCGCCACCGCGAAGAATTTTACAGAGGATGCGGCTCTTACGGAATCCCTCATCAGGGCCGTAAGGGAAATTTCCTCGAGTTCCAAACAAAGCGCGGTTCTGATAGAGATCGCCGAAACACGTAAGCTCAATAACTCTGCGGCAATGGCTATGGCTGAAGCCATCCAATCCGTTTCTTCGAGTTCCGCACAAGGTACGGCGCTGAAAGCCCTGGCAAAGAAATGCGCGCCGGACTATGAAGTGGTCAGATCCTATGTGGATGCCGTGCGTTCTGTGAGTTCTTCGTCCGTACAGGGAGTTGCCCTGAAAGCGATACTCAAAAAGAATGACCTGGATGACGACGCCTTTATCGCGATTTTGGAGTGCACCGAACAGATATCCTCGAGCTCTGTGCAAGGGGATGTACTGGAGGACGCAGCGGCCGTGTGCCCGGCCAATGACAAGGTATTGTCGGCTTATCTGAACACGGTTTCGTATATATCGTCTTCCAGCGTTCAAGGCAGCGCAGTGATGGCTATGCTTGATAAACCGGGCCTCAGCCACTCCATCCTGACCAAGACGCTCAGTTTGGCAGATGAGATCTCGAGCCGTTCGGTACGCGATGAGATCGTCAAACGCGCGACAGAACGCATGTCGGAAAGATCCAGGTGATCTGACGGTTCACCAACGTATTTTCAAAAGTCCCGGATCTTAAGTGAGGTCCGGGTATTTTTTTACAAAAAACACATGGGCATCGAACTAATTGGCATTAATTCCGTATTTGATCCAGCACAAACTTCATTGGAAAGGCATTATGCGATATATTTGGATCCTGTTACTTCTGTCTTCTCAATCTCTTTTTGCACAAAAAACCTTTAACGGCACCATTACAGATGCGTCGTCGGGCGAGGCCCTTCCGGCGGCGAATATTCAGATCGAGGGGACTCTGAAAGGAATCATCGCCAATCGTTCCGGCCAGTATTCCATCCAGGTTGATCGCCTGCCGGCCACGTTGATCGTGCGGTATATTGGTTACGAATCCGCAAAGATCTATCTCACAGAAACATCCTCAACGGAACAGAATATCCTTCTTAAACCAGCCCCGATAGAAATGGAGGCGCTGGTAGTGACCGGCGAAGATCCCGGCGTACGTGTTATGCGCAATGTTATTGCCAAAAAGCGTTCGTGGTTCGGCCGCATCAAGAGTTTTAAGGCGGACGCATACATGCGTATGTCCCTGGAGAACGACTCAGGGATCGTCATGATGTCCGAAGTTTTGGCCGATGTGTTCTGGGATAAGGAGAAGGGTCTCAGGACGGTCGTCAAGTCCAAGCGAAACACGAAAAATGTGGATCCTAAAGACCAACCGATCTTTGATGATGAAGTAGTGAATTTGTACGACGACGACGTACCGATCCAGGAATCGCGGTTTGTAGGACCGACGCATCCCGATGCGCTCGATTATTACGACTTCAAGATAACCGGACGCCGTTACCGTGACGATCAATTGGTTTACGATATCAGCGTGGAAACCAAAAGCAAGCTTCAGCCGACGTTTGTCGGAATGATTTCCGTACTGGACGCGGACTCGGTCATGATCGAAGCGGATCTGCGGCCCAACGACTACATGACCTTCCCGATGCCGATCCAGGAATGGAAGATGCATTACAAACAACAGTTCAGTAATTTCGGCCAGGCCTATTGGCTTCCGGTCGACCTGCGTATGGAAGGAAAGATCAAGATCGGAATGATCGGCCTTCAATTCCCCTCGATCAAATTCACGCAGATAACGGGCTTGAATAATTACCGCGTCAACGGCTCGGTACCGGATTCTTTGTTCAAATCCAAACGTTCAGTGATCATCGATTCGGTGGAACTTAAGAAACCGAATCAATTTGACTCCACTCAGATCATGATACCTATGTCCGATCGCGAGGATTCGGCCTTTCGTATGATCAAGCGCGGCGATTCGTTTGCCAAAGCGTTCAAGCCGACCGGAGCCTTATCCCGCATGGTAAAAGTGGAGGACGAATTCAACGATAGCATCGCTATAGCCGAGAAAAAGAAGAATGTGCTAAAAACGTTTGCCGAGGGTCTTTCACCTCAATTGTGGTATAACCGGGTGGACGGAGGACGGTTGGGCGTCAAATATAAGTATGATCTGTCAAAATCCTATGAAGTCTATATTCGCGGCGGGTACACGACGAATCTAAAGCAGTGGTTTTACGGTGGGGGTGGTAAATGGAACTGGGGTCCGCGGCGGCACGGATTTGCAGAGGCGGATTACTATGTTGGAACCGAAGAAAGATATCCTTCGGATCATTACGCCGTCCTTGTGGCCGGCGGACCGGCCTTGTTCGGGTTCCGTGATTATTTTGATTTTTTCAAAAACAGGAAACTGGACATCGGCGTCGGATACGAATTTGATAAGATCGATCTTACCGTACGCGCCGGCTGGAGCCATGAGATCCAGTCCTCCCTGCCGAAGACGACCGACTTTGATATGATCGGGCGGAACAACGACCAGAGAGAGAATCCGGGCATCAATGAAGGCACGTTGCGTGCGCTTCAATTAAAGGTCACCTATGGTGACGAATTCGTGCCGCTCGGCTTTGTGGGACAAAAGCATGCGGAACTGAAGATCGAGCACAGCAATAAGGATGTGCTTGCCAGTGATTTTGGATACACCACCTACCGTGCTTCGGTGGATTGGCGGTTCAATACTTTCTTAGCGAGAAGATTTCTTCCCAATGTTCTCGATATCCGTTGGGTCGGCGGAACGTACACAGGCCATTTGCCCGTCCAGCGTCTTGCCGCCATCGATGGCTCACTGCAGTATTTTACGCCGTTCGGCGCTTTTAAGACGCTTCGTGGAAAACCGTATGAGGGTGAGAAATATACGGCGGTATTCTGGGAACATAATTTCCGTACCGTACCGTTTGAACTGATAGGGTGGCGGTGGATCGTCGAGAAGGGGATCGGGATCATCGTGCACGGCGCGTCGGGCCGAACCTGGATCGCTAAGGAACGTTTAGCGACGCTGGGGTTTGCTCCAAACTACACGGGCCGTTTTCACCACGAGATAGGAGCATCGCTCAACGGACTATTCGGTTTCTTCAGGCTGGATGCCGCACAAAGATTGGATAAAATAGGATTTTATGCCGGCGTCAGCGTAGCGCGCATGTTCTAAAATCAGAGGTCGATGATCTTGCCGGGGTTGCAGATATTGTTCGGATCGAACAGCATTTTCAGTGATCGCATAAACATCAATTCATCCGGCGAACGGTGCATGTGCATCAGTTTTTTCTTAAGTAATCCGATTCCATGCTCTGCGCTGATGCTTCCTTCGTATTTCTTTATCAACCGCATCATTTCCATGTCCAGCCGATCCGTGCTGTTCTTGAAAGCATCGATAGGCATGGACTTTCGGTCCAATACATTGACGTGAATATTCCCGTCCCCGATGTGGCCGAAAAGAAATACCTCAAAACCGCTGTATTTCTGAACGATCATTGGCTCCAGTTCCCCGACGAAAGAAGGCATGGATGAGATGGGGACAGCGATGTCATTTTTGTGCAGGTTGCCCATTTTGATGAGAGTCTCCGGGATGGTCTCCCTGTAGCTCCACAATTCCCGGAAAGTTTTCGGATCCATGGCCAATGTGCCGTCGAGTAACGAATCCGAAACGGCTTCCATAAAATCCTGCATGGCCGAAACTTCTGTGCCACCGTCGATCTCGAGCATGACATAGTAGGGATATAACGATGAGAACGGATTGCGGAACTGATGCGCATGGGTCAGCACCGCGTCGAGACAGTTTTTGGTAAAGAACTCGAACGCCGTGATGTCCAGCGAACGAAGTCTTGCTTTTTTCAGGATCTCCAGAATGGAAGAGAATGTATCCACAGCAAGCAGGCTGAGCTGAAGTAGTTTTGGCTTTGGAACGATTTTCATCGTTGCCCGGGTAATCATGCCAAGCGTCCCTTCGGCGCCGATGAAATACTGTTTGAGATCGTAACCGGAATTATTCTTGTGCAGATTGGAATTAAGGCGCAGTACTTCTCCTCTCGGCGTGACCACTTCAAGGCCGAGCACCAGTTCCCGCGTCATACCGTATTTGATCACTTTCAGACCGCCGGCATTGGTGGAAATGCATCCGCCGATCTGACAACTTCCCCGCGCGCCGAAGTCCAGCGGAAAATACATACCGGATTCGGCTACGGCCTTCTGGATGTTTTCCAGCACAACACCGGCTTCGACATCCACGCTGCCCGATTCGATATCGATCGTGGAGATCTTATTCATCTTGTCAAAAGAAATCACGATTTCTTTATTGGCGGCTACCGCGGCGGCCGCGAGACCTGTTCTGCCGCCGGACGGGACCATGGGCAACCGGTGCTCGCTGCAATAAAGAGCGATCTTCTGAACTTCATCCGTTGTTTTGGGAAAGAGGACCAGGCTAGGGTCGGGTGGATAGAACTTGGTCCAATCCTTACCAAAATTTGTCAGATCCCCCGGATCGTCGGTCACTCTATCAGGTCCAAATAATTCTGTAAAATATTTCTTATGTTTTTCCATTTTTATCATGCTCTTCCGGTGTCAACTTTTGTCATGGACAATATAATACGGCAGATCATTAAACACATGAAAAAATTCTGACGCGATGAGGCATCCGCTTTTTGATTTTTACTTGATTAAATGAGGAGCAATGGCCATATTCACACGCTTTTTCAATACACGGCAAGGGTTTCATGCATTTTGAATCGTCGGATCTGATCACCATCGGTTTACTCGTATTACTGGAAGGGCTGCTGAGTGCGGATAACGCCATTGTACTTGCCGTGCAGGTGATGCCGTTGCCGGAAGATCAGCAGAAAAAAGCGCTAAAGTACGGCATCATCGGCGCATTCGTCTTTAGAACTATAGCCGTCTTTCTCGCTGTGTATCTGATCAACGTTCCGGTGGTCAAGATCATCGGCGCCATTTATCTGGTCTATCTTGCGATCGATCATTTTATCCGGAAAAATAAAGACGAACAGACGGCCATACCGCCGCCAAGAAAATATTTGGGAATGAATGCGTTCTGGAGCACCGTGGTAGCGGTCGAATTGACCGACATCGTATTTTCGGTCGATTCAATTCTGGCGGCTGTGGCGCTCTCCAATAAACAGTGGGTGGTCATTACGGGCGGCATTATAGGCATCATTGCCATGCGGATGGTGGCGGGGGTATTTCTCGATATCATCAAACGATTTCCCAAACTGGTGGACGGTGCGTATATTATCGTCTTCTTTATCGGCCTGAAGCTGTTTGTAGAATATTTTAATATCCATCTTTCCAAGTGGATCACTTTTTCGGTCATCGGAGTCATATTCTTTGTCAGCATCGGGGTATCCATTTATGAAAACAAAAAAGCAGGAAAAACGGAGAATTAATTATGCGGGGTAGTTTGACAATACCAGGAATAGGGTGTTTTATATGGCTTACGGTCCTCTGGTCGGGATGCCGGGAAAATAGCGACGCCATACTGGCGACGATCTCTGACCGGGATACGATAACCGTAAGCGAATTCAATGGTTACCTGAAAAAAAGATTCAACGAAAAACCGCGGACGCTTTCCGTTTCTCAGAAACGAAAGTATCTGGACTGGATGATTGAGGATCGTCTGAAGATGCTCTATGGCATTCAGCATGGCTATGATAAATACCTTGCGCTGGACATATTGAAGGAGCAAAGAAGCATCGTCGTAAGCAAAGCGCATGAAAAGCATATCAAAGGTGTGTTTCTGACCGCGGACAACGTGTCGGAGTACCAACGCCACGTTGGGATGACCGTGTATTCTCAAAATCTGATCATTCGTTTCAAAGACAGACCTGATTCTCCCGTGCCGGTTACGAAAGAAGAGGCCGCCCGCCGCGCCGATTCCATCAAAGCCGTTTTGACGGTCAGCAATTATAATTCCATAGCCGAAAAAGTCTCGGACTACAAGAATCCGTCAACCAGGAAAGGTAATATCAAGGTAGAGAAATTATCCATTGGTCAACTGCCTTATACTTATGAAAAAGCGGTCTTCAGAATGGAGCCAAACGATATCGGCGGGCCTGTTGAAGTTCCCGGGGCCTATGTAATAATTCATTTGGTATCGAAAGATTTTTCTACGTGTTTGCCGATGGATACGGAAGATGCGGAGGAATTCATGTTATCCAAATTGGATGATAACGACCAGTTCCTTCTGCGTCCGGTTTATCAGAGATTCATGGATTCCATTTACCGCGCCGGTAATGCGGTATATGAGGAGCGCAATATACATCTCCTATCGGATAGGCTGAAAGATTCGGTTAACGTACGGTCTTCGGTCAAGCTATTTACGGAACCGGAGCGGGATCTTGTTCTTGTGGCGTTCATTGGCGGCCGTATTACCCTACAGGAGTTTCTCGAGAATTATGGAACCGATGTGACGGTTAAATTTACTCACGATCTTCTAAGACAAGCCGTCGAGGTCTTCTGCCGATCGAAGCTGATGGAAGCGGTCATGGTCAGGGAAGGCTATTTGAATTCTGAAGAATATCTTGTTCAGGCCTTGTCTATCAAAGAAGCGTTGATCGTCGATAAAGTGGACGCGTCTATCATATCTTCCTACAAAGAGCCCTCGGATGCGGATCTCAGACGATTCTTCTTACAGAACAGGTCCCGCTACCGTACCGACGGTTCCATTACTGTCTCGGAGATCACCGCACCGACGATGGAAAAGATTCGGATGGTTCGTGAAGCCATTGACCAGGGAACCGATTTCAACAAAGCCGTTCCAACAGAACAGAAGGAACAAAACGTCCGGTTCAGTCCTAACGTGTCATACAATTATGTAACCAACAATGAAATAGCCGCACGTGCTTTGAGGATGGACAAAGGTGACATCAGCGACATCATTACACGTAAAGACGGTAGTTATACGATTTTCAAACTCATGAGCCGAACAGAACCGCAATGGCTTGGACTTGACGCCGCAAGAAAAAGAGTTATGAACGACGTAAAGAAAAATATCTTGAAGAACACGGAAATCCGGATGCTGAATGAACTGCGTCAAAAATGGCCCGTTGTTGTTTATGAAGAAAATCTAAACAGGAAATAGATGCGCATGTGGAAACGTAACCTGCTTTCCCTGTGTTCGTTTTGTATGATTATCGTATCGGTAGTGTCCTGTTCCGACAATAAGCGGGATTTCATCGTCAAAGTTGGTGATGCGGCTTTGACCGAAGCGGCAGTGGACAGCGCCATTCGCACGGACCTGCGACCGGATGATAATATCCGGCGCGGATACGTCCAGGATTGGATCAACTCCGAAATACTCTATCAAAAAGCCGTCAAAGAGGGTTTTGATAAAGATCCCGCCTTCCTGGAACGTGTGGAGGTCATCCGGAGGGAATTGCTTATACAGACCTACGTAACTAGCGAACTGGATAAGAGCATTTCCGTATCACCAAAGGAAGCCGAAGATTTTTATGCGGCTAACAAGAATTCCTTCGTGTATGCGGAGGATCATGTAAGAGTACAGTATTTCCTGACACGTGATAAGATCCGGTCCAAGAAAATGGCTTCCGATTTTCTATCTATGTCCCGTTTGAGGAAAAAAGATTTTATGGAACTGGTCACGCAATCTTCGGCCGACAGCGATATCGTGGGTTCTACGGAGTTCCAGCCGCGGGGTCGTTTCGAAGAAAAAGTGGCTAAACAGGTCTTTATGAAGAATGCGACCGACGAAATTATCGGGCCGATCCAGACCAAGGACGGGTATTTTTCCTTCTGGCACGTAGTGGAGATCAGGCCAAAGGGAACTTATATTCCGTTTGGCGAAATCTCTTCCGAGATTGAAGCCCGTATCAAGGTCGGTAAGCGGAAAAAAAGATCGGAAGAACTGATTGCTAAGATCAGAGAAGAAATACCTGTCGAATACGGAAATCATCAACCGCCCGAAAAATAACCTCCTAAGAGCTTCTAGATCCTCATAAAATACTGGAATTTGACGAACACGCTCTGATTGGTAGCCGTCAGCCCCTCATAATTCTCGTAAGGATCCTTGGTTCCTCCGATGTTGGCCCCGAGGAAGAACACGGTGAACGGATTGATTTTGTAACTCAATAGCGGACTAATGCTGAAGAATTCGTCGCGGTTCATCTTCTGATCGTCCGAATTGTAACGCTTGATATAAACCATCTCTCCAATGACCCGAAGAAAAAGCTGCTTTGTGAACTGGTAGGCCATCGTGTTCCGATATATCTTCTGGGACGTGATCAGGTTTCCGCCGTAGTGCGTCCACAAGTTAAACTGGCGGTAATTGAATTCATCGGACAAACGGCTGGTGGGTTTAAAGGTCAGCCACGTTTGAAAATTGAATCCTTTGGCTTTAGCCAAGGGGTTACGCGCATCGTTTTCTATACCTTCTCTGTTGATATAATTACCGGTCTCCGTCCAAAAACCGCCGTAAACGTGTTTGAAAGCCTGGCTACCGCTTTCAAATCCGACACGATGAATATTGTTGAACTGTTTTCCATTGAAGTTCTCGTTGTTGATCGCGGCTACGCTCATCCAGACGTAGGTTTGCTTCTTGAACTGAATGAACAACTGCGGATTGACCCACCAGTCCTTCAGTCGGCCATCGTAATTGTATTTGCGGTTAAATTGAACGCGAGGTTCTATCCGCACAATCATTGGATTGGTATCGGGAAAATAGAAAGTGTATCGGTTGTAGGCTCCCACTTCTCTAAGATTATTGCTTCGGATAAATCCGTTATCGGAGCGGAATCCGGGTGAGAGATCATTGTACCAGGCGAAAAAACCCCAGTGTTTGGCCGTACGGTCCATGGTTACGCGCGTAAACCACCCATTGATGTTTTCGCCGTCAAAATCACTCGTGTATGTCCTTCCTTTATGCTCAAAGGTAACATCTCGAATGTGATCCGCCGAAAAAAGAGAATCATCGGGTTCTTCCGTGCGGCTGAGCCCGGCCATGGCAGACAGGGTGTACATAGAATTCAGGCGAATCTTCGTATCAATTGTGCCGGCGGCGTTTGAGCCTTTGTCCATGCGGCGGTTGGTGCCAACAAATCCGATGTAGGTACCCTTCGCGAGGTCATACTTGGTTCGGAGAATATGGGTCATAGAGTTGTTGTTTGACGAGAACACGGCGCTTTTTTCCTCAAACGGAAGAATAAAAGGTGTGTCTTCGTCATAACTGGCAATGTAACCAAAGCTCAGATTGCCGGCTTTACCCGATACTTTTCCGGCAAAAAGCGGGTTATTGATGGTACGCGTGTAAAGCAGGTTGATATCATCATCCACATAGAAAATATCGCGGCCTTCAAGGAAAAAGGGGCGTTTTTCATTGAAGAAAAGCGCAAAGGTATTATTCACGCTGATCTGCCCGGCATCCGCTTCGATCTGACTGAAATCCGGGTTATAAGCTACATCGAGCGTCACGTTGGATGACAATCCGTACTTGGCATTGAAGCCGAAATTCTGATCCAATTGGTTCTTGCCCCATTTTCCTTTCATACCGCTCGGGTCTTTGTCAACCAGGGACCTCTCGGAAGAACCAACGGCGTAAGGCAATAACTCGATTGTCTTTCCGGGCGTTTCGGTCATCCGCATTCTCAGATGGCCTGCTTCGGAATATTGGTTGCTCACGTCCCGGGAGCGGGGCATCCATGAATACAGATAACGCTGCTCGCGGGGGTAGATCCGCCAGAAGTGGATGAGCCAATCCTGTTCGGGCTTGTTGGGGAAGCGTAGGCTCTGGAAAGGGATCTTCATTTCCACCGTCCACCTGTCGTCGTAGATCTTGGCGGCCGATTCCCAGACGGCATCAAAACTGTCGTCTTCGTTTCCATTGACGTCCACGGTGAGGTCGGCCTGAATTCCGAGGGGATTGACGAAGAACTCAAAACCGTTGAGCTGTGCTCCGAAAGGGTCCACGTTGATGCCGACAAAGTCGTCCTGATACAGAGCATCACGATCACTCATGCGGGCGCGCAGCTTATTCATCTCGGGTTCGTAGCATATAAAGGCCACATAGAAATTCTTATCATCGTGGGTCACGTAGCCTTCGGTATGGACTTTGGGGCGTTGGCGCTCGTTGGGCCAGTTCTCGGTGAAGTTGTCAAACCTTGCGGCGTTCAGCCAGGCTTCCTCGATGAATCCATCGATCTCAAAAGGCTGTGGCGTCCGGTTAAGTTCCAGCGTAAGTATCGGATTGGGCGTAAAAACCGCCGGAGAGTCCCCGCGGCTTCCGGTGTTTCCGTTTTCAGCGGAGATCAGACGGCCGTCGGACTGCGTGGTTGCCCCGGCATGTATAGCCAAGATGCCCATGATACCTACCGAAAACATAGCCCGGGACAGACTTTTCGCCATGGATTGAACCGACAGCTCAAAAGTGGTTTTGAACGTCCTCATGAACGATTCTTTCGATTTGATTGATTAGGCTTAAAATCAGAATTCTCTACGTGTTGAGGCGCGCAAAAGTTGCAGATTTTTTTGGGTGTGCCGCGTTAGGAATTATCGGGCGGCCGAACGGAGTTTTTCCAGCAATTCGAAAAGAATGAAACCCGTCACTCCCCAGACGGTATGTTCTTCAAAATCATAATAATGGATCTCGTAGGTCCTATTCATGAACCGCCGGTAACCTCGGCGATGATATTGTTCGTTCATCAGGTGAGACAAAGGGATCTCAATGATCTCGGCGGTTTCATGAGGATTCAATCTCGCTTCATACGGGTATGGTATGATCCCGACAAAAGGGGTAACGCGGAAATTGGTCGGTGTTACCATATCGTCGAGTTCGGCGATGATGTCCACATCCGTTACTTTGATGCCGATCTCCTCTTCCGTTTCCCGGAGCGCGGCCGCCATCAGGTCCTTATCCTCAGGATCCAGTGCGCCTCCCGGGAAGGATATCTGGCCTTTGTGAAATCTTACCGTTTCCGTTCGTTTGGCAAAGAGTATATGAACTTCGCGGTTCTTTTCGAAAAAAGGAACCAGTACCGAAGCAGGCACTTGTGACCCCAGTTCGAGATGCCTTTTATCGTGATCCTTGTATATCGAGCGGATCAGATTGCTGCACGTGCGAAGATCGATCGCATCAGGCATGGTCTTTGGGTTCCGTTAATTCCAGAATGCGTAATATTTCCGCGACGCTCCAGGCTTGCGAGATACAGCCTTTGGGCAGATGAGGTTCGTCGCCGTCAAATATTTCAGAGACCGTGCCGATGCCTCCATCCGACAACTGCTGTGAGAACCGATCCGCCAACAGACGCGCATACGCCTTTGCATCCTCGGAATACCTGTTCACTTTCAGATACGCCTCAAGGTATGGACCGATTAACCAGGCCCAAACGGTGCCCTGGTGATATGCGGCATCGCGATGATACGGATCACCGGCGTAGGTTCCTGTATAATAGGACTCTCCTTGTCCGAGACTTCGCAACCCGCACGGGGTGAGCAGTTCTTTTTCAACGACAGACACTACTGCTCTTTGTTTCTCATGATCGATCATCTCGAAAGGCAAACTGACCGCGAATATCTGGTTGGGACGAAGCTCGCTGCTTTTCTGAGAACCGTTGACAACATCATACAGGCATTTCTTCTCATCGTTCCAGAAAACACGATTGAACGCGTTCTTTGTGCTCTCGGCCAGCTGTGCAAAACGTCCTGCGTCCGCCGGTTCCCTCAGGGCTTTGGCGAACTCCCTTACGATACAGAGCGCATTGTACCAGAGAGCGTTGATCTCCACGGGTTTGCCTGTTCTCGGCGTGACCACCCAATCGCCGATTTTGGCGTCCATCCATGTGAGTTGTATGCCGTCATGTCCTGCCTCCAAAAGTCCGTCGGGATCGGTTTTTATTCCGTACCGGGTGCCGCGAAGATGCCACTCGACGATGTCTTTGAGTTTCGGATACAGATCCCGGCGTATGAAATCCAGGTCTCCGCTTCGTTGCCAATACTGATACACGGCGATGAAATACCACAACGTTCCGTCGGCGTTGTTGTACTCCGGCGTCTCGTCCAAGTCCGGGAAACGGTTGGGCAGCATGCCTTCGGAAATATAGTTTGAGAACGTCTTCAAAATGCTCCGGGCCACTTCGTATTTTCCACACGATAACGTCAATCCCGGCAGTGAGATCATGGTATCCCGGCCCCAATCGCCGAACCAATGATATCCTGCGATCACAGTATGTGCGGCATTTTTCCTTTGCACGATAAACGAATCGGCGGCCACGGCCAACTTACGGGCCAGCGGGGACTTAATGGGCATCTTTTCAATAAGACGCATACGGCGCTGGACTTCTTTTTCAAAAAGCTCCGTTATGATCGTTGGGGAATATTCTTTGCCGTCCTCCGAAGTGACCAACAGGTCCAGCGTTGTTCCGGGGTCGAGTTGAACATTCAAGAGCGCCGGGCTGAAGAGGTCTTCTACGAATTCCAGTCCCCGTTCATGTTCCTTGCGGTATTCGGCATTCTTGTACCAGAAGAATTTCGCGTCCAGTTGTCCTCTGCTGTAAACGATATGCATCGGGGGAAGATCAAGATAGGGATGGATCGAGAACCGGTTGGTGCCGTGCCTTACTTCCGGGTTCACCGCATTGTTTTCGTGAGACAGACTGTGATAATCCCGGAAGGCGCACAACGGCCTGATATTCAGAGCCGCCGGAGACGACGCATTCAGAAGGCGGTAGCGAACGATCGTTGTATTCTCGCCGTGGATCATAAGGACGCTTTTTTCAATTAACGACTCGCCGAATCGGTACAGGAAACGGGGATGGACATCGTATTCAAAACGTTCGATATTCTTGTGCCCTTCGGGAAAAATGATGAACGGGTACTGGTTGGTCGAAAAATCGTAACTTTTTCCTTCTATGGAAATGGTCTCTTCAAACTTGGACAACAATACGAATCGGTGGGTCGGAGGATTAAGGGAAGCGATCAGCAATCCGTGATAACGCCGCACGTTGGCACCGATGATGGTGGAGGAAGCAAAGCCGCCGATACCATTGGTTTCAAGCCATTCCTTTTGAGTGGCGTAGTAGTAGTCCGAACACGTTTCGCGCGGAAAGACGATCCGGATATCGTCCAGCAGACTTTGAGTATTCATGGCTTTCTCTCTAGCGTTTAACGAAAAGTTTCATATCCTCGTCGACCGGATCGTATTCGCAGGCTTCCGCGAGGACCCTGGACAGATCCGGATCGTCGATGCGATGGTAGTTCCACCCGATCAACTGTTCTTCCGTCGGAAAACCGTTTTTCTTCCACACTCCGTCTTCACAAAGGACCACCGTTCCTGCCGGCGCCGACCGGATACCATCCCCGGCAAATAGCCTCAGTGAACCCGGCGTATTGGATGAGCCGGTGAAAATATAATTCACATAAGGGTGCGCCGCAATGATGTTTTCAGGCCGCGGATCCATGCCGTATGAGGTGTTGTATCGGTTTGACATATACCACGTCATGATGCGGTCCAGTTTGATCTGATCGCAGCTTTTGGGAAATGGAAGATCGCCGCGGTCAGCCATATACCATGCGCGTGAGGGAACCAATATCAGCAGTAAGGCCAAGAACATTTGTGACCAAATTTGTGATGCGATCGATCGGTAAAGATATAGCCATCCGACCAATGTCACGATCGCAATGAACGGCGCGACGGTTACGTAATAGCGCGGCAGACTCAGAGAACCAAAGAGACCCAGAAAGCCCAGGAGGAAATGAAGAACAAAGACCGAGATCAAGGGAGAAATCAGAAATATCTTGGCCGGTCTTCCGACATCCCAGCCGTCTTTTCCTCTGATTACAGCATAAATTCCGAGTCCCGCCGGTACGATCATCCAGAAATTGAATGCATTCAGAACAGCCAGCACCGCTTCCACCGGCGTTCGTCCATAGACGCTTTGTACGGCCCACGGCCAGTGCCGGACAAACCAATCCGGGCCGCCGAATACTCCGGCTCCAACAAGCCACCATATGAGTGAGGGCGCGGCGGCGGCCATAGAGGATTTGATAAGCGGCCATTTCTTGACGTCCAGATCATGGCGAAAGAAAAGAAGAAACAATAGCCAGACGGCGACGGCGATCGAACCTTCGGGCCGGGTCAATCCTCCAAATCCTATGCAGACACCCGCCAGCAACGGGCGATGACCGGCCAGCGCAACCGCCGCCCATACCCACCAGCCGGCAAGCAAGATCTCCGTCATCACGGAGAAACTCTGCATCATGAAATAGGGTTGAGCCAGAAGTAACAACCAGAGAAAAACCTTATGATGCGGGAATCTATCGGACAGATCAGGGAAAAGCGTTTGCGCAAGCCTGACGGTTCCCACGGCTGTTAACGCAGACGCCAAAACACTCAGAAGACGGGTGAGGTGAATTCCCCATGTGACTCCTATCGCATAATAGGCTACGCAAAACGGACGACCCCAGATGTCAAGAACGAAATGCCAATTCGTCGTCATATCCATGGATTTCATGAAATGGCTCATTTCGTCGGGCTCCACAAAGCCCATGGAACCAAGTGCCATCCATCTATAAAATGCCAAACACCCGCCGGCGACGAGATAATAAGCCATCCGCGGTTCTGAGATGGACTTGACCATTGAATTGAATGGTTACACGGAATAGACGATCTTTCCGCTTTTTACGACAAACCGGATATGATTTTGAGCAAAATTGTACGGGATGAACCGGTAATTGGGAACGGCGAACAACGCCAGATCGGCTTTCATACCGGGCTGAATATTGCCGACGTCGTTTTTGCACAGAGAACGGGCCGCATTCAGAGTGACCCCCTTGATGACCTCTTCGACCGTCATGCGCATTTGCGTGCAGGCAATGGACATGATCATTTGCAGGTTCTGGGTCATACAGGAACCTGGGTTAAAATCGGTAGCGAGCGCAATGGGTATCCCGGCTTTGATCATCTTTCGTGCCGGCGGGTATTGCATGTTCAGGAAGAAGGAACAACCGGGAAGTAAACCGGCAACGACACCGGATCCGGCGAGAGCTTCGATACCGCGATCGGAAATATTCTCAAGATGATCTGCGGAAACAGCGCCCATCTCAGCACACAGCTCGGCGCCGCCGGTATTGGATAATTGATCGGCGTGTAGTTTGAGTTTAAGGCCGTATTTCATAGCTGCCTTAAATACGGTTCTGGTCTCTTCGATAGTAAACACATTGGTCTCGCAAAAGGCATCGCAGAATTCGGCCAGTTGGTGTTCCGCGATATATGGGATCATTTTGTTACAAATGAGACCGATATAACCTTGCCGGTCGCTCGAGAATTCCGGCGGCAGCGTATGTGCGCCGAGAAAAGTTGAGGATACGTCCTGGGGTGAGGTTTCTTTGAGGGCCCGGATCGCTTCCAGCATTTTGATCTCATCATCGAAGGATAATCCGTATCCGCTTTTGATCTCCATGGTCGTAATGCCGAAGGCCAGTGCTTGTTCAAGCCGTTGCGCCCCGATGGCGATGAGCTCTTGTTTGGAGGCCTGGCGGGTGGCGCGCATCGTGCTCTTGATGCCGCCGCCTTTGGCAGCTATATCCTGATACGTGGCTCCCGCAAGTTTCATTTCGAACTCATGCTCGCGAGAACCGGCAAATACCGTGTGCGTATGAGAATCGATCAGACCGGGAAGGATGACGCAGTCGGCGGCATCGATGGTTTGCTGCGGTTTGAAGTCGCCGGGCAATGCCGGAGCCGGACCGAGCCAGACTACTTTCCCGCCGGAACAAGCGACACTCCCGTTTTCGATAGTGCGAAGCTGCTCATTCTCAAAGAATACGACTTCTTTTGCGTTTCGGATCAGCAGGTCTATAGTCATGGTATTAAGAATTGAAGTGAAATCTGCGGAGTAATGGTACTCAAAAAGGCGGAGTATTACAACGGTTTATTGCTCACAAGACACAAAAAAAGTCCGACGTGTCAGGTCGGACTCTGAAAAAGGGGCTTAATGGTTTGGATATTCTGCTGAATCAGGCCATGCTGCAAGTTCACTCCGGTTTCAGTTTTTCTTTAAAGACTTTTTTGAATTTTTCGAGTTTCGGCCTGATCACGAACGCGCAATACGGTTGCTCGCCGTTTTCATTGTAGTAATTCTGATGATAATCTTCCGCCTTATAGAATTTCGTAAAAGGCGCGATTTCCGTGACGATAGGATTTTCAAAGGCTTTTGCGTCGTTCAATTCTTTTTTGGCTTTTTCGGCCAGCGTCTTTTGTTCTTCGCTGTGATAGAAGATGGCGGATCGGTACTGCGTGCCGACGTCATTACCTTGCCGGTTCATCGTCGTCGGATCATGGCTGGAGAAGAAGGCCTGCAGAAGATCGGTAAACGTGATTACCTGCGGGTCGTACATGATCTGGCAGACTTCGGCATGGCCGGTTGTGCCGGAACAGACTTCGCGGTACGTCGGATTGTCGGTCTGGCCGCCGCTGTAGCCCGATGCCACCGACTGAACGCCTTTTAGTCTTTGGAACACGGCTTCCACGCACCAGAAACAGCCTGCACCGAAAGTGGCCGTATCCAGTTTTGCACTGACAGGGGTCATGATCTCTCCGTTCGTTTTAGGATGACTTTTGGATTCCTTCGTACATGAAAGAAAAAATAATGATAGAGCTAACACCAATGAAAATAATTTCATGCCTCACGCTTCCAAACATGGTTTAATACTTGGGTTTTGATGTGTAACGAAGGTATGAGAGGAATCATTCCCGCACGCAAAAAAATAATAAAAAAACCCGTTCTTCGGATCATTGAAGAACGGGTCAATATAAAGTATCAACAAGCCAGGGACGAAACCGTTATTTGTAGACGTAGAAGAGCGTGATCCGGATCACTTTGTCCATTTCGCGTTTGGCGCCTTTGCCAGAGAAACTGTTCAGCCATACATTAGGCATGAGATGTACGTTTTTGATCGGCATGTAATCGAGGCCGGCGGTGATAAAGTTTTCTTTCCATGACGCCGAATTATCCGTGTCGGGATCATACCGGTCGAAGCGCGCGAACGCGTTGAGGTTCTGCGTACCCGGTACAGGCGCCCAGGCAAAAAGAGAGAAACCGAGCGGTTTGAGATCGGTCGAGTCGTTCACTTTTTTCTGATTCTGGCTGACAAGTTCCGCTCCCACGGTCAGACGATCCGTCTGATAGGCGGCCAGTCCCCGAAGGGTCGTTCGGCTCATTTTCTCATGGCTTTGAGAATTCATCAATTTGGATTCCTGATCGCCGCATACCTCGAGGGTCAGACCTTTAACCGGTTTTGCGCTGAGTGAGCCGTAATATTTTTTCGACTTATTGTTTTCCGGTTTTTGCCCATTCCCGTTTCCGATCATCAAGGCATAACCGAACATGCCTTCCTGTCCTAATTTGCCCCTCACCGTCACGCCAATGTCGGACGCGCCACCAAGACCGCGCATGTCCGTGACGGTCTTTTCGACGGAGCGGAAATTCCAGAACTTTTCCGGCAGAGCCCATGTAGGAGTGGGGACTATACCAAAAGCGATACTTCCGTTCGGCACGATGTCTTTCCATTCCAGAAAAGCCAGTTTTACGAAGACCGTATGACGTCCGTCTTTGGTCGGTTTGCCGTTCTTATCCGCGGTGTACTCGACCGATTTGTCATTGGCTTCCAGGAGGAATTGTGCGAAAAACTTTTCACTCAGGTTGTGATCATAATACAGGTAGACACGTCTGATCTGAAATGCGCCGGATTCATTGAGCGCCGAGTCCGAATATTGAGTGGACGATACGGCTTTCATATTTTCTCCGCCCATCTTGTAAAAATAGTCGCCGAAAAGATAACCGTGGACTTTGCCCGCAGGCTGATCCTGTGCCGAAAGCATATGTGCCCAAAAAACAAACAGGACCGAAAATACCAACTTTTTCATGGTTAATATTCCTTTTTGATTGTGAAATACCAGCTTGTTCACGGCGGATAATACAAACTTTTTAATCTATTAAAAACAATTTTTCTCATTTAACAAAACGATAACAATCATGTAATACTCTGATAACGTATGGTTATTAATTTGTCACATTCAATAATTGATTATTCTTCACTTAACCTTTGGGAGTTGTTATGAAAAAGTTGAATGCAGCGATCTTTATGATCTCGATGATGGCGATGGCCATTCTCGCATCTTGCGGAGACAAAAAGAAAGAATTTAAAAGAGAGGACAGCGGCGAATTGAAAAAAACAGAAACGGCCGCGGCCTCATCGACAGCCGTTAAAGTGGACGAGAATATTGCTAAGTATGCTAAAACCAGCGGTGTGTCCGGTAACCTGAATTCCATCGGATCGGACACGATGAACAATCTCATGACCTTCTGGTCGGAAGAATTCAAAAAATTCTACCCCGGCGTCAATGTGCAGGTCGAAGGCAAAGGTTCCAGTACAGCCCCGCCGGCTTTGATCGAAGGCACGGCCCAGCTTGGTCCGATGTCCCGACCGATGAAAAAAGAGGAGATAGATAAGTTCGAAAAGAAATTCGGTTATAAGCCCACGGCCATTGCGACCGCGTTTGACGGTCTGGCGGTATATGTACATAAAGATAATCCGATCAAAGGCCTCACGCTTCAGCAGGTGGATGCGATATTTTCCAAAACCCGTAAGGGAGGTCTGAAAGAAGAGATCGTGACCTGGGGTCAGCTCGGCCTCGATGGCGAGTGGAAGGACAAACCGATCAGTTTATATGGCCGTAATTCCGCCTCCGGCACGTATGGCTATTTCAAAGAGCATGCGTTATTCAAAGGAGATTTTAAGGACAACGTCAAAGAACAGCCGGGTTCCGCTTCCGTCGTGCAGAGCGTGGGTACGGACAAATACAGCATCGGCTACAGCGGCATAGGATACACGACCACGGACGTCAGGGCCATCCCTCTGGCGGCCAAAGTAGGAGATGAATTTGTCGGCGAAAGTTATGACAATGTGCGATCGGGCAAATATCCCCTAAGCCGTTATCTGTATGTCTATGTGGCGAAAAATCCGACCAAAGAGCTGGACCTGTTGGTCAAGGAATTTCTTAAATTCGTTCTGAGCTACGAGGGCCAGTTGGTTGTCGCTAAAGACGGGTACATGCCCCTCACGCCTGAGATCGTGAAAGAACAATTAGTACTTCTTGAGACGAAGTAGTAGGATGCGCGGTGATGAACGGGATCTATTATGAAGCAGCTTAGGTTACGAAATTTCTATAATGCTCTGGCCACCCGGGTCATTACGGCCGGCGGGTTCATGCTGATCGTGATCATACTCGGCATTATGGGATTCATTTTGTATCAGACACTTCCGCTGTGGTACCCCGCCGAAGTTGCGAAGATCCAAACCATCGATCCTGCATCTTTCATGCCCGGCCGGCCGGTTATTTTGGCCGGTGAAGACGAACAGAAGGAACTGTTGTACGTCATTGACGACCAAGCCTCTGTTTACTTTGTCTCCCTGAAGGACCGGCAGCTTCTGAAGAAAATGGATTTGTCCGGTTTAACCGGGAAAAGGATCACCGCATCGGCGGTATCGTTTGCATCCAACAAGATCGCACTCGGGACCGATCGGGGAGAGGTTCGGCAGATCGAGATCAAATTCCAAACGCTTTTTGAAAAGAGCGGACGCCGTGTGGTCCCGGAAATTATCGAGGGGGAAACCATCCAATTCGACTCTCTGCGGAGGCCGATAGTCCGGCTGGTCTATGGCCATAACGGGGATCAGCCTGTGATTGCCGGGATCGTGGCCGGTGACAGCAGCCGTGTGATGACCGCCTCGTACGATGAGGGTTTCCATAGATCGTCTATTGGACCAACGGATGCGCCGATCGTATCGATGACGTTCAACGCGCACCAAAATGACCTCATGATAGGTTTGGCCAACGGGCAGATCCAGCGATGGCATTTGAAGGAACGTCCGGCGCTGGTGGAACGCATACAGGCTGCGGAAGGTGACGGCCAAGCCGTAACGGCCATGTCGTACCTGATCGGCGATGCGACCCTGATCGTAGGTGATGATCGTGGCCGCGTCGGCGGCTGGATGGATGTTAAGAATCCGGATGGAAACGTAACTCTGAAGAAGATCAGGAATTTCAGCGATCATCAAAAGGCTATCAGCTGTATTACGCCGTCCTGGAGGAATAAATCGTTTGCGGTTACCGATCATGGGGGCATGGCTAAATTATACCATTCCACGAGCGAGCAGTTACTGGCCGAGGTGCCCGTAGGAGCGACACCGCTTGTTTTCGCCGCTTATTCTCCCAAAGGCGATGGCCTGCTTGTCGTTTCCGCGGACGGAAAGATCCATGATTATCATCTCGATAACCCGCATCCCGAATCGACCTTAAAAACGCTCTTCGGCAAGGTCTGGTACGAAAGTTATCCAAAGCCGTCTTATACCTGGCAATCCACGGGAGGAACCGACGATTTTGAACCGAAGATGAGCCTTATACCTCTTATTTTCGGTACTTTGAAAGCAACGATCTATGCCATGCTGTTTGCCGCGCCCCTGGCGATTCTCGGCGCATTATATACATCGCAATTCGCGCATCCGAAGATCCGCAATATCATCAAACCCACGGTGGAGATCATGGCGGCACTGCCGAGCGTGGTGATCGGTTTTATAGCGGGGCTGTGGCTGGCTCCGATCGTGAAGGACGTGATTGTGGAGTTCTTAGTCGTTATGCTCCTGCTGCCGGCCTTTATTGTGCTCTTCGTTTATACGTTTGATAAGCTTCCGAAAAAATTAACGAACCCATTCAGACACGGGTACGAAGTTTTCCTCATGATTCCCGTGGTCATCATTTCGATAATCGCGTGCTACTACATCGGTTATGCGGTCAAGGAAATGTTTTTTGACGGCGACGTGCAGCACTGGCTTTACACAGCCATGGATATCCGATACGATCAGAGAAATTCGATCGTGGTAGGCGTGGCGATGGCCTTTGCGGTCATGCCGATCATCTTCACCATCACCGAGGATTCACTGGCCAGCGTACCGGCACACCTGACGTCCGCCTCACTGGCTCTTGGGGCCAGCCGTTGGCAGACCGCGGTTAAAGTGATATTACCGGCGGCCAGCGCAGGGATTTTTTCGGCGGTCATGATAGGATTCGGCCGGGCGGTGGGAGAAACGATGATCGTGCTGATGGCTACCGGCAATACGCCGATCATGGACTGGAGCATATTTAACGGTATGCGGACCTTATCAGCGAATATCGCGGTGGAGATTCCGGAAGCCCCGCACGGAGGCACCTTGTACAGGACTCTGTTCTTGTCCGGACTTTTGTTGTTTGTCATGACCTTTGTGGTAAATACGGCGGCTGAACTGGTTCGCCAGAGATTGAGAAAAAAATACGCATCGATGTGATATGATGAAATTATTTAAAACAGGCGATATCTATCTGTGGTTTACCGGGGCGGTCCTGGGTCTGATCATCCTGATGGTGGCCGGACTGCTATTTATAGTTTCAATGAATGGCGCCGGGGTATTTTGGCCGTCCAATATTGCCGAGGTGCACTTTGCGGACGGAAGAGTACTTCTTGGAGAGATCAAAGCGGAGGAGGAAATTCCGCCGGCATCTGTTCCGGAAGAATTCCGCAACGAACCGCAGACCCGCATCCAGATGAAGATCGGCAACCGCGACGTTTACGGTGTCGATTTCAAATGGGTTCCTACTTACGAACTGACAGAGCTGAGCTATCCAGAGGATGCGGTATGTATCGAACGCAGAGAGTTCGGCAATTTGTACGGACGTCTGGCCGGTATCAAAGATCAGGGAAAGATTATCGTAGAAGGCGCGGAAGCGGTCAGGACCTTTGACAATCTTCTTGAAAAATCCAACGAAGTTTACGAGCGAAAACTTGACCTTGAAAAAAATGAGATCGGAAGGATCAATTACGAGATCGAACAGCGCCGGCTGACGATCAAAAAGCTTCATTTCTACGGCGAGAACGATGCTCAGAACGTTCGCGCGATCGAAGAGGAAATCAGCGGTCTGCAGGCCCAATACGGCGCTTTGCAGAAAGAAGCGGACGAACTCAACGCCAAAACGTCCGGATTGTATGCCATGATTGCGCTGGCCGACGGAAGCATCAAAGAACTTCCTTTGTCCGAGGCCATCCGGTTCTATCATCCCAACGCGATGAACGGGGCTGAAAAGGCGGCTTATTATTTGGTGAAACTCGGTGAATATCTTTTTGGCGAGCCGCGCGAGTCCAATACCGAAGGCGGTGTTTTTCCCGCGATCTTCGGTACCGTCATGATGGTACTACTTATGACGATCTTCGCCGTACCGTTTGGCGTGATGGCCGCCTTGTATTTACGCGAGTATGCCAGGCAGGGTCTTATGGTAAGACTGATCCGTATTGCGGTGAATAATCTCGCCGGCGTGCCTTCGATTGTATTCGGGATCTTCGGACTTGGATTCTTTGTTTATGCCTGCGGAGGCACTATCGACGCGCTGTTTTATCCGGAACGCCTTCCGTCCCCGACCTGGGGAACGGGCGGGATATTATGGGCCTCCCTGACGCTGTCCCTGCTCACGGTGCCCGTAGTGATCGTTGCCACCGAAGAAGCTCTGGCGGCTGTTCCGAAAGGCGCACGGGACGGTTCTCTGGCCTTGGGCGCCACCAAATGGCAGACGACTTGGCGCGTGGTGCTTCCGGCTTCCACACCCGGCATTCTGACCGGCGTGATCCTGGCGATGGCGCGCGGCGCCGGTGAAGTGGCTCCGCTGATGATCACGGGCGTGGTCAAACTGGCTCCCAATCTGCCTTTGGATGCTTCGTTCCCGTTCTTTCATCTGGACCGCAAATTCATGCATCTCGGTTTCCATATATACGACGTCGGATTTCAGTCGCCCAACGTGGAAGCGGCGAAACCGATGGTGTACATGACGGCTTTACTTCTCATTGTGATCGTGCTGGCGCTCAACCTCGCGGCTATTGTCATCCGGGCGCGCTTGAGGAAAAAATACAGAGGATCGGCATTTTAAATAAGGTGATAATATGATAGATTCAGGAAAAATCATGACGGAAACAAAGACGAAACATGCGGACGGACATCGTCCTACAAAGATCGTGACGAGCGGGATCCATATGTTCTACGGCGATCATCATGCCCTGAAGGACATTTCTCTGGAGATCATGCAGAACGAAGTGACCGCATTGATCGGTCCATCGGGCTGCGGCAAATCGACCTATCTCCGTCTTTTCAACCGCATGAACGATCTGGTAGAGGGCGTCCGTATCGAAGGCGAGATTCGTATTGACGGAAAAAATATCTATAACAAGAATACGGATGTCGTGGAATTGAGGAAGCGGGTGGGTATGATCTTCCAGAAATCCAATCCTTTTCCGAAATCGATCTACGAAAACGTTGCCTATGGCCCGCGCGTCAACGGCGAGCATTCGGCGCAAAAACTCGATGAGATCGTCGAGCGTTGCCTTCGTAAAGCGGCTCTCTGGGACGAAGTCAAAGACCGGCTGAAAGCATCGGCGTACAGCCTTTCCGGGGGTCAACAGCAGAGGCTGTGCATCGCACGCGCCCTGGCCGTCGATCCGGATGTTCTGCTGATGGATGAACCTTGTTCCGCGCTCGATCCGATCGCGACTCAGAAGATCGAGGACCTGATCAAAGAGCTCAAGCACGATTACACGATCGTGATCGTCACGCACAACATGCAGCAGGCCGCGCGCGTCTCGGACAAGACCGCCTTTATGTGGATGGGACAGATGATCGAGTATAACGATACAAAGAAGATATTCACGTCGCCCGATCAGAAAATGACGGAGGATTACATCACCGGACGGTTCGGTTAATTGTTGTTTATTACACGCCACCTAAACATGCAGGAGTAAAATAATCAAATCATGAAAGCCCAATTCACGGAGCAACTCGAGCGGCTTGAAAAACTGGTCATTGAGATGGGGAGCCTGGCGGAGGATCAGGTCACTCACACCATTCAGGCCCTGATCAACCGAAACGCCGCGCTGGCGGAAGAAGTGATTCGCAACGATCACAAGCTCGATTCTTTGGAGATTACGATCGACGAAGAGGTCCTCAATATTCTCGCGCTGCACCAGCCGGTGGCCATTGATCTGCGGGACATTATCGGTATTTCCAAAATCAACGGCGATCTGGAACGTATCGGCGATCACGCGCAGAACATTGCCGAATCGGTCAAGGACATCCTCGAAAAGGACCGGCAGATCGGCGTGGATTATATTCCAAAAATGTGCGACATTGTACGCGGTATGCTCAGGGATGCCATCGATAGTTTTATCAGTAAAGATGCGGAACTGGCGATGTCGGTTTGCCGCCGCGACGACGATATCGACCGGCTTAATAAGCATCTTTTCGCCGATATTCTCGCCGTCATGATCAAGGATCAGAACAGCATACCGGTGTCGATGGAGATCATCCGTATCAGCAAGAACCTTGAACGCATCGCGGACCTCTGCACCAATATATGCGAGGACGTGGTTTTTATACGCAATGCAAAATCGATCAAACATTCGAAGGACCGGCCTCAATAAATAACAGAGCGGAATTCCATTATGGCAAAAAAGACAAAAACAATCCTTTGCGTGGACGATGAACACGACATACTGGACATCCTTTCTTATAATCTGAAGAAGGAAGGGTATACGGTTTTTACGGCGGACAGCGGAGATAAGGGATTGTTGCTCGCCGAAAAAGTTAAACCCGATCTGGTTCTGCTCGACATCATGATGCCCGGAAAGGACGGCCTGGAGGTTTGCAAGGCGATCAGGAATAATTCGTATATCAAGGATACCCATATCATTTTCCTGACGGCCAAAGCCGACGAAGTGGACGAGATCGTAGGATTGGAATTTGGCGCCGACGATTACGTCACCAAACCTTTCAGCCCGAGGAAGATCGTCACACGCGTCAAGGCTCTGTTCAGACGCATGGAATTGCGTAAAGAATTGACGGACGATAAAAAAAGCATCATTCGTATTGCCGGTATTGAGATCAACAGGGTCAACTATACGGTTCGTGTAGACAATAAGGAGGTTAAATTCCTTCACAAGGAATTTGAATTGCTCTACTTCCTGATGCATCGCCCGAATATGGTTTTTTCCCGCAATAACCTTCTGCATCACGTGTGGGGCGAGGATGCTTATTTTGTCGACCGTACGGTAGACGTTCATGTGACGAAGATCCGCAAAAAAATGGGCCGCTACGGGGATCTTATTGAAACGGTGCGCGGTGTCGGTTATAAATTTAATACGAGCGGGAATATCCAGTCATGAAAACAATAAGTACAGAAATTTCTCGGGCGCTGATCGTGCTTTTTTTGGTGGGATTTATGATCCTGCTTGTGGTGGTCGATCAGGTGCTCAAAAGGAATCTTCAGAATCAGATCATTGAAGACCTCAAGATCCAGTGCGTGCTGATCGAAGAGATGCTTCCGCTGGAAGTGGATTCCTTGCAAAGGGTCTCTCACGATATTTCAAAAATGATAAGCGCACGCGTAACGGTCGTGGACAAAACCGGGAAAGTTCTGGCCGAGTCTGACGAACATCACCGGCTGATTGACATGGAAAACCATATTAACAGGGAGGAGATCCAGCAGGCGCTTCGAGACATCGACGGTTTTGGCTGGTCTATCCGGTACAGCGAAACGCTCAAGGAAGATCTCGTGTATGCGGCTTTCAAGACAGGGCACGACCGCTTTGTTCGTCTGGCCAAACAACAGGTCTTCGTTGATGATGTCATTTGGAAAGTGCGGTGGCTCCTCATCGCCGCGGCCGTCGGCGCGATCGTGGTCGTACTGGTGCTCGTTCCGCGCGTATCGCGAAACGTGACCAAACCGCTGACGGATATCATCGCCGCCGCTGAGGATATAAAAGGTGGTAATTATGACCGTGAAATCGTTGTGCATGAACAAAATGAGATCGGGGAACTGAGCCGCATTTTAAATGCCATGTCGGCTAAACTCAAGGGTGATATCATCCAGCTCAACAAAATGCAGGAGATCCGAAAGGATTTTGTGGCCAATGCGTCACACGAACTCCGCACGCCGATCAGTTCTATCCGCGGTTATCTTGAGACCTTACTGGACGGCGCTTATCACGACGAAGAGGTCAGCCGGAAATTCCTCGAACGCTCACTGTCCAACGTTTTGCGCCTGGAGAATATCGTCAACGATATGCTTGATCTTTCACTTCTGGAAGTACGCGACAAAGGCATGAGCCTGCGCTATTTCGACGTGGCCGATCATGTCCGGCCTGTACTGGCGGATTTTGAAGAGGCGGCGAATAAAAAGGGGCTGGAACTCTCGTACGAATCCTCGCTTCCGGCCAATTTCAAGCTGCTCGCCGATCCGTATCAATTCGAGAAAGCGATGACCAACCTGATTGAGAACGCGGTGAAATATACCGAAAAAGGTTTTGTCAGGGTCTCCGCACAATTGACCGGCAAGGAGTTGATCGTCGCCGTACAGGATACCGGCAACGGTATCAGACCGGAAGATACGGCCCGCATCTTCGAACGCTTTTACAGGGTAGATAAAGGCCGTTCCAGAGAACAAGGTGGAAGCGGTCTAGGGCTTTCCATCGTCAAACACGTCATGGAAATACACAAGGGTCAAGTGAAAGTTGAATCGGAGGTAGGAAAAGGTTCCAAATTCATACTTAGTTTTCCCGTTGCATGACATAGGTAAGGCCGCTTCGGCGGCCTTTTTAATGGGATAAAATGTTACCGATTTATTTCCGCATTATTACTTGAATATTAAGTAAATAAATAATATCATAGGCAGGTTTTTTCACCACTTAACCGTCAAACATTATGGGAATGGATCGACTCATACAGGCTCTGATGCCTACGGATAAAAAATTCTATCATTTTTTCGAAGAATCCGCGGATTTGATCGTTAAAGGCGCCGAAGAACTTCGAAAAGTGGGAAATGCGACTCCGGAAGAACGGAAAGCGATTTTTGAGCGTATAGAACATCTGGAGCATGAGTGTGATAATATCACACACAAGGTTTACGATGAACTCAACAAGACCTTCGTGACCCCGTTTGACCGTGAAGATATCCATATGTTAGCGTCGGAGCTAGACGATATCATGGATTTTATGGATGAAAGCTCCAAACGCTGTCAGCTATACAAGTTGACGGAAATTCCCCAGCCCATGGTAAAGCTGATCGATATTCTTTACGAATCGGCGATACAGATACGCAACGGCGTTCTGCTGTTGAAGTTCACCAACAAGACGGACGAACTGCGCCAGTCCCTGATGAAAGTTCACGAATGCGAGAATCAGGCGGATACGGTGTTTGAACAGACGTTGGCGAAGATGTTTGAAGAAGAAAAAGATGCGATCCTGGTGATCAAGCTGAAAGATATTTACGCGAGCCTCGAACGCGCTACGGATAAGTGCGAAGCCGTGGCCAATGTGCTGGAAACGATCCTAATCAAACACGCCTAAACCGGAAACGACATGCTGACACTGGTTGTTACGATCATCTTTATCGCGTTGGTCTTTGACTTTATCAATGGATTTCACGATTCGGCAAATTCTATTGCCACGGTAGTGTCCACCAGGGTATTAACTCCGCGTAAGGCCGTTATCTTTGCTGCTTTTTTCAATCTGATTGCGGCTTTCCTTTTCGACGTTCACATTGCAAAAACCATCGGCAAAGGGTTGGTGGATCTAGAAGTGGTCAACGCGTATGTTATTTTGTCCGGATTGTTGGGCGCGATCGTGTGGAATCTGATCACATGGTATTACGGGATTCCTTCCAGTTCGTCGCACGCCTTGATGGGCGGATACGCGGGCGCCGCTATCGCCAAAGCCGGCTTTGGGTCGATCCTTGTGGGTGGTTGGGTGCAAACCATTGTCTTCATCGTTGTAGCTCCTTTGATGGGTATGATTATGGGTTTTGGTTTCATGCTGATTCTGGTATGGATATTTCACAACCGTTCAGCAACCCGGGTTAACGTCGCATTCAGAAAACTCCAATTGGTATCCGCAGCGGCCTATTCTTTGGGACACGGGACGAATGATGCTCAAAAAACGATGGGAATTATCACCGGTTTACTTGTGGCCACTACAGCGACAAATGCCTCCGATTTGCCGCACTTCCTTCAGCTAAGCTCATTCGAAGTTCCTTATTGGGTGATTCTGGCTTCGTATTTTACAATCGCATTGGGGACCATGTTTGGCGGGTGGCGTATCGTCAAGACCATGGGACAGAAGATCACTAAACTAAAACCGTCCGATGGTTTTTGTGCGGAAACGGCCGGCGCTATCACGTTGATAGTGACCGCTTTGAGCGGGATCTCTGTGAGCACGACGCATACGATCACCGGTGCGATCATGGGCGTAGGTGCTACCAAAAGATTATCGGCCGTACGTTGGGGTTTAGCTGGAAATATTGTCGTGGCCTGGATCCTGACGATCCCTGCTTCAGCACTGGTCGGAGCGGTGTGTTACTGGGCGGTTCTAGTTCTGATGTGATAAGAGCCGGCGGGCTACAAAATTCTTATATTCTGCCATTTCTTCTTTCTTTTTCTCTTCATTCCAACCCAGTTCTTTTTGCATAATTTCAGCGACTTGTTCATACGAATCAAGTCCGGCCGCAGCATTCTGTCCGGATAAAATTCGCCTCAGCATCACATCACTCAGTTTTTTTGCCCATTCATAACGAACCGAAAATACGACCTGAGCGTTCACATCCGGATCCGTCGGAGAAATTCTTTCCAAGCCATTCGGCAGGTTCATTTCAAGAACCCTGCGACAGTTGGATCCATACAGGGAGATCAGGTGACGCAAAACCGGAACGTCGGTGATTAAAGAATTGTCCGGTTCACTTCCGCTCATGTCTCCGCCCCACAGAAACGCTTTGGCCGTTTGGCAAGGTGTTACTTTTCCAAATGATTTTTGTTCGATCCGATCCATCACTTGTTCCGCCATATGCCGATAGGTGGTTAATTTGCCTCCCACGAGGGAAATAAGATTTTCGATACCGTCCTGTCGGGAATGATCAACAATGATATGCTTTCGGGTGACCGCGCCGGGATTTTTTTTCGTTGAATAGGGAAGAGGACGAATACCGGCGAACGACATCAGGATATCTTTGCGATGCAGTTCGGCCGATGGAAAACAGTTATTGAACTCTCTGATCAGATAGTCGATCTCAGCATAATTTGGAGCTACATCATCCGGAGAATTCTCATGACGGATATCCGTCGTGCCGACCAGGTAGAAATGTCTCCATGGAATGATGAAGAACGGCCGGCCATCGAGCAATGCATTGGTATAGATCGCATGAGCAGGTCCCTTCTCAAAACGGGGAATGACGATGTGACTGCCGCGTGTTCCGCCGATCAGGCGGCGGCGGGTAATTGGTCCGCTATGCAGAAGCGTATCAATCCAGGGGCCAGCCGCATTGACGACCATATCGGCTTCAAAATCTTTTTCACGGCCCCCGATCTTATCTACAGCGACAACGGATCGGATGCGTCCGGCGTTCAAATTGAATCGAACGACCTCGTGATAATTGTGAACCGCCGCGCCGTTTTCCACAGCGGAATGCAAATTGGCCATCACCAGCCTTTCAGGATATACGCACTGCACGTCCCAATAGGCTATGCCTCCCAGTAGTTTACGCTTGTCAAGCCCGGGTTCTATATCGTTGAGTTGTTCGGAGGTATAGAAATCGTGGAATGGCAGCGTGCGCTCGCAGGACAACCATTCATACATTTTCATACCAAATCTTAAGGTCAGAACCCGATGGGGCGAATGGCGGTAAATGGCCAGCAAAAGATGTAAGGGCTGAATATTGTACGGATGCAAACGCAACAGGATTTCCCGTTCCCGCAGGGATTCGCGCACAAGTCCGATCTCGCCGTGTTCCAGGTACCGTAGTCCGCCGTGGATCAGCTTGCTGGAGGCCCAACTGGTGCCGGAACAAAAATCATTCTTTTCCAGCAGAGTGACATGCCATCCCCGCATGGCCGCGTCGCGCGCAATGCCGGCGCCGTTGATCCCCCCGCCGATAACAACGAGTTTTTTCATACCTCAATGTACGCAATTAAGAATCCGTTTCGTAACGTTTTTTTACTTTGATTCGCTGAAGGATGAAAATAAAACGATGCTTTGAACAAATGAAAAATTTCCTTAACTTGCCCGCGGTTTTGATTTCTGCCGGGGCTCCTGAAGTTTGAGCCGGCTAACTACCATTCATTTAATAACAGGTGATGTATGAGAACGTATATGTTTCTTGTGGCGGTGATCGTGATCGCTACGGTGGCCTGCGGCCGCAAAGAAGAAGGTAATCCTTTTTTCTCCGATTATAAAACGCCGTTCGAGGTTCCACCGTTCGACCGGATCAAACATGAACATTATCTGCCGGCTTTTAAGGAAGGCATTGCCCGGACGTACAAGGAGATCGACGCTATTGTCAATAATGCGGAAGCTCCGACATTTGAGAATACGATCGTTGCCATGGAGAAATCGGGCGTGTTACTGAACAAAGTGGGGCGCGTATTTTATAATCTGAACGGTTCCAACACCAACGATTCCCTGCAGGCTCTGGCCAAGGAAATTGCTCCGCTGATGTCCAAACTGTCCGACGACATTTCCCTTAATGCCAAGCTGTTCGGACGCATCAAAACGATCTACGATCAAAAGGACAAACTGGGTTTGACCGATGAGCAAATGATGGTGCTCGAACGGTATTACAAAGAATTCGTTCGCGGCGGAGCCAATCTTGCCGACGATAAGAAGGAACGCTTCCGCAAGATCAATGAGGACCTGTCGATGCTGACGCTTAAATTCTCCGAGAACGTTTTGAAGGAAGACAACGGATATAAACTCGTGATCGATAATAAGGATGACCTTGCGGGACTGCCCGATGATGTGATTGCGGCGGCGGCCAAAGCCGGCAAGGATGCCGGGATGGAAGGTAAATGGGTCATCACACTGCACAAACCGAGCTGGATACCGTTCTTGCAGTATTCTTTAAAAAGAGAACTGCGTGAAAAGATTTATACGGCTTGGATGAACCGCGGCAATAACCAGAACGAATTCAACAATAATGCCGTTCTGACGCAGATCGCCAAGCTTCGCCTGGAGCGCGCCAATCTGTTGGGATACCCAACCCATGCGCACTTTGTGATCGACGACAACATGGCTAAAACGCCCGACCGCGTGTACGATCTGTTGAATAAGCTGTGGAAACCTTCCATTGAAAAAGCCAAACAGGAAGTCAAGGACATGCAGGCCATCATTGATAAAGAAGGCGGTAAATTCAAACTGGCTTCGTGGGACTGGTGGTATTATGCCGAAAAGGTCAAGAAAGCAAAATACGATCTTGATGAAAATGAGATCCGGCCGTACTTCCAGCTGGAGAAGGTTCGAACCGGCGCCTTCAATGTGGCTACCAAACTTTGGGGAATCACGTTCAGTGAGATCAAGAATGTGCCGGTCTATCACGAAGATGTGAAGGTCTTTGAAGTAAAGAATGCCGACGGCTCGCATCTCGGCGTTCTGTACGTGGATTATTTTCCCCGGCCGAGCAAACGCGGCGGCGCGTGGATGGATAATTTCAAATTTCAGGAAAAGATGTACGGCAAAGACAGCCGTCCTGTGATTGTCAATGTCGGTAACTTCTCCAAGCCAACCGCCGATAAGCCTTCGCTGCTTAGCGTCGATGAAGTTCAGACCTTATTCCACGAGTTCGGGCATGCGTTGCATGGTCTGTTCGCCTCGGCCACATACGTGAAGGTCTCCGGAACCAATGTTGCCAGGGACTTTGTCGAACTGCCGTCGCAGATCATGGAGAACTGGGCTTTTGAACCGGAAGTATTGAAAGACTATGCAAAACATTATGAGACAGGCGCCGTCATTCCTGATGTATTGATCGAAAAGATCCAGAAAGCGGATAAATTCAACCAGGGATTCATCACGACCGAATATCTCGCGGCATGTTATCTGGATATGAATTGGTATACAATCAAAGAATGGAAGGACATTGATCCGTTGAAATTTGAAAAGGATTATATGGACAAGATCGGGCTGATCAAAGAGATCATTCCGCGCTACAGGAATACGTATTTCAGCCACATCTTTGCCGGTGGATACGATGCGGGTTATTATAACTATATCTGGGCCGATGTTCTCGTGGCCGATGCCTATCAGGCTTTCAAGGAGAACGGGATATTCGATCAGAAAACCGCGAAATCCATGAGGGAGAACATTCTTGAAAAGGGCGGTTCCGAAGATCCGATGAAACTGTTTGTTAAATTCCGCGGTCGCGAACCGAAGATCGAGCCCTTGATCGCCAAGCGAGGGTTGGATCAGTTGTAATAGGTTGTAAAACAAAAAACCGTCCTGAACAAGGACGGTTTTTTTTTGCTCTTTTGAGAAATATCTTTATCCGCCAACCTGTGAAAACACGGTGTTCACAGTGATCATATCGGAAATGATCGGCGGGTGGTGCTCCGGTTTATCCAGTACGATGCGCTCTCGTATCCATTGTTCCAGGGCGTCGTCCGAATTTCCTTCCCGTATAAAGCCTCGGATATCCAGGCCGTCGTTGGAGAAGAGGCACCATTTGAGTCTCCCAAGCGATGTGAGCCGAATGCGGTTGCAGGAGGAGCAGAAATGTTCAGCGTACGGGTCGATAAAACCGATCTTTCCTTTGAACCCCGGGATCTCGAAGAGTTTGGCCGGACCGGTTTTTTCTGCCGCGGTCACCGGCGAGAGGTCATATTTTTTTGAAACGAGTTCTTTCAGTTGTTCGGTCTTCATGATACGGGCCTGTTCGAAATCATTGCCCAATCCGCCCGACGAAGGCATGTATTCGATGAACCGGATATGGAAAGGTTCTTCGCGCGCGAGCTCGACAAAGTCATGGATCTCATCGTCATTTATACCCTTCATGACCACCATATTGATCTTGACCGGGTCAAATCCGATATCCAAAGCCAGACGGATCGATCGCCAAACCTGATCAAAACCATCGAAACGGGCCATTTCCTTGAAACGCTCTTTCCTGAGAGTGTCCAGGCTGATATTCACGCGTTGCAGGCCGCCGGCTCTGAAGGATGAAGCCAATTCACACAGAAGATACCCATTGGTGGTCATCGCAAAAGACTTCAGGTTCAATTGTCCGATCCGATGGACGAGTTCGGCGATGTCTTTTCGTACGGTCGGTTCCCCGCCGGAAATGCGGATCTTTTCAATACCGAGTTTGACAAATACTCCGGCGATCCGCTCGATCTCATCAAACGTGAGAAGTTCTTCCCGCGCAACGAATTCCACGCCTTCCGCCGGCATGCAGTACACACACCGGAAATTGCATCGATCCGTCACTGAAATTCTGAGGTAATCTATTTTGCGGTTAAATCCGTCGATAAGAGCCATACGCCATCCGTCATTAATATTTCAGAACAACGGATTTTAGAGAAATAAATTCCTAAAAGCAACGGCTAGAGTTGTCGGAATCGTCTCTATGATCCATAGTAACATTTTTAAAATGTTCAGGAGTTGAACGCAAATGTTTCGAGCGTTTATTGCATTTCAAGAGCTTTAGGTGTAAGTTAAAAAGGAACAAACAAAACGCGGAACTTTACCATGATCACCCGTCTTTTCAGGTCTTTGACGCAAAAATATCCCGCTCTGCGGCGGAAAATCTGGAAATTGTCCTACAACTATCTTGCACGTACGTACGGCCAAAAATTCTGGACTTTTATGAATTACGGCTTCGTTTCGAGCTCTCCGAATGCCATTCCGCTATCGCTGAAACCTGAGGACGAAGCGGATCGCTATTGTATACAATTGTATCATGAGGTGGCTTCTGCCGTGCCTCTGGATGGGTTGGATGTATTGGAAGTTGGCTGCGGACGAGGCGGCGGGGCTTCATACGTAGCCCGGTACCTTCAGCCTAAATCCATGACCGGCGTGGACTTTTCCGCCGAGGCGGTACAATTCTGCCAAGCGAATCATAGTGTACAAGGCCTGACCTTTTTTGAAGGAGATGCCGAGAATCTTCCATTTCCTGACAAAAAATTTGATATCGTTATCAATGTTGAATCGTCGCATTGTTACGGCCGTATGTCAAAATTCCTGAGCGAGGTCAAACGCGTACTCAAACCCGGAGGACATTTCCTTTTTGCCGATCTGAGAGGGCGTGGCGAGATCGATGCTCTGAAGGACAACCTCGCGAATTCGGGAATGATGGTGGTAGGCCATTGGGATATCACGGCCAATGTTCTCAAGGCGCTTGATCTTGACCACGAACGCAAAGTGAATCTGATAAGCCAGCTGGTTCGCGGTCCGCTCCTTAAATATTTCAAGGAATTTGCCGGAGTAAAGGAAGCGGGCGTTTACAAGAGATTTCAAAATGGCGAGAATACGTATCTCAGGTATGTTTTAAAGAAGACTTAAATGACCGTCCCCGGTTTGTGCCCCTACCTTTTCTTTGAATTCAGGATAGCAATCATTTCAACGATGTTTACGTTCTTAATGGATGTATTGAATATAAGAACGATCGGACGTATATTTGTCCGCTGTTTTGAATACTAATTTTATTTTGAAGGATATGATCATGCGAACCATTCATGCGCCCCGCGGAACACAATTGACATGCAAAAGCTGGCTCACTGAAGCACCGATGCGAATGCTGATGAATAATCTCGATCCCGATGTGGCGGAGAATCCGCAGGAACTGGTAGTCTACGGAGGTTCCGGCAAGGCGGCGCGTAATTGGGAATGTTTTGATGCGATCGTCAAGTCGCTGCAAAATCTTGAAAGCGACGAGACGCTGTTGGTGCAGTCCGGCAAGCCGGTTGCGGTGTTCAAATCGCATGCCGATGCGCCGCGCGTGATCATCGCCAATTCGAATCTGGTGCCGTACTGGGCGACGTGGGAGAAATTCCGTGAATACGAGAAAATGGGTTTAACCATGTACGGCCAGATGACCGCCGGAAGCTGGATCTATATCGGCACGCAAGGCATTCTGCAGGGCACGTACGAGACGTTTGCCGAATGCGGAAGAAAGCATTTCAAAGGTACGCTCAAGGGAACGATCACGCTGACGGCCGGTCTTGGAGGGATGGGCGGGGCTCAGCCCTTGTCGGTTACGATGAACGATGGCGTGGCCATTTGCGTCGAGGTCGATCCGCACCGTATTCAGCGGCGGCTGGAAACGCGGTATTGCGACGTGATGGTCAAGGATCTCGACGAAGCGTGGAAACTGGCGCAGCAATTCAAAGCCAAAGGGGAGGGGAAATCCATCGCTCTGTTGGGCAACGCTGCGGATGTATTGCCGGAAATGATAAAACGCAACATGATCCCGGATATCGTGACCGATCAGACATCCGCGCACGACGCCCTGAACGGTTATGTACCGTCGGGGTTGAAAGTTGATGAGCTGGCCGATTGGCGAAAAAATAAACCGGACGAATATATACGCCGTTCCATGGAATCCATGGCCGTGCACGTACGCGCCATGCTTGAGTTCCAGAAAAATGGTTCCATCGTATTTGACTACGGTAATAATATACGCGCGCAGGCGCAGAAACAGGGCGTAGCCAATGCGTTCGATTTTCCCGGATTTGTTCCGGCATTTATCCGTCCGTTATTTTGTGAAGGACAAGGGCCTTTCCGCTGGGCGGCTTTATCCGGCGATCCGGAAGATATTTATGTGACCGACCGCGCGATCATGGAAGCGTTTCCTGAAAAGGCCGGGTTGCAGCGCTGGCTCAGCCGCGCCAAAGAAAAAATACAATTTCAGGGATTACCCTGCCGCATTTGCTGGTTGGGGTACGGAGAACGTGAAAAAGCCGGTTTGATATTCAATGAATTAGTGCGTACCGGAAAGGTCAAAGCCCCTATCGTGATCGGCCGTGACCATTTGGACTGCGGTTCGGTGGCCTCGCCCAACCGCGAGACGGAAGCGATGAAGGACGGCAGCGATGCGATCGCCGACTGGCCTTTGCTGAATTTTGCGATCAACGCGGTCAACGGCGCGACGTGGGTTTCACTCCATCATGGCGGCGGAGTGGGGATCGGGTATTCGATCCATGCCGGTATGGTAATCGTGGCGGACGGAACGCCCGAGGCGGCAAAGCGTTTACAACGCGTATTGACCACCGATCCCGGAATGGGCGTCGTGCGTCATGTGGATGCGGGCTATGATGAGGCGGTCAAAGTTGCGAAAGCGAAGAATGTGAAGATCCCGATGATGAAGTGAAGCATTAACCGCTACGTTAAGCCAAAGTAAGACAGAAAATTCTTTGCGCGATTGTTCGGTCAAGTGTCTGCAATCTTTTTGACAATGTGGTAAAATCAGTCCTTGATACAGCGTATGTAGTATGAACTGTATTCATTCCCGTCCTCAGAGAGGTTTATGAACTGATTTTCAGTAGAAAGGTGCAAAGCCCAGCCGAAATTTGTACCATCATCACACCACGACCAAAGTCCTGTGTAAGTTCCCACGCCCTCATAGTTTCCCAGACTTCCTCGCCATCCGGTCAGGAGAATATTGACACCTGAATCGCCATTGGAGACCAATCTGGAGATTGTTTTTTCATTAAACCCTCCGAGATAGTCCACTAAAGATTCCCATTCCTTGATGTTTGGCAAGTGCCAACCCGGAGGTACTGCTTTCTTAGCATTTTCCCAATCGTACAGGCGGCCGTATCTTCCGCAGTTGGCCGGATCATTGTCGTAACAGTATGAACCGGTAGGAGTCTCGTAATTGAGATTTTCTGCCATCCATATCTGGTTGCCTATTTTAACCGTTCTGTATTTCTTTCCATCCCTCGGATCTGTAAAATTCCCGGTTTCGTTGGGGGCGCTAGTTCTATCGTTAAACTTTTCAGCAGACGGATCTAGGGTCTTCACTCCGGCAAAGGAGTTGGCTATGACCGCCATGCGTTTTAAAAGTCCGCCGATCTCCCCTTCGTGATCCTCACTCTCGGATTGAATGATCTTTCCGGTGGCTACATCGATCAGGCGGAGGTCAACGGAATAAATGGTCCCAAGCTTCCCGATATCGCCCGCGATCATGTATTCAACGCCAAGCAGCTGTCCGACCTGCACGGCGCATTCGGCGGAATTACAGTTATCGGAAAGGATAAAATTCTGTTCCTTCAGAATATCGCCCATCTTCTGCCGCTCCAATACATCAAACGTGCCGGTCTTAACGAGCATGGTACGGAAACGGTTGCCTAATGTAGCGAGTTCATCTTTGCCTATTTGTTGACTGGTGGAGTTAAATTCGAGTACGGCTACGGTCTTTTTCTTTGCTTGGGACAAGGCCGGAGAGAAACCGAAACAGAGTAAAATCAGCGCTGGCAGAAGATGGTTTAGAATTTTCATAATCCGGATGTCGTTGTACAAATTCGCATCTTGTTGAGGCTCCTGGTTACGTCAACACCCTGAAGTGGATCTTTGCGTGCAGTCGTACATGTCGCAACAGGTGTGGCAAACGCGTTTGAAAGCCTGATAGTCATGTAATTCTATATCCGGCGAAAGGTATCCGTCCTTGACGGGTTCTTCCCTGAGCAGATCCGTACTTAAATATTTCTTATTGTCATCCGGGAAAACGGTCACAACGACCGCATCATCACCGAGTTCATTTTGTGCCATGATTGCGCCGATCAGATTGGCGCCTGAAGATATGCCTACCGCGATGCCCAAAGTCGCAGCCAGTTTTTGTGCCATTAAAATAGCATCTCCGTCTGATACCGGAATGACATGATCCATCGCGTCGAGTTCCACGATAGACGGGATGAATTCATCGGAGACGCCCTGGATACGATGGTGCCCGACTTTGTGGCCCGTGGTCAGTGTAGGTGATTCGGCCGGTTCAATAGGATGTATTCGAACGGATGGATTCTGACTTCGAAGAAATCTTCCAACGCCCATGATCGTTCCTCCCGTTCCGACCCCGGCGACAAAGGCATCGGGTACTTTGGAAGCGAACTGCAATTGCCACCATATTTCCGGGCCGGTAGTGGTTTCATGCGCTTCGACATTGGCGGAGTTGGAGAATTGGCAGGGGAGGAAGATATTCGGTTCATTTTTAAAGAGCTCTTCCGTCATACGGATACTTCCCAAAAAGCCGCCTTCATCACGGGTAACCAGTACGATCTTTGCGCCCATGCTTTGGATCAAACTGATTCTTTCGCGGCTCATCCAGTCCGGCATATAGATTACCACGGAATGCCCCAAAGCCCTGCCGATCGCAGAAAATGAAATACCGGTATTACCGCTGGTCGCCTCTACGATTTTGTCTCCGGATTTGATCATGCCCTCTTTATAGGCGCGTTGCAAAATATAGAAGGCCATACGGTCTTTAATACTGCCGGTCATGTTCACATTTTCGGCTTTGGCATAGATTACGCGCGGCCGTCCGCGAAATGTAAGATGGATGGCCAGAAGAGGTGTATTCCCGATCATGTGCCGGATGCCTTTGAATCGATCGGCATTTCTCGTTACCGTATTCAGAATGGGTTCCATTACCGCTCCTGTTAAATTGGTCAAGTTGCCGTTAGGTCGCCTGTCCCGGAGTTCATTGTTTATCGGTCTCTAAATGGCCTAACGCCTCAAAGTATTTTCGGATCAGATCCTCATAATCTTTGGAATAACCCTGTTTCATTTCCCTAAGTAATTCCTGGCGTAATTTGTTTTTCCTGTCAGTCAGATCTTTGGGCAATTCGTTTGGAGAACGCGTCTTGTAATCTTTACCGGTTTCGCCCTTTCTCTTTTCGCTCAGATCTTTCTCTTGTTTGGACTTGGTCGCATCAAGCATGCGTTGAAGGATCTTCTGCTGGCGCTGAACCGTCTCGCGGTTGATATTCTTTTTCTGCATATCCTTAATGACTTCATCCATCTCTTTGGCCATTTGGTCCAATCGGCCTTTGATATCCTGGTGGCCCTCCAGGCCGGACTGCATATTCTCCAGGGACTCCCGCAACGCCTGCTGCTCCGCCATCATACGGCCGAGCTGGGCCTGTTCTTCCGGTGTAAGCTGGCCGGGATTACGCCCGCTCATTGGCCCCGTTTGGTCATTGATGCCTTGCTGCTGACCGGCCATTTTCTCCAGTTCGGCCATCAATTGTTCCAGACCGGTTCCGGATTGGCCGCTGTTCATTTTGTCCATGGACCGAAGAAGGAATTTTATCGCATCATTGACGGCGATCATGGATGAATTCTGATTACCGACGGCGCGCGCGGTATTTCTCTCCTCAAGTTCCTTGACCGCATCATTCATCGATCCCAGTGCGCTTGCAACCAGCTTTCCGAGTTCCGTGGTTACAAAAAAAGTTTTGTTGGATAATTCGATAAGGTTTTCCGTGACGCGGCTCATATTGCTCAGGACGTCGGACTGTCTCTGAGCGCTCTCGCGGTACTTGGAACTGGCAAACGTAAGGGACTTGCTGTCTTCCATGATCCGTTCCTGATCCTTGGAGATCTCGAGCATATCCAGAACGATCTTTCTCATCGCATCCATGATCTGCTGATTCTGCTGCTGTTGAAACTCTTTACGCGCTACCTCCATCCGGCGCGCCAGTGAATCCAGCTCCCTGGAAATCTCCTTTTGATTATCTTTATCTTCCTGGGAGTTCTGCGTGCCCTGCCGGATGGAGGATTGCGATTGGTCCATCCGTTTCTGCATGCGTCCGCTCTTTATCTGCCCGATAGCCTTATCCAATTCGTCCGTACGTAGTTTCTTATCGATATCATTTACCAAGTTGCGAAGTTCCTCGCTTCTTTGCTCGAGCTGTTCAAGAGATTTCTTGATATGCTCCTGTTCCTTTGTAAGTGCATTTCTCTCGTTCTCATTTTTGATCTTGCCGGAGAGTTCATTCACCTGATCCTGGCGGCGTTTGAGTTCATCCGCTTGTTTTTTGAGCTGATCGAACATCTGCTCGGCTTTGATGCGTTTGAGCAGTTCCACAGTACGATCGATATTCTTTTTGAAGGAATCCTGGTCGAATTTGAAATTCCGGAGGGCGTCCTTCATTTGCTTCTGATCGAAATTATTCTTCATGGCCTGCTGCAGCTTTTCCATGACGTCCTGCAGTTCTTTGCTGTTGACCTCGGACAGCAGTTTTTGAAGCTCCTGGTATTTCTCCATGGTCTCTTTCGACAGCAGGTTATGGTCGTTCATCTTTTCAGTCATTTTGTCGAGCGATTCCTTCATCGCTTCGATGTCCTTCTGCATCTTTTGCTGCTTTTCGGTCAGTTGCTTTATCTGTTCTTTTTCCTTCCAATCGAGTTTTTTATTCTCTTTCAGAAGCTCTTTATTGATCTCGTCCAGTTCCTTCCTGATCTGTTCGCTCTCTTTGGCGATATCTTCCGCTTTGGCAATCTGTTGATCCTGTTCTTTGTTGATCTCTGAAAGGATCTCCTCTAAGGACGGAAACCGCAGCTTTCGGACATCGCTTTTGGAGCTTTTGGGACCGCTGACGGCATCGTTGTCGAATACTTCAAGATAGAAACTCATGACCTCTTCCGGCTGAAGTCCGATCGAGGCATAACTCCACGTATAAGAAACGCTTTGACCGCTATGGGACGGGTCGATCAGATATGAGAGATCAATGACGGATGATCCTTCCGGCCTTGCGATAACGCTTTTTGGTTGTTCGATCCGGTAATGGAGTAAGAGCCTTGTCAGACCGAAATCGTCCTGAAGGTCGGCCTGCAAAGGAACGGCCATGTTCTCATCGACATCCAGGTCTTTGTCGGGAACGAGTAATTTGATGAGCGGATACTCATCCGATAACGCGCTCAGACGGTATTCCACCGAGTTGCTGCTTTCGATATTCTCGGTGTCCTTCAACTGCAGATGGTAAGAGCCGTTCCTGGTAAGGACAAAGGAAGCTTCCGCTTTGTCGGAGGAGAACTTAGACAGCGTCATGTCATGTTCAGTGCTGTCTGAAAAAACGAGCCGGGCTTCCGTCAGCGCCTTCGTGGATTCGATTCGGATTTTGACACGGGAACCCTTGAGCGCTCCGATATCTCCGGTGTTATCATCCAGCGCTTTTGTCTCCAAACCGGAATAGTCCGGATAATCGATCTCGACCTGAAGACGTTTGACAGACGGCCGTTTCAATGCCGTGATGTGAAATTCGTTCGAACGCAGCAAACGCCGTCGCGGGGAACTTCTATCTATGGCCGATGCGTAGTAAAAAACATCCTGCCGCAGGTTGCTCATGTTCATTCGGAAGATACCGGCCGAATCTTTCTTGAGGATCTCCTCTTTAAACGTCTCCACGCCGGCCTGTCTCGTCCACAATGAAATACGGTCAGGAATTGCCGTGGCCTGCGATCCGTTGGGTTTCAGAAAGATCTGAATGGAAACATTCTGTCCGTGAAGGATCTCGATATCACCGGGAGAAACGATCCAATCGAATGGCTGCGGTTCGGTTACTTCTATTCCGGGATTCATCAGACGGACCATGGCTCCGGTCAGAGGCTTAAAGAAAATAAGGATCACGGCGGCAGTTGCAAGAATAATCATTCCAGATCTTTTGAAGGCCGTTCCCAATCGCTCCTTATCTGCGGCCAGTGAGAAATCCAGATGTTCTGTCGCCCTTTGAAGGACCTCCAGTGAAGCACGTATCAGGGCTTCAGACTGGGCTGGTGAATCCCGCTCTTCATATATTTCGAGAGCATTGGCAAGACGATCCTTGATCTCGGGAAATCGCTTTCCGATCCGATGTGCAAGTGTAATATCGTCGTAGGAATACGCGAGTCCGGCCCATTGAAGTAAAGGATGGACGACCCAAAATGCAAAAGATACGAGGACGGCCAAAACGGAGCTCAGCAAAATGAGCCATCGTCCGGCAGTATCCGGTTCTGCAAGAATCTCGGTCCAGCCCGCAGCTGTGATTATGACCAAAGAAGCCGCGACAAATTTAAGAAATCCTGCACGGAGAGAGATGAGATTTTCCTTCTGGCGCAGGACGGCTATCCGGCGATGAAATTCCTTATGCAGATCCGGGATATTCATAGATCCTTACTAATATATTTGACCTGCGAGGATCGTATGATCCTCGGTTTGATTGTATCCGCAATCGTGCAGGATGAGGCGCGAAGCCGCTGAATCAACGCTGATCCGGATCCAGGCAAAGTGGGTGCCCCCATCGACCGTTAACCGAATCGGCAGGTAACCGTTTTCCGCATGTTTCCAGGATCCGATCATGAGACTATCTCCTTCCTGAAAGTAGCGTTTTGCGGTCAAAATGTCAAAGGAGCGGTCCCATGTATTTGATCCTGCAGGATCGTGCGAAATCGGTTGATCTTTCTCGAAAACCGGTATCGATTCTCCGTTGATCTGGAGAAAATGGCCCGGGGACGGATAGGCTATAAAATTCAGATCGGTTGAGCCATCCGCCCGGCCGATCAGGCTCGTGGTAAAACGCAAGTCGGATGTTGTGTCATCATTCATGTCCAAAATGACCGGGTTCAGATAACTTACCGTAGTGTCATGAAGATCCTTGTAATATATAACCGACGGCGCCGTGTCTTCTGAACGGCACGATAGAACGAAAAGAACGAAGGCTGAAAGAAGATATCTCATGGAAGAATCCTTTACCTGAAATTGTTTGTTTGATCGTATGGAACGCAAGTATGAGGATTTTGTTCAAAAAAAGTGCCGCATTGAGGGCTAACAAGCCAATACGGGTGTAACATCGGATGAACGGCAGGCGCGCTCAAGGTTTCTAAAGTCTGCGGAGCAGGTCGCGGTTTGATCCGCGCGAATCCTTCCGAGGACTTAAACGTATGTTGAATTTAATTCCATACCAAGTGAATCTTGATAAAGCTTGTGCAAAAAACAAAAACACCGGCCGCAGAATAGCAGCCGGTGCTTAGTATCACGATAGTTATCGGCCTTACTTGATCTTTTCGCTCCAGACTTTGGCCTGGGTGAAGAGCATCAGGTAATCGCGTCCGCCGGCCTTGGAGTCCGTACCGCTCATATTGAAACCGCCGAAAGGATGCACGCCGACCATGGCACCGGTGCATTTGCGGTTGAGATACAGATTGCCGACATGGAATTCGTTCTTGGCGCGTTCGATTTTCTTTTTGTTCTTGGAATACACCGCGCCGGTAAGGCCGTATTCGGTGTTATTGGCAATTTCCAAAGCTTCATCATAATTCTTCGCTTTGATCACGGCGAGAACGGGACCAAAGATCTCTTCCTGGGAGATAGTATCTTTGGGTTTGACATTGTCCACGATCGTCGGCTGTAAGAAACTTCCGACCGAATCGTCCTTTACGCCGCCGAACACGATTTCGCCGCCTTCGGACTTGGCTTTTTCGATGTACCACATCATACTGCCCAGGGCTTTGTCGTTGATCACCGGACCCATATAATTCTTCGGATCGACGGGATTTCCAACCGTCAGAGTCTTGGCCTTTTCGAGCAATTTGCTCATGAATTTCTGATGTACGCTCTCGACGACGATCGCGCGTGAGCAGGCGGAACATTTCTGTCCCTGGAACCCGAATGCGGAGTAAAGCACGCCTTCCGCGGCCTTATCCAGGTCGGCTTCATTATCTACGACGATCGAGTCCTTGCCGCCCATTTCCGCAACGACGCGTTTGATCCAAAGCTGTCCGGTCTGGGTTTCTGCGGCTACTTTATTGATATGCAATCCTACCGATTTGGAACCGGTGAAAGCGATGAATCGGGTAAGGTGGTGTTTGGTCAGAGCATCGCCCATACCGGAACCCGGACCCGGCATGAAATTGATCACGCCTTTGGGCAGCCCGACCTCTTCCATGAGTTCGACAAACTTGATCGCGATCGTCGGGGAATCGCTGGAAGGTTTCAGCACGACGGTATTACCCGCGACGACGGCCGCCGTAGTCATACCAACCAGGATGGCGAGCGGGAAATTCCAGGGAGGGATCACCGCGCCGACGCCGAGCGGGATATAGAGCAATCGGTTCTTTTCACTCGGGATCTTGGTCAGGGGCTGTTCGGCGGCATAACGGAGCATTTCGCGTCCGTAGAATTCCATAAAATCGATCGCTTCCGCCGTATCGGCATCCGCTTCCACCCAGCTCTTACCGACTTCGTAGACCATCCAGGAAGAGAATTCGTGTTTCCGTTTGCGCATCAGGGCCGCGGCTTTGAATAAATATTGTGCGCGTTTTTCGGCCGGTACATTTCTCCACTTGAGGAATTTTTCGTGGGCCAATTCTATGGCTTTGTTGGCCAGTTCTTCGTTGGCCTGATAAAATGTTCCGATCACTTGTTCGCGGTTCGACGGGTTGAGGGATTTCAGAGTATGATTGGTGCGGACGCGATCTCCGTCGATAATCAGGAAATATTCCTTTCCAAGTTCGCTTCCAACTTTTTGCAGTGCTTTTTCGAACGCTTTCTTATTCGCGGGCTTTGAGAAATCCGTCAAAGGCTCGTTTTTGAAAGCGCTTATTTTCTTTCCGGCCATAACAGCTCCTATTTTGAGTTTCGGGTTGTCCGTTCAAACACGGCTGAATATAAGCAAATCGGATTTTTTAAACAAGCAAATAAAGGCCGGAAAGTGTAAAAAAATGTTCAAAAATGGGCCCCAATTTGTCTTTTTTATTCACAGCAAAGGTCAACTGACACCTTGTTTTTAAAAAACTTATGTGAGTCTGGCCATACGGCATGCAAATTGGACTATAAGAATGCCGAAGATAGAAAGTTGGAGGCTCTATGAGTTCATTTATTATGACAACAGGACGGTTGGTACGGCACAATTACGTCTCGTTTTTGATCTTCTTTTTTATGCTATTTCGCCCGCAGATCATGTTCTGGGTGCGGCATGAGTTAATTCGCCCTTTGTTTGGCCACGGCTGCGAAACCGGATCATGCAAAAAAGTGAGCGGACCCGCCACCGTGATGGAAGCCGGTCTTGTTCTCAGCGATGACGATGATGAGGGTTGCGGGGATGACGGCGGTTCCTGCAGCGAGGACAACGAATCGGACGAGGACACCGGTGAGGATTATTCCGATGACGAAGGATGCAACGATGATGGAAGTTGCGGTTCGGAGGACGACTCGTATTACACGGAGGAAGAGGAAACGTATGAGGACGACGGCTGCAGTTGCTCCGGAGAGACTGTGGTGACCAGCACGGACACGGAGAATTCCTATTACAACGGAACGCTTCAGATAAAACTCACTATCCGTTCGTCAACCAATTACTACAGGCTCTATATCAGTGACCCTTCGGGACGAACGGCGGTCACGATATTCAGCCGAACGGCTTTGGGTCACGGAACGTACTATTTTAGTTGGGACGGCGTATACGACACGGATGAAGTGACCGCCGGCGGGTATTACAAGGTGATTTTGGAGACGGAATACGCGCCGTACGTTAGGAGGGAACGTAATTTCTACTATTCCTCCAAACACGGATTCCAGGTCGACGGTACATCGTCTAACGTGGTTGAAATAGACATGTGATTCCGGATCAATCCAGTTTCACGATGTCGATGCGGACATTGGTGGCGCCCGCTTTGGTAATGCCCAATTGTTTGGCGGCCGCGAGCGAAAGATCGATGACATTTCCGCCGCTGAAGGGTCCTCGGTCATTCACACGAACCTTAACTTCTTTATTATTTTTCAGGTTCGTCACTTTGAGAATTGCGCCGAAAGGCAGAGTCCGGTGCGCTGCGGTGAGCGCATTCATGTCAAACACCTCATCGTTGGCCGTGAGCTTACCATTGAATTCTTCCCCGTAAAACGAAGCTTTGCCTGTCTGGAAATTGTATATTTCGACCTTTTCGGTTTCCGCCGCCGCGGTCTTTGTCTCAGCCTTTATTTCTGTCTTGGCTTCTGTTTTCTCTGTCTTGGCCGCTGCGGCATCGTCCTTTGGATCTTCGTGTTCGGTCGGATCGAGTATGTCGAGCTGAACATCCGCCACGCCGCTGGTCAGCATATCCAGTTTTGTTGCGCCTGCGAGCGACAGATCAATGATACGTCCCGGAATAAATGGGCCGCGGTCATTGATGCGAACCTTGATGGAGCGCTTGTTTCCCAAATGTGTGACCTTCAGGATCGTTCCGAAGGGCAATGTCTTGTGCGCCGCGGTGTAGGCGTACATATCGAACACTTCTTCGTTGGCGGTCAGACGGCCGTGATACTTGTGAGCGTAATACGATGCGCTCCCCGTCTGAAAGTTCACCTGTTTGACATTAGCGGATGCGGTGGACTTGGCTTTGGATTCCGTGACGGTCTTGTCTTTGACTTTCTTCGATACGCGCGTCCACTTGTAAGTGTCCACATCACCGGTGTTGCGGTTCTCATTGACTTCGCTGACGTAACTATGCTCGTCGCTGGTCACGATCGTTCCGCGGTATTTCTGAGACTGCCAAGTGTAGTAAAACGTGTAATACTTGGCTTCGGGATCCGTGCTGGCATATTCGCCGAGATAGTCCGCTTCTTCATTGAGGACCGCCTCGGCTCTCTCCTGATGTCCGCCGTTGAAGAACCATATGATGGAAAGACTTCGGCCGTTGTCGGTTACGACGACTTGTGAGACGCCGGGTTGATCGGTGGAATAGGAGCTTTGAACGACCCGGTCTGCGAAATCGCCGGAAGATGTTGATTTGGTCTTTTCATCGGTTTTGGCTGTTGTGGTTTTGGTCTTCGCAGCGGCGGTCGCGGAACCCGTTCCCTGGAATGAAACAAACCGTTTTGCGCCGACAAAGCGTTTCATATAATAGCCCATCGTGACCGCATCGTATCCGAGTTTTTCCTGCGGATTCTTGGCATGGATCATTTGTTCATTGCCCATATAAATGGAGACATGAGAAACTCTCTGTCCTTCGGCAAAGAACAGAATATCGCCAGCCTGCAGATCGTCGATCTTAGTACCGACTTTCTTTCCGATGGGTTCTTCCCAGATCTGATAGGAACAGCGGGGGAGTGTGATGCCAAACAGTGTTTGATAAACCGTGGTTACGAATCCTGAGCAATCGGAACCGCTTTTCTTTTTCCCCGCACCCCACACATAAGGCGTACCAATCCAGCTGTCCACTTCATTTTTCAGGGCATTGACCGAAACGGCTGTGGCGACCACTTCCGCCGAAGCGCGGAGGAGAAAATGCTGGGGCAATTCGACAAAACGTTTTACACCGATGCATGTACCGTGGAAATTTTCCACCGGCGTCTCAACCACGCCGTCGGACGTGACGTGGATCATGCCGTACTCGAAATCGAGATAGATCGCGATATGATCTATCCGGCCGTCGGATTGAGTGGACCAGAACATGACGTCGCCGAGTTCCAGATCTTCTTCATTGAAGAGAATGCGCCGCCCGGAACGGCTCTCCCAGATCTCGGAAGGGCTGGCTTCAAGGCTGATATCAAAGCTATTCTTATAAGCGGTTCTGACGAAACCGATGTTGTCCGTTCCTGCTTTCTTAAGACCGGTTCCGGCCTTATAGGGTGTACCTATCCAACTTTCGACTTCTTTGACAAAATCTTCGGGATACAGTTTGGCCTTGACCAGCGGAACGGTCTTTTTCTTGGTTCTGAGCTGTTCGATGGTCTGGCTTCGTGCATCCTGGGTTAATGTCAACGCTAACAGCACGTAGATAATCGTTCGCACGGTGGTCTCCTGCTTATAGTGGATCCGAAATGGAGCGATCGATTTGAATCGATCGATGATGTGTGCCAATAATCTAAAAAATAAAGTTCTGAGTGCCAACCAAAATCTTTTCTCAGGTCTTTTTTCATGGCTGTGGTCAAACGGCACACACAGTGAAAGAAAAATCTTGCCCGTCCCAAAGATGCCGTGGAGAAATAATTGAATAATTTTCAGCGCCTTCGGATTTTCTGCCGGCCGTCGCAAAGGATGGCATTGAGTTTGAATACCTTCCATGCATCTATTCGTAACGAATCTTTTTTGTGGGGACATTATGTTGAAGTGGAGCAAGTGGCCATCCTTTTGCAAAAAACTATTCCTTTTTTACGTGTTAGGGGTTCTCTCGTTCTTGTTCTATCGAAGCGCCTTCTTCCTTCTGACCGATATTCCCGCGGACATTCCGGCCACCGATTTGCTCAAGGTGTTTTGGAGCGGAATACAGGCGGATTCGGTAACGATGGCGGTGATGTTATTCCTGCCGGCGCTTTACCATGTTGCTCTTGAATGGTTCTTGCCGAAAAACAGGATGCATCATGCGGTCATACGTACTATGATCTTTGCAGCATCGGCCTATGCGGTTGCGGTTTGCCTCACGGACCTGGCCTATTACCGCTATTTCGGGCTGCGCATTACTTCTTCGGTTTTCACTTTGATGAGTTCCGCTTCCGTCACAGCGCGCATGCTGCTAACGGAATACGGGGGCTATTTGCTCGCTTACACTGCGGTTTTGCTGTGGCTTTGGCGGGGGATCGGCATACTATCCCAACCATTCGATCTTATTGGTGTCAGGCTTTGCGATCTTCCCAAGCGCCGTTCGTCGGTTATCACCCTATTTTCACTTTTTATTCTGATTGAGACGGCGCAAGGTTTTTCGTGGCACGGCGTATTCCGGATCGGCGAAGGCGAGGCCTGTGCCACCGCTTCACCGGAATTGAATCAGGTGGCTTTGAATCCGGTGAAATCTCTTACGCGTGAAGTATGGAGATCGGCTGTCAAAGGCGAAGGATTTGTTCCGCTGATGCCCGATAGCGAGGCGGTAACACAGGCCTCCGGTTTCTTAAAGATCGCCGCCGCCGGTCGCATGACCCCGCCAGTCCGCACGATATCATCGTCTCATCCCGCCCAACCGTACAACGTCGTCATTATTCTCATGGAATCTATGGCCGCTGATCATTTACGTTCGATCACCGGAGAAGGGAAGGGGCTTCGTTTCCTCGACAGTCTCGCCGGTCAGTCGATCTTATTCGATCATTTCTATTCGGCCGGTATCCATACCTATAACGGGGTTTTTTCATCTCTCTACGGATTACCTGCGTTACAGAAACGCCATCCTATGAATGCTGCCGACGCGCTCCAACCGCATTCCGGACTAAGTACGATACTCAAAGAAAGAAATTACCTGAATCTGTTTTTTTGCCCGCACGATGCATCGTTTGACAACCTGGACGGCTTTTTGTCGGCCAACGGTTTTGACCGGGTAATCTCGGCTACGGACTATTCGCACATCCGGCGTGTGAATATGTGGGGAACGGACGATCGGCAATTATTGACGATGACCGCCGACTATTTGGACACGATTCCAGCCGGTCGTCCGTTCTTGTCCGTGGTGCTTACCGCCAGCAATCACCGGCCGTTCAAATTGCCTAAATCCGAAGCGATCGCAAATCCCACGCGGAAGGACATGGTGGATTTTGCAGACCGGAGTTTGGCCGGCTTTTTTGATCGTGCACGCAAATCGTCCTGGTTTGAAAATACCGTTTTCGTGCTTCTCGGGGATCATGGAGCGCCGGAGGCGTCGTGGCCGCATCTGAATCTGAGTTACCATCACGTACCGCTCCTGATTCGTTTACCGGGCCGCGTGACGGAAGGACGCCGCATCCGTACGCCGTCGGGCCAGATCGATCTGACTTCCACGATCATGGGAATTCTGGACGGCCGTTACGTCGATCGAACTCTGGGGGTCGACCTGCTCAAAGAGGAAAGGCCTTACATGTTCTTTTCCTCCGATCAAAAAATCGCCTGTATCGGACAGAAGTTTCTCTACGTGAAAGACTCAAAGTCGGAGGTCATGTTCGATTACCGCTCGAAAGATCCGGCCGACCTGATGAATGTTTATCCCGATGAGGCCGTGCGGATGCGTCGGTATGCCTTGTCGATGATACAAACGGCTTTTTGGATGGTTTCGCACCGCAAACTCAGTTCGAACTGAAAACACACAAACCAAAAGGAGGCTTCTATGCGGGTTCTCGTCGTAGCTTTGAAGTTCTTGCCGGCCAGCGGGGGGAGCGCAACCTATGCGCACAATCTGGCCGCAGGTCTGAAGGAGAGCGGACATACGGTCCGTGTTCTCGCGCCGCATTATCTGAGAAAGAATACCGATTATCAATTCGACTATGAGGTCTTCCGGATGCCCTTGACTTCGGAATTCTTCCGCGGCATTCGAATTCTGTTTGCGGCCCTTCAGATCTGGTGGCAGTATTTTCGCTTTCGTCCGGACGTGATCTGGGCCTCGTCGTTTGCCGGCTGCCGGGCCATCGCGCCCCTGGACTTTTTGAAGATACCCTGGATCGGAACCATTCACGGGGGCGGTATTATCCGATGCCGCGGGGACCGACAGCCGTTCCTGAATTCATGGACGGTGCGTATGGGTCAACACTTCATCCAAAAGGCGCGGTGTATTGTGACGGTCAGCAGAGAGACGGACAAACTGATCCGTTCACTGATGCCCGAGCCATTCTTACGTAATGAGCCGAGAGTTATCTATAATGGTATCGAATTTGACCCAAAGCGTTTCGTACCGAGGGATGCTGCATTGAAACGTCATCCGGAATTCCAAAATAAGCAGGTGCTGCTTACCGTGGGGCGCCTGGTCAAGGCCAAAGGCCATGACCTCGTCATCCGGGCGGTTCATCTGCTGAGGGACGAGTTTCCGCAGCTGCATTACGCGATTGTCGGGGAGGGCCCGGAGAAAAACAATTTGATGGAATTGGTTCGAAGCCTGAATCTTCAGGATCGCGTAACCTTCACGGGTTATGTTGGAACGCAGGAATTGGAAGAATACTATGCCTTATGCGATCTGTTTGTGATGGCCGGGCGGAAAACGGAAGAGTTCATCGAAGGATTCGGTCTCGTATTCATCGAAGCTTCCTTGCGCGGCAAACCGGTGATCGGTACACGCGTAGGCGGAATTCCCGAGGCTATCGAAGACGGGTATACGGGTATGGTCATCGAACCGGAAAACCCCAGTCTTCTGGCCCAGCAGATCGGCGAGATTCTGCGGGATCCGGACTCGATGAGACGGCTTGGGAGTAGCGGGAAGAAATGGGTAGAAGATCAATTTACCACGGACGTTATGGCAAGGCACAATGCTCAGTTATTGGCGGAGATCGGTTTGGTGTGAGGAGTTATGTGATTGAACTGAATATTCGCGCAAACAGCGGCCGTGCATGCGATGACAAATCTTTGATAATAAATATGGTCCTCCTTTTCGGACAAGTGTGAAAGGTACTGTCCGGCAAGACAGTTCAATTTTCTGTTTTCGGGTCAGAGTTGACACTTTGAACTTTGAACCGCTCCGGATCTTGCCTTAGTTTCGACTTCTGGCCGACGGGTTCGTGGAATACGACGGTGATCTTCGTGTCCCGTTCCGCTGAGGCAGAACCAATGCTGGCTCCAACGACGGCACCTCCCACGACTCCCAAGATCATATATTCTATTCCTTCAAGATCTGGTCCGGTTTCTTTATCCGGATCCACTTCTTTTTCTTTGTGCGTCGAATTATAGATCGTTGCGACAATAAGCCAGCCTGCAAGAGCGCCTGTCAGCATTCCCAAAACCGATATCCCGGTTTTCTTACGGATTCCCGGCTTCTCAATGATTTCAACGGATTGTACGACGGAAAAAAGCGTTGACATGCGTTGATTGGATGCGACATCAGTCCAGGTTATCAGTGAATCCGTAATACAGAAATCAGTACCGGCATAGGCCGTACTGTCCAGCAACAGGACCTTTCCGATCTTATGGTAGGCAAGGCGGTTGAAATCCTTGATGTTCTCATCGGTCCGGTTCATGAAGTCCAGATTCTTTTTGTGGAACTTGTACGCATCTGTGTTGGCAGGCGTACCAGGTATGGCTGCTTTCTTATTTTCACTTGTTACGGCCTGGCGATGCGTTATTGAATCTGAGTGTGACGGTGTCTCTACTGAGTCTACGGAAATTGCGACTTTGGTTGCGGAACCGTCCGTCGCTGCGGAAGTACCAGAGTACGATATAGGGATCGTCTCCGGTCTCCGGATCACAACGTTATACGTCACATGCGGTGTTGGTAGCTGGCTCATGGCCAGGGCGCCGGCGGTTCCGGAGACGATATACACCGCAGGAGTACCGCTTCTTTTCATTAGTACGGGCAATACACCGCCGATGAATCCCAAAATGGCCCCAGGCAATCCGACCTTTTTTGATAATTTTACAGATCGTACTCTGGTCAGAGGCACTTCTTTTTTGTCCCCGGTTTTCGTATCAGTAAAACTGAGCAGCTGACCGGCAATGTTCATATCACGTGCACCGAACATAGCGCTGTCCCTGAGTACAACTGTACCGCTCTTACGGAACACCACAGCGTTGAATTCTTCGGCTCTCTGCGCCGAGTTCTCAGTGTAATCAATGACTCTTGGTAACGAACAGGACGTCAATGCGATAAAGAGAATTGCAGTCATGATTATTGAAACACGTTTCATGCTTTTTCCTTAAGCGCTTACTCGGTTTTCTTATCTATTCCTTTAAGAGCTCTAACTTTGAATCGCTCCGGATCTTGCCTGAGTTTTGATCTCGGTCCGACGGGTTCGTGGAATACGACGGTTATCTTTGTGTTCCGATCCGCCGAAGCCGAGCCTGCGTTCGCTCCAACGATGCCGCCAACTATTACGCCGAGTGGAATAAAGAATATTTCTTCTCCAATGGTGGCTAAACCCTCAAGAGTTTCCCCTTGAGAATCGACCTTCTCAGTGGGTATTGCTGCTGAAATCAAGGCACCTATCAGACCGCCGATAAGCGCTCCGCCGAGTCCTATGCCGGATTTACTCCCGCTCTCGACGCTGCCGGGGCGCTTGATGATTTCCACTTTCTGAACGCTTGTCATAGGGACAAACATCGTGTCCATGGTTGCGGATTCAACCCAATACAGATGGGCGTTGGATATCCGAAATTGGGATCTGAAGTACATCGTACTATCGATAAGCAGTAAGCTTCCGAGATTGTTCGAACTGAGTTCATTGAAAGCTTTGATGGATCTTTCGGATTGGTCTGAGTAATCGAATGTTTTGTAATTGAATACGTTCTTGTCTGAGGCCTCCTTCTTGTGCAAAGCCCTCATAGAATCCGTATTGATCCCCGTGGTTTGAGTTAATGAGGGGACTTTCAGGTCGGCTTTAGCTATTGCGGCCAATGGCTTATCGCCTTTTTCTCCCTGCAAGTCATAGATCAGATAGTCGCGTGAAATCTGACTGAGAGCGACCGAGCCGGCAATACCTGAGAGCGCAATAAAAGCAAACACATCACTTTCTCTCAAGTCATCCGGATCGATCTGCAGTATCCAACCGGCCAAAGGACCGGCGATCAGGCCGAGGATAAAACCGGGTATCACGCCAACGAGACCGTTTTTCTTCCTAAAAACGATCGATCGTACCTTTTTCAAAGGCTCACAAGTGTCCGTTCCTTTCTCAGTCCAGCATAACATCGTATCCCTGATGGCGATGTTCAGAGCCCTGTGCGTGCTGCTGTCCATCAGCAGTACGATTCCTTCTCTCTTAAAGACGGCTTGGTTGAATTCATCGATTTGATTCTGCGATGTTCCGTTATAAACCAGGATTCGCGGCGAACAGGCGCCGAGATGGAAGGCCAGAAGTAGAATAAGAACGTATTTCATAACTCCTCCCTCTGTCGCAGGATGCGGAGTATATCTGTATTTCAGAAATTGATCTGCAAGTTCAAGAATGCGCTTTTGCCCGATGGATCGACCACCGGCGCAACGCTCCAGCTCCTGCGCGCGTTATGTTCACGAACGGAAGAGGGCGTTGTGTATAGGCTGTAAATAATGCCTGTGCCTACGGCGATTGCTCCCACATAGTAGATTGGACTTACGTTTTCGTTCTTCGGTGTCAAGAGTCTTCCCAAGCCCATGAGTCCCGCCCCGCCCAACCGTATACTCAGACCAATGATGGCTCTCTTCTTATCGTGGGCGTAGATTTGTCCGAATGATGGTGCAATAAGGAATGCGTAACCTCTCGGTAGGTTCTTCAACCGCTCACTCGGCAGGTCCTTGGACGCCAGATACAAAGGAAGTACCATGTTGGATATCGTCCAGGATAGAGCCCCGAACGTTGTTTTCTCAGACGGCACAAGCTTGTTCTGTTTTGAAAGGAGGATCGCCTGTTTCTGATTGGTATCGATTTGTTGCTTATCGCTAATCATGTTCTGTTTTTGCCGGTTTGAAGCGGAGTCGGCGAGGGCTCCCTTCTTTGAGACGGATACCGTATCTCTTGTGATCGCTGATACTTTCAGATCTTTCCGAAGTTTGGACTTGGGTCCGGCCGGCTCCCGAAAAACGACGGTGATACGCGTATCATGATCGGTGGCGGATGCGCCGGTAGCCAATCCCGCCATTGCCGCCACGCCGACGATGGTCCCCGCCATGACGGCGGCTCCCAAAACCATCCCTTCGTTGTCTTCGTCTTCTTCCGACTCTTTCTGCGCCGAGCTGATCATTTTTACACCGACAAAACAAGCTGCAATTCCGGCAAGGACCAGTCCTGTTGCTCCGCCGCGAACCGCATCACGCGAATCGGACTTTTTAATGATGTCTACGGACTGAATGCCGGAAAACGGTACGGACATCTTCTTTTGTGTACTGAGGTCGATCCATGTCATGATCGAATCGGAAATTCGAAAATCACGTCCTGCAAAGTTTGTGCTGTCCAGTAACAAGACCGTGCCGCTTCTTTGATAAGCGAGAAAATTGAAGTCCTTTATGTTCCCGCTTGTTTGATCCGTGAAATCAATGGTTTTATGAACCGTCCTTCTGTCCTTGTTTGATGAAATAGAAGTGATTGTCCGGCTGGTTCTTAAAGTGCGGACGGTATCGGACCGAACCGGGTCCGGAAAGGTGAATTTTGTCGAGGCGTGCTGTGACAGGCCGACTCCCATGCCGATGCCGGCGCCGACAACTGGAAGTGCGAGAAATTCGGCAGACGATGCTCCCGGATTCTGAATACTTAACAGGGCTCCGATTGAAAGTCCCAGAAGCGAGAGAGCGCCGACCTTTACCGGGCCTGATTTCCTGATGAATTCTACGGAACGGATCTGAGATAAAGGTATCTCGGCCACTTGCCGGTCTGGGAGAATAGAGCAGTAGAGCACTGAGTCCGAAATGCGAATTTCTGTTGCGTTCAGACTTGTATGATCAATCTTTACAATATGGCCTTTTTGGTCGAACGACTGCGTGTTGAAGTCGTCTTTTTGCGAATACGAGTCCTCTCTGTATTCAATAACTCGGCTGGATGAACAGGAGGAGAGCCAGAGGAGTATGAGGGCTATTCCAATATTTATTCTTGTTTTCATAACCCTTTCTCACTTTGTTGTTTTGAATTTTGTATCGTGTGCCATCAGAATATGGCACGCAGCCGATCCCGGCATGCTTTCTTGTGACTTAAATCACAATGCATCAAACAGCGTGCCGGTTATTCATGATTGAATTTCCTTGATTTAGGGAAGTTAGACCGATTGGAGAATGTTTCGATATTTCACAATGCCATGAAAATATGGCTGTGAGAATGGTGCCGCATATTGTAACCGAGCGGGTGAAGATAGGACTAATTGGTCTCGGTCACTTTACTTTCTTGAAATAATATCCGCCTTTGACGGCTCCCCAGACCTGTTTGCCCGAGGAATCAAATCCCTGATCCCAGCTGATCAGAGCGTCTTTGGTTACCGTAACTTTGGAAGTTGCGTATTGAGCTCCCCGCAGGTTGCTTTCGCAGCCCTGGCCTTCGGTACCGCCCGCAAAGTTGCCGTCCATGTCCATTTGAAGGATGACCGCGCAGCCGCTCTTAAGCTCCAGATCTTGTTGCGTGATGGCATTGAAAGCCTCCGGATTCCGCCATTGGCCAACAAATCTCTTTTCATCCCGGATGAGATAAACGCTGCTTTTGAAGACGTTCTTGGTGATCTGTTCCACGTGGTAGACACGCTGGCGATACGGTTTGTCGGGCGTGGATGAGGCTGCTTGTTCGACGTAAAGCCAATATCCCTGTTTTCGATCGGTCCAAATGGGCTGCATGTGGAGCGAAATATCAAAAAACGCGGAATCCGTTTTCGCCTGAGCCGAACTGCTGAAGCTCCCGGTCATATAGGACACAAGGCGTTTTAGATCTCCGTCCTGGGAGAATGACCGGCTGGGCGCGAGAAAAAGGATCCATGCGGCAAGGTGAATCAGGTGTCTCATGTGGGTGTTCCCGGTACGCGGCTGTTGAATATTTCTTCCAGCCTTTCTTTGTTGGGGAACGTCCGTATGACAAATCCGATCAGGATCAGCGCCGTTATCGCATTGAGCCAGATGATGGATGTGTGATAGATCGTTCCGTTGGTTATGGCGAGAAGGCAAATGACTAAGCCGAAAAGCGCCGGCGCTTCAAGCATCGCCAGACGAACGATGAGCGCGCTGCGGATCATAGCCAGAATTTTCTCAGCCGGGTCGGTAACGGTACGTCCCTGAGAGTCCTTAAACGTCTTGACCGTGCCGTCCTTCCATGCGGACGGGCCGAGAAGCAAATTAAAAACAACCCGTGAAACAGTATACACCGCCGCCGCGATCATGATATGCGCCAGAGTAAGGATCTTGATCAGATCGTAAGAGTCCTTCAGGTCGCCGGATTCCGTCGGCGCAGTCTGCGTAGAGTAGAGAAATAGTACGACGCCCATAAACGCCGCAACTCCCAGGGCGATCGCGCCGTGAATGATCTGAAATATGCGGATATTTTGTGCCGTGAGGATGGATTGAAATTGAGAGAGTGTAACTTCGCCAAGAGAGTTCATAGGACCTCCTTGATTGGGTAAAAAAGTCTATCTTTATATTCAGAATTACCCAAAAAGAATACCCAGCCCTATGGATGTGACCCATAGGTTTTTTTCCCCGGACGTGCCCAACTGTACTAGAATCAATTTGCCGGGAGCAGGCTTGATACCGGCCGAAAGGGCAAACGACAAAATTCGAGGTATTCTGGAATTCATTTTATCCAGACTAATTGAAGTTCCAAATCCCACCTCGGGCGCTACCACGATTTCTCTGGCATTAACGGCTAGTGCCGAAAGTCCGCAGGTAATAGCCAGGCCGTGCTTTCCGTATTTTTCTTTGTTGCCATATCTGAAGTAGCCAATGTCGACGACCGGTGCAATCTTAGTGTCGCCGTAAAATTGCAATCCGCACGCGAAAAAACCAGTCGAGGCATGATTCGAAGATATTTTTCCCGCCGATAAAGTTCCTTCGGCGCTTTTCGTAAATCCAAAAGTGAGATCAAGTGCCTCTGAAGATTTGCCGGCACCTTGAGCAAAAGATCCGCCAACACCAACTGAGAAGCCATGAATGTTATCCGTGAATCGGCGTTGAGCGGCCAAGAAATCGTTTACAGACACCAAATACGCAAAAAGAACATATAGAAATAATCTCGCAGCCATTTTTTCTCGTGAAGGCCTCTTTGTTAGTTATGATACAGCAGGTCGTCCGTCAAAACGTACGTGCTCAAAGCTTTCATATAATTGGCGCGCTCGAACGAGGCGGGATCGGCCACCGATTTCTGGCTCATACTGCCTTTCATTTGTTCGACGGATTCGTATTCATGCTCTTTCATCCAGTTCTCCATGCCGCGGAGGATCTCCGAGATGCGGCCGATGCCGTTCTGCAGCAGTGTAGAACAGACCATGGTGATATCCGCGCCGGCCATCAGCATCTTAAGCGCATCCTCGTGCGTGTGAATACCGCCGGTCGCGGCCAGGCTGGCCTTGATGCGCCCGTGCAGGATGGCAACCCAGCGCAGCGGAAGACGCATGGCCTGCGGCGTGCTGAGTTTGACATTGGGCACGACTTCGAGTTTTTCCAGATCGATATCCGGCTGGTAGAACCGGTTGAATAAGACCAGCGCATTGGCGCCGGCGTCGTCGAGTTCTCTTGCCATATGTGACAGAGAAGTGAAAAAAGGACTGAGTTTGACGGAAATGGGGATCTTGAGATTCTTGATAGAACGGACAATGCTGAGGTAACGCTCTTCCAGATGTTCCGAAGTCTCATTGGCGTCGGCGGCCACGTAGTACATATTGAGTTCCAGTCCGTCCACGCCTGTTTCCTGGATCTGTTTGGCATACTGTACCCATCCGTTGTTCGAAGCGCCGTTGAGGCTGGCGATGATGGGAATATTGACCGCCTGCCTTGCGCGGCGGAGGTGTTCCAGATATTCTTCAGGACCGTGATTGTATTTCTGCATATCCACAAAGTACGAGAGCGCTTCGGAAAAGCTCTCGGTACCGTGCGTCATGTGGTAATACATCTGCATGGATTCGTGCGTGATCTGCTCTTCAAAGAGCGAATACATCACGATCGCCGAGGCTCCGGCATCCTCCATGCGGCGGATATTGCCGAGATCCTTGGATAGCGGCGAGGCGGAGGGAACGACCGGATTCTTTAGCTTCATTCCCATATACGTCGTGGACAAGTCCATGTGAGTTCCTTTCTGATTAATGAAACACCATTCAATTCAATGTAAAAATAAACGGGTATGTGATCCAGACTTTTACAGTGCGGTTCCCGTTGACCGCCGGTTTGAATTTTGTTCTGTAAATCGCGTCAAGCGCCGCCTGGTTGAATATATCGTCGCCTTCGAGAATAACCGCCTTCGTGACGTTGCCGTTCTCATCCACCATAGCACGCACAACCACTCGGCCTTCAACATTGGCTTTGCGGGCCAGGGACGGATACTCCGGGACAACTCTTTTGATGATCACCGGCATCTGCTCCACCGGTACGAATTCGCTTTCGTCCGGATCGCGTTCGTTCAGCATGTCGATGGGCTGCGAGATGTCGACCTTTATCTCTTCACCACCGTCGCCTGTGAAGGCCGGCGCCGTGATGGCCGCTTTGATCTCCTCCTGCGTCTGTATCGTCTGTTCCGGGGCGGCCAGTTCATCCGGAACCACGATGGGGATACCGGCCGCAGGTTTGATCTCGGTCACTTCTATTTTTACGCGCATCGGCGGCGGCAGGTCCTGCAACGGCGGTGCGTTCATAAGTTCATTGGCACCGACAAAGCGAACTGTTCGGATCTTTTCATCCTCAAACCAGTGCGTGGCGGCATAGTATCCGGTGATACCGGAGACATGCAAACCCATGGCGATCAGAAGCCCTTTGATCATGTTGCCTCTATAGACGCGCTTCAGGATGTACCGGCTGTTGTCTTCCTTATGGAATCCCTCGATGATGTCGGTTTGTGCCGAAAAAATGCAGCTTCACCGCCTTTGGTTTTTTAATGATCCGAAATATCCTTGCCGTTACCGTCGTAGTGCAAGGTGGCCATCTGTTCGTAGAAATGCCAACGTTTATTGATATCGTCCTGCGCCTGAGCGGCCAACATTTTTGCCGCTTCCGGTTCGCTGATGGACAACATCTTGTAACGCGTTTCATTGTACGCGTAATCTTTGAATGAAATGCTCGGCGCTTTGGAATCGAGCGTCAGAGGATTCTTGCCTTCGAGCGCCAGATTCGGATTGTAACGGTAGAGCGGCCAGTGTCCGCAATCCGTGGCAGCTTTTTGTTGCCGCAGGCCGAGACCCATATTAATGCCGTGCGCAATGCAATGGCTGTACGCGATGATGATCGAGGGTCCGTCGTACGCTTCGGCTTCCATGAAAGCCTTGACCGTCTGCGTATCGTTGGCGCCCATGGCGATCTGAGCCACGTAAACGTGGCCGGCGCTGATCGCCATCAGGCCGAGATCTTTTTTCGAGACGCGTTTTCCGCCCGCGGCAAATTTAGCCACGGCCGCGCGGTTGGTCGACTTGGACATCTGGCCGCCAGTATTGGAATACACTTCCGTATCGAGCACGAGAATATTGACATTTCGTCCGGAGGCCAGCACATGATCGAGTCCGCCGTAACCGATATCGTACGCCCATCCGTCGCCGCCGACGATCCAGACGCACTTCTTAACGAGCACATCGGCAATGGTCAACAGCGATTTCGCTTCTGGAGACTGGATCGACGTCAGTTTTTTCTTCAGCGCGTCCACACGTTCCCTCTGATCGTGGATGTCGGATTCGTCAACCTGTTTGGCCATCAGGATGGATTGTACGAGTTCATCGCCGATTTGCGTGGACAATCTCTGCAGCAATTCGCGGGCGTACTCGTTCTGCTTATCCAGCGTGAGGCGCATGCCGAGTCCGAATTCCGCATTGTCCTCGAAAAGCGAATTGGACCAGGCCGGACCGCGGCCTTCCTTATTCTTGGCCCACGGCGTCGTCGGCAGGTTACCGCCATAGATGGAAGAACAGCCCGTGGCATTGGCGATGACGGATCGGTCGCCGAAAAGCTGGCTGATCAACTTGAGATACGGCGTCTCACCGCAGCCGGAGCAGGCTCCGGAGAATTCAAAGAGCGGCTGGAGGAACTGCGAACCTTTGACGGAACCGACCTGTAAGTTGCGGCGATCGGCTTCCGGGAGATCGAGGAAGAAGTCCCAGTTGGAGCGTTCGTTTTCCCGCAACGGCGCCTGAGGCACCATATTGATCGCTTTGAGGCGCGTTTCTTTTTTATTTTTCGCCGGGCAAACGTCAACGCAAATGCCGCAACCCGTGCAGTCCTCAGGGGCCACCTGGATTGTGTACATCATACCCGGGAATTCTTTTCCTTTGTACGGCGTCGACTTGAATGTAGCCGGCTTTTTGGCCAGTTCCTTTTCTTCGTAAACTTTGATGCGAATCGTCGCGTGCGGACAGACCAGCGCGCACTTGTTGCACTGGATGCAAACCGTCGGATCCCATTCGGGGATCTCGAGCGCGATATTTCTTTTCTCCCATCGCGCGGTATCGCTCGGAAATGTGCCGTCCACCGGCATGGCGCTCACGGGCAATTCGTCGCCCAGTCCCGCGATGATCTTCGCCGTAACGTTCTTCACAAAATCCGGCGCTTTGGACGAGACCACGGGCGGCAGCTCGATCGTGCTCGTGACCGTTTTTGGAATGGTCACTTCAAATAAATTAGCCAGCGTCTGATCGACCGCGTTAAAGTTGATGCGAACGATCTCTTCGCCTTTCTTACCGTAGGTTTTCTGGATGGAATTTTTGATCGCTTCGATGGCTTTTTCACGCGAGAGAATTCCCGAGATCGCGAAGAAACACGTCTGCATGATGGTGTTGAAACGTCCTCCCATACCGGTCTCTTTGGCGACCTTGTAGCCGTCGATCACATAGAATTTCAGTTTCTTATCGATGATCTGTTTCTGCATGGCGCGCGGCAGTTGGTCCCAAACCTGATCCTTGCCGTAGGGACTATTGAGCAGGAATGTGCCGCCGTCCACGATGGTCTTGAGCATGTCGTATTTCTCAAGGAAAGTGAATTGGTGGCACGCGACGAAATTGGAGGACGTGACGAGATACGACGAGAGGATCTGTTTCGGACCGAACCGCAGGTGCGAGATGGTTACCGATCCGGATTTCTTCGAGTCGTATACGAAATAGCCCTGCGCGTAATTATCTGTATCTTCGCCGATGATCTTGATGGAGTTCTTATTCGCTCCGACCGTTCCGTCCGCTCCGAGACCGTAGAAGAGCGCGCGTACGACATCCTTTCCTTCAGTGGTGTAATTGGGATCATACGCCAGACTGGTGTGCGTCACGTCGTCGTTGATGCCGACCGTGAAATGGTTTTTCGGCTGAGGTTTTGCAAGTTCGTCGTAAATACCTTTCACCATGGCCGGTGTGAATTCCTTTGAGGACAATCCGTACCGTCCGCCGATCACTTTGGGGAAAGCAAACGGAAGTTTTCCGTCGCCCATGGTTTCCGTCAGCGCCGTCAACACATCCTGGTACAAAGGCTCACCGGAACTGCCGGGTTCTTTGGTTCGGTCCAGTACGGCGATCTTTTTGACGCTCTTAGGCAATGCTTCGATGAATTTATCGATCGCGAACGGCCGGTAGAGATGGATCTTGAGTACACCGACCTTTTCGCCCTTGTTCATCATAACTTCCACGGTTTCCTGAGTGACCGCCGCGCCGGAACCCATGATCACGATCACGCGGTCGGCATCGGGCGCGCCGAAATAATCGAACAGATGGTATTGCCGTCCGACGATCTTGGCGAATTTATCCATCGTTTTCTGAATGATGTCCGGACACTTGGCATAGTAGGGATTAACCGATTCCCGTCCCTGGAAGTAGACGTCCGGGTTTTGGGCGGAACCGCGCATGACCGGCCGGTCCGGCGATAGAGCGCGCAGCCGGTGCGCACGGATGAGTTCCTCATCCATCATGGCGCGCAGATCTTCGTCGGTCAGTTGCTCGACTTTCAGAACTTCGTGCGAGGTGCGGAAGCCGTCGAAGAAATGGATCAGGGGTACGCGCGCTTCGAGCGTCGCCGCATGCGCGATCAGCGCAAAATCCATGACCTCCTGAACGGAATGGGAAACGAGTTGACCGAATCCGGTGGCGCGAACCGCCATCACGTCCGCGTGATCGCCGAAAATGGACAGCGCCTGCGAAGCGATCGATCGCGCCGCCACATGAAAAACCGTGGAGGTGAGTTCCCCGGCGATCTTATACATATTGGGGATCATCAATAGCAAACCCTGGGATGACGTGAATGTGGTCGTCAGAGCGCCGGTTTGCAGGGCGCCGTGAACCGCGCCGGCCGCGCCGCCTTCGCTCTGCATTTCCATCACGGATGGAACGGTACCCCATATATTCTTCTGACCGTGAGCCGACCATTCGTCCGACCATTCTCCCATCGCCGATGAAGGGGTGATAGGGTAAATGGCTATAACTTCGTTCAACTTATGAGCAACATAGGCCGCCGCTTCATTTCCATCCAGAGTGACCATCTTTCGTTTCATGGGAGTTCCTATCAATTTATTGAAATTATTGAGCTTATTTCTTTGATTGAGACTTTTGAATTCACGCTAAAGATAAGGTACTCCAGGATATACAACAATGACCAATGTCATGTTTTTAGCTAATTTGTATTAGGGATCCTGACGGCAATCCACTGCTTGACAATCCGCCACGGTGCGAGTTATATTGGATAGGTTTCTCACGGTCTCTTTTTTGATTCTCGATCCCGCCTGATTTTAAAAAGATATCTGCTAACGGTTCAAACCGGGAGGTTTTATGAAATCCGTCTTATTTCTTCTAATCAGTTTCCTGTTGATTTTTTGTCACAGCGGAATGATTCTGGCACAAAGCGATAATACCAGTGTTTCTTTCACCATTGCTCCGCCGCCGGTGAGTTATCCTGAAATGAATGCCGGGGAGCAGGTTTTGAAACTCGGAGGCGCATTTATGTCGGTCAATACCGACGTGATGGATATCAAGGGCGCTTTACCTTCTTTCTCGGCGCAGATCTCGATGAGCGACCGGCTGGCCATGAATGTGCAGGGCGGACTTGGAATAATGACGGGCAACAAATACGGCATGTTCCTGATGCAGATTCCTTTTCGTCTTAACATGCAATACCAGGCTGCAAAAATGAACAACCTTACCTTCTTTACGTTTGGCGGGACAGGGTTTGATATGGGCATATCGTCTATGGATATCAAACAATCGGTCACCGGCGGAAAGATCGAAACCAGCGTGCTCGCGCTCTCCTTCATGTTTCCTTTTCAGGGCGGCTTGCAGGCCAATTATGATCTGGCCGGATTCGTCTTGTCTCCTTATGCAACGATCCATGTGACAAAAGGATTTGTCAGCACCACATCCACGACTACCGGTAATGTGTCCGGCTTTCCCATTTCAAATGTGTCGGATAAGACACAGTCCATTCCTATGTTCACTAATATCGTATTTGGATTTGATGCTCTGTATAAACCGTGGGGCGTGTCTCTCAGTTCCTTCATTCAAAACTCAAAGGATTCAAAACTGCTGATGCTGACGCTGGGGAAGGTTCTCTCGAAGAAGATGTTGCCTGAAAGGAAGAAATCGGGTTCATTCTGATGACGCCGTTTCGGTCCATGATCAGCGGCGCGGCCTCTTTTTTGAAAAATGTCCTCGGATCTCCTGAAGGCTGTCCCCGCCGAATTTTTCCAGAAAAGGATTAACCAGCGCGAGCGCCGTCATGGCCTCGGCAACGACCGCCGCCGCCGGCACGGAACACGTATCCGTCCGTTCTTTATGCGCCGACTTTGGTTTTTTTGTTTGAATATCCACGGACATAAGCGGACGCGCCAGCGTGGGAATGGGCTTCATGGCGCCCCGAAGGATCAGTCTTTCACCGGTTGTTACGCCGCCTTCCAGTCCGCCGCTTCGGTTGGTCTTTCGGTAGTAGCCTTTCTTTCTGTCGTAAAAGATCGCGTCGTGGACATCTGAACCCAATCTTGACGCGTTGGCAAACGCGTCGCCGATCTCCACGCCCTTCACGGCAGGGATGGAGCAGATATATTGTGCCAGAATTCCGTCCAACTTTTTATCCCAGTGCGTATAATTCCCGAGCCCCGGCGGCAGGCCGTCCACGATAACTTCGAAAAGGCCTCCGAGCGAATTACCGGCCTTTTGTGCCGACCGGATCTCGTCGATCATTTCTTGTGATATGGTTCTGTTGAGAGCGCGAACTTCCGACTGATCGGATAATGCGCCTATTTGTTCCGCGGACAGACCGTCGGTTTTGATGGCGGATTTCTGATAGGCGATTCTGCCGATCCGGATAACGTGCGACGCGATGGTTATACCGAATTCCTCCAGCAATTTTCGCGCGATACTGCCAAGCGCAACGCGCATCGCCGTTTCCCTTGCGCTGGAACGCTCGATCACAGGACGGATATCGTCGAATCCGTACTTCAGAACACCGGCCAGGTCGGCATGCCCCGGGCGGGGGAGCGTTACTTTTTTTAACTTCTCCGGATTCGTGAGGCTTTCCACCCGCATGATGTCCTGCCAGTTTTCCCAATCCTTGTTCCACACCAAAAGCCCGATGGGAGAACCGATGGTCTTACCCAAACGCACGCCGGATAAGATCTCCGCACGATCGGATTCGATCTTCATGCGTCCGCCGCGTCCGTAACCCTGCTGCCGCCGATAGAGTTGACGATTGATGTATTCGGCCGACAAAGCAAGTCCGGCCGGAATTCCTTCGATGATGCCGCTCAATCCGCGCCCGTGGGATTCGCCGGCCGTTAAGAATCGTACCATGATAATCCGGATTAGGTTTATTGAACTGGCCCCAATCTAAACACATTCGTACTAAAATTCAATGAACGTTTACGGACATTTGAATTGCCTTTATGTCGCAAATTGACTATTTTTGCGGTTATCATATCAAAAAAACGGGTAAAGAAATGAATAAACTTATTTTAATGTTTCTGAGCGGCAGCCTGATGTTTTCCGGGATTGTAACCGCGCAATGGCAAAAGATCGCCGTCACGGACAAAGGCGGCAGCCTGATGAATGTGACCTCGATCGACTTTGAAGAGAATGCGGTCTGGCTGGGAACATACAACGGCGGCTTCAAACAATACACCAACAACAAAGAGTCGTCTTTCTTCACCAAGGAAAGCGGCCTATTGTCAGAAAAGATTCGTGCGGTTGCCGTGGACAAGTCCGGAAGAAAATGGATCGCAACGGACAACGGGCTCGATATGTGGGACAGCAAAAAGTTCACCCACTACCAGAAGAACGACATCACCTTGTTGACCAACGATATCACCGCGCTTCATGTGGACGAAGACAACCAGGTGTGGGTCGGCACGGAAAAGGGTCTTGTCCGCATCAACGGCGACCGCTGGTCGGTTTTTGACGAGAAAAACACCAACAAAGGCTTGCCGTCCAATTCCATCCGGGCCATTCACTCCAATTGGCGCGGCGCAGTATGGGTAGCCACCGATGAGGGCCTTGCATCGTACAACGGCAAAGGATGGAAAAGTTATAATCAGAAAATGAATGGGCTCATATCCAATGACGTGCACGATCTCTATGTCACGGAAGACGGGTTGGTTTGGATCGCCACGGAAAAAGGCGTATGCAAATTTGATGGAACCGTCTGTGTCCAGTACATGAAGGATATCCCGATCGTCTCGATAACGATGGATCTGGCCGGTCATGTGTGGGCGGCGTCGGCGGAGGACGGGATATACAAGATCCAGGACAGCAAAGAGAAAATGTTCACGGCCAAAGATGGTCTGGCCTCGGACGAATGTTATGTCATTGAGTGCGATCCCTTCGGAGACATCTGGGCCGGCACGAAATCGGGGCTGAACCGATTTACGGATGTCGGAGATGCAGCCCGGATCGCCGCGGCATTGTTCCAGAAAGCCGAAGAATACCGTGCGGTTGGCGATCACGCCAATGCAGGCAAATATTACGATCTGTTCTTTACACGTGATCATCTGCGCCAGGCGCAGGAGATCCCGCTGGTGATCTACGGGCTGGAACAGATTAGTTTGAAAGAGGAACAGCTCGATAAGGTGAAGGACTACACCAGAAAATTCCTGACGCAGTTCCCAACCCATGAAAAAGCGGCTTCCATGATCCTGGATGTTGCCGAGCTTTCGGCTCGCCTGTCGAAATTCAACGACGCCCAACAGTATTTCCAGCAGTATCTCGATACGTATCCCGACGATCCCCGTAACGCCGATATCCTCTGGAAAATGGCGGCGTTATTTGAAAAAGACGGGGATACGTTCGGCGCCTCCCGCATGTACCAGAAACTGAATAATAAGTATCCGGACAATCCGCGGTTTCAGGAGATCCGCTGGATCATTGCCAACATGGAAGAAAAACAAAAAGGACCCGAAGCGGCAATGCCGGTTTACAGCGATCTTGCGGCCAACTCCGATGATTATGAGATCCTTTATCGTGTCGGCGATCTGCATGATAAACTTCATCGTGAGGATATCATGAAAGGGTTGAAAGGCGGGATCGAATGGAAGAACTACACCACCGCCTCACCCGTCAACTATTTCATGATCGAGGGGCAGAATCTGTGGATTGGTACGCAGAATAACGGCGTGGTAAAATGGGACATGACGATGAACGCCCTGACCTCCTATACGGACGGATTGTCCGGTCAGAATGTGACGCAGGTTTACCTAGATTCTGACCGTGATCTCTGGGCCGTCGTGGGCGGCGTATCAAAGAACACGTTGTGCAACATGAATTACAGCAAGAACAAGTCGAAGTGGATCGCCATGGGCGCTCCGTTCAATACGCGTACGATCCGACAAATGTTTTATCGCCCCAAGACCAAAGCCGTAGTGGCCGCGAGCGACCAGGGCGTGCAGATCGGGGGGAAAGTCTATACATCAAAAAACGGTTTACCGTCCGACAAAGTCAAATTCGTCATTGATGACAGCCAGGGCGTCCTGTGGCTGATCGCGGACAAATATCTGGTTCAACTCGATAAAGAGCCTAAAGTGATCGTCAATACAAGTGAAGTGGATTTTTCCGACGTGCGTGATTTTTTCATCGACGGCAGCGACCGCAAGTGGCTGGCCACGGATAAAGGTGTGATCATGTATGACGGGAATTGGAAGGCGTATACGAAAAAGGACGGTCTGGTGACCGACGATATCCAGTGCGTCAGCGTTTCGAGGAACGGCAAGGTCATCGCGGGGTCCAAGGCCGGCATGAGTTTCTTCAATAAGACCTTCTGGATTAATTATACGACAGCCAACGGACTTCCCTCCAACGATGTTCGTGTGGTACGTTTTGCCGATGACGAAAGCATCTGGATCGGTACGGACAAAGGGGTTCATTTACGAAAATCCAGCGGCGACGGGGATCGTTATCTTATGGTTCAGTCTGTGCTGATACAGGAAGAAGTTCTGTGGAATCAGAAAAAGTATTCCGAAGCGAAAGCGTTGTATTCTCTCCTGAATACTTACGCGGATCTTGGAGAGTGGATCGCATTCAAAAGCGCGATTTGCCTTGAAAAAGAAGGAAAGATCGATGAAGCGCAGGCCGCGTATCTTAAGATACGCATGGACAATCCTGTAACAGTCTGGGCCACGGACTATTATCTGTACCGGATCGCCCGAAAATACGAAACCGCCGGCAAGTTCCAAAAAGCGCTGACGATATACAATGAGTTGGCGGAAAAATGGCGCACGGAACTGAAAGAGACCTTCCGCGTCGAAGAGGCCTTGGTTCGTTTGGCGGACGTCTATTACTCAAATAACAATATCGACGGAGCCGTTGCTATTTACAAACAGGTCCAGCAGTCCTTTCCGAAAAGCCGGGTCATGCCCAGAGTGGCTGAACAGTGGTACCGGATCGCGCGTGAATATGAGCTGAAGAAGGATTATGACAGGGCTATCCCGCTTTATCTGGATTATCTTGCCGCTTTTACCGGCAACGAACGTGCGCCTCAGACGATGTACACCTTGGCGCAGATATACGTCAGTAAGAACCGCCTGACAGATGCGGAAAGGTTTTATCTCAATCTGAGCGTATCCGGACCGGAACCGCTTAAACGTCTGTCGGAAAAACGGGCGGCAAAGATTCAGAGGATGGTGAGATAGGGGTCTGGCGCAATTAGAAAAATTAAAAACCCGCAAGCCTGAGGCTTACGGGTTTTTTTGTACGCCTACGGGGATTTGAACCCCGGTTACCGCCGTGAAAGGGCGATGTCCTAACCCCTAGACGATAGGCGCATCATCAAAAAGCGGTGCCATTATACAAAACTAAAGTCCGCTTTGCAAGAAAAAATATCAGTTTTTTAGACTTGGGTGAGCAACGGGACTTGAACCCGCAGCCTCCAGGGCCACAACCTGGCGCTCTAACCAATTGAGCTATGCCCACCGTGCACCAAACGCCCGCCAATGTATACAAGCAGATTTTCAATATCAAGAAATATTTTCATCGTTTAGCCGTTATCTTTTAACAATTCGCTTGTCTCCAATCCGGTTTTTTGTTATTATGCACCGCCCGAAAATGGGCAGATTTTTATTCGAAAGGACCATATGCTGACTCAGGAAATTATTCTCGAATCCTTAAGACAAGTTCAGGATCCCGACCTGCGCAAAGATATCGTCAGTCTCGGATTTGTAAAAGATATTCAGATAAATAGCGGTGAGGTGAAGTTCAAAGTGGAACTCACTACGCCCGCTTGCCCCGTCAAGGATCTGTTGAAACAGCAATGCGTCAGTGCAGTCTCCAAAATAGATGGCGTCACTAAAGTTGAAGTTGAGATGACCGCACGGGTGCAGGGGTCCAAACAGACGACCCCGTTGCTGCCCGGCGTGAAAAATGTGATCGCCGTGGCGAGCGGCAAAGGCGGGGTAGGGAAGTCCACCGTGGCGACCAATCTGGCTGTGTCTCTGGGCGTCATGGGGGCAAAAGTCGGCCTTCTCGATGCGGACATTTACGGTCCCAGCATCCCTTTGATGATGGGAACCAATGAGCGTCCGCGCTCGTCGGACGGTACCCGCATGGACACGATCAAGAATCACGGCATCCAGATGATGTCTATCGGTTTTCTCATGCCGGACGATCAGGCATTGGTCTGGCGAGGACCGGTGGTCGCTCAGGCGCTGACGCAATTGATGCGCGATGTCAACTGGGGTGAACTCGATTATCTGATCGTCGACATGCCTCCCGGTACGGGCGATGCGCAGCTGACTCTTTCGCAGGCGGTACAGTTGGTCGGAGCTGTGATCGTGACCACACCACAGGATGTGGCTCTGCTGGATGCCCGCCGCGGTGTCGGTATGTTTCAAAAAGTCAATGTGCCCATCCTCGGAATCATCGAAAATATGAGCTATTATGAATGTCCCAATTGTCACCATCGCGCCGAGATATTTTCCTACGGAGGTGCGCAGAAGGCCTCGGAAAAGCTGGAGGTCCCGTTTCTCGGCGAAATTCCGCTCGACATCGAGACGCGAATAGCCGGAGATGCCGGTACGCCGATCGTGATCGCCCAACCCGATTCTCCCAATGCCAAAGCATTCATGGAAGTTGCCAAAAATCTGGCCTCTACTATCAGCATTATCAACCACGGCGATCCTGCCGAACGCGCCAAAGCGCTTGGTCAGAAGATGTTCTTCGCCAATACCCGGTTGAAGGTGATTTGATCTGAAAGAATAGCCGATCCGTTACTTATACATTTGAAATCCTGCCACAAGGCAACTGGTGACACGGTCTCTATTAATTGCATTCATCCACGAAAGCATAAGAATGGGTTTTTTTTTAAACCAAAAAGCGAGGTGATGCCATGAAACCATTTCTCACACTTGTCATGCTGCTTGTATTTTTTATGTCGGCCTGTGACTCTGGAGATAAGAGCGGCGAAGGTTTGCCCAGTACAGGAAACATATTCGTCAACTCTGCTCCGGCAGGAGCATCGATCACGCTGGATGGAGTATTCACCGGCAAACTTACCCCCGACACTCTGTATGGATTGGAGACTGGAAATCATACGGTTAAATTATCTCTGGGCGGCTATGCCGATTCCTTATTTTCGGTTTCTGTTATTGCCGGGCAAACGGAAGAGTATACAGTCGCCCTGCGTGCCGTTCCCAGCGGTCATATAGCCATTCAGTCGAGTCCGTCGGGTGCGGCGATATATCTGGACGATGCAAATACCGGCAAAACGACTCCGGATTCCTTAAAGAATATATCTGCAGGAATTCACAGCGTAAAACTTTCATTGGCCAATTATGTCGACACGACTTTTTCGGCTACGGTTCCGGATGCCGGGCAGACCGTCAGTTTTTCCATTACGATGAGAGCGGTCCCGACGGGTAATATATATGTCAATTCTACGCCGGCCGGAGCTTCCATTTTTCTGAATGGAACAAACACAGGCAAAATGACGCCGGATACATTAAAGAATGTTGCGGTTGGCAATACGACGATCAAATTATCCCTGACGGATTATGCGGATTCGACCTTTTCGGCTTCTGTGGGTGCAGGTTTGACGACTAATCTTGACATAGCCATGCGCAAGTTGCTCAAAGTGCCGGTGGTGGTACAGAATATCTTCAATAATCACTGCGTCGGTTGCCACAGCGGGCCCGGAGCGCCCCACGGGCAAGACCTTTCCGAGAGCGTCGCCTATACAAAAATCGTCAATGTGGCAAGTGTTGAACAGCCGGCGTTAAAACGTATAGCACCTGGCGACACGACCAACAGTTACCTCGTCCGTAAGATTCAGGGTACGTCAGGAATTAGCGGTGTGAGAATGCCGGCGGATGGGCCGCCTTATCTTACGACCGCTCAGATCGATTCGATCCGGTCGTGGGTGTTCAACGGAGCGCTGCCGCGGTGACCAAATTATATATTGACACTTGTAGGTAAAAAAATTATATTGCGACCCGTTTTTTCGGCGATGTTCTTTGGAGGATTAGGCTAATTGGTAAGTCAGCAGTCTTGAAAACTGCCGTCCGCAAGGACTTGGGGGTTCGAGTCCCTCATCCTCCGCGGTTTTCAATGAGCAATGAACAATGAACAATGACCAATAGGCCGGTCCATCACAAAAAATTGAAGTAATGTTGTAACATATTGTTCATTATTCATTGCTCATTGTTGGAGAGGTGGCCGAGTGGCTGAAGGCAGCGGTTTGCTAAACCGCCGTACGGTTGTAAAGCTGTACCGGGAGTTCGAATCTCCCCTTCTCCGCTGTTAGAAAATAAAAGACTTAGGATTCTTTCTTTATCATGAGAAAGCTGTTCTAAGTCTTTTTTGTTTGTTTAAATACCTGCCGTAGTGTTCAATGGAGTGTTCAATCACTGAGAACATGGAATTCCAGAAAGGATCCCATGTTTCTTTCCAAGCGTCCAAATGGTTATTATTATCTATACTATGACCATGAAGGAAAAAGAAAAACTGTTTCAACTGCTACCAAGGTAAAATCAGAAGCACTGAAATTTCTAAAAGAATTTGATCATAAGGCTCTTCATTCCAGTCCCCCGTCCAATCATCCAACGCTTTTAGCTTTCTTCCACGACTTCATCGAGTATTCGAAAACTATACATACCTCAAAAACACAAAAAGGCGTTCAATCTGCATTCAGGGAATTGATAAAGGTACTGGGCGATGTTGACCTTTCAGCTATCGGTCCACGGCAGATTGACGCATTTCTATCCATCAAAAGATCTGAAGCGAGTGAGTGGACCGCGAGGAAATATTCTATTACGTTGTCAGCCGCGTTTGAAACAGCGAAAAGATGGGGCTACATCACAACTAATCCATTCAGACAAATAAAACGATTAAGAATGCCAGAAATACAGCCTGTATTTTTTACTAAAGAAGATTTCAGGACACTGCTTGCTGCTATTGATGATTTGAATTATAGAGATTACGTCGCTTTTGCCGTTCAAACAGGAATGAGGCTCAATGAAATCAGTAACCTCACATGGGATGATATCGATCTGAAGAATAGATTAATACATGTTCGAAATAAAATTGGTTTTACGACGAAATCAAAACGAAACAGGACTATTCCAATGAACGATTCATTGGTCGAGATGCTTGAAATGAAAAAGGACAAGCCACATGGTTCCCACGTCTTTGAGTATGCTGGTAAACCTTGTCTTGAAATAACCATAACAAAAAAGTTCAAAAACCTCGTCAGACGATTGAAGTTGGATGACCGACTCCACTTCCACAGCCTTCGGCATACATTCGCTTCCTGGTTGGTTCAAGAAGGAGTACCAATTCAGTACGTCAAAGAGTTGTTAGGCCATGCTGATATCAAGACAACAATGAAATATGCTCATCTTCAGCCGTCATTGATGCATAGTTCTGTCAACAAGATATCTATACCGAATTTACCGAAGTGAGAAAAATTCGCAAGGGGTCGGATTTAAAAAAAATATTAAAAAAATTGGAACTGACCCCTCCCTAAGAGAAAACCCCAAAAAATGTTCCTGTCGGGCGCTCAGATAGGGGGAGCTGATATTCAGAAGTAAGAGATAAAACTGAAAAGTTTCGAGCCCCAGGGGGGTCTAAATGACCGTCTATCCCAAGCCCAGTTAATCACTGGGCTTATTTTTTATCTTCAAAACCTGCCTTATCTAAAGTAGCCGATCTCAAACCCCCATCTTCCTAATTCCCGATTGAAAAATCTCATGGGCGAAGTGTGCCCGAACCAATAACCAAAAAGAAAGGAGTTCCATCATGGAACGAGTAACCAAACTCAAAGTCAGCTATGCGCTGACAGACTCTGCTTCCGAAGTACCGTTTATCAGGCTCAGAGGCAAGTATCTCAGGCAATTTGATTTTGATGTAGGAGACCAAGTGTTGGTCACAATATCCCCTTCAAAGATTGAGATCGTTAAACCACGAGCCTGTAAAGAAGAATTCGTACCCTTATACGAGCCAGACAGAATCAAGAGGCTGATGAAGATAGGCGAACTATCAGGAAGGTCACCTGAACAGGTCTTACGCTTCTTAGGAAAACAGGAACTCAACCAGCTATCCGATGAAGACTATGTGGAGGCGATAAGTCGCCTGATCAATAAACCTATCGGTATCTTTAAGACCAGGGACATCAAATATTTCATGGAAACAAACGAATGGAGGATAAAATGAAACGCATAAAAGAACTTGAAGCAAGAATAGCCGAACTGGAAGAACAGCTCTCCAGGTCTATTACCTGGTGTATTGATGATTTTGAATACCGAGCCAGGGAAAAAGAGAGTAATGGTATTCACTTATATGATCGAAGTAAGTTTGAGGACGCCTTATCCGATATGATCCGAAAGCATGATGCCGAACTAGGTATATCTTGGATTACCGTTGACTGCTATCTTGACGAGTGTGAATACTCCAAGCAGGAACTTATAGCCAGGGAGTTAACCAAGTTAACCGGTATTGAAGGCATTCATGACTGGAACGAAACGGACAATGACGAAGTGGAACTATTCGATAAAGACGACAATGAAATAGGAAAGACCACTTCAGAAGTACTGACTAAGGCAATAAACGTTTTGGAAGAAATTGGCGCGATTTAAATAACAGAACTTAAACCAAACACAGACAGCGAGGTGATAATAACTAAAGAATAAACCCCGCCCCATATTCCTACCTACCTCCACGATCATTCCGGCCATTTCAAATCTAATTAACCCCATCATTAACCAACCACGGGAGAAGTGTCTCTATGCCAAGTTATGAATCCTTTTTATCACCAAGTGAGCGTGTATGCAAAAACTGCATTCATGCGGACATCATCAGGATGTCCAAGATCAAGCGAATCATTATGTGTTCTATTCATTCAAGCGAAAACAACGGTTTCAACTGCCTCGATAAGGCGACAAGTTCGGAAACCGCCAACATCCACGAAAGGAGAAGTCTATGAAAATCCTAAGCCCCTGGAAGATGCGCAAGATCAGGTTCCTTGCCTATCTCAAAGGCATAAAAGAAGAAGACCTGCTGGTATTCCTTGAAGTCGAATCCCTCCACGCTTTAGGCGAAGATAACAAGTTCGACTTAGCAATAGGCAAGCTATTGGGAGTTGAACCATTAACACCCGAGCGATTCACCCAGAGGGAAATTGAACGAGTCCTGAGAATCTTAAGATGGAGGGTGCAATAATGAAAACTATAGCCGTGATCTATTATTGGCCAAACAGCCAGGTCTGTATCGACTGCAAGTATGGCAAACTGTTATGGGATGATGATAACCCGTCTTCCTATGCCTGCATCCGATATTCTTTACTTAACGATGGAGTGGAATGTCCGAACAAAGAAACAATCAATGTAACCGAAAAGGAGGCTGAAAAATGAAATCATTGTGGTTTAATGACATCAAAAGTATTGATGAGTTAAAACGTCAATACAAGGATTTGTGTAAGAAACACCATCCAGATTTGGGTGGTGATACAGCTACCATGCAGATGATCAATGAAGCATATAAACGCTGCTTGGAGGAGCTGAAGACAATGGCAGGAGCCACCAGTGAGCATATCCGTCAGGAATCGGAGATCGAGGATGACTTAATGAACAAGATTCAGGAGATCATTACGGTTCAAGGCATCGAAATCGAAGTCTGCCATCTGTGGATATGGGTTAGTGGTAACACCTACGCAGTCCGAGGAACCCTGAAAAAGAAAGGATTCTGGTTTGCGCCTAAAAAGGAACTATGGTTTTGGCGTCCTGATTATGCCAAGAGTTATAAGAGTAAAGGCCATACGATGCCAATGGAAGACATAAGGGACAAGTATGGAAGTGTACGCATAGATATTGAGAAACAACGATTCAGGGTTATTCCCGAATCCAATTAACGAGCGGCTAACATAAGGCCGCTTTTTTTATTTCAAAACTTAACTGAAAGGAAAAAGCCATGAGTGTATCAGCTTATAGGGTTAACGCCATCGAATGCCAGGAACGGGAGACGTTCAATCTTTGGCACGATGAAAAGGTCCATGAGATTCTGGATGACGCAGGGTATTTCGATACCCTGTATGAGGGAGTCGGTATTGTTTATCTCGATGTGTCATTCATCAGGTACGAGATATTACCAAGAATCTTTGGCCACATCAAAGAATCGTTCCTTAAGGATTTGGAATGGGCTGAGAAGAACGAGCAGGATTTGATCAAGTATTTTTGCATGTAGACGTTTTCAAACAAATTAACCGTGAGGGGGATAGAAATATCCCCCTTTTTTATTTATTCAAAACTGAAAGGATAATGCTATGTGTGAAGCCAAAGAAAAAACCTATGATGAGATCGCAGCTATTCTGGAGAGGCCGTTAACGGCAGCGGAAATAGAATGGCGGCCAAGTTTCATCAGTAAAAAGCAAAACGGTGATGTATGGGCGAGACTACTTCCATATAAGACCAGCAGGATTGATAAACAAAGACTGGATGAAGCCTTGGGTAAGTTCAACTGGACGTCCAAGTTCTTTCGGGACTCGAAGGGAGCCTTGTTCTGCGAGATAGCTATCAAATTAGGAAGCGAATGGATTGCAAGGCAAGATTGTGGGCAGGGTGATACCCATAAAGCGGAGGCTACCGATGCTTTCAAACGAGCCTGTTTTCAGTTTGGTATTGGTCAATGTCTGTATGCCGTGCCGGAGGTATGGGTCAAGCTTCATGATGAGGAGTACTATCACGACAAGAGCGGAAACATCAGAATATCGGGAAGGTTTCAACCGCAGGCTTGGGATTGGTGTATTGAGAACAGTTGCACGTACGTCCGGGTATATCAAGGTGAAGAATGCAGATACGATTCTGAAAAGTTTCTGTTGAGGAGGGCCGGATAAAAACTATGAACTTCAAAACATGGAATATGGTGATGATAAGGTCGCCGCCAATTTTTTACTCCGACAGCCCGAGCTTCGAATCATGTGTAGTGGATAGGTTATAGCGGATGGCTCTAAAGCCGGGGGAGTGTCCGAACAGTAGTAAGTAAATATAAAAGAAAGAAAATTTATTATCGTGCGGACGAGTTGGGGGCTTAGCCCCATTTCTAAAGCATGCAACATATTCATGTTTGACAAAACGGCGCACTGCTCTATTATAAACATTTGTATTTACAATACATAGATTTATAATTGTAAAAAAACTGTCATAAAATCATGAAAAAAAGCCATAAAATGAACTTATGGCAGTTTAAGTCTTATCCATTATATTGTTTTTATTATTTTTACTAATTGGCACATGTCTTGTTGCATATTTGGTGGGCTTATTAGCTAGTCCACCTGCAACATATAGTTGCTGAAACTAGTGCTAGCAAAAATAATAAGCATATAATACGTAAAAAAGAAGAGCCCAAAACAGATTAGAGAAGTTTGGGCTTTTTTATTAAATAATTAACGAAGCCCGGAACGATGATAATTCCGGGTTTTTTATTTTAAAAACTAAACATGAAAGGTCGCATACATGACCGTAATCGTAATGCGAGCGATCACAGAAATGCTGATTCGCCCGATGAGATTTGCTGGCTGCCGATGCAATATAACCGATAAACCGGTTCAGAAGCTCGATAGTAGCTAGGGCGAATAATATTAAACTCGAATATTACCATAAAATTAATTGAAAGGTCTAAACAATGTTAACAATCATTTTTATAGGAAAAATAAAATGGAAAACAAAGTATTTAACGCGGATGAAAATTCCGCCGAACAAAATGAATCTAATAACAAACTTTTTAGGAGAAACTTTATGCAAGAAGAAACTCTTGCGGATGAAAATTCCGCCCAACACCTTCCGAAAATTTCGTTCAACCAAATGCCTTTGCTCGGTCTAACTAAAGAAGATGATCCAAAGTCAGAGGCCGAGAAACTCGACGTAACCGGTGTTGAAAAGATCAATCTACAAGAATTATCCAACTTACCGTTGCCCCCGACGGATTGGATAGTCGATGGTCTGCTCACCCCAGGCTTCTGGCTGCTCGGTTCACGACCAAAAATCGGCAAATCCAGAATGGCGCTTGGCCTCGGCTTTAGCATAGCCGCAGGTGAAACATTTCTGGAAAAATTCAAGGTCCGCCAGGGTAAAGTTATATTCATGGCGCTGGAAGATAGTTTGCAACGAATCAAAGAAAGATCAGCGCGTATTACCGATGCGGATCCTCGGTATGACAACGAGATCATTCGGAAGAATTTCACTTTTCACTTGAAATTTCCGGCTCTCGACGCGGGAGGAATGGAACGTCTTGAACACGAGATTGCCAATACTCCCGGTGTTCGTGCCGTTATCCTTGACACGTTACCCAGACTCTTTGGGAGAACAAAAGATGCTTATCAGCAACGATACGATTGTATCGCCAAAATGCAACAAATCGCTATCAAATACGGCGTTGCAATTATCGGCATCATGCATACCGGCAAACAAGCCAAAGATAACACTTTGGACGGCATCATTGGTTCAACCGGAAACACCGCCGCAGTCGATGGTGGATTCGTAATCGGTAAAAAGCATGATCAATTCACATTTTCAATGACCGGCAGAGACATCCTGACAGGTGAATTTCTCATCTCTTTTGATGAAAAATCTTTCCAATGGAAATTCGAAGCGGATATTGAAGATGAAGATGAAATCAGTGATTCAAAATCAAAGATCATTGAAGTTCTCAAAAAAGAAGGCAAGCCAATGAGGCCCAAGGAAATAGCGTCTGAACTGAAAGAAAAAGACGCCAGCCTTCGAGTCACCTTGGCACGCATGTACAAAAACGGCGAAATATTCAAAACCGATCGTGGTAATTACGTAACATCCGAAATATACGCCAAAATAAAGGCGGGAACAGGGTAATCATACCAGGCCCTCAGTCAATTGGTAGTGGGTCACAAGGGTGCGCTGGATTGTTCAGCGCACCTTTTTTTTATCCATTAGGACCTCCGCTCCAATCTGCTTGGCAACAATAGTTTCATAGTAACAATTGCAACACTGGCCGGCTGCCTAAGATACAACATAATCTCATCCAAAAAGTAGGCAATCAGCTTTCGTGTCAAATTTTTTTGAATTTCACTAGTAAAAACGCTCTTTTTCATGCAAAAAAGTTGAAATTGTTCTTGACTTCGCAGAAATCACATGTTAGAAACCAGCCTGATCTGAAAAAAAAAATTCATACATTTTCACGAAACGAAAAATCGATGTGATTTTGCCAAAAATAGCAGTCATTTTTGCATTTTAGTACTTTATTTCACACAAAAAATTTTGTATAATAATAATACCTTATCGAAACTACCATCCTTTACTTTTCCCCAAAAACTCTCGTCGTGATTCTTCATATTTGAAATCGATTCAATTAGATTAATAACTGAAAAAAGGTCAATAAAATGAGAAAACAAATATTTACTGTCGAAGAACTGTATACCGCAGGCGAGGTGGCCGAGCGCGAATACTTTGGGTTTTATTCTGGAGAAATTGAGGTTGTCGATGGTCCGGAGGACGAATTGTATATTGAGGAAACGGTACTTCCATGGGACGAAGGGAATAATGATGAAAGTCGAACCATCCAGGACACTGGTTTAACATTCGGCGACCTGTTGATCGAAGAAGAGAAATATAAAAGAAAGTATCCCCACGGCCTTCCCCGGTAATTTCCTCCCGTCTCATCTTTCAAATAATCCTTCCCTCATTACAATAACACACAAGTATGACAACAAGAAGTCCGCCGTGATTCGATCACGGTTAAAAAAATAATTCTAATCTATTTCACATTAAAAAATGGAGAATTTATGTCTAAAAGTAAAATTGAATGGACCGGTAAGACGTGGAATTTCACTACCGGCTGTAATAAAGTATCTCAAGGGTGTAAAAATTGTTACGCTGAAAAACTTGCACTGAGGCTTCAAGCCACCGATGTCAGAAAATATCAGAACGGATTTAAGCCTGTTTATCACGATTATGCTTTAAAAGATCCTTACAAATGGAAGAAACCCGATTTAGTGTTTGTAAACTCGATGTCCGATCTTTTTCATAAGGACTTTACCTTAGATCAAATTCAAAAAGGGTTCGATGTCATGCATGATTGCAGCCGCCATATTTATCAGATTCTTACCAAACGAACCGATCGGCTGGTTGAATTAGCCGATCAGATCGAATGGACTCCAAATATCTGGATCGGAACGTCTGTAGAAAATGAGGAGGTACGATTTCGAATCGATGATTTAAGAAAAGTACCGACTGAAAATAGATTTTTGTCCTTGGAACCCCTATTGGGGCCGCTTCCGGAACTAAATTTAGACGGTATCGGGTGGGTTATCGTAGGAGGAGAATCCGGCCTTGGTGCAAGGCCCATTGAAAGAGAATGGGTGATTGATCTCCGTGATCAATGCAAGGAAGCTAACGTCCCGTTCTTTTTTAAACAATGGGGCGGAGTCCACAAGTCATTGAACGGAAAGTTATTAGACGGCGTCAAATATGAAGAATATCCGAGCGACATGCAGAAAATAGTTGATGAACGAACCATGGAGGAGGCAACATGAAATAATAACAATCACTCCGACAAGCCTTACCTACAGATCCTCTTCCTACCATCTTTAGCTATCAAGCAAACAAAAATCAAACAACATCCATTTATTTAAAAGGATATTACTATGCCTAACTTAACTTTTTCTGATCATATTACTATCGATAATCATGGCCAATTCGACCAGGAAATCTATCGCAGTGAAATCAAACATGCTGCCCAATCCTATATTGACAGCGGGTTTCATATTGTTCCCTTATGTGAGATATCTGATAAACGAAATGGCAAAGAACCGAGATATAAATCCTGGACATCCCGAGAATTTACTGCGGAGGATATCCAAGGTAACGGAGGTATCGGCCTCAAAAGCGGGACGAACATCGACGGCAATTACTTTTTCGTTTTGGACATTGATGTAGACGGAATCAATAACCCGTGGACGGATTATATCAAGACAAAACTGAATATATGTAATAGTGCAATATTTCAAAAGACTGCTTCAGGGCGATCGCAATTTTTTATCAAAACAAACTCCAAAGATTTTTCCAATCGAAAATTTACTGTAGCCGACGGTCAGATTGAATTTAAAGGCAAAGGACAGCAGGTCGTTATTGCTCCGAGTATTGCGATCGGTAAATACGGCAAAGGTCAGTATCGTTTGTACGGGAGTCTGGACGATATTCCGTTTGTTGATAAAGACGTCGTTCAGGCATTGCTGGACGAATTAGCTTCAACAAATTTAAAAAGTGTTCATCAAAGCGGTTCCCAGCCTTTTGTTTGCGAATCGTCCTCCGGTATTCCTGAGTTTTCTGAGAAAATTCATTCAAAAAGATTGGTCTATAAGACCCATTCTGATGAGCCCTTTGAAAAACTCTATGTTCAGGAATCGAAGGAACTCCTGCAAAATTACTCCGTCTTCCAGGTGCTTGATGCTTTGGAAATTCCCTATAAAAACGGCGCCAATCATTTGTCGATCATCTGTCCCTTCCATCACGAGAGACACGAAAGCTTCACCGTAGCCAAGGATAGCGGTATCTGTATCTGTCACCATGATAATATGAAATATTCACTGGTCGATTTTCTCAGTTATGTCGTGGAGGATTTACATGGGTTCCTGTATGAAGAATTTGATGTCAAAGTCGGGGAAATCTGGAATGGATACATCAGCGGGAAAAGCATTCAGGAATTAATAGGTGTCCAGGGACAGACAATCGAATTCGAGGATAAAATCGGCAAAGAAGAAATTGAGTTCAACAAAACTGCCTGCGATGCGATTAGTAAAATCTTGACGGACTACTTCAATTATAATGTTATTGCGAAGACAAATTCTGGAAAAAGCCAAAGTATCATTAATTTTACCAAACAACTGGGATTAAAGATGATTTATCTGGTCCCCTACCAAAGTATGTGTGAGCAGCTATCCAAGAAATATGGTGTATTCGGTGTATACAAAGGCGTATCTACCGCGGAAGTGATTGAAGCGATGTCCAAGCATGACATTATTATGTCGACCTATGACGGATTGGAGAAGATCATGACCGAAGAGAATATGAGCGGGCCGCATTTCTTTCCGACTTCTTATATCTTATGTATTGATGAACAACATACTATGGTCACGCATTCAACTTTTCGTTCCAGAGTTATTCGGCTTATTAACAGTCGGAAGACCTCATTTAAGAAAATCATAGCGTTAACAGGAACCCCGGAAGGGGTTCTTGTCGAAACGGAGTCAAATAATGAAAATTACAGGACGGTCATTTTCAAAGAGAGGAATCCGAAACCCCGTATCCAGGGCAGCTATCATATCTGCAAATACACCGATGGCGGTGATGCAAAATTTATTCATCACCTTTTGAGCCATCCCGTCGAAGGTAAGGTTCTGATTTTCAAGAACAATATTGATGCGTTGAACACTTACAAACAAGCCTTAGTGGAGAATGGCATACCCGAAGAACAGATCACGGTGCTGCACGCCAACGAAAAGGACAATGAAGAATATATTTCCATTGTTGATAACGAACTTATTACCGAGAAAACAAAATACATCTGCACCAGCAGCGTCATCAATGACGGAATCAACATTCTCAACAGGATCGATGCGATCTATTTTATCGATTGCTTTGATATGATCCAACTCCGACAATTCCTTGGAAGACCAAGGAACGAGTTGATTAACGTATATGATTTTGTATCCGGAGCAGGTGAAAGTTATGATGGGTGGTACGACCTGGAGACTGGCGTCAGGCTAAAAAAGGAAAAGCTGAGACAATTGGCGAAAGGCTTGGACAGCTATTATTCTGAGCATATTGAAAAGACATCAAAAAAGCTGAACATCATTCCGAAAATATTTGGCAAAGTAAACGAGGATAACGGGCTTTTATATTATGATCGTTTAAACGATACCCACTCAGTGGACGAATATTATCTCAGGGCCACTGAACTCAACAAAATCAACAAGACCATGCTTCACCATCCCCATCGGAGAAAGGAATATCTTAAGGCCTTCGAAGGCATTGACGCAGAAGTTATAGATGTATCGGGGGATGGATCCTTTGATTTGACCAGATCAAAAGACAAACTTAGAGAACATTATAAAGACAAGACCAAGGGAACAATGGCTTTGTTAACTTCGGAACCCAAAAAGATAATGAAAACTTATCTCGAAAAGGTAGAACCGGATCTTCTTGAAAAACATTCCGACAAGTACGCCGATCTCCTTACAGGAGAAATTGATTCGAAAGCTTATTACGAAGAAAATAAGAAGTTCATCAATAATAATAGGTCAATGACCATCCTGAAAAATTATGCGAGGCTCCATGCTCTGAATATACCGGAGGCGATGAAGTTATCTTTATGCGCTGAATCAAAAAGGACGGTGAATGATTTTATGGAACTGATCAATAAAATGATACTGCTAAAGATATATAGAAATTACGATGGCTTGGAGAAATATAACCGAAAGGATATGAGCCTGTTAGACTATGAGATCGTTCGATACATCGCAGAATATGTCAAATCGCACAACAAAATATTTTCTGTTGAACTAGCGGCCGGTTTAAATGCTTATCTGAAAAAAAAGGGCTTCAAGAATATATATAAGCAGGCCAAAGTCATGGAAATGGCGAAAAATGTATTCCTGTTGGACCGAAAACAAGATAAAGTTAGGGTTGAAAAGAAAAAGAGAAAAAGCATCGACTGGTATAAATATATCCGTGACCTTACGGCGGAGGATATAGCCGAAGAGATCGAAAAGCCGTACGATCAAGAATTTCACGAGATGATTGACCGCATCGTTGATAACGATATTCTTGGGAAAGCAAACCGAGTTAAACGCGAGTTTTATTATGGGAATACACCAGAACTAATTAATCGCATTATTAACCCCGATCAGCAGAAGCTTGACCTGTCCGCATGATACCCCTGTTACCATGTTACCCCGTTACTACGTTACCGAAAATAGACCTCCTACCCGAAAGTAACAAGTATCACCGGTAACACCCACCGACCTGTCCACACGTAATTCATAATACTGCTATTAAAGTAAACTAGTGGTCTGCGGACCGCTTCTAAACTTCCCAACAAACAAAGAAAGATCATAAAAATGGAATCATTTATTATCCCTTCTATCGTTGTTACAGCCGTTACTTGTTACCTCATATTCAAATTCGTTCAAAGAAACAAGCCAGACCCCAAGTTCGTCAAGCTGGTCGATGACCTCCGCGACGAGATCATTAATATTAACCGCTACAATCTCGAATACCTTACCAAACACGTCCAGGAAGCCCTATCCAAAGAGACGTTGATCAACCGCTCGGAACTCAATGAAAAGAAAAGCTTGATCGATCAGTCGTTAACAGCCGTCAAACAGGAACTTGCTCATGTTCAACAACATATATCGGCTTTCGAAAAAGACAGGGAAAATAAGTTCGGACAATTAAGTCAGCAGTTGCAGACAAATACTGAAACCACGAAACAATTGCAGGAAACCACAAACAAAATATCGTTAGCCTTATCGAATAACAAAACGAGAGGCCAGTTGGGCGAACGAATGGCGGAGGACCTGCTTCGTGCTTCCGGGTATATAGAAAACGTGAACTATGTAAAACAAAAGATGATAAAACCTCAATGCACGATACCCGATTTTTCCTTCCTTCTGCCCAATGAGAAATGGCTGCATATGGATGTCAAATTCCCCTTTACCAACTATGCCAAATACCTTGAGGCTCCGGATAACGAGAAGCATGACTATTTGAAGCAGTTCCTGAAAGATGTGAGAAAACGTATAGCCGAATTATCGGATAGAGGCTTTGTTAACGATGAAAGCGTGGAGTGTGCGATTTTGTTTATTCCTAACGATCAGATCTTCGGCTTTATTGTTGAAAACGATCCTGAGATCGTTGATGATGCAATCGGTCAGAAGACTGTGCTATGCTCTCCGGCGTCACTCTTTGCAATACTAGCCATCATACGTCAATCGTGCAAATGGTTTAGCCTTCCAGACTCTTTGAAACGGGTAGTTGATGTTATGTCGAAACTGGAGAGCTCGCAAGAGGAGTATGATGAAGAGCTAATCGATATAATAAAACTGACAAAAGACCTGCACCGCAAGGTGGGTCATCTTCAAATCACCAGAAATAATATGTTAACTGTACTAGAACAAATAAAAAACATCGCTGCGTAAGCGAAGGAGTGAAAAAAATGGATACAAAACTATATTTTGGAAAGCGTAAAGGAAAAACTTTAGAATGGTTGTTTTTCAATGATCCGGGCTATGTAGGGTGGATGATACGGGAAAAAGTTTCCAACGATTTCAGTCCGAAACTCCGCGAAAGATTTGAAATGTTGGTTCAGAGAGCCTCTCATTTAAAACTACCTGGAACTTGCAGCAATTGCCATAAGATGTCCATAACAAAAATGGCGTTGAATTGGCACATTCAAGGCGGTGTGAGTCATGTTGATTTACTATGTGATTCATGTAAACCTTTCGAGAGTCGTTTTTATGATGCTTTCAATCCGACATTGCTAATAGTAGGTCTCGTAAAGGGGTCAGACAAGCTGAGTCAGACGATCATATTGGATCATATCAAACGGGCATACTTCACCAGTACGTCTCATAGGCTAACACAAAAACGTCTTGAAGAGTTTTTTGATGATCCGAATAATTTTGCGATTTTCTAAGATCAAAGACGCTGTTCAGTCGTCTTTTTATGCTTTAAACTATTTGAAGTTCAATTTTCAAATCCATTCCTCCACAGCGCCAGTTGAAAGAAAAAAACATTGTGATATCTTAACCAGACCTGACCAAGATTGTTGACTTTTGGGGTCAAGCTAAATATATTTGTTGCACAATTCTAAGAAAGGGGGCACGATTTTAAAAAAAAGATATGAACCATTCTCCATGGGAAACAATTGGAAAAAGTGAAGGTATCAACAAATTACTCAACAAAAATTGTCGATTCTCATTCTTGGAATCAGACAATGGGGACTGGATTGACTAATGGCTTCAGATTTCACACTAAAGGATCCTCGGGATGGCAGCATATATTCGGTATTCCGTATAGGGGATGACGTTTGGATGGCGGAAAATCTCAACTACATGTTTGCACAGAATTCATGGTGCTATAACAATGATGCAAAACACAGCCAAAAGCAAGGAAGACTTTATGATTGGCAGGCGGCTATTTCGGCTCCCCCTCCTGGTTGGCATGTTCCCTCAAAATTAGAGTTCGAAACACTATTGAAAGAATTTGAAGGAGATGCCAATTTTCAACGGGAAAAGTTTATTCTTGGAGGATGGCGTGACGAATATGGTAATTTCTATGACATCGGAAGAAACGGCTATTTTTGGTCTTCCACAGAGATAGACAGCGATTCCGCATGGCATCTTGATCTGCATTTTGATGGTTGTAAATCCGGGATCTATTATGGAAGCAAGCAGTACGGATGTTCCGTAGTATGTGTGAAAGACAAGTCAAAATCAATAAAACCAGCAATAGTAAGACCCAGTCAAAAAAAGACATACGACATTCCCGCGGTTGAGAGCCAGACTCCAATTCCTGATAATTCTACTCAAGATATTAAAGTATTCGAAGAACATACAACTGATAAAAGAAGTTTCCGGAAGATTTTTTTTGTTCTTGTTTTTGTATTAGTCATAGTCATTGCAGCTATTAGAGCGGGTTCCAATAAAGACGCAAACAATGGAAAATCAATAGTAACTAGTATGGAAAACGAGATTTGGACCACATCCGACAATTTGGCCCTGAGAGAACTGTACTCATATTTCATCAAATATCACTTTTTTAATGAGCAGACGAAGAATTTAAAAGATTACATGAGCGGTTATGCCGACTCGGTGAATCATAACTCAAACCAGAAGGTTACGAGAGAAAATATTGAAGAAGAAAAGAGAAAATTCTTTAAGAAATGGGATAGTCTGAGCTATGACATTGATTTAGAATCGCTTAACGTTGCGCTAAACTCTGAAGGAACTCGTGTACGTGTACGGTTCAACAACTCCTTCAGACTGTTGAATGCCCTGGAAGGTAAACTAGGAACTGCGTCAAATGATTGGATTCTGATAAACGATACTGGACCTTTAAGGATAGTGTCTGAAAACCAAAAAATATTGAAGACTCAAGATATCTTGGTCAAGTTGTCAAAAGAAAATGAGGACGGCACAAACAGAACTTCCAATAATGCCATTTTCAGGGATAGTAGAGATGGAAAGATGTACAAAACGGTAAGAATTGGCAATCAGACTTGGATGTCAGAGAATCTTAACTATGATGTTGGAGAGGGATGTTATTGTTACGATAACAATGCAGCTAACTGTGAAATTTACGGGAAGTTGTATACATGGGACGCTGCATTGAAGGCAGTTCCACCTGGGTGGCATTTGCCTAGCGACGCTGATTGGGAAGAATTGGTTAATTATTGTGGTGGTCAAATCACCGCTGCTTCACGAATGAAGAAAGGTGGGTTACCACACTGGTCTCCGGGTCCAACAAGCTCAATACGCGAGACCGGTTTTAATGCAGTTCCTGGAGGGTATCGGAATGCTAATGGAATTTTTGGCACTGTTGGTTACAATGGATATTGGTGGTCATCTACAGCAGCTGGAAATGGTTCTGCTTGGTCCAGAGGTATGTATGATTTTTACGAAAAGGTCAGTCGAATTCAATGCGGTACGAATGAGGGCCTTTCAGTTCGATGCATAAGAGACTGATATTTGATTTAGGAGATACTGATAGGAACTAGCAACAATTGAGCTGGAAAAAATGTTATTGCTAACTTGATAAGTTTTTAATATACTTTTATGAGTTATTTCATTTCAGGATTTTAGATTTGAGTCTTCGAAGCCATTCCCGAATTAGAAATTCTCATTACGTTTCTCAAAAAAGGAGCTCATGTTGTATAAATAGCTATTTTTAATACTTTATCAAATTCTTGAGGCGATATGGATACTTCCTATTCTTTATCAAGAGTCATCAGATTTCTAATACTGCTCTTGTTTTTTTTACTTCAATTTTCCTGCTCTAGTTCCTGCATTGATTCGAATACTCCTCCCGGATATCAATCTATGGTTGATAAATTCAATACTTCGAAACCCAAAACTAATCAAATCTCGCCAACACAATCTTTTAAAGGCATTGTCACGTATTTTGATGTGTCAGGATCTATGGTGACTTTTGCCAGAGATATGGAATATACAACCCTCTTGTCCAAATACCTTTTTACAATCAATTCATTATTTATTGACAAGAACAGACCATTGATTGCGTTTGGTGATAAGTTGCAAACGCTGACGAATAACGAAGTGCTCAATTATCTGAACAATACTACGAACTATAAGGGGAATACGGATATTGCAGCCGTGATCCACGGGTTCAGATCGGATACACTTCTTCAAGACCATATTCAGGTGATCATTACCGACGGCATTCCCATGCTCGATTTGAAACCCGATATGCATAAGATGATCGAGGAAATTTCTCATTGGATTGACGAAGGCAAAGATTTCACTCTTATTGGTGTGCAGACCAAGAAGAAAAACAACTTCTACTTTCTGGTTTTTGGGAACCGCATTCATTTGCAGTCTTATACCGAAAAGTTAAAAAGGGATCTACTCAGTATTGAAGGGGTCAGATTTGAGACCATTCTTGTGCCGGGGTCCAGGTATACGGAGTCATTGGTAACCACTGTAACAATTCACCCCAAAAGCAGGGGTTTGCTTGTGCCCATTGAGGATTTTCCCAAATCCGACCAAAATTATCGAGGATTCCGTTTTTCATCCAGAGACAAAGCTCTACTGCATATAAACTCAAGGGCTGCGTTTTATGGGGGTTTCAATAAATTGTATTACGTCTTGAAAGATCCCGGATCAGTATTGCTCAACTCAGAATATTATTCTGTCATAGACAATAAAGATGGTTTGGTAAGAGAATCGGGCGAATCGGTAAAATTGGAAAGATGTTCGATAGATTCGTCTCTGGATTCTGTTCATGTGGAAAGTGACATTCTCATTCTTCCTCCGAATGGAAGTGAATTGAGCATCTATCGTGTTTGTATTTATGCAAAGCCGGAATTTATTCTGCCGGATTGGCTCAATGAATGGTCGTCGGATGGTCCTCAGCAAATCAAGGGTAAGACGCCGTATTTGAAGGATTTTGTTGAAAGGCTTATCGACCTTAGCCGCGAAAAAAATAAACCCTGTATCAGTGAGGTATATATTGCTCTGAGTAACTAGATCCATCACTAAAGGACAGCGCCATGTTCACCATATTCATTTCAATTTTGGCTAAAACGCCTCAGTATCCTTTTAATTATGACCCTTCCGTTTGGATCCACTTCCTTTGGTGGACAGTACTGTGGGCGGCCCTCATCGTTCCATTGATATTCTGGATATCCATGTTCTTGTTTGTAAAACTTAAACCGCCAAAGGACATCGGACAAAATTATCGTCCCTTTATCGGCTGGGCTGTGTTTGGTTTCTTAGGCTGCTGTGGGGCGGGTATATTGATCTATGTTTTTTGTGTTCAGCTGCCAACTCGCGATTTTCCGTGCCTGCCGGAGTATCTTGGAAATGAATCCGGTTTGCAGACCACTGTTGCCACATACAGGGTGATCTTTTCGATCTTTGACTTCCTGTTCAGTTATTGGCTCATATCGTGGATAAGACCGATCTATGCAAAGCATGTAATTCCGCCACGTCCGTGGTAAAATATTAAATTTGGAGTCGTTTTATGAACATCTTTGTTGGTATTGGCGGCAGAGGAATTCAGATATTGGAGTCCTTTATTTACCTGTGCAGTTGTGGACTCGGACCGAATGAGGAGGTGTATGCCCTAGTCATCGATGCGGACGAGACTTCTGGAAATCTTAATCGAACAAGGAGCCTACTTGCAGAATATCAGAGTATCCGCAAAATGGGATTGGGACGTAATACTGAAATATTCAAGACCAACCTTATCCTCCTTAACGACGAAAAGAATGATCTCTCACTTCTGTGGACCCCTTGGAAGAAGATTAAGAGATTGATAGAAGATTCGGGCGAAAGAGTCTCCAATTTAGACTTACAGTCGATCCTTGGCTACAATCTAATGGTAAAGGATGATAAAGATATTTGTGATCTCTTTTTTACAAAGAATGAATTAGAAACCGAACTTTCAAAGGGATTTCGAGGACGTCCTTCGATAGGCTCGGCTGTGTTTGCATCGATCGATTATGAAAAGGAACAAGATGCAAAGGGCAATAAAGATCAAATAAGCAACCTGCTTGATAAGATCAAGGGTAAGATACCAAACGAACAAGTGAAACTTTTTGTCTGCGGATCCATATTTGGTGGGACTGGGGCATCCGGAGTTCCAAATATCCCGAAAATATTGAAATCAGTCCCAGATATAGAAAACAACAGAAAAAATTTGTTCGTAGGCGGCATGTTGGTGCTTCCCTATTTTTCTTTTCCCCCCGCTCCGGCCGACGTGAAGAATAGAAATGAACTATATGCCGATAGTAATATGTTTATCGCAAACACGAAAGCTTCTTTGATGAACTATGATAACTTCGTTAAGAATGTTTTCGATAAGGTATACGTAATTGGAGAATGTTATAATAGTTTCAATGTTGGTAAATTCGGACTAGGTGCAGCCGAGCAGATTAATCCTCCACATTATATCGAACTGATTTCAGGCTTGTCAGTAACCGATTTCTTTGTAACACCACAAAGCAAGAAAGACAATACAACTAACCCCTACTATTTTTGTGGTCGAAAAGACCCTTCAAGGATAACCTTTGACGACTTACCCGGCAATTCATTGTACACAAACAATGATATCAAGCAACGACTTGCGGTGATGGGTGTCCTGGGACAAGCTTTTCTTTACTACAAGAAAGGTACCCAGAATTTTTCAGAGTTTCCCTTGTTTGGAGTTACAAAGAACATCAAGAAGAAGTTGTTATCTCTAAAATCTAATTGGACAATAGCGGCCGGCGATAAGGACATTGATCTCGTTGAATCGTTTTTCAAAAAAGACATCAAGAATATTCGCCAGTTAGGGTGGTTTGAATTCTTATACTATCTGCAAAATCTCGACGCTCCTAAAGTGGAATTGTTCAATCAAGGGGTGATCAGCCAGCCGGATAATGTTTCGTCTTTCAGTTCAGTTCTTTACGAACATGGAAATGTCCAGCAATCTGAATTCGCTGACTTTCTTGGTACTATGGAGCAATCTCGTGTAATTGATGCTGATTCCAACAATGATGTCGGACTTCTGGTTAGTGTTTTCTATGAATCCGCTAAAGAACATGCTGCAAGAAATTTTGATTTTAAAAAAACGTGACAATTTATAATTGGAGAAACAACTATGGATCAAAAAGTTTTTCTACCCAAGTTGAGAGATGAGGGCAATAAAACGGAACTGGAGACAAGTCCCGGTGCATGGAATTCATTCAAGACATCGGGTGACCTGAGTTACATCGGTGAGGACATCGAGTTGGCTCATGAACAAATGGAGCATTTCAAAATTGAGTCGATTCCCTCTGTCTGGGCGCAGCCCTATCTTTTTGGCAAAATGCTGTTTTCTGACAAACCCGATCAGCCACATCCTGCGCGAAACTCCATTTTGAATGAGTGGAAAGGCTTACTTAGTGCTATATGTTTCTGGGATGTTTTAAATCTAAACATCGAAAGTTCGCATGTATTGGTTTCTAGTAAAGCGAAACAGAACAAGCGCCTATTTCAGATCTTACATGTTCTTCAATTTGCAGATCCGAATAGTCAGTTCGGAGATGACGTATACACTTTCAAATTGAACAATAAGGTGATTGGCGCTTTTTCAAGATTCAGCCTGGTATTTACGCCAAAAGAATACAAGCTATCTTATTCCGATGGCATTCCTTGGATTACACCATCGGGTCGGTTTGATGACCCCACAAAATCTGAGTATAAGATGTCCGAGGGGGACAAGAAAAGACTATTGTCTTGGATAGATAACACCATCGAAAGACTCAGGCAGAACAATATTCGTAACACGATGGCGATAATACAATTACTTAACGAATGGAAAGGATCGAAAGAATTTAGCGGTATTCAACCTTCCAATGCTTCCTTTGAATCAATTAAAGAAGTTCCAATACTGCAGAAAATTCAAATTCCAATAGCCAGAGACAAGGTGTTTACTCGTAAACTGGGAAAATTCCAAAACAGACTAATTCCCGGATGCCTTGTCGCAGGGGAAGATTCATTTATTTACCCAGTAGATCTGAAATACTTGAATGAAAAAAATGCAACCTTTGAAAGTGCGAGCATCGCCAAAGAGAAAAATGAAGACAATTTTGCGGTAGAAGTGAAGCTAAAGGTGCAAGACCAGCCCATGGAGTTTTCCAAGAAATACTCAGCAAGCGATATTATAAGTTACGAAAGAACGCCTCTTCTGGATATTTGGCCGGCTTACAAAGATCCATCCTGGAATCAATATTTTGTTCTTTTCCGTCATATCGGGATTCCTAAATTGCAGATTGATCTTGTAACGCAAAAGACACGTGAAGAGAGAGAGGCCAATGTCTTTGTGTATACAACGAATATTTATCCGGATCAGATTTTATTGAAAGACATCGCTGATTCGACGTCTATGGGATTCATCAGATGCGACAACAAATCGCAATATGAATTCAAAGCTGGTAACCAAACTTACAACGTAGCGATTGACTTTGGGACCTCCTTTACAAATGTCTTCTTGCGCGAAAAAGAAGAGAATAAGAGTTATGCTTGCCACATAAAAGTTGGATCCATGTTACCTGGTTCCGACAAAACAGACTTCTTGGTACGTATGCAACACTTTTTGTGCAGTCCGGATTCTGTTGCAAAAGCTAACAGTGGCGGTTATGAGTTTGATGTAAAATTTCCCATTTCAACAGCGTTGCTTTACAAAAAGAATGGTGATGATGTCAAGAGTTCTGAGCCTTTCATAAATTCAGTAATACCGTTCTTCCAAATGGACAGTATCGATGAGGTCTTTGCTAAGATGCTTGCCGAGGAAATTAGATCTGATTTGAAGTGGAATACCCAAAGTGATGGAAAGAGAGGCACGCTGCTCTTTCTTAAACAAATCGTAATGATGATTTGTGCTCATTTGAAATTTGAAAGAGGAGCGAAAGAAGTCAATTTCCATTGGAGCTACCCCAAATCATTTAGCGAACCGCTTTTAAGAAATTACACTGAAAATTGGAGTAACATTCTAACAAAAGTGGGGAAAGAGACGGGACTAACGCTGACTTCAAATTTGGTCGACAAAGATACCGTTAAGAAAGTGAAAGACGCGTATCAGCTTGATATGCCAATGACATTTCCGATAGACGAAAGTATTGCCAGCGCTATGTACTGCATAAACGAGGTGGGAGGATTTGCCGGCACGGCTCAAGGCTCATATGCAGTTTCAGTTGATGTTGGCGGGGGATCAACAGATGTTGTAATATGGGAAACTCCTATAGGAAAAAATAATGAAACCAAAGTCAAGGCGAGTTTTTCTGTGGAATTTGCCGGACGTGATATTTTTGATAATCTTGTGAAGACTGATGGCTCATTTTGCGCATGGTTGGTTGATGTTGCCCAAGTAGGAGACAACGAAACAAGCAGAAGGGATATCTCCGCAAAGATTAAAAAAATAATTGAAAAAACGCCGGAAACGGAAAGAGGGAACCTGGTTAGCTCCATCATGAAAATGTCTGAGGAAAAAATATGGAACTATTTTAATGAGTCTTACATTGGAGGGGGAGATCGAAAGGTTAATTTTCTCAGATCGGCAATTTTTCTTTTTTATTCGGGCTTATACTATCACATCGGGCAGTACTTTAGGAATGATACCGAACTCCAGAGTGTCAAATTCCATATTGGTGGAAACGGATCCAAGCTTTTGAACCTTCTAAGCAAAGACCAGTCAAGATACGCTCCTTTTCTACAAAAAGCATTCGCGCTGGGCGCAAACAATCCGAAGCTGTATAAAGAGAATATGATGAAGATAAGTTCCGAAATCTCAAAAATGCCGAAGTCTGAAGTATGTTATGGCTCTTTGGCTAAAGATAATCAGAAATCGTCATCTATTGTTTCAAACGCAATTTTGAAAATCGCCGAAAATAAAGAAGAAAATAAGGGGCCAAAGAAATTTCTAGATGCCCGTACAGCGGCTTCTCCCGCAAAGAATATGAAAGAATCCATTGTAGGTTTGGATGGTTTTTCTGTTGGTTTCGAAGCTCTGCAAATCGAGAGTGAGATTAACTTTGAGACTGCAAACAAGTGGACATTTCCGACGGCACCAAAAGGAGCCGGTGCGAAATTTGAAGAATTACGTTCACTGGTTGAAGATCTTTATGAACTCAATCAAATCACTGAAAATATGAATATTTTTCAACCGAAATATGACGAAGACAAAATTGACAGAAGCATCAAGGCCGCCTACAAAGGAACCGATGTCCTACAGTCACCCTTCATCGTAGGATTAAAAACGATCTTGAACGAAATGTGTTCTTCAAATCGTGAAAATCTGTAATTCATATGTATCCAATGATCCTTGTGAAAAGGCTTAATATATGGATTTATTTACCGTTGTGGTAATCGCTTTGTCTGTCATTTCAATTGCTAATACCATCTTTGTTCTTTTTCTTTTTCGCAAATTTAGACCAAGTGACCGCGCAATCAGACAATTGTCTGAGGCGATTGATGATTTACAGAGAACTGCAACCATACGATCTACCGCTATTAAAAAAATTGAGGACCAATTAGCGTCATTATCTGCTCGACCGGCAGTTGATTTTCATACGGATACCCCAAATCCATCAGACGAAGCAAAGAGTGTTACGGATGTTGTTAAGCAGTTCAACAACAATATATATGACCTTAGTGACTTTGTCCGCTCAATGAATTGTTCTCGTGCTGCTTTGGACGGTAATGTATTGTCCGGCCCATTTTCAGGGTCAAATAGTGCTTCAATTGTTTTGTCCCGCAGCGGCGACTATTTGCTTTTCGAGTTTGGTAATGATTTTTATTGTGTTCCCTCTACTTCAATGATCTATGACATGTATTCAGCTCTATCGGTCGACAAAGTATTTGAAGTTGATAAGTTGTCAGATAATCCTGAGCTAAAGCTTTCAAAACTAATTTTGCCCGCCAGATGTTCAAGATCGGCAGACAACGCGGAGAAGTATGATGTTCAAGAGAAAGGCCATATTCAGATTAGCTAATCAAGTTAGACAAGATCGCCCCGCTTCACCTGTTTCTGATGAACCGTGTAGGTTCATTGAGAAAACAATTTCCAACCTTAAGAATGCCATCTGCCTTCTTGCAGAGGTAACTATCCTTACGCTTTTCATGTTTCAAAACAGCTATACACAAGTTCTCAATGAAGGTTTTTTTAGACGTGACGTTATTGTGCTATATGACCTGACAGGCTCTGTTTATCAGACTGACATGAGGCCGAGGATCAATCAGTATCTGAAACAAATTCTTTTCAAGTTCCAAATTGATGTAGCGGCTGACAGTAAAATTGACAAGAACAACTTCAGTAAATTTGATATCAATCTTCCATTGCTTGGTGATAACGATATTCTCCACATCCTGCCGAATGGCATAAACGGACAGAATATTGCTGATATTGATGAAAAGTCCGGGTCCAATGCTGAATTCACAGTTTCACTTGCGAATACTCTTTTTTCGAAGTCACGCGAATACAAACTGGTTGAGCCGGCAAGTCTATATCTTGATTCGTTGGTTTCTTACAAGCGATACGATTACCCAATGTTAAGATATTTGCTGCCGATGGCCTTGTCCAAGCTTTCCGACTACGAAATAAAGTCTGAAAGCCACTTGGTTGTCATGGTAACCGATTATGTGGCGGGCGGAGGCTCCATCGGAATTGAAGATCGGGAAGCAATCCGGATGCATGCAAAAACAAGAGTTGAGTATCTTGAGAACACCGTTCTTAATGAATTCAACGATCTATATGATGAAGGAAATATTCTTTTTCAAGCAATTCTCAACAGGGGTATCGACAAACCGGTCATGATCAGAATATTTAGGTTGGAGCCCATCAATTTGCCAAGAATAGAATTCTCGGAAGATGAAAGTTATCAATTCAAGGAAAAAGGAAAGAATATCATACTTGATCCTGTCACTCTTAAATGCAAGGTAAGCAAAGGAGACATTTCAGGGTTTGATGTGTTTCTAAGTAACATCAATATTATTTCGAGAAAAACAAAAACACTGACTAAGTTTGAATTCAACATTCCCCGCCTGAAAGATGAAATAAAGACGCCCGAAATAGTATTGCCCAAAAAAGAATTTCATGGAGAGAGTTCGGTTGGTATAAGAGGTGATTTTGCGATATTGTATAACAAGAATTCATTATGGAAGGGGCGTCTATACAGCACTATATCGACCAGTTCAAGAGATGCTTTTATTGTGTGGAAAGGTCTCAATTGGTGGATTTGGGGACCTGTTTTGACGATCCTCGTGCTTACTATCGGATTCTTTGTTTGGCTTTATAAGTATAGACCAACATTTGAAATATCGATACACTATGATAGAAACACCCCGGACTTTATCACTGTAGGTGGTGATATCAAGTATCCAGTATATGCCGTGTCTTCCGCGGCCACAGGGGACGTTTCCTATACTATTCCTATTCGAATAAAACATACTGGAAAATTCAAGCATCTCGAACTAAGTGCATACATATCTGAGACGCAGATTCCGGAACAGTTCAGTGAGTTCTGGAAACACGGTATTTATCTCAATACTCCGGAAAAAGAAAGTAAACAGGCATCAGGTATCCATCCGGAATCTCCGATTCACATGAAACTAAATAGGGGAGAGACGCAGACTATAGGTGTGATCTTGATGCCTCAAGCGGTAAATGCACCTGAAAAATTTCCAAGTCGTTTGGAAGAATGTATACAAATCACTTTTACGTTTCAGTCTTCTGATATGCGCACAGATAAAAAAACCGTCATTTTTGGGCTTTGTCCTGATCTTGGCGATCAATGGGTGGGTTTTGACCCCGGTACTACCGGTACTTGTTGCTCCCTGTGGAATCATGAAAAAGATGAACCTGACCTTCTCCTTTTGGAAGACGGACAAAATATCATGCCTACTATGGTCTACTTTTCCGCAGAAGACAATGTTGTACTGGTTGGCAAAGGAGCGGAGGACCAGATAAGAGCAAAACCTCAACAAGGGTTTTTTTCTATCAAGAAACTCATCGGTTATGAAAACAAGAGGACCATCACGCACAATAGAAAACAAGAGAGTTTTACGGGTGAGGATATATTGTCAAAGATAGTTAGAGATGTAAATAAGAAGCTGAAACCTCATTTGGACGGAGGTTCCCTCTCGCGAATGGTTGTGGCAGTGCCCAACTATTTTACTCCGATAAAAATTGACAGACTGAAAGATTGTATAGTCCGATCCTTAAAAGACAGCCCAGAAAGTAATAACAACCATCGTTTGCTTTTCAAGGATAGCGTCAGACATTTGTATGAGGCAGAAGCTTCAGTTCTGTATTACCGCATGAAATATGATGAATTCAACACAGGCAGACCAAAGCGGATAGCGACTCACGAAAACGAAGATATTCTAGTTTTCGATTTCGGCGGTGGAACTCTTAACGCATCTATCGTAAGTTTAATCCAAGAAGATCCAACCGACGGTAAGATGCATCTTGACATAAAAGCACGTATTGGATATTCGATCGGGGGGGATACTATTGATCGTATCGTAGCAATGCTTATATGGAGAATGCCGGAGTTTGATGAATTCAGAAAAAAATATTCAAATAAGTTTGAAAACAATACTCCGTTCGCGACGAATATCGATAATATGCAGGGAGAAATTAAAGAAGACAGAACCGGCTTTAATTATGCGTTAAAATTGATCGCACGAGAAATAAAGGAATCGTTGGGAAGCAAGACCCCGGCAGATGAATTTGAGTATTCGATAAGACTTGTTAAGCCTTTTCCGCTGAATACAACTCTTAAGATTAACAAACGCAAATTCACTGAAGATATATTCTTGTTTCAGGACAACGATATAAATCTTAAATCGCTCATCGAGCAGGCCGTGCGTGAAGTAATTGAAATATTCGGTCATACCGGTGACGGCGAATTAGAAACCGTAATTTTGAGCGGCAGATCGGTTCAGCTTCGAGGAGTGGAAGACCTTGTAATGAACACCTTGAAAGCGCAAGGGCAGAAGCCTTTCAAAATTAAATACGTTGGGGAGCAGACAAAAACATGTGTTGTGTCGGGTGCAGCTTTTTATGGTAATCATGGCTCATATATAGAATTAACCAGAGGATGCAGTCTTGCTTCTTTTGGTATTCGTGTTCCTCAGTTTAATAATCCGAGTTATAACAAATACGTTGAATTGGTAAGGTTGAAAGAACCATTTAGTAACAACAAGATAGAAAAGCAGATTCCAAACGAAAGAGACAAGCAGATCGACATCAGAGGTTGCGGGCAAAGGATACATTTCATGCAGATCAACGGAGCGGATGCTGAAAACGCCATAAACAAGAAACTGAGTTACAAAACAGCTCTGCTAGCTAAGGTAAATAATGTATCCGGATCGACATTAGATGATGTCAAATTCACATTAAAAGACGATGATACTTTCAGTTTTGAGTTGAGCAATAGCTATTTTCAGTATAAGTCCAATGACAGACGCATCGAAAGCATCGATCTCTTTGAGGACAATCACCCGTCCAATTTATGGCCCTTTGATGAATCGGCGTTTCGATAATTATCCCGTCAAGCTTTATTAAATAGAGAAATTAAGTTATGAAGGCATTAAGGTTGAGTCTGCTCCTCGTTTTTGTCCTGTTTCAAAATAGCTTGTTTTCACAGAATTTGAATCGATGGTACTTTGTTACCAAAGACATTTCAATTGATGGTATTGAGATCCAAAGTAACAATTACGTATATGGTCGACTGAATACGAAAGAAAAAAAACTGGAGGTCAAGATCGGTTCATTGCTTGCCAATGGCAAGTTCCGATATGTGAACATTCCAATTAGTTACATAGATCTCACGAAGAAGGAACCAAAAATAGCTATGGATAGTGCGCTTAATCTTAATTCCTTCAAAATTACTTATGACTCACTGGGACAAGTCTATCTCACATGTGAGATAAAGGACAAAAAAGAATTTGAAGACTTGGGAACAGTTACAGTCACTTTGCTTGATTCACAAAACAGATCGGTGTTTCCGGCATTCAAATTAATGAAAGACACCGGAGCTGGCAAAAGGGCCATCTTCATGATAGGAAGTCTTAACAAAGTATTTCTAGAAAGTTTCCTTCGTGTAAGAAATTTCAGAATACTAAGTACTGGGCAATCTAGGTTCATTTCAATTTTTGCATTCGAAATGATGTGCGAAAACCTCTCGGACGACAGCTTTGAATTGAAAATCAATCTTGCCGAAAGAAAATTTGGTGATGACAGTGGTGTTGCCCATTACGCCTTTACTGTTGATCGATCCGATGCCCCCCAATGCATCATAGTGTTTTCAAGCGGTTCTCCAAAGATCGTTATGAATAAGTGGACGGTTCAAGACGCAATAACATTCGGTAATGACAATACTCTCAATATGGACTTGATGGCAGTTTGGGACAATAGAATAGCATTAGTGACTGTGTCGAAAGTGCTGGATGTTGAAATAGTTTTAATGGGTTTGTCAATATGGATATGGCTATTCATTGTACTGCTCACGGTAGCAGTGATTGCTGTGTCTGTTATATATCGAATAGGAAGAAAACGTGCGCATGTGACCGAAGAAATCAAACAAGATCCAGAGCCAGTGTTTAAAGGTGCTCAAAAGAAAGAGAAACCCGTCAAAAAGAAGGAAGAACAGATAGCTCCAGAAGACAGCAAAGCCGAAAAAGATGCTGATACAACTGCTCAGTTAAGAATTGACGATAGCAATTCAAATGAGCCGGAAGCCTCATCAAACAAAGATGATGATGTGTCGGTAAATCCGGAGAAAAGGATCGACAAGCTACAAGCAGATATCGACGAAATGAATAGACAGATAGTGCAATTAAATGAGGTTAAGAGGACTCTTGAAGAAGCAAACCAAAACTCAGAACAAGAAATCAAATCGAAATCCGAGAAAATCGAAGACCTGGAGAAAGAACTGAAGAAGAATGAAGATTCAATCAAGGAACTGAAAGAAAAGAAGAACAAATTAGATGGTAAACTTGATAAATTGCAAAAAGAGAATGAAGATATAAAAGTGGATTTGAAGAACAAGGATACTGAATTTAAAAAACTGAAGAGCGATTATGAAAATCTTTCAAATGAGCATAATGTCTTGTCAAGGGATTTTTTGGCGATTGATGCAATGGAATCAGCCTCCCTTTCCGAGGATATTCGTTCACTTTACGACGCTGATCAAATGATAGTGGAGACTATAGGAAAGATTGAGAAATATCATAAGAATATCGTCGATGAAAGTTCACCGCATTATCGTTATGTGAAGGAGACCTATACTGAACTTAAGCTCACCTTTGTGTCAAGTGAACGTCTGAGGGCGGTCATTCAAGGCCTAAAAGACCTTCAAAGTAAAGCCAGAACGCCGAACAACACGCTGATGGGGCTTGTGCCGAAAGCCGGTGAAGGCATTAACGTGAGCGCTGATATTATAAGAACAGCTGTCAGAAAATTCGTGAAAGAAGAAGTTTGTCTGCAATTAGTAGGTCCGCTTTTGATCGCCATCGAGAGATTGTGTGTTTCAAATGACACAGGTGAAGTGGAAAGTGAATCTGCTTTTAAAACTGTCGTCGAGACCCTGAAACAACAGAGAGGTAAAATAGACACATTCCTGAATTCCGTAGGATTGCGTTCCCTACCCGGTTTTTGCCTATTCTATGACATTGGAGCCGATGAGAACAAGATCAAGAAATATATTGACGCCGTGGGTAGCCGCAAGACAAAGAACATTTTTCCTCTGTCTAACAAGCCAAATAAGGAATTCATTATTGATATTAAGGCATGGCCCTTTTTGGACCAGGAAGCCGGAGGCGCAATATTCAACGGCCCAAAAGTAGCGGTTTGGATATCGGAATTATGATAGTGTACAAGATGGACAGTCAGGTAGTGGGCCTGCTGCCTGCAACAATACAATGTATGAAGCCACTTAAGCTTCACAAGAGAATGCAGCCCAGAGCTGGTGTTTTGGTACTGTTGTATCAGCGCGCTGTGATGAACGAATCCTATGCCAAGGTTGCAACAAAACATTATGTATGGCGATATTATGAAAAACATGGTCGATGATCTTCTCGTTGCCAATCTATTAGGTCCTACTCATATCCCGAATCGCAAATGCGTTAAAGAAATATTCTGACTAAAGCCTGTAGGCAGTAAGTTGATGTCTTCGCTGAAAACTTTTGAGTTTTTGACCGAAGACGGAAACAAAACCCCGCATACCGCACGTGATATGGAGCAGATGATCGCACTTCTGGACAAACTGAAGCAGGATCCGACGGTGCTGGGGGAAAAAGGAATAGAAAAAAGCAAAATAAAGGAATGTTGTACCGTGATTTGTGAAAATATTATTTTTTATGCTATCCAGGCAATAAACCAGGCCTCCGGAGGAGGCTGAAAGGAGAATGACGTTATGCCGAAGGAAATAGGTGAGGAGATCGAGGCTATCAATTCAGAACAAACTTTGGATCTCTTGAAATTCATGTTCAGAGACAGCCTCATTGATTACATGAAAAAGAGGAAGGTTTATCTTACCTGGATGATATTAAGCGCGTTGTCATGTATCGTCATGCCGCTCATTTTTATGAAGTGGAAGAATAACTGGACCTTGATCTTTCCGGGGCTCATCGGCGCAGGTATTTCTTACATGATGCTGACCGGCCTCAAGATCTCCACGCGCATCAAAAAGATCGGCGTCATCGGGCTTCCGCTGACACGGATACCGTTTGAATCCGGCGCTGCCGTGATCGACCGCTCCGGTATTTGGCAGTCAACAAACCTGAAGTATCCCAGCCTGACCGAGGATACTATCCTGGAACTTGCCAAATTGAAAAAGGAATTCGAAGAATTCCTGAGAAAGTACCCTGTCATTTTGTCTAAAGACAAGAAAACAATCAGTGATAACGCCGAAGGCTTCAAAGACGTTCTATTCAAAGAAGAATACGATCTGGTCGAATACTTGTCAAAGATGGAGGAGCTTATGGGTCGGCTGATTATGTTTCAGGCCAGCCTGTCTCTATTCCGAAGAGAACATCCGGTGGTGAAAACTTTTGATCTTGCCAGACAAACATTCATACCGCAGGCTATACTTGAGACCCTGACTGAATCTGAGCTGGTACAGAAGGCCCAGCAGATCAGCGGAGTGATCAAAGCCACCCAGGGAGACATGGCCGGACTGATCCTGGATGCCGATATTATCGCCAGTGAATTGATTAAACTGATCGACCACACCTTGCCTCGTTATAAGCATTCCGTCAACTATTCTCTGTCTCAGGTGAGCATCAAGTTCCCGACGCTAATTACAGAGCGGCTGAGTGATTCGGCATTCAACTACTATTGTACTCACTGTAACGCCGATGTGAACCATTATCTACAGACAGCCAAATACAACAGGGCCGGCGCATCTAAGAAAGTTCTCTACTCTAGGCGCACGCGGATGTATATGGTGGATACCGAACAGCGCATCTGGAAATGTCCGGTCTGCGAGAGTACCACAACGACGCCCATACGCCAGCATAAAATGAACGACGAGCTTTTCACCGAAGTGTATGACAAACTGTACGAGGAGAACCGCGTTGAAAGGTTGAGAATATACAGCGGGATCGACGATCAGAAACGGAGTTTTATTGAAAAAGCCGAAACGCAGCTTCATCAGGTTTTTCGGGAAAACCGCGCCAAGATCGATATGGTCAAATCCAAGATGAGGAGTATTTTGGCGGAAACGGAAGGTGATGAAGCCGCGATTCAAAGTCTGCAGGCTCTGCTTGTCAACTACCAGCAGATGGCGCAGCAGAAAGCGGCTCAGATCCGGGATGAAATCGACCGCATCAAAGAAACCATTGCCGCTGACACGGCCGTAGCGGTCAATGCGGCTTCGGCTAACATAGACGCCATGATACGGGATATGGACAGCAAACTCGATACGTACAAAGACATGGATCGCGAGGCGGACCGAAAAAGAGACGAATGGGCAAGACGTAGCGCCGAAAGCAGTGAGGCCGCCGCACGGCATCTGTCGTGGTTCCGCAAGAGATGGACGAGATCATAAACCCAAACGACCGTCAGATTCTATGCGATATGAGTCAAAGATCATTGAATAAGAGCTAATACATAAGAAAAAGAGAGGTTTTTATGTCTGAATTTGATATCAGCGCACTCAAAAGTGTTGCAGATAACGTGCTGACCGCAATCAAAGAATACGGCAACAAGATTATCAGCATTGAAAAGAATGTCAATAAGTTACCCGACCTTGTAGACGGCGTCAGAAAAGATATCAATGCGGCATCCAACAGACAGATCCAGGCATTGGGCGAAATGCAAGTCTATTCGAGGATGGCCAATATGTATGCCAAGAAAGGGCTGCTACGGGGCGAAAAAGAGTCGCTCGATGATGTGGAAAAACAATTGATCAAGGATTACAACGATATTAGTTCCCGATATGACAAGATCCAAAAGGATCTCAACGAAGACGCAAGGCAGCGCATCCGGGAGATCGATCAGCATCTTCTGGATCTTTACGATGACAACTACCCCAAAGACATGTACGACGGATTTGATAAGAAGGTCATACCTCAATTGGAAAACCTCGACGGAACGTCCATGTTGTCGTACGAAGAGCGAATGAGCATAATTGAACAACATATGATGGACCTCAGGGAACAATTACGGAATTTTTTGGATCAAAGGCATTCGTTCTTTTCAAATGTTCATAACTTCATTGAAGAAAAGCCGGTGAAGGAAAACGAAACTTATATTCTGCCGATCTGGATTGTCGAGGCCGAAACAATGACAGGACGACAAATCATGGGTCTGACACCGGCCGATATTCAAGTACCGTCCCAGATAACGTCCGAAACGAATCCGCATTGGACTATGAAGACCGCTGACGAATTTGCAGATTACCAGACGTTGATCGAAAACAATATAGGGCATATTTCCAATCAGTTTAAATGGAGGATCAACGCGTCTTTCAATAATAAGCTTATCGAACGCTTTATGGCATCTTGTGGAATCATTCTTTCCGACGGATTCGGAATCAGCCACCTCAAACAAGCGATCCGGAAAGCTATGGAAGAATCCAATGTCACTACGATCATATAGGAGCAAAAAAATATGAAAAGGACAATAATACGTAATGATCAAATGTTCATGCTGGAGGACGAAGTCTACATCAATTCCGTTATACCCTCACTCAGGACTGAAATGTGGAGAAAGATCGATATCGCCGGTGACGTCGTGATCAAGGGCGGCATTTTCGGGCGCTGTCTGGACGTGAATCCCCGCAATGTTTGGGTACAGAAAGCGGTCTATGTCAAGGATTATATCGCCGTAAGCTCCAATGACAAGGCAAGCAGAGTGTCTTTCGCTTCGGTGGTGGCATCCGATAATTCAATAGAAGTTTCCGGTACGACACGCGCTCGTTTTGTGACGGATATTTCATCAAAACGACTGAACCTGAATAACACCATAATCTATGGAAATGTCTACGCGGCCGAAGTGATCGCCGAAAACAGCGTGATATTGGGCGAAATCTTCGCCAAAGAAAAACTCGAGGTCGGAAACTCGATCATCGGCTCATTCAAGACAAAGAATTTTGTTCAGAGAAGCAGCATCGGCATTTTGCATCCGTTTGCGGTATCGGAAAAACCGCCTGTTCTCAGCGGGAAAATGTTCAATCTTTTGTCATGGCAGCCGGATGATCAGGACAATTCGCATCATTATGAACTGTTTCCCTCCGACATTCATCTTGAAAGTATTGTCAATAACGATCAGCGCCTGCATGTTCAGGTTCTGTCTTCCTGCCATCGCGTTTTCGATCTGAAAACCTACCTTCAGATGGCGGCGAATAATCTGAAGAAAATCGAACTTTCAACATTTTTTGACAACGATGATTACGAAAAGGCGGAACAGCGGTTGAACGAGTTTGATGAGCAGATGTTTTCACTGGTCTATAACCGTTTTGACCTGAAACCGAGGATCGAATACAGTGATTTTATGGATCTTGAAAGTTCCGTGTTGCAGAATATCAAGCACATCGAATCGCCGGATGTCGCGCGCAAATTTGTTGTCTCACCGTCCTATAAAGAAACAGCCGGTAATTCATCAACAGTCGATCAACATGTTGAAATCTCGGAAGAAGTCATTGTCGAGGCGGTATCGGAGGATGACGAAGAGGATCAGGTTCTCGAAGCCGTAGCTGAAGACGACGGTATCGATGATGTAATCGAGGCAGAAGTGCAAGATGACGATGATGAAGTACTTGAAGCGTCGGTGATCGACGACGAGAGTGAGACCAAAATGTGCATTAACTGCGGTACGGAGAACAAATCCAATGTGTACTATTGCACTAAGTGTGGAAGACAACTGTGAATTTTCGGCGCCCCATAGGAAAGTAATGTCAAATTTGTTGGTTTTCAAATGGCCTGCTATAATCGGAGAAGGCCGGCAGGGTTTTTGGTCAGTTCAGAGCGGCGATCCCGGGATTGCAGCAAGGAATCTGAAACGGAATTCTATAAACAAATGTAACCTAATGTTCGCTTTAAGGTCAATTTCCAGACAACGTTAACCAGAAAAGCAGGGAATATGAATACAGACTGGGCAAATATGGCTAATGCTTATCTCGCATTTCTCAAACTGCTGTTATCACCGGAAAAACTAACTGCTCTTGCGGCAGGTGTGATAGTAATACTTTTTATTTTGAGAGGGAGACCGCTGGCTGCGCACATTCTAAACGTGGCTTTAGGCCTATTTCTTTCATCGGCGGCGCTTTTTGTGGCATCAACCCTGGATCTTCCTGTGCCGGAGAGGGCTCAGGGCTGGCTGGTCGTAGGATTTGCGCTTATATGGTCGTTTGTGAGAGGGGTCAAGGGGAAGGCGAGTGTCACTTAGATCGATGAGATTACCGAGGAATATAGGATTAAGGAACCAAACGGAGCTTTGTTTCAACGAGTCATAGATCACTGTGAAAATGCATTTTGCGAAAGTATGAAAATGAAAATCAAATGTCCCAAATGCCAAACAACTTTTTCATTCAATTCTGATAGTCAGGACACGAATTTGGCTATGGCAACATGTCCTAATTGCACACAGAAACTGAAGGTCAAAATTCCGCCAAAATCGGTTGATACTATCGATACGGCTAATATACGCAACGAAATGCAAGAGAGAATCTCAGGAGTCTCTTCTCAAAATGTGCCCCAGGCTCAACTGAAGAATCATGGTGTCGGAGTCTCAAAGCCAGAGATAACTTCCGGGGCAACACTCGATGACACTGAAGATGAATCCTTATATGATGTTGAGTTCGCTATGCTCCCGGCATACTACAGGGATGAGTTTACAAAAATAAGGCGATCCAGAGGCGCCTACAAAGGCAAATGGAATTGGGCTGCCTTCTTATTTACGTGGATCTGGGGGCTAACTAAAGGTGTCTGGACACCAACAGTCATTGTATTTCTGGCCATTTTGTTTCCATTGCCTCCCGTCATTCGCATGTTTTTTTTAATCGTGTATTATTTCATACTCGGAAAGAGGGGTAACTGGATGTACTACAATGCTTATGTCAAGAAACAAAAGCCATGGGCATAGCCGCGTATAAAGCAGGTTAATGCTCTAAAAAAACATTCTGAGAGGCTGATGAAGTGAAAGTGAAATGTCCAAACTGTACGGAAGTCTTTGCAGTAGAAGAACCAGTTGATGAATCGGTGGGATTCAAAATCATCTGCCCAAACTGTTCAAAGCCGCTTAAGCTCAGGAGAACCGAAGATGTAGATAAGTCAGTAACTGATTCAAACGATACAGAGGATATTGATGATGGGAATAGGCGTACCAATCCGATCTTTGGTTTCGCTGTATCAATAGTTGTACTCATCATCTTGACACAAATTGTTCAAAATCCATCATTGAAATCTATCATAGGATTTGTGGTTCTTGTGGTGTTGATTCTGCTGGGTAGGAAATTATTACGTTAAGTATGAAATGGATCCATCAATGAAAATCAAATGTCCGAAATGCAAGCATATCTTCTCGGTTGATGAAAAAACAATGTCTGCAGGTGAATTTGTGGTTGCGTGCCCCCAATGTTCTCAGAAACTAAGACTTCGGAAACCAGATTCCACTCCCGCAACAAGATTACAACCTGCTCCGGATCCAGAACCGAAGAAAGAAAAAGCGAGTGATTCTTCGCCGACTCTGCAATTTTCGGGAAGTGGTACTCCTATGGATCCTATTCGTACAGAGCCGGTCAAGCAAGGGAAATCTCTTTTTGGGAGTTGGGCTGTTGTCATACTCTCTTTAATTTTCACCATTGCCGTTTTGTTTTTCACACTTGGAAGAAATGGTCCACCGAAAGAAGATATAGAAAAAGCGAGCAGAGCCAAGGCTGCTGCCGATGCCGTGAAAGCTGCTGATTATGCAAATGCACAGTATCTTGAGGGCATTCGTGCTATGACTGAAGGCGAAGCGGCTGTCAAAGCCGAAGAATGGGATAAGGCCAAGAGGGCTTATATGGTTGCGGCCAAACGGTTTTATGAGGCAAGTACCGAAGCTCCTGCCAAAATCAAAGATATGGCTGATGCCGCTACGGTCAAAGTTGCCGATTTGAAGAAGATAGCTGCTGAAATCGTCAAGGACAAAAGTGTCAAGGCCGCTCTTCGTGGTAAGGACGGAGCCAAATTCCAAGCGATGCTAAAAGAGGCTAACTACATGATTACAGAAGGCGAACGCATGATCACCTACAACGCAATGGGCGCGATAGAAAAATTGACCGTCGCTGCTGCGAAGTTCAATGAAGTCAAGATGATGGCTTATCCGGTCAAAAGAAAGTGATTTCCTCACTTATCCATGAGATTCTTTATTTTGTTGAAATTGAGGACTGCGCATAAATGGCGGAAAAATTTAGCAATGATCGGTAGCGAGGTTAGTGTTAAAATAGCAAACCGCAACAAACACGATGGTCTGCAATAAATGGGAAGTAGGGAATATATTCGTTCCATAAAAATTATAGATACGGAACAAACAAGAATGTAATGAGTAGTTTAGATAGCGGTTCTTGTGGAAAGAGAATTGTTGGTGCAAAAAAAACCAAATGCGGATATGAAATGAAGATTAAATGCCCAAAGTGTCAGTTTATCTTCTCCTTTGATGAAAAGACAAACTCTGCAGTTCAATTTATAGTTGTGTGCCCTAAGTGTTCTCAGAAACTGAAAATCCAAAAGCCGGCTGAAACTATGCCGGTGATAATACAGGGAACTACAAATTCAGAAACCCTGAAAACAGGGCTGGCCGCGGGCTCGGCCCAATTAGAATTTTCAAAAGACATGTCTCCTGAGGATCTCGTTCCAACGAAACGGGTTAGGAAAGCTCAATTTGGTTTTTTAGGTTGGGGTATTGTCACAGCTGTCCTTATTGTGTCTGTCGTTCTTTATTTAGTGTTTTTCAGAACGACTGGCAACTTCACCGATCCAAGGGATGGCCAGAGCTACAAGACGGTGAAGATAGGGGACCAGGTATGGATAGCGGAGAATCTGAACTATGATGCGGGGGAAGGCAGTTATTGTTATGATAATGATCCCGCTTACTGTCGCCAGTATGGCAAATTGTACACTTGGGAAACTGCGCAGAGGTCTGTGCCCAAGGGTTGGCATTTGCCAAGCAAGGATGAGTTTGAAAAATTGTTAAATTATTTGGGAAAAAAGGGAATACCTGCTTACCAAAAACTGATACATAGCGGCCAGTCGGGATTCAATGTGTTGTTTCGAACTTACTGGTATAGTAACGGTTCTAGCTATGTTGAAAGAAATGCCTATTTCTGGACGTCCACCAATTATGGATATTACGCTTGGTGTTTTAAAGTGAGCAACGAAAATACGGAAGCTAATATTAGCTTTGACAAAAAAAATTATGGGTTTTCAGTTCGCTGTGTTAAGGACTGACATCAGCTTTTTGGATAATTTGCCGAAAGGTTTAAGGCTCGTTGTGAATCGAAGTGAATGACTGGCTATTAACACAGAGGAAAGTCTGGTATTGAAACCAGGGGATCTATGCTCAACTGGTAAAATGACACCGTTACAACTATTGAAATAGCACAGATCAGTTAGCAAAACTGAGGCATGAAATGAAAGTAAAATGTTCAAACTGCAAGACCATATCCATTATCGACGCAACGCAATTTGATGTTGCCCCGGTCATCATCGAATGTAATAATTGTCACAAGAAACTGAGGTTCACCTTACCAGAGAAGAGACCGGCGCATGGGCAAAAAGGTGACAAAGAAGCGGCCATCGGGCTTCTTCTGTCGAAGGATGACCCATTGCCACATTTAGGTTATAGCTCTTGGCCGACTCTACTAAATATTATGTCTCTTATGGTTCTTGCTTTCTCTTTTTTTCTACCATGGCTTAGAAATTGGGATGGGTATTGGTTTCTGACAGATCCGCCGGATGTGTTCTCTCTTTATTAATATGGACAGGTGGGATATTTTTATAAGGGATATTATGTTTGTTTCTTGGGCTTTTTTCAATGGATATTGTTTGTAAGAAAGAATAGAGTTGTAACTCCAATCTCAATATTAACCATTTTTTTTCTTGGCTGGTATTATCAAACTTTGGATCATTTTATTGAGGCGAGTCTCCATGTTGGCGCATTTCTATATTTGCTTGTATCCATCTTCTTCATAATCGTGGATATTAAACGTCGAAAGTGACATTGTACTATGAAAATAAAATGCCCGAAATGCCAGCAGGTCTTTTCTGTGGACGAAAAGGGTTTTGCGGAAATTGAATTTGCGGTCGTGTGTCCAAATTGCTCTAAGAAACTGAAATTGAGGAAACCAAATGAAACCCCCGTGTTAGCTTCACAGAAAATTTCTAATCCGGAGCCCCGGAAAATAGAATCAACAACTACACTGTCCACATTAGAGATTCCAAAAGATGATTCCGGTGTAGATGTCATTCCGACGCCTACGGAAAAGAAAGGCAAATCCGGATTCTTGAATTGGGCAGTTGTCATTGTTGGCCTTATGGTCATAGGTGCTATATTATATGTGACACTTGGAAGAGATGGTCCACCGAAGGAAGAGATAGAAAAAACTGTTAAAGCCAAAGCCGCTGCAGATCAAGCGAGCGCTTTTGTTTATGCGAAAGAGTACTATGAATCAGCATATAAGTTGATGAACGACGGAGCTGAAGCAGTAAAAAAGTCTGATTGGAAGATGGCGAAAAAATCCTATGCCGATGCCGCTGTAAAATTCACTTTGGCAGCTAAGGAGGCTCCTGATAACATAAAAAAGACTCAGGATAAGAGTACCGCTATAATTTCTGAATTGAAGAAGACTTTTTCGTCCATGTCACGAGATAAGACCGTCATACTGGCCATGAATGGAAAAGACGGAGCGACGTTTGAGAAAAGAATGAAAGAAGCCTCCACTGACATACGAATCTGTGAACAAATGATCTACAATTCACCGATGGAATCGCTTGATGGAGCCAGAAAGGTAAATGCGGTTTTAGAGGACATTATGAGATTAGCGCAGTTGGTCACAGAAGTCAACAAAGACTCCTCAACAATCCGCGCCGTTTGTATTGAAGATGATATGTCCTTAAGGAACAGCCCTTCTGCTCAGGCCGGTCTTCTTAGGAAGATCAGTATGGGTGAGGAACTGCGATGGACGGGAGAAACGGACGTGCGGTCCGGTTTGGAATATTGGAAGGTTGAAATGTCCGACGGCACGTCAGGATGGACGCTCGGTAAGGCTGTAGTACCTAATGCAACTATTGAAGTTCTTAATTCAAATTACAATACCTACGAACGACCAGATTTCGAATCCAAATTGTCTTTGACACTCGAGGCGTACAGCAAAGTAGCGGTTATTGAAAAGCAAGGAAGCTGGGTGAAGGTCATTCCGTGCCGGACTAATAATTCTGACAAATCACCCATTTGGATTCGAAACTGATGTTCTGATTTACGTTGCTGTCTAAAACAGAAAACGTAACAATGTAAGCCATTGAGGCTAAAGAAATATATCAAACAGTTGGAGTCTTTGCATGGAATATATCAATATCGTCCTGAATTATCTGAAGATCGTGGTGGTTTCTACTCTTTTTCAGATCATGGCAATATTTGGTTTTCTTTTTCTCTTTGGTATTTTGCTGTATTTCATTTCCCGTTCTACCAGAAAAGCTTTTGTGAATTCTTATCATGAAGATCTTGATGTCTATCTGACGGGCTGGATAGGAACTCCTGTTCATGAATCAGGTCATGCGGTATTTTGCTTGCTCTTTGGGCACAGGATAAGAGCGATAAAGTTCTTTAACCCCAATAGCGTAGATGGAACACTGGGGTATGTAGACCATTCCTATAATCCAAACAGTTTTTTCCAGCTTATCGGCAATTTTTTCATCGGCGCAGGACCGGTCATATTCGGATCCTTTGTTCTTTATGCGCTGATGTATTACTTATTGCCGAATTACAGGGAAATCGCAAATCTAATGTCAAATAATGTAAGCAGTCATATTGGTTTCTTTGAATTGTTCAAGAACTCGGGAAGTATGCTCCTATTTGGCCTTGACTTATCAAAAAAGGTTTTTGCCGTGTCAAATTTCGGCTCTATAACTTTCTGGATCTTCATCTATCTTTCCCTTTGCGTATCGTCTCATATTCAATTAAGCCCCGCGGACCTGAATGGAATGTGGTATGGGTTTGGAGCGATTGTCTCAATTTTTTTAGGCATTAATCTTTTAACAACGCTTTTTGGGATCGACATCACGGATCTGATAGTCCGTATAAGCCGATACACGGGTGAAGTGACCGGCTTATTCATACTGGCAATTTTAATTTCAATAGGAAATTTCGTATTAAGTTATGCCTTGCTTGCCGTTATGCATTATAGAAAATATAAGAAGGTGCTGTCTATCATTTGATAAATATGGGGTAATCAGGAAATATTGTAGGATTGATGTGATATGAAAGTTAAATGCCCAAGATGTCAAACCGTTTCTGTGGTTGAGGACAAACAAACCGAGATAACTTCCTTTGTATTCGCCTGCCCTAATTGTACTCAGAAAATACGAGTACGGAAACCGGATTTGGCCAATACAAATACGGGTATACAAGTAAACGATACATCCGCCGGTCCGAATGAAACGGAGCAGTATGTTCTTCAGCGGGAATATTCAGCATTGGAATCGACTTCGGACAAGCTTGCCCCTAACTCTGTTGGCATCAATCGTTACAAAAAGATCATTTGGATACTTATCGCTGCGGGTCTTGCTGTCGCGGTTATCTTAGTGCTGACAAGTCGAAAGGATCCGTCGGCGAAAATGAAATCCGGCTTACCATTGTCTCCCTACTACGAAGGCAGTATTGGAGAGAAACTCAGTATTGCCATGATGTTAACGGAATCAAACGGAGTATTAAGCGGATCCTATTATTATAAGAACGTCGGCGTTCCTATCAGACTTGAGGGTAAAACAGATGAGAAAGGCAATGTATTTATCAAAGAGTATACTTCGAACGGCAAGAATACTGGAATATTTACAGGAAAAATCAGGCCGAACTATGGAATTGAGGGAACCTGGAGCACTCCGGATGGCTCCAGAACTTTTGCTTTTAATCTCTATAAAACAAATAGTTATGAACCTCCGTCGAGTTGGTTCGTATTCATGGCATCCTATCCTTCAGAAGGTAGGGAGGCAGCGATACAGAAAAAGGACTATTTGCAGACAAAAGGACTGCAGGCCCAGCTGATCAATAGCAGTGATTACAGTAGGATGACAGCAAACCGGTGGCGAGTTGTTTTGGGGCCATATTATGATATCAAAGATGCAACGGAGGCTCAGAAAAGGGCAAGAGAAGTTGTTCCCGACGCATATGTAGGACCGGCAAATTAGAGTGCTTTTGCGAAAGGCGGTTGTTGTTGTGGATTATTTTGAATGTTGGTGAGCATTAGATATCTTGTGATATCGAGGTCAGAACTGCTTCGTGATGATCCATAACCTGAATGATACTCTTATGTGAACTCGAAAAGCAGGATAGGAGATACTGGTATGAAATTCAAATGTCCAAAATGCGGAACTGTTCAACAGATCAGTAAGGAGGATCCCCGGATCTGTGATGGCTATGTAAACTGTCAGCAATGTGGAAAGAAGTTGAGAATCTTTACTCCGGAAGAGAAAAAGACCAGACCGGAACCTTCTTTGACCCATCTAAACTTATCCCGGGTGAACACCGATCAAACGGAGACGGGTGTGCATTTGATTGAAACGACCCAAATCGAATCCAAGGTAAGCTTTTGGAATCTGCCGGTTGCCCGCATTGCATTTACAGTGGGTATTGTTGTCGCCGGTATTGTTATATATTTCATAGTCCAGAATGGCGGGCCCATTGATGATGCCATGTCGTCAGCCATACGCGCGCGTGCAGAAGCTGAAAGGCGTCAGGCAGGTTTCTATGCAAAGGAAGCTTATTCTCACGGACTAGAGTTTCTATCCAAAGCCAATGAAATGAAGAACCGAGGCGATACAAAGGCACAACTCGAATATCTTCAAAAGGCAGGCAGAGAGTTTGAAAACGCATCAAGGTTATCTCAAGGGGAGCCAGCTGCTGTGATTCAGACAGTGAGAAGTTATTATCTTGCTGTGCAGCAGAAACGCGTTGATGATGCCGTTAACATGTACTCTAGCCAAAAGAAGACAATCATCAAGCGCGAACTGATTCAAGCAGTGGCGACTGATACGGATTATTACACTTTTGATAAGATCGACGTGACCTTAAAAGACAGTGATCACGCATCTACATATCTAATATTGAGACACAAAAAATATAGATTTCCGGAAGAAACTTGGGAAATCACAGTTGAACTTGTCAAAGAAAATGGGCAATGGATGATTTGGAGTTCACCAGGGAGGAAATTATGAATATGACATGGTTTATGATCTCGACAATTGTTCTATTGATATCTTGTTCGACAAAGAAAGAAGGTGCTGAGCAGGCGGGGCGAATTAATACTGATTCCACACTGAGTACACAGCGTGTTGTACAACGCCGTGGCATCATTGAGCGTTTACCGGGCAAAGATTCGCTGATCGCGTTGACGTTTGACGCATGTGAAACGAAAACGCCATCTCATTTTGATTCGACCATTCTGAATTACCTGTTGAGGAACGAAATACCGTTTACGGTATTTCTTGGAGGCAAGTTTGCCACACGTAATTCGAACGAAGTGCGAGCGCTTGCACAGTTCTCATTTGTTGAAATTGAGAACCATTCAGTTAATCACTACGAACACATGGAAAAACTGGATTCCGCCATGGTCATTAAAGAGGTTCTCGATAATGAAGAATTGATCTATTCCATTTCAGGTCGCAGGACAAAATACTTTCGTTTTCCGGCCGGTAACTATGATGTAAAAACGCTGAGGTTGATTGAAGATCTAGGTTATGCGGTAGTACATTGGACATTTCCAAGTGGTGATCCCGACAAAAAAGTGACACCGGTGAAACTTCAGGATTGGGTTATCTCTAAGTCACGTCCAGGGAATATTCACATTTTTCACATTAACAGACGTGGATATAGTACAGGGAAGGCCCTTCCGGTTATAGTCACTTCTTTGAAAAAAAGAGGTTATCGATTTGTAAAGCTTGATGAGGCGCTTTAGGATTTAGATTGAGGTCATTGGTTTACATAAGATCGATTATGCGACACAGGTAAACAACTGATATTATTGAATATGAAATGCATCGGTACAGTCTTTTTCAGTTGAGTTTTTTCACAAGCTCCATGATACGCATATAAATGTGCTCGCTGACCACATTTGCTTCCAGGAGGACTGAGGTAGATACATTCTTCAATTTCTGACGAAATAACTCTATGTGGTCTTTTGGGCGCTTCAATTCGTTATCGAGATCAAAAGAGCATTCAATGTGTTCGTTTGCAAGTAATTTTCCCTCGGTGAATCCTGCCGGCTGACGAATTTCGATATCAAGCTCAATAGTGACCGATGATCCGTTTTCAATTTTCTTGAAATTTCTTATCCACAAAGCATACTCGGCCCCGATTTCTGTCACGCTCGCCCATTCCGACTTTAGCAACAAGATTTCTGTACCAATCTTTATGTGGTACAATTTGGCTTTTTCCGCCCACTTCGACTTTACATCGAAAAATATCTTTCCTTGATCCTGAGCGGCTGCAGACGCCAAACAAATTACCGTCAGCAGAAATAAAAAAATACTCCGCCTTGTCATATCGGCCTCCTTATGAATCTATGTTAAGTGATTTCAAATCACGAATTGTTCTAACTATTTTTCTGATCAAATTAATATCCGGTCCACCGGGAACACGTTTAAGTAACATTCGACCATACTGATTCTGATAGGATGGATCCGAGCGAAGTTCCTTGCTAGCCTTTCTTTTATGTCTGGAGACAGCTTGCGAAAATTGGTTTGAGAAACCAATTGTTGTTTTTGTTATTTAAGGATTTCAAATATTTTTAATTTGTCCATATTGTAAATTATACTGTCCGCATTAACGAGTAGCTGAATAATGAAGACAATTATTGGAAATATGTTAAAAGATAAGAACCTGACCATTATCGAAGTGTTAAACGGCCATACTGGCATTTTCTCTGCGATCTTGTACATATTGTCAATTATCTCAAGTGCTTTATTTTTGCTCATGAGTTCGTTTTCCCAATTCTCATCATTCATCTTCTCTAGTAATTTGTTATTTAGTTGGTCATATTTTTGACTGAGTTTTTTCATGATACTTGTTTTTGTTTCATCCATTGCCTTGTGAACTACGCTCAATGGAAAGAAAAATACAAAAACCGAAAGGGGCAAGAAACCGAATACTCCTAAGTAAAAGCCTGGAGTTAAGTAGTCCCAGGATACATATTGTACACCCAACGCTAGAATAAAAGGAATCAACATATAAGTATATGAGAGAGACAGTTTTCCTAAACTTCTTAGACCTCCAGCACCATCAGGAGACAATGGTTTAACCCTTAGTAGATCTCTTTCAACCAGTTTTTTTGTTATCCTTATTTGAAAATACACTAATGTAACAAACCGCATGATTATGGCCGGAAGAATAAATCCAAGGACAAAGAACAGGTGTATGGAAACTAAGGTAAACACAAACGGATAATCCAGCGAATCCCACCCACTTTCTCTCCTTATAATCGAAGATATATTTGATGCTACAGCAGCCATTCCAAGAACATATTGAACAATGTTGCGTGTTATCGGTGATCTCTGAATAGCAGAGGTGTTTTCCTTTACTAGTTCCCGCAGCTCTAACTCAACATTGGGCTTACAAAAGAAAAATATGTCCTCTAAGAACAATCGATATTTCCTCATTACGTTGTGAAGCAACAACAATAATGACGGGACAATTATCAAGACATAAGTAATATATAGATGATCCTCCAACATCCCCACCGGTTTACCGGGTATGAATACAATGCCCTCAACAACGCTGAGAACGAATGCACTTAATGGTAGTGTTAGGAATAGAACAGCCAAAATTAATACTTTTCTGTACAAACGAGTATTGCTTGAGAGCAGGAAAGTAAGAACCCGATTGTCAACATACAGTTCTCTAATATCTACCGATAGTTTTCCCATAGGCATCCCTCGTGTTTATTATTTGTCAATTAGGTCAAAAGAGGTCGTTTCATACGATTGAATAACATGGCAACTATCGACTTCGATGGTTAGCCGGTAATTCAGCTTCGAATACGCAAGATTATAGCACTGAAAAGTACTGTCGTTGAGTTTGCTTATTGCAGGATACCTTGCATAGTTAAGAAATATTCTCAATATCTCATTGTTTTTAAAGTCGTTATAAACCATACTATCCGTCAAAACCGTTAATGTTTCTGCTTCAGAAACGCTGTTGAGCAAAATTAATTTACCGTCAGAATTAATCAATCCCTTCCATCTCCAAAATGTTTTTGGAATCACGTCTATTTGTAAAGTGTCAGGTTCCCGAAATTGTCCGGCAAACAAATGACGGTGGAGGTTTTTGTTAGCTATGACAAAAGACAAATACCCACAATAACCAATTAGAATAATCGCTATCACTTTATGATCATATCTTTTCTTCCCAACGATCAATATGACGACAAGTGCAGCTATTGACATCAATGATGTAACGGGGTCAAAATCGTGCAGCAAATCAACTGAACATCTGTAATTTGACAACGGGTAAAAAAGTGGCACACCATAAGGAGTCAAAATGTCTAATGTAATATGGCTGAAAAATCCTAACACCTGAATAAGGAGTATTTCTTTTGTATTTATACCTTGAAAACACCTAATCCTAATATTACATGAAAGAATGGTCACTGAAAGAATCAACGGCGCAATTACGACAAGAGAGTGAGACCAGACCCTGTGATATTTCAAGTACGCAAGACTTCCTGCGCTCCCAGACCACATTAGATCAATATCACAAATTACTGAAAACAAAATGCCCAGGAATATGGTCTTATTAGAGATTTTTCTGATTGTCACATAGGAATTGAAGACTCCCATGCCCAAATGATCAATAATTATCATTCTCTGAATTGAGAGATTGTTAATTTAAAAGATGTTTCAATAGGATGTTTCGTACTCTTTTTTATGCGATAAACCAAATCGTGAGACAATATGAGCTCACATTAGATGGGATCGCTTTTCGTTGATATCACTTTGTTGTAATCACCAAGGTAATTTGAAATTCCTCCGAATGTGCCGTCCGCATCATCCTCAACCTCTCGTAGAATTCGACATGTTAATCTGGCCAAGCCTTGAGTTCTTACTAACAATTTTTTTTGTTTTAGACCGCTGCATCTACACCACTTATCCTTTTGTACATAATCCTGGCCGTCCTAAAACATGTAGCAACACCCATGAGCCTGATAGTTGCACAACCTACAAATTCGAATTTCATTAACGGTTCCCAAATTATTTTAAAGAGATTCGTAAGTCAAAAGACTGATATGCGAAAATAAATATACAGAATGAAGATGAAGAATAGCAAGACTCGTTTTTTGTATTTTTTGATATTTGTTCTTTTCAATAGCATACGTCATACCTAAATTTAAAACGTAGATTTACTTTCAAGGTAAGTGCAGTCATTCAACGTGTTATTATATAGCTTAAGCAACCGGAGCAGCGTCATTTTAAATGGAGGATTAAAATGGAATTAGAAAACAAGAAAGATTTGGAGTTTCGGGGAAAACCATCGGAAGATGTAGCCCAAGTTGCTTCATTCACCAGTTATGATTTGTTTCTATCTCGCCGTGAGGATTGCGTTTATGTTTATCCTATGTTTGAAATGGTGGTCTTAAAAAAACACAACACTCTAATACTCCAAAGTCCGCTTTTTCTTATAGATGCCACATCTTGTATTATGCAGTTTTAACATGGCCAGATTTCTAAGCATCTCTTCTAAGATCACTAACGAGCATGTCCGCATATTATTAAGAATTATTCTCTATATATTTAGTTAATCAGGCGCGGACAGCAATTATTCTATTTTTTATTTTATTTTGGATTCATTTTTTGTAGCTTCATTATAAGAGAATTAGCCGTTTGTTTAACTGCCATTAACACAATAGGAAATCGTGTTCGCAGTGTTCAATCAAGTCTTCACTGTGACTATACGGGTAGGTAAGTAAATGTTTCTAATAAGGAGAGTAGTGGAGTGTATGTGTTTGCTAAACCGCCGTACGGTTGTAAAGCTGTACCGGGAGTTCGAATCTCCCCTTCTCCGCGAGTAATTAAGAGCTCAGAAATTATTTTCTGAGCTTTTTGTTTAAAAAAAACACCTTGTCTTTGAACTTGATCCCGCTTACCTTTTAATAGCGAATCCACTTCAAAAAAACGTCGGTATGAGAACTCTCTTCTTCCAATTTTGGACCATTGCTATTGCGAGTCTACTCTGCAGCATGACTTTCAACGGTTTCAGGTCTAACGGGCTCGCGTTGATAAGAAAACCGGAGGTGAAGCAAGCTTACCACAGGATGGAAACGCAGGATCCGAAAAAGAGCAAACAGCTGTCGCTGGATGAAGCGTTCACGCTCTTTAAGACCAAAGCCGCTCTTTTTGTCGATGCGCGACAGGAAGTTCTATATAAGATGGCCCATATCAAAGATGCCGACTGGATCTATCACGAAGGTGCCAAAGATAATCCAAAACTGAAAGATATCGCCAAGGATCGGTTAATGATCGTTTATTGCGGAGGCGCGAAGTGTGAACAGGCCGAGCATCTGGTAGATCAACTGGAAGAAGCCGGTTTCACCAATGTTTTCGTTTTCCCCGGCGGTATGGATGAATGGCGTGCGGCCGGTTACCCCATCGACGAACATCACAAGCGTTAATTCCAAAACAGAATATTCATGATGTGAGCTCGGATCATCGTCTGAGCTTTTTTCTTGTCTCTTTCCGTTCGTAATCCTATTTTGTCGGTGATGATGAAGAGAACCATTGTTCAATTGGCAATTATTCTTTCGGGCAGCCTTCTGATGGGCGCCTTGTACAATCAATTTAATACCGATGCGGTTTCTGTTTTTCCGGAGCCGGAGAATTCTCCGTCTTTAGGAACCCGGTCGCCGTTGTCGGCAAAAGAGATTCTTTCGAAAGGATCGGGGACGCTGACTTTGCCGGAAGCTCTGGTTCTATTCGAGGACAAAGCGGCCGTATTTATTGATGCCCGGCCGCCGTCGTTCTACCAGGTGGAACATATCAAAGATGCTGTTTCCGTTTATTACAAAACCGCTGGACTCAATCCATTGTTAGACAAACTTGCAAAGAACGATCCATACGTGGTCTATTGCAAAGGACCGAACTGCAATCAAGCTCAGTTGCTTATAGGAACCATGCAAAAGGCCGGGTTTACAAAACTTTTTCTTTATCCGGGCGGGATCCAGGAATGGCGATTGGCCCGGTATCCGATGGGTGGCAAGTCCGCAGAGGTGAATCATGTGGAATAAAATCAAAGCGCTTGCTGTCTCCAACGCACAAGGCGTGTCGCTGATAGCCCGGATTTTGCTGGGCGCCGTTTTTATCTATGCCAGCCTGGATAAGATCCGGTACCCCGAGCCCTTTGCGCAGAATATCGCCGGATACGATATCCTGCCCATGTCTCTGGTCAATATCGCCGCGATCTGGCTTCCTTGGTTGGAGCTTGTCGGAGGCGCTATGCTGGTCATAGGTATTTGGGTGCGGTCCAATGCAATGATCATGTGTTTCCTTCTGATGGCTTTTATCGTTGCATTAATTTCCGCCATCGTGCGAGGACTGGATATCAGCTGCGGCTGCTTTGAGGTTGGCGATTCTGAAAGCATGATTGGCTGGCGGAGGGTAGTGGAAGACGCGGGGCTTCTGATCCTATCACTGTGGCTGATGAAATTTCCGGATTCAAGATGGGCGCTGGAAAAAACCAGCCGGACGCCGTAACAATATACGAAGGCTACTTTCCGTAGCCTTTTTCATTTTATAGGATGTCTTTGTGAGCGAAAACTTTACGGTCATGCGTTCCAACGCCAAGATCAATCTGGGTCTCAGGATCGTTGGCAAAAGGGAAGACGGCTATCACGATATCGAAACGATCTTTAAGATCATAGGACTGTCCGACACGATCTCTATTGAGAAGAACGGGAGCGGAACCGTCCGGCTCTTTTCCAAACAGGATATTCCGCTGGACGAGACCAACATAGCGGCGAAAGCGGTGCGGCTGCTGGAAAATGAAACGGGACAGCGGATCTGCGTTGACATTCACATGGAGAAATCCATCCCGATCGGGGCCGGGCTTGGCGGCGGTAGCAGCAATGGGGCCTGTGTTCTTACGGGTGTCGATCGGATCTTTGAACTGGGTCTGAGCGGCGCCAAATTGCTGGACTTAGCTGCCAAACTGGGTTCCGATGTCCCGTTTTTTGTCGGTTATTTACTGGGCAAGGGTTCTACGGCCTTCGGGAAAGGCCGCGGTGAGATATTGGAATTTTTCAATTGGGATCTCAAAGAAAAGGTGCTGTTGGTCTATCCCAATATCCATATTTCCACGCCTTGGGCGTACCAGAACTTCAAAACGTATCTGGCTCCGTCAAACGCTGAAAAATCAAGTTTAAACTTGACAAATAAGGCAAAATCCATTATGTTTAGCGCACCTTTGGAAAAAAAGGCATTTTTGGGCAATGATTTCGAACCCTTAGTCTTCGCAAAGCATGATAAAATAAGGGTTCTGCGGGAAATGCTCGAAAAAGAAAATGCCGTTTTTGCGGGGATGTCCGGCAGCGGTTCAACGGTCTTCGGACTATTCGAAAAATCCCAGAATCCGGAAAACCTGGTTTCGAAATTTACGGATTGTTTTGTCAGTTTGTGCGATTTTGCCTGATGTTCTTTGAATTTTTTTACTGGGGTGTAGCCAAGCGGTAAGGCAGAGGGTTTTGGTCCCTCCATCCGAGGTTCGAATCCTTGCACCCCAGCAACAGTTGATTGGTCATTCGATTTTTAAAGAACGGTTCCTCTGAGTAGTACCTCGGATCATGGTTGATGTAAATGAAATAATGCTCGTTTCCGGCCGCGCGAATCACGCCTTTTCTGAAAAAGTTGCCAAACGGTTGAACATCGCTCTCGGAAAAGTTGAGATCACCAATTTCAGCGACGGCGAGATATTCGCCAAGTACGATGAGAACGTGCGCGGCAAGGATCTTTTCATCGTGCAGCCAACGATCCCGCCGGCGGACAACCTGATGGAGCTTTTGATCCTGATCGATGCGGCCAAGCGCTCCTCGGCATACCGCATCACGGCGGTGATTCCTTATTACGGTTATGCGCGCCAGGACCGCAAGGACCAGCCGCGGGTGCCGATCACGGCAAAATTGACGGCTAACTTATTGACCACGGCCGGGGTGGACAGAATTTTGACCATGGACCTGCACTCGGCACAGATCCAGGGTTTCTTTGATATTCCGCTGGATCATTTGTATTCATCCGCGGTGTTGACGGAATATTGGCGGAAAGAACTCAAACCCGGTTCCGTGATCGTTTCGCCCGACATGGGCGGGGTCAAACTGGCTCGCGCATACGCCAAACGGCTGAACGCGGAATTTGCCATCATCGACAAACGGCGGCCGATGGCCAACGATGTGGAAATTATGAATATCATCGGCGATGTGGACGGACGGGATGTGCTGATGATAGACGATATGATAGACACGGCGGGTACGCTGACGCAGGCGGCGGCCGCTTTGAAAGCGCAGGGTGCGCGGGATATCTTTGCCGCCTGTACGCATCCGATCCTGTCGGGCAAAGCCATCGAAAAGATCATGGCTTCGCCGATCAAAAAGATCGTGGCTTCGGATACCATTCCGATGCGGGCGCCGTGCGATAGGATCGAGATCGTTTCCGTGGCGCATATTTTTGCCGAAGCGATCGCGCGGATCCACAAGGCGGAATCGATTAGTGTCTTATTTCATTAATTATTTTGTTTTACTTAATTCATTTACTTTATCTCATAACTTAATTTCAGGGGATGATACCTATGGAACAGACCGTATTGATTGCGGAGCGCCGTCCTGTGTCCAAACACAGCGCGAAGCATAGCCGCAAGCAAGGGAAAGTACCCGGCGTATTTTACGGCTTTGGGCAAGAGAACATGACCATCCAATTCGATGCGTTGGCGTTGGTGAAGTTTCTTCAGTCTGAACACACGCTGGTGACGTTCAATTTGGAAGGCAAAGAGTTCAAAGCGCTGATCCGAGATTTTGACAAAGATCCGGTGACGGGAAAAATTATTCATATCGACGTCATGAGCGTACGCATGGACCGTCCGATCGACGTGCATGTGCCGATCGTGTTTGTCGGAACGCCTATCGGCGTGAAGACCAAGGGCGGTATTTTGCAGCACGATATGAACGAATTCCATATCAAATGTCTGCCCGGCGATATTCCGCTCCATCTTGAAGTCAATGTGGAGAATATCGACATCGGCAAAGGTCTGCACGTTCGTGATTTGAAATACGATAAGATCACTATCCTCAATCCTCAGAGCGAGTCGGTTTGTACCGTGGTCATTCCGAAGGCTCTTGAATCCGTTCTGGCCGAGGCTACGGCCGCTCCGACCGAACCTGAATTGGTTGGCGGTAAGGGCAAAGAAGAGGAAGGTGAAGGCGAGTCCAAAGAAGCGGCGCCGAAAGCCGCCAAAGAGGCCGCGCCTAAGGCCGCCGAAAAGGCTGAGAAGAAATAATTCTTTGAACGTCTTTTCATCCGCTCGAATCGAGACTCCATTGTCATTCATTGTTGACAGAGGCAACGGTCCCCGGGCCGTTGCCCTTCTGTTCAATCCTGTCTGGTCGGGTCGGTATGGATCGGCGGGTCTGCGTTTATGAAATTAATCGTTGGTTTAGGCAATCCGGGTTCCCGTTATGAGCGCACGCGCCACAACGCCGGATTTATGGTCATTGACAAATTGGCAAGCGAACTGGGCATCGCACTTCGTGAAGGTAAGGGCGAGTTCTCTATTGGCGATGGCTCGCTGGACGGAGAACGCGTATGGCTTCTGAAGCCGACCGCCTATATGAATAACAGCGGTATCGCGGTTCGTGAAGTGGTCCAGTTCCACAAGATCGCGCTCAGCGACATGCTCGTCGTATGCGACGATGCGGCATTGCCGGTAGGAACGATCCGGATGCGCAAGAGCGGAAGCGACGGCGGGCAGAACGGGCTCAAATCGGTCATCTTTCATATGAATAGTGATCAGTTTCCGCGGCTCCGTATCGGTATCGCCAACGCGATGATGGCCAAAATGGATCTGGCCGTTTTCGTTCTTTCAAAATTTGACAAAGAGGAATTGGAAACCGTCGGAGCCGCGATCGGCATCGCCGCCGATGCCGCAAAAGAATTCATCAGAACCGGCGACATTGACCGGTGCATGAATAAATATAACGGATTGAAATAGAAATTTTCTTCATAATTGCAACCAGTACACTAACAGAAAGGAATCCACACAAATGGACCTGTCATTAAAGCCGCTTTTCGGCGCAGTTAGTCGTTATCTGAAATTGGTTTTCTCCGGTCTATTGATGCTGACGGTCAATACGGCATGGGTTGTCGCCCAGGAGGAAAAGAAGCACACGGGCGGCGAAGCCAGCCTTAAATTGCCGGATCTTTCAACCGTCTCTTTTTTGGGGACCGACGGCCATACCATTTTGCTGGTAGGTCTCGTGATATGTTTCCTTGGGCTCATGTTCGGGCTTATGATGTATATGAACCTGAAGAATCTGCCCGTTCACAAAGCGATGCTGGAAATTTCCGATCTTATTTATGAAACCTGCAAAACCTATCTTGTGACGCAAGGTAAATTCATCCTTGTCCTTTGGGCATTCATTGCGGTTATTATTGCCGCTTATTTCGGCTGGCTGGCGCCGGTACCGGACAAACCGGTTGCGGTTACCTTACCGATCATCTTGTTATTCTCTCTGGTCGGTATCGCAGGAAGCTACGGCGTTGCCTGGTTCGGTATTCGCGTAAATACGTTCGCCAATTCCAGAACGGCCTTTGCCAGCTTGCGCGGCAAACCGTTCCCGATCTATGCTATTCCGCTGCGTGCGGGTATGAGCATCGGTATGCTCCTGATCAGCGTAGAACTTCTTATCATGCTCTGTATTTTATTGTTTATTCCCGGTGAATACGCGGGAGCTTGTTTTATCGGTTTTGCGATCGGTGAGTCGCTCGGCGCGGCTGCTTTGCGTATCGCCGGCGGTATCTTCACGAAGATCGCCGACATCGGCGCCGACCTCATGAAGATCGTGTTCAAGATCAAAGAGGACGATGCGCGTAATCCCGGCGTGATCGCCGATTGTACCGGCGACAATGCGGGCGATTCAGTGGGTCCCAGCGCCGACGGTTTCGAAACGTATGGTGTGACGGGCGTTGCGCTGATCACGTTCATCCTTCTGGCCATTACGGATCCGATGATTCAGGTGCAGCTTTTGGTCTGGATCTTCATCATGCGTGTCATGATGGTCATTGCCAGCGCCGGCGCCTATTTTGTTAATGAAACCATAGCCAAAGCGCGATACGGCGAATCAGATACCATGAATTTTGAAGCGCCGCTGACCTCTCTCGTGTGGGTCACGTCCATCACCTCCGTTTTACTGACCTATTTGGCTTCTTATTTGATCATTCCGAATCTCGGCGGCGATCCGACCTTATGGTGGAAGCTTTCCACGATCATCTCTTGCGGAACTCTGGCCGGCGCGATCATTCCGGAATTGGTTAAAGTTTTTACATCGACGGAATCCACGCATGTGAAAGAAGTTGTTTCGTCTTCCAAAGAAGGCGGCGCTTCGCTCACGATCCTCTCGGGTTTTGTTGCAGGTAACTATTCAGCCTATTGGCTGGGCGTCAGCATTATGCTCCTGATGGCCATCTCCTATTATTTCAGCACCATGGGTTTGTCGGCTCTTATGCTGGCTCCGGGTGTATTTGCTTTTGGTTTGGTGGCCTTCGGATTTTTGGGCATGGGCCCCGTGACTATCGCCGTAGACTCTTACGGACCTGTGACCGATAATGCCCAATCCGTTTACGAATTATCACTTATCGAGCAAGTGCCAAACGTGGCGGCCGATTTGAAAAAAGAACGCAATATCGATGTTAATTTCGAACGCGCCAAACATTTGTTGGAAGCTAATGACGGTGCCGGGAATACATTCAAAGCGACAGCCAAACCGGTTCTTATCGGCACGGCGGTTGTAGGCGCCACGACCATGATCTTCTCGATCATCATGGCGCTCACGGGCGGTCTGGCTCACGATGTTCAGAATCTTTCGCTCCTGCACGCTCCTTTCTTCCTGGGTCTGGTCACGGGCGGGGCGATGATCTATTGGTTCACCGGCGCTTCGACGCAGGCCGTAACAACCGGCGCTTATCGTGCGGTGGAATTCATCAAAGCCAATATCAAACTGGAAGGAGTGGTGAAGGCTTCGGTGGAAGACAGCAAGAAAGTTGTCGAGATCTGCACCAAGTATGCTCAGAAAGGTATGTTCAATATATTCCTCGCCGTGTTCTTCGGAACCCTGGCATTCGCTTTCACGGAACCCTTCTTCTTCATCGGCTACCTGATCTCGATCGCGATATTCGGATTATACCAGGCGATCTTTATGGCCAATGCCGGCGGTGCGTGGGACAATGCCAAGAAGATCGTGGAAGTAGACCTCAAACAAAAAGGAACACCGCTTCACGACGCAACGGTCGTCGGTGATACGGTCGGCGATCCGTTCAAAGATACATCGTCTGTGGCGATGAACCCCGTGATCAAGTTCACAACATTGTTCGGATTGTTGGCGGTCGAATTAGCGGTCAGTCTTGAAATGGATCTCGGACCGGGCTTAACGCACGCTCTGGCGGTGACGTTTTTCCTGATCTCGGTATACTTTGTACACCGTTCGTTCTACGGTATGCGTATCGGCGGCGCGAAGTAAATTAAGCGCAAAGGAATTTGTGTTTTTGATTTTTTGTATTTGATATTTTGTTTTTTTTAACCCTGTGTCAGAATTGGGAAATTATAATTGTTTTCCCAAACGCTGATGCCGAATAAGACCAAAGGGAAGGAGTAATTCTCATGTCCAAACGCACCCGAAGAGGTCTGCCCGGTCAGAACCGCAGTTATGAAACGGTGGTGGTGATCGATCCGCAGATCGGCGACGATGCCGTGAAAAGCATAGTCGAAAAAACCAAAGAAGTCATTACCCATCACCGAGGCGTAATAGCCAAGGTGGAAGAGTGGGGAAAACGTAAGCTGGCTTACACGATTCACAAGAAGACGTACGGTCATTATACGTGCATCGAATTTGAAGGTCCCGGCGAAGTGGTGAAAGCGCTGAACGACTATTACCACATTACCGAGAACATCCTGCGTCACACGTCGATGCTGATCGATTCCCGTCTGCGCGACGAACGCAAACGCGAAAAAGCCCCGGCCAGAGAGCCCGGCGCGCAGGATGAAATGTTTGTCTGATCGCATCTGTCGCAGGGAGGCCGCGAAGCTTCCACCCGACCATGCGGTGAATTTACAGCCATTAGAAAAAAAGGAAAAAATATATGAACGCACGCGACAGTAAAGAAAGACGCGATAAGCGCAAAGAACAGCGCAATCAGAAAAACGCGGTGATGAAACACAAGAACTGTCCTTTCTGCGAGGATAAGACCTTGTTTGTGGATTACCGCGATACAAAACGCCTGAACAAATTCACCTCCGAACAGGGACGCATCCTGACGCGCAGAACTTCAGGTGTATGCGCTCTGCATCAGCGTCAATTGGTGGCCGCCATCAAACACGCGCGCCATCTGGCCATGATGCCGTTCGTCTCGGATATGACCCGCTAGCGGTCGTATAAGCATCATCAATCTAAACGTTTGGAGAAAACAGCATGAAAGTCATATTAAGAAATAACGTGGAAAACCTGGGTAACGCCGGCGAGATCGTCGACGTCAAGCCCGGTTATGCGCGCAATTACCTTGTTCCGCAGGGTCTTGCGCTGATCGCAACCAAGGGCAACCAGGCCGTGTATGAGAACGAGAAGAAGCAAATAGCCGCCCGTATCGCCAAAGATAAAGTGCAGGCTGAAGAAATGGCGCAAAAGCTCGAAGCCGCTTCCGTGACGATCGCGGTATCAGTGGGCGAAGAGGACAAGCTATTCGGATCCGTCACTTCGCAGGATATAGCCGAAAATCTCGTTTCTCAGGGTCTTGAAGTGGACAAACGCAAGATCATCCTGGAGGAACCCATCAAAGCCCTGGGGCTTTATACGGTGGATGTCAAACTGCACACCGATGTGATCGGTAAAGTGAAAGTCTGGGTAGTCAAAAAATAGCCGTTTACATCCGGTCCGTAGGATTTATATAAGGCAGTCCCATGATTATGGGACTGCCTTTTTTGTTTTTTTGTTTGATTTGCTTGTCCGAATTTGATTATATTGAGGCGTCTTGGTTCGGATGCCCATCATTTGTATCTCTGATAATTTGCCCGCATTAGTCTAAAAACCTGAGGATCATAAGGTGAAAAATTTCTTACTCGCCTCCTTATTCATGACCATACCTTTTTTTTCTTTGAAAGCGCAAAAAGATTCGGTGATGGCGGTCGGAACGCAAGCCCCCAATTTTTTTCTGAAAGCTTTGGACGGTACCGAGTTTTACTCACGGGACTACTACGGCGAAATCCGGAATATGCCCAAGGCCAGAAAAGAGCGTAACGACGTGGTGATCAGCTTTTTTGCCACCTGGTGCGTGCCCTGCCGGAAAGAGATCCCTGAACTTGAACAATTGGCCGAAAAATATCCCAATGTCAAATTTTATCTCATCAATGTTGCCGAGTCCAAAGAAAAGGTCAACGAACATCTGACCAAGACTCCCATCAAGCTTCCTATTCTGATGGATCTGTACGGTAAAGTGTCTGAGAAATTCAAAGTCAAGGACAACGGGAATGCTCTGGCCGTTTTACCCACTCTCGTCATGATCAATAAGGAAGGCAATATTCATTTCTACAAAAAGGGCTATGTCGAAGGCGACGAAAAAAAGATCGAAGGAGAGATCTTGAAATTTACGGACGCCGCCCGTCAGTAGTTTGTACATTTCGTAATATGTTTTCAAATAGTTTCTAACCAGAGGAGGCATGGGACAATGAAAACCTACCTGTCCGTTCTTTTGTTGGTACTCTCCCTGAGTACTGCGTATAGTCAAGCTAAGAAAGTATCGGTTGCGGTGCTGGATTTCCAGACGACCGGAGGACTTACCCCCCAGGAAGTGGCCACTTTGGCCAACCGTTTTCGCGGAATCCTCGTGCAAACACAGGTTTTTGACGTGGTGGAACGTGAAAAAATGAACGACATACTTAAGGCGCAGGATTTCAATCTATCGGATCAATGTAATTCCGCCGAATGCGCGGTGCAGGTCGGACAATTACTGGGCGTGACCCAGATGATCGCGGGCGACCTCGGAAAATTGGGGTCGACATATACGATCGACCTTCGTCTCATCGATGTGGAAACGGGCAAGATCATTCAGTCAAAGACGCAGGACTACAAAGGAGAGATCGACGGCATGCTCGATGTGATGAAGGTCATCGCCAATTCCTTTGCGGGGAAGACTCTGACCGAATCCAAAGACAAAGGTAAGAAGAAGAAAGAGGAGAAAGTTGCGACGGAAGAAAAAGCGTCGACCGGCAGCGGCGGCGGCAAGAGTAAGACCTTGTGGTACGTGATCGGCGGCGTGGCCGTATTGGGCGGCGGCGGTGCGGCCGTACTGCTCGGCGGAGGCGGAGGCGGGAAAAAAGGCCCGTCTGGAATTCCCGATCCTGTATTCCCCAATTAACCGCCAACCATTCTAGATCTTTATGCTGAGGAGAAGAATAAAATGAAAAAATTATTACTATCGATACTGATACTATTAGCCGCCGTGTTTGATCTATCAGCACAGATACAAATCGCTGGAACTCCGAGTGGCGGTTTTTACATGTCATCCAACGGGGGTTCAACCTGGAATGCTAGTAATATCGCCGGTTGGCGAGTGCAAGGTGTTACCAATATCGGTACGACGCTTTTTGCTGCAACGGAAATGGGCGTGTATAAATCCACGGACAACGGCGGAAACTGGACTCTGGCCGGACTTTCAGGACAAAGTATATCCGATATTGTCTATACCGGACTGTTTCTGTATGGATCTACGTTTGGTGCCGGTATCTACCAATCGTCGGATGGTGGAACGAGCTGGAATCTTACTAACAGTGGATTGACAACCAATGGCAAGAACATTAATGATATTGCCTATGACAACGCTAATCATGATTTGTACATTGCTACAATCGATGGTGTTTGGCGAGCCGGTGAAGGCGCTGGTGGGTGGACGAAAGTGAGAACCGGATCCTTTATGTCCATAGGCTGCAGAGGTGATGGGGCTGTACTGGCTGGAACCAATTCTGCGATGTATATATCAATCGATCGAGGTAATGTTTGGAATGCAACAGGCGCTACTACAGATGCACGATCGATTGTGTCAGATGGGACAAACTTCTATGTTGCAGACTACGGTACCGGTATTCGCAGAACGACCGATAACGGAAACAGCTGGTCGCTTTTTACGACAGGTCTTTCCGATTTGCTAATTAACAAATTGATGTATGACGCCACGGGTCTATATGCCGGAGGCACGACAGCAGGCGTATTCAAGTCAATCAACAGCGGCGCCAGCTGGACACAAGTGAATAACGGTATTTCCAATATGGAGATCCGCGCTCTGGCAAGCTATGTCGATCCGACAGCAGGCCGTATCAAAGATTCACTCGCGCTGGTCGAAATCTATAATTCTCTGGATGGTCCCAACTGGTGGAGTACGACGAATAATAGTCAGCCTTGGTTAACCGGCCCAATTAATGATTGGTACGGAGTCACGGTTAATTCCAATTTTAACCGCGTAACTCAAATTTATTTAGGCAGTCACTCCCTCAAAGGATCCATACCGAATGCTATTGGAAGATTGGACAGCATTACTTATTTGAATCTTTCTTACAATAGACTGAGTGGTTCTCTGCCGGATTCCCTGTTTCAACTTAAAGCTCTCAATTATCTGGATATTCAGGGTGCCAGGAATTTCTATAATGAAGAAACCCAGACAAGTTACGGATTGACGGGAAGCATTCCGGGCGTAGGATATTTTACCAATCTTAAAAGATTGCAGAGTCTCTATATCGGCGGGAATAAATTTACCGGCAATATTCCGACTTTTTGGACACCCGCCAATATGCCGGCTTTGCGCAATCTCGATCTGACCGCCAACGATTTTACAGGACCGATTCCAAGTGCGCTGGCCGATGCGACTCAGCTTACTTATTTGCGACTAGCGTATAATCAGAGCCTTACCGCTGGAGGTCTTCCGTCTACATTTGCAAATCTTACCAATTTGACGTATCTGGATATTACAGGCTGCAATTTGACAGGACTACCAAACCTGCAGGGGCTCACCAATCTAACCGAACTCAATATCGGTCAAAATCAACTCACCGGAGCTATTCCATCGTGGATTGGAAATTTAACCGGACTTTTAATTCTGCAAACTCGGTATAACCCATTTGACCGGGGACCCATACCCACCTGGATATACAATCTCACGAATTTAAATACATTGATGATGGAAGGTGACTCTCTAACCGGAAATCTTGATCCGAAGATTGGACGTTTGACCAATTTGAATCAATTGAGCCTGTCTAACAATATGTTTTCCGGCACTATTACTGACAGTATCAAAAATCTGGTGAATCTGACTACCTTGCAACTCAATGAAAACCAATTCACTGGAGCTTTTCCTTCCATACCCAACCTTGTGAATCTGTATTCATTATATCTGTATAGTAATCAACTCACAGATTTACCTAATTTAAGTGCGCTAACCAATCTCAATAATTTTTCCGTTTACGTCAATAAATTTACCTTTGAGGATATTGAGCCGAATTTAACCCGTTTCAGCGGGTACTGGAATTATTCACCGCAAGACAGCATTGGCGTTCTGAAAGATACCTTAGTCTCGGCCGGCCAGCCGGTAACGATGAGTGTGGCCAGCCTACCCATTGGTGGAACGGGGATTAAATCATACCAGTGGCTGAAAGACGGCATCGTTATACCTGGCGCTACTAACTCAAGTTACACTTTAACCTCAGCAGTTCCTGCGGATGAAGCTCCATACGTTTGCCAAATCACCGATGGCAATGTGCCTGGACTTACGTTGACATCTCGTACATTCAATCTTCGGGTTGTTGCGCCACCACTCGCTACGGCCGATTCTTTGGCGCTGATTGCTATTTACGATAGTCTTAACGGTGTCAATTGGAACAATCAGTTGAACTGGAAAACGAGTAATCCGGTATCCACCTGGTATGGTATCACACTAACATCTTCGGCAAGTTCGACACGTGTGACGGCCATCGAAATGTATAACAATAATCTTGCGGGACGAATACCGGCGGCCATTGGAAACCTGGATAGTTTGAAAACCCTAAATTTCGGTTACAATAAAATAAGCGGTACTTTACCGGATCAGATCACCAATTTGAAAGCGCTCATGACATTGGATTTGTACGGACAATCCTATCAGGACTGGCAAAATGGAGGCATTACGGGACCCATTCCGGCTAATCTAGGCAACATGACTGCTTTGACGTCGCTGCATTTAGGCGGCAATAAGCTCACAGGATCAATTCCGACAAGCATCGGAAGTCTGACACGTTTGAGATTCATTTGGCTGTATAGTAATCAACTGACAGGATTCATTCCTGCTGAATTCTGGAATCTCACTTCGCTCGAGACTATAGATATAAGTGGTAATGCCATATCGGCAGGTGATCTCTCCGGGGCTCCTATCACTAATCTGACTGCACTGACTCAACTAAATCTGAGTGGCTGCGGTATTACTTTATTGCCGAATCTAAGTTCGTTATCCAATCTGAGTTCGCTGTATATTGGAAATAATCTATTGACAGGGTCCATTCCATCCTGGATCCAGAACATACCGAATTTGGGTTATCTTGATCTTTCAAGCAACCGATTTGCCCCGGCACCACTACCGGCCTTTTTCAGTAATATGCCCAATCTTCTTTACCTGATCTTGTACAATGATTCTCTGACGGGCGCATTTCCATCCTTGGTCAATTCCACAGGGATGTATTTTTTGCAGGTTAATCAGAATCAGATCACGGATTTCCCGGACCTGAGCACTATGACTAATCTCAATAATCTGTACATAGATAACAATAAACTCAATTTTTCTGATATTCAGCCCAATATCAAACCCGGTCGATATATTCAGTACAGCCCCCAGGCCCCTGTAGGCACGCAACAAGATGTTGAGCTTGATCCGGGCGATCCCTATACGATGTCCGTCGCCTCCATCAATGTCGGAGGCTCGGCCAATCAATATCAGTGGATGAAGAACCTCAACGATATTCCCGGCGCCACTTCAATAGACTATTCTATCGTCTCCGCGACTCCTGCCGATAATGGAGCGTATGTTTGTAAAATCACTGACAATAATGTTCCAGGGCTTATTCTGAACTCATTACCTTTCAATGTCACCGTGAAGTCGCCGACCCCTCATCTGGGCGATTCCTTGGCGTTAGTAGCTCTGTATGATAGTTTGGGTGGTCCAAATTGGAGTAACCAGAATAATTGGAAATCCAACCAGCCCATAAACACCTGGTACGGTATTTCCGTCACCGCCGATGCCAATTTCACGCGCGTATCGGGTATATCATTATCTAATAATAACCTTCAAGGCCGAATCCCTTCGGCGCTGGGCAGAATGGACAGCCTCAAGGTTTTGGATCTTTATAGTTCGGCTTTAAGCGGTTCCATAACCGACAGCTTGTACGCACTGCAGGAACTGCAGGTACTAAAACTCACCCGAGGCGGTCCGGGCGGCTTGACGGGCTCGATATCGCCAAAGATCGGGCGTCTGACTAAGCTCAGGATATTTGAGATATCTTATAATAATTTATCAGGAGTTCTGCCCGATTCATTGTTTATGCTTACCCGATTGGAAAGGCTGGAGATGAATTACTCAGGACAATTTAATTCGTCCTTGTCGCCTTCCATTGGAAATCTCACCAATCTGACCGAACTCTATATGTCGGGAAATCAGTTCACCGGTAATATTCCGACGCAGATCGGCAATCTGACAGCGCTTACCCGGCTTGATCTTTCACAGAATCAATTATCAGGATCCATTCCAAGTCAGATCTGGGGTTTGACCAATCTGCAGACCTTGAATCTGTCATATAATATTTTCACCCCAGGCCCATTGCCGGCCGCCGTGCAGAATCTCTCAAATCTCAATTATTTGTTTTTGAACAGCGACTCGCTGACCGGATCCATACCGGATCTTTTTGGAAGCCTGAGCTCTCTGTACTATCTGGATCTCAGCCGTAATCAATTCACGGGCACGGTACCTGCATCGCTGGCCGGTCTCACTAACATCCAATACTTGTATCTCAACCGCAATCAATTGGACAGCCTGCCGGACCTTTCCGCGCTGAATCTGTATAACCTTGACGTTGCTTATAACAGATTCGATTTTGGTGACCTGATTCCGAATATCGGTGCCGTAAATTCGATCAGTAGCTACAATTATTTTCCACAAGACAGTATACAAGGCATTGCCTATTCCCCGCAAGATAGCGTTAACACTGGAAGTCCGCATCAATCAGTCGTGGCCGGAAGATCATTCAAAGTGTCTGCGCCAACCTACAATAACGGGAGCAATGCCTATCAATGGTACCGCAAGGGCTCGCTGGTACTGGGAGCAACCGGATCGAGTTATTCGGTTTCCTCGGCATCGGCTTCCAATGTTGGTAGTTTCTATTGCCGAATTACAAATCCTACATTACCAAATCTCACTTTGTACACTAAGACGATCCGCATTTCCATAGAAACAGCGCCTGCAACTCCGCAACTGCTGAGCTTGGTGCCCGGTAATGGTACCGCCGCCTTAACTTGGCTGAAAAATCCTGACAACGATATCAGGACGTATCGCATATATGCGGGACAGTCCCCCAACCCTACGACGCTTATTGATTCCACGGCAACAGGCGCAGATACAAGCAAGACCCTGTACGGACTGCCTATCGGCCAACTCTATTATTTCCGAATTATTGCCGCTGATACGCTCGGCTTCTTGAGTCCTTATTCCAATGAGCTGAATGCAATTATTAAAGATGCAGTACCACCGGCACAGCCGACAGGATTTACAGCCTATGCAGGTAATGATGAGGTTAAGTTATTCTGGAATCTAACTACCGGCGATGCCGACTTGTCGCATTTTGTTTTGTATCGCAGCACTACACCAGGATTCACTGTTACACCTGCAGACAGCCAAGGATTGGAAAATTTTTACAGTACCAATGTGGGATCGGGTGCGACGACCTATTATCCCAACACGCACATTGACCTAAACGTAAACAACGGTACAACTTACTATTACAAACTGCGCGGCATTGATAGTTCCGGCAATTACGGCGCGTTATCTCCCGAATTGTCTGTTACTCCTTCTCAGACCGTGGCCGCATGGATCAACCAGGCAGCCCCGTCTTCAGGGATTTTCTATGAAGTTAAGTTTACGAATCCGCGAAACGGCTACATTGCCACCCAAAATGGAGCCATGTTACGAACTACGGATGGCGGTCAGAATTGGATCACCAAGCCGCTACCGGTTAACACCAGATACCGTGCACTTGAATTTGTAGTTGATACGGCATCCGGTTGGGTTGGTGGAGACGGAGGTAACTTGTTTTTGACCAACGACGGCGGTGATTCATGGACACAGCAGGTCAATACGGCCGGAACTATTCGTGATATTACATTCTTGGACGACCTGCGAGGATGGCTTGGCGGAACATCAGGTGCCGTTACGAAAGGAATCAATTACACGACCAATACAGGCAGTACGTGGAATGCGCCTTCGAGTTCACCTATCGGCAGCTATCGCGGAGTTTCTTTTACGGATAATTTGAATGGCTGGGCAACCAAAGTGCTTGCCACGCCGGCGCAGATTTATAAGACGATCGACGGAGGACAAACCTGGAGTCTATTATCCGATTTCGGTACAGCCTATCCGGGTTATAGCTTCAGATACTCACAAATGGTCAATGCGTCCACAGGTTATGTGGTCGGTGGAAGCGGTACGGCTTCTCTCGTTCTCAAGACAAACGACGGCGGCAATTCGTGGGCTGATGTGACACCTCCGAGTTTTGGGGTAGTCCAGGCGCTGGATTTTGTTGATGTCAACAACGGCTGGATAGCGACGGATGTTGGATTGGTCTTTCACACGACCAACGGTGGAACGTCCTGGGAATTTCAATCAACGCGTTCCAGTGGTAGCGTGTATTCTGTGGACGTGATCGATGGGCAGGGTCTTGGCTGGCTGACAAGGGCCGATGGGGCTGTGTATAAGCTCAATAAGGTCGCCGGAGCTCCAAACCAAGCGCCGGTCATTGCACTTACAGCGCCGTCCTCGGCGGCAGGCGATACCGGTTGGGGAGGGCGAACGGGTCAGATCCGATGGAGTGCCAATGACGATAACGGTGTGGCGAAAGTCGTCGTTGAGTACGCGAGCAACGGCGTGAACTTCACACCCATCGGTGAATCGTTCGTTGCTAACGGTGCTTTTGTGTGGGATATTCCGGACAACGAATCAACGGTGAACGCCGCCATCCGCGTGACCGCCTACGACCAGCAGGGACTCAATGCGTCCGCGCAATCGATCGCTCCAATTTCGATTTTCCCCAACGGTTCTTATACGCACGCGACTTCACTAGCTTCCCTGACTGTACAAAATAACGGTCTGTTAGGTACCGGTCTATATGGTTATAACAAGCCGTCCTTCCAGTATCCGTTGGGTGACGCAAACAGCCAATTGTTCACAGGAAAACTCTATATGGGTTTTGTGCGCAATATCGGAGATACTGTCGGCGTTTCAGAATTGTATAGCGATCATGAATTCAGACCGCTGACCTCAGTCACCGTGGCGGACTTTGGTTCATACAAACAGAGCGTTTCCACCTACAGCGATAATTTTGGTGCTGGAGTAGAAGTTCAGCAAACGACTGTATCCGAGAATGATGATAAATTCTTTGTTGTAAAATACGACGTGACCAACAAGAGCGGACAGGCGATGAACAGCCTTGCTCTGGGGCAATGGTTGGATTTTGACGTGAAGACAAACCCGGCTTTGACTCTGACCGGTTTCGACCTGTCGCAGTTCCTTGCTTATATGTACAATTCGGGCAATCCGAACAGTCCATACGTGGGTGTCCGTATGCTGGACGCGGACCCGAATACGTTCCGTCGGCTTACAAACACGCAGGCCGCCGCAATAACTGCGGCAGGAAAACTATTCAATGCGTTTGCCCCGGGAGCCGATGTGACGGCCAGTGATTCGAGCAAGAACTATAGTATCGAACTCGGCGGCACTTATTTTATTAACCCGAACCAGACCATCTCAGTTACATTTGCGATCTGTGCCGGTTCTAATTTGGCCGATTTGCAGTCCGTAGCCGCCGAGGCGCAGGACTTCTGGACCAATATCAATACGCCGCCGGCCACGCCAACAGGATTGACCGCAACGCCGGTCTCGCATAATGAGATCAATCTTGAGTGGAATCTGGTTAGTAATGCATCACGGTATCGTGTCTATCGATCACTCAGCAGTAACTCCGGTTACGTCCAAATTGATTCGGTTAGTAGTCCGGCTACCACTTATGTTGATTCGACAGGATTGCAGCCGGTTACGCTGTATTTCTACAAAATTGCGGCGGTGAACGGTATCGGCACTTCGGCGTTGGCCGCGGCGGTTTTTGCACAAACCAACACGCCTCCTGCTCCGGCCGCGCCGACGAACCTGATCGTTACGACGGTTTCGACGACGGCGCTTCAACTGGATTGGACGGCGAGCGTATCCAGTAATATTACAAAGTACAAGATTTACAGAAGAGGGCCTTCCGACGTGGATTTTGTCCAGATCGATTCTGTTCCGGAAGTTGTCTTGACGTATACAAATACAGGTTTGATCGAGAACTCGACGTATTTCTACAAACTCATAGCGGCGCATCCGTGGGGTGTTTCTGATTTCACAGGGCAAATCAGCGGTAATACTATGCAGGCGGTTCCTGCGATCACCGATGCTTCTGTAAATTTCAGCCCGTCGACTCCTTCCGAAGGCCAACAGGTTACCGTATCCGTACCGGTCAATGGCAGCGGATTGACGGTAAAGCTGCTGTACGGCAAAGGATTCCAATTGAACCCGGATTCGGTGACCATGACATTGACATCAGGCACGACGTATTCTGGCATTATACCCGGCGCGGTCGTTTCTTATCAGGGCGTGTGGTTCAAGATCAAAGCGATCAATAATGCCGGTGTTGATATTTTTCCGACAACCGGCCGGCAGGATATTGACGTATCGGTTAGCAACAATTCCGTCGCGACGATCATATCCAACAGCGCTTATCCGCTGGGCGTGGAAGTCGACGGCTATTCGACGATCTCACTTCCGTTGAATACGACATTGAACCTTGTATCGATTCTCGGCACTCAGCAATTGGACGGCAGCGGTGTTCCGACGAACTGGCGCGCGGTGACGTTCAATGCGAACAACCAGACCTTTACGAATGTGACCTCACTGCAGAATAATACCGCCTATTTCATATTCATCAGAGGAGACCAGCCGGTCACACTGTTCAGCGATATGGCGGCAGGAAATACCAACCCGAAATCGCTCTTTGATACCTATATTCTCAGACCGGGATGGAACTTAGTACCGTGGCCGTTCGCGTTCAGCGCCAATATTACGGTCACCGATGCGGCCAAGATAGATCCTATCTGGCAGATGACGGCCGGTTCCTGGAGTCAGGTATCGCAGGTAAAGGCTTTTGGCGGGTATGCCATCAAGAACAAGACGGGCGGCAACCTGGTGCTGGGTACGGTAGTCGACTGGACACCGGCAGCCGGTAAACATCTTGCGGAGGCCGATTGGAAGATCCGATTCAAGGTCGAATCGGCCAAGAGACAGGACTACTACAACTATATTGCCGTGGCTCCGACGGGCGCCGAGACATATGATATCATGGACGTTTCCGAACCGATGAGTATGGGCGGTGATGTGAGCCTGTATTTCAAGGCGAAAAATGAATTGGATCAGATAGAAAAAGTCGCCACAGACGTTCGTTCCGATGCCGTGGACGGAAACGTCTGGGAGATGACTATTGCCAATAACGTCAATGAGAAGGCGCTTACTCTGAACTGGGAACTCCCCGATATGCCGGCCGACCACAAAATGATGATCGTGGATGTGAATAACAACGAATTCATCAATATGGCGGAACTTCAGACGTACCGTTTCAACGCACGAAAGGATAACCGTTTCAAAGTTGTAGTCGGAAAGGGTGCTTTTGTTGATCAGGCTGTCGAAAAGATCAGAGCGGAAATGCCGCGGGAATATGCGCTGCAGCAGAATTATCCGAATCCTTTCAATCCTTCCACGAATATCCGGTTTGATGTGGCGCTGTCCGGTAACGTGAAGATGAAGATCTACAACGTGCTGGGGCAGGAAGTGGTGACATTGGTGGACGGCTATTTCGAGACCGGTCGTCATCTGGTGACCTGGAATGGCCGGGATGCTCTTGGCCGGCAAGTGGCCAGCGGCATGTACATCTACCGTCTTGAGGCCGGTAAGGTCTCTCGGACAAAGAAGATGCTGTTTGTGAAATAAGAAAGATCCAGTTTCCAAGAAAAAGCCCTGTTGCAGATACGACAGGGCTTTTTTTATTGTCTTTTTTATTTGATAAACTATTCACAATATCGTACATTGCAGCACATAGTTCATAGGAGACCAGTGGCAGCAGGATTGGCCGATTGATCCGGTGTCAACTATCCGGTGCTGATTGTTTCAGAAGATTTACCAAATCATTTTTCAATTCCGACATTCCTATCCTTGCTTCCGGCGAAACCTACTGTCCAGCCTCATTGTCATAACTAAATAGATTTTCGAACGCCTTACCCTTCGATGAGGGTACGATGAAATCAAGCGTCACGGCGTTTCCAGTCAGCGAATCTCCCGCATCCGGAGGAGAGGATCGGTGCACCCCGCCGAGATACCGATCCATGCGTCTCCGTCACCCGCCCTATGAACTTTGTTCCAACGGTGTTCGTTATGTTCTGATGCCGGCACTGCCGGTCCCGGTACGGTCGCGAACACGGATCGAACACGTATTTCAAAACGCGATCGCTTCGAAAACCCACTGCAATTTTCTAGTTAAAGGAGATCTGCCATGAGGACTCTGACCGTCCTGATACTGCTGGTCATTGTAAGTGTTCCAATTAAGGCTCAGCAGAAAAAGACCACCGTGGCCGTGCTGGAATTCCAGACCACCGGCGGACTGGAGAAAAGCGAAGTATCGGCTCTCAGCAACCGGTTCCGCGGCATTCTCGTGAAGACCAACGCCTTTGAAGTGGTGGAGCGCGAGAAAATGAACGAGGTCCTGAGAGCGCAGGACTTCAACGTCTCCGATGCCTGCAACACGGCGGAATGTGCGGTGCAGGTTGGCCAGCTGCTCGGCGTGGAAGCGATGATCGCCGGTGATCTCGGGAAGATCGGTGAGACGTACACGATCGACCTGCGCCTGATCGATGTGCAATCGGGAAAGATATTGCAGACGCAGACCCAGGACTATGTGGGTAAAGTCGACGGGCTTCTGGGTGTCATGCAAACGATGGCCAATGCGATCGCGGGCGTGGCCGAGACGCGCGTCGGCGCAAAGAAATTTAATCTGACGGTCACGGCGGCGTTTCCGAAGAACAGCAAGGGACGTGACGCCGGTATATTGATCGACGGACAGCTTGCAGGACAGAACAAAGTGACGTTGTCGGTGGCCGAAGGGAAGCACACAGTACTTGTCAGAACGGATTCACCTGATTTTACGGAATTCAGGCAGGAAATTGATCTCAGAAAAGATCAATCTGTTGCGGCCAAACTGGAATATTCGGAAAGCTATGCCAAACGGATAGCCGATGAAGCGGCGAAAGCCAAAGCGGCCCAGGAATTGGCGGCCAAGGAAAAAGCCGAACGGGAGAAGGCAGAAAGAGACAAGGAAACAGTGCAGACGGGCGTCAAAAAACCGGACAATAAGAAATTGTGGTATATCATTGGCGGCGCGGCCGTGCTGGGCGGTGGAGCCGTGGTTTTACTGTCCGGAGGTGGCGGGGGAGGTACAAAGGATTTAAAGATCTATAATCCTGAATTGCCGCCGAATCCGTGAGATTCAACAGTCCCTCAAGGAGAACATATTATGAAACTGATGGATTATGCCTTGACAAAAAAGTTGTTAGGATTGTTCTTGGCTCTCAGCTTCCCCGCGACAGCCGCTCTGAGGCCTCCCATATTGGCTGTAACACTAAATGAGCCTCGTACAACCGACTCTCTCGCGCTCGTAGCTCTCTACGACAGCGCGAATGGAGCAAACTGGACGACCAAGACGAATTGGAAAACATCAAATCCCATTGATACTTGGTATGGAGTGAGTGTTTCCAGCGGCAGAGTCACTCATTTGGATTTGACGTACAATAATCTAACGGGCAAACTAACATCCGCTATCGGAGATCTTACTGGCCTGATAAGTCTGAAATTGGGTTCCAATTATATGACAGGATCAATTCCGGGCACAATTGGAAACATGACGAGTCTCGAAGAATTGTATATTCACGCGAATCAATTCACCGGCACAATTCCGACTTCTGTTGGCAATTTGTCGAACCTTCGGATATTGTTTCTCCAATTGAATGGCTTGACCGGTGCCGTTCCGATGGAGATTGGCAATTTAAGCCAAGTGACGCTCATTACCGTGAGCGGAAACGATCTGTCTGATTCGATTCCATCTCAACTTGGAAATCTCGGCAATCTAACAGGATTATACCTCAATGGAAATAATTTTTCGGGTTCCATTCCTCCGGCTTTTGGGAATCTGACCAACCTACAGTATTTGACACTGAGTAACAACCAACTAAGCGGTTCGATACCCGCGGAGCTTGGATCTCTTTCTCAATTGGAGTGGCTGTGGTTGGCCGATAATCATTTATCAGGGACCATACCTTCTCAACTTGGAAATCTGACTCACTTAAGACAGCTTTATCTGGATCACAATACTCTGAGTGGAAGTTTGCCGAGTCTCACCACATTAACGAGTCTTGAGGAATTAAGAATTCAATCCAATCGTATTGACGTCTTGCCTGACCTAACATCCATTACCAGCCTTATCAACTTAATTATTGATCATAACCAATTTACATTTGAAGATATAGAACCAAACATCGATGCGCCAAGCTCTACCTTCACCTATTCCCCGCAGGACAGCGTGGGTTCATATAAGGACACTACGGCGGTAAGTGGATCCAGTTTTGAATGCGCGGTGAGTGTCGGCGGAGATCATAACCAGTACCAGTGGTACAAGAATGGTAGCATTATCGGCGGAGCAACGTCGGCATCCTATACTATTCCATCCGTAACCTACTTGGATTCCGGCACCTATCATTGCCGGATCACAAATACCGTTGCGACGGCACTGACGCTGTATAGCCGGACGTTTAAATTGCATGTCATTCCATCGTTGCGTACGACCGATTCCCTCGCGCTCGTAGCCTTGTACGACAGCACCGGCGGACCGAACTGGACGAACAAGACGAACTGGAAATCCTCTAATCCGATCGACACGTGGTTTGGTGTAACACTGAGCGGGGGGAGAGTGGCGTCTATAGTTCTGACAAGTAACAATCTGGTTGGGCATATACCTGCTGCTATTGGTAATTTGAATTCACTCACATATCTTTTTCTTTCCTCCAATCAGCTAAGCGGAACAATCCCGCCTCAGCTTTGGAGTTTGAACTCATTGGATCACTTGTCTCTGGGATTTAATAAGTTCTCGCCTTGGTCAATTCCAATCTCTATTTTCAATATGACTTCACTCATTCAGTTAGATCTTGCCGGCGATTCATTGGTGGGGACTATTCCATCACAAATAGGTGACTTGACCAATTTGACAGCGCTGAGTTTACAATACAACCAACTCGATGGAACAATTCCAACAGAAATAGTAGGCTTGGCAAATCTGCAGCTTCTAGATTTCGGTCACAATCATCTCGTGGGAACAATTCCGACAGACATTGGAAGTATGACCAACTTGCGGAATCTGCACATGGAAGGCAATCAGCTCACCGGAACTGTTCCTACGCAAATGGGAAGCTTGACCAATCTGCAAGAGTTATGGTTAGGTAATAACCAGCTTACAGGAACCATTCCTATACAGTTGGGCAACCTGACCAGTTTATACTATTTAGATTTAAGTGCAAATGGACTATCGGGATCAATTCCGGCAGAAATTGGAAATTTGACTGCACTGACATATTTATATCTCGCTCAAAACAAGCTTACAGGAGTTGTTCCTAATCTTAACACACTGACGAGTCTCGAAGATCTAAGATTGTCAGGAAACCAACTTACTGGTTTGCCGGATCTCAGTTCTCTGACAAGCCTGAATCAATTATTTGTAGAAAATAACAAACTGACATTTGAAGACATCGAACCCAACATCGGTGGACCAAATACTCAATTCACCTACTCCCCGCAAGACAGCGTGGGGACTTACAAAGACACGACGGTCAGTACCGGATCCGCAATAGAGATGTCGGTGATTTTGGGGGGAACAAGCAATCAATATCAGTGGTATAAGAACGGCAACGTCATCAACGGAGCAACATCGGCGACGTATGCGATCCCTTCCCCAAACGCGATGAATTCCGGAGTCTATCATTGTCAAATAGCCAATTCTGTCGCGACGGACTTGACGTTGTACAGCAGAACACATACTCTGCATGTGACTCCGGTTACTACCGGTGGCTTGATTGCATATTATCCGCTGAACGGCAATGCCCGCGACACCAGCGGTAATAGTGTTCACGGGATCATCAACGAAGCCATCCCGGTCCCGGATCGTTTCGGTAATTCGGTTGGTGCAATGTATTTTGACGGAAGCAACGACTACATTCAGGCACCTGCGGATCTATTACCCACAGCCACCCGCACTGTCTCAGCATGGTTTTATGCTAATTCTTTGGATAAGCCGGTGATATGGGCTTACGGAGGAGACGGTGGTGCAACCTCAATATTCCTTGCACTGAACCTGTCCAATACAAACAATATGGTTGCGGAATCTCATTTTGCAACATACCAGTTGAGTTATGCCTACACCACGCCACCTGCTCAACAGTGGTATCACGTCGTTTTGACAATAGATCCGGCCGGATCTAAGATGTACCTGAATGGAAATATGGTAGCCAGCAATACCTCCTATAATGATTATACGGTGGTTGCAGGAAGATCGCTTTTCTTGGGCACCTGCATTGACGGAAATGGAACGCAACCATATTCGGACCCCGCTGTCGGCTATTTTAATGGGGCTCTGGATGATGTCGCATTCTACAATCGAGCTTTGACTGCGGAAGAGATCGACTCTCTCTACCACGTTGCTGGATGGGCCGCGCCTCCTCCAGTTATCACTTCGTTTACACCAACTTCCGGCCCGATCGGAACTTCGGTCGCTATTACGGGAACCAATTTCAATACCACTGCTTTCAATAACGTCGTGTATTTCGGCGCGGTGAAAGCGCAGGTGACTAATGCCGCTTCCACTGAGTTGACCGTGATTGTTCCTACGGGCACGACGTACGCGCCTATTACCGTGACGGATACAACGACGGGGTTGACTGCTTATTCAAGTAAGCCGTTTGTGGTCACGTTTCCGAGTTCACAGGTAATAGATGCGACATCCTTTGCGTCAAAAGTTGACTTCACGGCAGGAGCGGCCCCATACACTGTTGCCGTTGGTGACCTGGATGGGGATGGTAAACCGGATGTGGCAGTTGCGAACGAAGGCAGCGGCATGCTTTCGATCTTCAGAAACACAAGCACCACCGGCTCGTGTGACTTTGCCACCAAAGCAGATTTCGCAACGGGAGTATCTCCCCGCGGAGTCGCCGTTGGTGACGTGGATGGAGACGGTAAGCCTGATGTGGTAGTAACAAACAACGGCGGCACCACAATATCCGTCTATAGAAACACCAGTACGATCGGCGCTATCACTCTTGACCCAAAAGTAGATTTCGCAATGGGAAATGGTCCTAACACCGTTGCTATTGGCGACGTGGATGGTGACGGTAAAGCCGATCTCGTTGTAGCAAGTGAGTTCAGCAGCGGCATGATTTCAATCTTTCGAAACACCGGTAATGTGGGGACGATCAGTTTTGCGGCTAAAGTGGATTCCTTGACAGGAAGTGGTCCGTGGGGAGTTGCCATAGGTGATTTGGACGGCGACGGTAAGCCTGATATAGTCAATGCAAACGCCGGCAACAACACAATCTCGGTTTTCAGAAACACCAGCACCGGCGGCTCGATCAGTCTTGACCCCAAAGTAGATTTTGCAACAGGAAGCTATCCCTTGGGCGTTGCCATAGGTGACGTAGATGCAGACGGCAAGCCTGATGTGGTCGTCACGAATTATAGCGGCGCCACAGTATCGGTCTTCAGAAACACCAGTACGAGCGGCTCTATCAGCCTTGACGTCAAAGCAGACTTCGCAACCGGAAGTGTTCCTGCGGGAGTCGCTCTGGGTGATATGGATGGAGACGGTAAGGCTGATATTGCTACCGCAAACTATAGTAGCAGTACGGTTTCAGTTCTCAGGAACACAAGCAGCAGCGGCACCATCGGTCTTGCCGGCAAAGTAGACTTCGCGACGGGAAGTGCGCCCGTAGGTGTCGTCATAAGTGATATGGATGGGGATGGAAAGCCGGACTTAGCAGCGACAAATCAAGGCAGCAGTACCGTTTCTGTGTTGCGCAATACCTCGCTATCCGGACGCGCTCTCGACTCCCTCGCGCTCGTAGATCTATACGACAGCACGGGAGGGGACAACTGGACGAACAAGACGAACTGGAAAACGTCGAATCCCATCGATACGTGGTATGGTGTGACACTGAGCGGGAATCGCGTATATTCGATTAGTCTATTGAACAACAATCTTGCAGGAATCCTGCCAGCCTCAATTGGAAATCTGTCCTCTTTGTATGAACTGGATCTTTGGACGAATCACTTGATTGGAAATATTCCCTCAACGATTGGCAACATGCAAGGATTAAATCAATTAAATCTGGCTTCGAACCAAATTACAGGATCTATTCCTCCTGAAATCGGCAATTTGACTAACTTGATGTCAATAAACTTGGTATCGAACTTACTTTCGGGTTCCATTCCGGTTGAATTCGGTAATCTCTCCAATCTGGAATATCTCTATCTGCGACGCAATGCCCTCTCGGGATCTATTCCTTCGTCGCTGGGCAATGCCTCTAATCTGAAAGTACTCGGTCTTGGGTATAATCAGTTATCAGGATTCATTCCTTCGGAAATTGGCAATCTCGTCAAATTAGAAATGTTGAATCTTCCATATAATCAGCTCACCGGTGCAGTTCCAACTTCACTAACGATTCTCCCATATCTAAATCAGGTGCGACTAACGGCTAATGGATTGACAGATTTGCCCGATTTTACGGGTCTCGATTCTCTTAAGGAGCTCTCGATAGATAGCAACCGTTTTACTTTTGAAGACATTGAACCAAACATCGGCGCGGCTTCACAGACATTTACTTATTCCCCGCAGGACAGCATAGGAACCTATTCAACTCTTACTATGCTCCAGGGAACGGCAGAAACGCTTTCTGTCGATGTTGGGGGAGAAAACAACCGGTACCAATGGATGAAAAACGGCGTTGATATTACCGGCGCAACAAGCAATGAATACTACAAACTGTATTGGGACGTTCCTGATTCCGGTAATTATGTTTGCAGGATCACTAATACCGTAGCAACAGAGTTGACGCTTTACAGCAGGCCCGCAAGGGTCATTGTTTACCCTATGCCGACTCAGCCCGGCAATCTCGTTGCCACGCCCGTATCATCAAGCCGGATCGACCTGAGTTGGACGGCAAGCTCCAATGCGACAAAATATAATATTTTCCAATCCTTGACATCCGGGAGTGGATTTAATGTGATTGATTCGGTAAGTGTCCCCGCAACATCATATAGCAATACCGGTTTGTCTGTTAATACAACATATTACTATCGCATTTATGCGGCGAATCAATACGGAGCGACTTCCTCCAATTCCAACGAAGCCTCCGCTACGACTTTGGGGATTGCTCCGACCCTCGGCACGCCCAATGTATCTAACCCTTCACCCATTCCTTCGGCCGCAGTGACGATCACCGTGACGGCGACCGGCACCAGTCCAACCGTCAAACTGTTGTATGGAAAGACTACTCAAACGGAAGGCGATTCTCTGACCATGACTTACAATGGAATCAATTACAGCGGCACTATTCCGGGATCATCGGTAACTCAGGAAGGCGTGTGGTACCGTATTCGCGCTCAGAATACCGGCGGAGTGGTCTATTATCCCGCGACGTCACGAGCGAGCATCAGCGTTACGATCAACGATATCGCAACAATTTGGGACAACAGCCACTTTTACGGAGGCATTCCCAAAGAACAGTATTTTACTATCGCTATGTCCATGGATGCATCGCTATCTCTGACCGGTCTTTGGGGTGCCCAGATTCTGGAAGATGGTATTCCGACCAATTGGCGCGCATGGGAATTCGACCAGCCGACACAATCGTTCGTTGACGTAACGAGTTTGTCGGGAGATAAAGCCTATTTCATCTATCATCGCCAGGGTTCCGCTCAGGAAATATTCAACAGCGCTACTTCACGGAAAACCAACGATCCGCAGATGTTCGGTAATATCGTATTAAGCCCTCAGTGGAACGCCGTACCGTGGCCCTACACGTTCCCGGCAAATATTTTTGTGAAAGACTTAAACCAGGATTCCATCGGATCGGTGTGGAAATTATGGGGCGTTTCCGGCTGGGAGCAGGTTACAGAGATGCGCGCATTCGGCGGTTACATGATCTATAATAAGACCGGAGGAAATGTAAGGCTTGGCGATGTGGTAGACTGGACAATGATGGCAGTAAAACCGGCAGTGGATCAAACCGAATGGCGGTTACGTTTCATTGCTGAATCGGGTGAATACCGCGATGCTTTCAATTTTGCAGGCGTTTCTGAGAACTTCACCACGCTGAGCGAACCGGAACCGGTATCGGTAGGAAAGAATATCGGCCTGTATTTCAGGAGAGGAGATCTGACGCTCTCCGGAGATATCCGCTCTGCCAATGAGGACGGCCATGTTTGGGATATGATCGTTCGTAATACTACCGGCAAGAACCGCACTAGATTGACCTGGGATATGATGGGAGCTCTGACATCCGATGTAAAAGTGATTCTCGTGGACGTCACCAATAACCAATGTATCGAACTTGACGAAACGGTCCCATACTATGAATTCAGGAACCAAAACCAGAACCGTTTTAAACTGGTTGCCGGCAAAGCCGGATATGTGCTGAACGAAGTGAATAAGATCAAGGCGCAGCTTCCCGATGAATTCATGCTATCGCAGAATTATCCTAATCCGTTCAATCCGACGACCACTATTAAATTCGATGTGGCGCGGTCGGGTCACGTCAGGATAACGGTATACAATATTCTTGGCCAATCGGTTGTGACATTGGCGGATGGTTACTTTGAAACGGGGAAAGGATATCGTGTGACCTGGAACGGAAAGGATGTATCGGGTAGGGAGGTTGCGAGCGGTATTTACATCTGCCGTCTTGAATCCGGTAAATTTTCAAAGGTGAAAAAAATGCTGTTGGTGAAATAACATTGGAAACTCTGATGTTTTAGCCCCGCGGAAAACCCGCGGGGTTTTTTATTACCGGACTTCGCGGGGACGAACTTTCATGTTTCATTTTACGCCGGCAAATGATATATTTTCAATGAAATCTGGCGTAATAAACCATAGGAGTATTCATGCCGTATCAATTTCTTCAGCTGGAGATTGCCGATAAGATTGCGTTGTTGTCCTTAAACAATCCTCCGGGCAACAGTCTGAAAATGCCTTTGCTGCAGGAGTTGGATAGGATGCTGGACGAACTTCATCAGAATAGTGAAGTCAAAGTGATCATCATAACGGGAGCAGGGAAGATGTTTGCCAGCGGCGCGGACATCGATGAGATTTCAAAGCTGACTTCTAAGGAATTAGCCAAAGAGATGTCGGCCTTCGGACAAAAGGTCTTTCTCAAACTTGAGAACGGTTCTAAACCCGTGATCGCGGCCATCAACGGATTTTGTTTAGGCGGCGGACTGGAATTGGCCATGAGTTGCCACATACGTATCGCCTCCGACCGCGCCCTGATGGGACTGCCGGAGATCGCGTTAGGCATCATTCCTGGTTTCGGCGGTACTCAGCGTCTGCCGCGAATTGTAGGCATGAGTAAAGCTACGGAAATGATACTGAGCGCCGATCAGATTCGTGCCGAAGAAGCCTTGGCGATAGGACTCGTTAACAAGGTTGTTTCTAAAGATACGCTGATCGAGGATGCCAAAAAGGTGGCCTCCAAGATGACTTCCAAAAGCGGCTCCTCCATGGCCCGCGCACTGAAATCAATGGCGTTGGGTAGTCAGGTAGACATCGTCAAAGCTATGGATATCGAGTCGTCGTGCTTCAGCGAATTATACGGAACCCACGATATGAAAGAAGGCGTTTCTGCGTTCCTCGAGAAACGTAAGCCGGATTTTAAGGACAAATAAGCGGACCCGGATATTGAATACCTTCATACTTGATTGGCGAAAAGACGAATTTATACAGCTCGTTCGTCATAACAGACCTGTTCTTTGGAATGAAATTTTTGGCAATGAGCATCCGATCGACCTGGAGATCGGGATCGGTAACGGGAGCTTCCTGGTTCCTTTTGCCAAGGACCATCCCTCACGCAATATCGTCGGTATTGAAATTGAGGGATTTTACGTCAAGAAAGCGAATAGGAAATTGATCAGGCACGAGATCTCCAACGCAAGGCTGTTGATCGGAGACGCCAAATTTCTCACTTGGCGGCTTTTCGGAGACGCTTCGATTGAAAATGTGTACATCAATTATCCCGATCCCTGGTTTAAAAAAAGACACAAGAAACGGCGGCTGGTTAACCCGGTATCCTTGCGCATGCTGGCCCTCAAAATGCGGAGTGAACTTACGATTGCCACGGATGATGAGGAGTATAGGGATTGGGTGATCGAAAGCATCGATGAAACGCGCTGCTTCGACCATGTTTTTCCGGGCGTCTATGTGCGGGAATTGGAAGGTTATTATCCGACGAAATACGAGAAGAAATGGAAAGATCAGGGCAAATCCGTCTTCTATATGAAATTCAAGAAACGGCAAGATCCTGAAATAGACTGGGAAGAATATATTCGAACCCAGAATCTTCAGTTTACGCTTAACAAAGCTATGGGACTGACGGCAAAGGGTTTATAGCGAGGAGGAAACGATCATGCGGTTATTGCTTCTGGGAGCACCGGGCGTTGGCAAAGGAACGCAGGCCAGAAAACTGGTCGAGACTTTGAAGATCCCTCAGATATCCACCGGCGACATGCTGAGGGAGGCGCTCAAACATAATACGCCTTTGGGTATTCAGGCCAAGTCCTTCATGGACAGCGGTAAACTCGTTCCGGACGATCTGATCATTGCGCTGGTCGAGGAAAGACTCGCCAAATCGGACGCAGAAAAGGGATTCATCCTTGACGGTTTTCCGCGCACTCTGCCCCAGGCGGAAGCCCTGGAAAGGTCTTTGCAGAAGATGAAGATCAAACTGGATGCCGTTATCGATTTCCATGTTCCGCATGCTGCCATTGTGGAGCGTTTGTCCAATCGGCTGGTTTGCCGGAATTGCGGGACGGTATTCAATAAATTGACCCATCCGCCCAAAAAAGAAGAAGTCTGCGATGTCTGCGGTGGAGAGATCTATCAACGTACGGACGACCGGCGCGAGGCGATTGAGAAGCGTCTGTCGGTTTACGAAACCGAGACCGCGCCGCTTCGTGATTATTACCGTTCCGTGGGCAAATTAACCTACCTCGACGGGGAAAAGGAAGAAGACAAGGTCTTCGAGGATATCATGGCTATCGTTAGAACAGCCGGAGCCTGAATTTTTTCCCGCAATATCACGTTATGATCCAGCGTGACTATATCTTGCGCATGACGGAATTATTGGCCCGTGCATTGGCCAAGATTCTGAATCTCAAAGAGCAGGCGCAATACGAAAAAGCGCTGGATGAGATCGATCGTACCGGCAGAGAGTTGCTCGGTCACGACTTCACCACCTTCAAAGATCTCTCCGACAAAGACCTGATCCGATGGATGACCTCGGACGGTATTTTTGACTCATTTAAGTGTATCACGTTGTCTAAACTCCTCAAGGAAGAAGGGGACATTTTTGAAATGAAGGGAGAGCGGCGTTTGAGCCGTATCCGGTACCTTCAGTCTCTGCACCTCCTGGATGAAGCGGTTCGCGAGGATGAACGGAATAGAACGAAAGAGATACACGAGATGATAATGTGGCTGGCGGAAAAAACGTTAGGCGGAGACAAGTGACTATTCTTCGATGGAGATCTGCTCGTCTTTATACGACAGTTTTGACAGCGGGATCGTAAGATTCTTTTCCATAAAATAGTTGCAGGACCACTCATCGCTGAAAAGAATGACCGTTTGGCGGGCCGTGTCCTCGGCAAAAGCGGCTCCGGAAGGCAGGTACAATTTTGACAGAGCGTCTTCTCCGACTTCCGGTGACACCCATCGCACTAATTTCCAATTGGTCGGCTCCAGCCGGCATTCTGCGCCGTATTCGCTTTCCAGGCGGAATTGGACGACCTCGAACTGCAACGGACCTACGGCCGCCAGTAGCGGTGTCCGCTCATAGGAGTTCTTAAGATAGAAGCTCTGCACTACGCCTTCCTGAAGTAATTGATCGAGACCTTCACGAAATCGTTTGAACTTGGCCGTGTTGGGATTGTGCAAAAACACAAAACTTTCGGGCGGGAATCGGGGTATTTCCGTATAGATAATGGATGCGTCCTCGGAAAGCGTGTCTCCAATACCAAAATCGGAGTGTCCGACCAAACCGACAATATCACCGGGAAAAGCATCGTCCACCGTCTCGCGTTGCTGACCGAAGAGTTTTGCCGAATTAGACAGTCTGACTTTCTTCTTGGTTCTTGAATGAGTCACGGTCATATCACGCATAAAGCGGCCTGAGCAAACACGCATAAAGGCGATGCGGTCGCGGTGACG
>CAYPYN010000008.1:0-143995 GCA_964415295.1 uncultured Bacteroidota bacterium
GGTTTGGCACCTCGATGTCGGTTCATCGCATCCTGGGGCTGGAGAAGGTCCCAAGGGTTTGGCTGTTCGCCAATTAAAGCGGTACGTGAACTGGGTTCAGAACGTCGTGAGACAGTTCGGTCCCTATCTGCTGTGGGCGTAGGATACTTGAAGGGCTCTATTCTTAGTACGAGAGGACCGGAATGGACGAACCTCTAGTGCATCTGCTGTTTTACCAAAGGCATGGCAGAGTAGCTATGTTCGGATGGGATAAGTGCTGAAAGCATCTAAGTACGAAACCCACCCTGAGATTAGGTATCCCTGTCGCAAGACACTAAAGACTCCACGGAGACGACGTGGTTGATAGGTCACAGATGTAAGCGCAGTAATGCGTTCAGTCGAGTGATACTAATAAGTCGAGCGGCTTGATTTTATATTTTATTTTAATAAGACATTATAGACGATTCTCATTAAATCGATACTCTCAATTGTCAAAATTTTAAATTTCCGGTGACTTTAGCGGCAGGGATACACCTCTTCCCATTCCGAACAGAGCAGTTAAGCCTGCCAGCGCTAATGATACTATGTGGGTAACTGCATGGAAAAGTAGGACGTTGCCGGGATTTATTTTTAAGCCCCAATAAGTTCCTTTTTTATTGGGGCTTTTTTTTATTTTTTTAAAAAACAAGGGCGGGGATCCGCGCCCCTTAGTAACAGGGTCGTATTATTTTATTTATTCAGAAAGAAGCAAACATGAACTCAAACAAACTTTACGTCGGCAATCTGTCATACAGAACGGATGAACAGGCTTTAAACGATCTGTTCTCCCAAGCCGGCAACGTCACGTCCGCAAAGATCATTACGGACAAGATGTCGGGCCGTTCCAAAGGTTTCGGTTTCGTCGAGATGTCGACGGATGAAGAGGCGACAAAGGCCATCGAAATGTTCAACAATTACTCTCTCATGGAGAGAAACCTTACCGTCAACGTTGCGAAGCCGATGGAGAAAAAATCCTTTGGCGGCGGACGCGGCGGCAGCCGTTACTAGACCATAAACCAGCTTGAAAAAATAAATTTTTAGCCGGATATAAACCCCGTTATCGAAAGACAACGGGGTTTTTAGTTTTTATTCATGGATCGCTCAGAACCTGCCAATACAAGAGGCGTAACACAAAATACTGGCAATTCTTAGCCGGTTCATTTAGATTAGTTGTACAATCCGGAAAAAATCATTAAAGTTTAGAATGGAGACTACGTATGGGTCGTGGCCTTTTTGTAATCTGCATTTTTTGTCTAACGTCCTTATTGCGCGCGCAGGAACCTATCGCGGATAATTCTTTTCTGATCGAAGAAGCCTACAACCAGGAACCCGGCGTCGTACAGCATATCTCGAATTTGGTCTATTCCAGGCCTCATAAGGATATGGAGTTCTCATTCACACAGGAATGGCCTCTATTTACAGTAAAACATCAAGTGAGTTACAGTATTCCATACGCATGGTTGAACAAGAATAATGTGAACGGCTTGGGAGACATTTTTATCAATTATCGATACCAGTTGTATGATCAAAATTCATGGGCGGCGATAGCGCCCAGATTATCGGTCATTCTGCCGTCGGGCGATGATAAAAAGGGGCTGGGTTCCGGTAAGATGAGCTATCAGGTGAACTTGCCTATCAGCACACCACTGGCAGATAAGTGGATGGCGCACGCTAACGCAGGCGCGACCATGACACCCGGCACAGAGACTATGAATGGAAAAAAGACTCTGATTAGTTACCATTTCGGCGGTAGTGTGATCTGGCTATTCAAGTGGAATGCCAACCTGATGCTGGAATACTTCGCGGAATATGTGGATAACGGTTCCAAGCGCGAAGGCACCCATACGATTAGCCCCGGTTTTCGTTACGCACACAATGCCGGTTCCGTTCAGATCGTGCCCGGTGTGGGTTTCCCAGTTCAGCTAAATGGCTCCGATAAGACCAAAAGCGTTCTTGTCTATCTTTCTTTTGAGCATCCGTTCTAAAACTTTTTCATGCATATACATGATAGTTCCGACCCGGTCTATGTCTAGCCCGGGTTTTTTGTATCCATTTGAGAAATTCATTACCTCAGGATGGGAACAAAGCGATCAAGCCGTCGTAGAAATTGTCTCAACAACTACTGCATATGTAACAACAACCGGACCAAATAGATGATCAAATATATTGCCGAAGCGGTTCTAATGGCAATCAGAAATATCCGTGCGCGCTTTTTTCACACCTTTTTATCCGTACTCGGTGTAGTAATTGGCGTGGCCGCTCTCGTAGCCATTCTTTCATTGGTTGACGGTATGGAGCAATATACAAGAGAGCAGCTCTCAAGTACGACATCCGTTAACACCATCATGATCAGTACCGAGCCTTTTAAAACGATGAATGGGATCAAGATGCGGAAAAAGAATCCGGCGATGTTGAATTACACGCTCTTCGATTCTCTCAGGCAGTCCCTTTCAAGGCCGGCCCTGGGCCAGCTTGTTTCAAGTTTGGGCGCGGAAGTCCGGGATCATGACTCGGGAAAGGTCGTTGGCGCACGAATCATGTACACTTCAGAACCTGTACTGAAAAAAGACCCTCTTCTGGCCGGAAGATATCTTGATCGCCGGGATGTACGTAATCCCGAAAGCGTAATCATCATCAATACGGCATTGGCCAAAGAACTACGTCAAGATACATCCTCTTTTGGGAGTCTGATCGGGAAAAGAATCGAAATCAGAAATGGCGCATATACGGTTGCCGGGATCACCCGCAGTCTGTCCGCGACAGCTGAGGCCTTTATTCCTATAAGTTTGTTGCCGGCAGAACTGCATTCGGAATATCCGCCCATTGGACTGATTGAGGCGGCTTCCACAGAGGATGTGGTGCTGTTGGAGGAAGAAATTCAACATTGGCTTAAAGTTCATCATAAAACCGATGATCCATTTCAAGTTCAAAGCAACCGGGTGCGAGTCGAACAAGTGACCAAGGCATTTACCTTGACCAGAATAATCATGGGTTCGATCGTGGGTATTTCGGTAATTGTTGGCGGCGTAGGAATCATGAATGTTCTTCTGATCTCCATTACCCAGCGCACCACAGAGATAGGTATCCTAAAGGCGGTTGGGGCCAAACGGCGTGATATCCTCATTCAATTCCTATCCGAGTCTGTCGTCATCTCGTGTTTAGGCAGCGCTATGGGTTTGGTATTTGGTATTCTGATATCGTTCAGCATTCAAGCCATTGCAAAAGCGATGGTGGACGCGCCGTTTCAGTTGTCATTTTCCACGTCCTCATTGGTCACAATCAGTGTTCTGGCGGTTCTGATCGGAATCATATTCGGAACGTATCCCGCTGTGCGTGCGGCAAGACTTGATCCCGTGGAAGCCATCAGGAGGGAATGAATCTTACGTCTGAATGAAGATCTGATAATGGTGTCGATTTCTAGTAATCAGGCTCCTGCACAAAAAAATCACTTCACTTCCAGAAAAAAAATCCTTAAGATAGTCGAGAGGTCATTTGTAACCAACTCTCGAAAAACCATATGATGCGAAAAACATTCTGCTTAATTGCTATCGCTGCTTTCTTTATCGGCTGCACGGTCCCCCGGCAAACAAGAAGTATTCCAGACAACCCAAATATTCCGCAAGTGAAGGTCCTATTGGATAAGACGTCAGCAGTCACGATCACAGCAAATTCGGCCTTTGTTGTAAAAGACGGGGTCGGCGGTCAGGACATCACGTACGTATCGGCACAGCAGAAGCTGGAGTTGAAAAACGCCATTGATAAAGTGGAAGTGTATGATTCTCAGGGGAAAAATTGGGGCGCTTTTTCGTCGCTTACTTTGACTTCCAAAACACCCGATACCCGTTTTCATACCGGCGGAAATGCGTACCGCGGGAGCCTTTCGATCGTTTGCGATGCCGGTGAAATCCTCGTTATCAATGTGCTCGATATGGAATCTTATTTGATGGGCGTCGTTCGCAATGAGATCGGAAACCTTTCGGCCGAACAGTCGGATGCGGCCAAAGCCCAGGCGGTGGCGGCCCGTACGTATGCCATTCGGAATAAGGGCAAGTATGAATTATACGATTATATGAGCGATGTCAGCGATCAGGTGTACGCAGGCGCTTCCAGCGAAAGCGAACTGACCAACCAGGCCGTGATCGAAACACTGGGGGAGATCGCGGTAGCTGACGGAAAGCCGATTAATGCGTTTTTCTTTTCCACCTGTGGAGGCGTAACGGCCAACGTGCAAGAAGTCTGGAAGAGTTCGTCTCCCACGTCTTATCTGACGAGCATACACAATGAGGTTGCCGGAAAGGTGTTGTGTGATGAATCGCCGAATTACCGTTGGGAATTGAAATGGACCGGCGAGGAGATCGAAAAGCTCATCAAAGATAATCTGCAGGTAGTGCTGCCTCAGGAAGAAGTTTCTCGTATTAACGAACAGCGTTTGTACAACTTAGCCGTCATTAGCCGCGACTCATCCCAGCGCGTCAAAGAATTCAAGATCGGCTTTACCAAAGACAATTTTATCGTCAGCGGGGAACAGGCGCGCCGGATTTTGCGCGGTGAGAAATATATTCTGTACAGCTCGCTCTTTAGAGTCGACCTTATCCGAAATCCGGACGGCACGATCCAGTCCGTTGCCTGCAAAGGCGCAGGATTTGGACACGGCGTGGGCCTGTGCCAATACAGCGCACGAACGATGGCCAGACAAGGATACAATTACAAACAGATATTGCAGTTTTTCTACAGAGGAACTACGGTAAAGAAGGAATATTGAAAAATTGTGAATTGGACATTTTGAATTAGAAATTTACAATTCAAAATTTCTAATTTATAATTTCATAATGGTTATTTCTGCGTTTGGCTTTATAGCCCGCATCCGCGATCATCTTTTCAATGTCCTTGATCGTCACATTGAAAGACGTGCCGTTCTGGCTCACGACGTTTTCCTCGATCATCAAGCTGCCGAAATCATTGGCCCCATAGTTCAATCCTAGTTGCGCCACATCTTTACCTTGCGTAACCCAAGAAACCTGGAAGTTATCGATATTATCCAGCATGATGCGGGAAATGGCAAGGGTCTGAAGATATTCTACCGTGGTTGTAAGACGGATATTGGGATTTTGTCCCAAAGGAACGTTGTCCGGCTGAAAATTCCATGGGATAAAGGCCGTAAATCCTCGTCCGTAATTACGCAGGCTTTCATCCTGGAGATCACGGATCTTTAGAATGTGTTCCAGTCTTTCCTCGATGGTTTCGACATGGCCGTACATCATAGTAGCGGTTGTCGTTAACCCAACTTTGTGTGCGACACGGTGAAGATTGAGCCATCGTTCGGAATCGCATTTACCGCGTGATACTTCTGCCCGGACGCGGTCAACCAGGATCTCCGCACCGGCTCCGGGAATGGAGTCCAGACCCGCGGCCTTCAAACGGACCAGAGCCTCCTCAACCGACAAATCGGAGACCTTAGCGATATAATCGATTTCCGGCGCGCTCAAACAATGCAGCCAGATCTGCGGGAACTTCGTTTTGAGGTGACGAAAAAGATCTTCATAATACGCGATCTTCAGTTTTGGATTGAGCCCGCCCTGCATCAAAATCTGTATACCTTCCAAAGCGATCAGTTCCTCAATCTTCTTGTCGATCTCTTCGTAAGGCAAGACGTAACCTTCATCGGAGCCTACCGGCCTGTAAAACGCGCAGAAACTGCATTTATCAACGCAGACATTGGTGTAGTTGATATTACGGTCAATGATATAAGAGACGACATTCCCAGGCTTTTTCTTTTCACGGACATTGTTGGCCATAAAACTCAGGGCCGGCAATTCTTTGCATTGATACAAGGTCAAACCGTCCTCAAACGTCAGACGTTCGCCCTTTTCTATTTTGTCAAAAATCGTGTCGATCATGGATTTCTTCTAATGTGAACTTTCAACTTTTCTTGAAACGTCGTGCATTATATACAAAAAAAGCCTTAGGCACAAGATTTTTTCGAATGCAATTTGATTGATTGTCTGGTGCACTGTATTTAGATTGAAACGAAAATAACTATATCATTCATGCCAGCTTACATCGCTTACTTCAACGGGAAATTCGTTTCCGAAGACCGGATTGCCATCTCGCCCAATGACAGGGGTTTTCTTTACGGAGACGGGGTCTTCGAGACCATGCGCGCCGTCAAGGGCGGTATCATTTCCTTCCATGCTCATATAGAGCGTTTGAAGGATGGCTGTCAAAGGACGGGTCTGCGTTGGCCATTTACGAACGAAGAACCGAGAGTAATTCTTCATGATCTTCTGCAAAAGAATGCCTTGAAGGATGCTTATGTTCGCATAACGATCACCCGCGGCATCGGCGAACAATTTGGATTTGGATATGCTAAAGACTTGAGACCAACCCTGCTTGTAGCCGTTCGGCCGATCAAAGACATTCCCGCCCAGCTGTACGAAAAGGGCGTTAAGATAGATTTTGCCATTTCCTCATTGTTCGGTTCTCATGATCACGAATCCAAAATCAAGTCACTCAGCGCCCAGCCGTTTGTCATGGCCAAGCAGAGCGCCCTGGATCAGGGTTGTTATGAAACCGTCTTCATGGATGCGCTGGGTCACGTGTACGAAGGTTCCTCCAGTAATCTTTTCATAATAGAAGACGGGACGCTCTATACGCCGCCGATCCAATCGGGCATACTACCCGGAACTACCAGGGCGCGAGTCGTTGAGATCGCAAAGTCAAAGTTGGGCCTTTCCGTTTTCGAAGCAAAGATCACAAAAGCCCAAGTTCTTTCAGCGGAAGAAGTATTCCTGACCAACACGAATATTCAAATACTTCCGGTGAATCAGGCGGGAACAAAAAAGATCGGCAACGGCGCTATCGGTCCGGTAACCCGGCGCCTCTTGGATGTTTTCAGACAAACGCTCATAGAGATTCTGGAGTGATCATGGATAAGTGGATCATAAAGCCGCTAAGTTGGACGGGAACCCCGCTCGATCTCTACGCCAAATTCTATTTGGAGGACAACAACTTCTTTCTTTTCAGTTCACTTACGTCATCCGAAAACGCACGTTTCTCTTATCTTTCATGCGATCCCGTAACTACAATCACCGCCAAACAGAACAGGATTGTCGTCAAGAAAGACGGTCAGGAAAAAAGATCAGAAGGGAATGTTTTCCAGGCCTTAGAGAGCTGTTTGACAGAAAGACATCCGTATGATGTTTTTGATACGCATCCTCTTCCGCCACATATCTTCTCAGGAGGTGCGGTGGGATATTTCGGATACGACCTGAAAGATCAATTGGAGGAACTTGCCAGTACTTCCCAAGACGACCCTGAAAGGCCGGATGCATTCTGGATGTTATACGACGCGTTCGTGGTCTATGACCATGAGAAAGGTCATTATCATCTGTGCGGGACGAAAGAGCGTATCGATCGCCTTGAAAAGATCATTTTTTCCGATCCGGTCATTCCGAACGATGGTCCCCGCTCTCTCGATTACGATATCAACCCTGTTGTTTCAAAAGAGGAGTATATACGAAAAATCGAGACGATCAGGGAGTATATCGCCAACGGAGATGTCTATGAGATCAATCTTGCCCAAAGATTCAACATCCGGTTTCATAAGCGCGACCGGTGGACCGACTATCATATATTCAAAAGCCTGGTTGAAACAAGCCCTTCCCCGTTTTCCGCTATCTTGAAATTCGGAGAGAATTCCGTTATCAGCTCTTCGCCCGAACGGTTTCTCCGCGTAAGGGATAACGATCTGCAAAGTAAACCCATCAAAGGAACTCGGCCGAGACGGAATGATTTTTTTGAAGATGAGGCGATGTACTTCGATCTGCTTCACAGTGAAAAAGACCGGGCCGAGAACGTCATGATCGTAGACCTGGTAAGAAACGATTTGGGTCGTGTTTCAGAAACCGGAAGCGTGCGAGTTGATGATCTTTTTAGTATTGAAAAATATGCAACGGTATTCCAGATGGTATCTACAGTGACCGGTCGGCTGGAAGCCGGGCGACGGCCGATGGAAGCGGTCAAAGCCTGTTTCCCGCCAGGATCTATGACCGGAGCGCCGAAGATCCGTGCGATGGAGATCATTGAGGAACTGGAGGAATACAAACGCGGCGTCTATTCAGGGGCCCTCGGCTATATGGGTTACAAAGGAGATGTGGAGTTGTCAGTTATAATCCGAACTTTGATCCTGAAGGGCCAAGAAGGATATTTTCAAACCGGTGGTGCTATCGTTTGGGACTCGGACCCTGAAAAGGAATATCAGGAATGCCTGGACAAGACTCGCGGAATTGTAAATGCGTTGGACAAATTAAGAACTTAGTACTTATTTTATGAGAAGCATTTTTCTTGTAAGACGAAATTTATCGGTTTCCAATCGGTAAAGGTAAACTCCGCTGGCTACTTCCTTTCCACGAGCGTTCTTTCCGTCCCATAGGACATCATAGCGGCCCTGAGATCTATAACCGTCAAACAACACGGCGATTTCCTGACCCAACAAGTTATAAACAACGACCTTTACGTGCGAGTCAAAAGGGATTTCAAAACGGATCGTTGTAGCCGGGTTGAAAGGGTTCGGATAGTTTTGAAACAGGTAAAAATCCGTTGGAACAATATTCCGTGAAGGATTGTATAGAACGGCAATCGGTGCATCCTCATGGATGACCGCCGACACGACGCCGTCCTTGCCTTCCCCTCCGGCATAGACCCATTGGTGGCCGATCCATTGATAGATTCCAATTTTGCGATGATCATCTATGGGCGGTATATCATTCAACATATGGGTGTATCTCATTTCAATTCTCAAATCTCCCGTTTTTTCCGTCACGGTCCATTCAAGTCCGGACCCAAGGCTGATCCAACCTGCGGGTGGTGAAACAGGATCCATGCGGCTTAATAACATAAAACCATTTCCTTCAGCTGAGACTCTGTAAGGTCCAAAGGCGGCCGGTTTGTCCATACCGAAAACCAAATAATGTTTATTCAGAGATACCGAAAAGGCATGTATGTCCGTGGCCGTAGCTTCAACGGTCAGGTCTGAAGAGTTGGCAACGTCATAATCTCCAAAGAAAAGATCGCCGGATTTTTGCATAGATAATGCTTGCCCGTTGACCTCAAGGTGAACGGCGGTCAACACGGAATCCGCTCCGACGGCAAACCGTACCCGACTTACCACAGGAGACGCCAAGGCTCCCAGAGAAAGCTGCGCATATTTGATTCCGGAAGTCGTATCGGGCGGAGGAGAGATCTGGGCGGCCGATTTCATGATCCAACCGGCGGAATCAAATAATACAGACACCGGCTGATGAGACACAACAACAGAAAAAGTCTGTAAAGCCTGATCGTTAAAGACCGTAAATGAAGTATCCCAACCCGAGGCCGTAAGTTTGATATCGATGGGCATTGTAAAATAGGCCGGATTGGTTCTAATACTCTGATTGACTCCTATCGTAACTTTGTGCCCTCCTCCGGACGCCGGATCGGTTCGGTACCAATAAGTGTAATTGGGAAAGCCTTGTCCGTAAATCCATTCATTAAAAAAATAATCGAGGTCCCTTCCGGATGTCTCTTCACATACCTCTTGAAAATCCAAAGTAGTTGCCGTGCCGAATTTCAAGTCGGGATCATTGGCGTAATTGTACATCGCATCAAAAAAAACCGAATCCCCTAGAACGCGCCGGAGCATATGAAGCACCGTCGCACCTTTGGCATACACGCGGTTGTAATTGAACATGTAATTGACATTGGAAGAATCGGTCAGAAAAAGAGTTCCCGTGGCGTTTTTTGCCGCATTCATGTCATTTATCACATTGCTCCAAAACGCAGCCTTTCCGTATAAGGCTTCGGCATACAAGGATTCGCAATAAGTGGCGAACCCTTCGTTGAGCCAAAGATGTCCCCACGTCCTGCAGGTGATCATATCGCCGAACCACTGGTGAGCCAGTTCGTGAGCGATGGTAAACTCGTTGAACGTACCCGTAGAGGTCATCGTCTGGTGTTCCATTGCGCCGCCCCAGCCGAATTCACAATGGCCGTATTTTTCATTCACAAAGGGATAACGGCCGAACATATTGGAAAAAACATTCAACATACCGATCGTTTTGGGAAGCGAGGACTGCGCGCTGGAAAGATGTTCGGGAAGCACATAATTCAATACCGGCATGGAATCACCCGGCTGATATTTCCACCAATTGGTGAATTCAGAAAAATTGGTCAGTGTTACAGAAATCAGATAGGCCGAAATCGGATAGCGCGTTTGCCAATGGTAAGTGCGGGTGCTGTTCCCGTTATCGGTGACTTGGATCAGTCTTCCATTCGACCCAGCCTTAAAAGATGAACTGCAGGTGATCAAAATATCTGCGGAATCGGCTTTGTCGCTCGGGTGATCTTTGCAAGGCCACCAGTCCTTGGCGCCATTGGGTTCGCTGAGGCTCCAGACCCATGGCGTGCCCAGGTGGGAAAGAAAGGCAAAACTGCCAAAGCCGCTGCTGCCGGGCAGGCCCCGGTAATACACGATAACCTCAAAAATGTCGCCGGTGCCGTAGGCCTGGTCGAGCTGTATGTCAAAGTAATGTGAAAATTGTGTAAAAGAAACCGGCGTTCCACCGCATCGCACAGAATCCACAGTCATCGAATTCATCAGGTCCAGGCTAATGACTGTGAGTCCATCCCGCAGGCTTTTGGCTCGCATCACAACATATCCGGTGAGGTAGTTGGGTTTCGGCGCTGTCGTTATCGTAATATCAAGTTTGTAATACAGCGCGTCGTAACGGGGATCCGATGGGGCCTGTGCGCTGAGAAAGGACGTCTTGTATCGAAGGCTTTCTGTCTTGGCGAGAGACTCCCTATGTCCGGGATCACGGACGTCCTGAGAGAAAAGTATTGATGTTGATAACAAAAGCAGGACGACGTACCATAAGGCAGACCATCGGATAGCGCGTTTCATAACGGCTCCTTTCAGGGGGCAGGGTCATTTTTCTTTCATCGACTTCTCATAATCGCGGATAAAATTCTTGATTCCTTCATAAATCCCCTCGGCGATCTTTTTTTGTCCATCTTCGGACTTCAGGAACTTTTCCTCTTTTACATTTGAAATGAATGCGGTCTCGACCAGTACCGAAGGCATCGAAGCGCCCATCAATACATAGAACGGCGCCTGGGAGACACCGCGGTTTTGCAGATCAACCTGCTTGTCGATGCCCTTTTGAATATACGCTGCAAGCTCTTCGCTTTCTTTTACGAAAACACTCTGCATAATGTTACTCAGAATGAATTTCTCATCCGTAAAATCGCCGTATTTATGCTTATCTTCTTCAAGTTCGATCACTTCGTTCTCCAGTCGCGCAACCGCCAAAGCCTCATCCGTACGGCTGGGAGACAGGAAAAAAGTTTCAAATCCGTTAGCAGTCCTTTTTACATTGGCATTGCAGTGGACGCTGACAAAGAGTTTAGCGTTGACGGAATTGGCGAATTTCGTCCGTCCGTGGAGAGTTGGGTAGGTGTCGCCCGTTCTCGTATACTCTACTTTGAGTCCGAGTCTTTGTTCTATCAATTTGCCCAGTTTAAGTACGATACCCAGCGTGACATCCTTTTCTTTTGTACCGTTCTTACCTTTAGCGCCGTTATCCTTTCCGCCGTGGCCGGCATCGAGGCAGATCTTATCGATCTTCCATTGATCCTTCTGAATATTGATTGAAGCCGGCTTTTGCCCGGTCACATCCAAATGTGCAGGATCGCTTACCCGTACGCTGACATAGATGTCGCCGGTCTTATCATCAATGGCAATTTCCTGTCCCGGGATTTCATAATTGAGCTGAAACGAAAGCTGAACGGAATTCTTGTGCTGAAAGATCAGAGCCGATTTGATTAATTTGAATTGCTCCGATCGTTTGATGCCGCTCGCCAGATCGTCGGAGTAACGCCCGCCGGAAACGGTGACGTATAGCCAATTCTTATTGCGCCAGACTTCCACGTCGTCTTTTCGAAAGTCCCTTCCGGTCTTGATCTTCATCAGAAGTCCGTTGGACTTCTTGTCAAAATCGATCGCTGAGAGATTGACGGTATTGGAATCAGTATCTTCGATCTTTGTTACAATAACAGGTTCGGCTATTTGTGCGTTAAGGAGGAGTTTTTGTCCGTTGACCAGAATAGGTGAGGGCAGAAAGCTATTAAGTACAGGTATAAAAAACTGTAACGGAACGAAGATCATACCGTCGATATACGGGCATTCGACCGGCATCTGAAGGCTCTGCTTCTCATCAATAACAATAAAGGGGTTTTGACCGGTGATCTTGACCTGACGATCAGAAAGAGATACGACCACTTTTCTTTTGGCCGTATTTTCATAGAATCCGGCTTCAGTAAGTTCTACAATATCCTTAATAGAAACGTAATCCTGATCCCCGGTGTACAGGGGTATTACTTCGATAGATCGTTTTCCAAACTCCAGCTTGACGGCACTTTGTGCGAAAAGAGAGTTTGCTGATACCAATAGCAGTAAAAGGATCTTCTTCAAGGCGCGTTCCTGTTAAGTTCCTCTGCGCAGCGCACGATAGCCGATGTCTTTTCGGTAATGCGCATTATCAAAATGTATTTTCTCAATGGCCGAATAAGCCTGACGGACCGCTTCGGCTAACATAGTCGATTCCGCGGTAACGGCCAGGACACGTCCGCCGGTCGAAACAATTTTTCCGTTACGCCATTCGGTTCCGGAATGAAAAACCAGAGCTTCATGATTATCGATACGATCGAGGCCGGAGATAGCTTTATGCTTCTCGTAATGATCGGGATATCCGCCCGAAGCCATGACTACGCAGGCGGCTGAACGCGGGTGAAGCTCTAACCGGAAATTTTTCATCTCTCCAGCAGACGAAGCTAACAAAAGATCCAGGATGTCGCTCTTGATAAGCGGCATCACGACCTGACACTCCGGATCGCCGAAGCGGCAGTTGAATTCAACCACTTTTGGCCCGTCCTGAGTTAACATCAGTCCGCAGTAGAGAACGCCTTGGTAAGGCCGGCCTTCAGCGGCCATGGCCGAAATCGTCGGTTCGATGATCTCTTTTCTTACAAGGGTCATGATTGTTTCCGTGACGACCGGCGCCGGTGCATACGCGCCCATTCCTCCCGTATTCTTTCCCAGATCGCCATCGAAGATGCGCTTATGATCCTGGGCAGCAGGGAGAACCGCGTAATCCTCTCCATCGGTGACAGCAAAGATCGAAGCCTCTTCGCCTTCCATGAATTCCTCAATAACCACTGAATTTCCGGCTTCGCCAAATTCGTTCTTTATCGTATCAACGGCACTGAGTGCTTCTTGAACCGTCGGACATACGATAGCGCCCTTTCCGGCGGCGAGTCCGTCGGCTTTGACCACGCAAGGTCGATTCTTCTCGGTGATATATCTTTTTGCGGAGGAGGCGTCGGTGAACACTTCGAAGGCGGCCGTCGGGATGCCGAATTTTTTCATCAATTTCTTGGCAAACACCTTGCTCCCTTCTATCTCGGCGGCTTTGGCGGAAGGGCCAAATATCCTGAGCCCAAGTTGTCTGAAATGGTCCACGATCCCTAGAGCAAGCGGCTGTTCGGGCCCCACGACGGTGAGATCTATTTGATTCTTAGAGGCAAAATCTGAGAGGGCATTAATATCGGTTGCCTGAATATCCACGCATTCGGCCATGGAACGAATCCCTCCATTGCCCGGAGCGCAGTAGATCTTGGAGACTATCGGCGATTGACCGATCTTCCATACCAAAGCATGTTCGCGGCCGCCGCCGCCGATGACGAGGATCTTCATATAAAAAGAGCCGCCTTATTTCATATTGTGGTAAACGTTCTGAACGTCCTCATCCTCTTCGACCGCGGCGATCAGCTTCAACACATCCTCTTCCTGCTTTTCATTAAGTTCGTTGGTCGAATTAGGCACGTATTGCAATTCTGCGGTAATGACCTTGAGTTTCTTTTCTTCCACAGCCTTTTGCATCTTGGTGAAATCGGTGAAGGAGGTGTAAACATAGATCTCATTTTCATCCAAGGCAAAATCCTCCGCGCCATAATCGATCAGTTCCAGTTCCAGTTCTTCGGTATTCACGTTCTCCGCTTCGAGCTTGAAGACCCCTTTGCGTTCGAAGAGAAATCCGACCGAACCGGAAGCGCCGAGAGAACCGTTATGTTTCGTAAAATGCATGCGGATATTGGCCACTGTCCGTGTAGGGTTATCCGTTGCGCATTCGACCAGAATGCCGATGCCGTGCGGTCCGTATCCTTCGTACAGAACTTCCTGAAGATCTTTTTCATCTTTTGAAGAAGCGCGTTTGATGGCGGCCTCGATACGGTCCTTGGGCATATTAACGCCTTTGGCGTTTTGTATGGCGGTGCGCAGGCGAGGATTCAGATTGGGATCCGGGCCGCCCAATTTTACCGCGATGGCAATTTCTTTTCCGTAACGCGTGAAGGCTTTGGCCATTTTGTCAAAGCGCGCGAACATTTTGTATTTTCTCTTTTCAAATATGCGTCCCATATCGGATCCTGTTTCCTCTATTTATTATTATTTGGTTCTTAGATAATCGGCGTTGAAGCGGGTCGACTCAGCGGGAATATATGGGATTTATGTTACTTTTTCGAGAAAAAAGTAACGTCATGGCACGGCTTTATCCAGGAACTCAAAGCGGTGATCGGTCCAGGCCACGACGGGATTTTTTCCGTCGGAAGCCGGATTGTATCGGCATTTGTAGACGGTTTCGATGGCGAGTTTTTCAAGCGTAGCATTGCGGGTGGTGTTCGTTTTTACTTTGTGATCGACCACCTTACCCGTTACATCGATCTTCACCTGCAGAATGATCACGCCTGACACACCTTGTTTCTGAAGATCCGCCGGATATTCCGGAAATTTGCTGACCATGAGTTTAGGCGGGAAATACTCCGACTTGCCTTTCCCGCTTCCCGGAGGCGCCGGCATGGCTGGGATCTCCAGCAATCCGTCTTCCGTACCGAAGCGGACATCGGTTTCATCCGACAACACATCTTCCACTATATCGCCGGCGATCGGAATGACCGGCTTAATCGGAGAACCTTTTACCGATAACGCCTGGCGTGTCTGAGGAATGTCGCTGACCTCAAGCACAATGTCGGTCTTTTTGATGTCGGACAGATCCCCGGTCCGGACGTCCGGCATGATATGCGTGAAGATCACATGCAGAAAAAGGATGAGCAGAAGTGCGGATTCCAAATAGAGAACGTGGTGTTCTTTATCCAATTTGTGTGCGGGCGTTTGGGTTTCATTGGTATCCATAAGATTCGGTAGACTTCCTTACTTGTAAAACGCGCCGGGGCAAGGATTGTTTCTTTAAGCCAGCACTTCTTCTGCAAAGGCCGTTTGACGGGTCAGGGTCTGCAAAATACGTTTGGTAAACACTTTGACCATTCTCTTGCGGTAAGCCGGGCGGAAATTGGTCAGGTCCATAGGTTTGGCTGTCTGGTAGGCGATCTCGGAAGCTTCGTCAATCTCTTTCTCGGAAATTGTCTTTCCGATCAGAACTTGCTGTGCAGCGGTCACTTCCCATGGACAGGAGAATACGGCTCCTAGGACTATTTTTGCGTCCAGGCATTTTCCTGTGTCATCCAAAACCACGCTTACCATGACACCAAGCATAGGATAGTCGATCGCCTGGCGGCGGCGCAGTTTCATATAAGCGCCGCGAAATCCTTTGGGCAAAGCCGGGATATGAACTTCGGTCAGGATCTCGTCCGGGCGGAGATCGTTGAACGCCATGCCGTCGTTCTTGTAAAATTCATGCAGCGCCACGATACGTTCTCCGCCGGAACTGACGAGTTTGATCCGAGCATTCATGGCATAAAGTACGGGGACGGTATCGCAGGACGATATCGCATAACAGCGATGCCCTCCGGGCGCCACGCGGCAGATGTCGCCGTCCTTCTTCATACAATTATTGATCGCCTTGCGCCAAAAATAGGACTGATTGTAATAATAACATCGCGTGTCGAGAAGGATATTTCCTCCGATAGTGCCTTTGTTTTGTAATAACGGGGTTGCAACTTTTTTGGCTGCTTCCGCCAAAACAGAATAATTATTTGCGATCAAGCTATTAGTACCTAACTCAGAAAGAGAAACCAGCGCGCCGAGAGTCAAACCGTTTTGATCGTCATAATGGATCTTTTTGAGTTCAGGAATTTGGCCGATACTGATCAGCAGTTCAGGCTCGAATAATTTATTCTTCATGCTCGGAATCAGGTCCGTACCGCCCGCCAAGACCTTGGCGCGTTCCTTATACCGGCCAAGCAGTGCGGCCGCTTCAGAAACCGTTTCCGGCGCCTTAAATTCAAACGAAGGCAGGGTCATCATAAAGTGAATAGACTCCCGTTATGCAAATAAAAATCTCACGGCAAAAAAATATGCCGCTGCTAAACCTGAGTTGTATGAGGTGAAATTGTTTTCAGTTTTTGAATCCGCTCTTTTGGCTTGTCCGAGCCGAAGACATAGGAACCGGCAACCAGCACCTGGGCGCCGGCGCGTACCACCTGTGAACCGGTCTGATCATTGATGCCGCCGTCCACTTCGATCAGGATTTTCCGGGAGCCGATCATTCTCGAAAGAGCTTGTATCTTCTGAACGGACGACGGGATGAATGATTGTCCGCCGAAACCCGGATTGACGGACATGACAAGTATCAGATCAACATCGTCGAGCACGTAGTTCAAGGTCTCCGGAGGAGTGGCCGGATTGAGTACGACTCCCGACCTGGCGCCCGTGCTGCGGATGAAATGCAGCGTGCGGTCCAAATGGACGCAGGCTTCCTGGTGAACGGAAATAATGTCCGCTCCGGCGTTACGGAAATCCTGTATGTAGCGGTCAGGATTCTCAATCATGAGGTGAACGTCGAGCGGCAATCGAGTGACTTTGCGCAAATGTTCCACCACGACGGGGCCGATCGTGATATTAGGTACGAAATGTCCGTCCATGACATCGACATGAATCCAATCGGCGCCGCCTTCCTCCGCGGTTTTGATATCCCGCTCCAGGTGAGTGAAATCGGCCGACAATATGGAGGGAGCTACAATAGCCATAATTATAAAAAGTGATGACAAAAAATTACGGAAACAAGATAGAGAAATATGGGTACAGAATCAAATATTTCCTGAAATTAGATCCGTGTTCTGCCAAAAAGAAGTTTACCGCCAATGGAGGTTCATCTTATCATTTTTTTCATCATTCATTTGTTGTTTTGATGTTTAATTTTCTCATATTTAGCATGAACTAAGTACCTGACTTTCTCATTGTCATTTGCTGGAAAATTGGTTGGCCATGAATCACTTCATTATTGGCACGGCGGGTCACATCGATCACGGTAAGACCGCCCTGGTCAAAGCTCTGACAGGTATGGATACCGACCGTCTCAAAGAAGAGAAGGAACGTGGTATCACGATTGATATCGGTTTTGCGTATTGGAAAGAAGGCATCACTATCATCGACGTTCCCGGCCACGAGCGTTTCATACGAAACATGGTGGCCGGCGTTAGCTCTATCGATTTTGTGCTCTTGGCGATCGCGGCCGACGACGGCATCATGCCACAAACCGTGGAACACATGGATATTCTCAAGTTGTTGCATATTCAATCCGGAGCGATCGTGATCACGAAGACCGATCTGGTTTCGCATGCACGACTGGACGAACTCGAAACGGAGATCCGAGATTGGGCATCGGATACGTTCTTACAAGACGCCGCCATATTCAGGATTTCGTCTGTAAAAAATCAGGGTATCGATGAACTAAGAAACCACCTCGAACATACGGCTTCCGTCGGTCGGTCAGAGAAGCAAGAAGGATTTTTCAGGATGAACATTGACCGGCGTTTTACCGTGAAAGGTTTTGGAACGGTCGTAACCGGAACCGTCTTGGCCGGCCGGGTACGGGTCGATGACAATGTAGATCTGATGCCGATCGGGAAACAGGTTCGTATCCGCGGCCTGCAAAGGCATCAACGCGATGTGAAGGAAGTTGAAGCGGGCGACCGCGCCGCAATCAATCTCAGCGGTATAGAAGCCGGATTGCTGCAAAGAGGGTATCTTCTCGCGGCATCAGGCTGCATGAAGACCGTGAAAGGCTTCTATGCAACAATTCATATGTTGGCGTCGGCGAAAAGACCTTTGACCAAAAAGGTTCGGGCCAGGATGCATATCGGTACTGCACAGTTTTTTTGCTGGATAGTTCCCATCGACAGGGCTATCCGGGCGGCCGAGAACGGTTTTGTCAGGATTATCCCGGAAGAACCGATGACTTGCGTCCGCGGAGACCGGTTTGTGCTTAGGGAAACGAATTCGGCTGCGACGTTTGGAGGAGGCATCGTTATTGATCACGTGTTAGCGGATTTGAATATGCAAAACGGCTATCTTGAGGCCATGGAGTCCGATGAGTGGCAGGTTGCGCTTACTCATTTTGTTTCATTTCACAAATCAACGAGTCTTTCACAAATGACCGCAGTCTTTGGTTTGGAAACATCTCAGCTGGAATCCGAACTGGATGCGCTTGAACAAAAACAAAAGATACATGTGTTTGGAGGCAGAGACAAAATCATATTGGATGACCGCTATTTCCTCTATCTCAACGAACGGATAACAGAGACGCTGGCATCGTTTCATCAAAGGAATCCGTCAGAGACGGGAATGAAAAAAAGCCGGTTGAAGATCGAAACGGAATCTTTGGTGAAAGAGGAAATTCTTAATGAACTGATACGGAATCTTATTGCGGCCGGGCAAATCGTAGACGAAAAAGAAACATTACGATTACCCAACCACAGGATCCGTCTTCCGGATCGGGACCAGGATATGCTGAATGAAATTGAACGAAGACTCAGGCAGAATCTGTTTTCTCCGCCATCCATAGAAATCATCGCCAATGACATGAAAAGACCGGCTCAAGACGTGCTACGGATAGCTAAGATCATGAGCACCATGGGCACAGCCGTAAAGACCGGCGAAAATCTTTATTTTCATGCAGATGCGATAGGTGAAGCGAGACAGTTTATCATTGATTTTATATACAAAAATGGACATATTAAAATTACCGATTTCAAAGATCGGTTTCACACAAGCCGTAAATTTGCCCTATCGCTTTTAGAGTATTTTGATTCCATTCAGGTTACGTGCCGTAACGGCGATAGCCGCGTGATGGCTCATTAATAAATTCCTTTGCCTATGAAACATCTCATCTCCCTATTGATCCTGTGCATGGCTGTGCCGTTTGAAACAGCTGGACAGGATCTTTTCGGTAACGGCATCAATTCGAGTATTTATTTAACGCCCATGGCGATGGCCGCAGGCGATTTTAATAAAGACGGCTATTCCGATATCGTGGTGAGCGGAAAGAACGACCTGGACGGCTCTGGAATTATGACCGTACTCTTCGGGAGAGGGGACGGCAGTTTCAAAAATAAGATCGATCTCCCGACCGACAAATACGCGGCCCACTTGGTTGTGACCGATATGGACAATGACGGTCTGCCGGACATCGTCACATCCAACGGCGAATCGCAAACGTTGACTGTTTTTATGAATCAGAAATCGGGAGGATTCAAAGCCAAAGATCCGATCAAAGTCAAAGGTAACCCGGGACTCATGGCCATGGGTGATTTTAACAAAGATGGTAAAACGGACATCGCCGTGGTATTGTCTTCGTCTAACGAACTTCAAATATATAAAGGGACGTCTTACAAACTTGCAACTTCGAAACCGCTGGATTCTAAGCCCGTATTGATCCACGCCAAAGATCTGGCCGGCGGCGGTTCTTCCCATTTATTGCTCGGCTATGAAGGGCGTTCAGACCTGGAATTAATCGCTCCGACTGAGGTGAGCTCAAGCAAGTGGGACTTCCCTACGGTAAAATTGGATATGCTGACCGCCCCTCACTTCGCCGAATCGGGTGATATTAACGGCGACGGTTTTGACGATGCCGTCATTTTCAACGGCGCCAAAAAGATCGAGGTCCATCTCACGGAAGCCAACGGTCTTATACTAGATGAGATATATACCCTGAAAGCGCCTGACGGCGCGGCCTTGTTCTCTCTGGGCGATTTCAATAATGATAAGAAAATCGACATCGCCGTTTTGGACGCGGCCAATGGTCTCGTGGTCATTTTCCTGAACCAGGCGGGAGGTGCATGGACCGATTCCTTCGTGAAAGATAAAATGATCGTAATTTACGAAAACGATACTTCGAAACCCAATTCCTTCGACATGGGTATGATGTCGTCGTTCAAAAACGCCAGCATGATCGTTTACGACGACGGCGGCAAAGCCGTACGAAAATATTTCGAATTCGAGTCGGATCTTCCCGACGGCCAGCAGTTCGCGCTGGAGTGGAACGGATTGGATGAAAACGACGTCGAAATGCCGGGAGGAAAGTATGTGTTCTACTACAGGCTTGGGGGCCTTCTCGTGTCCCGCGTAGTAAAGAAATAACCCGGAAAGGACGCTCATTATCAGAACGTCAAGTCTCATCGGTGCTCTGTGGATACTAACGACGCTGTCCCTTTTTTCCCAGACAAAATCGGCCGCCATTCAGAAATTTCAGAAGGAAGCAGATCAGATCATCGGTCAGAAGTATCTGGAAAACGCTTTCTGGGGAATACAGATCCAGTCACTCAAGAGCGGGGAAATTGTTTACGCGCATCACGCCAAAGGAAACCTGATCCCCGCATCCAACATGAAGATTTTCACTTCCGCTTTTGCTCTGGATAAACTCGGACCTGATTTTCAATATACGACGCGGGTATTTCTTCGGGGTCGCTTTGAAGACGATACGACCTTTGCGGGAGATGTGATCATTCGTGGTATGGGAGATCCGACGATCTCCGGAAGGTACTTTGACAATAAGGTCATGCGTATACCTGAGGACTGGGCTGACAGCCTGGCGGCGCGAAAGATAAGAGTCATCCGCGGCCGCATCATCGGAGACGATCGGTTCTTTGGAGGCGATCCGCTCGGTAAGCATTGGGAATGGGACGAAGAATCATACTGGTATTCTGCGCAGGTCAGTGCTTTATCGTTTAACGATAATTGCGTCAATTGGTACGTATCTCCCTCCAGGTCCGGTCAACCGGCCAAAATACAACTTGTGCCGAATACGGAGTATGTAACGGTGATCAACCGCATCACGACCGTGGTTTCTGCGGCAGAGGCAAAAGAGATCGAATTCATGCGCGACCGCTGCAGTAATTCGATCACTGCAACGGGCAAGATTCCGATCAATGCCGAGACACAAGTCGGGTACGTCACGGTGGAAAACCCCACATTATACACGGCCACCGTTGTAAAGGAAACTTTACAGAAAAAAGGCATACGTGTAGATAGCGGCGCCGCAGATATTGACAGCCTTCCTTTTTATACGTATCATGATAGCGACTCAACGGTCATACGTATCGCTGTTTACCGGTCTCCAAAACTCGAAGAGATCCTGAAGGTGGTCAATAAACGCAGTCAGAATCTTTTTGCGGAACTTCTGCTTCGCACAGCCGCCGCCCTTTCCGATTCGCAGGCAACGGATCGCAAAGCGCTGGAAACGGAGAAAGAATTTCTTAAGCAAGTGGGACTCAATACCGATAAAATGTTCATCATGGACGGTTCAGGATATTCGAGAACCAATCTCGTAACGCCCGAAAGTATCGTCGCGGTTCTGAAATTCATGCGCCGTCACAAATACTGGGACGCTTTTTATGAATCGCTTCCTAAAGCGGGTATTGAGAGAACGCTGAACCATCGGATGAAAGGTACTCCCGCGGAAGGAAATGTACGGGCCAAAACAGGTACGCTTGACAATGTATCGGCCATTTCCGGTTTTGCCAAAACAGCGGACGGAGAAGAAATGGTGTTCAGCATGATTTGTAATAATTTTAATGTAGACCAGCTGGAAGTACAGAAGGCGCAGGATTCCATCTTGGTCAAACTGGCTTCTTTTACCAGGAATTAGCTATGGAAAGACTCAGGTCGAATAAACTCTTTGAAGGGCTTTCAGACACACATTTTGAAAGTCTTCGGAATTTTATCAAAATAAAGAATTTCGCTAAAGACACGCCTTTGATCGAAGAGGGCGTTCACGGTGAAACGTTGTATCTCTTAATTTCCGGAAAAGTCAAAGTGACCAAACTTTCCGAAGAAGGGAAAGAGCTGATACTGGCCGCACGGAGCGGGGGCGATTTTTTCGGAGAAATGTCTCTGCTCGAAGATGCGCCGCGATCGGCGAGGATCATGGCCGTCGAAGAATGCGAAGTCGGCTTGATATCCAAAAAGGATTTTACGCAAATGATGCTGCAGGAGCCGCAGATCGCGCTCAATATTCTCAAGACGGTCAGCTCTCGTCTCCGTCAGACCAATGATCAGATCATCGAGAGCTTTCTCGAGCGCGAGAAAAATCATCAGAAGCAGATCGAAAGATTTCAGGCGCTCTTCGAATTCAGTAAGGCCGTCGTCGCCGACTCCGAAGAAAGAACTCTATTCAATCTCGCTCCGGTGATCATCAAAGATCAGATTGCCTGCGACGATGTTAAATTATTTTTGTACGAAAGGTCCACCGATGAAGTGACCTGTCTGGATGAACGGGGATCGCTGGAACATCATGCGGCCTCGGGCTCGGTGTACACGAATCTTGTGCAGATCAAAAAAACGATGCAGATCAATGATTTCACGAAACTGGAATATTTTCGCAATGCCGCACCGGCCGGCTTTTGGAAAAACACAGTAAGCCTGATCGTGGCGCCTCTGATGGACGACAAGACGATCAAAGGATTCTTGATCCTCAAAAGTCAAACATCCAGAAAATGGCAGAGCGACGACGAAGCTTTCGTAAACACGTTATGTTCCTATGTATCGATCACGATGAAAAATATGTCGCTCAGGAGGCAAATGCTCATGACGGAAAAACTATCCGCCGTCGGCAAAGTTTCCAGCTCTATTCTTCATGATTTTAAGAACCTGCTTTCGGTGATCGACAATTATGCCAAGTTTGTTCTAAAGACCGGAGATATTGCCGAAGCCAAAGACTACGTGAACAAGATCCTTACCAGTTCCAACCTGATGATCTCGATGTCCCAGGAAGTGCTCTATTTCGCTCAGGGGGAAAGCAAGCTTCATCGGAAAGAATGGCCGCTATCGGATATTTTTAATACGGTTTTGCAGTTGATCGATAATCGGTTGAAATCAAACAGCATCAAGCTTACCATTGAAGTCCCTTCGTCGATACAATATCCGTTTGATTCCGATAAGATCAGCCGCGCCTTTTATAATCTTCTCATCAATGCCTGCGATGCGGTGCCCAAGCCGGGCGGTCTGATCGAGATCCATGTTCAGGAAGAAGGGAAGCATTTATGCATCATCATATCCGACAACGGTAAAGGGATACCTCAGCAATTGTTGCCGAGGATTTTCGATCCGTTTGTTACCACTAAGTCGCATGGAACCGGCCTCGGGCTGTCCATCGTGAAAAGTATTGTGGAGGCTCACGGCGGTTCTGTGGAAGCTCAAAGCCATCAAGGCGGCGGCACGCGTTTCGTCTTGAGATTTCCTTTGGATATCCAAAAATAAATGAAAAACATTTTTCCGACCCTTTTCTTCTTTTTTGTCTCCACCGCTATTCTCCGTGCGGGATCGGGCGAAACAGGATTTGCTTTTCTTAAAATCGGCGTCGGAGGCCGGGCCGCCGGCATGGGGGAAACCGCCGCCGCTACGACCGACGCCACGGCTGTTTTCTGGAACCCCGCAGGGCTGGCTTTGTCACCCGAACACAGCGTCATTTTTGCCTACAACCGATGGATCGATGGTATTCAGCATAATTTTGCTGCCGTAAAATTTGTTAAAGGCCATAACGCGTTTGCCATCCATTACATTTCTACCGGTGTCGATGGTATTGAACAAAGGGAAATTCCGTCCGAAACTCCCACCGCATATTTTTCCTCTCACGATCTTGCCGTCGGATTTTCTTACGCGCGGACTATCTCATCAGGTTGGTTTGCCGGAATAACTGGCAAATACATTTACGAACGCATTCAGAGTAGTGTGTCTGCGGCGGCATTTGATGTAGGAGTCGTTCATTATGTCCGCGGTCTCAGCGATGATCCCGATCAGGCCGACCGGCTGAGACTTGGTGTGGTATTGTCCAACGTCGGGTTTTCTGGTAAGCTGATCGAAGAAAGAGTAAATTTACCATCCGCATTGCGCTTGGGTGCCGAGTACGACATCTTCATGAACCGGCCTTCGGAAAATTCGTGGTTGGTTGCAGCTGATGTCGAAAAACCTTTTGAGAATAATATTCGGCTTCACATGGGAACAGAGTACGGATACAGAAGCGTCGGATTTCTGAGGATGGGATATCAGTGGGGATACGAGGCCAGGGGTTTCACGGCCGGAATCGGAATGAAATTCAAACGGCTCAATTGCGACTACGGTTACATGCCTTTTTCACATGCTCTTGGATCCACGCACCGATTCAGTGTCGCATTTCAATTTGAATGATTACTTTTTGACGAACTGACCCAGAAGTTTGTTGGTTGCTCGAAGGCGTTTCGCGAACGTGGTGCAGAAAGCCCAAAGGACCTTGCGGGCAAAGCTGTCGTCGTTCATGACTATTTTGATAAACTGACTGTTCTTGACTTCCAGAAGTTTGCTGGTTTCGTTGGCGATCACGGAGGCCGAGCGGGGTTCACCGTCCAGCAGGGACATTTCTCCGAAATAATCCCCGGTCTTGAGCGTGGCCACGGCTTCTATTTTATCGTCTCTTACATTCTTCTCTACGCGGACACTGCCTTCGATGATCAGATAAAAGCAATCCCCCAGATCGCCCTCTTTGAAGATCACTTCGTCCTTCTCATATTTTTTTCCCGAAGCGACCTTGAGGACTTTGTTGATATCGCGCGTCTCGAGTCCGTCGAATATATCGACGCTTTTGATGAGATCTTCGAGATTCTTTTGTTTGGACTCAGCCATAATCACAGTCTATATATTGAAGACAATATACTCAATTACTTCCGGTCTTCATAGTTTTTCTTCAAGAATTCCTGGTAAGCGAGCTGTTTTTCCCTGATCTTTCTCCACCAATTCTCATTGGCAACATACCATTGTATGGTCTCGGCTATGGCATCATCAAAACGGTATTTGGGTTTCCATCCGAGTTTTTCGATTTTTTTGGTGTCGACCGCGTAACGCCGGTCATGACCGGGACGATCCGCAACCTTTTTGATTAGCGTTTCAGGCTTGCTCAGTTTATTCAGGATCAGCCGCGTGATCTCTATATTCGTTTTCTCATTGCCACCGCCGATATTGTAAGTTTCTCCGACCTTGCCGTGATGCAGCACGTAATCCACACCCTCGCAATGGTCCTCCACGTATAACCAATCGCGGACATTCATTCCGTCTCCGTACAGAGGCAGCGGGATATTGTCAATCGCGTTGGTCACAAAGAACGGTATCAGTTTTTCAGGGTACTGATAGGGTCCGTAGTTATTTGATGCGCGTGTGATCAGGGTCGGTGTTCCGTAGGTTTTGTAATGCGCGCGGACCATCATGTCACCACCGGCCTTGCTCGAAGAATAGGGACTATTGGGCGCAAGGGGATGTTCCTCGGTGAAAGCGCCTTCCTCGATCGATCCGTAGACTTCGTCGGTCGATATCTGAAGATAGCGGTCGATCTTGTATTTCTTGGCGGCCTCGAGAAGCCGGAGAGTACCCAGCACGTCCGTTTGAACAAAAGAGTCGGCTTCGTGAATGGAACGGTCTACATGCGTTTCGGCGGCAAAATTGATGACGGCATCCACATTGGATACGAGGTTGTCCACGACGGAGTGATCGCAGATGTTCCCGTGGTAAAAGAAGAAACGCGGGTCCTTTTCAAGATCGGACAGGTTCTCACGGTTCCCGGCATAGGTCAGCGCATCCAGAACGACGACTCTGTAGGAAGGATATTTTTTTAGTATGTAACGAACGAAATTACTGCCAATGAACCCGGCGCCGCCAGTGACCAACAAAGAGTGCACGAATGATTCTCCTTCTATTTTTTTGAACTTAGTAAATACAGAACAGCCATGCGAACGGCTACGCCATTGAGTACTTGATCAAGAATCACGGAATGTTCACTGTCCGCTACATCGCTATCCAGTTCTACTCCCCTGTTAATAGGGCCGGGATGCATAATGGTGATCGTCTTCTTCGATCTATCAAGCTTTTCCTTGGTGACACCGAATGTTTGATGGTATTCGCGAACCGAGGGGAATAACCCGGACGTCTGCCGCTCTAATTGCATACGAAGTACATTCAGTGCATCGGCATTTTGGATAGCTTCTTCAAGGTGGTAATAAACTTTGACTCCGAGCCGGTCTATATCACGCGGGATCAATGTCGGAGGTCCGCAGACGGCCACATCGGCCCCCAAGGCCTTAAGCCCATATATATTGGAGCGTGCCACACGACTGTGGGTGATATCGCCCAGTATCACCACATGCAATCCTTTGACTTCACCGAATTTCTCTTTTAAAGTAAATATATCCAATAAACCCTGAGTGGGATGTTCGTGCTGACCGTCACCGGCATTAATGATGTTTGATTGGAGCCGTTCTGAGAGGAACTTAGGAGCTCCTGCCGAAGCGTGCCTGATCACGACCATATCGATCTTCATCGATTCAATATTCTTGGCGGTGTCTTTTAGTGTCTCACCCTTAGAGGTACTGCTGCCGGACGTGGCAAAGTTGATCGTATCGGCCGAAAGCCTCTTTTGAGCTAATTCAAAAGAAATACGTGTTCTTGTAGAGGGCTCGAAGAAGAGATTGACAATGGTGAAGCCCTGCAGGGTTGGGACTTTCTTGACCGGACGGTTCAGAACTTCTTTAAAAGAAACAGCCGTTCCGAGGATCAACTCGATCTCTTCTTTGCTCATACCTTTCAGGCCGAGCAAGTGACGGCTTTTAAGCTCCATGCAGAGGTCCGAAAATTAGAATGGAATACACCGAAAACCCTGAGAATATATTATTCGGGTTCTTCTTTAGCAAGATAATTTTGGCCAAAGCGGCCTGAAACATATGATATCCGCTGCCAACATCAATAAAAACGAATTTCTTGACTGAATTACATCAAATATGTATATTGTTCTATATTAATAACCTTCCCCCTTTAACCGCTTGAATCTCAAAGGAGAACATTGATCGGAATTTGATACGGATTTTGAACTGAGATCGATCAACGTCTTTTTATATTCTTCCGATTGTCCGTGAATTTGCAAACTTCAAACGTTCTTAATATTGTTTATCAGACGAAAGGATGCCTATCTATCGTATAATTTGTTAGAGCTTTGATCTAATAAGCGTGAAAATTATTTGTATTACAGGGAGGTTTTCTTTTATGTCAACGATAGCGAAAAAACATCATCACATAGGCTGTGTTTTGTGGCTGTTCATGCTCTTGCAGTGTGTTCCCCATTTTCAGACCCAAGCGCAGACCAGCGAAGCCGGCGTACTTTTTCTCCTTATTCCTCCGGGTGCACGGCACAACGGAATGGGTGAGACCGGCGTATCGACAGCCAACGACGCCAACGCGATTTTCTGGAACCCTGGTGCGATAGGATTCATCACCACTCCGGAGCAGCCACGTAATGTTCAGTTTATGCACGTTCAATGGCTGCCGCAATTCAACCTGAATGATATTTTTTATGATTACGGTTCGATCATTTGGAGCATCCGCGATTTTGGCGTTGTAGGTTTCAATTTTACTTTTCTAAACCTGGGGGAACAGGCCGGCACGGATGCGTTCGGTAACTCCACAGGAACCCTGACCAGTTTTGACCTTTCATTGGGCGGAACCTATGCCATGAAACTGAGTCCGGACCTGGGTATCGGAGGCAATCTTAAATTCATCTACAGCCAATTATCCGATAAGGCTGTTTCCACGGCTGAGAATAAGAAAGGCATTGGGAGCTCGGTTGCCATTGACGTCGGTGTGATGAAAAAGAATTTCTTTGTCAAAGACCTGACGTTTGGAGCCAGCCTGGCCAATATCGGCCCGGAGATTGCGTATGCGGATGAGAACCAATCCGACCCGCTGCCGACCAATATGAGAGTTGGTGCATCGTATCCGGTGTATAAATCGGAATATAATAACGTTCTTCTGGCTTATGAAATCAACCGTCAGATCGTTCGCGGACGCAAGAACGGAGCGGACCCGCTATACAAAGCCATGTTCACGACATGGGTGGACAACGGCTGGCACCGGTTGGGTCACAATATCGGTGCAGAATACTCCTATTCGGATTTTTTGGCTTTACGGAGTGGTATCTCTCTGGATTTTGCCGGAAAACTATATGACCTTAATTTCGGGGCCGGGATCAAATATTCCATGTTCCGTATTGATTTTGCTTATACGAGCGGCCTGGGCGAGGATTTCAATCCGCGTGACGGTTCGCAGTTCTACAGCATTGGTTTAACATTCTAAATTATTGATGAACCTGGGATTTTAAACCGGATCAATTCCTGCAATGGAACTGATTCGGTTTTTTTTTGAAATGGAAAGCAACGAAAACATTCACACGTACTGCTTGATATAGCCAGCTTCCTATGAAAGTCTTCAGTCTTCTATTCATATTTCTTTTTTCTGGGTTCCCGATCCTTGCTCAGAAAACTCAAAAGCCGATCTTTCAAAAAAGACCTTCCGCCTTACAGAAAAAAGTTGTGACCGAAACCATTCGGGTTTTGGCTTTACGTGTGCAATTTCAGAAAGAGATACCGGATAAGAGCATTACGACCGGCCATGGTCATTTTGATCTCAGCGATCAACGAGCAACTATCAAGATCGATCCGGCACCCCATAATAAAGCTTTTTTTGAAGATCAGATGCTTGCGATGAAGAATTACTTTCTGGACGTTTCGGACGGAAAGTTGAACATCGATTATACCGTCAAACCGGACGGAGATACTTCCGCATACACGCTATCTAAACTGATGGAGTATTACGGGATTCGCGGAACCCAGGAGGCCAGAGATAAGCGATTAGCTGAATTCTTCTCAGATGCGGTCACTCTGGCCGATCAGACGGACGCGATTGACTTTTCCGACTACGACTATGTGGTTGTCTTCCACGCGGGCGCCGGGGAAGACTTCAGTCTCGATAATTCGACGGCCGCCGATCTGTCCTCGAGATTCGTATCGCTGGAACTTCTCCGGTCTCGATTTGGGCAATCCTATCCGGGAGTTGCCGTAGACGGTAATACGCGATTCATCACCGGCGGCGTAGTTGTTCCGGAAACAGAAAATCAGTCTTTTATCAATCCTATTTTTGGAACGGAGGACTTCAGGGAGATCGGACTCTCCGGAATTCTTATTGCCAATTTTGGAAGTCAACTGGGCATGCCTGATCTTTTTAATACGGCTAATCAAACTCCGGCCATAGGTGTATTCGGCCTGGAGGACCAGGGAGCGGTAAACGGCGACGGCTTGATACCGGCCGAACCCGATCCATGGACCAAGATTTATATGGGCTGGGCAAAACCGGTGATCGTTTCGGACAGTTTTGACGTACACCTCCTGCCAAAAAAACTGGCCGGAGAGAACCTGATCCTGAAGATTCCGATCAACGCATCCGAGTATTTTCTTGTCGAGAACCGTCAGAGAAATGTGATTGACAATGCGTTATCACCGGAAGTCATTTCCAGGTTTGACACAACTAACAATTCGGACGGATCGATCACGATCGATACGGCCTATCTGGCCGGTGTCACACGCTCGAACACGACCAAAGTGATTACACAAGTAGACGAATACGATAACGCCCTTCCTGGTAACGGTCTCTTGATTTGGCACATCGATGAGAATGTAATCGAAAAAAATCTGGGAACCAATTCGATCAATAACGACCTTAACCGACGTGGCATTAGGGTCGTGGAAGGCTCCGGCAGTCAGGATATCGGATACGGATTTTCGAGTTTGTTCGGAACTTCGATCGGTTCCGGTGATAAGTTCGATTACTTTTATAAAGGGAACGAGGGATTTGCATTTTATAACAATAAAGTGGACTCTGTTTTCTTTACGCCGACGTCGGTACCCAATACTTTATCGAACGATAGGGCCCATTCAGGGATATATTTTACTCAGATAAGTCCTATCCAGAGTATAATGCGTTTTAATCTGCGCACAAGCCTTATGCAAAAAGGTTTTCCTCGTTATGCGGGCGCTTCGATCGGTTTTCGATCGATAAAATGCGGAGATGTGTCCGGCGACTCGAAAAATGAGATCGTATCGGCAGGGGCGGACGGTTTAGTGTACGTGTGGAATTCCGCAGGCGAAAAAGTTATCAATAATGATCTGTCCTCTATCTATGTAGGGCTCGGCAAAGATTCGACGCGGTACCTTGCAGCCGTATTTGCATCAGCCGGTGATTCCATACTTCATGTACCCGCACTGACGGATTTGGATAACAACGGCAAGTCCGACGTGATCGCAGCCACAAAGAGCGGCAAAATTTTCGCTTGGGAAGCCGTAGATGGGGATCTCAATGGTTTTGCAGACTCATTATTTGTTTATGAGTCTCCGGAGGAGGTCACAACAGACCCGCTGATAAGCCCCCAGAAGAAAATCGTCGTTGGCTGCAAAAGCGGTAAAGTGATTGTCCTGAATTCGACCGGCTCTTTGGCAGGAACGATTTCTTTATCCGGAGAAGTGATTCATACGGCTCTCATTAGTACTGACTCCGTAATGGTCATGACTACCAGCAGCCTGTACAACATAAATATCAGTACATTTCTTTTCAGTGAAATATCCGGAAACGACTTTGGGCCGTCTGCTTCGATCGTGACCGGCCAAATCATGCAGGACGGACTTCGTTCAGCTCTGGTCCTAGGCGGGGATGAGCTGACTTCGTACGGACGTTCTCTGGAAGGCTTTCCTGTTCTTCTGCCTGAAACGATTTTATCAAAGCCCTCATTAGCAGATCTCGACGGGGATGGTTACCTGGAAATCGTTTTTGCCGGCGACAATAAGATATATGCGTACAACCATAACGGGACATTGGTAACCAATTTTCCAATTACTATAGATCCGGTGCGGCCGGTCGGAGAAATACTATCTTCAGTTCTGGTGGCGGATATTGACTCGGACAATCATATGGATATAATAGCCGGTGCGCCCAATGGGAGTATTTATGCTTACGGCACGGATGGACGATTATTGCAAGGGTTTCCTTTGTCGGCCGGAAAGGCTATTCTATCGACGCCGATGGTTGTTGACCTGGACAATGACGGAGACATCGAAATCGCTGTGGCGGGCAGTGACGGATTTGTTTATGTTTGGGATCTCCCGAGTGCTTATGATCCGACAAAAATAAAGTGGGGACAGTATGCCCACGATGGTCAGAATTCATCTTTGAACTCAGAGACAAATACGCTGCAGCCGGTGTCGGGGGATCTGATACCCAAGAACACCGCATACAATTATCCCAATCCCGTCCGGGGAAATAGTACCACTATCAGATATTTTCTGACGGAACCGGCTGAGGTAAAAATAAATATCTTCGACCTAGCAGGTGATATGGTGGAATCGTTTAATGGAAGCGGTGTTTCACAAACGGATAACGAAGTAATATGGAACTTGAAGAAAATCCAGAGCGGCGTGTATCTTGCTAAAATTTCCGCTCATAGTACCATCAGTACTAAGAAATCGACACGAACCGTAAAAATCGCAGTGACAAAATAGGAGAAAACGTGAGTGCCATTACCTACAAAGACGCCGGTGTTGATATTGCCAAAGGCAATGCCGTTAAAGACCGAATAAAAAAAATGGTCAGAAAGACGTACGACAGGCATGTACTGTCCGAGATCGGTCTTTTCGGAGGATTCTATGAGTTAAAGAAAAAAGAATACCATCAGCCCGTATTGGTTTCCAGCACCGACGGTGTCGGAACCAAGCTCAAGATCGCCGTTCTGACCGGTAAGCACGATACGGTTGGCCAAGATCTCGTGAATCACTGTGTGAACGATATACTGGCTTGCGGCGCGAAACCTCTTTTCTTTCTGGATTATCTCGGTCTTGGAAAGGTGAACGATGAGACCATTGCCTCCATCGTCGAAGGCCTTACGCGAGGCTGTAAGAAAAACGGATGCGCGTTGATCGGCGGCGAAACGGCCCAGATGCCGGGATTCTATGCGGACGGCGAATACGATATGTCGGGAACCATCGTCGGTGCGGTGGAAAAAAAGAAAATGATCAACGGGCAATCTGTCAAAAAGGGGGATATCTTGATCGGTTTGTATTCCAGCGGTCTGCACACCAACGGCTATTCACTGGCCCGAAAAATTCTGCTAGATAAATTCTCTTTAAATACCCGCGTGGACGAACTTGGTTGTACGGTAGGCGAGGAATTGTTAAAGGTTCACAAATCGTACCTCAAGCCTGTGTCTGCCGTTATGGAAAAGGTAAAGATCAAAGGCATCTCGCACATTACGGGAGGCGGGATCATTGAGAATACGATGCGTGTTATTCCCAAGGGGTTGAAAATGAAATTGGACTGGAATTCCTGGAACATTTTGCCGGTATTCGAACTGATCCATAAACTGGGAAATGTGCCCTACGACGACATGATCCGGACTTTCAATCTGGGCGTAGGTATGATACTGATTGTGGATAAGAACGATGCGGATGCCGCGCAGAGATTACTGAAGGTAAAAAAGGAATACTCCTTTGTGGTGGGAGAGATTGTTTCCCGATGATCACTTTCCTTTGATCTCTGAATTGAAATACTGACATACCGTATTCATCACACAGCCTTCGCATTTCGGATTGGTCGGCCGGCAGATCTCGCGGCCAAGAAAAGAAATCGCCATTCCGATCTCACCCCATTGTTCTTTCGGTAAGGTTTCCATCAATTGTTTCTCGATCTTATCCGGTTTTTCACCCGTGGCGATGCCGAGGCGCGGAGCCACACGTACGACGTGCAGGTCTACGATAATTCCCTCCGCCCGGCCGCCCGACTCTCGAATGATCACGTTGGCCGACTTACGCCCGATACCGGAAAGTTTAGTCAAGTCGTCCATGGACGTCGGGATTTTCTCATCACTTCCGACGGTATTGGCGAGCGATATCAGCCATTTGCATTTGTTACGGAAATTCCTGACCGAACGGAGGAGCGGGAAAAGATTGTTAACCGTGGCTCCGGCAAGGTCTTTCATCGTCGGATAAACCTTGAAAAAGGCCGGCGCGATCTCATTGATATGTTTGTCCGAATCCTGCGCTGAAAGAATGACCGCCACGGTCAATTGGTAGCGGTTCTGATAATCAAGCGGATGCTTCTTTCTGCGGTACTTCTTGATCAAGGGTTGTACGGCTTTGGGCCAGTTGGTCTTTTTCATTGCCATGGTTTCGATCAGAAATATAGGTTCTGCAGATCCGCAGATTTTCCCGGAGACACACTCCAATAGGGCTGATCTGCGAAACCTGAGGGAGAATGTATTACACGTTCTTATTGATTGGAATAGAAAAACTGAACGTCGAGCCGACATCCTTTTTACTTTGTACCCAAACGCGTCCGCCGTGGATCTCTACGATTTTCTTGACGATGGAGAGTCCAAGTCCGGTGCTTGATTCACCGGCCGTCGGTTTTGAGCTCAAACGGGTGAACTTAGAAAAGATCGCCTGCAGGTCCTGTTCCGTAAGGCCCTGTCCTTTATCGGCTATGTGGGTGATGACCTCCTTGTCGTTATGCTCGCAATAGACGCGAACCTCGCCGCCCGGATGGGAGTATTTGATCGCGTTGCTGATAAGGTTGTCAAAAACTTCCATGATACGTATCTTGTCGATCGTAATGCTGGGCAGATTCTTATTACGTTCGATCAGGAGTCGGATATCTTTCTTTTCCGCCGCCGCTTTATGAATTTCCTCGCATTCATTGAGTATGGAATCCACATTCTCTTTCTTCAGATTGAGATGGATCTTGCCGGATTCAATGGCGGACAGATTGAGCAATCCGCTCACGATCTCGACCAGGTTTCGTGAAGAATCGTTGATCCGATCCAGCATTTTTTTTGCATTAGCGAGGTCGAGGGAATCCATTTCGATGTCCATGAGAAGCAATTTCGCGAAATTGGCGATATTGCCAAGCGGATTTCTGAGATCGTGCGCCACTACGCCGAGGAATTCGTTTTTAGCCTCGTTGAGCTTCTTCAATTCTTCAAGGATCTTTGTTTTGAGGAACGCAGATATGATGTGCTCTTTCAGGTTATGCAGAAGCTGCTTATCATGTTCGTCAAAAGCTTCGTCGCTCCGCATATTATCAAAAAACAAATAACCCTCTATCGTGTCCTTGACTTTTACCCGCAATACGATCATGGATCGTGGTGATTCGCCGGAGTCATCATGGGGAGTGATCTTTCTGACGAGAAAAATATCCTCGTAGATTTCTTCGGAATCCCTGATGTACAATTGGTTGACTGCCGATGGCGACATTTCGACGGACTTGAGTTTTTCAATATCCCAACCGTTGGCGACTTTGTACTTGAAGACATCGGTATCTTTGTCGTAGACGAGCACGCGCGCCCTTTCCAGGCCTTTGATGACCTTGGATTGGTCGAGGATTGTATTCAGAAAGCCGACGAAATTCATCTCGGAATTGATCGACTTAACGATCATATTGATCTTTTCTAATTCTTCCTTCTTTTCACGGAGGCTTTTGGCTAAAAGCCTGAGGTCGAAGGTGCGATCGTCGAGCTGGCGTTCCTGACGCTTCTTTATCTCTTCGATCTTGGCCTCAAAGGATTTGTTCGCTTCCTCCAAAACCCTTTTTTGTCGCCATTGCATGAAAACAAGGACTGTCCCGAAGATCGCAGAGAGTATAACAAAAGGTAATACGTATTCCGTCATAACAATACTACGTTGGTTTTTAAAACAAATTGATCTGATCCGCGCCGCCGCGTAGGAACGGCGCCGGTGTTTTGGGTGAACGACGTTTGTTAAGGCCGTATTTTCTTTGAAAAGTATGAAATACGCGCGCAATATGATCGGCCATCATACCGTCGCCGCGCATGCGTTTGCCAAACGCTGATTCGCTGAGCTTGCCGCTGCGTACGTCCTGAATGGAATGAATAACCTTGTTGTATTTGTCCGGATAGTTCCGCTCCAGCCAGTCTTTGAAAAGATCCTTCAGCGCGTGCGGGAGTCGAAGTACCTGGTAACCAGCGCTTTGTGCGCCGGCCTCGGAGGCCAGCCGAAGGATCTCGGGAAATTCATGATCGTTGAGCCCCGGAATGATCGGCGCCGTCAGAACACCGACCGGAACGCCGGCCGCAGACAATCGTTCGATCGCTTCGAAACGTTTTTCCGGAATAGATGTGCGCGGTTCCATCCTGTGTGCGAGTTCTTTGTCCAATGTAGTAATAGAAACGACCACTTCCACTAAATGCCATTTGGCCAATTCCGACAGAATATCCAGATCACGGGTGATCAGGAAATTCTTTGTGATCATGTTGACCGGATTGCGGTATTTCAAGAACACTTTCAGCAGTTCACGCGTGATTTTCAGATTGCGTTCTGCAGGCTGGTAACAATCGGTATTGCCGGAAACACAAATCGGCTCGGGGATCCACTTGGGATTTTGAAAGACCTTTTCAAGTAATCGGGCCGCCTGGTATTTGACCAGGATCTTACTCTCAAAATCCATTCCGGAAGAATATCCCAGGTATTCATGCGATGGCCGTGCGTAGCAATAGATACATCCGTGTTCGCAGCCGCGGTATGGGTTGATACTGTATGTATAAGGAATGTCCGGCGAATCGTTTTTCGATAATATGTTCTTTGTGTGATCCGGAATAAATTGCGTAGAAACCTTGATGTCGGCACCCGATTCCCAAGTATCGTCAAAAACCTTTTCGGTATGCTGCGTATCAAACCGGTTAGCCGGATTAAAACCCGAAGCACGTCCTTTGGCGGTGGCTGTAAATTGCTTTTGCGGTACACTTTCAAAATCGTTATATTCCGGCTCGAAAAATTCGTCTGTTCTTACGATCTTTGAAGAAATGTTGTTACGAACCGAACTGGAAGGCATGGAAGAAATTAAACGATTTTATAAGGATTCGCAAGAAAAATAGACGCCCTAAAAAACTAACACGATGTCTGTTTAAGGAGCATGATGTATGAAACGCCGAACCGACTTAGCCGGGGCCAAAACATTACCTTTTAGTTTACGCCCGCGCCGGAGCGCCTACTATGACGTGTCCGACATTTTAAAAGAAAAAGGCAGTGATATTTCCCAAGAAGAGATCTCGTTCTTTGAAAAAGTAGATGTGATGTACCGTACCATGTGCGGTATTTTGTTCAACTTCGTTCCTACCTCCGGCCATCCGGGAGGCAGTTTGTCATCCGGCCGGATCGTGGAGGGATTGTTGTACAACATGATGGACTATGATTTCTCAAAGCCGGATATTTTTGAGAACGACATGATCGCATATGCGGCCGGTCACAAAGCTATGGGTCTTTATGCGATGTGGGCGCTTCGTAACGAACTCATTCGTCAGGGAAATCCCTCCCTGTTGGCCGAAGAAAAGAGGCAATTACGTCTTGAGGATCTGCTGGGGTTCCGACGCAATCCGACCCAGGAAACGCCGCTCTTCAAACAGTTTCATTCCAAGGCGCTCGACGGACATCCTTCGTGCGTCGTGCCTTTTGTCAAGACGGCTACCGGCCCTAGCGGTATCGGTGTTCCGGCCGCTTTAGGGCTTGCCATGGGAGCCATGGATATGTTTCCTGATAATCCTCCGGTTGTGAATATCATCGAAGGGGAAGGCGGAATGACGCCCGGCCGCGTACACGAAGCATTACCGGCAGGCGCCACGGCGCAATTGCACAACGTGATCATGCATGTGGACTGGAACCAATCGACCATTGACTCCGATCGCTGCACGGCCGAAGGAGACAAACCCGGCGATTATGTACAGTGGGACCCCCGGGAACTGTTGTATCTTCACGACTGGAACGTGATCTACTGTCCGGAAGGCCATGACTATACGCATGTATTCACGGCACAAAAACTGGCGTATTCCCTGGACAGTAAACAGCCGACGGCCATTGTATACCGTACCGTTAAAGGTTGGTCCTACGGCATCACCGGTAAATCGTCGCACGGCGCCGGTCATAAATTCTGTTCGGAGGAGTATTACAAATTTGTCAGCGAATTTGAAAACACTTTCAATCTGCAAATCCCGAAATTCAGCGGAGAGAAGAATAATGCTAACGTTGAGAGAAATTTCTGGGATACGCTGTTGGTCATCCGTAAGGCGATAGAACAGAATCCGCAGATCGCCAAAAAGGCGGCTGAGAAATTGACCGCAGCCAAAGATCGGCTTGAAAAACGCAGCCCCAAACCGCGCGCCGATGCACCCAAGATCGAAACGCTGTACACCGATGCTTTGTCCTCGCTGACGGTGCCCGAAGAACTTAAGCTCAAAGCCGGCGCGGCCGCAACGCTTCGCGGACAAGTGATGAGTGTGATCAATTATCTCAATAAGAAAACCGGCGGAGCCTTCATTGGAAGCGCGGCCGATCTCTTCGGTTCCACCAGCCTCAGCGCGATCAATAAGGATTTTCCGCAAGGATTTTACAATTCGGTGAATAATCCCGGTTCCAGACTCATTCCCGTGGGCGGGATCTGCGAAGACGCCATGGGATGTTTTATGTCCGGGTTATCGAGCTACCGCAATCATATCGGTGTGACGGCCTCGTACTCGGCTTTCGTTACCGCCATGGAACATACCGCGGCACGGACCCATTCCATCGGTCAGCAGAACCAATGGGAGATCACTGGACAACCATTCCGCACATGGATCATATTGAACGGGCACGCCGGTCCGAAAACCGGAGAAGACGGCCCGACGCATGCCGATCCTCAGCCGTTACAATTATTGTGCGAAGGTTTCCCGAAAGGAAAAATGATCACGTTGACGCCATGGGATGCTTGCGAAATATGGCATTTGATGGTGGAAGGTTTGAAAAAACAGCCGGCCGTGCTTGCGCCTTTTGTAACACGACCGGAAGACGTCATTGTGGACCGTGTCCAATTGAAACTGCCGGACGCTTCAGCCTCTGTCAAAGGAGTGTATGCGTTCCGTAAAGCCGACATGAACGCCAAAGAATACCACGGAACACTGGTGCTGCAAGGCAACGGCGTGGCTACGATCTTTGTCAATGAAGTATTGGGAAAGTTAGATGCCAAAGGCATCAATATGAATGTGTATTACGTGGCCAGTACTGAACTTTTCGGCCTGCTGCCGGATGACGAACAGGAAAGGATCTTCCCGGAAAGATTCCGCATGCACGCCTTCGGTATGTCCGATTTTACGCTGCCCACGATGTACAAGTGGATCCGTTCGGAGGAAGGCATTCGCCGAACGCTTTATCCGTTCCGTAAGGGACATTATCTTGGAAGCGGATCCGGGGCGAAAGTTCTGGAAGAAGCGGGGATCCATGGCGCCGGGCAATTATCCGCCGTCCTGGACTACGCGCAGATGATCGAGAAGAAACATAAAGAAAATAAACTTTAATCAATTCCATTGAATCCGAACGCACCGGATATGTTTAATCCGGTGCGTTCTTTGTTTTAGAAGAAGGAGAGTGAATGAGCGTTAAGAGGATCAGTGTGCTCGGTTCGGGTATCATGGGCAGAGGGATCGCCCATGTATCATCCGCGGCAGGATTTGAAACGGTACTCTACGATATTTCCAAGGATGCTTTGAACAAAGCGGTTACCGCGATTACCAAGAATCTGGACAAAGGAATTGAACTGGGAAAATTGACGGCTGCGGACAAGAAAACAATCCTGGAAAACCTGCAAACCAGCGACGATCTGGTATCTGCCGTACGAGATGCTGACTTCATTATCGAGGCGGCTCCGGAAAAGATCGATCTCAAGATCCAACTATTCTCTACACTCGATTCCGTCTGTAAACCTACAACGGTCTTCGCAACCAACACTTCGTCTCTCAGTATCACGGAAATTGCTGCCGTTACGAAGCGCCCGCAAAAATGCATCGGCATGCATTTCTTCAATCCCGTACACAAGATGAAGCTGGTTGAAATCATCAAGGCGCTTGAAACCGATGATGATACCGTCCGGATGACGCAGGAAGTCTCTAAACGTATGGGCAAGGAGATCGTGACGATCAGGGAATCACCCGGTTTTATCACCAGCCGGATCAATGCTATGATCGGCAACGAAGCTTTCTATATGCTGCAGGAGGGCGTAGCGTCCGCCAGAGATATAGATACCGCATTAAAACTCGGGCTCAATCATCCGATGGGACCTTTTGAAATGGTCGATCTCGTCGGTCTGGACACGCGCCTCAGCATTCTGGAATATTTACACAAGTCGCTTGGAGAAAAATACAAACCTTGTCCGCTGATGGTTCAGTATGTCAAGGCGGGCCGACTGGGTAGAAAGGCGGGCAAAGGGGTGTACGAATACAGTGAAGACAAAAAGAGTTAAGTGTTACCATGTCTCTTACTTTTCTTCCGTTGTTTGATCTGGACGCCGGTTTCTCCGTTGTCGACGTGGAAACAACCGGCCACGCCAGCCGCAACGGCCATATCATTGAGATCGGTATGGTCCATGTTCACCATCGACGGATCACGGATTCTTATCACAGTTTGGTCCGCCCTCCCGTACGATTGCAACCGTTCATAACCTCCCTGACCGGTATCACGGATGAAGATCTTGAATCGGCGCCGCCTTTTTCAGATATCGCACATGCGGTCGAATCGTTTCTCAAGGACCATTTTTTCGTAGCGCACAACGCCGCCTTCGACTACGGATTTCTGAAGACGGAATTCGGGCGCCTCGGCAGATCTTTTTATAGTGAGAGGTTTTGTACGGTCAAACTCAGCCGAAAACTATTTCCCGGGCATCGGCAGTACAATCTTGACTCCATGATCGATCGACTGAACATATCCTGCGCCAACAGGCATCGCGCGCTGGGGGATGCGGCGGCGACGGCCGAAATCCTGATCAAACTGCTGGAGCAGCCGGAAGCCGAAAAGGTTTTCCTGAAGTTTGCACAGGCTCAGGAAAAGAAGGACCGGTGGACGGAACGATTGGCCTCCAATATTCAACAATTGCCATCGGCTTGCGGCGTCTATTTTTTTGAGGACATCAACGGGCTTCCGCTTTATATCGGCAAAAGCAACAACGTGCATTCCCGCGTACTGAGCCATCTCCGTGAAGACGATATACCAAAGAAGAAAAGACTTTTGCGGTACACCGACCGTATCACCCATCAACTCTGCGGCAGCGAACTCGAGGCGCTCATTCTGGAGTCCAGATTGATCAAGAAACATCAACCGTTCTACAACGTCCAACAGGTGCACCGCAAAGGGCAGGCTTTTGTAAAGATCACCCGTGACGATTATCCGAAAATGCTTATGGTTGAAACGCATGAGGCCGACGGAGACACATATATCGGACCTTTTCGTTCAGCCAAATTCCTGGAGTACCTTCTCGACAAGGTACAGCGGCACTTAAAGCTATGTCCGGAGCTGATGAAGCCTAAACGTAACAAGAAGGGGTTTTGCTTTTTTTATCAATTGGATGGATGTTCCGGTGCCTGCGGCGGAGCGATCGATTCTGAATCGTACCGGCAGCATATCGAAGAAGCCAAAGAGATTTTGGAATACTATACCCGCATGGATTCCAAAGATAACATCGGGACTTTTCTGAAGTCGCGCGCCTTAAAACATCCGGAGATGAAAGGTCTGAGCGATGCGCTGAAAAGGGAACGCCAGCGTATGGCAGAGAGCCCGGACATATATGCCGACCGTTGTTTGGTCGTGGATCACGACAACCGGGTAACGTATCTGATCGTGGGAGGGCTGCTGGAAAAGGTTTTTCGTGAAGACGAACGTCCGGAACCGGAAACGGTCTTTGCGCCAACGGAAACAAGAATACGCGACGATGAAAACGCTTTGGACGAACGAGAAACGATCCAACGGTACATACGATCCCACCGGGCGAAGCTGAGGATCGTAGCCTTGCAACCAGTGAAGGATGCCACACATGCCCATTTATCTTGATGACAAGATCAAAAAGAACGATCCACCGCGCCGATACGCCATCGGTCTGGATCTTGGCGGTACGCACTTAAAATACGGGATCATTTCCGACCGCGGCGAGATCGTATACAAGAATTTTACGTCCGGACGCACTTCCGAAGGCGGCAAAAAAGTTCTTAGCGTTATGGCCGACGCCGCGCATGAATGCATCATGTTCTCAAAAAAAGAGGGTTTCGATATTGAAGCCATTGGCGCCGGCTGTCCCGGTACGATCGATACGAAAAAGGGTATTTCACTTGGTCCTACGATACACATTGCTCAATGGGAGGGCGCAGAGATCGCGTCGGTCATCAATAAGAAGACCAATTTGCCCGTATTCGCCGACAACGACGCCAATTATATGGCCTTCGGCGAGTACATGGCGGGCGCCGGACGTCAAAGGGATTACGTGGTCGGCATCACTCTTGGAACCGGCGTAGGAGGGGGGATCGTCATAGGCGGAGAAATCTATCACGGCGCCGTATTCAACGGCGCGGAATTGGGTCACGTATCCGTTGAATCCGAAGGGCGCGCATGTACTTGCGGAAACCGCGGCTGCATGGAACGTTACGTGGGCGCGAAATATATCGTACAAGATACGATCGATGCATTGAAAAACGGGGAAGAATCGATTATTACGCAGGGGTTAAAATCCGTCGGCGACATCACTCCGCCGCTGATCTTTGCCGCGGCCAAGCACGGGGATGATTTATGCGGACGAATCATCGATCAGATGGTCCGTTATCTGGGAGCGGGATTGACCAGCATTGTGAATGTTCTTAATCCGGATGTCATTGTAATCGGCGGCGGTATGTCGGAAGCCGGTCCGGCATTTATCAAAAGGATCGAGGACGCGGTACTCTCGAGGGTGATGAAACCGGTTCGGAGTCAGCTGCGGGTTGTACGCGCAGAACTTGGAAACGATGCGGGTATGACGGGCTCGGCAATGTATGCTTTAAAACACGTATTATGAAACATCATCAGTGATTAACGCTGGCCATACTTATCTCTTATAAATCACTGAAAAATTCTCCGTTTCCCATATCTGAACGAAATCCATTTGTACCGAAGCGGGGAATTCTTTCTCCAGTTCATCAAAAAAATACTCGCAGATATTTTCGGAAGTGGGGTTCGTATCTCTGAAATACGGATGGTCGTTGAATAAATTATGATCGAACTCCTTGATCAATCCCATCAGGATCCGTTTCAATTCCGCGTAATCCACCGTCATCCCGTTCTCATCGAGCTTGTCGCATTTCAATCCGATCTTGATCTTCCAGTTGTGCCCGTGAATGCGTGCGCAGACGCCGGGATAATTCCTCAAGGCGTGTGCCGCTGAAAAAGTCTCAACAAGTTCAAGCAGGTACATACGGCTCCTTGTTCATGATTTAGTGATCCGGCGCAAATGCGCCAGTGCTGAAGGAACATTCTCAAAAACCATCAGCCGGCACAGGGCCGATCTCGAAAAATGGAACAGAAAAAGTTCGTCGTTCAATTCGTACAAGGCATAATAATCGTTGTCTTCTTTCCGGCCGGATTCTTCTATCAGCGAAGAATCGGGGTCGCCGTGCACCGCGGCAAAAATAATATCCAGATTCTCGTGAAGCAGTTCGAGTGTTTGCATGAACGGAAGGTGATCAGAATTTGAGTTTACTGATCCGGTCTTTGAAAATATTGGAAGCGGGATTGTACAATACGACTTTGTTGCGTCCGGTTTCCTTGGCCTCATACAGCGCTTCATCCGCCGCTCGGAGAAGCGTATCGGGTTCGGCGCCGTCCTCAGGCAGCTTTGATATACCGACGCTGATACGGATATTAAAATCCTGTTTGTCGTAGGGTGAGTAAAAAAAACGGTCGTTCAGGTCTGCGCGAATACGGCTCATGACCATCGCCGAATCGACGCCGCGCGTCATGGGCATGATCACAGTGAACTCTTCCCCGCCGTACCGGCAGACGATATCCTGCGTACGCAGCGACTTTTTGACATGCTGAGCGAGCGAAGACAACACAAAATCTCCCGCTCGATGGCCGTACGTATCGTTGAATTTCTTGAAATGGTCGATATCGAACATGACGAGAGACATGGGCTGGTTGTACCGTCTTGTCCGGTTGACTTCGGTCGGGAGACGGTCGTCAAAGAAGCGGCGGTTGTATACACCCGTCAAAGCATCCACGTAAGTCAGTTTCATGAAATTTTGCGATACCTGGATAGAGCGTTCGATGCGCACTTCCAGTTCCTGCAGGTCAAAAGGCTTGATGAGCATCCCGTCGCCGCCGGCTCTGAAAACATTGATCTTTGTCTCCAGATTATTCACCGCCGTCATGACGATAATGGGGATCAGCATGGTGCCGGGTTGTTCTCGTATCTGGCGGATCAGTTCCAATCCGTCCATTTCAGGCATGATGATATCAGCCAGGATCACATCCGGTTTTTCCGTCGTGGCTATCTGGAGGCCCTCCTTGCCGTTTGTCGCTTCGAAGATCTCATAATCGCGCTTACTGAGAAAATCTACGATCATGCTTCGAACGGCAGGATTGTCCTCCACGAGTAATATACGCGGCTTGAGTAGGACGCCTTCGCCGGTGGTCTCAATCGGTGATTCGGGCGGTCTTTGTTCTTGGTTCATGGACTCAACTGATGCCTTGCAATAGTTTTCGTTTGGATTCGGTCAATACGCCTTTTTGTCTTAGCTCTTCGGTGTAGGCCTGCAGAAGAAGCGGATTGGATTCTTTGATGCTCACGGCCACGATAAGATCAACAAGGTCGTGGATGGCTTCCAGTGTTACAAATTTACCGCCTGTTTTTTCGGCGAGAAATTGAAAGTTACTTATGGTCTCGGCCACATTATTGCACAAGACCGTGTAGATCTTTACATGCTTTTCGATCAATTTGTTGGTTTCGATGCGGTAATCCCTTCCGCTCAGACATTCTTCAAAGCTGTCCATGACCCCGTGCGCTGGTTTATCACCGATCAGTATGATCGCTTTTCCTTTAGTGCCTTCCGACCAATTCAGTTGATTGGCCTCATACAGCGCGCATTCCACAGCTTCCGCACCGCCGCCGCCCGCTCCCGGCATGATCTCCGGCGACCGCAAAAAAGCGGTGATCTCCTCTTCCTTGTCGGAAAAAGGCAGGGTTTTTGTCACGTAAGGGCCTTGTTCATGGTCCTTGTATACAATAACGGAGATGCGTGCATCCGGTACGCGTTTTCTTATCTCGCGGATCACCAACTGTACATGCGTCTGCACTTCCGAAAGGTACACATCCATACTTCCCGTCGTGTCAAACATAAAAACCACTTCCAGCGGGGTTGTTTTCCGCGCTTTGTCGATAAGAGGTTTCGACAGCGCTTTGTGCTCGGCGATCTTTTTGAGCAAAGCCTCTTTTTGTTTTTGTACTATTTCACCGCTCATGAATAGTCTTTCGGGACAGCCGATGTATGAAAAGGGACCGGAGATGAGTAAAAGAATATAGGGCAAATTGTGCGTTAAGACAAACAAAAAATTGAACAAAACCAAAAAAACGCACAGCGGCAGGAAAGCCATTCTGCGTATTGCGGCGCAGAGGTATTTCATTTATATTTTAGCCATACTATGAATGAATTTTCAGGAAATCCATGGCGGCCGGACGGAGATCGGATCGGAGAAGGTCTCCGGACAGAATCGCCCGTTACCGTAACTGATTTTCTTGAGAGCGGGCGGGAAGCGCAGGAACGCAAAGATCACGTGAAGGCCGTTGAATGCTTCCGAAAAGCTCTGGAAATCGAGCCGGCCAACCTCGGGGCCTGGTTTTACCTTGGTTACAGTCTGATGGATCTGAAAAAATACGAAGAGGCGGCCGAGGCTTTCTTGAAGGCGGTTGAGATAGAACAACAGGGCACGTATTACAGACCATACAGCTGCTACAATATCGGTCTTTGTTATTTTAATCTTGTCCGCGATGATGAGGCGCTGGGTTGGTTCGAACAGGCGATTGCGCTCAAACCTGATTATGTGCCGGCGATCAATTACGTGGGCTTGTTGCATTATTTGCGAAAAGAATACGGTGCGGCAACCGGATATTTCAATCGTTGCCTTCGGTACGATCCTAAATACGTTTATGCCCACTACAACCTCGGACGATGCTACTACTATCAGTACAAAGACGATACGGCATTGGAGCATTTTATGAAGGTGCTTGAAATTGACCCCGGCCATGTTGAAGCCAATAATTACGCCGGATTGGTCTATCTGAATAAAAAACTCTATCCGACGGCCATCGGCTATCTTCATAAAGCATTCACGCTCGATCCCCAGTTTTCCGCTCCTGCTTATAACCTGGGCATCCTGCATTATGAACAGAAGCAGTACCCCCAGGCGCTGGAGTATTTTCAAAAAACCCTGCAGATCGATCCCAGCCACGCCGATGCATGCAATTACATAGGACTGGTATACCACGACCAGAAAATATGGGAACAGGCCATTACCTTCTATCACAAAACGCTGGAGATCCGTCCGGATTATAAGTTCGCCCTATACAATCTCGGGCTTGTTTATTACCATAAGCAGGAGTACCGGCGATCCATCGAATTTTATGAAAAGTGTCTTGTGGTCGATCCGACATACGTATCGTGCCAGTATAACCTGGGTCTCGCGTACTACCACAACCAAAATTCGGATATGGCCTTAAGGCATTTTGAGGAAGCGGTTCGGCTGAAACACGACCATCACAATGCGCATTACTACTGCGGATTGATCTACCACGCCATGGGCCTGGAAGAAAAGGCCATGCGGGTAGTTGACGAATTGAAAAAAATTGATTATCCTACGGCGAAAGATCTTTACAAAGAGATGACCGGACAGGAACTCGTATCGGCCAGCGCACCGGCGCCCGGCGATACGCCGAGGGACGAACGTTTCGGTCCGAGCCACAGAGACCACTAGAAAAACGCTTATGGAAGAAAATAAGATCGAGGAAGTACATAAAGAACTGAGGGCCTACCTCCAAACGCAAGGACTCAAGGCCACGCCGGAGCGTTTTGCCGTGTTGGATGAGGTGTACTCGACGAATTTTCATTTTGAAGCGGACGACATTCTCATCCGGATGAAGAAGAAAAAAATGCGCGTCTCAAGGGCAACCATTTACCGGACGCTGGAGCTTTTGGAGAACAGCGGCCTCATTCGAAAAGCCAAGCTGGGGGAGACTAAGGCGTATTACGAGCATACTTACGGCCGGCATCACCACGAACATATGAAATGCACGCAATGCGGACGTGTGATCGAATTCGAATCGGAGGAGATCGAAAAACTGCAGGACGTGATCTGCCGGCAGTACCATTTCAAAATGACCAATCATATTTTGCATCTCTTTGGGATCTGTGAAGAATGTCAGCTGGCTACCGACAAAAAAGCCCGTAATAACTACGCAACCGAACTCACCGTGAAGTGATCATTCTTCCAGCGAAGTTTTTATTCTTCCCGTTTTCAGAAATCGTACGGCCATTTTGAACCACCGGGCCCCTTTTTCAAAGACCGCATGCCAGAAACGGCTGAGAATAAGTTCGTAGGTTCCGACCCACTGCGTTTCCGTTTCACAAAATCCCTTCTTAAAACGGTATACTCCCCACAAAGGATGTCCCTCGTGAGGATGCGCAGGAATGCCCCAGAAGTCGTAGCTTTCGATCTCCTGTTTCTTTGCCCATTCGATCGCCCGCCAGTGAATGAGATGATTGGGCATGAGATTGCGATGTTCGTTGGAGGAGGCGCCGTAGAGATAGGTCATTCTTTTTCCAAACAGTGTGAGAAAGATCGCCGCGAGAGGCTGGTTATCGTAGTACGCCACAAAGATCGAACATGCGTTCTGTTCCGATAAAGTACGCCACAAATGGAGGAAATAGGATTTTTGGAGGATAAGGAACTTGTCCCTCTCGCTGGTCATCCTGAAGAGTTGGTAAAAGATCTCAACGCCTTCTTCGGAATTTTTTTGCTCTATGCGGATGCCTTTTTTTTCGGCGAGCCTGATATTATAACGCGTCTTATGGTGAAAGGACTTCAATAGCATTTCAGGATCCGGACGTATGTCCAGTATGATCGTTCCACGGGGCTGTACATTATCTGGATTATACCGCAATCCGCAGGCTTTCAGGTCGTTTATGAATCCGGAGTCGCTTTCCGGAATTTCCGGATCGAAGCGCAAGGTGAACGCTTTTTCCTTTTTTGCGAGGTCTTTAATAGCGGTGAAGAAAAAACAGAAAGCCTCTTTATTATAATTTCGGACAATGGGACCGCGAGGAGCATAGAATATTGATCTGCCAAACAAAGGAAGCGTACGCTTGAGGAGAAGCGCTGAAAGAAGGATGTTATCCCTGTCATCGACCACGGCGGTATAGAACGGTTTCCAGGCGCCGCTCTTGACGATGCCCCATGCGTAACTCTGGAGGATCGATGAATGGGCCGACGATGCGACAAAATCGTTCCATCGGTTTTCGTCCGCTATTTGGATGAGTTTCATGATTCGGTCAGTGGTGTGAAAAATTCATACTTCCGTGCATTCAATCCGCCTTGAATGACATCATCCAATCGGGCAAATAATTCAGGATTCTGCCCTTCGATCCTTTCTTTGAAACGTTCGAATGCTTCTATGCCGCCGCAGGTACCGCTCTCCATCGCCGTAAATCTCCGTCCGGGTTCCGATCCTATCGAAAATGTAAACGACTTGTAGTCGGGATGCGATCTGTAGACGTCGGTGATCCTTGCGGCCAAAGATCGGAATTCCTCATACTTTTCCGGAATGATCTTGTAATAACAGTAGAAGTCAACGTTTTTCATGCGAGTATCCGTTTGTACGCCATTCGGCTTTCTGCAGTTTCTTAATGTTCTTCGATCCCGTAAGGAACATGACGAGCTTCAGTTCTTTTTGAATAAAATCGATCTCATGCGAAAGCCCGTGGATGCCCTTATCCATGAGAATTTGGAGAAGAGGCCGCGCCATACCGGCCAGGCCGGCGCCGAGAGCCAGGCTCTTGGCCACGTCTATACCGTCTTTGATGCCGCCGGAAGCGATAACCGTTATCCCTTTGATACAGGAAACCTCCTGAAGGCATGTTACAGTCGGCGTTCCCCAATCGCGGAATTTCTTGGCGAGCCTATTTTGATCAACGCCATCTTCCTGACCGTGTTTTCTGAACGATTCGACCGCGGACCAGGAAGTCCCGCCGGAACCGGATACGTCGATGTATTGTACGCCTTCGTCGGCCAGACGCCTGGCGCTCTGGTAGGAAATTCCGGCTCCGGTCTCTTTTACGATGATCGGTATATCCAGTTTACTGATCAGCCGCCCTATACCTTTCAGAACTCCATCAAAGTTGATGTCGCCTTCGTATTGCACCGCTTCCTGAAGCGCGTTGAGATGAACGGCGAGAGCATCGGCACGGATATCGTCCAAGAGCTTGCGCAGACGTTTCAGGTTCAAACCCTTTACGATCTGAGCGGCGCCGATATTGCCGATGATAGGAATGGTCGGAGCGTTTTTTCGGACGATGTTATAACTTTCCAGCTGTGAGTCGTCCTCGAGCGCCTGGCGCTGACTGCCGAGACCAAGTGCCAGCTTTTTCTCCTCGCAGACCAGTGCAAGATCGCCGTTGATCCGGATCGCGCCCTCATACCCGCCGGTCATACCGGTGATCATAAGGGGAAGATGGAGCTTCTTTTTCAGAAAACGGATGGAAGTATCGACGTCTTTGAGATTGAGTTCGGGCAGGGCGTCATGAACGAATTCTATGCGTTCAAATCCGGCGGTCTTGCCGTGATAAGCCACGTCCTCGGTCAGGCAAATATCGACATGGTCTTTTTTCCGGCTGGTCGTAGAGGGTGTCTTGGATAAACCCTTTTTCATTATATGGTCGTGTGAAGTTCCTGAATGCTTTTCACATCCAGTTTTTCTTCTTTGATAGCGCGAATACCTTTGACAAGACCTATGGCCCCGGCGATCGTGGTGATCATGGGGATCTTAAACAACATGGCCGCTTCACCGATATAACGTTCGTCGAGTTTGGCAGTTTTTCCGGTGGGGGTGTTGATAACAAGATGTACCTCTTTGTTCTTGATCCGGTCGATGACATGAGGGCGGCCTTCCTGAAGCTTGAATACATGTTTCACGTCGATTCCGGAATCGAGCAGTTTTGCGCGCGTGCCGTCGGTGGCATAGATCGTAAAACCCAGTTCCGTCAGCTCTTTGGCGATCGGCGCTATCTTGGCTTTGTCGCGGTCATTGACGGTGATGAAAACGCCTCCGCTCGTGGGCATCTGCATGCCGGCGGCAATGTGCGCCTTGGCCAGAGCTTTGGGGAAATTATCCGCTATGCCCATGACCTCTCCCGTAGAACGCATTTCCGGACTGAGATACATGCGGATGCCGGGAAATTTGGCGAATGGAAAAACCGGGTCTTTGACGGATGTGTAATGTGGAATGATCTCGTCTTTCAGCCCCAGTTCTTTCAGGGTTTTGCCGATCATGATACGCGAGGCCATTTTTGCGAGGGGGATCCCGATCGCTTTACTGACGAAGGGGACGGTCCTTGAAGCGCGGGGATTCACTTCCAGAACAAACACATCGGAGTTTTGAACCGCATATTGAATATTGATCAAACCGATGACATTGAGTTCTTTGGCTAATTGTACCGTGTAGGTTCTCAGTTTATCGAGCGTCTCTTTGGAAGCATCGTACGGCGGCAGTACGCAGGAACTGTCGCCCGAGTGAATGCCGGCCTCTTCGATATGCTGCATGATGCCGCCGATAAATACGTCGTTTCCGTCGCACAAAGCGTCGACGTCGAATTCCATCGCATCAACGAGGAATTTATCCACCAAAATGGGATGTTCCGGGGAAACATTGATCGCGTGCGTCATATAACGCTCGAGCGCTTCGTCGTCGTACACGATCTCCATCGCGCGGCCGCCGAGGACATAGGAAGGGCGAACGAGGACCGGATAACCGATCTTATTGGCAATACGGTGTGCTTCTTCAAACGACGACGCCGTGCCGTATTCCGGGCATTGGATATTCAAACGGCTGAGCAGGGCGCCGAATTTTTTCCGGTCTTCGGCCGTGTCGATATCTTCCGGAGACGTTCCGATGATCTTCACGCCGGCTTTCATCAAAGGAATGGCTAATTTGAGAGGGGTCTGGCCGCCGAACTGCACGATCACACCGTCGGGTTTCTCTACTTCGATGATATTCATCACGTCTTCAAACGTCAGCGGCTCGAAATACAACCGGTCAGACGTGTCGTAATCGGTACTGACGGTCTCGGGATTACAATTGACCATGATCACTTCGTAGCCTTCTTCCTGCAAAGCATATACGCCATGCACGCAACAATAGTCAAATTCGATACCCTGCCCGATACGGTTGGGACCTCCGCCGAGAATGATTATCTTTTTCTTACCCGTTTCCGTACGTTCAGTTTCGGACTCGTACGTAGAATAAAAGTAAGGCGTCTCCGCCTCAAATTCTGCCGCACACGTGTCCACGGTTTTATAAACGGGAATGATTCCCATGGCTTTCCTGAGGGCGCGGACGGTGAGTTCGTCCGTCTGCCAGATATGGGCCAGCTGTTTATCGGAAAATCCCATCTGCTTAGCGCGGGTGAGAAGTTCCGGCGTAATCTTCTTCTGTAAAATTTCTAAAGACGACAATGTGAGACCTCCCTAATAATTGCCGCCAAACTAATCATTACCGGCCACTCTTTCAATGATAATTTTAGACGCACGGCCCGATTTCATTCCGCGCCGGCCTAAAATCCTGTTGCAATTTAGCATGAAATCGATTATTATTTAGGCGCTTTTGAAGAGCTAAAGGAGCCGCTCTTCCCTCGCGCATCATTATCATTTCCTTGATAGTGAAAAAGATAACGTCACAAATCCTCAAGATCTTAGTATGAGGTTCATATGGTTCTGCATGCCGGCCTATTATTATTAATTGAAGACACGCCGATCTACGAAAATTATCTCCCGATCCTGGTTCTCATGATCGTGGCAACCCTCGTGCCGCTGGCGATCCTGGCCATCACGCACGTTTTGGGACCTAACAAGCCCAGTGAAAGAAAACTCTCCGTGTATGAGTCCGGTATGCCGCCGGTCGGGGATGCGCATCCCAAATTCTCCGTGAAATTCTATATCATCGGCATGTTATTTATTCTGTTTGACATAGAAATCGTCTTCATGTATCCGTGGGCTGTGATTTATAAGCAATGGATTTCCACAAGCGTTTTTATCTTGATCGAAGGATTGGTGTTCATCGGCATACTTCTGGTAGGTTATATTTATGCGTGGAAAAAAGGCGCACTGGAGTGGGAGTGATAAACCAGCAAATTTGATTGGAATAAATTATGGCGCAAAAACAAGAAAATAACCCGACGGCGGATAAATTAAAGGCCGCGTTTGGGACCGAGATTCTGAAGACCGAATCGTTCCAGAACCAGCTGACATTTATCGTCAAGCGTGAGCGCATTGCGGATATCATGAAGTTCCTCAAAGAAGAGGCGGATCTCGCTTACGATTTTCTGGTCGATCTTACGGTGGTCGATTATCTGAAGATGGAAAAAAGTCCGCGTTTTGAAGTCGTGTACCATTTGCGTTCGATGAAGCATAACCGGCGTGTGCGTATTAAGGCGCCGGTTTCCGAGAACGACTGCCGGATCGAAACGATGAGCGGATTGTGGAAAACGGCCGTCTGGATGGAACGTGAAGCGGCGGAGATGTACGGCATGACGTTTAACAATCATCCGGATCCCCGCAAACTCTTATTGCCTGATACGTTCCAGCATTTTCCGTTACGCAAAGACTATCCGTTGCGGGGCAAGGGAGAGAGAGACGTCGTGTTGCCGGAAGGCTCTTAGTAATAATACAAATTTTGGAAATTCCGAATTAAAGACCTCGGTGCGTCGGTAAGACGCGATGGCATATATGAAAGGGATGACGGCATGGAAGTTGATCGTTCAGGGGCCGTAGAAGAATTTACCGTATCGTCGGCGGAAGAACTCAAAAAAAAGGTGAAAGAGCGCAATAAGAAGTTTCTGATCGGCGCCGATGACGAAGAATCCGTGGAAGCATGGAAAAAATCTGACACCATGGTTCTCAATTTCGGTCCTCAGCACCCGGCTACGCACGGCACGCTGCGTATGGTGCTGGAGCTCACCGGCGAGACCGTGGCCAAACTCGATCCGCGGCCGGGCTATCTTCACACCGGATTCGAAAAGCTCGCCGAACATCATACGTTCAACCAGTTCATCGCCGTCACCGATCGTATGAATTATCTTTCACCTCTATCCAACAACGTCGGGTTTGCTTGTGCCGCCGAAGAATTGCTCGGCATCAAGATACCGCCGCGCGCTCAATACATCCGCGTCATTCAGGCGGAACTCTCCCGTATTGCCGATCACCTCGTGAATATCGGTACGCATGCGCTCGACCTTGGCGCCTTTACGGTGTTCTTGTACACGTTTCGTCAGCGGGAATTCATCTATGATCTTTTTGAGATTTCCACCGGTTCGCGCCTAACCACCAGCTACACCCGTATCGGCGGCGTGACCCGCGATTTCCCGGAAGGGCATGAGGAGCAGATCGCCGGTTTCTGCAAACAATTCAGGATCGTCTTCGATGAAGTAGAAGGATTGCTCAACGCTAATAAGATCTGGCACAACCGTACGCAGGGCATCGGCAAGATCGGCGCGGAGGACGCGATCAATTGGGGTATGACCGGTCCGTGCCTGCGCGCAAGCGGAGTTCCTTACGACATCCGCAAGGACGAACCGTACCTGGTCTACGATCAGCTGGATTTTGACGTAGCCATCGGCGTCGAAGGCGATGTCTTTGAGCGGTACTTGGTTCGTATGGAAGAAATGAAACAGAGTATCCGCATTATCGAGCAATGTCTGTCTCACATGCCGAAAGGCCCTGTCAAGGTGGACGACCACACCATTGCGCTTCCCGACAAGAGCAAAGTATACGGCAGTATCGAAGGCTTGATACATCATTTCAAACTCATCATGGATCATCACGGCATCGATATGCCCCATGGCGAGATCTACCATGCGACGGAAGCGCCCAACGGCGAACTGGGCTGGTACATAGTCAGTAACGGTGAAGGCGTACCTTACAAAGTACATGTCCGGGGCCCATCATTCATTCACTTTGCCATGATGCCGCGATTGGCGGAAGGCGGTCTGGTCGGGGACGGTGTCGCGGTGCTCGGAAGTCTCAATGTGATTGCCGGAGAATGCGACCGGTAAATATTAAACACAATTTTCTAAGGTAGAATATGGCGTTAGAATTTTCAGCAGAGAAGAAAAAAGAAGTGGAATGGACCCTGACACGGTACCCGAATAGACAGGCGGCCATGTTGCCGGTTCTTCACATCGCGCAATACCAGTTCGGCTACATCTCGCATGAAGTGATGGAATTGGTCGCCCGGACACTCGACCTGCCGGTTACACGTGTGCAGGATGTGGTCACTTTCTACACGATGTTCCAGGAAAAACCTGTCGGGAAATACCACATTCAGGTCTGTCACACCTTGTCTTGCGCTATTAAAGGGGGAAGTCAGGTTGTGGATTATCTCGAAGAGAAGTGCGGTGTAAAATGTAACGATGGTATTTCCGGTGACGGAAAATTTTCTATTACCAAAGTAGAATGTCTCGGTTCCTGCGGTACGGCGCCTATGATGCAGGTCAACGACGATTATTATGAAAATCTGACAAAAGCGAAGATCGATCAATTAGTCAACAAGTGGAAATCGGAATAGTGTTTTACCGCAAAGATCGCAAGGCTCGCTAAACAAAAGAATTGCGGACTTAGCGGCTAAAAAAGGGTTTAGGGATGGAAAAAGTTTTGACGAAAATGGTGGGTGTTGAGAACTCACAGAACATTGACGTTTATCTGAAGAACGGCGGCTATCAGGCTTTGCCTAAAGCGCTCAAGATGACGCCGGAAGAATTGATCCAGATGATGAAGGATTCCGGTGTGCGCGGACGCGGCGGAGCGGGATTTCCGACCGGTATGAAGTGGAGTTTTTTGCCGAAGGACAATCCTAAGCCTCGTTATCTTCTTTGCAATGCGGACGAATCGGAGCCGGGAACTTTCAAAGACCGTGTTTTGATGGAGCAAGACCCGCATCAGGTGATCGAAGGATTGGTCATTTCGTCCTTTGCGATCCAGGCCCATACCTGTTATATCTATATCCGCGGCGAATATGCCACCGGAGCCAAGATCCTGAATAAAGCCATTCAAGAAGCCTACGATAAAGGTTATCTCGGAAAGAATATTTTAGGGAGCGGATTTGATCTGGACATCACGGTTCACCGGGGTGCCGGCGCCTATATTTGCGGCGAGGAAACCGGATTGATTGAATCGCTGGAAGGTAAACGAGGATGGCCGCGTATCAAGCCTCCATTTCCGGCCGTGTACGGTGTTTTCGGATGCCCGACGATTGTGAATAACGTGGAAACACTGGTTACGCCGATCCATATCATCAATCGCGGCGTGCAGTGGTGGAAAGATAACGAACCTAAACTTTATTGTATGAGCGGGCATCTGAATAGGCCGGGTACGTATGAAGCCAAGATAGGAACGAATCTTTTGGATCTTATCAACAATTACTGCGGCGGCATTCCGAATGGAAGAAAACTGAAAGCTGTGATTCCCGGTGGGTCGTCTGTGCCGGTACTGCGCGCCGAAGAATGCGACGTCGCGATGGATTTTGATGCGCTGGCCAAAGCGGGTTCCGCACTGGGTTCCGCGGGCTGTATGGTAATGGACGACACAACCTGTATGGTTAATGCGCTGTGGAATCTGATGAAATTCTATTCGCATGAGTCCTGCGGCCAGTGCACGCCGTGCCGCGAAGGGACGCACTGGATGGAGATGATCTGCGGGCGATTGGAAACCGGCCGCGGCCGCATGGAAGATCTGGATCTGCTTTTGGAAACCGCTAATAATATTGCCGGACGAACGATCTGTCCCTTGGGCGACGCGGCGGCATGGCCGGTCGCCGGTTTGCCGGATAAGAACAAAGGCGGCGATCTTAACGGCCAGAGTTTTGTGAATAAGTTCCGCGAGGAATTTGAATATCACATAACCAACAAAAAGTGCTTAGTAACCATTCCGCATGAGTGGAACTAACTCCTCCGCTTGTGCGAGGAGGTAGTTATGAAAAAATATATAGTTCGTTTTTTGCTGGCCGCCGTAACGGCCGTTTTGAGTGTGGGAGTATATTTTGGCTGCACGGACGATGAAGCCAATATGTTCTTTGACTTAACGGGAAGATGGACCGGGTGGGGTCGCTCCAACGACGGAGGAGGCCGCTTGGAGCTGGAACTCATTCAGGATACTACGGGATACGTTACAGGATTTGGTTATACCTATGATGAGAAAACAGATACGATGGCTTTTTCCGGTACCGTGAGCGACGGGCATATGACCCTGGTCGGTTACAATATGCAATGCCGACCTACCATTAATTTGAATGTCTCAAGCGATGGATTGAAGATGGTTGGGACCGCACAAGATTTGGATTCCGCCAGTTGCAATATAGACCCTATAGAGCTTTTGTTCTATAAAGTGCAGGAACCCACTGTCGATATTACCGGTTCGTGGAATGGAACACATGCTGGACCGGAAGGAAGCGGGAATTTTCTGATGATCGTTACTCAGACCGGTTCTAATGTTACGGGAAACATTTATGACACAGGCGATACGACCACCATATCCGGGCGCGTATTGGGAAATGTATTTGAAGGTTATTTGGGTTTTATAGAATGTCCGGTCATGCTTTTACTGGAGGTGAACGGTAACAACATGAATGGGTTATATGTTAGCAACGCTTGCGCGGATCATGGAACCGTTAACGCGAGCCGGGTGACGGGGAAGAGAGCTAAGTAAATCGGGGGAAGGGAATCGGTTAATTGCAGAATTATAGATAACAGATAAAGGTGATTTTTGTATGGCGTTAATCAAGATCAACGATCAGGAAGTAGAGATTGCCAAAGGCGAAGTGGTCATCAACGCGGCCAAACGCGTCGGGATCGATATTCCTTTCTACTGTTACCATCCCGGAATGAAGATCGTGGCCAGCTGCCGTATGTGCCTTGTGGACATGGTCGGTATGCCGAAGCTGATGCCGGCTTGCTCCACGACCGTTGCCGAATTGCCTCCGGGGAAAAAGCTGGAGGATAAGTACGACGCCATTATCTACACGGAAAACGAAAAGGTCAAAACAGCGCGCCGGGCCGTTTTGGAATTTCTTTTACTGAACCATCCGATCGATTGCCCGATCTGCGATAAAGCCGGTGAATGCAAACTGCAGGATTATTCCTATGAGCACGGCAATCATGATTCGCGTTTGGTCGATCCCAAACGAATTCCGCCGAAGAAAGATCTTGGTCCTTCTATCTATCTGTACACTTCCCGTTGCATCATGTGCACGCGCTGTGTCCGGTTCACAGAAGAGATATCCGGAACCGAAGAACTGAAAGTGACGCATCGCGGCTGGCATGCCGAGATCGATGTGGCGCCGGGAAAACCGCTGGATAACAAGATGATGGGCAATGTTGTGGATCTTTGTCCGGTGGGATGTCTTATTGATAAACATGAAAAGTTCGAAGGAAGGGTATGGAATTTCGTGCAGACCGACAGCGTCTGTCCGGGCTGCAGCAAAGGCTGCAATACCGTTCTCGATACCATGAAACATCAGAAATTGAATCTGGAAGAACTGGTGGACAAAGTGTACCGCATCCGCCCCCGAGAGAATATGACGGTCAATCAATGGTGGATCTGTGACGACGGACGCTATCATCTGGAAGGGGATAAGAATAAGACGCGCATCCTTGTTCCGCATATTCGTGATAACGGGAAATGGGCCGAAACGAGCTGGTTTAGTGCATTGACGGCTGCTGCTGACAAGATCAAATCGGCCGGCGCAGGAAATGTGGCTTTTATCGGAAGTCCGTACGCCTCCAATGAAGAAAATTATTTGTTCGGTAAACTCGCGAAAGCGCTGGGTTGTACGGCCGATGTGAGCAAACCGATTTACGGCGACACTCAGACTTATAAGACGGACAAGAATCCGTATCCGTTTACGATCGAATCTGAAAAAGCTCCCAATTTCCGCGGCGCCAAAACCGTGCTTGGTCTTGGCGATTCCAGGATCGACCAATCCCTGTCCAAGAAAGTGGTCGTTCTGCTTGGAAGCCATAACGTAGAACTGAAATCCAAACCGGAAACGCTGATCGTAATTGGTTCGTTCGAAGATAAAGTTACTCATCAGGCGGATATTCTGCTGCCTGCGGCTCTATTTACGGAGACCAGCGGAACATATACCAACAAGGATGGTGTGGTACAAAAATTCAATAAAGCGGTCAATGCGGCCGGAGAATCCAAAGCCGCATGGCAGATCGCGATCGATCTTGCACAGATGCTGGGTCAGGACTGGTATTTCGAGACGGTTGGCAACGTTGCCAAAGAGATGGTCGATAATATCGGGGAATACAAATCGGCGGACTGGAGCCGATGGTATCCTCAGTTGACACTTATTGATGAACAGGTGACAGCCTAGTTTCTTCCACCAAGGAATCAAAAAATACAACTTGCGGCGGAAAAATAATTAAGACATAGAAGAGAACTTTATGGAAGCATTCTTACCTTATATTTTCATGGCCATTTTGTTTATGGTCTGGCTGAATACCGTTCCTGTCATGATCCTCGTGGAACGGAAGGTCAGCGGCTGGCTTCAGTACCGTGTCGGACCGAATCGCGTCGGACCGTGGGGCCTTTTCCAGCCGATAGCGGACGCGGCCAAATTCCTCTCCAAAGAAGATGTGATACCGTACCATGTTAATAAATGGCTGTACATCTTCGCTCCGGCTTTGATGGTTTTTCCGGCGTTCTTCGTTATCGGCGTGATTCCGGTCGGCGTGCTCACGCTCGGAGGCAAAGAAATTTTGATTCAGATAGGGCATACCAATATCGGAATTCTGTTCGTTCTCGCGGTCTCGTCCCTGGCCGTCTACAGTATTACCTTCAGTGCGTGGGCTTCCAATAATAAATATTCTTTGCTTGGCGGATTACGTTCTGCGGCGCAGATGATGAGTTACGAACTGCCCATGGGCCTTTCGATACTTGGAACGATCTTGCTGGTCGGTTCTCTGCAGCTCGAAGACATTGTTAATTTTCAGATGAATTCTTACTGGGGGATCGTTTGGCAGCCGCTGGGCGCCCTGATCTTTATGACCACGGCGTTTGCCGAGACCAACAGGTTGCCGTTCGATCTTGCCGAAGCCGAGGCGGAACTTGTGGGCGGTTATCACACGGAATACAGTTCGATGAAATTTGCCATGTTCTTTTTGGGCGAATACTGCAATATGCTTACCGCTTCGGTCATGATCACCCTGCTCTTTTTGGGAGGATGGAATGTGCCGTTCCTGCAGTCCATGCAGCTGGATCAGTTTACCAAAGAAGTTGTCCAGATCATCGGATTCTCGTTCAAAGTGGTTTTTCTGATGTTCTTTTTTGTGTGGGTCCGCTGGACCTTGCCCCGCTTCCGTTATGATCAGCTGATGCATTTTGGTTGGAAGACTTTGATCCCTCTCGCACTCGCTAATGTGATCATCACGGCGATCGTTATGGCGGTGGTGAAGTAAAAAAGTCGTGTTATAAAAAGGAAATAAATATGGCTGTTTTGGTCAAAAATGTTACCGTGCCGCGCGGCAAGAACTGGATACACAACACCTACGTGATCCCGGTGATCAAAGGACTGATCATCACGTTCACGCACATGTTCAAGAAGAAGGTCGTGTTCAATTACCCCGAAGAGAAGAAAGTTCTCCCGCCCAACTACCGCGGCCTGCACATGCTGACGCGCGACGAACACGGGCGGGAAAAATGCGTGGCCTGCGAGATGTGTTCCACCGCCTGTCCGGCCGACTGCATCCGTATTGTGGCCAACGACAGCGGCGAGACCTGGAAGGATAATTTTGAGAACCGTGAGAAACATCCGGTCGTGTTTGAGATCGACGAACTCCGGTGTATTTTCTGCGGCATGTGCGTTGAGGCGTGTCCGGAAGACGCGATCGATATGACCGATATGCACAATCTGGCGGACTATACACGTCAGGATTTTATCTATAATAAAGAACGTCTGCTCGGCGTTTACGACGAATACATCAAACGTCATCCGGACCGGGCCAAACGCCGCGACGGGGAATTCAAAACGATGAAAAACTCGAGTTATTTCAGCGTTGCTTCGGTGGATCACGCCAAGTCGCAGAGCAGTCATTGAAAATTTTCAGAACAGCATAAGCAGAGGTTTTATGGACAGTGTTTTACAATTTTTTATGGTTAATCCGGTGTTTTATATTTTTGCCGCATTAGCCGTCTTGCTCGCCGTTGCGATGCTCACGATGGATAATCCGGTTTACAGCGCGATCTTCATGGTTTTTACGTTCTTCTGCATCAGCGTCATCTATATTACGCTGGAGGCGGAATTTATTGCCGCCATCCAGGTATTGGTTTACACCGGCGCGATCATGGTATTGTTCCTCTTCGTTATTATGTTGCTCAATCTCGGTCGCGGCTCCGATTTGGTCGAACGTTCTGGCCCGATGAAGTATGTCTCTATTCTGCTTGCGTTCGCCATTCTGATCCAAATCGGTTTTGCGGTCAAAGTCACGTTCAGCCTCGGTGAAAAGGGGATGTACCCGATCGAGAAAGTCCGACAGCTGGGCAATACCGAGACCATTGCTTCCCTATTATTTTCACAATATTTATATCCGTTTGAGATCGCTTCGATATTACTCTTGATCGGCATGGTCGGCGCGATCATTATTTCCAAGAAACGACAAGAAGATTAACATTTGGAGTGTACGGCATGGTTCCAGTCAACCATTATCTGATATTCACCGCGGTCCTTTTTACGCTTGGCGTGATCGGTGTGCTTACCCGCCGCAATGCGATCATTGTTTTTATGTGTATCGAATTGATGCTTAATTCCGTCAACCTCAGCATGGTCGTATTTGCACGGTTCCTGGATTCCATGGACGGACAGATCGCCGTATTTCTCATTATGACCGTTGCGGCGGCGGAGGTAGCCGTTGGATTGGCCCTGATCGTGGCCATTTACCGCAAAAAAGAATCGATCAACGTGGATGAAATGCATATTATGCAGGGGTAAGTCCCCTGCAAGTTTGAACTGACTTTTTCGGAGAAATTTTGATGGAAATGATCATTCTTCTTATTCCGCTGATCCCGCTGGCCGGCGCAGTATTCAATACGTTCTTCGGCCGCATGATAGAGGGCGCGCATCACGAGGAACACGGTGAAGCACACGGACATAACGGGTCCAAACCGGTTGCCGGTTATCTGGCGTGCCTGACGGTAGGTGTCTCTTTTGTGTTGTCCCTGATCGTATTCTTCCGCGTGTTGGGCGGTGAGAAATTCAATTACGATTATTTCGACTGGATCGTGGTGGATAATCTCAGGATCACACTGGGATTTCTTATCGATCCTCTGTCCGCTACGATGCTACTTATAGTGACGGGTATCGGATTCCTGATCCACGTGTACTCGCTTGGCTATATGGGCCACGATCCCGATCGTCCCAGGTTCTTTACCTATCTTAATCTTTTCATATTCTCCATGCTCATGCTGGTCATGGGAAATAATCTGGTGGTCATGTTCTTCGGTTGGGAAGCGGTCGGATTATGCTCGTACCTCCTGATCGGTTATTATTATAAGAAAAAGAGCGCTTCCGACGCCGGCAAAAAAGCGTTTATCGTCAACCGTATCGGAGATTTCGGTTTTGGACTGGGAATTTTCCTCGTCTTCGGAACCTTTGGCACCGTTCATTTTGAAGAATTATTTAGAGCGATCGAGTCGTATCCTAATCTGTTCGCCATAGGTACGACGATGACGGCCATCGGTATGCTGTTGTTTGTCGGTGCGATCGGCAAGTCGGCACAGATCCCGTTGTATGTCTGGTTACCGGACGCCATGGAAGGCCCGACGCCCGTTTCCGCACTGATCCACGCCGCGACCATGGTGACCGCCGGTGTATTCATGGTTGCGCGCTGCAATCCGATCTTTTCATTCGATATCGGTCCGGTTGGACATATCATGGGTCTCAGCGCAGGCGATCTGGTGACGTATGTCGGCTGTGCGACGGCCGTATTTGCCGCGACGATCGGTCTTGCTCAGACGGACATCAAAAAGGTTCTTGCGTATTCCACGGTCAGCCAATTAGGGTTCATGTTCATCGGTGTCGGCGTCGGCGCGTATGCGGCCGGTATCTTTCACCTTCTGACCCATGCGTTCTTTAAGGCGCTTCTGTTCTTGGGCGCGGGCAGCGTTATTCACGTGATGGAACACGGATTTCATAAAGTCGGGCTGCACGATGATCCGCAGGACATCCGCAATATGGGCGGACTTTATTCCAAGGCTAAAGTAACGGCAATCACGTTTATCATCGGCTGGATCGCGATCAGCGGCATTCCGCCGTTCTCCGGATTTTTCAGTAAAGATGAAATTCTGACGGCCGCCTATCACAAAGGATATAACGGTGTTTTCTGGCTCGGCATCCTGGGCGCTACGATGACGGCATTTTATATGTCCCGATTGGTATTCCTCACTTTCTTCGGCGAAAGCCGAACGAAACCCCAAGCGCGGGAACATTTACACGATTCGGGTCTGGTCATGACCGGTCCTTTGATGATTCTCGCTTTCTTCGCCGCAGTTGCCGGATTTATTGGTGTTCCCGAGGCCTTAGGCGGACATAATTGGTTCGGACACTTCCTTGCACCGGCCGTAGGTGCACACGCCGCTCCCGAGGGACATCACGGGTTCAGCGAAGGCATGCTGATGACCATTTCGATCCTGGCCGGCGTGATCGGGATCAGTGTGGCTTTTATCATGTATATTCGCAAAAGTATTAATGCCGATAAATTGGCCGAAGACTATAAACCGATCTACACCGCGATCCTGAATAAATATTATGTGGATGAGGCGTACGACAAATTCATCGTATCGCCGATCAAATGGTGTTCGGACAAAGTATTGTGGAATTGGACGGATATTAAGCTGATCGATGGTCTTATTAAATTGATCGCCGTGACAATCGATCTGTCTGGGCGAATTCTGAGATTATTCCAGACGGGATATGTGCAGACGTATGCATTCTTCATATCTCTGGGCGCCGCGGTAGTGATCTATTATTTGATGAAATAGTTCTGATCTTAAGATAAGAGGCTTTTTGATGGAAACTTACAGCGCAATCGTATTATCCCTATTAATCTTTCTCCCGATGGCGGGAGTTCTGGTCCTTTCGTTCATTCCCCGCCAGAATGAGTATATGATCAAAATAGTGACGCTCGCATTTTCAATAATTGTATTCGCTCTTTCGGTTCCGTTGTATTTCATGTACGACCTGAAGAACCCCGACATGCAGTTTGTGTATTCGGCCAACTGGTTTCCAGACTGGGGGGCCTATTACACGATCGGCGCCGACGGCCTGAGCTTGCTTCTGATTCTGTTGACAACATTCATCATGCCGTTGGCCGTGGTGGCAGCGTGGAACAGCGTTCACGCGCATGTCAAAGGATTTATGATATCCCTGCTGATGCTCGATGCCGGTATGATCGGTGTTTTCTGTGCAAGGGACATGCTGTTGTTCTATGTTTTCTGGGAAGCTATGCTTGTGCCGATGTATTTGATCATCGGAATTTGGGGGCATGAACAGCGCATTCGAGCGGCGGTTACGTTCTTCCTGTATACTATGGCCGGAAGTTTATTCATGTTGGTTGCCATCCTTTATATGTATTTCCAAACAGGGCCGGTGATCGTCGACGGAAACATGATATCCAGACATTCCTTCTCAATTGAAGCTTTCATGGCCCTCCAGTTGCCTTACGATACGCAGGTATATCTTTTTTGGGCCTTTGCGCTGGCGTTCATGGTTAAAGTTCCCATGTTCCCGTTCCATACATGGCTTCCGTTGGCCCACGTGGAAGCGCCAACCGTCGGCTCCGTAAATCTGGCTGCCATTCTGCTGAAGATGGGACCTTACGGCTTCATGCGTTTTTGCATCCCGTTCTTTCCGGCCGTATCAGAACAATATACGCCGGTTATCATTACACTGGCCCTCATCGGAATCATTTACGGAGCGCTCGTGGCCATGGTACAGCCGGATGCGAAGAAGCTGATCGCTTATTCATCGGTGAGCCACCTGGGTTTCGTTATGCTTGGAATTTATTCCATGAATATCCAGTCGTGGCAAGGCGCCATGGTAATCATGATCGGGCATGGCATATCGACCGGAGCATTATTCTTCATGGTTGGGCTTTTATACGACCGTCGGCACACACGCCTGATTTCAGAGTTTGGCGGATTGTGGAAGGCCATTCCGGTCTTCTCGGTCATATTCATGGTAGTGTGCTTATCTTCGCTCGGGTTGCCAGGCACCAACGGATTCGTCGGAGAGTTCCTGGTCCTGCTGGGCTCATTCAATGCGTCCATCGAACACGCGCAATTATACGCAACGATCGCCATGCTGGGAGTCATTCTTGCAGCCGTTTACCTGCTATGGATGTATCAACGTATGGTATTTGGGGAGATCACGAACGAGAAGAACAAATCACTCAAAGATCTTTCGTTCCGTGAGTATGTCGTAATGATCCCATTTGTTCTTATGATTTTCTGGTTCGGTATATATCCGAAATCTCTGACCGATTGGACGGAAGCTACGTTACAAAAGACTTTGAAATCGTATCGTAGCGCGATCGAACAGGTGAAATCCAAGGAAGCGGAAAAAAACAAAAACGCAGCCGATCTGCAAGTTAAATGATATTGAATGATTGTGGTGAAATTCAGGTTATTTTTTTCAGCGTGTCTTTTGTGCCTGCTAATTCCGACTTATTTGCCGGCCTCTGAGCGTGCAGGTTTCTTTAAGTCTTCGGATAGTGTAAACATTTACTACGAAACGGAAGGCGGAGGAGAACCGCTGATCCTGATTGCGGGCGGCCCCGGCGATTCCCATACCTATTTCAAACCCTACTTCAAAAATATCGCAAAACAATTTACGATCGTCTATTTTGATGCTCGCGGACGCGGACGATCGGGCCGGTCGCCGGACGGTGTCTACACCGTTACCAAGGACGTCGAAGACCTTGAACGGCTGCGGGCTGAACTCGGATTTGAAAAGGTCAATATTTTCGGCCATTCGTACGGAGGCCTTGTAGCGCAGAGTTATGCTGTGATGTATCCGGACAAGGTGAAGCGTTTGATTCTTTGCAGTACTTTTCATGGCGCCGAGGGTTGGCAGGACAATATTGATAATTGCAACCGGCATATTCAGCAAAGTTATCCGGATGTTTGGGCAAAGCTGATGGAATTCAGGAAGAGAATGTCATCCAATACGACCGAATGGAGAGCGGTTTATGATCCCTGTATCGGTAATTTGTATTGGTATAGCGTGAGCAAAATGAAAAAATACCAGGAAACCTTTCAAAAGATACGCCGTCCGGAAGATACATTCTCTGAGGAGGTCTATTATACGATCATCGGGTCGGATCCGGATTTTGAGGTCAATGGCACCATGAAAAGCCTCGATTTGAGACCGTTGTTGGGCTCGATCAAGGCGCCGACACTCGTATTGTGCGGGCGTGCGGATAAGATTGCAACTGTGAAGCAGTCGATGGAGATACAAAACGCCCTTCCGCAATCGAAGATATTCATTTTTGATAAAAGCGGCCATCTTCCTTTTGCCGAGCAAAACAAGAAATTTTCGGAGACCGTACTCCGGTTCCTCCAATAAACAAAGGTCGTTCCGTGCCGGAAAATCACCACATACTTTGTCCCAATTGCGCTAAAGCGGCATCGCTCGATCATAACGCATGTCCCTTCTGCCGTTACACGTTTGCTGCGGACATAAGGAAGTTCCTCCCTCTCTACAACGACGTTCTTGATAACGGACTGCAGGCGGTGGCGGATGAATGTCTCAAGCTGATCAATTCCCAGCGCTACGAAGATGCGGCGTACCTGCTGCAGGTGCTTCTTGAAAAGGCGTATACGTACGATGCGGATTTCCGAAAGATCGCCTTTGCGCTTCACGACCGGCATAAGGATGCGCTGGCGCTGATCTGCGCCGAAAAAGCGCTTCAGATCAATCCGCAGGACTCGTGGAATCACCATTGCGCCGCGCAATGCCACGCCGAGATTGGGATCCTCGATAAGGCGATCAAATACGGGCAGGAAGCGGTACAACTCGCGCCTAATGAATCGAGACACCACTCCATGCTCGCCGACGTGTATGATAAGCAGAATCAATATACGGCCTCGGCCAAAGAGTACCTGCATGCGACGGCGTTGACCGATGTTTATGAAAAGGATTTCGAAAATATCATCGACGATGCCGTGGATGTGGTCCAGGTTGAATCCCACTACAGCGATCTAGTAAAGCATTATCCTGAATCATCGTCGCTCCATTACGCTATGGGTAATCTCTATCTGGCCAAACTGTATTTTGAAAAAGCCGAGGATTGTTATAAAAAAGCGCTGGCGATCAAGCCGAACCAGACGATCCTGATGAATAAGCTGGCCGATGTTTACCAAAAAGAAAATAAGGCCGAACAGGCGATTGCCGAATACAAAAAGATACTCGGTCTGGATGATAAGAATATCGAAAGCCTGAGGAGTCTCGGTAAACTATACAAGGAACGCGGAAGCTGGACCGAAGCGCTGGCCTACTTCGAAAAAATACTCAAACTCAATCCCAAGGACAGTAACGCGGCGTACGAAACCAAAGAGATGTACCGCAAACTGAACAATCCGCAAAAGGCGATCGAGATCATGAAGGAGTACCAGAAGGCGGATGTGAGTTATTTCAACTGGGCCATGCATCATATATTTGAGATACTATACTACGATCTCAAAGACGACAAACAGCTCAGCGAATTAGTTGAGAAAACCTATCCGAATAAAGTCAACGACTCCTTTGTCTATGATTATTACGGATACAGCCTGATGAATCTTGGGCGCCTGGACGAAGCTGTAAAATCCTTTGAACGGTTTATCGAACTGGAGCCGAAGAACGCAAGAGTCATGCGGGAGCTTGGCCGCGTATTCTGCGACCTCCAGAGATACCAGGAAGCGATCGAAATTCTTACCAAATCCTTTGCGATCGAAAGCAAAAATTCCTATGGATTCTATTATCTCGCTCTCGCCTATCACAAGCTGGGTAAGGACGATATTGCCAAGAAGACCCTCGAGGAAGGCAAACATCTCGATCCCAACTACAAGTGGTTTGACGACCTGCTCATGGAAATCGATCCTAACTATCAGTCCGCAGCGACTCAGGATACGGCCGTCCAGGACACCACTTCCGCCGGAACGGGTGTATTGGGAGAAACGGTGGCGGCCGGCATGCCCAACTTTCTCCGTGATCTGACTCAACTTGCCAAAGAAGGCAAGATCGACGACATCTACGGGCGTGAAACGGAATTGCGGGAGTTGATTGAGGTTCTCTGCCGCCGCAGTAAAGCCAATCCGCTGATCGTCGGCCAGCCCGGCGTGGGCAAAACCGTACTGGTCAATGGGCTTGCGCACCTGCTGGCTCGCGGTGAAGTGCCGGACATTCTGCGGGAATACCGTTTGCTGGAACTTGAGGTGTTTGCCGTGGTAGCCGGTACGCGTTATGTTGGAACACTGGAACAAAAATTTATGCAGCTGGCGCAATTCTGCCGCACCAATAAAGTGATTATTTTTATCGATGAACTGCATACGCTCATGGGCGCCGGTTCCTACAGTTCCCATGAAACGGGCGGGCTTGACGAAATGTTTAAGCCGCTCATGACCCAACCCGACTTCAAACTGATCGGCGCTACGACCGATGAGGAATATCAGAAAAATATTGCAAAAAGCGGCGCTTTTGACCGCCGGTTTACGCGTATCACGGTTTTTGAACCCGGTAAAGACGAGACAATGAAGATCATCGAGTCTTTGAGAGGTAAGCTGGAACCCTTTTACCATGTTACGATCAGCGAGCGCATGCTGAGAACGGTCATCGATCTTGCGGATAAATATGTGAAGAACCGCTATTTTCCGGACAAAGCCTGCGATATACTTGAGCGCGCTTCGATCAAGGCAAGCCTGGCCCGTCCATTGAAAAGCAAAGAGACGCTGGCCGTGGCTGAAGAACATATCGTCCAGGCCGTTTCGCAAGTGACGCGTATCCCGGAAAGCAATATCCAGATCGACGCGATGGGGGGTATGATGTCGCTGGAAGATCGTTTACGCTCGCGCGTGGTGGGTCAGGAGGACGCAATCACCAAGGTCTCTGAAGTGGTTCGTATGACGAAAAGCGGATTGGATATCAATCCGGAACGTCCGGATGGCGTATTCCTCTTTGTTGGACCTACGGGCGTGGGCAAGACCGAACTGGCCAAGGCTCTGGCCGAAGCACTCGAAGGCAGTGAGAAAAGACTGGTACGGATCGATATGTCGGAATACAACGATCAGTACGCGCTGTCCAAATTGATCGGCACAGCACCGGGATTCGTTGGTTATGAGGACGAAGGGCGTTTGACCAAAGCCGTGCGTGAAGATCCTTCAGCGGTCATTCTTCTGGATGAGATCGAAAAGGCGCATCCGAAGATTTATGAGGCATTCCTTCAGGTATTTGATGATGGCCGCATGACGGACGGAAAAGGACAGACGATCTCCTTCTCACACACGACGATCATAATGACGTCCAACCTCGGGGCGGAACATATTTACGGAAAAGTCAAACTCGGTTTTACCAGCGGTAACGGCGATGTCAATGCGGAGATCAAAGAGGGGATCACGGAATCGCTGAAAAAACATTTTAGTCCGGAGTTTCTCAACAGGATCGACGAAGTGATCTTTTTCAAAGCACTGGATGAGGACGTTCTCAAACAGATCGCTCAACAGAAGATTCAGATAATCATCAAACGATTTGCAGAAAAAGAAATTCGTATTCATATTGACAAAGAAATTGTGGATTTATGCGTTCGCGGGCTGGATATACGACGGGAAGGTGCCCGCGGATTGAATCGTTCTCTGGAAGATACCATCTCCCGCCCGTTATCGCGGGTCATGATCGAAAATCCAGGGTGCAAGGCCTTCACGATCAAACGTCATGACAACGAGGTCGTTGTGATGCGAGGAACCTAACTGAAAATTGTAACAACTTAAATCTGCGGAGGATTTGTGGAAATCATCATTCCCGACACCAACATGTGGGCGATCATGCCTCAGATCATTCTGAGTATCGGCGCTTTCCTGGTGCTACTACTCGGCGTCTTTATGCACAGCATGAGAAAATGGATCGGCTACATCTCGTTTTTTACGTGTCTGATCGCGCTGCTCAGCGTTTTCATACAATGGGATATGGACGTGACCGCATTCAGCGGCATGATCACGGTCAATTATCTCACCAATGCTTTTTCGGCCATCATCCTGGTGAGTTCTGCGCTGATCTTCCTGGTCACCAATGCGGACGTGGACGAACATAAGATCGGAGAATTCTATTCGATCGCCCTAATGTCCACCACGGGCATGCTTATTATGGCGTCGAGCCTGAACCTGATGGTCATCTTCCTCGGCCTCGAGATCATGTCGATAGGATTATATGTTCTGATCAGCATGAACCGTGCCCGGATCCGTTCGTTAGAGGCCGGAATGAAATATTTTCTTTTAGGAGCATTCTCCTCCGGTTTCTTTTTATATGGTATTTCTCTGACTTACGGGGCCACGGGCAGTTTTGATTTGAGTCAGATCGCTCAGTATCTGCAAAAGAATAATCTCCTCGGCGACCCTCTTATGATGGCGGGATTGGGATTGTTGTTGATCGGTTTCGGTTTCAAGGTGGCTCTGGTGCCTTTTCATATGTGGATTCCCGATGTGTACCAAGGCTCTCCGGCGCCCATCACGGCATTCATCGCCACAGGCCCGAAAGTTGCCGCCTTTGCCGCTTTTATGCGCGTGTTCATTGACACCATGGGCGGCCTGCATCTCGATTGGTCCAACATTCTTTTTTGGATAAGCATTTTCAGTATGATCGGCGGAAACTTCATGGCCTTGATACAGAAAGATATCAAACGTATGCTGGCTTTCTCCAGTATCGCGCATGCCGGATACATTATTATGGCTATTATCGCCGGACCGCTTCTGATGAAAAGCGACCCGATGGCGGCACCTTCCTCGATCGTTTTTTATGTGATGGTGTATGCGCTGACCAATATCACGGCCTTTACGATCATTCATGTGTTCGAGAGCCGCGAAGGAAAGAATCTGAATGTCGACGACTTTGCCGGATTCGGCTTCCGTTATCCCTTGCTGTCGGTGGGCATGTCCATTGCGATGCTTTCCATGGCGGGCTTTCCGCTGACCGGGGGTTTTATCGGTAAGCTGCAGATTTTTTCGGCGGCCGTGGATGCGGGCTACGTGGTACTCACCATCATTGCGATCGCGGCCTCGGTTGTTTCGGTTTATTATTATCTCGGCGTCATGGTGAAGATGTATTTTACCGAAGCGGAAAAGGAATTGGATGACATCCGCATCTCCAAGAGTACCTGGTTTGCCATTTTGGCTACCAGCGCCAGCCTGATAATTCTGGGAATCATCCCGTCGGTTGCCGCCGAAGCGGCCCGAGGATTATTCCATCTGTTTATGTAACGGATGAACAAAGTTGTTTGACCATTTTTAGTTCCCGTCGCAAGGCGGGAACTAATTTTTTTGAATTCAGCGGAAGAAATCATGAAAATTGCGGTATTATTGGGCGGAACTTCCAGCGAACGCAAAGTTTCGCTGGCGTCCGGAACAGCCATTGCGCAGGCTTTGAAGAATCTTGGGCATGAGGTGATTCTGCTGGATCCGGCTTTCGGAAAAGATCAACGGATCGAATCACTCGATCAGGTTGGCCAGATGCCGCCGGAACTGAATGAATTGAAAAAACTTCCGGCCGAGCAGGGGAAAGCGTTATTCGAGCTGGTAGAATTGATCACGGCACAAAAATGTGACATCGTATTCAACGCATTACACGGGGGCATCGGAGAGAACGGTGTGATTCAATCGTTGTTCGAGGCGGCCAGGATCCAATATACCGGATCGCGGGTGATGGCCAGTGCGCTGGCGATGAATAAGGTTACGTCCAAACATGTGTTCATCTCCCACGGAGTTCCAACCGCGGAGTTCCTTTTTTACAGAAAAGGGGCTGATTTCGAAGCGGCCCGGAACGCGATCCTTTCAAAATTCACATTCCCCATCGTGATCAAACCCAATGAAGAAGGTTCTACCGTGGGCTTGAGTATCGTCAAAGCGGAAAGTGAATTGGCGGTAGCCTGGAAGAAAGCGGAAGCCTATGGCGATATTCTTGTGGAGAGATACATAGCCGGTCGGGAACTCACGGTGGCCGTTCTTGGCGATAAGGCTCTTCCGGTGGTCGAGATTATTCCCGAAGGCGGATTCTATGATTACGAACATAAATACACCAAAGGGAAAACCAATTACGTTTGTCCGGCCGAAATCCCCAAAGAAGTTTCGGATGCTGCAAAACAATTTGCCGTAAAAGCCTTTCAGGGCCTGCTGTGTTCGGCGTATGCGCGAATCGATTTTCGTTTGAGCGATAAGAACGAACTCTATTGCCTCGAGGTGAATACTTTACCCGGAATGACGGCTACCAGTCTCGTGCCGAAAGCGGCGAAAGCGGAGGGGATGGAATTCGATTCGCTCATTCAAAGTATTGTCACGTTATCCTTGAATGAAAATTAGAAATTGTAAATTTTGAATTTGAAATTAATTGCTTCTGAAAGAGTTGAAAATGCCCACCAAGAAATTTTTTTTACTTCTATTGTGTTGTTTTGTTTCATTCACTTGTGAAGATAGATCTAAAAAAGGGTCGGACGTTCCTGAAGAGGATTATGGCTGGCAGCCACACCCTTCGTTTTTTCGCTTGGATAAGATCTTATTGAATAGTCATGTGAACAACGATTCTCTGTATGTAGTCGGCGTCAATCGTGTGTCAATATTTGATACAACAAGTGAATATCCGGTTATCAACGGCTCCCTCTTTCGTGATCCTGATATTACACAGAGACCAGCTATGGGCGGGCGATTCATAGCTTTTCCGAGGAATGATAAATATCAATCCATAGTTTATTCACCCGCTTTTTTGAGTTGTTCAGGCAATAGCGGCCTTTACCCTTTTGGAGAGTGGCTTCGACTTGGTTCGCTGTCAGGAAGCTATTTTGACGGTGCGCGAGTAATTGATGGATACTACACTCAGCCATTTGGAGCCATCAACTCCTATAATCAATTAGTGATGATGATAAACGATTCGGCCAATTGTTACAACTGCTATACATCATTTGCATTGGTCAGCTTGAATCCGGAATCTTATAACATGTATTCGACACCTTGCTTGAGTATCGAGCCTACTGTTCGACGTGTTCCGTACATGTCAGGTATGTCACTTCATTTGAATGATATCATTGCTTACAAAGATAAATTCTTGTTCTCGGCACCCAGGAATCAATATGAAATAGGAATCATTGACACATCAGGAAGTCTGTTTACTTCCACCGATATTCAGGGGCTGGTACATAGTTTCTTTATTAACCAAGATTCCATTTTTGCTTTTACAGCCTATACCGGAGATTTGTACCGCTCAGGCGACGGATTCCAATGGTCACCGTGGCTTGGTGGGCTTCCTCAGTACGATCTAAGATTTTTTGTAATAAACAAGAAGATCTGTTTTTTTATTTACAGCCAGCTCTTTTGGCTAGATTATGAGCATGAGTTACTTGTCGAACTGGATAACACAGGACTCGAAGGTTTTGAGATAAATTCAGTAAATTTATTCCATAATAAGATTTGGATAACCACATTAAGCGGATTGTTTACAAAACCGCTTGACAGATTCTTTGATGAAAAAGAGGAATCAATATCAAAACCAACCTACCGGCATATCACTATTACAAATAATAAACTAAAGAAATATTAATTTAATCGCAGGAAGTCGCACCCATGTCTTACAAAAATATCCTTCTCGAGATCAAAAACAAGATCGCGTATCTCACGATCAATCGTCCGGATAAACTGAATGCGCTAAATTCGGAGACATTCGGAGAATTATACGATGCTTTCAAGAAAGTCAATGATGACTCCGGAGTGATCGGCGTGATCCTGACGGGCAGCGGCGAAAAAGCATTCGTGGCCGGAGCGGATATTACGGAACTGGCCGTACAGACGCCGGTGACAGCCAAAGAGTTTGCTCTGCGCAGTGAGGTGGTGTTGTGCTATATTGAACGTATGAACAAACCGGTCATTGCCGCTGTGAATGGATTTGCCCTCGGCGGCGGATGCGAATTATCCATGGCCTGCCATATGCGCGTAGCCTCGGAGAATGCGAAATTCGGTCAGCCGGAAGTGAATCTCGGCCTCATTGCCGGGAATGGCGGTACCCAGCGCCTGCCAAGGCTTGTGGGCAAAGGCCGCGCGATCGAGCTACTTTGCACGGGTGATATGATCTCGGCTGAGGAAGCGTATCGCATCGGTCTGGCCAATAAGATCACCAAGAAGGAAGAGCTGATTTCCACCTGCGAAAAGATCCTGAACACGATCGGCAGCAAAGCGCCGGTGGCGGTCAAACTCACACTTGAGGCCGTTCAGAGCGGTATGGAAATGACGCTCGCCGAAGGACTCAATTGCGAAGCCAATTTATTCGGGCTGGTGTTTTCGACCGACGATATGAAAGAAGGTACGAAAGCGTTTATTGAAAAGCGTAAAGCGGATTTTAAAGGAAAATAATCAAGTTTTACCACGGAGGCACGGAGCTCACAGAGGCCCCGTTTCTCCGTGATTTGTTTTGATCCAGAAAGTGATTTCTTTGCAAACAGGTATCTTAATTCTTGCTGTTGTAGCCGTCCTTTCGGTTCTGATATTTGTTTTTACAAGAAACAGATTTCGTGCAGAAAGGTTCACAACTCCTGTCCGGATTATCTTTGTGGTACTACTATTAACGGGAGTATCCCTGGTCAGCTTTGAAAGTACCGAAATCGACCTTTTTCTTAATATGCGCAAATGGCCGACGACGGAAGCCAAGATCACTTCATCGAAAGTGCAAGGGAAAAGAGCGTTCCATCCGGAGATCATTTACGAATACCGTATCGGCGATAAAACCTATACGGGAGAAACGGATATGGGAGTACCTGGATTTGGAACAAAGGCCAACCGGCTCAATGTGGCCGTAACCAATGTGTTTCACAATCCGGTGGGAAAGATCCTGACCATTCACTACAATCCGGCCGATCCGGCCGTTTCGTATTTGAAGATTCTCCCTTCCTATACCGTCTTTTTGCTTTTGTCCGTGGGATCTATTTTTTTCGGAACCGGATTGTGGGGCGTATTGGCCGCGTTGGGAGGCAAACGGCCGTAAAACGTTTATTGATTTTTAGTTAAAGCTTGTATAGATTTTTACAGTTATAAAGAACTCGCCACGCAGTTATCGTCCTGCCTTTCTCGATTACAAACGGCGACTACAACTTATACCCATACGGAGATGAAATATGAAAACGTTTACCCCCGACAAAATTCGGAATATCTGTTTGGCCTCCCACGGCGGAACGGGTAAGACCACGTTAGCGGAATCGATCCTTTTTGTGACCGGCGCAAAAAAAAGATTCGGTACTGTTGACGAAGGGTCCACGGCCAGCGATTATAATGCGGACGAGATCGAGCGCAAATTTTCCATCAACACTTCGCTTCTCCACTGCGAATGGAACGGTCATAAGATCAATATCCTCGATACGCCCGGTTACGCCGATTTCCGCGGCGAGGTAAAAGGCGCCATGCGTGTGGCCGATATGGTGGTCATTCCAGTTAAAGCCACGGCTTTGCTTGACGTGGGAACAGAGGTTGCATGGGATTATGCGGCGGAATACAATATTCCCGTGATGTTTGTGGTCAACGAACTCGACAAGGAAAATTCCAATTTTGACAAGACGTTCGACGTACTGGTAGAACGCTTCGGTGGCGACCGGCACATCGTAGAAACCGGATTTCCCGTAGGCGAAGGCCGTCCGGACTTCAACAAGATCTTTGATACGATCAAAACACAATTGCTCAAGTTCTCACTGGACAAGACGGGGAATTACGAAGCGCTCGACGTGCCCGCGGAATTCAAGGAACGTATGAGCAAGATGCATGAAATTCTGATAGAAGATGCGGCCGAAAGCGAAGAAAAGTTCATGGAAGACTATTTTGCAACGGGAACGCTGACCGATGAGGAATTCAAGACCGGTTTACGGGAAGGAATCCTGGCACGTAAGATCGTCCCTGTCTTCTGTACGGACGGCATCAATTCCGTTGGTATCAAACCGCTGCTCGATTTTATTGTGGATTACGGGCCGTCCCCTCTCGATATGCCGATCGCCAAGGGCATGGCGCCCAACGGAGCCACAGAGACGCGCGAATGTAAAGTGGATGCGCCGTTTTCCGCTTTTGTATTCAAGACCATTAGCGAACCGCACGTTGGCGAAATGTCCCTTTTCCGGGTGTACTCCGGAACAGTGAAGACGGGCGACGACGTGATGAATTCCAGCCGTAACGTCATGGAACGCATCGGCCAGGTCTTTTTGCTGAACGGCAAGGAACGTGTGGACGTGGGGCAGGTCAGCGCCGGAGATATCGCAGCCCTCGTCAAGATGAAAGACACACATACCAATAATTCGCTGAGCGACAAGAACAAACTTGTACGTTTCGAAGAGATCAAGTTCCCGGATCCGATCATCACGTTTGCCATTGTGCCCAAAGGCAAGGCGGACGAAACCAAGATCAGCACGGGATTGCACGCTTTGCATGAAGAGGACCCGGCATTTCTATATACCTATGATGTTGAAACGCTCCAGAGTATCGTCAGCGGCCAGGGTGAAATGCATCTTACGATCATTACCAAACGCCTGAAAGACCGCTTCGGTGTGGACGTGGATCTGATCGATGCGCGAATTCCTTTCAAGGAAACGATTCGCGGCCATGTAAAAGACGCTGAATACAAACACAAGAAACAATCCGGCGGGCGCGGGCAATACGGCCATGTGCATTTGAAGATCGATCCCAAGCCTCGCGGTACGGGATTTGAATTTGTCAATGAGATCGTCGGCGGCGTCGTGCCGGGCCGTTTCATTCCGGCCGTTGAAAAGGGCGTGCAGGAAGCGCTGACCAACGGCGTGATCGCCGGTTATAACGTGATCGATGTCAGAGTCACACTCTTTGACGGCTCGTATCACGATGTGGACTCCGACGAACTGTCGTTCAAGATCGCCGGCGCGCAGGCTTTCCGTAAAGGATTCAAAGAAGCGCATCCGGTCATGCTGGAACCGATCTATGAACTCGAAGTGAAAATACCTGAAGAATATCTTGGCGCGATCATGGGCGATCTGTCGGGACGCCGCGGACAGATCCAGGGTATGGAAGCCGACGGCCATTTCCAGCTCGTCAAAGCCACAGTACCCTTGGCTGAAATCCAGAAATACGCAACGATCCTGCGATCCATGACCAGCGGACGAGGGGCGTTCCGGAAAAAATTCTCTCATTATGCGGAATTACCGGGCGAGATCGCACATAAGATCATCCAGGAATACGAAGAACGTAAAGCCGCCGGAGAAAAATAAGAGATCCTTTGTTCTTGGAAATAAATTTCTTGCATTGGCCTGAAGCCGGTGGTATCTTTATTATGTCCAGCCACCTATTGGGAGTGATGAATGAGGCGTAATCTGCCGCAATTAAGACTACCTATCGTTCGTTACTACATGGTCCATTTCTACACCAATTCCCGGGTGGAAGGAGCCCCCCATCGTAATATTTTCGCATCTTTCGCCCAGACCGAGTATTCTCAGATGATCCTCTCGGAGATGTCCTTCTTCAACAAAGAGGATATCAAAAACACTCAAAAATTCACCGGCCGAAATGCGATCCATATCGAGGACTTCGAGACGATCGCCAATATGACGATCAAACTCGATGACCGCTCTTTCCTCGAGATCGTCGTTCTGGAATTCCGCGCCCTGCCGCAGAATCTGATCATTGCCGATCTTTCGGAAGAGATCATCGAATCTTTTGAGATCATCTATTTGTTCTACAAAGGCGCGATCTATCCGGGCATTCATAAACTGGACATGATGATCGATACCGGCGTGATCGCCATGATCCCCCTTCGGGAAGTTCTGACCCGCGCGGTTCCGGACAAACTAAAAATCAATATTCTCGCGGAATATCAGCTGATGAATTTTGACCGTGAACCCAATGACTTCATCGATTTCAACCTCATCTGGTTCCTAGGAAAAATGGATCTCGAAAGCGTCGACAAATTTCTTCAGGAAGAAGAGTTGCGCATGCAGGACCGTTATATCGAGCCGGAAGATAATTTTGAAGAAAACGAAGAGGAAGAAGCAGAGGAAGAGGAATCGCCCGGATTTACCGAAAAAGAAAACGCCGAAGAGTCTCAGGCCGGTCTTAATTCTCTGAACGAACATGACCAGACGATCAAACTGGCGCTGGAGAACGAGCTTAAGAAATTCTATCTGAACGAGGACGAGTTTTTTACCCGTGTCGTGGGTGTGCGCCATTACGATTTCAATATCTACGACCTGCCGGAAGGAACACGGGTCATGCTGATTCCTGAACCGCACAACCCGCATGATGTATACGCTGTTTCTGTTCGTACCAACGACGGCAAAATGATAGGCTACCTCAAACGCGAGCTTTCCGAGATCATGTATGCCGAGATCCAGAAGGGCGTACTCTACCGCGCCACGATCGTCAAGGTTTTGCCGGAGGCCGTGGACAGCAATAGCCGCGTACATCTTTTGATCGAAAAGGTCATGTATCATTTCAACTAAAATCCGGTCGATCCTCAAGGGTTTCATATCTTTTACCCACCTAATTTGAATTTCCATGCAGCCACATACAGATAAAGCGCTGGATTTTGCGCGACCGTTCCTGAATGAAGGCCGTCCGGCGGATTATATTCCGGCCCTGGGCAAGGCCGATGCCGGCCATCTCGGCCTTTCCGTGATGACGGTGAAGGGTGAATCATTCCATTCCGGCGACATGCACGTGACTTTTTCCATTCAGAGTATATCCAAGATCCTTTCTCTGATTTACGTTCTGAATACGCGCGGCCGGGATAAGGTCATGGAAAAAGTTGGCGTGGAACCGAGCGGGAATCCGTTCTATTCGCTTGTGCAATTGGAATACGAATCGGGCAAACCGCGGAATCCGCTGATCAATGCCGGTGCGATTGCCATCGCAGGGCTTATGCCTGGAAACTCCGCGCAGGAGAAATCGGACGGGCTTCTTGATTTTTTAAATGGGATCATGGGCGGAGCGGTTCTAAGCATAGACCAGGAAGTATATAGATCGGAGTTTGAAACCAGCCATCGCAACCGTGCGGTGGGTTACTTCATGAAGCACTTCGGTATCATCGATGGCGACGTGGAAGCGGCGGTCGATGCGTATTTCCGCCAATGTTCCATCGGGATGACCTGCGCGCAATTAGCGCGCCTTGCTTTATTCTTTGCGGGCGGCGGAACCGATCCGATCACCGGTAGGAAAATTACGGAACCCGACAACGTAAGATGGGTCCACGCGTTAATGGCTATGTGCGGCTTGTATGATGCATCGGGTGAATTTGCCTGCAAGGTCGGCTTACCCGGCAAAAGCGGTGTCGGTGGCGGAATTCTGGTTGTTGTACCGGGTAAAATGGTCATTTCCGCTTTTGGTCCGGCGCTCGATCAAAAAGGAAACAGCATCGGCGGGTTGAAGGCATTGGAGTTTTTGTCAAAGGAACTAAGTTTGTCTTTGTTTTAAATTGCCCATCTTCTTACGCTTCTTGTTATGAAATTCATTTCCCTCGGCGGCGGCCGTTTGATCGGCGCCAATTCCCATTACCTTGAGATCGACGACATGGGCCTCATCCTCGATGCCGGGCTTGATCCGCACACGGAGGGCTATACCAGTCTGCCTGATTTTAATGCGATCAAAGATAAGATCATCGACGCCGTCTTTGTGTCTCATTGTCATCACGACCATATCGGCGCCTTGCCTCTGGCCATCAAAAATTTTCCTCATGCACGCGTGTATATGAGTTACGTTTCAAGTTTTCTGTATACGACGCTTCTGCATAATGCCGTGACCGTAATGAATATCTTGAAGAATGAAAAGAACATAGAAGAATATCCGTTGTATTCGCACGACGACGTGGACATCATTTCATTTATCGTGCAAGGAATGAAGTTTGAAAAGGTCTTCAGACTCTACGGCCATAATAATTCTCAGCTGGGCGTCGATTGCTGTTGGCATCATGCGGGACATACGTTGGGCGCCGGAGGGCTCTATATCCATGGAAAGCAAGGAAGGGTATTTTTCACAGGCGACGTCTGTGCCTCCCATCAGTTCCTGATCGAAGGCGCGCATTATCCTAAAAAACCGGTGGATGTGCTGATTGCTGAGTGCACGATGGGAGCTAACGAGGAGTCGGATCATGTAAAGCGCAAAAACGAGGTCGCTAAATTTACCAAGATCCTCAACGAGACATTCGACAAACGCGGCACGGTGCTGATCCCCGCTTTTGCCTTGGGCAAAACACAGGAGATTTTGTGGCTGGTCGACCATTTGAAAAAGAAGAAACATATCCCGGACGTTGATATTTATGTTTCAGGCCTGGGACGTGCGGTGGCGAGGATCTACGACCTCACGATCGAACATGCCTGCCGCATCGACAAGGAGTTCTATTTTGATGACATGGACTACACGGTGATCGATTCCCGTGACCTGCTCAAAGAAGGGCTCTGGGTCAAACGGCCATCGGTCATTATTGCAAGTTCCGGTATGATGATCGAGAATACGCCGTCGTACTGGCTGGCTTACAAAATGATGAGAGATGAGAGGCACACGATCTGCTTCGTAGGTTATACGAGCGCCGATTCGCCGTCGCGAATGGTGCTGGAAAGCAAGCGTCATTCGCCGTTCACCATGCCCGGTTTGACGGAACCGGTGGACCGAAATTGCCGCATTGAACGCGTTCATTTCAGCGGTCACTCAACGCGTTCTGAGATCGTAAAAATGATCGGTGAAATCAACCCGGCCAAACTTCTGCTGGTTCATGCGGGCAATGAAGAGGCCCTTAATTGGACGATGGAACAAGTTCACGAGGCACATCCAAAGATGGAGATCGTTTGCCCGGAGATTGGAGTGGAGTATGTGCTTTGATGGTTCAGCATTATGACAGGAAAGAGAAAAATGTCATTCTGTAAGAATCTTTTCTAAATATAGAACATACGCTGATTCAAAAGGGTTCTTTCTGAATGACAAACAGAGCTAGCGTATTGCTAATTGCTTATAACTTACAAGTTTGATAATATTAAGAGTTATGCGTCAACATCAGATCATAGTCACCGGTAATCAACGCGCGGAAAGGCTAGATGCTTTTGTTTCCCGCCAGATCGTGAACCTGTCCCGTTCGCGCGTGCAGCAGTTGCTCGAGGCGCAGATGATCCTGGTCAATCAGAAACCAGTTGCGAAGTCGTATAAGATCAAACCGCACGATGTCATCGATGTGACCCTGCCGATCCCGGAAAAAGTGGAAATGAAAGCGGAGGATATTCCTCTGAATATCATTTATGAAGACGCGGATATACTGATCGTGAATAAAGAGGCCGGCATGGTGGTTCATCCCGCGTATTCCAATTGGACCGGCACGATGGTCAACGCTCTGCTTCATCACGTGCAGGACCTTTCAGGGATTAACGGGGAATTGCGACCGGGCATCGTTCACCGCATCGACAAAGAAACCAGCGGTCTTCTGCTAGTAGCCAAACACGACAAGGCTCATAGGTTCCTCAGCAATCTTTTCAAATCCCATCAGATCGAACGCGAATACTGGACATTGGTCTGGGGAAAATTTACCAAAAAGAAAGGCCGGATCGAAACTCTGATCGGGCGCAGCGCGAAAGACAGGAAAAAATTTGCGGTGGTCAAAGAGGGAAAACCGGCTGTCACGCATTTTGAAGTGATGGCCACGTATGATTTTTTATCGCTGGTCAAATTACATCTCGAAACCGGCCGCACGCACCAGATCCGCGTGCACATGGCGCATTGGGGTCATCCGGTGTTTGGTGACAAGACGTATGGCGGAGATAATCCCAATCTGGCCGGAAATCCCAAAAAGGTCAAACAAGCGATTAACCTTCTCGAAAAAATGCCGCGTCAGGCTTTGCATGCCAAAACACTGGGATTTCTTCATCCGGCAACGCGAAAGCCCGTTTCCTTTGATTCGGAATTGCCGGAGGATATGAAAACTGTGATCAAGAAACTGCAATAAAAGACGCTTTTTGAATAATCAAAACGAAGAAATAACTGTATAATATAGACTACGGGAACTGTAGGAGCTTCGAGGAAATATTGATGAAAATTACTGTAAAACTTCTTCTGTTGTTGTTTTGGGTTGGAGTAACGGCGTATACTGAATCAGCCGTGGCCGGTGTTGCACCCACAGTGGCCGCCCCGATACCGGATACCACTCTCAACGAAGACTTCGGAAAAGTATCCATAGCCGACTTAACCGGTGTGTTTTCTGATGCGGATACTCCTGTACTGACGTACTACGACAGCAGCTTTTCGGGCGGCATGAATACCATGATCTCCGGTGACAGCCTTTATGTTTTGAGTCAAAATAATTTCTCCGGGATCGTCCTTGTCAGAATAGCCGCCAGCGACGGAGACTCTCTGGTGGCCGATACTTTTGTCGTCACCATATCACCCGTCAACGATCCCCCGGTCGCCAACAATCCTATCGCAGATATACAACTCAACAAAAATTTTGGAAACGTCTTTGTATCGGAAGTGTTTACCAATTTTACTGACGTGGACAATGTTCTTCTGACCTATACAGCTTCCCGGCTTTCACCGGGCATCACGGTGGGCCTTTCCAATGACAGTTTGTATTTATACGATTCCCTGAATTTTACCGGCAACATTTTTGTCCGCGTAACTGCGTATGACGGGAACTCTACCGTAGCCGATACATTTCTGGTAAGTGTCCTGGAAACGTCGCCTTACGTGGCACAAACCCTTCGTGATACCTCTTTTGCCGAAGACGCCGGTACCAAAATCATTGCGGACCTGAATAATGTGTTTGAGGATATAGATTCTCCAACGCTCACCTATTCGGTCACAACCGTAGGTCAGTCGTTTACAGCCCAGATTGCCGGTGATCAGCTTCAAATTACAACCACCCAGGACTCGTCCGGCGCGGGAACCGTGATCGTCACAGCGGAGGACGAACTTGCTCAAACGGCCAAGGATACGCTGATTATAACGATTCAGCCGGTCAACGATGCGCCGCGAATAGTCTCGGCTCTGCCGGACGGTTCGGTCAGTGAGGATGTGGGAAAACAATTCGTCGCGCGGACTTCAAATGTTTTCCGCGATCCCGACGGCGATCCATTGAGTCTTTCCGCATCGACGTCCAATTCCGGGAAAGCGACCGCGCTGTTGTCCGGCGACAGTCTGTATATCGTAACGGTTCAGGATTCCAATGGAGTGATCGATGTCTATGTGTCGGCCGAAGATCCCTCACTGTTGGCTATCAGTGACACGTTCCGGCTAACGATCAGTCCTATGAACGACCCGCCTCGCCTGGTCCGGAACCTTCGCGATACGACCTTCCAGCAGGATTTTGGAAAGGCCTTTGTGGCTAAACTCCAGGATCATTTTTCCGATATGGATGGAGACGCACTATTCTTCTTTCCGGACAACATAACCGTCGGCATGAGCGCGGAAGTTTCCAACGACAGTCTGTACCTCATAAGCGAGCCGTTCTTTTCCGGAATAGTTGAAATGGAGGTGGAAGCGTCTGACGGCGATGTGTCTGTTCTGGACACATTCACCGTGACCGTGACCAATATCAACGATCCTCCGTTCAGCCTGAATTGGTTCAGCGATCTTTCAATCAATGAAGACACTCCGGGTTTCTTTGCCGGAGATATTGCAGATAATTTCATCGACGTGGATAACGATGTTCTGGTATTCGATGCGCAGAGTTCCGATCCCGGAAAACTAATACTGGTGCTGTCAAACGATAGTTTATATTTATATCCCGTAAAAGATTCTTCGGGCATAGTAGCTGTTTATCTTTCGGCAACGGATCCGTCCTCCGAAATGATTCGGGATACATTTACGATCGCAATACAGGATATTAACGACCCGCCGTACCGGACCGCTTCCATCCGTGATACGGCCTTCACGCAAAACTTCAGCAAGACATTCATCAGTTTGTTGAGCCCCATCTTCAGAGACGTCGAATCGCCGGTGCTGGCCTATGCGCCGTCGGTGCTCGGAACCGGAGTGACGGCTCAGATTGCGGGAGACAGTCTTTACGTGGCCGCCGTGAGTAACTTCTTTGGAAGCGTCAATGTCAAAATTACGGCCACCGATCCCGGCGGACTTTCAGTATCGGATACTTTTCGTGTCACGGTCAGTGATAATCAGGGTCCGCAAGCTTTTGTCAATGCGCTCGCGTCGCCCGTTATCAATATGGTTCGTTTTGTAGCCGGCGCCAATGAGAACCTCGCCGCACTCAGTCTCACGGCCAACGGTACAACGGTGGTTATGAATAAACAAGGTAATCTATACTTCGGCGATTACGGGCTTTCGGCCGGGGGAAATCTGCTCATTTCTGTTTCGGCTTCGGATCTTTCAGGAAATTTGGATACAGTAAACCGGAGCTATCAGGTTTCTCTGCTGAATAAACCGGTGTCTTTTGCTCAATACCGTTTCACGGGATCGTCCGAAGGTTATCTGCTATTGGGAAGGGCCGAAGCCGTTGTTCCGGCGGCGTGGAAATCCGTAGCGGAACCGATTGAGATGATCATAACCGCTTCGGGTGGCGAATTGATGATCGAATCCTCCATTGGCCGAGTTTATTCAGCGGATGAAGAATCGAAAGTCGGGCTCTACGAATTCATCAACGGCCAATGGATCTATGTCGGAGGTGAAGGAAGATTTGGAAAGATCAGGGCCACGGTAAATAAGGGCGGAGTTTACGGCATACTATACAACCCGGATCATGTATCCGTACCTCAGGATTTTACGCTTTATCAGAATTATCCGAATCCCTTCAACCCTTCTACGACGATCCGATTCGAAGTGCCTTTTGAATCCTTTGTTTCGGTAAAAGTGTACAATCTTTTGGGACAGGAGGTTCGAACACTGGTCAATGGTACGAGGGGCGCCGGACGTTTTGAAGTGCAATGGGACGGCAAGAACCATGTCGGTAAAGAGGTTGCGAGCGGCGTTTATTTGTACCGTCTGCAAGCCGGGAAATTTGTTCAGACGAGGAAAATGTTATTTGTAAAATAAGAAGCAATTATTGAAATGAGATATAAGACAAAAATATTCCTTCTGTTGATGCTGTTGCCTTGCCGGCTATTTTCGCAATATCAAAACATTCAGGTTAGTAATCCCAACAACTCCGATCCGAATGAAGTAGTAATCACGATCAATCCGGTAAACCCTTCCAACCTGGCTGCCGGGGCCAACATCAATTATTATTATTATTCGACCAATGGCGGAAAAAATTGGACTCAGGGAAATCTCACATCGTCGTTGACCGTATGGGGTGACCCCGTTTTGATTTATGACAATAACGGGCATTTGTATTTTGGCCATTTGACGAATCCGGCCGGACCGGCTTTTATCGACCGTATCGTGGTTCAAAAATCGACCAATGGCGGAGTTTCCTGGAATGACGGTGCCGGTATTGGGTTGAATTTACCTAAACAGCAGGATAAGGAGTGGCTCGCGGTTGATATGTCAAATTCGGCTTACCGTCACAACATTTATATGGCGTGGACGGAATTTGATAGTTACGGCAGCGCCGATCCGGCCGACAGTACGCGCATTCTGTTTTCACGTTCGACGGACGCAGGGATTAACTGGTCAATACCCGTGAAGATCAGCGACATGAGCGGAGATTGCATCGACGAGGATAGTACCGTGGAAGGTGCTGTGCCGGCCGTTGGCCCTAACGGCGAGATATACACCGCATGGTCAGGGCCACTGGGCATCATGCTTGATCGGTCGCTGGACGGCGGCGTTACTTTCGGGCAGGATGTTTTCGTTACAGCACAGCCCGGCGGCTGGGACTTTCCCGTCTCAGGCATCTACCGATCGAACGGGCTCCCGGTAACGGCTTGCGACATCAGCGGATCGCCTTACAGCGGCCACGTCTATGTCTTGTGGGCAGACCAGAGGAACGGCGTGAGCAATACCGACGTCTTCATTATCAAGTCGACCAACGGCGGCGACACATGGGGCTCTCCCATACGCGTGAATAACGATAACAGTAATCGGCATCAGTTCTTCCCATGGGTGACGATCGATCAATCCACCGGATATATCTACGTGGTTTTCTACGACAGGCGCAACACGACGGGAGATGCGACCGAGGTCTGGCTGGCAAAATCGACCGACGGGGGAAATTCGTTCAGCAATTTCAAGATCAGCGAATCGGCCTTCACGCCCAATCAGCAGGTGTTTTTCGGTGACTACAACGGAATAGCGGCGATGAACGGTTTGGTTTACCCAATCTGGACACGCATGGTCAATAGCAGCCGCAGCGTCTGGATGGCGATCGTAAATGATAATCCTGTAATAGCCCGTCCGGCCAGAGATACGGCGTTTTCGAAAAATTTTGGACGCGTATTCATTAATAAACTCTCCAATATATTTTCGGATAATGATAATACGGCTTTGATATATTCCGCTTCGAATCTTTCGTCCGGCATTGCAGCCGATATCTCTCAGGACAGTTTATATCTCATGAGCCAACCCGACTTTTATGGAACAACGACTATCAGATTGCAGGCGCAAGATGGCAGTTTGTTGGTCTCCGATACCTTTTCGGTGACGGTAAATGAATTCAACGCCGCCCAGATCTCCCTGGGGGCGCTGGCTTCCCCCGTTGTGAATATGGTACGGTTTGCTGTAGGTGCCGACTCTAATTTGAACAGTGTGACCATGACGGTCAATGCGCAACCGCTCCAAGTGACTCATTCTAGTAATTTGTATTTCGGGGATTACGAAATCTCATCCCCTGGAATTCTGTCCGTGAGCGTTCATGCCAGCGATCGGCACGCCTTCAATATTGATCTGAATCGGAATTATCACGTTTCGTCTTTAGATAAGATCGTGACTTTGGAAAACTTCAGGATACAAGGTTCAGGATCCGGCTACATTCTGCTGAGCAAAGCCGATATTAAATCCGTTCCCGAAAAGCATATTATGTTCGGCCATCCTATAGAATGTGTCGCAACAGGGAGTCCGGCCGAACTGGATATTGAGGTGGACTATGCCCATCTCATATCCGATCGGCCTTCGGAATTGGATGAGGCTAAACTCGGACTTTACAGATGGAATGGGAAAAGTTGGATTTATATTGGCGGCGAGGGAAGCGGAGGAAAAATTGTGACCCGATCTGCAGAAACGGGTATCCTGGCCGTGTTGTATAACCCTGATCACGAAAACCTTCCCAAAGCATTCATGCTGGCGCAGAATTATCCGAATCCGTTTAACCCAAATACCAGAATCCATTACGAAGTGCCGATTCGCTCGGCCGTTTCAATCAAAGTGTACAATCTCCTCGGTCAGGAAGTAAGAACCTTGGTGCAGGAAGTGAAGGACTTCGGGCGGTATGATGTCGAATGGGATGGCCGGAGCAATACCGGACAAGAAGTGGCCAGCGGACTGTATTTGTACAGATTTGAAGCCGGTACGGTACGTAAGACCAGAAAAATGCTTTTTATAAAATAACCTTATTTAACTTTTGTTATGAAAAAAATTCACTTATCCTTTCTTCTGATTTCCCTGATATTCGCCGGCTGTCCCAAAGACGACACAAAGCTGAACGGGTTGGAGCAGGCAAACGAGACCTTTAAGGACGGTCATTATGAAGATGCGCTGGCGCTTTATGAGGATTTGATCCTAACCGAGGGCGTGACGGCCCAGATCGGAGCGGCCTGGTGTTATATCAGGCTGAATGAGATCACGTCGGCCAATACTTATTTTTCTCTGGCGGCGGACGATTCCCTGACCGACGGTTATGCCGGCTGGTCTTTCACGTCCTGGGCATTGAATAATCCGCAGAGCGCCATTGACAAGGCCGACTTTGTGATCAGGAAGAGCTCTAATTATGTTTTTTCGCTGGACGCAAGGATAACCAAAGACCATTTGATCTGGATACAAGCCAGCAGTTACTTTCAATTGCGCAACAATGCCGCCTGTGTGAACAAGATCCAATTACTGGATGCGTCGTTCACTCCCGATCTGAATGCGGTCAATATCGATCAGCTTATCGCAGAAAAACTGCAATCGTTAGGGGCGGTCCATTTTTAATTGCTTTTGCTTCGGCCAGTGCAGACGCACGTCGATGGTTCCGGAAGCCGATCCGTAGCAGGTCTTATCGCAATATTCGTTCTCATCAAAGTCCAGGTCATCCCCGTCGATCGCGATCACCGTATCCCCGTCGCTTTGAATGTACTCCGCTACCGCCGAATACCCTTGGTCAATGATCGGGAGTGTTAGATTCATCCCGCTCGTGGTCAGTACCGTATCAAGGACCAGATCGTTTTTCTCAAAATCACCGCGAAAGAGATAGACCGGAACGTGGGTATTGTTACCGTTGATGGTCACGCGGATGAATAAATTGCCGTCCGTCGGTGGCGTTTCATCGCACGACAGAGGGGCAGGCTCGCAGTCTTCGTTGTTTTCCATCAGGAAATCGCATCCAAAGACGGATAAGGTCAGCGACAAAAAGACGATCATGGTCCAATGTTTCTTCATCACAACTGGCCTCCCAGAGCAAGATAGATCCTGTGGCCGGAACTGGTCCGGTTATCCACGTATTGATAGCCCATGCGGAGGAATACGTAGCGGGTGAATTTATAGGAAAATCCTCCGGTGATGACGGGCGTGAATCCTTCTTTCTTTTCTAATTTGTGTCCTTTCCAGACGCCTTCCCCTGTTCCGCGGTAATCAACAAAAGTGACGCCAAGGCCTGCCGACATGAAGGCGTCGAGACGGTTATTGATCCACCATTTCTTGTCGAGTCCGCCGGCCAGAATAAAGCGGTATTCCTTGGTTTGAAAGAAGTAATCGGGCCCTGACTTGACCAGTACGGCTTTGCCGTACGGGCGGACATAAAAAGAGCCGAAGACACCAAGAAATTTTTCACCACTGATCGAATGGCGGTAACTCAGTCCCAGCGAGAGGTCGCCCTGATCGACCACACCGAACGGCATTTCTAAATAAGCGGAATGCTTGTGGCTTTTCTCGTACGTCTTAGCACCGGGTTTGTCAAACTGGGCGTAGACCGACGTGGACACGGCGATCAATAAGGCGATTAAGAGCTTTGGGGTCGATCTAAGCAACGGTGATGTCTTTCTCCATATAAACATCCTGAATGGCATTGAGTAATTTAACACCTTCATTCATAGGTTTCTGGAACGCTTTTCGTCCGGAAATGAGCCCCATACCGCCGGCGCGTTTATTGATCACGGCCGTCTTCACCGCCTCCGCCATATCGCCGGCGCCTTTGGATTCTCCGCCGGAATTGATCAGACCGCAACGCCCCATATAGCCGTTGGCCACCTGGTAACGCGTGAGGTCGATCGGATGATCGGTGGTCAATTCCGTGTAGATCTTTTCACTCGTCTTACCGTATGGGCTCTCCTTAGATGATAAAGCTTTGTATCCGCCGTTATTGGTCGGCAGTTTCTGTTTGACGATATCGGCCTGAATGGTAACGCCGAGATGATTAGCCTGACCCGTCAGATCGGCGGAAGTGTGGTAATCCTTTTCGGCGGTTTTGAATGCGCTGTTGCGCGTATAGCACCAGAGGATCGTGGCCATGCCGAGTTCGTGCGCATAGGCGAACGCTTCGCTGACCTCCTGGATCTGCCGCGTGGATTCGGCGGAACCGAAATAGATGGTGGCTCCAACAGCGGCGGCGCCCATATCCCACGCTTGTTTGACAGAGCCGAACATGATCTGGTCGTACTTATTGGGGTAACTCAGGAATTCGTTGTGATTGATCTTGACGACAAATGGGATCTTATGCGCATAACGGCGGGCGCATGCGCCAAGCACGCCGTAAGTAGAAGCAACGGCGTTGCAGCCGCCCTCGATAGCCAGCTTTACGATGTTCTCCGGGTCGAAATAGATCGGATTCGGCGCAAAAGAGGATCCGGCCGAATGTTCGATACCCTGATCGACGGGCAATATGGATAAATAACCGCTTCCCGAAAGGCGTCCCGTTCCAAAAAGAGCCTGGAGATTTCTCAAAACCTGCGGATTACGGTCGCTGTCTTTCCACACACGTTCGACAAAATCGGGGCCCGGTATGTGTAATTGATCCTTTTGAATTCCTTTGCACTGATGTTTCAGCAAATAATCGGCTTCGGAGCCCAGCAATTCGAGTAAATGTTTTTGCATATTGCATTCCTTGATTTATATGTAATCATCTCATCGTTATGTTTGCGCAGAAAATGTAGTCAAAAAACAAAGTTACTTCAACGACTATTTTTTGACAATTTTGACCTCAACCGTTCCGTCGAAAAACTCCACCGACGCTTTTTCAACCGATGAGAGCTCGGCGGCTCTCGGAACGATTTTGTCATGTTGCCGCGTGATGGTGTATCCGCGCCTTAGTGTATTTTTAGGGTTCAATACGGCCAATTGCCGCTCCATATGTTCCAGTGATTGTTGAGTCGTTCCGAGGCGATGCCGGGTATGGATGATTAGTCGCCGCTCGATTTCGTCGGTCTGCTGACGGAACTGTTCGATGATATTCTCGGGGCGCCGGAACGCGTACCGATCTTCATAGTGCCGGAGCCGCTCGCGGTAGTCGTCGATCGTATTTTCACAATTTTGCACCAGCGTGTACCGCAGGTTAGCCAATGACTGCATGATTTCCGAACGCTCCGGCACGGCCAATTCCGCGGCCGCCGACGGCGTGGCGGCGCGAACGTCGGCCACGAAATCGGCAATAGTGTAATCGATCTCATGTCCCACAGCGCTGATGACCGGAGTGGTACAGCGAAAGATCGCGCGTGCGACCCGTTCTTCATTGAATGCCCAGAGATCTTCCAGCGATCCGCCGCCCCGTCCTACGATCAAGACATCGGCCTTTCCCCAGCGATCAAGATCTTCGATCGCCTGCGCGATCTCCTCCGAGGCCCCGTCGCCCTGTACTTTTACCGGCATCAGTACCAGTTGTACGGCAGGCCAGCGGCGCCGTATGACGCTCACAATGTCACGTATCGCGGCGCCGGTCGGCGAAGTTATGATCGCAACCGTTTCAGGATATTCCGGGATTGGCTTTTTGTGTTCTTCGTTGAAAAGTCCTTCCACGTAGAGCTTTTTCTTCAACTTTTCAAAGGCGAGTTGAAGTTCACCGATTCCCTCGGGTTGGATGCCGGAGACCGTGATCTGATAATAGCCGCCTTTTTCGTATAGGGATAGTTTGCCTTTGGCTAGAACTTTCATGCCGTCTTCAAGCGCAACACCCATGCGTTCCGCCTGGGAGCGCCAGATCACGCATTTGATCTGTGCCGCTTCGTCTTTGAGCGTGAAATAGACATGACCGGAAGAGTGGAGGGAGAGATTGGAAACCTCGCCTCGTACGACCAGCGACGGGAAGCTTTCTTCGATGAGGAATTTGATCTGCCGCGTGATCTCGGCAACGGAGTAAATCTTAGAGACCGGGGGGTTGGACTGTCTTTCGTCTTCAGAGCCGTTCGAAAATGATGAAAATAGGTCCATAGTGCAGGCGCTATTTAGAATATACTATTTCCACTCATACAGGAAGGAACAGCCGGCGTTCACGAAAAATCCGTTGAGAGCAGAGCTTGAGCTGCTTCGAAAGGGCGAACCCATGAGACCGGCGCCAAGACTCGGTTTGATTGAATAACGGTCATTCAGATTATGCTTATAGCCTGTGATCAGAAAAACAGAAAAAGTTTTTAACTCTTTGGATTTTTTGTAAGCGATACCTTCTGCACCTACGAGTTGGGTCGCTATGCCTTTTTTAAAATAGTAATTGCCGGAAGCGCCCACTGACCAATAAAATCCTTCTTTGTTGTTCTTTATAAAATTGTTCAAAACCACGGCAGCTCCCAACCCGTGAACCCACTGTGTTTTGTTTTTCTTCAATTCGATCGTATCGTTGAAGGGCTTAACATAATCGGTTTTGCCGTAACGCGATGAGTAACCGCCGATCAGAGAAAATGTACTCTTGGTCTTATTGCCCGAACGGTTTGGCATCGTCATTTCCCATTCAATGCCGGAGATGTTATTGAACTGGGCAATGGGCCCGACAAAATGCTGGACTTTGAAAGTGCTCGGCGTCTTAGGCGTTCTTTTCTTTCGGATCTGCGCATGGCCGGATTCGGCCGCAAAAAGAACCAGGAGAATGAACAAAATAGATCTCAATGTGAACTCCGTGTGAAAAAAGTGAAATTGTTATTGGCTCTCTAATTTCTTGAGCTGATAGCCTTTGGGTATCTCCTGTTTGAAAACATCCTCTTTGATTTTTCCGTTTACTTTGAAATCGGTGAATTCCCAGATGGTAATATCGCCGTCGTTCTCGTAGAGTTCGGCCCCGTAAGGAAGCCACAGGTCGTCCCTGACGTAGACTACGATCTTTTCGAGCTTATTATATAGACTGGAATTCCTGAGGGGGGTCAACTGCATCTTATAAGAGCCGAATTTTTTCTGATTCTCTTTCGCGGATACCTTGATATCAAAAAGTTTGTCCAAACCGTCCAATGTGCCGCCGAATCCCATGATATATTGGCTGAAGTTCAGCTCCTTCTCATTGGTTACCGTGACGGTTTTGTTCTTATGGTTGATGATCCAGATCTCTTTGTTGTTGATGATATACTGGTTTTCGTCTTTGGAAGAAGGGTCTAAAACATATTTGCCCGGTTTCATGTAATAAAAATCGGCCTTGGAGACGACCTCTTTTTCCATAAAAGAAGATATTTTCCGCTGTTTCATCTTGGCCTGCAGCGACTGCGTCGTCTCATTGGCCGATTTCATGCTGTTCATCACGTGTTTCTTTTCCTCATCACCGGCTCTCAGTGAAAAGGTTGTGAGATAAACAGCCGTAACGCCGAGCCAAATCATTCTGCTATAACGAAACATGATAGTGCTTTCTTATTTGTTATTGTGAAATAACCCGGTCAACTATACGTTAACTTATCCATAAAGTTCGCTGCCGACCGGAAGTTGATATCTCAAAAAGGCAACCAGTAAACTGGGCTTGGGCAAAAATAAAAAAATAAATGTATGGAAGCAACACATAAAACCCTGTTAAAACGCTAAAATCCGGGTTGAAATAGAGAAGCAAATCGTCTAATTTAGACCTATCCACTTCATACTTACAGATCATCCCATGAAAAGATCCGTAACGGGCGAAACGGAGCCCATCCCCGCTGAATTAAAAGAACGTCTCACGGCGCGGCTGGCCCAAAGTAATGTACATAAGCTCCTTCATTTATCGATTGAAGAGATCAGAAAGAAGTATTGTTGCCTATCCATGGCTTACCGGGAAGAAATCACCAACGGACAAAAAAGCAAAGGAACGATCCATGGAGGTATTGTGGCGGCTCTTATTGATACGGCTGCGGCGTTTGCGCTCTCCACTTTGTTTGACGGACAAATGAGTTTTGCAACCGTGGACATGCACGTGACATACCTTGATCGCGCGCAATCCAAAATTGCGGCGCACGCGTGTGTGATCCGCACTGGTTCGCGTCTTAACGTTTGCGACGTAGACGTAGTGGATGAGGAGGGCAAACGCGTGGCGAAGGCGACGGTAAATTTTATTTTGACTAAACCCATGGAGAAGAATTGATTCTTGTGTCATTGAGTCATTAGAAAACCGTTTTTCAAATGACTCAATGATTAAATGGCTCAATGACCCAATGAATCAAATAATTCGAGTTATGCAGATTCCTTCTTTCAAAGCCTGGTTCATGATTTTTCGCATTCTGGCGGTGCTGGTATGGGCTATCATGACCGTATTGCTCAGTTCTGCGATCGTGTATTACGAGACCGGAAGGATCGATTGGCCGAACCTGTTTATTGTAATGGCAATCGCATCGCTGGTTCAGGGTTTTCCGGCGCATATTGTAAATGAGATCGTTGATTGGGAGAGCGGTGCTGATCAGTACAGGAAGCTTGGGGAAAAGTCGGGCGGCAGCAAGGTCATCAAGGCCGGATTGGCGACCATTCCGCAACTCTGGCTGATGTTTGCCATATCAACAGCGGTAAGTCTGATCTTGACGGGTCTTCTCTATACGCGCAGCGATCCGCGGAGTTTGTGGTTTTTTGGCGTGGGTTATCTGGTTTGTATCTTTTATACGCTTCCTCCGTTCCGTTTTGCTTACCGGCCTTTCGCCGGTGAATGGCTCGGCGGATTTACCGGTATTGTACTGAATATGACCGGCAATTATTTCGTACAGACCGGATCGGTCTCACCCTTAATCCTGCTATTTTCGCTGACTATCGGAATGGTCTACATTGCTATCATGGTTTTGTTCCATTATCTCGACTACGAAGCCGACCGTCTGGCCATTCCGCAAAAACGTACCACGATCGTATTTCTTGGCCTGAAAAAGAGTAAGATATATATCATAACATTACTTGCCGTTTCGACCACGGTATCGGTCTTATTGGCCATCCGGGTGGATCCGGTATTTTTTCTGGTATCGCTGAGCAATGTCGTTCAAATCTTGTTTCAGGTCCGATGCGACCCGATGAACGCCGAGTCCATTGTAAAGACCGGGAAGGCGGTGACCATCGGAATGATCGGATTCTCTGTGGTATTTTCGGCGATGATCAGTCCGGGGTTTTTGTGGATTTTGCTTCCGGTTTTTCTGAGTTTTTATCTTCACAAGAAATATGGTAAAATAAGAACGGTATAACCAAAGGGCGGCTTATGGAATTCCGTTATTCCCAATGGCGTGACGATCTGATCAAGCAGAACATGAAGTTTGAGGATGTGCTCAAACTCTTCAATCAGCTCTTGATCCACACCAACGGCGATGTGGATGAAGCGCTGCATTGGCTGACGGAATTGGATAAGCAGTACAAACTATTCTCCGACGAATTCGGCTTTGACGATTTTCTGCAGCGTTTGAAAGATGAAGGTTATGTCGAAGAAAACGACGGCGGAGCGCCGGTACTTACGCCGAAAGGGGAGAAAAAGATCCGACAGGATTCTCTGGACGAAATATTTTCTTCACTCAAAAAATCACCGACGGGTAACCATGAGACCACGCACACAGGCAAAGGCGTAGAAATATTGAGCGAAACCAAGCCCTATCAATACGGCGATCCGCCGTCGAATATCGATTTTGTTTCAACCATCAGCAATGCGATGAAGCACAGCGGCGATGACGACATTGATCTTAGGGAAGATGATTTTGAAGTGTATGAGACGGAACATCTGACCTCCTGCGCTACGGTGCTGGCTATCGATATCAGCCATAGCATGATCCTGTATGGCGAGGACCGCATTACGCCGGCCAAAAAAGTGGCGATGGCTCTGACGGAGTTGATATTGACCCGCTACCCTAAAGACAGTCTCGACGTGATCACATTCGGAGACGAGGCCAGGGTGATCGACCTGGAGGATATCCCGTACATTCAAGTTGGGCCTTTCCACACGAATACCAAGGAAGGCTTGATGCTGTCGCGTCAATTACTTCGCAAGCACCGAAACAAAAATAAACAAATCTTCATGATCACGGATGGAAAACCTTCGTGCATACGTGAAGAAGGCCGGCTGTATAAGAATCCCTACGGACTTGACCGTAAGATCATCAATCAGACCCTTCATGAAGCGGCTCAATGCCGCAAAGACGGGGTGGTGATATCTACTTTTATGATCGCCGATGATCCTTATCTGACGCGGTTTGTTGATACCCTGACAAAGACCAATAAAGGCCGTGCTTTTTATGCGGGTCTGAACGACCTCGGACAGTATATCTTTGTAGATTATATCAAGAACCGAAGGAAGAATTTACGTTGACTGTAAAAATATGATTTTTTAGTTTAACGAAGACGGCCTGCATGCTTCCAAATTGATCATTTCTGTTTTGAGTCCAATCCGTATCAGAACACGTGGTCATTATCAAATCAACGTGCGATTCATTTTCTTGGCAGTAACGAATCTTGTTCCTACATATGCTAAAACTTGTTTGGCTTTACGGAATGATCAGGGATCAATATGCCGGGGCGGTTACTTTGCTCTGCTTCCTTTTCCTTCATACCCATATCAGCTCTTATGCCCTCAACGCGCAGGAACTAAGATTTAAACATCTGACGATCGAAGACGGCTTATCCCAAAACTCCGTTCACTGCATGATCCAGGACCGTCAGGGTTTTATGTGGTTCGGCACACAAGACGGCCTTAACCGTTATGACGGTTACAGTTTTTCCGTTTTTCGCTACGATCCCGCGGAAACATCTTCTGTTTCGAACAGCTGGATTCAAACTCTGTATGAAGATCGCCATGGTTTTTTATGGGTCGGAACGGACGGCGGAGGATTGAACCGATTTGACAGGAAAACCAGGACATTCCGTGCCTTCAGGCATGATCCCAATGATCCGTCGACTTTATCGCATAATCGTGTCTGGTCCGTATGCGAGGACCGTCAAGGCCGCCTTTGGATAGGTACATACGGAGGAGGGTTGAATCTTTATGATACGAAAACGGAAACATTTGCGTCTTTCAAAAATGATCCCAAAGACCCAGCATCCATATCTGAAAATTATGTCATAACCATTTACGAGGACCGTGCCGGCCGAATTTGGGTTGGCACGCTTGGAGGCGGTTTGAATCTGTTTGATGCGGATAAGAAAAAATTCACCGCATTTATAAACCGCCCCAACGATCCTTCGTCTTTATCCGATAATCGCGTCAGAACGATTTATGAAGACCATTCGGGAAGACTATGGATAGGTACTTATAGCGGTCTCTGTCTATTTAAGCCGGAATCTCAAACATTCAAATGCTTTAAAAACGATCCGGGAAATGCGCAATCCCTGTCGTACAATTCGGTCTTTTCGATCTACGAAAGGGAACCCGGCCGGCTGTGGTTGGGAACATTTGGCGGCGGTCTCAATAGTTTTGACGTTGAAACCGGAACATTCCGTTCTTACATGTACGACCCGAGAGATCCGTCATCCTTAACGGATAACAGTATCTATTCCTTATATGAAGATCGTTCCGGCCGCCTGTGGGCAGGAACGTACAGCGGCGGACTGAACCTCTATGATCCCAAAAGCAAAGCGTTTCATTCATACAAGAACGATCCTGATAATCTTTCATCCCTGACGGATAATCGTGTGAGGACGATCTATGAAGACCGTTCGGGCCGCCTTTGGGTTGGAACGTATGGTGGAATCAATATTTATGATCCGGTTACAAAGAAGTTCACCGTTCTGAAAAAGGACATGAATGACCCCTCGTCATTATCGGAAAACCGTGTCCGTATGATCTATGAGGATCGTTCCGGCCGAATATGGATCGGCACCAGCAGCGGAGGCCTCAATCTATACGATCGTGAAACAAAAAAATTCAAGGTCTTTAAAAACGAACCCGGGGATACAACCTCACTGTCCAACAATAGTGTTTGGTGCATATTTCAGGATCAATCCGGACGAGTGTGGGTTGGCGCTACCGGTGGGGGACTCAACTTATTTGACTCTTCGGCGATGAATTTTCGAGTGATCAGAGAAGAAATATCCACTTCGTCAAACGATGCCATCTTATCTATAAACGATGAAGACTCCGGCCGTCTGTGGCTTGGAACCAGCGGAGGGCTTAAACTCTACGATCATGCAACGGGTCGCTTCACCACATTCAGGAATGATCCGAAAGACGCACATTCTTTGTCAAGCAACCGGGTACGGGTTATCTATAAAGACCATACCGGCCGGCTGTGGCTCGGAACGGATGGCGGGCTTAATCTCTATGAGCCCGGTTCTAAGACATTTAAAGTATATCGTGCCGTTCAGGGACTTGCAAACGATGTCATTTACGGTATTTTGGAAGATGAGCAGGACCGGCTCTGGCTGAGTACTAATAAAGGACTGTCCAGGTTTGATCCTCGTAATGAGACTTTTAGGAACTATGATGTCACCGACGGACTCCTGAGTAACGAATTCAATCAAAACGCTTATTTCAAAGGCCGCGACGGGATGATGTATTTCGGCGGGATCCATGGTCTCAATAGTTTTCACCCGGACAGTATCAAAGACGATCCGTATGTTCCTTCCGTTGTCCTGACCGCATTTGAAATTTTCAACAAAGACGTAGAGGTGGGTAAACCGTATGAAGGTTTTACGTTGCCCGCATCCATAACTGAAGCCGATGAATTGATTTTATCCTATCGTGAGTCGGTCTTTACTTTAGAATTCTCAGCACTTATTTTTGCGCAGCCTTTGAAAAATCAATATGCTTATCGGTTGGACGGATTCGACAAAAACTGGATATACACGGACGCAAAGAGAAGATTCGCGACATACACGAATTTAGATCCCGGAACGTACCTGTTCCGTGTGAAAGGTTCAAATCATGACGGCGTATGGAATGAAGAAGGGCGAACTCTGAAGATCATCATTACTCCGCCCTGGTGGAAAACGTGGTGGGCGTATTCGCTGTACGGCATGTTTTGCGTTTTCGCAATGGTTGCGTTCATTCAGGTCAGGATCAGGAACGAACGAAAAAAGCAGGAGATCAGAAAGGCCAAAGAGCTGGCCGCTATCAACGCGGATCTTCAGTCGGCCATAAAACAATTGAGAGAAACCCAGGCTCAGTTGGTCCAAAAAGAAAAAATGGCATCGCTCGGCCAGATGACAGCCGGTATCGCTCATGAGATCAATAATCCGCTGACTTTTGTACACGGTAATCTGGACTATTTCAAGCAAGGCTTTGAAAAAGTGGCGCATCTATGTGAGACCGCGCAAAAAGCATCGAATGATGAAACCAGGCGGGCCGCTGTTGAAAATCTGATCCAAGAAATTTCGCTGCTACAGGAAGACATGTCCGCTCAGCTGAAATCGAGCCTGGCCGGCACCAACCGTATCAAGGAGATCGTCAAGAATTTAAGAAAATTTGCACGCGTAGGAGAATCGGGCGCCAAAGAGACCAACGTGAATGCGGACCTGGAAGCGATTATTGACCTTTTCGTCAAACAGCATTCCGGTATACATGTGGAGCGGCATTTTTACGAACCGCTATACATTACCGGCGATGTGTCGGAACTGAATCAATGTTATCTGAATATTCTGACCAACGCGGTTCAGGCTATACGGGAATCGGAGAAACAGGGTTTATTAGAAACCAACTCCGGCGTTATTGCTATTCGTACCGAGCCGGTGGAACATGAGCAACAGAAATATATCCGCTTGACGTTCACCGATAATGGGATCGGCATTCCGGATGAAAATAAGAATAAAATATTCGATCCCTTCTTTACAACCCGAGCGATCGGCCAGGGCCGTGGACTTGGCCTTGCGGAAACCTACGGCATCATTCACAAACACGGCGGCACGATCGAAGTGCATAGTGAGGAACGCAAAGGGTCCTCTTTTGTCATTACGTTGCCGAAAGACGGGGTTCCGTCTTAAATCACGCTTGAAAAGGTCCTATTTTACCTCAAAATATTGTAACTTTTTCCTCTAAATCCGTATATTAGCCTGCCTGAACAGATCGAAATCAGCACATCATATTTTCACTCCTAAACTTCGAGAGGGTCATCATGAAAAAGTTTTTGATCATGATCTTTGGGATCGCATTATTTTCCAATTTGTATGCGCAGGAAGAGGCCAGGCTTCTTCGGTTTCCTGCTACCAACGGCAACCAGATCGTATTTTCTTATGCCGGTGATCTGTATTCGGTTGGCATGGACGGCGGCGTTGCCAGAAAACTGACCAATCACGAGGGTTTTGAAATGTTTCCGCGCTTTTCGCCGGACGGAGAATCGCTGGCCTTCACCGGACAATACGACGGCAATACGGAAGTTTATCTTATGCCGGCTTCCGGAGGAATTCCAAAGCGCCTCACATTCACGCCGACGCTCGGACGGGACGACGTTTCCGACCGCATGGGCCCCAATAATATCGTAATGACCTGGAAAAACAAATCGCCCGAGATCGTTTTTCGCTCGCGCATGTATTCGTACAACGATTTTATCGGCCAGCTCTATTCTGTAAAGACGGATGGTTCGCCGGCGGCAGAGCTGCCTTTACCGCGCGGCGGATTCTGTACCTTCTCACCGGATGATAACAAAATGGCGTATAACCGGGTTTTCCGTGAATTCCGAACATGGAAACGCTACCGCGGAGGCATGGCCGACGATATCTGGATATATGATTTTGATAGCAAGAAGACGGAGAACATCACCAATACCGACGCGCAGGAGATCATTCCCATGTGGACGGGTAATAAGATCTATTTCCTCTCCGACCGCGATGCGACCAAACGTATGAACCTCTATTCCTACGATCTGAATACCAAAGAGACCAGGCAACACACGACATTTTCCGATTTCGACATTAAGTTTCCCTCGCTGGGGAAAGGCGCCATTGTTTTTGAGAACGGAGGGTTCATTTATCGTTTTGATCTGACAACCGAAAAAGCGGTGAAGGTGCCAGTTCAGATCAAAGAAGATCTGACCAACGGTCGCGGAGGCCTGGTAAATGTTGGCAGGAACATTACCAATTACGAAATATCCCCGGATGGTAAACGGGCTCTGTTCGGTGCGCGCGGCGACGTTTTTACCGTTCCTGCCAAAAACGGAATCACGCGCAATCTGACTCAGACATCGGGCGTTCATGAGCGGGATTCCAAATGGTCACCGGACGGCAAATGGATCGCGTTTATTTCCGACCAGTCGGGAGAAAATGAAATATGGATCGTTCCTCAGGACGGCAGCGCCAAGCCGACCCAGATCACGAAGGGCGCGGATACATATTACTATTCCATCTATTGGTCGCCGGACAGCAAGAAGATTCTGTGGGGTGACAAGAAATTGCGTCTCCGATATGTGGACGTAGCGACGAAGACCATCACGGAAGTTGAAAAAGCGACGGCATGGGAGATCACACAATACGGATGGTCGCCTGACAGTAAGTGGATTACCTATGGCAAGCCCGAAGAAGAAGGGATGAACAAGATCTACCTTTATTCGCTCGATCAGAAAAAGACGTTCGATGTGACCGACGGATGGTACGATGCGAATAGTCCTGCTTTTTCCGCCGACGGGAAATACCTCCTTTTTGCTTCGAGCCGGGATTTCAATCCTATCTACAGCCATACGGAGTGGAACCATGCGTATCAGGATATGGAACGCGTGTACCTGCTGACCCTGTCGAAAGACACCGAGTCGCCTTTCAAACTGAAGAACGATGAGGTCGAGATCAGGAAGGAAGAAGCCAAGACCGATGGCAAAGATGCAAAAAAAGACGAAGCGGCAAAACCGGAGAAGAAAGAATTAGCCGTTAAAGTCGATATCGACGGAATTAAAACGCGGATCATCGGGCTGCCGGTAATGCCAGGGAATTATTTCAATCTCTCCTGCGTGGACGATAAAGCTTATTACAACCGCCGGGCGAGCAAAGACGAGAAATCCGTACTCCTCATGTACGACTTGAAAGAGCAGAAAGAGACGGAACTCGGTCAGATCGACGGTTATGAGATTTCGTCGGACAATAAAAAGATGCTCGTCGGACAGGCGGGTTCGCATGCGATCATCGACTTGCCCAAAGGCAAGATCGAAATGAAAGACAGGCTGAATACGTCCGGAATGGAAATGAAACTCGATCGTCAGGCCGAATGGACTCAGATATACAATGAATGCTGGCGCCAGATGCGCGATTTCCTTTATGATCCGGGTTTGCACGGTGTGGATTGGGAAGGCGTAAGGAAAAAATACGGCGCTCTTGTTTCCCATGTCAATCATCGCAACGATCTCACTTACATCATCGGCGAGATGATTGGGGAACTCAATATCGGGCATGCCTACGTGGGCGGAGGCGACCGGCCGGGAGTGAAACGTATTCCGCTCGGACTCTTGGGTGCGGAACTCCGGCGCGACGGGGCGAGCGGTTATTATCAAATCGCCGAAATTCTAAAGGGCCAGAACTGGAATAAAAGAACACGTTCGCCCTTGACCGAAGTTGGCGTGAACGTGAGTGAGGGCGAATATCTGATCGCGGTGAATGGACAGCCGACCAATCTGATGAATAATATCTACGAGGCCTTTATCAACGCGGCCGACAAACAAGTTATCCTCAAAGTCAATTCCAAGCCTTCCGAACAGGGTGCACGCGAAGTTTCCATCACGCCGATCAACGATGCCGCCGATCTCTATTATATACGCTGGGTAGAATCCAATATCGAAAAGGTTGCCAAGGCCACGGACGGAAAGGTCGGCTATATTCACGTGCCGGATATGGGTACTGACGGGCTTAACGAGTTTGTTAAACATTTCTATCCCCAATTACGCAAGAAAGCTCTGATCATTGATGTGCGCGGCAACGGCGGAGGCAATGTGTCCCCAATGTTGATCGAAAGACTGCGGCGTGAACTGATGATGATCGACAAAGCCCGCAATGCCGCGATCGTGCCGGATCCGAACGCAATGATTCTCGGCCCCATGGTCTGTTTGCTCAACGAATTCTCGGCCTCCGACGGCGATTTGTTCCCGTATCGTTTCAAAAAAATGAATCTGGGTAAATTGATCGGCAAGCGCAGCTGGGGTGGAGTGGTCGGCATTCGCGGATCGCTTCCGCTGGTGGACGGCGGTTACCTGAACCGGCCGGAATTTGCGAGTTACGGCACCGACGGCAAAGAATGGATCATAGAAGGCCACGGCGTCGATCCGGATATTGTGGTGGACAACGATCCGGCCAAGGAATACGCCGGCACGGATGAACAGCTTAACAAGGCGATCGAGGTCATTCTGGACGAATTGAAGAAGAATCCGAAGGAATTGCCCAAAGCGCCGGACTATCCAAAGAAGTAGCAATTTATTTCGTTCTGTAATAACAGTTCCAATTTAAATGAGGAGAAGGTTATGAAATATTTCATCTTTGTTTTACTGATAGCCGTGTGCGGTTGTCAAAAACCGAAGGAAAAACCGATGGAGGAGAAAAGCGAATTGCAGAAGAAGATCGATGCCTTTGCGAAGATTGAGATCAATGTGAACATGACCCATCTTTCGCCCAAAGAGAAAGAATTGGTCAAGACTTTGGTTCAGGCAGGGGAGCTGGCCGATGATATTTTCTGGAAGCAAACGTCGTACGACGCCATTTCGACATACGAAATGCTGAAAGCCAAGACCGACAAAGCATCCAAAGAAGCGCTGGAATATGTAAAGATCAATTACGGTCCCTACGACCGTGAGGATCGCAAGCGGTTTGTAGGCGAAGGACCCATGGATCATCCGGACGGAGCGGCTTTTTATCCGGCAGACATGACCAAGAAGGAGTTTGAGGAATACATCAAAGCCAATCCTTCCGAGGAAAAGGATCTGACCAGCCTTTATACGGTAGTTGTACGCGACGGTAAAAAACTGAAGGCCATTCCGTACCACGAAGCCTACAAAGAAGAAGTCGAAGCGATGAGTAAGTTGCTTGAAAAGGCGTCGACACTGGCCGAAAACGAGTCATTGGCCAAATATTTAGCCGCCCGTGCCAAAGCCGTTGTGACCGACAATTACTATGAGTCGGACGTACTGTGGATGAAACTGAAAGACAATAACGTCGATGTCGTGATAGGCCCTATCGAGAATTACGAAGACAACATGTTCAACTACAAGGCCGCGTACGAAGCCGCGGTCATGATCAAAGATCCGGAAGGAACCAAAGAGCTTCAGATATTTCAGTCCCATCTCGATGCGCTCGAACAGAATCTGCCGCAAAAGAAAGAATATATTCGCCCCTCCGCAGGTAAAGCCAACGTGCTTGAAGTGGTCAATATCGCCTATTTCGGCGGCGATTTTCAGAAGGGCATCAAGACCATCGCGGCCTCTCTGCCGAATGATCCGCGTGTGCATGAAGAATACGGCGGAAAGAAACAGATGTACAAGAACATGATGGAAGCGAAATTCGAGAAGATCGTAAAGCCGATCGGCGAAAAGGTCCTTGCGGAAGAGTTCCGTAAGTACATCGATCCGCATTCATTCACCACATTTGTGACCATGCACGAGGTGTCGCATACGCTCGGACGCGGCTTTGTGTACGGCAATGAGAAGCTCGATGTCCGCAAAGCGCTGAAGGAATTGTATTCCGGCATAGAAGAGGCGAAAGCCGACGTTCTCGGAATATACAACATGGACTATTTCAAGCGTCAAGGCATGTACGACGACGAAGCTATGAAGCGTCATTACGTGACGTATCTGGTCGGCTTATTCCGTTCGATCCGTTTTGGTGCGGAGGAAGCGCATGGTAAGGCTAATATCGCTCAAATGGTATTCCTTAAGGAGCAGGGTGCCGTGGCGCGTGATGCGAAAGGAAACTGGACGGTTAACTTCGACAAGTTCCAGTCCGCCGTTGCTGCGCTGGGCAAGGTTCTGCTCGAGATCGAAGCCGAAGGCAATTACGAAGGTGCGAAGAATTTTCTCGAGAAATACGGCAAGCTGACGGAAGATGTCAAGGCGGATCTGGCTAAAATGACGGATATTCCGAGGGATCTGAATACGACCTACGGCGTTATGAGGGATTTGCATAAATACTAGTCTCCAAAGATGAGTCAGTACACTTAACAAAAAATAAACAATGAACAAGTCGATGCCACACCCGTTGCTTTCATGAATAATTTTTTGTTATGTTCTTAGTGTTATTCATTTCTATAAACAAAGAGGCTATCATGAAAAAAATATTAGTCACATGCCTGATTCTGTTACTGATACCTGTTGTAAGTTTTTCTCAGGAAAATGTAATCGTTCCCGGTGACAATCTGATCGTCGAAGGGATTCCGAAAATTCCGGCCTCCCTGGCCGATGAAGTGGGGAGATACAGCGAATTCCGGTATGCTGGATTTTCCAGCTGGCACCCGGTTAAGCGGGAGATGCTGATCAGCACCAGGTTTGGCGACACTTATCAGGTTCACTTTGTCAGGTTTCCGGGAGGCGCCCGGACACAATTGACCTTTTTTAAAGAACGGGTCGGCGGAGCGTCTTTTCAGCCGGTAAAAGGCGATTACTTCGTTTTCAGCAAAGACATCGGCGGCAATGAGAACTTTCAGAAATTCCGTTACGACTTTGCGACCGGCAAGTCCACACTGCTCACCGACGGTAAATCCCGCAATATAGGAGGTGTCTGGTCCAACAAAGGCGGTCTTTTTGCCTATCATTCAACACGCCGAACGGGGAAGGATGTGGATGTGTATGTGATCGATCCGAGTAACCCGGTCAGCGACAGGTTATTGGCACAAGTGGAAGGCGGCGGCTGGGGCGTTGTGGATTGGTCGCCGGACGACAGCAAGTTGCTGCTCGGCGAATACCTGTCCGTCAATGAAAGTTATCTGTGGCTGTTGGATGCCAAAACCGGTGAGAAGACATTGATCACGCCCAAGGGTGATTCGCTCAAAGTAGCTTACGGCGACGCCAAATTCAGCAAGGACGGAAAGGGTATATATTATACTTCGGATAAGAATTCCGAATTCCAGCGCCTCACGTACATGGATTTAGCGACGAAACAGGAAAAGGTCCTCTCCGGAGGGATCAATTGGGATGTGGACGAATTTGCCTTATCGGCGGACCGGACAATGGTCGCATTCGTCACCAATGAGGACGGCATCAGTGTTTTGCATATGATGGATCTGAAGTCGGGGAAGGAAAGATCCCTGCCAAAACTACCCGTTGGCTTGATCTACGGTATTGCGTGGCACGATAACGGGAAAGAGATCGCGTTCAATTTTGCATCCTCCAAAGCATCGTACGATCCGTATTCGGTCAATATTGAAACCGGGAAGATCGAGCGTTGGGTGACCAGCGAGACAGGAGGTTTAAATACGGAGAACTTTTCTGATGCCGCCCTGATCCACTGGAAGAGCTTTGATAATAAGACGATCAGCGGATTTTTGTATCGTCCGCCGACATCGTTTACGGGAAAAAGACCTGTGATCATTGATATTCATGGCGGTCCGGAAGGCCAGTCGCGACCGGATTTTCTGGGAAGAGATAATTATTATTTGAACGAGCTCGGTATCGCCATCATTTATCCTAATGTAAGAGGGTCCACGGGCTACGGGAAAACGTTCATGAAACTGGACAACGGTTTTCTGCGCGAAGATTCTTACAAAGACATCAGTGCCTTGCTGGACTGGATCAAAACGCAGCCCGACCTGGATGCCGACCGGATCATGGTTACCGGCGGAAGCTATGGCGGACACATGACGCTCGCCATTTCAACGCTTTACAGCGACCGCATACGATGCGCGATCGGGATTGTTGGTATGTCCAATTTGGTTACATTCCTTGAGAACACATCCGGCTACCGTCAGGATCTGCGGCGTGTGGAATACGGCGACGAACGCGATCCGAAGATGAGAGAGTTCCTGCTGAAGATCGCGCCGATCAACAGCGCGGACAAGATCAAGAAACCTTTGTTCATCATCCAGGGCGCCAACGATCCGCGGGTGCCGGTGAGCGAAGCGGAACAGATGCTGGCGACGCTCAAGAAGATCGGAACGCCGGCCTGGTATCTGGTCGCGAAAGACGAGGGCCACGGTTTCGGCAAGAAAAGGAATCAGGACTTTCAGTTCTATTCGACGGTGCTATTTATCAAAGAGTTCTTATTGAAATGAAATTGCTGCATTAATAAGTACTGCAAAGACCCGGCTCAAAAGGCCGGGTCTTTCTTTTTACGCGCTGTTCACCGATCTCACGCCTTCATTCACCGAATATCCGGCAACTTTATGATGTGAACCGTTTATCTTGATACAGATTTATGGAACAATTCAAAGGAGGTTTACCTATATGAACACGTTTTCCTCTCATCAGGTCCGATCGCACCTTATATTCGGTGCGCTCTTTATTGTCCTCGGCATTGCATTATTCATGGACCGGTTTGATATGATCAATGTTGGTCCGGTCTGGCGATATTGGCCGTTCCTTTTGGTCCTTTTCGGAATTAACAAGATGTACCCTTTTTCGCATCCAAGAAGGATATTGAAGGGCATTTGGCTTGTATTCCTCGGATTATGGTTATATGTTTCCATCGAACACGTGTGGGGGCTGGAATTCCGTGATACCTGGCCGATGCTGATCATAGCCTGGGGTATAGGCCTGGTCGCAAAGAGTTTTTTCAAAGACAATGGGAAACCTAGTATTGAGGAGCAATAAAATGGAGAATCAAAATTTTCGTTTTTCACCGCAGCTGTTCATAGGCGCCCTTATCATGGTCATGGGTTTCATTTTTCTGTTCGATAATCTGAACCTGATCGACGCCCGTTTTATCATCCGTTTGTGGCCGGCTCTCTTTATTATATTTGGTATTATGAAGATCGTACAGTCCCGGCAGGTGCCGAGCCTGTTTGTCGGCGGTGTATTCATTTTTATCGGGACCATGATGGTGCTGAGCCGCCTGGGTGTGATGTATTTCAGCTGGCACCAATGGTGGCCGGTTTTCCTGATACTCATCGGTGTGAGTTTTCTGGTCAAGGCATGGACCCGGCATCAGCAAGGTGCATTTATGGGCGCCAGCAGAGACCTGAACAGCGCCGAATCCACGGTGAATATCGTTACGGTTGTTGGCGGCAATCATATTAAGAACATCTCGCAGGATTTCCGCGGCGGAGAGGTCACCGCCGTCATGGGCGGAGTTGAAATGGATCTTCGCCAGGCCAATCTTACCGGGGAAGCGGTACTGAACGTATTTGCTTTCTGGGGCGGCATCGATATCAAAGTGCCGACCGATTGGAACGTTGTGCTTAACGGTATCCCCATCCTGGGTGGTATCGATGATAAAACGATGCAGCCTGTCGCGGCGCAGGACAAACGCCTGGTCATCAAAGGCTACGCCATTATGGGAGGCGTAGAGATCAAGAACTGAGAAGAATAGCCAACAACAAAGACGCTGAATGGCCTGTGGATATAACTTTGCTTTCCGGCGCTTCAGTGGAATAAGAATATCATGCACCCACTCCTTGCCAATAGAAAAAAACTCGGGCTGTATCTGATCGTCTGGCTCATTCCGGGACTACTCATATCAGCCCTTGCGGTTTCGTCAGAAAATGCGGATTGGGTTTTCGCTTTGACTTTCTCTCTTCCTTCCGTCATTATCTTTTCGTTCATTGGATTGTCGGCCTATTATCTCTGCCGCGCTTTCCCGCTTCAGCAGGGGAGAACGATCCATTTGGTCCTTGTTTTTCTTTTGGCCTCGGTTGTGTCCAGCGCATTATGGGTTTTGTTCGGGAGGGGTTGGAATTTATTGCTGGCTCAATTTATGAATGCAGCGCCCGAAGAGCTCAGCGTCCGATTTTCCGTGATTCTCTTTGGCATCGGTACGGTACTGTATGCGGCATCCGCGTCGGTTCATTATCTGATGATCGAATTTGAAAAGAGCGTTCTGTCCGAACGGCGTGAATTCAATCTGAGACTGCTCGCACAGGAGGCGGAACTCAAGACGCTGCGCACGCAGATCGATCCGCACTTTTTGTTCAATAGTCTCAATTCCGTCAGCGCCCTCACGGTTGCCGATCCCGGCGGCGCCAGGGAAATGACCATTCTTCTGGCCGATTTTTTCAGAAAAAGTCTGAGTTTGGGTTCGAAGCAGAAAATCACTCTGGGCGAAGAGACGGAGTTGAGTTCCAATTTTCTTTCGATTGAAAAGATCCGGTTTGGAGAACGTCTGCAGGTGTCTTTTGATACCGATCCCGCGGCCGCCGGTTGTCTTGTGCCTCCTCTGATCTTGCAGCCGCTGATCGAGAATGCGATCAAACATGGGATCGGAAACCTGATAGAGGGCGGAACCATCGTTATTCAAACGAAGCGGCTGGGCAGCCGGATCAGAATTTCTGTAGAGAACCCGGTTGACCCGGAAGGCGATGTCAAAAAGGGGGCCAATGTGGGACTCGAAAACACGAAAAAGAGGCTTCAAACGCTTTATGCCGAAGAAGCCCGCGTTGACATCATAAGAGCGGACCATCGATTCAAAGTGGAGATATTTATTCCGGCGGAGGAAGCGCATGAGAACGGATAAGAAAATACGCGCGCTGATCGTGGACGACGAAGCTTTGGCGCGCAGCGTGATAAAAGAATATCTGAAACGTCACGCCGATGTGCAAATGATCGGCGAATGCGGTAACGGATTTGATGCGGTAAAAGAGATCGCAGAGCGTGAACCCGATCTGGTATTTCTGGATATTCAAATGCCTAAGCTGAACGGATTTGAGGTCTTAGAGCTGATCGAAAGGAAAGTGAACGTGATCTTTGTGACCGCATTCGATCAATATGCGCTGAAAGCCTTTGAAGTTCACGCCGCCGACTATTTGCTCAAACCGTTCAGCCAGGAACGGTTCGATGAAGCTCTGGAACAGGCTAAGACGCGGTTGTCCGCCGGAAAGGAACAGAAACTCGAAGATATTGCTTCGGATGCGCAACCCGCGGATAAGATATTGGAGCGGGTGTTGGTGCGGGAAGGTTCGCACGTTCATGTCATCCCGACTCAGAATATCGATTACATTGAAGCGCAGGATGATTACATCAAGGTTGTGGCCGCGGGAAAAGCGCATCTCAAACATCAGCGTTTGGCAGAACTCGAGGCGACGCTGGATCAGAAGAAATTCATTCGTATTCATCGCTCCTATATTCTCAATATCGACCGCATGGCGAAGATCGAATTGTACGCCAAAGACAGCCGAATCGTCATTCTTAAAGATGGAACAAAATTGAATGTCAGCCGGGCGGGATACGAGAAATTGAAGGTCTTATTATGAGTACATATCACCGCCATTGGCCCTGAAGGTAGCCATTCAATGGACATTCAGAGCTTCGCGCAAGGACTTTTCGAAGTGATCATCCTCAGGATGCCCGACAAATGTAACAATTCCCTCTTTATCGATCACAAATGAAAGAGGCATACGGAAGACCACATCTTCCCGGCCTCCGGTGTCCCAGGTATGTTCCATCGACAGATCTCCGTCGTAAGCGATCCGGTATGTTATTGTTTCCGCTTTCTCTTTCATGAATGATGTCAATACCTCGCGGCCTTTGAATTCATGCGATGCCACCCCGATCACAACCAGTCCGTCCGAAGCGTATTGAGTCTGGATGCGGCTGAGTTTTGGTATATTCTTGAGACACGGTGAACACCAGGTGCCCCAGAACTCAACGACGTACACGGTGCCTTTCTGAAAGTTGTTCACCGGAGAACCCAAAATCCACTCGTCCACGCTCAACGGCGGAGCCGGTTGCCCAACCTTGACACGTTCATTCGGAATGGGGTTCATACTCATGGCGGGAATAAACAAAAGCAAAAAGATACCGGTTTTCATGGGTCCTCCATATCAAATGGCAATTGTGTGTAATGCTTGAACGGATACGATGGACAGAAGTTGCTAGAATTCAAACTAATCTGAGTTGAGCGGAGACACTATTCAATTTTCAAAACCGGTTCCAGCGAGTCCAACCTTTCATCCCCTCTGTAATAAACTCTTTCCAGAAAAAGTCCCGACGGGGGAGCGGTGAATTTTGCCGGGATATCGGATTTCGATTGGAGGAATTGCTGAATCTCCTTCGCGGTCATTTTTCCGCGCCCTACCTCGGCCAGAACGCCGACCATTTGCCGTACCATTTTCCATAAGAAGTGAGAACCGATCACGCGGATCAGGATCAGGTTACCGTCTTCCTTGATTTGAATATCTTCGATCATGACCTTGGACGACTTGCTTTCCGATTCGTCCGGCGCGAAGGATTGGAAATCTTTCAGACCCACAAAGAGTTTGGCCGCCTCTTTCATTTTCTGGATATTCAATTCATCTTTGATCCACCAGACAAGACGTTTTCCAAAGGCGCTTCGGCGGCGCGAGATCTGGTAGAGATAGCTGCGGGCAATAGCATCGTGGCGCGCATGGAACTTGGCGCCGGCTTTCTGAATGTCGAGGATATGAATGTCGGCCGGCAGGACGTCGTTGATTTGAATGCGCAGTTTGAACGGTTCGAGATTCGTCGGCGCTTCAAGATGAGCCATCTGCCTCAATGCGTGGACGCCGGCGTCCGTTCGGCCGGAACCGTAGAGTTCGAATTTATTCGTACTCAAAACTTTTTCGATGGCCGTTATGAGTTCTCCCTGAATGGTTCGCGCCTCTTTTTGCGCCTGCCAGCCGCTGTATCGCGTGCCTTCGTATTCGATGGTGAGTTTGTAACGGGACATGATTTCCCTGCAATCGTTTAATGAATCAGAAAATGTTTGATTAGATTTTGCAGAAACCCGGGCGACCCGGCAAGGTATCTTTCAAAATGCGAGATCGAACCTGCTTCCGGCCTCTCGTCCCGATCGTTTTTCATTCCCGGACAGCCGGCGTCATAATATAATTGACCATCAATCCGGTACCATGGGTACTCATGGCAACCCTGCGGGCGGATCGAATAACACGAGCACGCTTTGTTCTTTAATAATGAACAAGAATATCCCTCGGACTTGAGAACGATAAGACCGCCCGAACGCGAGATGGCCTCTTCGCCAAGATGCTCAGCTTCTTTTTCCGTGACAACTACACCGGCGCCGAGCGTGTCGCAGCATAACCCGCAATCACCGCCGATGCATTCGAGGCGCATGGGCTTATCCGCTTTGCGCAGGTGCAGTAAACCTTTGCGGCGGGCATGAAGGATGATCCTCAAAAGTTCCAAAAAAGATTTCACGCAGGATCCTTTGGTGTCACAAAAAAACCGGCGCCGAGAATGAGGGATGAAATCAGCAGGCTGGATACCGGCGCCAGAAAGACGAGATCGTCGTTAGCTATGAATTTACCGTAGCCGGCCGTCGTCCACCCGGCCATAAAGCCGCAGGCGATACTGAGCGCTGCCCATCGTGATAATTTCTGCAATTTCGACTTATTGCCGTACAACGCGGCGATGATCGAAGGAAAGAGACCGAGCTGTGCGCCGTAGATCGCAAAGACAAAATCGGCGATGGAGAAACCGATCGAGGACAGGACCATCACCACGGCCATAGAGATCAAAGCTGCGGCGATCAGGATAAGCCGTGAGAACCACAGTTCCTTTGTCGAATCAATACGCTCATGGAGTTTACGTCCCTGCGATATCAGGTCTTCGTATACCGTGTGGGAAACGGCAATAAGCTGCGTCGAAGCGGTAGAGAGCATCGCTCCGTAAAGCCCGAGTACCACAAAAAAGAGAACGATCATCGGAATGGCTCCGCTCATTCCGCCGACAGCATTGAGTAATGTAAGAAGCGGATTAACTTCCTCGGACGGAACGATAACCATATAAGCGAGACACGCCGCGGCAACAAATAAACTCCAGCTCAGGGCGGAACTGAACACGCTCGAGAATAATCCGCGGTACACCGTTTCCGGTTTTTGGGACGCGGCGATCCTCTGCCAAACGCTCATATCCGAAATGAAGGTCGGCACATTGATCACCCACACGCCGATCAGAAAGGCCGGCAGGTCCGCTCGCCAGGAAAATTGCCGCACATGGTCCGGAATTTTTTCCAGGTTGACACTCCATCCGCCGTTTCCATTCACAAAATAAACATAAAACCCGATGAGCGCGGCGAGCAAGGTCCAGATAGAGGCCATCTGGATGCGGTCGGTCACGATCACGGCGCGGAATCCGCCGTACGAAGTATAGGCCAGCCCGATGAAAGCCAGGACGCAAACGGCCAGCCATAAAGGAACTTCGGGCAATAATCCGGCCAGGAAACGGGAACCGACTGTGAGTTCTACCGCAAACGCTCCTAAAAAACCCAAACTTGTACACGCGGCGCCGATCATGTAAAGCGTGCGTGAATTAAATTCGTGTCCCAGAAATTCGTGCAGCGTCGGGCGGTGATCGTAAGCGGATAACTTATCCCAGATCCGCCTCGCAGCAAAACGAACGCAGAAAAGGCCGAGGGAAGTAGTAAGCACAGTCCAGAAAAGCCAGATACCGAGTTCCGGCGCCAATTCAAAGAAGGCCAGTACGACCGTGGCTAAAGATATGCTGGTCGCTACGGTACTTGCCGAGAATTCTGCGGAATTTCGTACCGTAGCCTGATGGCCTTGGGTAAGCGGGATCAGATCGGCGAGGTTACGGTTTCGGCGCCCGAGAAAAAAACCGACGAAAAGATAAATCGAAAAGGCCGCGAGCAAAGCCGCGACAACCGTAGCCGTCATGATGGATTTTTACTTTTTTTGGTGATACGCAGTTCGACATTAATGCGTTGTTTCAAAGCGGGAGGGATATGGTGGAACTTACCGGCGGCGATGTCGACGAGTACCGGAATCTCCGGTCCGGGGTAGACTTCCACCGCCCATCCGTTCTCGACGAGTACGCTGAATACGGCGATCTCTTCAAGCAGATACTGTGTGGACAACGCAATCGCGGTCTTTTTGTCGACGACAGGTCCCTTCTTGTTCTTCATCTGCCTTGAGATGAATTCTGATGAAGTCTTGTCGACCGATTCACGGAATTCAAAACTGTTCACAAAAAGTTCATCGAGAATTTTTTTGGCTTTGTGGAATTCCGGGGAATCCAGGTGCGATTTCCAACGTGTGATATGAAACTTGGTCTTCGGAAGGTGGTTGAGAAACTCCGCCGCATCGGCCAGGAACGCGTCTCCGAGACGGAGCGATTCGATCTCCGCTTCTTTGGCCTGACGGTTGTAGAAAATATGTTCGTTGTAACGCTGCAGATAGTCGCCGACCACGATCAGGCATTCGTCAAAGTGGCGCGAGATCCAGTCCAGCAGAACCGCGAAAGGTTCCCCGCGGAACTGCGGATTGCCGATGCTGATGCCGAGATAACAGCGCCGGTGGAGGAATAATTCCTTCTGCGTGATCGGCGGTGCGATGCTCTCGATCTTTGTAGAATAGTCGGAGAATATTTCTTTAGTGGATGTCACTCCAGTTCTTTCCACAATGTTTCGATCTGTTTCAGTTTTTTCACGGTCTCGCTGTAAGAAAAACTCGTTCCGTAATGCACGCGGTCCTCTTTGGCGTTGAGCACGGAATTGTCGGCGAAAGCGACCACATTGCCGCCGCGGATCTTATAAAACCAGAGGTTATTCATTTCCACCGATTCGTGCAGAAGTATATCGTCGAATTCTTTGATCTTCGGATAACCCCAGCGGATCTCGATCTTCTTCATCGCTTCGTCAAACCGGGGAAGACGCTGTTCGTATTTCTTACGGTTCTTCTCGAGGAATTGTTTGAAATTGGCCGTGAATTCTTTCCATACATCCTTGCGCGCCGGCGACAGATACAGGATATGCATGCTCTCAAAATGACCTTCCCAGAGAAAACTGTGATCGAAGAAATCGAAATTACCGCTGTCCGTGAACATGCGGTGATCGCGGATCGTGCCTACAATATGCGTGATACGCGAACGGTTCTTATCCTCCCACTTGGCGAGTTCGTTGGGTGAAATGCGCGGTACGTAGCCCTGGAGATTCTCGAGAAGATCGAGCGACAGATCGAGATAAAAGGGCGGCGTGGAGCTCAACAGGGATTTCACATGGCTGTCAAGCAGACCTTCCTGATCGACCACCGCCGGTCTCGGTGTGGTAAGAAAGTTCTCGAGTTCTATATCAATATGCCGTTCCTTGATCGCATCGGCCACCACTCCCGATTCCTCTTTCTTAATGACAGACCACAGCGGGTCGAATTTTTCAAAAAGCAGATGCAGTTCCGTGTCCGCCTCGCCGAGCAGTTTGGACATGGCGCGCATATCGTCGATAGAGTCGATGCCCGATTCCATCACCTGGATCGCAACCATGATCTTGCAAAGCGGATCGAGTTCGATCCGCTCGAATGTTTTGATCACAAGCAGAGCTTTACCCGGCTGCAAAACCGCAGAACCCGCCTCAACCATGCGGTAAGATGAACCGCCCAGCCCGAGCTTGGCGGCCACTTCGTCGGAAGAGAGCACCATGAAGTTTCTCATCCTCTGGAGTACCAAACCAAGCGCCTGCATCAGCGGATTTTTGAATACACGCTTAACCGCCTCTAACTCTTTGACCTGTGCTTTGGAACGGTTCATTTAAAACTAAATTTAATAACAATTTAAAAACATCGGACCGTATGTGAAAACTTAAGAAAATATGACAAAAAAGTCAAAAAAATAAAACATCCGGTTGATTTGCATCGTATCTTGATTTATACTATACACAGTTGATCATTCAGGCACCCGGACTTACCAAAAAATGAAATCCAGTTATTACATTCTTTTGATTTTTGCGCTTTGCATACGGCTTCCGGTCTATTCCCAATCGGGCACCGGATCCAGATCCGATGCGGAGGAAGCGATCAAGAAGATGAAGAAGGAATTGAAAAACGATCCGGGAAATACCGAACTGAGACGTTCTCTCGCGGACAAATATCTTGCTCTTGAAGAATACGATGCCGTGATCGATCTATACGGGAAAAAATTCGAAAAAAAAGATTGTTCGGCCGGAGAATACAGACTTTACGCGGCCGCGCGTATCCGGCATTACGAGAAGATGGTGATCACGGCCAAGCTTTTGTCCAAGCTTCCGGGCGCGTCGCTGGTGTACTCCGATCTATCGGATGCGGAAGAGGCGTTGACCCGGGTCATCAACAAGGACTCTTCGGATTCGGAAGCATTGTTCTTTATGGGCGTTCTGCGCCGCGTGGATGGCAAAGAGCGTGAGGCGGAAGACCTTTTCCGCAGGGTCATGGTCTCCGATCCTTTCTTCAGATCCTTCGTTTTCGATGATCCGTGGCTGGAACTTGGCCGGTTGCTCAGGAAACAACAGCGTTGGAAAGAAGCCAATGAACTGCTTCAGCGGCGCGCCGGGCTGGACAGTTCCGATACCTGGCCGATGATCGAGCTCGCTTTGTCGCATATCGATATGAAGAATGATGAAGATGCGACGCGCATGTTTTACCGCGGCCTGGCCAGGATCAAAGAGGCCGGTAAGATCGAGCGGTTGTACATGGAAGCCGAGCCGATTGCCACCAAAAAAGAGCTTGAAGAATGGAAAGATCTCTCCACGGCTGAGGCGCAACTGGGATTTCTCACCGTTTTCTGGAAGAGCCGCGATCCCAATCTCGTCGATGCCGTCAATGAAAGGCTGATCGAACATTACCGTCGAGTGCAGTTTGCCAAAGTCTACTACAAAAAGACGCGCCCTCCGTATTTTGATGACCGCGGATTGGTCTATGTACGCATGGGCCCGCCGGATAGGAGATTTGCCGGTACCAACGACGAGTCCTGGGTATACGACAGTACCGGTGATCATTTCGACTTTGTGGATGTCGGTCAGGCGGTATATGAGATACGGCCTTTGTCCGATGCGGTACCGTTATCCGAAAGCGCGGAACACCGGTTTGCAGCGCTGTACGCCATGCTTGATGCCAGGAGGGGCCTTCACACGGATTACGAGCGTTTTGCGAACCGGATGAAAAGCGCTGAGAGCAGCATTTCACCGGAGCGAAACGCCAGGCAGATCATGGGGATCTATCAGAGTTCACTTACTGCGGTTGAGCAACAGCTGTACACAGCGAATCAGGGGCGGAATATGCGTGAAAAATTTGACTATCTGACAGGAACGGAACCGGTTCCTATAAACGCTAACTTTGCCTCTTTCAGGAGCACCAATCATTCCCGGCTGGATTTTTACTACATGATCCCGGTTGAGAAACTCAAATTCATGGCCGTGGATAACACGTACGACAAAGCATTCTTGTCGGTAAAGGCCAAGATCCTTGATACGACGTACCGGGAGATCCATTTTCTTGAACGCGAGTACCGCATCACCCAGATCGACTCTACCCTGCAGGCCGGATATTTTATAATCGATGAATTGCGCAGCCTTCTAAGTCCCGGAGCATATCTTCTGGCGCTGGATATACGGAACAATCTGAATGAAAAGATCGGGATCTACAAATTACGTCTGCACGTAAGGGACTATTCGTTGCCGCAATTGATGGTCAGCGACATCGAGTTATCGTCATCCGTAAGCCAGCAGGTTATTATAGATAAATTCATCAAGCCGGACACGAAGCTCCGTGTCGTTCCTAACCCGGCCGGGCTGAGTTTAAAATCCAGACCGCTGACGGTCTATTACGAAATCTACAATCTGACTCTGAACAACGACGGTAAAAGTTCATACGAGGTCTCCTATGCCATCGAGTCGGCCTCCAGAAAAAATATCATCGCAAGGCTGTTCTCCGGAAAATCGAAGGTCGTATCTACAACTCTCAAAACGGGGTATTCAACGACGGAAAGAGAGTATATCGGTTTTGATATAAGCGAATTACCGCCCGGCGACGCTGTACTGACCGTGACAGTAACCGATCAATATGTGATGAAGTCGGCCCACTCGGCCGTCCGGCTAAAAATCAGTCCGTGACGGTTCTATTAACTTTTATCCCTTGATCTTCATTATCCGCTGACCTAAATTTTATTCCCATCGCCGAGGCCTGGCTGAATCGGTTCGAATCCAGAAAGGGAATGCAATGGATACCAAGGTGATCAAAGCAGACGGTTTTTTCAGAACGGCTTCGCTCGCAAAAGCCGTAGAAAAGAAACTTAAAACACTCCGCATTACCTGTAGATTTATCACCGAAGACCATTACGCCGATCGTATCCGCCCATCGGACGGAGACATCCTGTTTGTTGAATTCAGTTCATCCCGCAGAATCCTGGACATGACGGCCGCCGGTTTCACCGTACCCGCCGTCTGGATCGCGTCAAAGACCTCGAAACCGAAATTCCCCAAACATCTGAATTCTTTCGATACGTTAATATGGCCTTGTTCCGACCGTGAACTTCGGATGGTATTGGATCATCATCTCATAAGAAAAACGGAGACTGAAACACAAGGCGCGTCAACGGCCTTTGATCTGAGGCTGCTGGAAGAAGCTATGGAGCAGTCCAACGATTCGGTGGTCATCACCGATATCAACGGCGTTATCCGATACGTGAATGCGGAGTTTGAGAAGATTACCGGCTATACCAGAGAAGAAGCTCTGGGCCAAACGCCGAGGATACTCAAATCGGGATTTCATGATAAAGCTTTTTATGAGAGAATGTGGAAAACCATTACTGAAGGAAAGCCCTTCCGTGACCTGGAGATAAACAGGAAGAAGAACGGCGAACTCATTTACGTCGATCATACCATTACGCCTATCAAGGACGCTTCAGGAATGGTCACCCATTTCCTGGCAACCTGGAAGGATATCACAGAAAAAAGATCCATGGATCATGCGCTGGCGTCGGCTAACCGCGAGATCGAGATTTACAATAAAAGGATCGAAGGTATACTCAACAGTTCGCACGAGGCGATTCTGTCCATTGACGAAGATCAGCGCGTGATCGTTTTTAATAAAGGAGCGGAATCCCTGTTCGGTTATAAGGCCGACGAGATCATCGGTCAACCGCTGGAAAAATTGATACCGTCCCGATTTGCTCATAAACATCAGGAACACGTAGATGACTTTAAAACGGGGGAAAGGAGCGGAGCCAAAGGTCCGAAACGGGGCCCGCTGCCTTGTCTGCGTAAAGACGGAACGGAGTTCATGGCCGAGATCACTCTGTCGCGCCTGGTTGATGGAGCGGCGAGGTATTTTACGGCTTTTATACGTGATGTGAGCGAACGTTTTGAAATGATCCGTGAACTGCAAGCCAGCGAAGAAAAATACCGCATCGTTGCTGATAATACATACGATTGGGAGTTCTGGTTGACACCGGACAGACAATACGTGTATACTTCGCCATCGTGCGAAAGAATTACCGGATATTCGGCGGATGAATTCCGTACAGATCCCGGGTTATTAAAAAGCATTGTTATCCCGGAAGATCGCGAAATGTTTGAAACACATATTTTGTCCGTTCACTCAACCCCTCACACCGACTCTATGGAATTCCGCATCATAGACCGGAAAGGGGACTTGCATTGGATCCATCACATCTGCCAGCCGATTTTTGATACAGCCGGGAAATTCCTGGGCTCGCGCGGCAGCAACCGAGATGTGACCGAGTATAGACACGCCGAAGACGCTTTGAAAGAAAGCGAGCGAAGCTATTCGGGATTGTTCAACACGGTCAATGAAGCGATTTACGTTCAGGACGAAAACGGTTTCTTTGTTGATGTCAATGAAGGGGCCGTCAAAATGTATGGTTACCCCAGAGAGGCCTTTATCGGCCGAACGCCGGATTTTTTATCCGCGCCCGGGAAGAATGATATGGCCGCCGTGGTCCGGATCATCGGGCGCGTTTTTGAGACCGGGGTCTCGGAGACTTTTGAATTCTGGGGACTCCGCAGCAACGGCGAGAGTTTTCCGAAAGAGGTTATTTGCAATAAGGGCAAGTATTTCGGAAAAGACGTGCTCATCACGACCGCGCGGGATATCACGGAATTCAAACGCACCGAAGAAGCGCTGCGTGTTCGTGAACGTCATGCCAAATCACTGCTCAATCTGTCAGGCAAACTCGAGCGGGCAGAAAATTACGATGATATCATGTCGGCGGCTCTCACCGAGATCGAGCAGGTTTTCGGCTACCACACGCTCTGGGCGTATCTTTTTAGCGAAGACAGAAAAGACGCCGAAGGGTTTTCGTTTCAAGGTGAAAACAAGCATCTCAAGATGGACCGTGTTCACGTCGAAGGAGACCGGATGCTGGAGGAAGTGGCGCGCGCGGAAGGCCCTGTCGTGATCGCAGACGCTCAGACCGATCCGCGAACCAATAAAGAGATCGTTCTCCACACCAAGAACCGAACACTGGTCAGTATACCGGTCTATCTTCTCAACGGCCGGCTGGTGGCCATCGGTACCGGTACTTTTGGTGACGAAGGAATTCGGGTTCCGACGCCTCAGGAACTGGAATACCTTGTCACTATGGCCAGCCACATCGGTGTAGCTATAGACCGGATCACTTCCGCACAGGAAAAAAGGAAATTCGAAAGTGCGCTGGAAAGCAGTGAAAAACGGTTTCGCGCGCTGATCGAGAATGCGATGGAAGGCATCGTACTGCTGCGCATGGATGAAGATCATAAGGGAATCATTAGCTACGTCAGCCCGTCGGTGACCCGCGTGATGGGATATACGGCCGAAGAGGCGATGAAACTGGAACCCGACCAGGAGACCCATCCGGAAGATCTGCCGATCATCCTGTCGGCTTTGAAGACCGTCCTCGAAGATCCTTCGCGCATACCGACGGTCGCGTACCGCTTCCGCCACAAGAACGGCACCTGGCGCTGGATCGAAAGTACGGTGACCAATCTGATACAGGAACCGAGCGTCGGAGCGATCGTGCTAAACTATCGGGACATCACGGAGAAGAAAAAATCCGAGGCGCGAATGCGTCAACAACTGGAATTCTCCCATGCGCTGAACAAAATATCCGGTACGATCATCGGAGGTACGGAAAAGGTAAATCTTCTTCTGACAGACATGGCGGCCCTGGCCGGGGAAGCGCTTCACGTGGACCGGTCATTCATTTTTGAAGTGGACTTCAGGAAACGAAGGATGAACTGTATCTGCAAATGGGCTCAGGCCGGATCCTCCGATTTGACACATGATGAGGATGCTTATTCGCTGGATCTTTTTCCCAGAACGGCAGAGAAGATGTTCCATAAGAAACTGTGGATACAAAGTTATTCCGACAAGCGCGCCGATACGATCACCGCGGAGGGTTCGGATAAAATTTTCCATGATTCCATGGGCATCAAAAGTCTGCTCTGGTATCCATTCAGCTTTGACGATGAGGGTTTCTATATACTTGCTTTCAACGAGTTGAAGGAGCCGCGGCGCTGGACGGAACAGGAGATGCAGTTCCTGGAGAACGTGTCCAAACAGGTCGAACTCGCGATCATTCAGTCGCACAACAACAAGGAGCGAAAAGAAGCGGAACGAAAGCTTGAAGAAACGCTTCAGGAATTTGAGACCCTTATCGAAGGCATTCCGGACTCGATCACTTTCAAAGACGGCCGGGGACGATGGCTCATTGCCAATTCGACCACGCTGAGTCTTTTCGGTTTGGAATCGGTGGAATGGTACGGAAAAACCGATACGGAACTCGGTTCGATCCGGCCTGACCTGAAGACGGTTTTTGAAGGGTGTATCGCCAGCGATGAGGTTGCCTGGCGTCAGGCGGGCCGCACTTTAGGTACGGAAACCGTTTCCATGCCGGGAACGAATCCGGTGTATTTTGAAACGACAAAAATACCGTTGTATGACAAGAAAGGCGACCGGCTCGGATTGGTGGTCATAGCGAGGGACCTGACTTCGCAGCGTCAGGCCAAAGAACTGATCAGCGAGCAGACGCTCATTTTGGATGCCGCGCGTGATGCGATCGTGATGACGGACCTGGACCAGCAGGTGATCTATTGGAACAAAGGCGCGGAGGCGATCTACGGATGGACACGCGACGAAGCGGCCGGCCGCCGGATCAACGACCTGTTCAGCATACGGGGCATAGCCTGGATGGATACTTATAAAACCGTTCTTCAGGAAGGTTCGTGGAAAGGCGAAGTCAGTCATGCCACAAAAACCGGCGGCACGATCACTGTGGAAAACCGGATCAGCCTTGTCCGTGATACCGAAGGACAGCCGAAGTCGTTCCTCTTTATGAATTCCGATGTGACCGAAAAGAGGCGGCTTGAGAAACAATTTCTGCGCACCCAGCGCATGGAAAGTATCGGGCGTATGGCCGGAGGCATCGCGCACGATCTGAATAATATCCTGACGCCCATCCTGATGGCCGTGCAGATCTTCCGCGATAAGGTCACGGACGAATCGCTCCAGCGTATCATCGCGATGCTGGAGAATAACGTCACGCGCGGCGCCGATCTGATGAAAAAACTTCTCATGTTCACCAAAGGCGCGGAGGGAGAACTGAAAAAGATCAACCTCATCGATGCGATCCGTGAGGTGGAAAAGATCGTCCGTTCCACCTTCCCGAAGAATATTACCGTTGTCTGCGACACCCTGCCCGGCGTCTGGCCGATCCGCGGGGACATGACGCAGCTGCACCAGGTCTTGCTCAATCTCTGCGTCAACGCGCGCGATGCGATGCCCGAAGGCGGTCAGCTGGTCATTGAAACGGAGAATATTATCTTCTACGAGGACTTCATCAGTAAAGATATCTCCGCAAAACCCGGAAAATATGTGATCCTCAAAATTGCCGATACCGGTACCGGCATTCCGCCGGATGTGCTGGAGCACATGTTCGAACCGTTCTTTACAACAAAAGATATGGAACACGGCACAGGCCTTGGTCTTTCTACCGTAGCGGCGATCGTCAAAGGACACGGCGGTTTTATCAATGTTTACAGCGAGGTCGGCAAAGGTTCTCAGTTTAAAGTCTATTTTCCGGCCGAAGAATCAGGAGGATCGGAGCTCATCACCAACAATGTTCCGGCGATCTATAACGGAAGAGGAGAAACCGTACTGGTCGTCGATGACGAATCGGCGATACGTAAAGTTCTAGGCGCCATACTTGAACTGCACGGTTATAATATCCTCGAAGCGGAGGATGGAACCAAAGCGGCCGCCCTCTATGCCGCTCATTCCGACAGGATCAAGGTTGTAATCACCGATATGAGCATGCCGTTCATGGACGGTCCGGCTCTGATCCGCGAACTGCGTCGATCGGGCGCAACCTGTAAGATCGTGGCCATGAGCGGACTGCCGGAGAGCGAACGTGACCAGCAGCTCAAGGATCTGTCCGTGGACGGCTTTATCATGAAGCCGTATCGGGCGGATAAGATCCTATTCATTCTGCACGGGCTGCTGCATGGATAAAATTAGTACGATCCGGATTCTCGCAGTCTCAGGCAGTTTACGCGCGCGCTCCATCAACACGTCCATCCTGCAGGCCGTCAAACTCCTGGCTCCGGAATCGGTCCGCGTGACGGTCTTTCGAGGCCTCGGAAGGTTTCCCCTTTTTAATCCGGACGAAGAAATGAATCCGTATGAGCCCGTGACGGAATTTCGAAAACAGATCCGTGAATCGGACGGCGTTCTTATTGCGAGTCCGGAGTACGCGCACGGCGTTACGGGCGTCATCAAGAACGCGCTCGACTGGATCGTCGGCAGCGGAGAACTCCTGCATAAGCCGGTAGCCGTGCTCAACGCGTCTTCGAGATCGGTTTACGCACCGGCCGCACTTAAAGAAACATTGAAGGTCATGGATACTATGATCGTGGAAGAGGCCTGCATAACGGTTCCTTTTATCGGACGTGAAGTAACCGCGTCCGACTTTGTCGCGAATACTCAAACCTCAGCGGCCCTTCGGGCGGTCGTTCACGCCATGCTTAAGCGAATGGATGAAAATAAGCGGACCACGCAGGAGTAAATCGGAGTATGGAAGTTTTTGAATCGGAAACATTTGAAAGAAACGACTACTCCCGGAAGCGCATCGACGGGAATCAATACGAAAGTTGCCGGTTTGTGCACTGCCGTTTTTCCGGCGCCGATCTTCCGGGGATCAATTTTGTGGAGTGTGAATTCGTTGAATGTGATTTCAGTCAGGCCCGTATCAACGAGACCATATTCCGCGGCTGCGCGTTCAGGGATTGTAAGATACTGGGACTGAATTTTGAGAAGGGTAATAAGGTCATGTTCTCAGCCTCCTTTGAGAGTTGCGACCTGAGCATGAGTTCCTTTCTTAAGATGCCGCTGAAAAAGACGAAGTTTATCAACGATACCCTTCGCGAAGTTGATTTCACCGGATCGGACCTGCGCGAGGCGGTCTTCGACCGATGCGATCTGGCCGGTGCGCGTTTCGATAATACGAACCTTGAAAAAGCCGATCTCCAAACGTCATACAATTACACCATCGATCCGGAAACGAACAAGATCCGCAAGGCTAAATTCTCGCTGATAGGCGTTACCGGCCTGCTCCGGAAATACGATATCGATGTCCGTTGAACGCAGTGGGAGAAGTTCGGCAACAGAAGAAAGGAATGTTATGACTTGTCATCTGTGCGCCTGGTTAATAGCCGTCATGATAGGACTGGCGGAAGTTTCTGCACAATCCAAAGCAGAACTCCGTGTGGTGCCCGCGGTTGATCTTAAGCGTTATGCCGGAACGTGGTACGAGGTTGCGCGTCTGCCTTTTTATTTCCAGGAAAAATGCGTTGGGGATGTGACCGCGACCTACCGTTTGATGGAAAACGGGAATATCCGGGTGATCAACAAGTGCCGCAAAGAGAACGGCGAATTTACCGAAGCCGTAGGCGAAGCGCGCCGCGCGGAGGACGACGGGCCCGATACCAAACTGCAGGTGCGTTTTGCGCCGGCCTTTCTTTCCGTTCTTCCTTTCGTCTGGGGCGACTATTGGATCATCGATCTGGCGCCGGATTATTCCTATGCGGCCGTGGGCGAACCCGACCGCAAATACCTGTGGATCCTTTCGCGGACGCCGTCCCTGGACGAGGCGACGTTGCAGTCGATCCTGGAGCGGGTTCGTCAGAACGGGTATGATCTTAGTACGCTCATCCGCACGCAAAACGGTTTCAAATGAAATCCTGACATTTCACGCAACTTTTTCTGATCGCATCAGTAAAAGATTAGCGTCACACCTATCAGGAGGCTATCATGTTCATCCGATCCATTCCCTTCATCATGTTTTTGTTCATCGTTACGGCAACAACATCCCGTGCCCAGCAAGTGGCCGACACGGCCTTCAAAGCGAATGTCGGCGCGGCGGCTTATAAGTCCGGCGCCGGTCCGGTCGTTTTCATTGACGAGGAGCATCACAATTTTCATACGATGAGCGGAAGGTACCTTGCGTTTGCGCGGCTTCTGCAAAAGGACGGCTACGACGTTCGGCCGCTCAGGGAAAAATTCTCCCCGGCTCATCTCGCCCAGGCGAAGATCCTGGTCATTTCCAATGCTTTGGCTCCGGAGAACGAGACGGAATGGAGCCTGCCGACGCCCTCGGCTTTTGATTCCGCGGAAATAGCCGCCGTGCGCGAATGGGTTCGTGAAGGCGGTTCGCTCTTTCTGATCGCCGATCACATGCCGTTTCCGGGAGCGGCGGAAACGCTGGCGCGGGAATTCGGCGTGCATATGGCCAACGGCTTTGCGCTCGATGCACATGCGGAGAACGGACGCATGCTTTTTACCCGAACGGCGGGTACGCTCAGCGACCATCCGGTCACGCGCGGGAGGAACGCCGAGGAACGGGTCGATTCGATCGTGTCATTTACCGGACAGGCGTTTCGCCTGACCCATGGAGAATCATTGATGACGCTGGATGAACGCGCCGTACTATTCTTGCCCCAAGTGGCGTGGCAATTCTCGCGCCTCACGCCGACCATGTCCGCGTCGGGTATGCATCAGGGCGCGCTGATCTCATTCGGGAAAGGCCGGGTAGCGGTATTCGGCGAAGCGGCTATGTTCTCCGCACAGCTGGGCGGCCCCAACCGCACACCGGCCGGGATGAACGATCCTTCCGCGCCGCACAATGCGCAGTTCCTGATCAATATTTTGCACTGGCTGAGCGGGCTGATATAAATGATCTTTTAAGTTAGCAGCGGCAAATATCTCCGCGGCAGGATTTCCATTTGCTAATTCCGGCGCCGCCTCGTACATTTAATGGTGGATCATAGTTCTTTTCCAAGAAAGGAATGCGCTATGAAACCGCTCATTCTTCTACTCTTCCTCACAACGGCCGGCCTCTCCCAGGAAATTCCGACCGATTCCATAAAAGCAATCACACCGACCAAACAGGATACCATCCGTAAATGCACACCGATCGTCGTATTGAAAACAGCCGGAGGAATAGTCATTGTGGGCGGCCTTGTCACGGGTCTTGCATGGATGGCCAAAGAATACCCGCGATACACCGGTGCCATTTTCGCTGTGATGCCTATCCCTATACTCGGCGATCCTCAATACAAGTCCGGTGAAGCCGCAAAGTATGTCGTCGCCGGCGGATTTTTCGTGTTGGGTTTGTACAATATCCTTGATGCCGATGGAGGAGTCGCGGCAAGAAAAAGGAGATTCATCATCACAGCCGCAGGTTTCATTGTGATACCAATCACCGGCGCCGTGATCGAAAAAATGTACCCGGATAAGAAAAAGGAAGGGGATATCGGCTGCGGAATAGGTATCGGACCCAACACCGCTTTACTAACCTTTACCAAAAAGTTCTGACGCCGGGAACCGTTCTGTTCATCTTCGCAGCCATCCGATAAAAAAGTGTATTTGTATTCCCGGCCTTGAAAAAATGCCGAGAAAGGGTATCCTACATTCATTTTCTATGAGAGGTGTTACTTTCTTTGCCTTGATGCAAAGAAAGTAACCAAAGAAAGATCAAGGCTGGCGAAAAAACGCCTAAACCTCTGCTCGCACCGCTACGCCGAAAAAACTCCTCATCCCGCGAGGCGGGATTCGTCAGACAGTTTTCGGCGCTTACGCGTCACTCACTTCGGTTCCTAACGGCGTTTTTCCGCAGGCCGGAAAAGCCCAAAGGAAAAACATCTGAAATTGAAGTTTGCGTTTTGTGTTTCCCGGCCTTAAAAAAAATGCCGAGGAAAACCGAGTTCGCAGAGATAATCAAGGCGAAAAACGGCTTTCAGTTACGGTCAATTATGATGGATTATTAAGATTAAGAATCGTTTTTCGCAACCGTTCTGCGAACGAGGGTTTAGGCGTTTTTTTCACAGCCGCTATTTTCTTTGCTGCTTTCTTTTGTGCCAAAAGAAAGCAGATCCGGGAGTTTACCTTAAGTAAGGACTTTACAATATGAACATGCTGTGAAGTCTTTTCTTTCTTTTTCTCGCCCATAAGTACCCCATATTCATTTTCTAAGCGAGGTGTTACTTTCTTTGTCTTGATATCCCGCCCATGGCGGGACAGGCGCCTAAAGTAACCAAAGAAAAATCAAGGCTGGCGAAAAAACGCCTAAACCTCTGCTCGCTCCGCTACGCCGAAAAAACTCCTCATCCCGCAAGGCTGGGATTCGTCAGACAGTTTTCGGCGTCTTACGCGTCGCTCACTTCGGCTCTCAACGGCGTTTTTCCGCAGGCCGAATTGAAAACTGTATTTGTTAAAACAAATGCGGGATAAATCCGAGCCTGCTGAGAGAGCGGTTAGGCGAATTTTTTTACAGACGAATATTCCGCTGCAATTCCCTGCGCCCCTCGTACATGGATGGGTGGATCGTAGTTCCTTTCCAAGAAAGGAATGCGCTATGAAACCGCTCATCCTACTCCTTTTTCTTACAACGGACTAAGTCAAGGTAAGCAAGTGATCCCCCTTATTTCTGGAAAGTACGCTTGAAGAATATCTTGATAATCGTCATCCCGAATCGTACATTACTCCGTCTTATCGTGGTTCTTTTCTATCGTAACGTCTTTTTCCTATGAAAAAAGCAGAAGCTTTTCGTTTATTGATATCGCAACGGCACGCGATACCTTCCTTCAAGAAAAAACCGATCATCCACCGAGGAGGTTTTATGAAAACGTACGCACACATCGGATCATATGTTATCCTGGCCCTGATGCTGTCCTGTTCGGCCGGTACGGTCATCCGGGAAGGCACCAGAGAACCCGGCCGGACCGATGAGGAAGACCATCGGATGATTCAGGAAGGGATCGAATCGTACGATCGCGGCGAATACCGTCAGGCCGTGGAGATTTATCAGAAAGCTCTGGAAAAGAATCCGGAAAATGTGGTAGCAATGTATGAATTGGCTCTGACGTACACGGGGATGAAAGAATATCAGAAAAGTTACGATCTCTGTATGAAGATCATGAGCTACAAAACGGACATCGTTCGGCAGGCCTATATGATCGCCGGAACCGATCTGGACGAACTTGGCCGCCCAAAGGATGCGATCATGTATTACAAGGCCGGGATCAAAAAATATCCGGACGATCTGATGCTGCATTTCAACCTTGCGGTTACGCAGGTAAGACAGGGCGCCCATGAAGAGGCCAAACAATCACTCAAGACGGCCTTATTCATACGTCCGACCCACCCGAGCAGTCACCTGGTGCTGGCCGGCGTGCTGTGGCAGGAGGGAAACCGCATACCCGCTCTGCTGGCGTATACCCGGTTTCTGATGCTGGAGCCGAACTCCAAACGGTCGGCGGGAGCGCGTGAAAAGATAAAGGCGATCATAAACCACGGCGTCAGCAAAGACCAGACAAAAGCCAATCAGATCAATGTTTCCTTCGATCCCAATGAGCCTCAAAACGAAGGAGATTTCAGCGTCATCTCGCTCATGCTGTCCCTCAAGTCGGCCCAGCAATTCACGGGGGACAAAGAATTCAAGAGCGAAAAGGACGCCATGATCGATACTTACGAATCGGTCTTTTCGATGATGGGAGAATCGGGGCAGAAAGACAAAGCAGGATTTATCTGGGAATATTATGCGCCGTTCTTTGTCGCTTTGAAAGAAAAAGGCCATGTGCCGGCATTAGTGGATGGTCTTTTCCAATATCATACGGAGAATACCGACGCCTTATACCAATGGGCCGGGGAATACCGCTGGCCTTCGAAATTGAAATGATCTGCAGATTCTATCATAACATAGACCAAAGTTGGAATAGTATAAAATGAACATCGCGAAACAATCCCTGCTACTTCTGCTCTCATATCTTTTGGCCGGAGCGGCGTCGCTATCGGCTCAAACCGAATACGCTTCGATCAAAAGTTCGCTTTCCGTGGCGGCCAGCGCCGGATTTTCCAAAGGACCGCATTCGTCCTCGGCGTCCGGTTTTGGATTGGAATTTTCACCTCATGAAATGCTCGCCATCGGTGCGGCGAGGGCCGAAGGTCAAGGCTATTACAAAGACGCCGATGAGATGGTCGATTTTAAGGCCGCGGAGGCTTATATCAAGATACTTGGCCGGCGCATGGAAGGAAAACCGATCGCCATGACACTGACCCTGGGATATTTGTCTTACTACAAGTCGTCACACGGGTATCTATTGCCGAAGAACTACATGATGGGTCTGTCTGTTTTCAGAGATTTTGATTTTACGTCTACGTCCAAAATAGCCTTGTATCCGGAGATCTATGGGGCCCGGATATTTAACCGTGCCGGTGCGACGGCCGAATTCGGGTTTGCCTGTACTCTGCGCATCGGCGGCACGCGCCGCTTCGGCCTGCTCGTATCGCCGACCATGAGTTTCAGTGAAGGCGACCGGGTATTCAGTGTGAACGCCGCAATGCTTTTCGCCAATTAGCCCATTCTGACCTGAACGAATAAAGACCACGCAGCAACGGAGACGGTGTATGATAAAATATGTATTTGGATTCTGTTTTCTGATCACTTCTCTATGGGCTCAGGATTTGAAAAGCCGCCTGTTGGACTACGATTTTCAACGCGTCAAGATCACGACATCCGCCAAAAGTATGATCATTGATTTTGTAAAGAAGGACGATTTTGACAGCATCAATATCCTCATTCGCTTCTGCGATTCGATCAATGCTCCGGACGAGACCTGGCTGGACGGATGGGATCGTCTGATCCTCAAGATCCTCGCCAAAGACGAGACGTACCTGATGAACCCCAAGAGCTATGTCAACGATATCAACCTTCTGGATACGATCCCGGGCCGGCATGAAGTGTATCGTCATAATTATCCTCTGAGGATGCGTGATGATCCCGACTATTATCCCCGGTCACCGGCGTACCAGGGCGAGGACCTCGGTCAATTTCTGTTACTGTCTTTGAAAAAGAATTTCGACAAAGTTAAACGCGAATTAGCCGCGCATGCCGATCTTGTCGATTTTCTGGACATCGTCTTCACCGTCCGAAAGTCTTATTATTACGGACACGATGCAGAGTTTCAGCGAAAAGTCCACAAGTTTCTGGTATTCCACACCGATTCACCTTTTTACAATATCGTGTTATATCAGTATTCGGATTACCGAAGCGAGAACCGTACCGGAGGCATGGCCGGAATAACCGCATCGTATGACGCTTACGCCGATCCGACCAACCGGTTTCTCCCGGACCATCCGCAATTGGGTTTGGTACTCAATATTTACAAAAAACGGCTCTTGTTTCACGGTCTGGTTAAAGGCTGGACGGTCAATACGGAATCGGCATTGATATACGGATCCGATACGTTAAAAAAGGGATCCAAGCTCAATACCCCCAAAGTGCGGCTGGGGCTGGGTTTTATGGCTTACCGTCGGGATACCTGGTGTGTCTCTCCTTACGGCGGGTACGAATGGTTTTTCCCGGAGAAAGTGAAGAGCGACAAAGGCCGGGGCAAATCTTTCGGCGTGCCCAATTCGCACGGGTCCGTCGTCGGGATTCAGATCGAACGCCTCAATCAGGAATCGTTCGGGACTCTTTGGATGTTCAATATCGGCTATGCATTTCTTAAGACCAACCGCATCCGCAGCGATCTCGGAAAAAATTACATTTTCTTAGACGTAGGATGGGCCTTGGGAGGATGGGAACGGGAGCGATACTTTCCGAACCGAGGCGAGCTATACCGTATGCGATGAACATTGTAACCAACGGATTACAGAATATGAGAGTTCTTTGTTTTCTGCTGATCGTAACGAACCCGGTTCTTTCCCAAAAACTATATCTCACCGAACGCGCCGATCCCGCGCGCCTGGAGGCAACGGTACGATTCTTATCGGACACCGTCGGCGGACGGAGCTATCAACAAAAAGCCTCGCTCACGCGCGCGTCGGAGTACATTCAGAAAAAATTCACCGAATGCGGCCTCGAGGTAAAACTGCAGAGATACAGTGTGGATGACGAAGAGTATGAAAATATCTACGCGGAACTCGCCGGCGAGACGGATTCCGTTTTCGTCATCGGCGCGCATTACGACACGTATTCCGACCTGCCCGGCGCGGATGACAATGCATCCGGCGTCGCAGGGCTGATCGAAACGGCCCGGCTGGTTACTTCACAAAAACAAAAACCTTTTTTCACGCTCGTCTTTGCCGCCTTCACGCTGGAGGAGCCGCCCTTTTTCCGCACGGAAAATATGGGCAGCTACCGCTTCGCGGAATGGATCGCTTCTTCCCGCCGCTACATCGCCGGCATGACGAGCATCGAGATGATCGGCTACTTTTCCGATAAGAAGATCCAGGAATACCCGTCGTCGGTCTTCAAGATATTCTATCCGTCGGAGGGTAACTTCGTCGCGTCGGTGTCCAATTTTTCTTCCTCCGGACTTGCGGACGCATATCAGGATCATACGGAACTTCTCGGCGAGATCCCCTGTTCCCAGCTCGCCGCGCCGTCCGCCGTGCAAGGAGTGGACTTCAGCGATCATCTTAATTTCTGGCGCTTCGGGATCGACGCCTTCATGATCACCGATACGGCGTTTCTGAGGAACCGTCACTACCACACGCGCAGCGACAAAGCCGATAACTTAGACTATCAACGCATGAGCTTCGTCGTCAATGCGCTGGCGAATATGGTAATGGGGGAGTTTTGAGAATGTGCTTACGAGAGGTCTCAACATGAAGATCATGGAAATACATAACAAAAACTTTGTTTGGATGTCACTGCTTCTGCTTTTTATGGCCTGCGAGGACCGGCATTCAGAACTTGAGTATAAATGGAAAGAAGTGCTCGATTCACAGGGAGACCATATCCAGTCGATTATCGAAAAAGATGCTATGATCTTTGTGGCCACCCGTTTCCACGGGGTTTTGTCTACAAGCGATTCGGGTGATACTTGGAACGAAAAGAATAACGGAATAACGAATACATGGCTTACCACAATTGCCAAGGACGATTCGTTCATCTATGCCGGAGCGAGAGAACTTTACATCTTTCGTTCTGCGGATAATGGTCAGACGTGGACCGAAACCGATCTTGGTCTATCGCATATTTTCGGGGTGCTCACATCTTCGATTGTCAGAGGTTCGACCTTGTTTGTCGGAACTCTGGAACATGGTATTTCCTATTCGACCGATCGGGGAGATCATTGGAACAAAGTCAACAACAATGCCTTGAAATACGTCAACACACTCTTTACGGATGGCGATACGGTCTATGCGGGTACCAATCATGGGGTTTATTATTGTCCAAGTTCCGATTCTGTTTGGTTGCCGCTGCATTCTGAGTTAGAGAATCAGTCTATCGCGTCGCTCGGCAAAGCGGGAACAAACCTTTTTATAGGGACTAACGACGTCAATTATCGGTATACACAATATGGCGAATTGCTGGAATTAACAGGCGGAATTCCGGATGATAGAGTGCGGGTGTTCTGCGGATTTGGCGGCAATATACTGGCCGGCATTTATAGCCGGGGGATCTATTTATCCACAGACGGAGGCGCTCATTGGACGAACGTGTCAGGTAATGTGACAGGTCTGTCCGTTCTCTCCATAACCGTCTTCGATTCGACGGTATTTGTCGGTTCGGAGAGTAAAATACACACCATAAGTATCAACGAATTGATGCGTTAAGATTTTTTAACTGATATTTCACGTAACGTTATTAGGAGCCTATGAAAAACAACAACGCACTTCTGGTTCTGGGCATGCTTTCGCTCACCGCGGCGATACTACTGCACCGGTATGTCAATTCCGGTTCCATGGTGGATTTCCTCGAGGGTATTCTCTTCGGCGTTTCGATCGGACTCAATCTGCTGTATCTGGCGAGGCAAAGGAAAGGATAGGTTTCGTGAACGCGCTGTTTTATACCCTGGCGATTTTTCTCTCCGCGCCCGACTCTACGGAAAAGATCCACTGGTCGGACTCGGTGCCGGTCACTTGGGCCGATTTCAAAGGCGCGCCGTCGGACACCATCGACGCGGACGCCCTGACCTACACGGGTATCACGTATAGCTTCAACTGGCAATATTCTTTCATGCTAAATCAGAAGGTTCTCGAATTCAAGGTCTTCTGCTTCATGGAGCCTCAGCGCTCTTGGGTGAGGAAGAAACGGGGCACGGATTATCTACTGGAACACGAGCGGCGGCATTTTGATATTACGGAACTGCACGCGCGTTACTTACGCAAAGCCTTTGGCGAGTATCGGCCCGGCGCGCTGAATGAGATCCAAACCGATATGGAGACCATCTTCAACGCCGTCATGGACTCTTACCGCACCATGCAGGCGCAGTACGACCGCGATACTGCGCACTCGCGCAACCGGGCTAACCAGGCGCAGTGGGATAAGTTTATTAAGGAGCAGTTGGCGGAGTATGAGAAGTATGCGAGATAAGGAATATCCTTTGACAAGTAGTGCAACTTAGGAGTAAGTTATCGTGAAAAAGCAAAGTGACCAATAGTAATTCGGAGTTAATCATGTCTTATACCTTTTTAGATTTGGCAGAAGAAGTCCTGCAGAATGTAGGGCATCCGTTAACTTATCAAGAAATATGGGAGATTGCTGTAAATCGGAGCTTGCAGGGAAAAGTGAAAATTTCCGGAAAAACCCCTTGGCAAACCCTGGGTGCACGCCTGTACGTTGACGTTAGAGATAATGATAATTCACCGTTTATCAAAGTTGGGAGGAACCCCGCCCGCTTTTTCTTGAAATCTCGCTCAAATGAAATTCCTAAGAAAGTTGAATCTGATACGGAAGAAGTTGCGGAAAAGAAAGAAGTTGCAACATTTCCGGAAAGGGATTTGCATTCATTAGTAAGTTATTATGCGTATGCAAACCTGTCTTTTAACAGAGGCAGAAGCATTTATACAAAAACCATATTTCACGAAAAATCAAGAAAGACCGGATATACCGAATGGACGCATCCGGATATTGTCGGTTTTTATTTACCCTTAGATGACTGGAATCAGCATCTGATTGAGCTAAATAAGATTTCAGATAATAGTTCACTTAAAATATATTCTTTTGAAGTAAAGAAAGTTCTCAATCGATCGAATTATCGAGAATCTTTTTTCCAAGCCGTATCAAATTCTTCATGGGCTCATGAAGGATATCTAATCGCTCCAGAAGTGCAAGAGGACGACGATCTTTTGTCAGAACTTGAGCGGTTGTCCATGTCATTTGGCATTGGAATAATTCACCTGGATTTGGATGACTTTGACTCGTCAAAAGTCATATATCCGGCTCGTGTACGGGAAGTCTTAGACTGGGAAACCATGAATAAGTTGTGTGAGAATAACGCCGATTTCAGTAAATTTATTCAAGACATACGAATTGATTTTGAGTCAAAACGTATTCACAAGTCGGAATATGATGCAATTATTGATGATCCAGATCATTACATAAGAAAATTAATGAAGAAATAATAAGTAGTAGCCCTCAACTCAATTGACACTAACAATAAAGAGCCAATGAAAACAATACTCTACCTCATCACATTTCTTTTCATCCTAACCCTCCATCTTCCCGCCCAAACCGTCACCCATCTCGATCCGGCGGCATTGACGGAGCTGGAGAGGTCGTGCGCGCAGGACGCGCAGTTGAAAGCGGCGCAGAATGCGCTGTCGCAGACGGACGGGAAGGTCATCAGCCAGAATTGGGAAAAGATCGTTGGCGTCGATCCGTACTTTTCCATTCGCCTGAAGGATCAGAAGATCACCGACCAGAAAAGCACCGGCCGGTGCTGGATGTTCTCCGGGCTGAATATCGTTCGCCCTTCCGTCACCAGCCGGCTCGGCTGTGAGGATATCGAATTGTCCCAGGCGTACCTGTATTTCTATGAAAAGCTCGAGAAGGCCAATCTCTTTCTGAATGCCGTCATCGAGACCCGGGATAAGCCGACGACCGACCGCGCGGTGGAGAATCTGATGAAGCAGGTCGTGCAGGACGGACAGAATTGGCACGGCTTTACCGCGCTGGTGAAAAAATACGGCGTCGTACCCAAGGACGTCATGCCGGAGACGTACAGCGCATCCAATTCCGGTCACGTGATCCAGGTTCTCTCCCTGCGCCTCAAGCAGGCCGCGATGAAGATCCGCGAATCCGATCCTAAAAAGACCGCCGAGATCAAGATGGCGGCGTTGAAAGATGTGTACCGCATCCTTGCTATCAATTTCGGCATTCCGCCGAAGTCCTTCACCTGGCGCTATCCGATGAAAGACGGCACGCTCTCCGCTTTGAAAACGTACACGCCGCAGCAATTCTTCCGCGACGCGGTGGGGGACGAATTAGACGATTATTACCCGCTCTATTCCGTTCCGACGCTCGCGTTCAATAAGAAATTCGAGATCGACCTCAACCGCACGGTGAGCGATCAGCCCAATCTGTATTTTGTCAATTGCGATCTCGCGATCCTGAAAGACGTTGCGCGCAAGTCAGTGGAGGACAGTAATGCCGTATGGTTCGGCTGTGACGTTCACCAGGAGTCCAATTGGGAAAAAGGCCTGATGACGCCGGGCATGTACGATTATAAGTCGCTCTACGGGATCGATTTTACGATGACGCGCAAGGAACTTTTCGAAACGTACTCGAGCATTCCCACGCACAATATGGTTTTTACGGGCATCGACATTCAGGAAGGCAAAGTGAAAAAATGGCTGGTGGAGAATTCCTGGGGCGACAGCAAGGGGAAGAACGGCTATTTCATCATGCTCGACGACTGGTTCGATCTTTACGTGCAGGAAGTGGTGGTGCACAAGAAGTACATCCCGAAGGATGTGATGGATGTTTTCAAGACTAAAGCGACGACACTGCCGGCCTGGGATCCGATGATGGAGAGAGTGGATTAGCCTGGTTTTCCCCCTTGAAAAGGGGGGCTGGTATTTCCGGCCTTGATAAAAATGCCGAAGAAACCTGAGTTCGCAGATAAGATAATGCGAAAAACGGCTTTCATGAACGTTCTGATTTAACGAATCATGAAGATTGAGAATCGTTTTTCGCAGCCGGACCTGCGAACGAGGGTTTAGGCATTTTTATCACAGCCGAAGTTTTCTTTGGAGCTTTCTTTTTTAAAAAGAAAGCGGGCATGCAACCATCAAATACAACAAATGTAAATGCAGATAGGGAATGAATACCGCTTCTCGTTCGCTTCGCTTCACTCGAAGTGACGCGGGTTTCAGACTCACGCCTTGCCAAGAAGAAGGCACGTAATAATAAGGAAAAGATAACTTGACCGGTCATTCAAACATCCACCCCGCTCAGAAAGGTATGAGATCCACTGCGGTCGGCATTTTAGTCAATGCGCTGCTGGCGGTGTGCAAAGGAACGGCGGGATTCCTGGGCAATTCGTATGCGCTGATCGCCGACGCGATCGAATCGGCGTCGGACGTGATCAGCTCTTTCATCGTTCTTATCGGCCTGAAGATCGCTTCCAAGCCGCGCGATGAGAATCATCCCTACGGCCACGGCAAAGCGGAGCCGCTGGCGGCGGCGGTAGTTGCTATGGCGCTGATCGGAGCGGCGATCACGATCGCCATTCAAAGCCTTCACGAGATCATCACGCCGCATCATGCGCCGGAACCCTTCACGCTGATCGTTCTGGTTGCCGTGATAGCCGTGAAGGAGACGTTGTTCCGTTTTGTATTCAAGGTTGGCAATGAAGTTCAAAGTACGGCGGTCAAAACGGATGCGTGGCATCACCGGAGCGACGCGATCACTTCGGCGGCGGCGTTTGCGGGGATCTCCATTGCGCTGATGGGAGGCGCCGGTTGGGAAAGCGCCGATGATTGGGCCGCCCTTTTTGCTTCCGTCATTATCGCTTACAATGCCTACAAATTATTTACCCCCGCCATGGCTGAGGTCATGGATACGGCGCCGTCGCCTCACATGGTCGAAGATGTCCGCCGAGTGGCTCTGGCTGTAGACGGCGTGATCGGGCTTGATAAATGTTATATCCGCAAGATGGGATTCGATTATTTTGTCGATCTGCACGTGGTCGTTGATGCAGAATTAACGGTGCGCCGAAGCCATGCGATCGGTCACTCGGTCAAAGACGCCATCCGCAAGGCGGATCCGCGCATCAGCGACGTCCTGATCCATATTGAACCGGAAGATGTATTGAAACCGTGAGCATCATTTTTATTCCTGTAGAAATAAAAAAGACGTAAATGATATCCGCCTTTAGCCAACCTTCTTTAACCAAACCAGGAAGAGTTGTCGTATGAAAAACGTATTGCTAGAAGAGAACAGCCCGCTCTTCCCGCTGTACTGGACCGGCATATCGGTCATCCTGCTTGCCGCGGATTATTTCTCCGGTCCTTTTATACAATTTCCCGTCACGTTCATGATCCCCGTTGCGCTGGCGTCGTGGTACAGCGGCGTGCGATGGGGTGTCGTCTTGGGCATCGTGCTGCCCATCTGCCGCCTGTTCTTTAATATCATGCTCTGGACGGTACCTTGGGGATGGATCGAAGCCGGGTTCAACTGCCTGATACGGGTCTTTGTATTCGTCGCCTTTGCATTTCTGATCGACCGTGTTGCTGAGGAGAGGCGTAAACTGACGCGCGAGGTCCAGATGCTGAGCGGGCTTTTGCCGATCTGCTCCAACTGCAAGAAGATACGCGATGATGCGAACCAATGGCAGCCTATCGAACATTATATCTCGGAACGCAGTGAAGCCTCTTTCACGCACGGCTTGTGTCCGGAGTGCGTGGACAAGCTTTACGGGGCATATCTGAAAGATAAGTGAACGATCGTCGGGCCGGAATACCGTTTCCGCATCGGGACGTCCGCAACATAATGAATAATATTCGTTTACCATTTGAATGGCCTAAGGGATGAAACGTAAATCTATGCCATTCAAAAAAAAAGGGTAAGGTTATGCCAAGAACATTATTACTGATTTTGCTGAGCGGGGTATTGTGGGTGTCGTGCGAATCGGAAAGTGAAAAGGATCGCGTTACGTTTGCATTGTATGTGTATAAGAATGGGGATACCACTTTCCAATATATCGAAACGGATAAAGATATCCCGTCATTGAACAAACGGAACATCGCTTCGAAATCCGTTCAATTTTCTTCACCCGTCTATGTCAATACCGGATTCACTTCCGAAACCGGCGATGCATCGACGGTTTTCACATTTCTTCATAGCAAAGATGGAGATTTCTTTTCATATCAATTACCTGTCGGCCAATCGGCGTCGACTTCCGAGATCAGTTTCAACGGCACCATGAATGCTTTTTTTGTTGCAGGGTTCGGACAAACACCTTCACAGACGGTCGAGGTCGATTACAATAATGGGATTACGTCCTTTGGAACGATGACCTTGAGCGCCGATGAGAATACGATGTACCTGGAACCGATCCTGACGATACCGGTTAGTGATCACGGTATTCCGGATGAATCCCAATTTAGACTGAAGTTGTACAATCAATTCCAAAATTCCAGCCAAGGGTCGCAGGAATACGGATTGCTTCTCGGGATCAATAGTGATCCGAGCCGATATCAATGGGAGATGTTTCAGAATAACTACTCAAGCTTTGGGCAATTTTTTATTCAGCCCACGGATACGATCAAAGTGTTTGCGTACAGGTTCTGATACCGGCTGACAAATGATTGACCGATGGTCTGGAATACCGTCTCTAAACTAAACGCTCGGAATGTATGAGAACCCAATGGGCCATCATGGGGATCATGGCGGCGATGATCATTCTGTCCTGCGATAATCCCGATGACAGTATCAAAGGGATAACGCGCACCGATGCCTACGGAAATATTTTGTCCGTTGACCCGGATGATTGGGTGATGCGCTCGTCCATGCCGTCGGAAAACCAACCGGATGTGTCAGCGCCTTATCCGAACCCCGTAACGGGACCGATACACTTCCGTATCGGGCTTCCGGATTCCATGCGGGTGACTTTTGTGATCAAGAATTCAAAAAAGAAAGTCCGGACGCTGGCTGATCAGGAACTTCTTCAGAGTGGACTTCATTTGATCTTTTGGGACCTGAAGAACGATGACGGCGAGGCCGTGCCGGACGGCCTTTACCGTTGTGTTATAACTTTCCTGCACGGCGATACGACGTTCAGTACCTATGGCGATATTGAGATACAGGTGATGTAAACGAATTGTAAGCTTAAGTAAATGACCGTCAAAGAACACTACGACAATCATCTCGGCCATTTCTATTCCTGGATGGCCGGGGATTTTGATGCGGCGAAGAAAAAGTTCGCCGAATTCCTGTCCGAACATAAGATCGCACCCCATTCCACGAAAACGGCCATCGATCTGGGCGCCGGACACGGCGTACAGAGCGCCGCCCTGGCGGAACTCGGATATACCGTGACGGCGGTGGATTTCAGTGAACCGCTATTACGTGAACTCGATCTGAATACTATGGGAATGTCGGTTCACATCGTTCGCGACGACATCCGGGCCGTGCGGCGTTTTGAAAAGGTGAGACCGGAACTGGTCGTATGCTGGGGCGATACGCTGACGCATCTAAGCACAAAGGACGAAATTCGTCAACTCCTTTCCGATATGTCGGATGTGCTGGAACCCGGAGGATTGATCCTGATGTCCTTTCGCGACTATTCCGCAGAACCGGCCGGCGAACAGAAATTCATTCCTGTAAAAAGCGACGATACGAGAATACTGACCTGCGTTCTGAATTACCGGGACGAATCGGTGTTGGTGACCGATCTGTTCCACGAAAAGGCCGAACAGGGATGGCAGCTGAAAACGAGTTCCTACGCCAAAATCCGCATCCCGCCCGGCGAAGTGAAAGAGATCCTGCAAAACAAGGGTCTGGTCCTGCGTTTCAGTGAATTCTCCCGCGGTATGGTTTCCCTCATTGCTGAAAAGCGATAGACCGTTGATTTTTTCCCGGGAATGCGGAATATTAGCGCCGATCCCGGCACCATCCCATTTGGTACGAAAGTTATGAAAGAGAAAATCGAAACCGTTTTTGAAGCCGTTAATTTTTTCCGCCGCAGGATACAGACGCCGCTTTACGCCGGGCTCATTGTGAGAGGTGTGCTGTATGTGGACAGATACACCAAAGGACTCGTCCATTTCTTTCTGACCATCAAAGGGATCGGCGTATCCGGCATCCGCGTTCTGCGGGTCCTCATCAATATCAGTAACCAAGAATCCAAGCATGCGGTGTGCGGACGATCATCAAATCGTATTCATCTTCTCAGCCATCTTGCTCGCGTATTTCGAGAAAACACAAGAAATACGAAACCTGAAATCACAGGAATAGCAACATGAAAATCATTTTGGAAACAAACCGCCTGATCCTGCGTGAACTTAAGATCGGCGACGCGCCTTTTATGGTGACGCTTCTCAATACGCCGTCGTGGCTGAAATTCATCGGCGACCGCGGCGTACGAAACACCGAAGATGCGGAAAAGTATCTGCAGAACGGGGCTTTGAAAAGCTATGCCGAGCATGGATTCGGCTTCTACATGATGGAACTGAAGATCAAAAAGACGCCGATAGGCATCTGCGGCCTGGTCAAACGGGATTTCATGGCGAATCCCGATATCGGTTTTGCGTTAATGCCGGAATACGAAGGGAAAGGATTTGGCTTTGAAGCGGCTTCGGCGGTAATAGAACATGCGAAGAATGTTTTGCATATGACGAAGATCGATGCGATCACGGTGAAGGAGAATGTGAACTCCATTCATCTTCTGGAAAAACTCGGGTTATCCTTTGCCGGAACAATCGTTTACCCGGATACCCATGAAGAACTCTTACTCTATTCGATTCAACTGGAGGATAAGCCATGAATCCGATCGCACACTACATCGGCCGGAGTCCTATACATCCTGTGCCGTTTCTCATAGGCAAAGCCGCGTTCCTCTGTTCGGGTTTCTTTTTTATCGTTAAGTGGATCAGCCCGGGGATCCTTTCATACGATCACCGTATCTTGTCCGTTGTGGGCGTCTTATTTATCGCGACCGGATTCTGTTTAGCCGGCATCGCGCTCCTTCATCTGGGGGAATCGGTGGCGGTGGGAATTCCCGACCGCGAAACCACTCTGAAAACCCGTGGACTTTATAAGTTCAGCCGCAATCCCATTTATCTCAGCGGCTCGCTGATGTGCCTGGGTTCATGCCTTTACGCGGTACATTGGCTCAACGGTCTGTGCTTTGCGGTAGCGCTGGCCGTCCATCATGCGATCGTCTTGAAAGAAGAGGAATTTCTGGAGAAAAAATTCGGTGACGCGTGGCGCGAATATAGAAAAACAGTACCGAGATACTTTGGTTTTTGAAAGGAGCGGATTTATGATGCGGTTACTCAGTCTTCTTCTGATACTGTGTTTGGGAACGACCGTATGTACGGCGCAGACCCAATTGACCGAAAACGTATATAAGATCGACAGCGCCGCATCATCCGGGAAGGCTTCCGCGGAAGATTTTGCCATGCTGGTCGGCCACTGGACCGGTACGGGCCTCGGAGGCGTTTGCGATGAGAACTGGCTAAGTCCGGCGGATAACCGCATGCACGGCGTTTTCCGCCTGGTAAAGGACGGGAAGATCGTCTTTACCGAGTACATGAGCATTCTTCAGGATTCCGCCGGATGGGCGCTTAAGGTCAAGCATTTCACACCGGATTTTGTCGGCTGGGAAGCCAAGGATAAATCGGTCGATTTCAGGTTCATCCGCGCAGAAAAGAACGCGCTGTACTTTAGCGGCATCACGTTCATCGTCGAAGAGAATAAAAAACTCACCATCTATCTCGCCTTCCGGCAGAAGGATAAGACGTACCGCGAAGAGGTGTTCGTGTTCACTAAACCGTAGACCAGCGGCGGGAAAAAACTTGCAAATATCTCGCTCCCGCCGTACCATGTTGTATACCAATCCCGTTTAGCATTCCGACCATTATTCCATCTGAAAGAGAGCGTTATGAAATTTTTTTTCATTTGCGCTTTTTTATGGAGCGCCGCCGCCATTGCTCAGGAGCGTCTCTACCCGATCGAAACAAACGACCGACGCATAGGATTCATCCGTTCGGACGGAAAGGTCGTCCACAAGCCGCGGTTCGATTACCTTGCGGACAGGTCCTACCATGGCTACCGTTGGATCCATGCGGACGGGAAAGCGCACGACGGATATATCAAGGGAGGGAAATGGGGCTTGATCCGCCTGGGTACGGCCGATGACCGTCTGGTCGTAGAACCGTCGTTCGATTGGATCGGATATTTCTTCGAGGGCCTGGCACCGGTTCTGGTCAATGGCCAATGGGGCTTCATCGATACCACGGGACGCATGCGGATCGCGCCGCAGTTCCCCGACAACGAATCGCCGGAATTCGATGAAGAGCGGATTCGGCAATACCGGGATGAGCAACGCGAAAATTGGTTCATAGACAGAAATTCGCCGGAATACGCGAAAGAACACGGACATAAATTCGGCCACTCGCTCCCTCCGTCCTGGTATTTTGAATTCCGTAACGGACTGGCATGGATGAGAAAAGGGAAAAGCGCGGTGATCATGGATACCGCAGGACATGTGATCAAAAAAATGGCTGTAGCGCCCCGTTTCGGCGAAGATATTTATTTTGATCCTTTTGTGTGTGTCATCCGAATCGGAGAACGATACGGCGTTATCAATAGAATGGCCGACACGATCGTTCCTCTGCAGGATAAGAAGATCAACTCGGCGCGATTTGTAAGCAGTACCTTACATTGGATTTTGGTTGAAACATCAGACGAGCCGGAGATTTCTCAATGGGGTTTAATGAACACCAAAGGCCGGTGGATGATAGAACCCGCATTCGATCAGATCTGGGTCAGGCCGAATGATCTGACCTGGGTTAGAAAAGACAAATTGTGGGGACTCATCGATACGACGGGGCAATTCTTTTTTGAACCTCAATTCGAACAAACAGAGCATTTTTATGAATACGGCATGAAAGTTCAGAAGAACAAAAAATGGGGATTGGTTGATAACTACGGAAAGCAAATTCATGATTGCCGATGGGATCAATTGGGTTATCCTGATGACGGGATGGCGAAGGTCGTGGAAAACAGCAAGATCGGTTTTATGAACCGCGAAGGAAAGATATTGGCAGAGCCTAAATTTCGCTATGCTGAATATCCGAATGACGGTTTTGTCTGGGTGGCTGGCGATTCCGGCTGGTGCGCGCTGGATCGAACCGGAAAGATGGTCGTTCCGCCCAATAAAACGTTCCAATATGTCTACGGTTTCAATGAAGGCGTCGCGTGGATCCGATTTAACAATCTGTACGGCCTGGTGGATACGACCGGACGGCTCATTGCGGCACCGTCGTTGGAATTTCTCAACCCGTGCGCATTCAAAGACGGCCTTGGCTGGGTGCAGAACAAAGGAACATGGACTCTGTTGAACAAGAGCGGGGATAAAGTCTTCAGCATTCAATGCCGGAGCGCGGGAGATTTTGACGGGGAATTGGCACGGATTTGGTTTGACGAAAAAAAGCCGGCTTACGTCAATAAGCGAGGTAAAATTGTCTGGAAAGGAGATTAGCCGGTGGCCGACAAAAATTCTACCTCTTCACATACTTCCAGCATCCTTCGACATGATCGTCCACCATGCCCGTGGCCTGCATATGGGCGTAAATGATGGTCGAACCTACAAATTTGAATCCCCTTGCTTTAAGATCTTTGGACAGCGCGTCCGACTCCGGCGAGGTTGGCCGTATGCGCGCTTTGGTCATGCCTTTGGGATCGCGGAGGGTCTTATAACCGGTGAATTGCCAGATGTATTTGTCGAAAGAACCGAATTCCTTTTGAACGGCCAGGAAAGCTTTGGCGTTGGTAATGGACGATTCGATCTTGAGACGGTTACGTATGATCCCTTCATCCTTCATCAAACGCGCGACGTCCGCTTTGGTGAACTTAGCCACTTTTTTCGGATCGAATTTCTTGAAGGCCTTTCTGAAATTCTCACGCTTACGTAATATTGTGATCCAGCTTAAACCCGCCTGAAACCCTTCCAGGATCAGCATTTCAAACAACCGGTTTTCGTCGTGCAAAGGCACGCCCCACTCGTTGTCATGATAATCGCAATACAGCGGATCGGTACCGCACCACCAGCAGCGCGGTTTGTTGGATAAGTTATTCATCAAATCACTTCATGTTTTATGTGATGCTTACACAAGAACCTAAAAAACAGAAAGAATGCAATCAAGAGTAATCGAACATTACCATGATCTCATGGTTTAATGAAAGGATGAATTAATGTTTTCTTCCCGCTTGACTTTCATTTTGATTTGCTCTAATTTTTTTGTGCATGTCGATTCAGCATATCTTATAACTCTTTTCTGAAGGACGCACGGTTGGCGTCCGATCCGTAACCGGAACGCTTCTTAAATCGAAGAACAATTGAGGAGAAAAACGTTGAAACTGAAGATCAAGTATCTCGACGGCATCCGCCTTAAAAGATCCGTTATTGCCGGATGTAATTTTGTGATCAGCAAAAAAGACCACCTGAATAACATTAACGTGTTCCCGGTTCCCGACGGGGACACCGGCACGAACATGGCGTCGACTCTGAAAAATATCGCCGATACCGTGGAGAATGAGCACGAACATTCCATTGAGACCATGTCGTCCGTGCTGGCCGACTCGGCGCTCATGGGCGCGCGGGGCAATTCCGGCGTGATCCTCGCGCAATTCTTCCAGGGACTGCAGGACGGACTGAAAGGATCCGCCCGTGCCAATACGCAAAAATTCTCAGAAGCCGTGACCAATGCGACGCAGGCCGCGTGGAGCGCGATGTCCAAACCCGTGGAAGGCACCATTTTATCCGTGATCCGCGACTGGTCCAAATCGGTGGAATCGAAAGCCAAACGGACCGATGATTTTTCTGAACTTTTCAAAGAATCCCTCGATGACGCCAAGGTTTCGCTGGCCAATACGCCGAAACAGATGGCCGCTCTCGCCAAGGCTGGCGTGGTGGATGCCGGCGCGGAAGGGTTTGTCACGATGCTTGAGGGAATTTTGAATTTCATCGAGTCCGGCCGTATCTCGGATATCAAACGCGTGGGCCTGTCGGAACCCGATGAAGAAGCGATGGAACCGCATTTGGATGAACATGCCGAAGAAGACATCAAGTTCCAGTTCTGCACGGAATGCCTGCTCGTTGGCGAGAATATGGACCGCGAACAGATCCGGTCGAAGATCTCCGGATTCGGCGATTCGCTGATCGTGGCCGGTTCGCCCAAGAAGATCAAGATCCATGTGCATTCCAATACTCCCGAGGACGTCTTCGAAGTGCTCGCCGACTACGGTCATGTAGTATCTACCAAGATCGACGACATGCGCCAGCAGTTCCTCAACGTACACTCCGAGGAAGTACAGCAGACCGCAATCGCTGTCGACTCCTGCGTCGATCTGCCGCTGGAATATATCCGCCGAAATCACATTCACGTCATTCCTCTGAACGTACATTTCGGCGAGCAGATATATATCGACCGTCTGACACTGACGCCGAAGAAATTCTACGAAAAACTCACAACATGTCCCGATCATCCCAAGTCGTCCCAGCCGACGCCGCAGAAATTCAAGGAATCGTATGAACGTCTGCTGACCATCTATCCGCATGTCATTTCTCTGCACTTGTCATCGAAGATGAGCGGGACGTATCAGGGTGCGCTGAGCATTGCCAAGGCCGTCGGAAAGGACAAGATCCATGTGGTCGATACGCAATCCGCTTCCGTGGGATCCGGACTTATTGTACAGGAGATCGAGCCGATGATCCGGGCCAATGAGCCCGTCGAAAAGATACTGGCGCATATCGACTATTGTATCAAAAACATGAC
>CAYPYN010000009.1:0-138931 GCA_964415295.1 uncultured Bacteroidota bacterium
CAATTGGAGTCAGGAAGAGAACTGAGTCTCGCAAGCGCTTTCAGAAATACGTTTACGCAAAATATCCTTAAAATATTGCCGTTAGTTCTGGTTTGGACAATTATTTGGTTTATTCTATTAGTGATTCAAGCGTTGTTGTCTAAAGACAAAGAAAGAAAAAAAGAATCATTCAGCGTAAAAAATGCGGCAAAGACCTTAGCTGGCGAGAATAAATTTTCTTTATCCAAGGCATTTTTTGCAGCCTTGGAAAAAGGCATTCGTATGACTGTTTTCCTGATTCTTCCTGCAATAGCTTGGGAGAATCTGAGCTTCTGGAAATCTGTAAAAAAAGGTATTGCTGTTTTCAAATCCAATCTGTCCGAGTTCGTAACAGGTTTTCTTATCACAGAATCGGCTTCACTCATTATCTATTTGCCGCCTGCCCTTTTAATGGTTATTGCTGAAAGATCAGAAGTTTCTTTTCCTGATTGGGTCTGGCTGATGACAATAATTTATACCGCGTTTGCCTGGAGTTATTCCATATACTTGGAGCAGATGTTTACGGCCGAGTTATACTTATGGAATCTTAAATGGGAAAAGGAGGTTACAAAAGCTCAGGCGGAAAAAAAACGTATTCCGGCTCGTGGCGGGGTTTCTTGTGGTGGTGATCCTGTCCACGGTCACGGATTTGATTTTGGAAGGTTTTGGCATTTTTCCGCCAATCGGGCAGGGGATATTCATAACGTGGATGCTCGTTCTTGCGCTCTCATATCGTCTTATTTATACAGTTATGGGCGGTTATGTAACAGCAAGATTAGCTCCTCATAATCCGATGAAACACGTGACCGTTTTGGCCTTTGCAGGCATTACAGCGGGTATTATAGGCATATTTGTCGGATGGGATATGTCGGAGCACTGGTATCCGATCGCATTGGCAGTTACGGCGTTTCCCTGCACTTGGTACGGCGGAAAATTGAGAGAAAAGTATGAAACCGTGCGGGGATGAGACGGATTTGACGGATCCACGCTGATCAATTCAATAACAAATCCGTGTAAATCCGGCTTATCTGTGTCAGCCGTGTTCAATTCGAAAAAAACTGCGGACTTATTATGCAAAAATTCACGTCATGTTTGTGGTTCGACCACCAGGCGGAAGACGAAGGCCTGTCGGGTCGATCATGACCATTGCATCAGGTCGGCGGAACGGAATACCTCGCGCTCAACGGCGGACCTTATTTTCATTTTACACCCGCTATTTCGTTCATTGTTCTAATAATAAATAATGGACCACATGAATTCCGAAAAGATCTATACGCAGCTTTCACCCAAAATTCAGATTAAATTCTATCTGGCGGTCTTCTGCACCTTCGCGCCGATGTGGGCTATTGCGGCTACCGGTTTTGGCGACAATCGTTCTCTGGCCGAGATCCTTTTTTATTTCTTTTCGGCTGGGATCGTCGCGGTCGGATGGGCTTATGCCTTCACGCGTTCGGTCAAATTGCTTTTCCTGGTTATTCCCATGCAAATCGTCCTTGGGATAGCGCAGGCAATGATCTGGAGATCTTCTTTCATGACCATTACATTGACCGGCTTCGCATCTATGGCCAGTATCATCCTCGGATATATTCTATTTATTCTTTTCATCAATAACGAAGGAAAGGACCGCTTGCGCCTGCAAACAGAGATAGGGCTTGCACGGCAGCTGCACGAACACCTGGTGCCGCCTGTAGTCATGCAATTGGAATGGATGGAATCGTATGGCGTATCTTATCCCTGCAGTGAAGTAGGTGGAGATCTTGTGGACGGTGTAGTCAATGATGGCGCGGCAGGATTGTTCGTTGCCGACGTATCCGGTCACGGTATGAAAGCCGGCGTCATGATGAGCATGGTCAAAAGTGCTATTCATATGAAACTTCTGCATGCCCCGCCTGACGAAACGCTGTGCGCCGATCTCAATCGGATCATTTACCGGATGAAGCGGCCGGAAATGTTTGTCACGATGGCCTGTTTGTACGTGGATAAAAGTCGAACGGTACGATATGTACTGGCAGGTCATCCGCCGATATTGCATTACAGTCATGCGGGCAGTTGCATCGCCGAATTGACCGCGCAAAAGCCCGGTCTTGGACTACTCAAGGATATGGCGTATCCGGTACACAGTTTATCAGCGGCGCCGGGGGACATCTTCCTCCTGCTCACCGACGGGATATTTGAAACAATGAATGCCGCCGGCAAAGAGCTGGGATTGGAAACCGTCAAGCAAATTGTGGCCGATAACGCGGATTCAGAACCGGAGAAACTCGCCGAACTGATCATGACAAAGGTTCGCGCTCAGGGCATCCGCGAAGACGACCAGACGCTGATGGTCGTGAAAATGCGGTAAGTTAAAGATGTTAGTTCTATAGTCATTCTAAACAGACTGGAAGGCTGTCAACGGTCATCCATTTCATATCCGGAAGTGAATGAGTCAGTAATCCTGAATGCCAAACCAGGCAAGAAAACCAATTGACAACAGACTAAACTCGCCTTACTTTCCATAGACCTGTCAATCTCTATATCTGAAGCCATTCTTGCGGCGTTATTTTCTCTCTCGGGGATTTCCATCAGAGGTATTTCGAAACTTAGTATACTTGGATATTACTATTGTTTTACTCTGACCAGCCTGAGTTATACCCGGTCATTTTCTGTTGATTTTTTACACACTGTGAAAATCCGGTTTTGATCAGATTCAGAACAAAGGATGGGGATAGCCTGTTTTTATTGCGCTTAAAACATGGCATGTACATTGAGAGCAATATGAATCACCATTCTTAAAGTTCCTGAACATAAAAACGATTTGTGAAGGAGGAGTTCATGAATAACAATCCAATCTTTTTCTTATTGCTTCCGGCGGTTTTTGCAGGATGCGCCTCGGGCGCGACCTACTTTCCCAATGTTCAGAATGTTCCGCTTGTGCAGTCTGAAGACGATTTTCTTATCAGCGCTCATATTGACGTTGAGGAGATCGGCGGCGGGCATTTACAATTTGCCAAACCCGTGGCCAACCGTTTTATCGTGATGGGCAATTTTCTATACCGGGACTACGGGAATTGTGACGACTGCCGTACCTACAAACGTAGTTTCGGTGAGGTCGGACTTGGATATTATTTTCCTAATGAAAAAGAAGCCGGGAGAGTAACGGAAGTGTTTGCGGGATTTGGAACCGGTAATTCGGAAACTCTGGAGTCGAAAGACTATTTTGCCGGCGAAACCATCCACGCAAAAGGTCGATACAACAGGGTATTTTTGCAGGCCAATCAAGGTCTAAGAAAAAGAACGAGCGAGATTGCCGGTTCAATACGGGTATCGACAATCCATTTCGTCGATTATGACGAATACGTTACGTCGAAAAGGCCTAATAACGATGCAAACTGGAGGATCTTTCTTGAACCGGCTTTCACAGGAAGAATAGGGTTTGAGAATCTAAAGCTGTCAGGCCAGATTGGATTTTCACTTCCAGTTACAAAGAAAAGCAACTTCAAATCCCGAAACGGCTGGGTCACTATTGGTTTACAAGTAAATCTTCGCCAAATGGGTCAAAAAAAGTGAAGGAGTAAGAGATGAAAACGTTCCTGATGATCTTAATTTGTTTGAACCTGTTTGCGTGTACATCTACGTACAGGTTCGAAAATAACGATAAAACACATGAATTGTTGATATTAGAGTTGAATGGGTATGCGCGAAACCGAACGGCAACAATTTTCCTTTCAAACGGACAACAAAACACGGGGGAAAATCTTAGGATCGCCGACAAAACACTATTCTGGACAGATAAGGGCGGGGACCGGTCTTGTTCGACAGACAGTTTATACAAAATTCAATTCACAAAGAGAGGGCCTATGGGTTTAAAAACGGCCCTGGGTTTTTTGGCCTCAATGACCGTCGTTGGCCTGATAACTGACGCAGCCTCAGATCCTCAGGAAGGCCAAATGGTGTCCGCCACTGCAATGGGTTTCATAAGCGGTGTCGTTTATTCACCGGTTGCATTTCTCATTGGCTATTTAATAGGGGAGCGCACGGATTATTTGTTTGGACAAGCACCATCGCAGCATCTCATTCTCGAAGACGTTAAGATCTTAAAGGAAACCGATAGTGAGATCAAGATCGAATGGAAAGGTAAAACCGAATGGTTTTTTAAATCACAGATTGAAAAGACTAAAATGGACGGGAAAGTAGCGATCCGGATCAAGAAAGAATTGTATCAAAAGAAATTTCAAGACTAAAGCTGCCTAAACCAAAAAAGGAGTCGGCCATGCGAACTCTGATCTTAGCGACGGCGCTTCTGCTAGGAAGCTGCTCAACAAAACAGCTGAAAGTGGCGGACCGTCTTATGACGGAAGATTTCAACCAATATTCATTCAAAAAACAATGCGCTATTTATTTTAAAGATTCAACCGCATCAGAAAATGGAAAAGAATTCAGAATTGAGAAGAATATCGCATACTGGGCAAGTGTAAAAACCGGTCATGAGGATTCTGCCGCTGTATCGAAGATCAAAAAGGTTTCGTTTACAAATCATCGGCAAGGCGGGGCCATCGGCGCCGGAATCGGGGCTGCGGCGGGCGTTGTGCTGGGGGTTTTGTTTTTTACTGCGGCGCGTGATGCCGATAAAGAGTCGACCAGCGGCGAGGGGATGCAGATTGCAGCGACGCCCATAGCGGTGGCAGCGTTTCCCATACTTCTTCTGGGCGGTGCCGGTGTGGGCTACATGGCCGGTCTGATCAAAGGTTATGATACGATCTATAAGTTTGAGTGATTGGGGCATAGGTGGAGGTGTGCAGTCTCAGATAAAGTGACTTGTTTGTATCCAGTTTTGACGTAGTTCGCTTTAATTTTTTGCATCTGCCAACCTGCAAATAAAACCCCATCCGCCGCCCAGTTCGCTCACGGCAAGTATCAATTCATTCTTACCCTTTTTCAATGGAATAAATACCGCATCATTCTCAGGATTCATGATACCGAGAAATCCGGGATCGCGGAAATTCTGTGCGCTCCTTCCGGTGAATAGGATCTTTCCATTGAGGAAGACGCTGACCTCGTCGCTATAGCCGATGTTGAGTTTTTTCACCTGATCGCGGTCGGACTCGATGACGGTTCGTGCATACAAAATCTTCATTCCCGGTTGGGGGTCGAGGCGTTTGGAAAAATCATTTGCAAAAGTAACCCGCGGATGCGGCGCCGCGCGATAGCGGTAAAGAACTACAAACCCCGGCGCCTCCGCCTCGACATGCTGCCAAGGGATAGTATCGATATCGGATTTTGACAGTGATCGTTCCGGATCGCGGGCAAGTGCGTCGTACGAAGGCGAAATGCTCCACGAGGTTATCGTGCCCGGCGGCATCGTCGTCCAATGCCTTTCCCACGGCGCATCGGCTGATTTGCGGATCTCAAAGTTTGAAAAATACGTCGCGCCGGTCAGTACCGCCAGCGCAACCTGACCTTTCTGCAGGCCGGTTTTCAGATCGTTCATCACTAAAACCGGTGTATCCATATTCTTGACGTAGAGTCTGGCCTGCGCTCCGGATATTTCTATACGTAGATGGAACCAGGTGTCTTTGGGAATCTCGACCGCGCCCGTAAAGCCCGGTCCGTTATAGATCTGCCAGTTTAGTCCTGTATTGAGAACCGGCGTATATTGTATGGCATCGGGCAGTCCCGACTTGTGTTGGCGAAGATAGACCCATTCGGCGTTGTCGCCGTCGATGCGGAACTGAATGCCGAAGAAACCACGCGCGGCCGGCGTTGAGATATCAACATCGATAACTGCATCACGTAATTCATGGTTTTTAAGTATGGCGGCCCCGCCATTGAGATAGATAGACTGTCTACCCTGATATTCGGTTAACTCGGCTTGTCCGGCAAGATCCCAATGCGACGTATCTGCAGGAACGGTTTGGCTGTAAGAAAAAGAACCGATTGAAAACATAAAGATAAAACTGACGATAAATCGGATCATAAGAAGCCTTAATGTTTTGAGACCTTTTGTGATTTGAGATATTGGCCTACGCGGTGTACGCAGGATTGTTGCAATTACATGAATGACCGGCAAAAAATGCCCTGAATGGGTCATAACATTTTTGAGATGACCCCGTAATAAAACTAATTAATATTTCATTCTCCAAGACAGGAGCTTTATGTATCAAGATGACTTGTTGCTCTTTTGGACAGCGTCCGTCATTCTGTACTTGACGCCCGGACCCGACATGTTGTACATCATTAGCCGGAGCCTAAGTCAGGGTAGAATGGCGGGTTTTGTTTCGGCTTTAGGTATTGGAGTCGGATGTCTAACCCATGTTGTGGCTGTGTCACTTGGGTTGACGGCTCTGCTGCATGCCGTACCTGTTGCATTTGAAATCATGCGTTGGATTGGTGCAATATATTTGGTCTACCTTGGAATAAAACTGTTAAGCGGCAATAAAAAACTCGATTCGAATTCCGCTCCTGAGGCGCATCTCTGTGGGAGGTCTTTAGACAGGGTATGCTCACTGATATGCTCAACCCGAAGGTAGCGCTATTCTTCCTTGCTTTCTTACCTCAGTTTGTTGATGCGTCGGATCAATATGTAGCCTTTCAATTGGCTGGGCTGGGTATTTTGTTTGATATGGCCGGCACATCGGTTAATCTTTTGATAGCAGCTATCGCCGGTTTTGCGGGAGAAAGACTGAAACAAAAAATGCAGTCTACAGGATGGTTGAACTACATTAGCGGTGGGGTTATGATAGCTTTGGGACTCAGGCTGGCAATTGTGAGGGATAAGTGATTACTGATAGGTTATCACCTTATCATACCCGATCGGATCTTCTACACCCGCCGATTGAAATCCTCTCAAGCGTAAAGCGCACGAGTCACATACACCGCAGGCTTTGGTTTTGATAACACGACCAGGTCAGATGAAGCGGTGCGCCTAGCTGTACGCCTTTTCTCACGATCTCCGATTTATTCAAATGAATTATGGGCGTTACGATCTCAAGCCGTGTATCGGGCCGCAGCGATGATCCCAACCACGCCTTACTCAATTGGGATGCTCACCAAAATCATGTTCTCAAAAGTTCCGGCTATGATGACGCGCACAAGCTGATATTCGACCGCTTGACCGATCTAGGCAAGTCAATGAGTAAGGACAATTATGCTCGTTTGAATGTTGATTGTTCCGTCCTTTTGGTAAATTATTTAAGAATGAAGTAAATTCGGTGTGAAAGTAACGCCCTAATATCGAATTTACATCCATCCGTCTGCACGTCTCGGCCTGTAGATGCCGCTATACTTATCGGCTTACGAAAACCAGTTTCTCATTCAACTTACTCTTTATGGCTTCAAAGAAATTTCGCGCTTGTTTGTACCTGTCCGCGTAGATCTGATTAGAACTAATGGAAAAAAACTCGGTCGCCGTCACGGTCTGTTCCTGATCATAAGTAAATTGCTTGCTATAGTACAGATTCTCCTCGACCTGCTTAACGTCTTTTGGTAAATTTCTGACTGAGAATCTATCTTTCGGGAATCTTAGCGTGATCTTCTTTTTCACGGTATATGGATAACGGAAATAGATAGGATACGAACGGGAATCTTTGGCAAGCCAACCGAGATCGGTGAAGAGGGCAAATGGATCTGCATTCATGAAAAACAGATCGCCCTGTTGTTGAACCGCATTGGCGACGGAGAATTTGAAGTTCAGTATTAGCGGCTCAAACGGATTTTCTTCGTTTTTGAGATATGCGGTGTCGATCGTTGCATTTACGTAGTCGTCGGCAATCAATTTCTTACAGAATTGCAGCATTTCCTCTTGTGTTCGATCATTAAAATAATATCGCCGACTGCAGTTGGCCTCGCCCTGATACTTGATTTCTACATCAAACATAGTCATGTCGGTACTGACGGCATCAACCTTTATATTGTATTCTGTTACATTCTGTCCGGCGGAGGATGCGGGTGTAGTCTCTATCGTTCCATTTCCATTTTCGTTCAGAACAAGTACATTGATGCCTTCGATCTCCCAAGGAATTTCTCCGATTTGGTAAAACGATGCCGTGGGATCCAGCCAGTAGGCTTTCTTATCACTTGTTTCTGTCTTAACAATCATATGATTGAAGTTCCAATTTGGGAACCCCGGATCCATCGTGCCGGCCGGAGCCGTTAGCACCAGTACGGGCTTAGCTGAGATCCCTAAGCTTTGCAATAGGCTGATCAACAGAATAGATTTGTCTTTACAATCCCCAAATTGTCTTTCAAGAACGGTAGCGGGTTGCTGGGGTCGTATGCCACCGATACCTAGCTCGATTGCCACGTAACGTAATGACTTGACATATTTATATAATGCCGCAATTTTTTCTGATTCGGTAGTTAATCCTTCGGTATGTGAAGCCGCTACGGATCTAATGTTATCGGTAATTATGAATTGCGGCAAGTAGATTTTGTTGTAATACCATGAAGCAATATCGTTCCATGATTTCCAGTCGTCAGGAGCGAACTTGACATAGGCGTAATAATTGCTGGCAGAAGGCATGTTGGATTCTTTTGAGAAAGCCGGTATGTTCCGCAGAGTCCAGGTAAAGGTTTGCGTCTGTTCGATCTCCGTTTGTTTACCTATGGTTTGTCGCTCGATGACCGGATCACCAACGTTATAGTTGTAGGCTTTGTAAAACCAATTCCAGTTGAAGCGATCTATCAAAATTTTTGGAACTGTCAAACGGTAGGTGTTGATCATCGTCGGCATGGAATTCTGTATGTACCATACGTCCATCATGTAAGGGAAGTCTTTCCTCTTTCGGAATTTATACTCGATCATACAGTTTTTCTCAATGGCCGGAAAAGTGAACCTTACCGTTTTTTTATCCGAATAAAAAGTCGAACCCTCGCCTTCACCTACTATTGTAAAAAAATCCTTCTTGGTCAATTCGATCGATGATCCGTCGGGCTTGATTGTGCGTGCGTTGACATCCAATAATTTCTCTCCAAAGAAAACTGGAATTTCAACAGATGCGTAATCCTCAATATTCTTGAAAAGTTTCATGACAACATGGACATCCTCGTACGTGGACAACTTGTAGTTGTTGTCAAAGTCCATGCGAACATCATACGATTCCAAGATAACCACACCATCAACATTTGGTGACTCGTCAGCATAAGGCATCTTTTCGATTTTATACTTTTGTTGCAAGGATACTATACTGTCAAAAGAGTTACAGCCTCCCAACAAAAAAAAGAAAAAGATGGAATAATTGATCACTTTCAATGATTTCATGCGAACCTCCGAAGCATATGTTAATAAATGGCTTGACTAACGATAGCGAATTCTAATCTCATATCTGATTGGATCTTCAACACCCGCATTCTGAAAACCTCTCAATCTCAATGCGCAGGAGTCGCATACCCCGCACGCTTTCTTGTCATTCTGGTAACACGACCAGGTCAGGTGAAGCGGAGCGCCGAGTTGTACGCCTTTTCTCACGATCTCCGATTTATTCATGTGAATAATGGGCGTTACGATCTCAAGCCGCGTATCGGGCCGCGTTCCAAGCGCAATAACCTTATTGAAAGCTCTAAAAAAAGTCTCCCGACAGTCGGGATAGCCGGAAGAATCTTCCTCCACGGCGCCGATGAATATCTTTTTGGCCCCGACGACTTCCGCCCAGCTTACGGCGATAGCCAAGATATGGGAATTGCGGAATGGGACATAGGAAGTAGGAACTTCCTTATTCTGCAGGTCGGCTTTGGTTACCTTGATAGTTCTGTCAGTAAGGCTGGATCCGCCGATTTTCTTCAGATGGTCAATATGGCTGATCAGTTGACGAGACTTTGGTACCCGATAGAACCTACAAATATCAAGGAAAGCTCTTTCCTCCCGTTTTTCCGTTTTCTGACCGTAGTTGAGATGTAGAAAAGCCAATTCGTATTTCCGAGCGGCAATGGCCGCTGTGACGCAACTGTCCATGCCTCCGCTGACAAGAATGACAGCGAGCTCTTTTTTCTTATCGGTTGAACGTTTCTGTCGCTTCGGCATACGATGAGGATGTTTCCTGGATTCGGACTGTGAGTGAAATTATATGCTTGTAGGGAACAAGTTTTTCTTTGATCCTCTGGGTCAAGAACTGCGTCAGATTTTCAGCCGTCGTATAAAAATCAACATACACGGCTTTGAAACCATTGGCTTGCAGGAAATTCTTCGTCGCGGTATCGTCATTGGAGCAGAGGAACGCATGATCGAGTTCATCCACAAACGGTTTGACCAGCGCTTTGAGTTCTCCATAATCCATCACCATCCCGGACGGTTCCGGCGCGCCTTCGATCTCAACGAACATGCGGTACGAATGGCCATGGATATTCTGACAACCGGCGCGGTGATAGGGAAGCCGGTGCGCCATTTCCCAGTGAAATTCTTTGGCTATTTTGATGTTTTTCATATGAATAACTTATTCAAAGCTTAACCGCTAAGCACGCAAAGTCGCAAAGTTTACAGAAAAAATTAGCTTATGGCGATCTTCGCGTCCTTTGCGGTTAAATGAATTCATACACCTCTGGTCTCAGGCGCCCAGATCATCTTATGCATCTGGATCTGAAATCGTAGATTTGGAATTTCTTTCTGTAATTGATCCGCCAGCATCCAATTGACGATCTCGAGCGGTTGGATAACGTCAAAGACCGGCGAAAAAAGTATGGTTCGGCATTGGTTTTGAATACCGTTCTTGCGAATCTGATCGACAGCCCATGCGTAATCTTCTCTTGTGCCGATCACGAATTTCACCTCATCATGAGGCCGCAGATGCGCGAGATTTTCATAACGATTCTTATGCGCCATCCCGCTCGACGGGCATTTGAGGTCCATGATCGTTGTAACGCGCGGGTCTATCACGGAAGTGTCCAGGCTGCCGCCGGTTTCGATCAGAACTTCATAGCCATCGTCGCAAAGCCGCTTCATCAGCGTATGAACGGCTTTTTGCATCAGGGGTTCACCACCGGTGATCTCCACCGTCCGGCATTCGTATCGACTCACCTCATGCAGGATCTCATCGATCGACATATCATTTCCATCGTAAAAAGCGTATTCCGTATCGCAATACGTACATCTCAGATTGCAGTAGGTGAGGCGAACGAAGACACACGGTTTGCCCGCATGGCTGGACTCGCCTTGTATGCTGAAGAATATTTCGTTGATCTTAAGTGTATTATCGGATACTTCCATAACTCGCGCAATATATTCATTATCTTCAATCCCTGCAAGTGAGAATAATTGAAATAACTCAACAGCAAAGACCGCAAAGTTTGGGTTGAGTTTTGCAGAAAATGGTTTGCGTTACATTGTGCACTTTGGGGCTAAATGTATTGGTTCCCAGGAATTCTTTTATTGAAATTAAAAAATTTATCTCTTACATTGAACGGCCAATATAACCTATCTTGAAAATAAAACAGAATCATTTCAGGAACATGAATACGACCCAAATTCAGGACGCGATCAAGGCGCTCGAAAAGAAGATCGCCGGAGTGAAAGGCAGTTTTACGCTCAATGATGCCGCGTCGATCACAGGATTAGCCGTGGACGAGGCCAAAGAGGCGCTCGACACTATGATGTCCAAATACGTATGCCGTCTTATGGTGACGGATAACGGCGACTTGATCTATTCCTTCGGCTCGTCTTTGCAGCGCCGCGGAGAAAAGACGTTCGCAGAAAAAATGGAGGCCGTTGGGGAAGTGGCCTGGAAAGTATTTACGGTCATATTTAAAGCCTGGATCGCGGTTACTCTGGTCGTTTACTTTGTGATTTTTCTTGTCATGTTGATTGCCCTTCTCATTGCCGCGTCTCAGGGCGGTGGTCGGGACCGAAAATCTCCCGTCAAACTGGATGGGATATTCAACATATTCTTTTCCATTTTTCAATGGCGTACTGCGACGCGTATGATTGATTATCAGATGGATCGCGACGGATACCGGTACCGGCATTACGAACCCAAGAAATCCTATATTAACGAAAAGAAGAAGAGCTTCATCGCTTCCGTCTATGATTTCGTCTTTGGACCGGAGCGCGTTCAGATCGATCCTTTGGCCAACGCCAAAGAAGTTGCGGCCTACTTGCGTCAAGGCAAAGGAGTAGTAACCGCGGCGGAATTGGTCGCATTGGCCGGTTGGAAAATGGATGAAGCGGAATCGTTCCTTTCCGACTGCATCGTCCGTTTCAAAGGCGATGCCGTCATATCCGATAATGGGGTCGTTTACGGCCAGTTTGAACAGATCACCAGAGGTACGGGCGAGATCGAAGGTGGTAAGATCGAACTTTATTGGGATGAATATGAACCGGAATACGAAATTACGGGCAACAAAGCGGGACGAAATGCGTTAATCATTTTCATGAACCTGTTCAATCTGACGTTTGCGTCGGTTATTTTGGGCAGTTTCTACGGTGCGCAGCCTGTATATGTCGGACCGAATGATAAACTCGTGCTGATATTCTTGGGCTGGCTGCCGGTTATTTTCTCGTTCTTATTCTTCGCCGTACCGCTGGGTCGTTTATGGAAAGTGTTGAAATGGCGCCGCCGCCGGGTGGAAATGAACAAACGCAAACGCGTCATGCGCGCAATTTTTAAGCGGAAAAATAAGTCGGCCGGTCTGGAAGACATCGTGAAGGAAGTGAATGCGGGCGGCGGCGAGAAGCCCATGAGCGCGTCCGAAGTTGAAGATTGCTTGAACAAAATGATGCGGGATTTCCAGGGAGAAACGACTCTCGATGCCAACGGAAAAGTCCTTTATAGTTTTACACGAATTGCCGAAGAGTTTGCCGAGGCTGAAAAAGTGCGTAATACCCGAACCGGGGATGGAAAGCTGGGCGACGTGATTTACGATTCGAAGAATTAATAATTAATCAATACCGGATATGAAAAAGAAAAAAACGACCAGAGTACTTAAGAATAAAAAGCGACCCGCGGCCAAAAAAACGACCCGCAAGAACCGTCCGGCCCCGGCCGTAAAAACGGCAAAGCATTTTAATATCTCACCGGTTGATATCGACAAGATCGCCCACAGCCTCGGGGTTGAGAAACAGCATTTTGGTAATCATTATCGGATGTATTTGGAAAACCCTCAGGAAGGACGGAAACTGACGCTTGAGATTTATCCCGATATTCCTATTGGCACACGCCGCGGAACCCTCATCACCGTGTATACTCCGACCGCGCATCTGCAGCTGCAATTCTGTTCCGGTTTCGTCGTCAGTGAAATGCTTGGCGAGGTCACCTTCATCGGAACGAGCCAGGGAAAGTTATCCGGTCTCATCATCGAGAAGGGAGCAGCCTGCTCGCTGTATGCCAACGTGGACACCGAACTTCTTTCAGGGGACATCACCCAATTGGGCCCGGAGATCATGATGTCCGGTATCGCGCTGAGTCTTACCGAAACGATCATCAATGAAAAGTGAGAACATGCCGGAGACTCTGATCGAAGAGATAAGTTCTGAACAAAGCATCGAATCCATCCGGCAGCGTCTTGTAGGCAGTAAAAAAAAGCTGTATCTGGAGACATACGGCTGTCAGATGAATGTGTACGACTCGGAGCTCGTAGCCAGCATCATGCAGGGTATGGATTACGAACTCGTGGATCACTACGAGAATGCGGATGCCATTTTCATGAATACCTGCGCCATTCGTGAGAATGCGGAACAGCGCGTATGGGGTCAGCTCACACGATTCAAGAAATTGAAAGAACAAAGACCGGATCTCATCATCGGTGTGCTCGGCTGCATGGCCAAACATCTCGAAGAGGAGATCCATCAAAAGCGTCCGTATGTCAATGTCGTTCTTGGTCCCGATTCCTATAAGAAACTTCCCGAACTCCTGCGCCCCGCCGGTTCGAAAAACGCGGGGATACCCCTTGTAAGTGACCTGCAAAACGATTTCAGCCTGAGCGAATACAGGGATTTCAAATTTCAGATCGATACACGATTGTCGCGAACGGAAGTTTACGAGGACATCGTTCCGGCCCGATTTACTCAATTCACCGCATGGATCGCGATCATGCGGGGATGCGATAATTTTTGCACGTTCTGCGTGGTTCCTTATACACGGGGTCGAGAGCGTAGCCGTTCTGTCGAAAGCGTTCTCGAAGAAGCGCGCAAGGCGGTCGATCAGGGTTATTCCGAAATATGCCTGCTCGGGCAGAACGTCAATTCCTACAGGGACAACGGGCGCGATTTTGCCGTATTAATGGAAAAAGTCAGCGATATTCCCGGGGTCAAACGTATCCGCTTTACATCTCCGCATCCGAAGGATTTTCCTGAGAAGTTGCTGCACCTGATTGCCGAACGGGACAACATTTGCAAGCATTTGCATATGCCCGTGCAGTCGGGTTCCGACCGGATTCTGGATCTGATGAATCGTACGTACACCCGCGATGAATATTTTCGCCTGATCGATACGACGCGCCGCATTATATCTGATGTGGCTCTGACCACAGATGTGATCACCGGATTCCCGACCGAGACAGTCCGCGATCATGCCGATACCGTAGATCTTTTCCAAAGGGTCCAATTTGACGCCGCATTCACTTTCAAATATTCGCCTCGGGTGGGTACTAAGGCGTATTCGTTACGGGACGACGTACCTGAAGAGACCAAATCCGTCCGCCTGCAGGAGATCATCGATATCCAGCGTGCCATTGGGGAAAAGAAGATCCGATCCGAGATCGGCACGGTGCGGGAGGTTCTCGTCGAAGACGTCAGCCGGAAATCCGAGGATCATTTTTTTGCAAAAACAGGCAAATCCCAGACCGTCATTATTCCCCGCGCTTCATACATGAGAGGTGATTACGTGCGGGTTCGTATCACGCGAACGGAAGGCCAGACTTTATTCGGAGAATTGATATAGCGTTCATAATTCCTCTCGCCCCCGATAGCCATGCTCAAACATTTTACTGAAAAGGTCCGAACATCCGCGTCACTGCAAAGCGCCGTTGAACTCCTGAGAACGAGCGGAAACATTTCCTGCGAAGGGCTTGTCGGTTCGTCGGATACGGTCACGGCCTATCTGATCGCCGGTGAATTAGAGTTGACGCAGGTTCTTCTTATTGCGCCGGACGCCAATGCGTACGCATCCATACTGGATGACGTGACAGCGTTATCGGCCGGTGAAACGCGCATGCAGGTTTTGTGCTATCCGGAAGAGGACGTTTTACCGTATGATGATAGAGAGCCGACGTTGTCGATAAGCGGTATGCGCCAGGAGTGCCTGGAAAAGTTATTGGAAAAGGAATCCTGCATGGTCATCACGACGGGACGTGCCCTTGCCAAAAAGATACCGCATCCCAAAGACCTTTCAGCTTATCGTATAGAATTGTCCGTTGGAACGCCTTTTCAATTTGCTTATCTGAATGATCTGCTCGGCGAACTGGAATTCGTGAAGCAGGAAGTGGTTGACCAGGTCGGTACTTTTGCCGTGAGAGGCGGCATCATTGATATATACGCCTATTCTATGGAAAATCCCGTTCGCGTGGAATTTTTCGGAGATACGATAGAATCGATCCGGTCATTTGACGTGATGACTCAAAGGTCCGTGTCGCCGCTTGAAAGAGTCGTTCTATTCCCGAAAAACGATCAGCGATCGGCGGGTCAAAACGGCTGTTTGACGGACTATCTTGACCCGCGGTCGGCGGTGTTTCAGTTCGAACCGGACCTGATCACAGCCGGTCTGGAAAAATTTGATGCCGAAACAGAGGAATACTACCGGAAAAAAATTGGAAAAAAGGCCGCCGACCCTCCGGGAGATTTGTATTGGACGCCGGCCGATATTATTGACAAGATGGACCGATTTCGCAAAGTCCAGTTCTGCCGTCTGTCGAAAAAGTCGTTTGCACCGGTCGTTTTTCATACCCGGGGGATCGAGTCGTTCAACGGGCATCTCCAGCTGTTGCGTGAAAAGATCGCTTCCATACGCGAACAACACAGAGTATTTATACTATGTGCCAATGCCGGTCAGTCGGAAAGATTGGACGAATTGCTCGATTCCGATTCCCTTCATTCCGGAGTGGATTATAGTATCGGGATCGGTGAGCTTCACGAAGGCTATTATGACGACGACGTAAAGGCTGCCGTTTTTACCGATCACCAGATCTTTGGGCGAGTGAAACGCTCGAAAGTATATCGTAAATTCAAAAGCGCGCAAGCGCTCAGGCACTTACATTCACTCAAGCCGGGTGATTATGTCGTTCATGTGGACCACGGCATCGCGAAATACGCGGGGCTTGAAAAGGTTACGAGCGGAGAACATACGGAAGAGTGTCTGAAACTGCTCTATCAGAATGGCGATAAATTGTATGTGCCTCTGGAACACTTCATGCGGGTCCAGAAATTTTCCGCAGAAGAAGGCGCGGAGCCGAGGCTTAATAAACTGGGTTCCGCCGATTGGGAGCGCCTCAAATCCCGTACTAAAAAAAGCATCAAAGATATCGCGCAGGACCTGATCAGGTTGTATGCAGAAAGGAAATCGAAAAAGAGTTTTGCTTTTTCACCGGATTCCGATCTGCAATATGAATTAGAGGCCTCGTTTGAATTTGAAGATACTCCCGATCAGGCGACCGTTACGGCGGAAGTCAAAAAGGACTTGGAAGACGAGACCCCGATGGACCGATTGGTTTGCGGTGATGTGGGATACGGAAAAACGGAGATCGCCATCCGTGCCGCATTCAAAGCCATCCAGGACAGCAAGCAGGTTGCGATCCTCGTTCCCACAACCATTCTGGCCGAACAGCACTTTGAAACGTTTTCCGCGCGCATGAAAGAATTTCCCGCTCGGCTGGACGTGATATCCCGATTCAAATCAGTCAAGGAACAAAAGGCGATACTCGAAAAGGTCAAAACGGGCGAATTGGATATCCTGATCGGTACTCACCGTCTTCTTTCAAAGGACGTGCAGTTCAAGGATCTCGGCCTGCTTGTCATAGATGAGGAACAGCGGTTCGGCGTTGTTCACAAAGAGCGGTTGAGACAAATGAAAGCAACGGTGCACACGTTGACCCTTACAGCTACGCCTATTCCGCGAACTCTTCATTTTTCTTTGATGGGCGGGCGGGACCTTTCGGTCATCAACACACCTCCGCAGGATCGTCTTCCGATCAAGACTGAGATCACACAATTTGACGAGGAACTGATACATGATGTTGTCATGCAGGAGATCGACCGCGGCGGACAAGTGTACTACGTTCACAACAGGGTGCAGAGTATAGAACAAGTGGCGGAGACGCTTCAGCAGATCGTCCCAAAAGCACGTCTGGCAGTTGTTCACGGCCAGATGGTTCCAAAAAAGGTCGAAGATGTCGTGCACGCCTTCATGCAGAAGAAATACGACGTTCTGATCGCCACATCGATTATTGAAAACGGCATCGATATACCCAATGTCAATACGATCATCATCGATCATGCGCATCAATTCGGACTGTCCCAGTTGTACCAACTGCGCGGTCGTGTTGGCCGGTCGAATAAACAAGCGTATTGTTATCTTCTGACCATGCCTTTCCATATCATGGCCACGGATGCGTTGCGGCGGCTTCAGGCCATCGAGGAATTTTCGGAATTGGGTTCGGGTTTTCTGATCGCTATGCGCGACCTTGAAATAAGGGGAGCAGGTAATCTGCTGGGATCAGAACAAAGCGGTTACATGAATGCGGTTGGTTACGAACTCTATTGCCAAATAGTCGAAGAAGCCGTTCTGGAAACCAAGAAGGAAATGCTGCCGTCATCGGAACCCATTCCGGAGATTCAGGTTCAGGAAAAGGTTCTGCAGGTCCATGTGGATGTGTTCTGTGATACGTATATTCCGGATCATTACGTCAATGTGCCGTCCGAAAGGGTCCGCATCTACAAAGAGCTGTCGGATATTCGTTCGCTGGACAAAATAGCGGAAGTGGAGAAGGAGCTGACCGATCGTTTCGGCCCTCTGCCGGAAGAGGTCAAAAACCTTCTCAAGAGTCTTGCGATCAAGTTCTATGCGTCGCAAATGAGCATGGAGCGTATTACGGTCGATCCGGATAAAATGGTTCTGAGATTGGATGCGGAATTGATCAGGGATCGAAAGAGAACCGATGAATTGAAACAAATCATGCAGATCATCATGGCATCCGAAAGTAACCTGCGGCTATTTCAGGAGAAGGAACATCTCGACATCAGGATAGGCTTTCCATGGTTTGACGTCCAAAAAAGCAAACGGAGAGCCATACCGCGCCCGGACAACGATGCTCAAATTCTTGAAGGAGCTACGGATTTGCTGCACACCCTGTTCGAAAAGATTTATGAAGCGGAAAAAACTATGAAAGAAACAACTCAAATATGAGGCAAAAGGAGAGTAAAATGAACGGCAAATGGATATTCGGTTTAGTCATTTCTATAGGTCTTTTGGGGTGTTCCAAGAAGGCCGACGAACCCTCACTTCGTTCGGACATACTTGCGATCGTTAACCAGGATACGGTTCGAGCTTCGGACCTTATGGCATTGCTTGAGAGACAAAATCGTAAGAAAGTAGATGTGCAAAATGAGCAGGTGCGTCAGGATCTTCTGAACCACCTGGTACAACACAAGCTCATCCATTATTACGGTTTGGATAATCGCCTGAATGAAGAAGAAGAAGTGAAACTCGAGAAAAACACGCGCCGCGACGAGATGTATTACGAAAAGATACTTCGTACCCAGCTCTATGATCCGATGATTTCCGACGCGGAACTCGTTACGTTTTACGATAAACTGAAAACCGAGGTGCGTGCACAGCAGATTGTCATAGGTTTCAAAGATCCCAATAAAGTGTTTGTTTATGAAAAGATCGATGTCAAAAGGGCCAAGGGCGATGCAAAACGGCTTGCCGATTCCCTTTACGAGGCCTTGAAACGCGAACCGCAGAAGTTTGACAATTTTGTAGAAGAATTTTCAGACGATAAGGACAGCAAATACCTAAAAGGAGACCTTGGCTTTATTCGTTATGGAAGAAGGCCTGAAATTGAAGCCGTAGTGTTTTCTGCGGCGCCTGGCGCTATTTCCGCGCCTTTGGAGACGGATAATGGTTATTGCTTGGTAAGAGTAAATGAAAAACGGAATGTCAGTAACCTTCGGCCGTTTGAAGAGGCAAAAACAGGCCTCAAAGACATGATGATTGGTTATCTGATGCGTGACCGCAAGGCAGAACTTGAGACGGTTCGGCGTCGTTTCATCGATAGTCTTCTGACCGCCCGCGATTACAAAACAGACAGAAAGAACGGCGATCGGTTTTTGGCGATTTATCAAAACACTAAGAAGCCGTCCGATCTCGCAGCGGCTTTTAACGCCTCTGAGTCCGGATTGGCTCTGGCGTCTTATAAGGGAGGTATGATAACCGTATCAGAGCTTGTGCATGTTATGAAGAACAACAGCAAGATGATCAAGATGGATTACAGGTTACTGGAAGAAGGCCTCAGAAACGCCGCCGCAAGAAGGGCCATGGCCGATCTCGCCCGTGAAAAAGGTATAGAATTGTCGGCGGCCGAGCTGGAGATACTGAATAAGATCGAATCTGAAAGTATGATTTCCCTCGCTATACGTCGACTGTACGAGGGACAGACATTTGACGATAAAGATGTAGCCTCATATTTTGAGACCAATAAAGAAGAATACAGACGGAACGGAATGGTCAATATCGCAGAAATTGCCTCTCCAGACATGAAGGCGCTGGGGGCTCTGTGGCAGGAGGTCAAAGGTAAGAACAATTTCGATTCCGTCTATGCGCGCGCGTCGAATACGGGCGGATTTACATGTCGTGTGACCGGAATGATCCCGGATGATAACTCCGACATGTTGCGGCAGAAGTCCCGTAATCTGGCCGCCGGAGCCATAAGCGATGTTTTTGCCAAAGTCAATCAGGAAGCGGCATTCATAAAAGTAATTGAAAGAAAACAGGGGGCGATTCCATCCTACCATGAGGTGCGAGAAAGAGTTATGGAGGATTATATCAGCTTCCGGAAGCAGATCGCGTACAATGAATGGATCGCCAACTTGTCCGCAAAATACAAAGTGCAGCTTTTCCCGGAACGGCTGAAAGAGATTTTTGATATCAAGTTGAGATAGTTGGCTATGGTAAGATTCGGCCGCTTCAGAAACCTGTGGTTAGTGGTGTACGCCGTACCCGTGATCGGGATATGGTCACAAGAGCCGGCCATCGATCAAGCGCCCCGAAGGATCCGTTCGTATTTTGAGCGGGCTATGTATGACAGCGCCATCGCCCAGAGTTCGGAGGCTTTGATCGCGGGGTCGGCGACAGACAGCTTAGCCGCCGCTTTGAATCTGGTAGCAAAATGTCATTATTATCTTGGTCGGTTCGATCAGGCTCTGGACCTCTATCAAAAGATACTTGCCAAACCGCTCGGTGATCCTATCATTCGCGCGCGGCTTCACATCAACCAGTCTGAAGTTCTCATTGAAACTACCCGTTATACCGAGGCCGGTGCTCAACTGAGTGCAGCGGATCATCTGCTTGACGGTCTTGAACAACCTTCGCTCAAAGCTATGGCTATGAGTCTGAGGGGAATCATTTTGATGAGAACATCCGACTACGCCCGCGCGTTGATCTGCTTTGATAGTGCCCTCACTTATGCCCGGCGCTCCGGTGAACCGCGGCGGGTATCTATGGTATTAACCAATAAGGCAACGCTTTACTATTACTCGGGCCGCTACAATGAAGCCCTGTTGATGTATGAAGACGTGCTTCGGATTGATATGGAAGAAAACAGAAGCATCGATCTCGCTGTGGATTATGGAAATATCGGAAACACGTATTTGCAGCTCAAGGACATGGCAAAATGTCTTGAGTATTTTGCAAAGTCGAAAGAGGCATATTCGTCATTGGGCGATTCGGCCGGTTTAAGTTATGTTCTCGGCAATATGAGCCTGGCCTATATCATTTTGGGACAGTATGAGAAAGCAAAGAACTGTCTGGATGAGGCTTTGCGAATTGCCGGAATGATTGGAGACAGGCTGGGCGAAGCGGAATGGCTGTATGCGCTTGGTCTGATCGATTTCAAAAAAACCAATTACCGGCAGGCCTTGAAAAACTACGGAAGTGCGGCCGAACTTTTCAAAGAGTTGGAGTCGGCCGTAAGTTACGGGCTTACTCTCGTGGAAATTGGCAAGTGCTTGTATCAGACGGGCGAAACGGATTCAGCGGAAAAATCATTCTTAGACGCGGTAGAGATCCTGTCAACGGACGAGGGATCGCATGAATTGTGGCACCCGCACTACCAATTGGCCAGACTTTACGAAGGTTGGGGACGAATACAGAAGGCCGATTCATTATTTGCCGAATCCATACGTTGCATTGAGGAAGCACGCCAAACGCTTGACCATTCGTTGACCACGTTTTTCATGGAAGATGATAGGATTGATGTCTACCGGTCTTATGTACTCCACCTGATCCATCGTAACAGGGTAGAGGAAGCCGCTTCTATTCTTGAAAAATCAAAAGCCAGAAATTTGTCGGACCTGCTCACGGCCAGAAAATCGCAAGACACGCATTTAAAAAATCCGGCAGATAGCCTGACGATTGTACAATATTTTCTGCATCCCGAAGGTTCGTATGTTTTCATACGTTCTTCGGAGTCATTTCGGGTTCGTTCGATTTCCAGCCGCAGTATTGTCAACGAACTGACCGTGGATTATTTGGCGCTGATACGGCGTCCAGGAGCAAAGAAAGACCTGCATTACATAGCGCAAAGATTGTACGATGCGGTATGGAGACCTTTTGAAAAGGAAATCGCCGATGGATCGACGGTGGTGGTGATACCGGACGAAACGCTTTATTATCTGCCTTTCGAAAGCTTACACGACGGTGCGCAGTACTTGATCGAGAAGTGCGGCTTCATCTATGATCCGTCCTTCCGGGTTGCCGAGAATGTAATGTCCGGCAGGAAGGGCGGGTACTCATCGATCCTTATTTTAGCCCGCTCCAATTATGCCTCCTCAACTCATTTCCGAACCGAACACCTGAATGATCTTGTTTTTGTCGATCAAGAGGTCGAATATATCCGTGGCCATTTTCCACATCGCGCCACCGTTTGCCTCAACGACGGTGTAACGGAACGCGCGCTTGCAGAAAGAATATCCGAAGGGAAATCCATTATTCATATTGCGGCGCACGGCGTGAATGACTCGGAAAAACCTTTGCGTTCATCCATAATTCTATTTAATCCGGACAGTGCGCAAGACGGAAAACTGAGCGTTGATGAAATACAATCATTGAGATTAGACGGACAGCTGGTCGTCTTGTCGGCCTGCAATACATCTTTGGGAAAGCTCTTGAAAGGAGAAGGCATGTTGGGCCTCACACGGGCTTTCCTGGCCGCCGGCGCTTCTTCTGTCGTCTCTTCGATGTGGCAGGTGTACGACAAAAGTACTTCGGAATTCATGAAATTATTCTACGAGAGTTTGGTGAGCGAACGGACTTCAATTTCGCAAGCCGCGAGGACGGCAAAGATCAGAATGATCCATTCTGAGACCTGGTCAGATCCATGCCATTGGGCGCCTTTTGTGGTTTGGGGTGCCGGTTTCTGAATTAGCAACGACTTCCATAGAAAATTATTGATTCATCCGTGTTCAATCGCTATCTTTTTTCGTATAAAATGAGGTATGATCGGAAGGAGAACATGAAAATAGTGATCGAATACTGCGTCGTTTGAAACTACCTGCCGAGAGCCGCCGGTCTGGCGGACGAATTGAAACGGGTTTTTGGCGCCGAAGTGGAACTAAGAAAATCCAGCGGCGGTGTTTTTGAGGTTACCCTCAACGGGAAACGTGTATTTTCCAAACAGGAAAGCGGCCGATTTCCGGATCCGGGCGAAGTGAAGAGTCTGATTCAAAAAGCCATTAAGTGATTAAATATTAAGGCATTTATAGCCTTGACATTCCACGCACTTTCGGGTATATTGAACGTAATCAAAGGATTCTCAACAAGCCTGTTTAAGAGTAACCATTCTACATAGATCAATTATTTCTATCATTCTAACATACGCTTCTTAAAAATCAGGAGGAATTTTATGCATTGGCATTCAAATGTTCAGAAAGCATGTGGTTTGTTCGGGATGATGCTGTTGATCGGTTGTCTTGGTCTTACCCAAGTTCATGCGGGTGTAAACGGCGGCCGGATCATATACAATCCTGAGAAACACGTTTCCGAGGGGGAGCCGATTTACATTGAGGCTGGATTCACGACGGCGGTCGAACATGCCTCGGTGTATTACCGATTCCCGACCGATCCTGCTTTTACAGAAGTTCCGATGATATTGAAAATCAGCGGCAAATACGGAGCTATGCTGAAAAGAGAAGGTCTGAAGAAAGGGACAATGCTCGAATACTACATCGTCGCAGAAACGGCCGACGGACAGAGTCTGAGCTATCCTGAGGAAAATCCCGAAATGCTGCCTCTGCAACTCATCGTTTCCGAACGTTCCATCGTGCAGGAAGCCGGCATTGAAACCGTTGTTCTTTCACCTGAACCGGGGAGCACGGTGAACAAGAATGATTTCATTATAGCGATCTCTCTCTTTTCAGACGATTCTATAGATGTCACGAATCTGAAGCTGACTTTGGATGGCGGCGATGATGTGACGAAAAAATCCGATATTACGCAAGAGTTGGTTACCTATTCGTCCAAGAGCATGGCGGCCGGCGCACATGCGGCCAGATTGTGGTATACATTGCCCAGCGGGGACAAGGTTATCTTGACCGAATTTACCTTTGACATCGCATTGGAGGGCGGAGAAGATATATTATCGGGTAAAGGATTCACACCGGCCGGCGGCGGTCAGTTGCAGGGCGGAGGCGGTGAAGCCGCTTTTGACGACGGAAAGTTCCGCGCTAATTTCCGCAGTGAATATAAGGGACAGAATAACCTCGGTGTAAAAACGAATTACAAGCGTGTTGGCGCCGATCTGTCTTATGAGAAGAGATTCTTCCAGTTATCGGCCTCGTTTGACTGGGATTCGGAAGATGATCCGACGAAGAACCAGCCGTTGAGCCGCTACCTGCTCTCGGCAAATCTAGATAATGTGGTCATAGTCAATTACGGTGATTCGTATCCAACTTTCAGTCCCGTGACCTTGTATGGAACGCGTGTGCGCGGTTTGAGTACGGGTGTGTATCTCGGAATTTTCAATTTCGAATTTGTAAAAGGCATTGTCAATCGCCAGGTCCTTTCGAAAGCGGATAAATCAAGACGAAATGCTCTCGAAGCAGCGTATTTAGGCGAATCAGTGGACAGCCTTAGAGCACAGGCGGTCGTTGATTTTATTGCCGGTGATGAGACCAAATTGTTTACCGGAACTTTTGAGCGTAACATGACGGCCGGTCGTTTCAGCATGGGTCCCCAGGCCTTCCAGTTTGGTCTGAGCTACATTCATACCGGCGATAAGGAATCATCCTTGTACAAATTCACGCCGGTATCAACAGGTTATAACGGTGTTGCTCCGCAGGAAAATGTCGTATTTGGTGCCGATTTCAAGACCAGTATGTTCAGTAAGAGGGTGAATTTTGATGCAAGTATTGCCACAGGTCTCACCAATACGAATATTACAGGCGGTTCCGTTAATGCGCAGGTTCTCGCAGATGCCGGCTTAATTGATAACGACGCTAAGACGATAAAGGACTACAACGATATTATCGATCTGATGGACAAATATTTCATGACGGTTAATACGAACCTTTCTCCGATCCCGACCAGTAAGGATTTTTACAAAGACAAAAACAATTTTGCCTATACCTTCGGCGGATCGGTCAGCGCTTTCGACAACAATTTCTCGATGAGATACAAGAGCAATGGCGGTTACTTTCAAACGTTCGGTTCATCCATCCAGCGCGACATTAAGACATTCGAAATATCCGACCGTCAGCGCTTCTGGCAAAATCGTATTTTTGTAACGGTCAATTACGCGACTTCTCAGAATAACTTGTCGAAATTGAATGCCAATACCCTTAAGACTAATACGTTGGGATTCAACGCTTCGCTCTTCCTGCCGAAATTGCCCAGTTTGAGCATTGGCTACACGACGATGAATCGTGATAATAATTGGAATTACACGACGGATTCAAGCGGCTTGCCTGAGAAGAGCGTTACCAATATTGTTTCTTTAGGTACTTCTTACTCATTTGCTGCAATGGATCTGCGCCACAATGCTTCTGTCAATTACAGCTACAGCAAGAAGGATGATAAGAGCCAGGAAGCGCCCATCATCAATTATACGCCGTTCCAATCGGCCGATAATAACAGCTTCAGCATGAGTTTGACAACGGAATGGAAGTTCCCGCTTCGCACAACGGTGAATTTCTCTACGTCTGCAGGCAATACAAAAAGTATGATTAATCCAGGTACGGACAGCAGCGCTATCAAACCTAACAAGTCTTCAGCGACGGGACTCGGCGTCTCGGGCGATTATCAGCTCTTGAGCAAAGAAAATATGATGATGAATGTATACGGCGGTCTGGCGTATGCCGGTGTCTCCATTCCCAATTCAAGCGACCTGAGTCTGACCAGCTTCAATGTGGGACAACGCTTTAATTTCTATCAAAATCATACGTTCACGCTGAATTTTAATGTGACCACCGGCCTGAAGATTCCAAAATTCGATGCTTTGGGTAACCGTACCGGAACGTCATCCAAGATCAATAGTCTTATCTCGGCGCGTTACGAGTACTTTTTCTGATATGATGTGAATCATTCCATAATAAAACCTAATCCGGACTCTCCGGATTAGGTTTTATTTTATATCCGTTCTTTAAATCTTTTCTACACCATCAACATTACGAGGCTTTTTATGGCAAGCGGTGGTTTCTTCAGCAAGCTCCTTGAGAATAAATGGGCTTTTGTATGCCTGATCTTCTCATTGTTGGTTTTCATACCTAATCTGGTACTCAAGTTATTGCCCGATCTGAGCGATTCGCTCATCATGTTCTATCTTTTAAACATTGGCTTGACCGCCATTTCTTTGATCGCCATGATTCTGGGTATCGCCGCGTCGGGTTTCAGGAATAAGACGCTGTCGGGAGTATTTATTACGCTGTTAGCCGTTTGGTTTGGAAGTTTTTTGGTCAACGTCCGTGCTATTGAGAGCTTGGAATTGAAAACTCTGGACCAGCGTTTTAGTTTTCGTTATCAGTATGTTGATAACGAAAAAAAGATCAAACCCGATGAAACGCCGATCGTTATCGTTGCCATCAATGACCAGTCAGGGGAATCACTTCCGTCCGTCTGGCCCTGGCCCAGATCGTATTATGCCAAATTTGTGCGTAACATGGCCCGGGCGGGCGCTAAAGTGGTCGGGATAGACGTTGTCTTTGATGCGCCGGACTCATACAGCCCGGAGAATGACGACGACCTCGCCAAAGCCATTCAGGAGGCCGGGAATGTGGTACTCGCCGGCAAAGTAGTAAAAGCGGAGGTGGCCGGCGGAATGGGACAATACGATCTGGCTGTAACTCCACTGAACAAATTCCTGAACGCCGGCGCCGACTGGGGCTTCGTTGGCGTGACGAACGATATTGACGGATTCTGGCGCCAGTATCTTTTGGAGGAATCGGTCGGTTCCGATGAAGACATCCATACCTACCATTCTTTTGGTGTCGAGATACTTCGTAAATATTACGATATTCCAAAAGATACGCCGATTGAGAACAATGAGAATTTCTTTAAGTTTGGCGACAAAATAGTAAAAAAGTATAAAACGTATTCTTATCTGATCAATTTTAGAGGTCCTTATAACACGTTCCCATATAAATCGTTCGATAACATTGTTGACGACGAAACTTTTGATCTGAAACCGGAGTACGACCTTGATTCTTTTGACGGTTTGATGGACGAAAACGGGAATCCTATTGGCATGCTTCAATCCGGATTTTTTAAAGATAAGATCGTCCTGCTTGGTGCGACCATGGAGGAATTGCACGACGTTTTCTCCGTGCCTCTCAGCGAAGCGCGTAACCTCGAAGGCAAGAAAGTCGAGACCCTGATGGCCGGAGTGGAGATCCACGCCAACGCGATCAATACGATGCTGAATGATGATTATATTGTGGCTCAGCCCGATTGGCTCAGGGTGATCATCGTGACAGTGGCTTCGTTTCTGATTTTCTTCCTCGTGAGCCGCCTGCAAAAGCCCTTGTTGGCATTACCCATATTCATATTTGTAATACTTCTGATCACGGCTCTGGCGTTTTATCTCTTTGCTTTTCACAACATGCATATGCAGGTGGTCACGCCTCTCCTGGCGATAGGATTTACTTACGTTGGTAATGTGTTGTTCCAGTATCTTGGAGAGCGTAAAGAAAAAGCCACGATCCGCAATGCGTTCGGCCGTTATCTGCCCGAGAAGGTCGTGTCACAGTTGATCGAGAATCCCGGTCTGCTCAAGCTCGGCGGCGAAGTTCGTTTCCTGAGCATTCTGTTCTCAGATGTCGCCGGATTTACGACCATAAGTGAAAAATTAACACCTACCGAACTCGTTCACTTGCTTAATGAATATCTGACGGCCATGACGGATATCATTATGAAATACGATGGAATCATTGATAAATACGAAGGGGACGCGATCATGGCGGAATTCGGCGCGCCGTTGCCGGACGAATTGCATGCACATAAGGCTTGTTATGCGGCCTTGGAAATGCAGGAAAAACTGGTGGAAATGCGCGTGAAGTGGAAAAAAGAAGGACGTCCGGAACTGCGTGCGCGCGCCGGTATCAACAGCGGACAGGTGGTCCTTGGCAACATGGGTTCGCAAAGCGTGTTTGACTATACGGTCATGGGTGATAACGTCAACCTCGCCTCCCGTCTTGAGGGAGCCAATAAGGAGTACGGTTCTTACATTATGATCAGCGAGTGGACGCAGGAACTTGTCAAAGATGATATCATTACGCGCGAATTGGACCTTATCCGGGTGAAAGGAAAAGTAAAGGGCGTAAAGGTCTTTGAGGTGGTTGCCCGTGCGTCTGTCGGTATCACGGCTACCAAGAAAAAAGCCCTCGAGAATTATAATCAGGGTTTGGCCGCTTACCGGCAGCAGCGATGGGATGAGGCTATCGTTTATTTCAAAGCCGCGCTTAACGTGGATCCCGGTGACGAACCGTCTAAAGTATATGTGGAGCGTTGCGAAGAATTCAAGAAGAACCCGCCGCCAGAGAACTGGGACGGTGTCTTCACCATGACGACGAAATAGCCGTTCTAAAGCCCGACGAACTTAGAAATCGTTTGACTTTCTTTGGGATTAGCGGTAAATTCGGTCGCATCTTTAAGAATGTTACATATTTAACAAACTCTTGGGAGAGCTTATATGGCTATAAAAGTTGGGATTAACGGATTTGGCCGGATCGGAAGACTGGTATTCAATGCGATGGCCGATAAAGGGCTTTTGGGGAAAGAGATCGACGTTGTAGCCGTGGTCGACGTGAGCACGGACGCCAAGTATTTTGCTTATCAATTGAAATACGATTCGATTCATGGCAAGTTCAAAGGTCAGTTGTCCACGGAAAAAAGCAAAGCCGATGTCGAAACGGACGATGTTTTGGTAGTGAATGGGCATAAAGTGCGCTGCATAATGGCGACCAAAGATCCGGCTCAGTTACCATGGAAAGACTTGGGTGTAGACATTGTAATAGAATCCACAGGACTCTTTACTGACTCTGAAAAGGCGAAGGGGCATATCACGGCCGGGGCGAAAAAGGTGCTGATATCGGCTCCCGGCAAAGGTGATGTCAAGACCATCGTCATGGGCGTGAATGACCATGAATACGATGCTTCCAAGCATCACATTGTCTCTAATGCTTCGTGCACAACGAACTGCCTTGCTCCCGTCGTGCATGTGCTGATAAAAGAAGGTATCGGTATTGAGACGGGTCTGATGACCACGATACACTCGTATACCGCTACTCAGAAAACCGTAGATGGACCCTCCAAAAAGGACTGGCGGGGAGGTCGCGCGGCCGCCATCAATATTATTCCGTCCACAACCGGTGCGGCCAAGGCCGCTGGCGAGGTCATTCCCGCCGTCAAAGGTAAACTCACGGGTATGTCCTTTCGTGTTCCGACGCCCAATGTGTCTGTTGTAGACCTGACGTTCCGTGCCAATCGAGATACCTCGATCGAAGAAATCGACGGATTGATGAAGAAAGCCTCTGAATCATACCTGAAAGGAGTCTTGGGGTATTGTAACGAAGAGGTGGTATCCACCGATTTTATACATGACGAACGTTCCTCGATCTATGATTCATTGGCCACCATGCAGAATAATCTCAAAGGTGAAAAAAGATTTTTCAAGATCGTTTCATGGTACGACAACGAATGGGGTTATTCCCTTCGTGTGGTCGATCTGCTTCTTAAAATTGCAAAATAATGCGGTGATCTTATGAATAAACTGACAATTGATAAAGTCGATGTGAAGGGAAAACGCGTTTTATTGCGCGTTGACTTCAATGTTCCTTTGGATGATACCGGAAGAATAACCGATGACAACCGTATTCGCGAATCTTTGCCCACGATCAAAAAGATCGTGGCCGACGGCGGTATGCCGGTGATCATGAGTCATTTAGGCCGTCCAAAGGGGAAGAAAAATCCCTCGATGTCCCTTAAGCCGGCGGCGGTTCGTCTGGGTGAACTCCTGGGGACGCCGGTAAGAATGGCAGACGATTGCATCGGAGAGTCCGTGGAAAAGCTGGCTCGGGAACTCAAACCCGGCGAGGTATTGCTTCTTGAAAATCTTCGTTTTTACAACGAAGAAGAAGGCAACGACGACGGCTTCTGCCAGAAGCTTGCCCGGTTAGGTGATGTTTATGTGAATGATGCATTCGGAACAGCTCATCGGGCACACGCGTCCACGGCCGGTATCACGAAATATTTCAAGCAAAATGCCGCCGGATACCTGATGGAAAAGGAGATCCGCTATTTAGGCAGTGCCGTGCAGAATCCGAAGCGACCATTTGTTGCTATAATAGGAGGAGCCAAGATTTCGGGCAAGATCGATGTGATAGAAAATCTGATGAAAAAAGTGGATACGATTCTTATTGGCGGCGGTATGGCTTATACGTTTGCCAAGGTGATGGGCCATGAAATCGGAACGTCCCTGTTTGAGACAGAAAAAGCGGATATGGCCAAAGATATTATTGAGCGCGCTAAAACAAGCCAAGCGAAAATTCTCTTTCCTACCGATAGCGTGATCGCAAAGGAATTCAAGAATGATGCCGAACACAAGATCGTACCCATGGATGCTATTCCCAGCGGTTGGATGGGTGTTGATATCGGAACCGCGACTATAGATGCCTACCGCCGGCAAATTTTGTCCGCCGGTACAGTCGTATGGAATGGCCCGATGGGTGTTTTTGAAATGCCCAACTTTGCGAAAGGGACGCGGGCTATTGCGGAATCTTTGAGTGAGGCCACTAAGAAGGGCTGCATTACCGTTGTTGGCGGCGGTGATTCAGCAGCAGCTATTGCGGACATGGGTCTCGAAAAGGAAGTCACTCACGTTTCAACAGGCGGCGGAGCCTCGTTGGAATATCTTGAAGGAAAATCACTGCCCGGACTTGAAGCTTTGACCAATTCATAGGAGATGGATGCGTCGGAAAGTTATTATTGGAAACTGGAAAATGTTCAAAGGGCCCCAGGCGGCCCGTCAATTGGCCAAATCGCTCAAAATTAAGCTCAACGACATACGAAAGACGGAAGTTGCGGTCTGTCCTCCATTTGTCAGTCTGGAGGCCGTCAGGGATGTCATAAAGGATTCCCGGATAGGGTTGGGTGCACAAAATGTGTATCTCAACAAGTCTGGAGCCTTTACCGGAGAGGTTTCGGCCGAAATGCTCAAAGAGAGCGGGTGTGGCTATGTGATCATTGGCCATTCGGAAAGGCGGCAGTTTTTTCATGAAACGGATTCGTCGGTCAACCAGAAGATCGCCTTTGTTTTGGCAGAGGGTTTGACCCCGGTCGTTTGTGTTGGTGAAACCTTAGCTGAACGTGAAAGCGGCCAGACCCACGACGTGGTGAGGCGTCAGTATTTGGGGGCTATGAAAGATGTCAAGACTTCCGACGCCGAGAAATTGATTATCGCCTATGAACCTGTGTGGGCCATCGGAACAGGCAAAACGGCCACACCGGAGCAGGCCAATGAAGTACATTTGTTCATTCGCGGTCTGGCTGAGGAACTTTATGGGAAGAAGTTTGCCGAAAAAATGATTATTCAATACGGCGGAAGCGTGAAACCGGAAAACGCGCATGATTTGCTTTCGTGCGAACATATTGATGGCGCCTTGGTTGGCGGAGCCAGTCTCGACGCGGATCAATTTGCTTCCATCGTAAAAACAGCTGAAAAATTAATTTAACATTAAAATAAAAAAAGGAGCGACTTCATGTTTGTATTCTTGGTAGTTATTCACATCATGGTAAGTGTATTACTGGTTATTTCCATTCTTATGCAATCCAGTAAGGGGGGCGGCTTAGCCGGCACTTTCGGAGGCAGTTCGACGGCATTTCTTAGCGGCCGCCAGGCCGCGGACACGCTGACCAAGGCGACCATTGTTTTGGCTATTCTGTTCGCTGTGCTTAGTATCGCATTGAATATCCCGGCTTTGCGCGGCGGCGGAAGCGAGCAGGGCATCATTGAAAAGGAATTGGAGCAAGGAGGCCAGCAGCAGGCTCCCGCGTTGCCGACGCCTCAAAATTAACCGGTATTCCGATTAATTTTAGTTGAATATCAATTTGAAATTCAATAAATTAGAATTGTTATTCAAGCCGAAGTGGCGAAATTGGCAGACGCACCATCTTGAGGGGGTGGCGCCTATGGCGTGCGGGTTCAAATCCCGCCTTCGGCACTTTTTTCTTCCGCATTTTCTTTTCCGGTCGGATTTACGAATTATATCAATAATAGTATATATTTTCAGTTCATTACCAAGAAATGAATCCATAAGGAGGTTATTTTTCATGAAAAGAGTATGGATAGCTTTTATCGCCGTATTCCTTTTTTCATTGGTCTCAACTGCGATTGCTCAGGAAAAAACACCCGAAGAAGAGGAATATCAGAAAAAACTTGAAGCGTGGAAAAAGCAGAAAGAGGACATTGAGCGGCAAAACCAGGAGAAAATGAATTCTCTCGGCGCTCAAAAAGGGGCAAAGGCGCGATTTAAGGCCGGTAATGATTATTACAAGCAAGGTGATTATGCGGCGGCCGTCCGTGAATTCCAGGAAGCGATTAAACTGGATGCGGCGTACCAAAAGGCCTATACCAATCTGGGCCTCGCGTATAAGCGTCTTGGAGATTTTCAGAGCGCTATAAAGAATTATGACATCGCGATCAACATGAAAGAGGGGGAAAAAGAAGTGGTTACGTTGGCTATCAGTTACAAAGCCAACCTGTTTGTCGATACGAAAGAATATAAGAAAGCGATCGAAACCATTGATTTGTATCTCAAAGATAACCCGACCGACGACGGGATGCTCTATCTGAAGGGCAAAGTACTCAAAGATGGCCTTGGCCAGCTGAAAGAATCCATTATCGTTTTGGAAAATTCTGCGACCAGCAATCCGAATAATGCAAAAACCCGACTGGAACTGACCAATTGTTACAACGTGACCGGCGATTATCAGAAAGCCATTGATCACGGGCTAAAAGGTCTGACCGTATCCAATGATGCGGAAACGACAGCGGCGCTTAATTTCGAAGTTGCTGACGCTTATCGTAAATTTGGAAATACTTCGGAAGCTATTAAGTATTATAACAATTCCAAGACCAGCCGGAAATGGCGAGAGATTGCCGAATATTGGCTGAAGACTCTTGGTACAAAATAATTCATTGACCTATGAGCGAGTTGATCGAAGGATGGGCCGTTGTCAAGACGGTAAGTTACGAACATCAAGCGGAACTTATCAGCGATCAACTGCAGTCCGCCGGTATTGAGAATACGATCTTATCCCAGAAAGATCATATGAATGTCGTTTGGGTCGGGGATCTTTCCGAGATCAAGATCTTGGTACCGCAGGATAAACTTCAGCAAGCCGCGGACATTTGTAAAGATATCGAACTGCCCGAAATGGAGCTTTCAGACGATACCGATGTAGGCGATGCCGAGGAAAATGACGAGGAAGAACAGGATAATTAATTTCCAGCATGTCCGAATCTAGCGGAAATCTGAAAGTATCGGCGGTCGAGTACCTAAATACCAAGCCCATCGTGTACGGGCTTGAAAAAAATAAGGCCGGCCATCGGTTTGATATCACGTATGACATTCCTTCCCTTTGTTCCGCCAAGTTGCTCAACAAAGAGGCCGACTTGGCCCTTGTTCCTTCCATAGAGTATTCGCGGATCCGCCGCCACCGAAGCCTCAGTATCGTTCCAGAAATCGCCATAACCTCTCATAATGAAGTCAAAAGCGTTGAGCTTTTTTTTAATAAGGATCTCTCCAACATCGAAAAGATTGCAGTGGACGCCAGCAGCCGGACATCGGTGGCCCTGATGCAGATCATCCTGAGGGAAAAATACGACATAGACGCCGCAATGGTCACGATGTCCCCGGATATTCCCAAAATGCTACAAGAGGCGGATGCCGCGCTTGTCATTGGAGATCCGGCATTGGAACAGTATGACCTGATGGACAATAGGCTGGATCTTGGCGAGGAATGGAATGATCTCACAGACGGTTTGCCCTTTGTATATTCCTTTTGGTCCGGTTCGCAAGGAGCATTGAAGACCGGCGATATCAAAGCTCTGATCGGCTCGCGTGATGAAGGTGTTCGTCATCTGAACGAAATCGCTCAAACGTATGCGGCCCAGCGAAACGGGCATGAAGCTGATTTTTATGTTGATTATTTAACGGATAATATTCAGTTTTACTTAGGTAAAGAAGAGATCGCTGGATTAAAGGAGTTTTACAGCTACTGTTACTTTTTTGGCATCATCGACGAAATTCCTGAATTATATTTTTTTGAAGGAGTATGATCATGTCTATTGAATTATGGAAAAGCCGGATTGTTAGCGGTACCGATAGATCAAAGCGTTTCACTTTTTATAACCCATCGACCAACGGATTGGGGTTTTGGCTTGAGTTTACGGAACTGGTTGCATCGGAAACAGATGGAAGAAAGAGTCAATTGCTTAAGTTCCGATTTGAAAACGGTGAAGGATATCTTAATGTTTCAGATTCTGAAGGTCATATTAGGGAGCCGTTTTTTGATAGAGCCTGGTTTTACGGTGAATTGACCCGGCAAGGAGTGAAGGCCATGGCGCGTTTTCGTTTTGTCGATGAAGCCAGCGGAGGAACGGAACTCGGAACGCGTGTGTTTACACACTGGCGGCATGGTGCTTGGAAGCAACTGCCGAAGCAGGATCGACACGGAAAGCTGCTGGATGCGGACGGACTGATCAGTTTCGGCTGGAGTGTCAATGGCAATGCCTTCTATTCCGAACCGAAGCCTGCCGAGTCTGAGGCGCCAAAAGAGGCCGCTAAAGCACCCAAGAGCTTTGCGCCAAAGCCGACGCAGACGACCGCCGCCACTTCGGTGGAAACAAAGACAGAAGAAGTGAAGCCTGAAGGCGCTCCGGTAAAGAAACCGAAGATGTTCGTTCCAAAGAGCAAGCCATCGGATACACCGCAGACCGGAAGTTGATTTTGTAGGCTCTTTTTTGTAAGTTAGGTAAGTAAGTTTGAGTTGTCAAAAAGGTTGATAAGGTCATGGAAGTGCCCGTTGAAATAAAGTGGATCATTGAAGACGAGCAAAGCAACGGCTACATCCTGCAGTTGATTGAGACCAACCAGGAAAAAGGCCGGATACTACCTGTGGTCATTGGCGCTCCGGAAGCTCACGCGATCGCACTTGAGCTTCAGGGGATCAAACCTTTCCGACCCTTTACGCATGACCTTGCTGTGCAGTTTCTGGAAGCTCTGGATGCCGAAGTCCGCAAGGTTGTTATCACAGAATTAAATAAGAATACTTTTTTTGCTACAATCTATATAAGCAGTAACAGCGTTGGTGAACAGGTTATTGACTCGAGACCGTCGGACGCCATTGCAATCGCCATTCGGGTCGGGGCTCCCATTTTTGTCAATGAGGAAGTCATGAATGTCGCTGGTCTGGAAATGGACGGACAATCGGGAAGCCATGGGAAATCCGCTAAACCATCAGAAAGCAGTCCGGGATCCGAAGCACCTGTAATGCCCAATAGTCTTGAAAAACTCGAACAGGAACTTCAAAAGGCAATCGAGACAGAAAATTACGAACTAGCCGCCAAGATCCGCGATCAGATCAACCTGCTCAAATCATAAAGTTACATGTTTATCCTCGCCCGATATATCCTCCGCGAACATATCGGCCCCTTCTTTTTTGCGCTGTCCCTGATTACAACCATGCTGGTGCTCAATTTTGTTCTGCAAGCCATGAAATATATCATAGGCAAAGGAATTGGTCTGCAGGTTATTTTTGAATTCATTGTCTATAATCTTGCCGGAATCATGGTATTGGTTGTTCCAATGTCCGTATTGGTTGCCACGATCATGGCCTTTGGCCGCCTCGCATCGGACAACGAGATAACCGCCATGAAGGCCGGTGGTGTTAACTTCATACGGTTGATTGTTCCTGTACTTTTTGTTTCAGTTGTGTTGACGTATGCCTTATTTGTCTTTAACGACCGCATTCTGCCGGTGGCCAATCACCATGCCCGCGTGTTAAAGAAGAACATCCAGACCAAGCGGCCAACCTTGACCATAGAACCAGGTATCTATCTGGAGGGTATAGAGAATTTCAGCATGATCGTGGAAAACAAGGACGAACTAGGCACGGCTATTTATGGTATCACTATATACGATAGAACCCAAAGGGAGTCGGCACGCACCATAACCGCCGAAAAGGGCACGATTGAGATCGACGAAGCCGATGAATCTATGATCCTGACATTGGAGAATGGAGAGATCCACGATATCAACCCCCGCAAGCCTGATCAATATCAGAAAGCCATGTTTGTGAAGTACAGAGTGGTTGTGCCGGTCGAGAATCTTTCATTGAAAAAGAATGATGAGACGTTTCACAATGAACGGGAAAAGAACATTGACCAACTCATGGAGGATGTGCAGAGACATAAGCATGAAAGGGATAAACAACTGGATCGGGTCATAAACGCCATTGAAAGAAATCCAAGCCTGGTTGCCAGCCTGGACGACAAATCGAAGGGGTATTTTAAGCGTTACTTGGATCACTCGTCTTTTTTAGATTGGATAAATGACTGGGTGGTACACATCAATTTGACTCCCGATACGTCGGAAAAGAAGCTTAAAAAAAGTCTGAGCGACTCCATTCAAGCCGCCGTACTTCCTATTATCCGGCCGATTGAGGATAGTATGAAATTGACTCAGACGGTTTTTCCGAACAATATTCTGAAAGCCGATTCGACTAATAAGCCACTAAGTAAGGCGGCAACTGATTCGGCCGCCGGCGCAAAGGCCTTTGGTACGCAGCAGATTACGACGGCCTTGAATTCGACCAATAATTATCAGAGACTGATGGACCAATTAATGGTTGAGGTGAATAAGAAATACTCGATCCCGGTTGCCTGTATCGTTTTTGTCATGTTGGGAGCCCCCATCGGGGTCAAAGCGAGAAGGGGTAATCTTGGAATTGCCGGCGGCATAAGTTTGTTCTTCTTTATAGCCTACTACTTTTGTCTCATCCTTGGAGAAAATTTTGCTGATCGTCAGTTGCTCAATCCTTTTATGGCCATGTGGTTTATGAATATCCTGCTTGGCACCTTGGGCGTCATATTGATTTACCAAACATCTTCTGAAAAGGATTTTGGTTTTACGGCGTTTGTCCGAACATGCTCAAACATCGTTTTGAACAAAATCAAAAACCATAAAGCGGCCGAAAAAGTACCATGAAATCCGAACACATAATTTACGGACGCCGGGCCGTACTTGAGGCTATTCGTTCCGGAGCATCCATTGAGGAGCTGTATTGCGTTAAGGCGGCGCATGGCCTTTCTGAAATTGAGAAGGCGGCACGCGCATTGGGAATTAGAATCAAGGAATCTTCGAATGATAACCTGACTCAATGGGCCAGGAATTCCAATCATCAGGGCATTGTTGCAAGAATGGGAAGTAGCGAATTTGTGTACGCCGATATGGAGGCTATTTTTTCAAGGGCCGAAGAACGACATGAAAAAGCCATGATTGCGATCCTTGATGAGATCGTCGATCCTCACAATCTCGGCGCTATTATCCGAAGTGCGGTCTGTGCCGGTTTTCATGGTATTATTATTTCGAGGCACCATTCAGCAGAGATTAATGCTACGGTTATGAAGACATCGGCCGGTGCCGCCGTTCACATTCCGATAGTACAAGTGACCAACCTGGCTCAGACTCTGACGGAGCTCAAAGAAAAGGGGGTATGGATCTATGGAACGGCTATGGAGGCAGAGCAGAACTACTTCGATATTGATGCCGACGACCATATCGGGCTTGTGATCGGAAGTGAGGGGAGCGGTATGAGAAGACTGACCAAGGAAAAGTGCGATTTTTTGATCAAAATACCAATGTCCGGACCAGTAGCATCACTGAACGCCTCCGTGGCCGCAGGGATCATCTTCTTTGAGGTCAGAAGACATCGCGGCGGCTTGAACAAACAATAGACATCGGTTAGGATTCCAGCTCTTTTTTCTCCCTTTCTTCCTGCTGTTGGATTTTTTCTCCGATCCATCCGCCAAACAGACCAAAAATACCTCCGCCTACTATCGTGACCAGGAGTATCCAGATCGGAATTTCTATATCCAATGCAAAATGCAGAAAGAGATAGTCGGCCAGTATTGTGACTCCGCCGGCGATACCGCATTCGGTCTCCGTATGTCCCGGAGACTTGTAACCGGCAACGATTCCGGAAATGATCACGCTCAAAGCCAAAAAAATAACAATGGGGATTACCTTGTAAACAAAAAGTGCCACAAAAAACAAGATAAAGCAATTAAGCATAAAACCGAGTACCGAAGCTACGATGATCCAGTGCCATTGGAAGAACTTCGTCGGATGGTCGTAACCCTCCAATTCCTCTCCGATCCATCCGCCTAACTGGGTCAGTAATATGCCTCCTGCAATCAAAGAGACATAATCTATGGCGGATAGATCTTCTATGTGCGTCTTGACGAGATTGAATTTGATCATTAATAATCCAACGACAGGTATGATGAGTCCTGCAATGGCGGCTTCCTTGACTGTATGTCCGGGTGAATAATGTCCTAAGATCATGCCGGTAATGATATATGCTAATCCTCCGATCAGATACGGAATGGCCGGGTTATGGAATTTGACGGAACTCATGAATACGAGGAGTCCGATTAACAATAGACCAACAATCGATCCGGCAAAAACCCAAAACCACTCTATACTATTAACCGCATTTTCATTTTGGATAGTCGGTTTTTCTTTTTCAGACATCAAATTCTCCGATAATGTTTATGACAACGGTTGTTTGTACAGACAAAAAAAGATAGATAATTCGGTATTGAATGTCAAATCGGTTCTTCAATGAGAATAATGCTTTGAAAAAGATTTTCTAATGTAATATATTTGACACGATATTAACCAATAAGAACCATTCGAATGCACTCCAAGTTACGGCTGGTCATTGGGTTTGCATACATACCCGCCGGTATTTTTCTGCTGTACTATGAGTTTGTCCCCGGAATAGCCGATCCCGGTCTTATGCGGATTCTTGGAGTGGTCTTTGTCGCGTATGGAATTTATCGTATCGTTCACACAAGGCTTTTGATGTCTGGTGAGAATCAACATGGTCGCGATGAGGAATGATAAGACCTATACGTTACATACGTTGGCTGTCGCTGTTCATTTTCATTATCATGGGCTGCCGTTCGCACGGAAAAGAGGAAACACCAACTTCAGGCAGACTGAATATGATTTGTGATGAATTGGTTTCGCGGGTTATTGAGAATCAATTAGCCAATTTCCAGAAGAATTATCCGGACGCCCATATTCAGATGAAACTTGCAACGACTAACTATGCCATCGGAAGCCTTTTAAACAATGATGTTTCATGCATCGTAACAACCCGCGAACTCGATTCGACAGAAACCGAGTTTCTGATCCGCAACAATATCAGAGTTTATTCGCACAAGTTAGCCTTAGACGGGATAGCCATATTGGTCCACAGTGACAATCCGGTGGAAGAGCTTCATATTGAGCAATTGAAGAAGATCTTGTCTGGTCAGATATCGTCCTGGCATGAATTATCAAAATCGACGCTGGATAGCATAGAAGTTGTGACCGATGGTCGAAAATCGGGAAACTTCCATCTGTTGAAACACGAAGTCCTGGGGGAATTACCCGTATCCGGGCGTTCTAAGATAATTCCTGGCGATTCTGCCACCAGTGCGTCTGAACGTATCATGGCCTATATCGCCTCCCATCCGCAGGCGATAGGCTATCTGAGCGTCTCTTGGTTGAATAAGATTTCGGAATTTTCGGGAAATGATCCAAAATTCAAAGTTTTGAAAATAGCCGGGCTGGATTATCATAAGCCGGTTCTTCCAATTCCTGGCTATATTTACCGGGGGGACTATCCTTTGCGTCGGATGATTTACATCATGCACCGGCAGCAGCACATAGGACTGGCTGCCGGCTTAACGGCTTATTTAACGGGTAACGAAGGCCAGCGAACGTTTCTGGACATGAATATGGTACCCGCCATGAATCCAATCAAACTAAAAAAAGAATGATTTTTCTTGTTTTTACTTGTAATAAAGTGTAATAAAGACCTGCTTTTCCCGACTCAAAATAATTCCAGACCTGAAAGGACTGATTGCTCATTTATGAGTAGGAAGTTGAGCGCTCTATCGGTTTTCTGCTTTCTTTCGGCCATTTGTTCGTTCCATGTGTTATCACAGGAATCTGTCATCAAAGCTGCCCGCGCCGAATTGAATAACGGTAACGTTAAATCTGCCATTGATATGTTGAACCAAGCCGGTTCGGATCATCCGAAAAGTGCCGATGTACAGTATTGGCTTGCTGTATCTTATTCCAAGAACGGGCAATTCAATGAAGCTTTGTTAACAGCCCGCAAAGCCTTTGATCTCAAACCGGGCCATCTTTTGAACAGGAGCCTTCTTCTGGACTTGCTGTTGAAAAAAGAAGATTTTGAGAATGCCAAAAAAGAAGCCGATTTCCTGATCAAGGAGTCACCCAAGGATCCATCATTTAAACTTAAGCTGGCCGAATGTCTGATTGGACTCAACGAGTTTGAGAAAGCCAGCATTGAATTGTCAAAATTGGAAGTTCAATCCGGTCTGTCTCAAAGCGTTCGAGTCAACGTTTGGCTTCTCTTGGGAGATGTATATGCCAAACAAAGGGTCAACGCTACCGCTATTGGATATTATCAAAAGGCCTTGAATGCCGATCCGAATTCGGCTGGCACCCGATTAAAATTGGGCAAACTCTATTTCAGAGAGCAGCAATATAGCGAAGCTCTCAAGGAGTACCTGGAAGCCGTCAGACTTGACTCGAATAGCAGAGAAGGCAATCTTAACGTCGGCTATATTTATTACAACGGCGGCAAATCCAATCCGCAACAGTATGGCAATGCGATCTATTACTTGCAGAAGTATGTCTTATTGGAGCCGCAAGACTACCAAGGATATTTGTACATCGGCAAGAGTTTTCATGCGCTCCGTAGCTATAAAAATGCGATAGATCCTCTGGTAAAATCGGCAGAATTGGATACCGGCAAGACCCGTGATGAAACGCTGAGATTGTTGGCCGAATCCTATTCAGGTGCCGGCGATCATCCAAAAGTAGTACAAACCTATGAGTATTTAGTTCAGCGGGAAGTAGCATTAGATGGGAAAGATTTTGCCAGGTTAGGATTATCTTATAAGGCCTTACGCGATACGGCTAATACAGTCAAGTATTTTGAAAGGGCTGCGGTAACCGATCCCACGCTGAACGGCTTGTACCAAGACTTAGGAACTATGTATTATTCAGCAAAGCGGTTCTCCGAAGCGATAAAGTGGTTTGAAAAAAGAGCAATATCCGGTCCGTCCGATTCGACAATGGCTACCGTTTGGCAAAATCTTGGTTTGTCGCAATTGTATGCCGCGCGGGTTAAAACGGATACAGTAAATGCGTTGTCATCCTTGCGCAAGGCTGTGGAGTTGAAGCCTTACTCTCTATCGCATTGGCTGGTTCTTGCGCAGGTTTCTGAGCGTGCGGATTCCATTGATTTAGCCAAAAACGCTTATACATACGTTCTGGCACAAGACTCGTTCAGTGTGCAATCGTATTTTGGTCTGGCCAGTATTTCGTATCGTCAGAAAAAAAACGACGAAGCTATAAGGTGTTTTCTGAAGGTTATTACACTCGACGATAAACACAAAGCGGCCCCATATTACCTTGCGCAAAGTTATCTGCGACTTAAGAAAAATTCGACGGCTATTCCGTACTTGAAAAGATGTCTTGAGCTGGATCCTGCCGGTCCTTTTGCGGCTGACTGTAAACGTATTTTGAAACAACTGGGAGCAAATTAATCATTCATTCAGAGGTGCGATGAAAAGTATCAGGAACCCCAATGGAATCTGGATTATTACACCAAAAGGCCGGCTCACGGGCGGAGCTGAAACGGATGAACTGAGGCAAGAGATAGAAAAAGTTCTGACCAAGGGAGATAACAAGGCCATCGTCGATCTAAGCGATACGCTTTATCTCAATAGTACCGCATTGGGTCTGTTTGTTAATGCGCACAAGAAGTTCATTGACAAAGGCGGCAAAATGAAATTGTGTGGTGTCAGCAAGAACATCGATAATATTCTTGTGATTACGAAGCTATCGCTTGTTTTTGAAGTGTATGACTCGCTTCCTCAAGGGTTAGCTAGTTTTTAGGAGTGGAACTCAACCAAGCATAAATTTGTCAAATCATCAACTTTGAACAGGAGGATTTTTTCATGAAACAGTCGGTTTTCATGACGGTCTTGATCATCACAGCCTTCTTGGTTTCTTATTTCATCTATGAATACATATTTGGAGCTGAGGGCGATGCCTACGGGCTGATGTATATCTATAAAGGCGGTTTTCTGGTTGTCCTGCTTATGGTATTGTCTATCATGGTCATCACATTTGTATTTGAAAGATTCTTCTCATTGAGAAAAGCCAATGGAAAGGATTCGCTGCCATTTTTCCTGAAAAAGGTACAAAAGAATCTATTGGAGAATAATATTGGCGGCGCCATTGAGACCTGCGATCATCAGAAGGGATCTTGCGCCAACATCATCAAGATGGGACTCGAAAGTTTTCAAAGGAGCGGTCAATTTGGATTGCCGCTTGATAAACGTGTTGGGGAAATGAAGCGGGCCATCGAAGAGGCTACAGCCCTCGAAGTTCCATTATTGGAAAGAAACCTGATAGCCATTTCGACCATCGCATCTATTTCAACTATGGTCGGACTTTTAGGTACAACCTTGGGAATGATCCGTTCTTTCAAAGCCCTGGCACAGTCTGGCGCACCGGATGCCGTGCAATTGTCGTTGGGCATATCAGAGGCTTTGATCAATACGGCGGGCGGTCTTTTTGCCGCGATAGTTGCCATCGTTGCGTATAACTACTTCGTCAACAAGGTTGATACGTATACGTACATGATCGACGAAGCGAGCTATAACGTGGTCGAAATCCTGACTAACAAATCAACCGACCAGTAGCGCTGATCCACACTATCGAGGAAATATGTCAAAGATCAAAAAACATCGGGTGGGCGTTAAGTTGGATATGACACCTATGGTGGATGTCGCTTTCCTTCTTCTTACTTTTTTTATGCTTACGACCACGTTCCGTCCGCCGGAAGAAGTGTCGGTCAGCGTTCCCGACTCGCACTCTCAACTCAAATTACCGGCTGCAAATGTGATAACTATTTCTGTGACCAAGGATAAACGTATTTGGATGGATGTTGATGCTCAGGTTGTTCGCGCCAAGATCTTTGGTATCGACTACGCACAGAAAGCCGGAAAAGAAATTACGATCGATGAATTGAGCAATCTGATCAATAAGGCCAGGCTGGAGAATCTGGCTATCCGTGGAGCGCAAGGCGCTATGCGTGTGGTGCTTAAAGCCGACAAGGACGCCGACTATGAGGTGGTAAGTGACATTATCGACATCCTTCAAAAGACAAAAATTACGACGGTTAATTTCATAACCAACCTTGAACGCTAATTTTGGAGATATCCTATGGCCGAAGTAGGCGGTACACAACCGAGATCGCACGGCAAAGGTAAAAAGAAAAAAAGACGGATCGGAGTTCGTTTGGATATGACTCCGATGGTAGATGTAGCCTTTTTATTACTGACATTCTTTATGTTAACGACGGCGTTTCGTCTTCCGCAGACGATGGAGATTAGTATTCCGGAGGACGATGCCGAAAAAAATCAGGTGAAGATCGCCGAATCCAATATCCTGCAAATACGGGTGACCGACGATAATACGATCTATTGGAATGTTGGCAACAGTGCTCCACAGAGGACGGATCTGAAGAGTCTTCGCCAGATTTTCATCGATCGGAGTGAGAAGAACATTCAGGATGGTAAAGGCGTTAGCCCCAAAGAAAAGTATAAGCTGATCATGCTTATCAAGATCGATAAAAGGGCCAAATACGAACATATGATCAATATCGTTGACGAATTGGATCTGGCGATTCTTGCTCTCAATGAGAAGTTAAATTTAACGGACAGCGGCTCAAGGCTTTCTCCACGTTTTGCCTTTGCACCATTAAGCGATCAGGATGTCAAGGAGGTCAAAAAAGCTCAATGAGTAATATTGAAGTCATAGAAGGTTTTGAAAAGGAAAATTACGGAGCATATACGCTTAAGAAAGTATATCCAAAGAATCTGAGTATTGGGTTGATTATCGGTGTGTTCTTGCATGTAGCCGGCATTGTTTCCTATTACGTGTCAACCGTTGTTTCAAATGATGACAAAGTAATAACCATCAAATTCACAGATGTCAATGAATTACAGAATGCCCCTCCTTTACAGGATGTGACGCCTCCGCCGGCAGTTAAAATCGAAGTGCAGGAAGTTGTAAAGCCCACCAGTGGTACGCCGATCGTTGTACCCGATGAAGAGGCCGCGCAGGAGCAAACCATTCAAACGCAGGAAGAAATAAAGACTGATATAGCCGCTCCCACGAACCTTGGTTCGACTGAAGGAGAAATCAAGGTGGATATCAGCGGCACGATCGAGAGTCTCACAGACAATAATGAGCCCGGCATGGACGAATTTGTTGCTGTGGAGCAATATCCTGTCCCCCTCGCAAGACCCAATGTTGTCTATCCGGATATTGCGAAAAAAGCGGGAATCGAAGGCAAGGTCCTTGTGAAAGCGCTGATTGATGAATCGGGAAATGTGACCAAAGTGGCCATCATTTCCGGGGAAGAGATATTTCGAGACGCCGCTGTGACGGCGTTACAGCAGGTGAAATTCAAGCCCGCCATCAATGGAAACCGTGCCGTAAAGGTGTGGATAACCTATCCTGTGATATTCCGGCTGAAATAATGTTAATAAGTTTGCAGAATAAAAAAACCTCGTCAGACGAGGTTTTTTTGTTTTCAATGCCTATGCCGTCTTAAGCAACGGACTTGATATCTTTTGTGAAAGAAGTGATGCGGACTTTGCCTTCGATAAAGTCGATCAAGATGTCATTCTCAGCTTGGATCTTGCCTTCGAGTATCTGGACCGAAAGATAATTCACGATTTCGTTCTGCATCAGACGTTTAAGAGGTCGCGCGCCGAATACGGCATCATATCCGGCCGCAGCAAAGTGTCGTTTAGCGTTGTCGGTTAGCTTCACTATGATGTTCTTCTTTTTCATCATATCGGATATGCGCCCGAATTGAATATCGACGATCCGTTCCAGGTCGGTCTGAGATAGGGGACGGAATACCACAATATCATCGATCCGGTTCAGGAATTCCGGCCGCATTTTCTGTCTTAGCATCTGCATAAGTTTATCCCTCATGTCGCTGAATACTGATGACAGATCAAGCGCTTCGGATTGCTGAAGATGTTCCAGTATATAATGGGCTCCCAGATTGGATGTCATGATAATAATGGAGTTCTTGAAATTGACAGTACGTCCTTTGTTATCAGTCAGCCGGCCATCATCCAATACCTGCAGGAGTATGTTGAAAACTTCCGGATGAGCCTTTTCAATTTCGTCTAAAAGAATGACCGAATAAGGACGGTGGCGGATGGCCTCCGTCAATTGTCCGCCTTCATCATAACCAACATAGCCGGGAGGCGCTCCTATCAGGCGCGATACCGAATGCGGTTCCATGTATTCCGACATATCTATCCGAACCAAAGCATTTTCATCGTCAAATAGAAATTCGGCCAATGCTTTTGCCAATTCTGTTTTTCCAACGCCTGTGGAACCGAGAAATATGAAGGAACCGACAGGCCTTTTTTCATCAGACAACCCAGCACGCGAGCGAAGGATCGCGTTAGACACGGATTCTATCGCTTCGTCTTGACCAATGACGCGTTCCTTTAAGCGCGCAGCGATTTTTAAGATCTTTTCCTTCTCACTCTCCAGCATCCGTGCAACCGGGACACCGGTCCACTTCGCCACAATTTCCGCAATGTCATCTTCGCTCACTTCTTCTTTGAGCATCTTTCTGTCCTTTTGAATGGCGGCGAGACGGTTCTTTTCAGCGTCAATTTTTCGGTTGAGTTCCGTCAATGTGCCGTACTTGAGTTCAGCGGCTCTGTTCAGATTGCCATCACGTTCAGCCTGTTCGATCAGGGATTTTGTGGATTCAATGGTCTTATTGAATTCCTGGATCTTGAGGATGCTCGTCTTTTCCGTATTCCAGTGTGTTCGAAGCGAAGTCCTCCGGTCTTTCAGATCGGCTAATTCCTTACTCAGATCGATGAGACGCTTTCCAGAAGCGTCGTCATTTTCCTTTCTTAGGGCCAGTTGTTCGATTTCCAGTTGTTTGATTTTGCGCTCAACTTCATCCAGTTCCTCAGGCATGGAATTGATTTCAATCCGCAATTTGGAGGCCGCCTCGTCAATAAGATCTATTGCTTTGTCCGGCATAAAGCGATCGGAGATGTATCGATCGGATAGAACCGCAGCCGAAATGATGGCGCTGTCCTGAATGCGGACCCCGTGATGAACTTCGTATTTTTCCTTTAAGCCTCTCAAAATAGAAATCGTATCGTTCACGCTGGGTTCATCAACAAGAACCGGCTGAAACCGCCGTTCCAGTGCGGCATCTTTCTCGATATATTTTCGGTACTCATCTAATGTTGTAGCTCCGATCGCACGCAATTCACCGCGTGCTAAAGCCGGCTTGAGCATGTTAGCCGCATCGACCGATCCTTCGGCCGACCCTCCTCCGATCAACGTATGAAGTTCGTCGATGAATAAGATGATCTGTCCGTCGGCTTCGGTGATTTCCCGCAATACGGCTTTCAGTCTTTCCTCAAACTCACCACGAAATTTGGCACCGGCGATCAGAGCTCCCATATCAAGGGCGATGATCGTTTTGGATTTAAGATTTTCAGGTACGTCTCCGTCAATAATACGATGGGCGAGACCTTCCGCTATAGCCGTCTTTCCGACGCCGGGCTCACCTATCAAGACAGGATTATTCTTTGTTCGTCGCGATAAGACCTGTAGTACGCGGCGGATCTCCTCATCCCGTCCAATGACGGGATCCAATTTTCCTTTGAGTGCCAATTCGTTCAGGTTGCGGCCGTATCTCTGCAGAGCCTGATACTTGATCTCCGGATTCTGATCCACGACGCGCTGAGAGCCTCGAACATCTTTCAAAGCTTTATAAATGGTTTCTCTCCACAATCCGAATCCTTTGAGCATTTTTCCAAGATCCGAATTCTCTTCCGCTAATGCGAGTAGCCAATGTTCGGATGAAATGAACGCGTCTCTTAGCTTGGTACTTTCTTTGAGGGCTTCCTGATACAGTTTATTGAGCCGATCCGACAGATATATCTGTCCGGTATCACCGCTGACTTTCGGGAGTCGTTCGATAAGCTTGGAAACCTTGGATTCAATGGCCGGCAGCGGCGCACCGATTTTCTTTATGGTCGCGTTGACCACACCTTCCGGATCCGATAGGAGAGCGTGCAGCAGGTGCTCGGGCTCAATCTGAGTATGGCCGTTGTCAACAGCATATTGTTTTGCCGCCGCAAGGGCCTCTTGCGATTTTATTGTCAATTTATCGGGATTCATGATTGCTTATCGCCCTTTTACCTCGTGAAGATATAAAAGAGAGACATGATGAGTAAAATAACGATATATGTTTTGGTTACTGTATCCATGACCTCATTAAAATAAATAGAGAGACCTCACAGGAAGCCCGTGAGGTCTCAGGCCGTGTTCCAACGGTTTAGAACTTGATCTCGATCTCTTTGCTTTTGGCCTCTTCGGATTTCGGAAGTACAATCGTCAGGACGCCGTCCTTGTAATTCGCGTCGATCTTATCGGCCTTTATCAGTGACGGCAAGCGGAACGAACGACTGAACGATCCGTAGGTTCTTTCGAGACGATGATAATTCGTTTCTTTGGTTTCCTTTTCCTGTTTCTTTTCACCCTGGATGGTCAGCACATTCTCCTGAAGCGTGGTCTTCACATCCTCCTTGGTGACACCAGGAAGTTCGACTTTGACCATGTAGGCATCTTTGCTTTCGGCAATGTCCGCCGACGGATACCAATTTTGCAGACCGCTGAAGGTCTCGTCGTCGTCAGTGAAAAAATTGGAGAGCATCTTGCTCATTTCCTTTTGCACGTTGAAGAGGTCGCTTAACATGCCTCTCTCATTGACCGGATTATACTTGATGATAGACATACTAATTCCTCCTTTTTTTGGTTAGTTAAAGTTTATCTTGATTTCACGAGGCTTAGTCTCTTCCTTTTTCGCAATCGCCAGGAATAAAAGCCCGTCCTGCCATTTGGCTTCAATATTCTGCGCATCCACTGAATTTCCGAGCGTAAAGATCCTCCGGTAGTTTCTTTTCAGGATTTCCGAACGGACAAGGGAGCCAGATTCATCGATCTTCATTTTTCCTTCAATAAGCAATTGACCATTTTTCAGGTGGACAGCTAACGAATCCTTGGTCACGCCAGGCATTTCCAGAATTAAGAGATAGTGATCCTTGGTTTCACGTATGTCACATCTCGGCTGAACATAATAATAGCTGTTTTCGTGTCTCACGATGTTCTTTTCATCGGGCTGTGTTTGATTAATAGATTTCACTTCCATTTTTTTTCTCCTTCTGTTTGTTTTCGCCATTAGCATTTACAAAGCAAATGCCAAAACTTTAATTATTTGATATTTCTATATTTTCATAAACTAATAACCATGAATGTGTCAAAATGGCATAATCACTGTCCCTGCTCCATGAAAAAAAAGCACTGAACATGTCTGTTTGTCATGTATTGCTGTTCAGCAATTGAATCATGAAATCAAATTGTGGCTTCTTTGTCAATCGGTATGCGATTATTATTGATTTTACCGGTGATATTAATTAAACTTTCCCGCTTTTTTAATCTGAATGCTATTCGCATGGATGAACTGCAAGTACGTGAGTGGATAGTTGAATGCGGCCGTCGTCTCCATCAAAAGGGTTTTGTTGCGGCCAATGATGGGAACATAAGCGTAAAGTTCAATAATCATGAGATTCTTGCAACCCCTACGGGAATAAGTAAGGGATTCCTGAAAACGGACGATCTCATAGTGCTGGACTTAAAAGGCAATATATTGTCCGGAAGCAGGAAACCATCATCTGAAATACAAATGCATTTGGTCATATATGACGAACGAACGGATGCACGTGCTGTGGTCCACGCGCACCCCGTCTATGCTACGGGATTTGCCACTTCCAATACTGCTCTTCAAGAGTGTGTTCTGGCTGAGATTGTTACTACGCTTGGTTCCATTCCACTTGTGCCTTATGCCACGCCGTCTACTCGGGAATTGGCCGATACTCTCAGGCCTTACATTCGAAGCGCCGATGCGTGCTTACTGGCCAACCACGGCGTCGTAACATGCGGTAAAGACTTGGACGACGCCTATTTTAAGATGGAGAGAGTGGAGCATTACGCTCAGATTCTTTTTGTAGCCAAACTGTTGGGTGGAAGTAGGACGTTGAACCGGGAAGAAGTTGAAAAACTGGTCCGTGTGCGGGCCACGTATGGAACTGAAAATAATCCGAGTCCGGGTTGTCTGACATGTGAAGGAGACTGTGTAGGCGGGGACTGTACACTGTATAAGAATAGATCCGGTTCAAAGCCATCAGATGCCGAAGGAAGTAATCTTTCGGCCCTCATTAAGGAAATAATACTTTCGAACGTCCATGCCCAATAGATCCTACCGCTCTCCCATTCGTTCCTTTCTTTTTATCGCCTTCGGTTCAATTTTCACTTTTATACTGATACTTGTCGCCATACCCATTGCCATGATCTCTCCCTTGGGTCGTGTTATGGCTTTTATTGAGAAATTGTGGTCATCCGTACTCGTCAGACTGTCGGGAATGCGGGTGACAGCAAAAGGGATGGATCATATCCGACGTGACCAAACCTACATTTTCATCTGCAATCATCAAAGCGCCATGGATATCCCATTGATGATGTGTTATGCGCCAAAGCAATTGAGGATGATCTTCAAAAAGGAACTGCTGTACATTCCGTTTTTCGGGCTCATTCTGTGGTTACTCAAATTTATACCTATCGATCGAGGGAACAGAGAAAAAGCGATAGTCAGCCTCAAGAAAGCCGCTAAACGCATTCACGACGGGACGAATATTGTCATCTATGCCGACGGAACAAGAAGCGTTGATGGTGAATTGAAACCATTCAAGAAAGGGGCGTTTTTGCTGGCCATAGAAGCGCAGGTCGACATTATTCCGGTCACTATCAGCGGCACCATCAATGTCATGCATAAACTCGGAGGAGTTTTCGATGTTAAGTTCGGCCAGGAAGTAGCGATCATCTTCGATCCGCCGGTTTCGACAGCGTCATTTACGGTTGATCAAAAAGACTCCCTGAAGGAACAGATCAATTCACTGATCGCGGCTAATTACGAACCGATTAAACATTTGTCCCGAATTACTGATAAGATCATATTAGACAGAATCAAATAAAGAACTACTGAACTTCACATAACGTTTGAAAGGATTGACCCGTGAAAGGTATCATTCTCGCCGGTGGTTTAGGTACGCGATTACAACCGCTTACGCTAATTACTAACAAACATTTGTTGCCCGTTTATGACAAACCAATGATCTATTATCCTATAGAGAAATTGGTAGAAGCGGGTATAGACGATATTATTCTTGTAACGGGTGGCAACTACGCCGGGGATTTCCTTCGCCTGCTGGGAAACGGCAAAGAGTTTAATCTTTCGCACATTAATTATGTGTATCAAAAAGGCGAGGGAGGGATAGCCGAAGCTTTGGGGCTATGCGAGCATTATGCAAAGGATGATTCGGTGGCCGTCATTCTCGGAGACAATATTTTTGAGGACAGTATCAAGGCGGCCGTGCAGGAGTATTCAAAGACCAATAGAGGCGGACGTATTTTTCTGAAGGAGGTTCACGATCCGCAGAGATTTGGCGTGGCGGAACTGCATGGAGAAAAAGTAGTCGGGATTGAAGAAAAACCTAAGAATCCAAAATCCAATTTCGCTGTCACCGGTATTTACATGTACGACGCCGAAGTATTTGAAGTAATTAAGACCCTGAAGCCCTCCGGACGCGGTGAATTGGAAATCACGGATGTGAACAATTACTATATTCGCAAGAATGCCATGAAATACGAATTCATGAAAGGCTGGTGGACCGATGCCGGCACGTTTGAGTCGCTATTTCATGCCAACGAACTTGTCGCAAAATCCAAAAGATGAGAAATTTTATTTTTTGTGCATGCTATGAAGTCCCGTTGATCGGGACTTTTTATTTGAATTGTAAAGTACGAAGGATTTTTGTAATATGTTGGTGTTAATGAGAGATCACAGATGAAAAGAATTGCAATTTTCGGTTCTACCGGTTCTATAGGCGAAAATGTGCGGCACGTCGTACGGAATAATCCCGACAGATTCCGTGTTGTATGTCTGACCGCCCACTCTAACGCGGAATTGCTTGTTCAGCAGGCGCTGGAATTAAGGCCTGAATCGGTTTGTCTGGTTGGCGAGCAGGGAAGGGATTATCTTTCCAAAGAACTAAGCCAAACCGGTATACGCACGTATTTCGGTTCGACGTCCTTGTGCGACCTGGCGAACGATGTCTCTTTTGATGTGATGGTCGGGGCGATCGTTGGGTTTGCCGGACTTCTGCCAACGCTGGAAGCCATCAAATCCGGAAAGCACGTTGCATTAGCCAATAAAGAGACTCTGGTAGTAGCTGGAGAAATTGTGAACCATATGCTCGAAAAGCACCGTGTTGATATGATTCCGATCGACAGCGAGCATAGTGCGCTTTTTCAATGCCTGGTGGGTGAGAGCCGGGATAGCGTCCGCAAGATTATCTTAACGGCTTCAGGCGGACCATTTCTCAATAAACCCAAAGAGGATTTTGCCGCGATTACGGTCAAAGAAGCGCTCAAGCATCCGAATTGGAACATGGGATCTAAGATCACAATTGACTCGGCGACACTGATGAATAAAGGGCTGGAAGTGATCGAAGCGCATTGGCTTTTCGGATTACCGGCATCGCAGATCGACGTTGCGATTCATCCTCAGTCTATCGTACATTCAATGGTGGAATTCATTGATGGTTCAACCAAGGCACAGATGGGCGCACCGGATATGAAAGTCCCGATCCAATACGCCTTATCGTACCCGGAGCGAATTAAGAACGGGTTTGACTCCTTTGATTTCCGGAAAACAAATCGACTCGACTTCTTTGAAGCGGATAGAGATAAGTTTAAGTGTCTTCAACTGGCGTATGATGCGCTCCAGACCCTGGGGACGATGCCGGCCGTTCTGAATGCCGCCAATGAAATTGTTGTGGATCATTTTTTGAAGGAAAAAATTCGTTTTAGCGATATTCCGACTTATATCGAAAAGGCCATGGAAACGCACAAGGTGACATTCGATCCTAAACTGGAAGATGTCATCGACGCGGATCGCTGGGCCAGAGCATTCGTCAAACAAGCATTAAAAAATAGTCATTAATTCATACGAAAGGTTCCTATGGGTTCTGCACTTTTCGATTTTGTCATTCCCTTCATCGTTGTTCTGGGCGTATTGGTTTTTATCCATGAACTCGGCCACCATTTGGCCGCCAAATTATTTGGAATGAAAGTAGATACCTTTTCTCTTGGATTTCCGCCGCGTGCGTGGGGATTTCGTTGGAGTACAAAACGGCTTCGCCCTAAGTTCTCACAGGATATCATTTGGGCTATAAAGAATAATGAGACCTTTGTAAAGATACACGATCGTCTGTTTTCTCTGGGCCTTTCCCAGAATCCGGACGTTTCGCTTCAAATATTGACGGATTTGTTCAGAGTAGAGGTTCAAGAAACCAAAATTCAGGTGTTGAATAAGAAAGGCAAAACCGAGGAGCAAATTGAAACCAAAACCCAGATTCACCTGAATGAAACGGAATTAAGAAAAAAGATCGATCAGAGTGAACTCGACGGAATATATAAGAATTTCACTTCTGACGCAGATCTTGTTGATAGCTATTTCCGAAGACAGGAGATCAATGACGATAAGATATTTAAAGAAAAGTACCAAACCGACTATTGTGTATCATGGATACCTTTGGGCGGCTATTGCAAAATAAACGGTATGATCGATGAAAGTTTTGATGCTGAGAGTATGAAGGAGGGTGTCCCAAAGCCCTGGGAGTACCGCGCGAAGCCTATCTGGCAGAGGATCATTGCGATCTCCGGCGGTGTCATTTTTAATTTCTTACTGGCCGTGATCATTTTTGCATCGGTTGCCATGATCAACGGCTTGCCGGACATGGATAAATACAAAGCCTATAAATTGGGCACGACCATACAAACGGTGAATCCGGGAAGTCCGGCGGAAAAAGCGGGTCTCAAGTCGGGCGATAAGATCATTGCGATAGACGGGGTTGCTGTAGAGGACTGGAGTAAACTCGTTGAGATCATTCATGCCAAGCCGGAAAAAAAGATCGTAGTGCGCTGGACGAGAAACGGTGAGGAACTCAGCGCCGATATCATACCTAACCGCATCAAAGCGCAAACGCCAGAAGGGGTGAAAGAAGTTGGACAGATCGGAATTGGACCTTCGCAATTGCCTGAATTCACCAGGGAATCTACTTTCGTTGAATCGATTGCATTCGGATTTGCGAATACGTATCGCGTCTCGGCCCTCATACTGGTCAATATCAAACAGATCATACTCGGGGAACAATCCTTCAAAGACAGCATGGGCGGACCGATCGCAATCGTAAAAATGACCGGCGAGGTGAAACAACAACAGGGTTGGGCTGGGATAGTCGGGTTCATGGCCCTCCTGAGCATCAGTTTGGCTGTGTTTAATCTGTTTCCGATCCCCGCCTTGGACGGCGGACATCTGATGTTTCTTCTCATCGAAGCCGCGATACGCCGGCCTCTGTCCATTAAATTCAAACTCTATGCGCAGCAGGTTGGGATGGCCATATTGCTGACATTTATTGCCTATATTACTTTTAACGATATCATGAAGTGAGCATATAAAAAACCAATCTAAGGTCCTTTAAAAAGGCGAGGTGGTGCCCTTATGTTTACGAACAAAACTTCCATTACGCGACGGCTGTTGCATGCGGCCATTCTTCTTTCATTATTCTTCTTTGATCTGAATGCCCAGAGCCGGGTAGCGGTTCTTCCATTTAAGAACGTGTCGGGTGATAAGCAATACGACTGGCTGGCCGACGGTTTCTGTGAAACCCTGACATCCGCATTTGCTCAACTTGGAATGTTCGTTGTCGTCGAACGCTCTCAGATCGAGAAGGTGTTGAGAGAGCAGGATTTCCAGATGAGTGATTACGCCAACGAGGCCAAGGTTGTCGAAGTGGGAAAAATACTCGGTGTCGACAAAATGCTCATAGGGAGTTACCAGGTATTTGCCGGAAACATCAATGTAAATACGCGCATTGTCAATATTCAGACGGGTCAGGTCGACCAGGCGGGAGCCATCGCTAATAAGCGGGCTAAACTCGAGAATATTTTCGATCTGCAGGAAGAGATATGTGTGTCTCAGGCCAAAGCATTTGGCGGGGGGACTATGTCTCAAAAGGAAGAGCAAAAAATTGCCTCCGTAACTTCGGTAAATAAGGGCACGTCATTCTCAGCCTACGAATTATATAATAAAGGCGTCAACGAATATTACGCGAAGAATTACGCCGATGCCATCCAGAGTTTTAATAAAGCGATTGAGGCCGATCCGGAATATTCGGATGCGTATAACTATCTGGGCCTCGTCTATGATAATCAGGGAGACTACAATCAGGCCCTGTATTATTACAGGAGAGCATTTGAGATCAAACCGACGGATGCTGTGATAGCCAATAATCTGGGTATCGTATACGCCGTTCAAAAAGATTACGACAATGCCCGATGGTATACCAATAAGTCCATTGAACTGAATCCGAATTATTATAACGCATATAACAACCTTGGCTGGATCAGTCAAACTTTGGGGGACAAAGAAAAGGCCCTTGAACACTTTTTGAAAGCTTATGAACTAGATCCGACCAATGCATATGCCTGCAAACATATTGCAAGTATTTACGACGATCAGGGTAAACACGACGACGCGGTCTCTTATTATAAAAAGAGCATAGATAATGATCCTAACGATGCAGGAACGTATTACGACATGGGAGTGGCCTATTGGAGTTTGCAGGATTGGGAATCGGTGGTCGATGCCTGGGAAAAATGCCTCAGCATCAACCGCAGCCACAAAGAGGCGTTGGAGTGGTTGCCCAAAGCTAAAGAAAAACTGGGGAACAAGAGTTCGTCTCGTTCGCTGGATACATATTCGTTAGGCCTTGAATATTACAATAAGAAGGATTATGACAGGGCCTTGGATGCTTTCCAGTCTGAGATCAATAGTAATAGGCGCAACGGTTCCGCTTGGGGTTATCTGGGCCTTTGCCATTACTATAAGAACAATTATCAGGAGTCCATCCGCTGCTACAACAAATCGATCGCTATTAAGCCCACAGATTGGGTCTATTACGATCTGGGCGTCACATACTGGAATCTGGAAGACTGGGACGCCGTGATCGATGCCTGGGAAGAGTGTTTGAACATCAATCCCGATTATTCCGAAGCGAAGGAATGGCTGCCAAAAGCGAGAGAGAAGAAAGCCAGCAAATCGGGCTCATCGTTCAGCTATTACGACGAGGGAGTTCGACAGTATAATAGTAAAGATTACAATGCTGCGATCCAATCATTGAAGCAGGAACTCAATACCAACAAAAAGAATTCCAGCGCCTGGGGATATCTCGGTATGTGCTACGATGCTCTTGAAAATTATTCAGATGCCCTTTATGCGTATAATAAGTCAATAAACATCAAGCCTACAGATTGGGTCTATTATAATATGGGGGTCGTGTACTGGAAACAAAGTAATTGGCCGGCGGTGGTCGATGCCTGGGAAGAATGTCTGGCTATCAACCCGGATTATAAAGAAGCGCTGGAATGGCTTCCCAAGGCCAAAGAAAAATTGAATCGGTGAGCGCTATTTGAAATTTACTCTCGTACATACAGACGGCTCCTCTAAAGCACGTGCCGGTGTTCTGGAAACGGCGCATGGAAGCATAGAAACGCCGATCTTCATGCCGGTTGGAACTCTGGGCGATGTCAAAGCCATCGAACATAGGGAATTGAAAGAAAATCACGCGCAGATCATTCTTGGCAACACGTATCATCTGTATCTCAGACCCGGTACTGAAATTATTCAGAAGGCCGGAGGACTGCATCGTTTTATCGGCTGGGATCTTCCGATCCTTACCGACAGCGGCGGCTACCAGATATTCAGTCTTTCCGAATTACGTAAACTCTCCCACGAAGGCGTTAAATTCCAGTCCCATATCGACGGCTCCAAACACTTTTTCAGACCCGAGGACGTAGTGGCTATCCAAAGAAAACTAGGCTCCGATATCTGCATGGTCTTGGATGAGTGCCCACCATACCCATGTACGCATGAGTATGCTCTGCGATCTAATGACCTGACGATGCAGTGGGCGGAGAGGTGCCGGGATGAGTTTGAAAAAAGTTCTCCGCTTTACGGATACAACCAGACATTATTTCCTATAGTGCAGGGAAGTGTTTTTGAGGATATCCGGCTGAAAAGCGCCGAAACGCTGACACGTATGAATTTTGAGGGTTATGCGATCGGAGGCGTCAGTGTGGGCGAGCCAAAAGAGGAAGTCTATCGTATAGCGGAAATGAACTGCGCTGTTTTGCCGGAAAATAAACCGCGCTATTTGATGGGTGTGGGAACGCCGGAGGATATTCTGGAGTGTATTGAAAGAGGAGTGGATATGTTCGACTGCGTCATGCCCACACGCAATGCGCGAAATGGGACCCTATTTACAACATGGGGCAAGACGACTATTCGCAATGCCTCTTATGCGGATGATTTCACGCCGATTGATGAGAATTGCGCATGTTATGCCTGCAAAAACTTCACGCGCGCTTACATACGACATCTTTCTACCATCGGCGAGATCGTAGGTCATCAGCTGACGACGATCCATAACATCCATTTTTATCTTTGGCTGACGAGCGAGTCCCGAAAACATATTTTGAACAATACGTTTGATTCATTTAAAAGCGAGCTGCTGCGCCGCTATGCTGAGAATGATACCAAGCGCGGTGACAACACCAGAAAGAAGAACCCCCGCCGTAAAAGAAAAGATTATGAGACAAGTTAAGCCGGAAGAACTCAAGCAATGGTTAGAATCGAAAAAAGACATTCAGATTCTGGACGTCAGAGAAAGATGGGAATACGATCTGGTTCATCTGCACAGCGCCGTCTTGCGTCCATTAGGTTTTCTGGCTGTGAATCCTCCTGACCTCGATAAAAACAGGCCGGTCGTTGTCTACTGTCATCATGGGGTCAGAAGCCTGAGGGGATGCGCCGTATTGGAGGCGATCGGATTTAAGGAAGTCTACAACCTCGCCGGAGGCATTGATCTTTACGCGCAAACCACTGATCCCACCATGCCTACTTATTAAAAATCTATTCCTATCGAATATCCATGCACTTTCCATTACTAGAAGCTCTGCTCAAGAAAGACAACGAACTTTGCCGTTCCATCATTCGGCAGAACACGCAGACTGATGCCGACCGGCTGCCGCTGTATAAAAGCATGCTTACATGCGCGTCCCAACACGTACGCACATCCGATCCTGAAAAGGATGGTGTAGTCGTGACAGAGCACGTAATAAGGTATCTCCAGGCTCATTCAGCTGGAATGGAACAAAACCGGTTAAATGAACTTTTGTTACATACAATCGATTATCTGTGCGCATTGCCTACGGAATATGCCGACACGTCGGCGCTCAAAATATCCAAGAATGACCTGCCGGTGATATCCGTTGCTGAAGTAGAGGAAGCCTTTGACGGTGGTAACAAAGATGACGTTTTTCGCTTAGTCGCCGGTTTGATGTCGTTGATGGACAATAAGAACTATTTTATGGAGATCATGCACCGTATTGCCTTAACCCGTTCGGTGCGAAGCATCATTTTGACCGTGGCAACGTCACGGGCGATAGAGTGTATGGGCTGGCAAAATAATTTCACGCCCTTTTTGATCCAACATATGGTGTTCGAATTGTACGGTGATAGAATCAGAGAGCATGCGGCCGTTGTCGCGGGTCAGCATGAAATGCTGTTTGAAAAATATCTTGGACTTGTTTCCTCTTATGAAGATATGATATTTCTCGCCTCCGTTTTTCGTTTGTACCATGAGCAGGGTATTCTTTCCGTGCGGTTAAGGTCTCAAATCATATCCCGTCTCCATCTCTATTTTAACTCATCCCGGACAACAGACGACTTTACCCGAATGGTTCCAGTCGATCGGATCAGTTTTCAGGCGGCCTTTGATGATATGGCGTCTGTAAGGGGCTCAGACAAGCTGCGGTCAAAAATTCCTTTTGTTGTTTGACTTAAGTTTTCTATATTCGAAAAATTATTACATGAAATGGCTTTACTGAAGATCACCACATACGGCAATCCGATTTTACGTAAAAAGGTCTTGCCGGTAAAAAAGATCGACGCCTCCATAAAGAAACTGGCGGCCGATATGCTTGAGACGATGCATCACGCGGATGGAATCGGGTTAGCCGCTCCGCAAATCGGCAAATCCATTTCCTTGTTTGTAGCCGATGTTTCGCCGATCGAAGAAGGCTCCAAACCGCTGGTATTTCTGAATATTGAAATTCTGGACGGTGATGGGCTTGTACCTTACAATGAGGGATGTTTGAGCATTCCGGGTGTCATGGGCGAAGTTATTCGGCCCGAAAAGATAAAGATCCGGTTCATGGACCTCGAGGGTAAGAGCCATGAAGGTACAGCTGAAGGAATATTGGCGAGGGTGATACAGCACGAGACTGACCACTTGAACGGAAAATTATTCATTGATTATTTATCGGATGAAGCGATGGAGCCGTTCAGGCCGATTCTGCATGAACTTGAGCTCAAAAATAAAAAAAAATTAGCCAGAAAAAAGACTTCCGTCAAGGCGTAAGTTAGATTCGTACCGGCGAATCCATGATCCAAAAGACCTTCAAGTTATATAACAAGAAACAAGAACCCATCCGCGGCGATGTTTGTATTCCCGACCTAAATCGCCGTTATCCCATAATCATTATTTGTCATGGTTTTAAGGGTTTCAAGGACTGGGGTTTCTTTCCGTTCGTCTCTGAAATATTGTGCAAACGAGGCTTTATCACGGTAAAATTCAATTTTTCCGGAAGCGGAATCGGGGAAGATATGCTGAATTTTACGGAGCTCGAAAGATTTGCAGCTAATACTTACTCCAAGGAACTTGATGATCTTGAAAAAGTATTGGATGAGATCGAGAAAGGGAATGTGTGCGGCAAATCGGGATATCTTGACAAGATCGGTATTCTTGGGCACAGCCGCGGTGGAGGCATTGCTTTGCTCAAAGCTTCACTTGATAAACGTATCAAAACGCTTGTAACATGGTCTGCGATTTCCACGGTCGAACGTCAATCGTTCCTGGATGTTCTTCCTCAATGGAAACGGCAGGGATATATGGATATCCCAAATACCCGTACGGGAGAAAAAATGAGACTGAATACGGACATTATCGATGATATTGAACGTTACGGGAAATCAAGACTGCACATATTGCGTATGGCTTCCAAACTTGACATCCCGTACATGGTTATTCACGGCGAAAAGGATGAGAGCGTGCCTGTCAATGAAGCCCGCAGTATATTTCAGGAACTTCATCTGGCTCGAACGCGGCTTGAAATTATTCCTAAGGCCGGTCACACATACGGCTGTGTCCATCCTTTTGAGGGACCCACACCTGAACTTAAAAAGGCTTTGTCGCTTAGTTATGAATGGTTTGAGAACTTTTTGAAATAATTATGATCATCAGAACGGAGACGGTAGGGCCCTTTCAGGAGAATTGCTATATCATCGGCGACGAAAAGACGATGACTGGCGCCATAATTGATCCCGGGGATGACGCAGAACAGATCCTCGAAGCCGCTCAGGAAACCGGGTTGAATTTCAAATATATTTTGAATACGCACGCCCATATCGATCACGTGTGTGCGGTGCAGAAGATCAAAGAGTCCCTCAAACTTCCATTCTACCTTCACAAAGAGGACCTGGTCCTGCTGCAAAATTTACCAAAACAGGCCGCGATGTTCGGAATACGTGTTGATAAAGTTCCGGAAGTTGATTTTTTTTACGGTCCGGAGGCGGTCATTGATCTTGGAGATCTAAAAGCGCGTGTGCGCCATGCTCCCGGGCATTCACCGGGAAGTGTCTGCCTGTGTTTTGAGTCCGAGCAGGTCGTTTTCGGAGGTGATGTTCTGTTCAACGGATCCATTGGACGCACGGACTTGTATGGCGGTGACTACGAGACTCTGATCAACTCGATTCGTACTCAGCTTTTCACGCTCGCTGACGAAACGCTGGTTTATCCCGGACACGGGCCGGTAACCTCTATCGGTCATGAGAAGAGGTACAATCCTTTTTTGAACAGTCCGTCCGGTTATTTTGCATAAATTTTTAATTTATATTATTCATTAAGTAAATCTACCGTGGAAACTAAGAACATCGAATTGAGTCCAGTGAAACGCCTGGTATCCAAGAGGGATATCGGTATCGAGGCGTTCGAATTAGAGAACGGCAATGTCATGCTCGAGGCTACATTCCTTGATCCGTATCATTTGATCCGACTAAACCTACAGGTCGATCCGCGGTCCCGTGCGATTGTCGCCTCCAAGAGTCAGATGGCCAATCATCCCCATACGGCATGCCCGAGCATCACAGAAAAAGCCAAATATCTGGTTGGACTGACGATCGGAAGGGGAATCACTAAAGAGATTTCAAAACGAATAGGCGGAAGCGAAGGTTGCGTGCATTTGCGTGAATTGGCTTTGGAGACTGTGAACTTTGCGGCGACAGTCATGATGGGATACAATGAAGGTTTCGGTCTCATGAGCCGTGATTTTAATATCCTTGATGAGGGAAAACGTTTTGATCTCTCTAAGGATATCCTGAAGAATACGTGCCACATATACAAAGACACTTCAAATTCATAGGTCAACCCATATGAAAATAGGATCGTATAGTGTTTATCCGATTGAGACAGGGCGTTTTGCGCTTGACGGTGGCGCCATGTTTGGCGTTGTTCCAAAGAATTTGTGGAGCAAAACCAATCCGGCGGACGATCAGAATCGTATTACATTAGCCATGCGCTGCCTTCTGCTGGTCAGCGATGATGGGAAGAAGATTTTGATAGACAACGGACTTGGGCATAAATATAATGAAAAGTTTGCCAACATGTATCGCGTCGATCACGGGGAGTTTACATTGGATCGTTCATTATCATCGGTTGGTTTATCGGCCGACGATATAACGGACGTAATTTTGACGCACCTGCATTTTGACCATGCGGGCGGATCCACGAGGCTGGATTCTAACGGAGGAGTGGTTCCGACTTTCAAGAATGCGCGTTACTATGTGCAGAAAAAGCACTACGAATGGGCACAACAGGCTAGCGAAAAGGATCGGGCAAGCTTTCTTAAACCCGATTTCATGCCGTTGGTAGAAACCAATCAATTGCAGCTGGTAGAAGATGCGGATCGATTGTTTGCTGATATCCGGTTCTTCATTGCCCATGGGCATTCGCCGTACCAGCAGCTTCCGATCGTTTCGGATGGAAAAACGACCATCTTCTTTTGCGGCGACCTCATGCCGACCAAGACCCATATTGCCATACCTTACGTGATGGCTTATGACAATCAGCCAATGGTGACTATCGAAGAAAAGAAAAGCGTTTTGTCCAACGCCGTCACCAATCATTGGTTGCTTTTCTTCGAACATGACCCGGAAACGGCCGCGGGAACGGTTGCCAAAGATGAAAAAGGCTACCGCTTTGGTGAAAAGGCTGACTTTTAAATTACTGTGCAACTGCAATGATTGGTAAAAAAAAAGTATCGGTAATCATTCCGTCGGCCGGCATTGGAAAACGTATGGGGGATTTGCCCGGAGGACAACGTAAGCAATTTATTTTTCTGCAAGATAAGCCCTTACTTTGTCATACCATCGATAAATTTGAAAGATCAAAATACGTTGACGATATTGTGATTGTTTGCATGCCTGACTTCATTCCATTCGTCAGGAATGAGATTGTGTTGAAGTACGGTTTTTCAAAAACAAAATCCGTTGTGGCCGGCGGGAAGGAAAGACAAGACAGCGTGTACGAAGGTTTCAAGCATATTGGTACTACGGACATTGTATTAGTTCACGACGGTGTTCGGCCGTTTGTGCGCTCAGACAAAATAGATTTGCTTATTGAAACGTGTGATACAACGGGAGCAGCCATTCTTGCTGTCAGAATTAAGGAAACCATCAAGTCGCAGGATTCTGAGCAAAATGTAGAGCTAACGCTTGATCGGTCACGTTTGTGGAGCGTGCAAACGCCGCAGGCCTTTGATCATCCGGTACTAAAGGACGCGTTCGAAAAGGCCATACGCGATGGTTTTTACGGTACGGATGAATCCATGCTGGTTGAACGAACGGGTCGCGGCGTCAGGATCGTGGAAGGCGATTATACAAATGTCAAAATCACGACACCCGACGATCTCATGTGGGCTGAATATTACATCGGAAAAGGGATCAAATTTTGATTTGACAATTCAGACGCAATTTGATTAAATTTCTTCACTTTTTGATTATTACCAAAAACCGAAAGTCTATTTCATAAGGAGGAGACCATGGACGAGTATAAAGACTATATGCAGAAGGGCCGCGATTTTTTTGTGCAGCAGGATTACCGAAAATCTTTTGAATTCTTCAATGCGGCCCTCGACATGGTGAAAGATCTCAAAGACAGCGATGATACAAAGAATCACTATTACCTTTCGCAAGAATGTGTATTTGACGCATTGGAGAGGATGCAGGATTATAAGAACGCGCTGGCGCGAATTGAACAGGTTATCACTGAGGAACAGGCTAAAGGCGAGAATGCTCCCGTCAAGCACATTGCGCACTTTATGCAGCGTAAAGCTTGTCTCGAGATAAAGAATGGAAATAATCGACCCGGTGTCAAATTAGCCGGTGAAGCTTATGAGCTGAGCTTCAAGACAAAAGAACAGACCAATTGTGAGATCGCGGCCAAGATCTGGAACGAGCATCAGCGCGGTTCAAAAATCACTGTTGATTACCTAGAGTATTGGCAAAAACATCATAATTACTGGGTTGCAGACAAAGAATTGCCGCTGTAGATGTTCTATTTTCAATTTGAAAAAATCCGCCCCAATGAGGCGGATTTTTTTTTGTTTTTAGTGTTACTCAGAGCCAAAGAATATCTTGATTATTCCTGACGGTATCCCTATATTTTGCACCAATGAAAACCGTACTTTAACCGTCACATTCAATACTGAGGATAGTCATGGAGTTTAAATTTTCAGAAGAACAAGAAATGATTCGTCAGACGGCCCGGGATTTTGCGCAGGAACATCTGGCACCTTTTGCGGCTGAACGGGATGAAAAACAATTCTTTCCGAAAGAAGTCATCAAACAGATGGGGGAGCTGGGTTTTCTGGGCATGATGGTCAGCGATAAATGGGGCGGATCGGCCTCCGACACCATCTCCTATGTTCAGGTAATCATTGAGTTGGCCAAGGCGGATGCATCGGCAGCCGTCATTGCTTCCGTAAATAACTCCCTTGTATGTTTCAATATCGAGAAATACGGAACCGATGCCCAGAAGGAAAAATATCTCAAACCCATGGCGACCGGACAGGCGCTTGGGGCCTATTCATTGTCAGAAGCCGTCTCCGGCAGTGATGCCGCGAGTCTTATTTGTTTTGCGGAAAACAAAGGCGACCACTATCTGGTAAACGGTACCAAACTTTGGGTGACCAATGGGTATCATTCCGACTATGTGGTATGCTTTATCCGTACAGATAAATCTAATAAAACCAAAGGAATCAGTGCATTTATCGTTGATAAGAAATTCGACGGATTTCGAGTTGGAAAAAAGGAAAACAAACTGGGTATCCGCGCGTCGGATACGACGGAATTAGTTTTTGAAAATTGCCGAGTGCCGAAAGAAAATCTGCTTGGTCAAGAGGGCCAAGGCTTCAAGATCGCCATGGAGACGTTGGATGGCGGTCGCATAGGCATCGCGGCGCAAGCGATCGGCATAGCGGAAGCAGCTTTGGAAGAAGCTGTGAAGTATACTAAAGCGCGGGAACAATTCGGTCAGCCCATCGCAAAGTTTCAAGCCAACGAATTCAAGATCGCCGACATGGCCATGCGTATTGATGCGGCCAAGATGTTATTATACCGGGCGTGCTGGCTGAAAGATCAGGGGCAGAAATTCGGCAAAGAGGCTGCCATGGCTAAGCTTTTTGCGTCCGAAACAGCGATGTGGGTAACCACCCAGGCCGTGCAAATGCATGGTGGATACGGGTATACGAAAGAATATCCTGTTGAGCGTTATATGCGGGATGCTAAGATCACGGAAATTTATGAAGGAACCTCCGAGATCCAGCGTGTCGTCATTGCACGCAGTGTTCTTAACTGGTAGAAAATGCGGAGCAAAGCCCCATGGATATGTTTGAAATGATCGAGGAGAAGGAACACGAAGAAGTCGTGTTCTTTAGCGATAAACACAGCGGGTTGAGAGCCATTGTGGCGATACACAATACGACGCTAGGTCCGGCCCTCGGAGGCTGCCGCATGTATCCGTATGAATCTTCTGAACAGGCGTTGAACGATGTCTTAAGACTCTCCCGCGGCATGACCTATAAAGCGGCTGTAGCAGGTTTGAACTTGGGAGGCGGCAAGGCGGTCATTATCGGCGATCCAAAAAAGAATAAGAATGAGATATTATTTCGCGCGTTTGGACGATTCGTACAAGGGCTCGGCGGAAGATATATTACCGCGGAAGATGTGGGCACGAGCGTGATGGATATGGAGTGGGTCCGCATGGAGTCGAAATACGTAACCGGGATATCAAGGGCGCTTGGCGGCAGCGGTGATCCTTCTCCGGTAACCGCTCTGGGTACCTACCGAGGCATGAAAGCTTGTGCGGAAAAGGTTTTTGGGACACAATCGCTGAAAGGATTACGGATTGCTGTGCAGGGGCTTGGCCATGTCGGTTATTATCTGGTTCGTCATTTGCATGATGAAGGCGCCAAACTGATCGTTTCCGATATTGATTCGGAAAGGGTCAGGAAAGTGATCAACGAGTTCGGAGCCGAATCTGTGGAAGGCGATAAGATATACTCGGCCGACGTCGATATATTTGCGCCTTGCGCCTTAGGCGCCATCGTTAATGATTCGACCATTCCGCAGTTTAAATGTAAGATCATCGCCGGTGCCGCCAATAACCAATTGGCCGATGAAGTCAGGCACGGTCACATGCTTATCGAAAAGAAGATCGTCTATGCTCCCGATTACGTCATCAATTCAGGCGGTTTGATCAACGTTTACAACGAGCTGGAGGGATACAACCAGGAAAAAGCGCTGTCGCAGGCTAAAGGTATTTATGACATCGTAAAAAATATTCTTGAATTATCTGAGAGAGAAAGCATACCGACCTATGCGGCGTCCAATAAGATCGCCGAGGAGCGGCTTCGCCAGATAGGGCGGATCAAACAAACGTATGTCAGCCGTTCGGAATCGGTCATGCGCAGACTGGAAAACATCTGACAGGTATAAGAATTCAGCGAAAGTTGAAAAAGGTCTTTGGCAATCATTATGAATCCTTTGTTGCTTGACGAATCTAAACCCGTAAACACGGCCCCAAAAAACAGCCGAAGGGAAGCACGGGAAACCGTTCTTCAGATTTTGTACGCTTTTGAATTTTCTCCGGGTCCTGTAGAGAAACTAACGGAGGACATCTGCGGTTCGTTTACCGATAAAGCTAAAGGGTTTATTACGAAACTCGTATCTTGTGCCGTGGAGAATAGGGGGCAGCTGGACGATCTAATCAAATCCAAAACGCAAAATTGGGATTTCGAGCGTATAGCCATGATCGACAGGCTTTTGTTGCGGATAGGCATTTGCGAATTTCTACATTTCGAAGATATTCCCCCAAAAGTATCGATCAACGAAGTGATCGAGATCAGTAAACGCTACAGCACCGACAAGAGCAGTAAATTCATCAACGGGATTCTGGATTCTGTCTTCGAAGATCTCAAAAGCAAAGATCTGATAAAGAAGTCCGGAAGGGGAGTGGTGGATTAGCACAGCATGATGTCAGATAGGATAGAAGTTGCCGAAATACTCCCAGTTTCAGAGGTCAATGGTCCCGGACGCCGGTGCGTCATCTGGGTTAAGGGCTGCCGCAAACGTTGTCCGGGGTGCTGGAACACCGAGTATCTTGGTTTCGGTAAAGGAAAATGGTCTTACACATCGGATGAGCTGTTCGACGCTGTAAAGAGGATATCGGGCAATTTCAAGGATATTGAAGGCGTAACTTTGAGCGGCGGAGAGCCATTCGAGCAATCCAGAGAATTAGCAGAAGCAGCCTATCTCTTTAAGAAGAACGATTTATCTGTCATGTCATATAGTGGGTTCACGTTGAATGACATTCACGACAAAGGCCGACCATTTACGGATCTATTATCCCAATTGGACATCTTGGTGGACGGTGAATACAGGCATGAGCTTCACTGCGACCGTATGTGGCGGAGTTCGACCAATCAACAGATACATTTCCTGACGGAGCGCTACCGGCATCTTTTGGGTTTGGTAGATAATGAGATTCGCGAATTTGAAGTAACCTTAAGCTCTGATCACATGATGTTAACGGGTTTTCCGGAACATGTCATGTTAGGATCATTTAAATAATTGTTCATGAGACTCAATTTCAGCAGAAGAAATAACCTGTGGATCTTTCAAAGAAACTAAAGAATATCACCGACGAGACCATAAGACTAATGGCCGTCGTGGAAATCGGTAAATTGCTGAATTCCACATTGGATCTGAATAAGATTTTGAAGATCATTCTAGATACGGCGATCAAGAATCTCAATGCTGACCGTGGCACGCTTTATCTGATCGATCATGAGAAAAAAGAATTGTGGTCCAAAGTTCTGCAGGGCGACAGTATTATTGAGATCCGGTTGCCGGTTGGACAGGGAATTTCTGGTTATGTGGCCGAAACCGGGAGAAAAGTTATTCTCAAAGACGCCTATAAAGATGAACGTTTTAATCCGGAGTTTGACAAGAAGACGGGTTATAAGACAAAGACGATCCTTTGCACTCCGATGAAGAACCGGAAAGGTGAGATGATAGGCGTATTTCAGATCATCAACCGAAAAGGCGGCTACTTCACCATGGACGACGTGAAATTTCTTGATACATTATCCGTGGACGCCTGCATCGCGATTGAAAACGCAAGGCTTCATGAAGAATCGCTCGAGAAGGAGCGCATGGAGAAAGAGCTGGAAGTAGCCGCAACTATCCAAAAGACCATCATACCGAAAGAGATTGTCCAAAAGGAAGGTTATGAAATTGCCGGTATCAACGTTCCTAGCAAACAAGTAGGCGGTGATTTCTATGACGTCGTGCACCTTCCGAATGGTCATCTTGCTTTGGTTATCGCGGATGTTTCCGGAAAAAGTATCCCGGGTGCCCTTCTGGTATCGACCTTGCAGGCTTCGTTGAGAGCGTATTTGGAAGGAGACTTTGAAATCAAAAATCTGGCCGCCAAGCTCAATAGGACCATTCTTAGAAACTCGACTTCGGATAAGTACATAACTTTTTTCATGGCCGTACTGGATACGGATAATCATATTCTTCGGTCGGTCAATGCGGGACACAATCCTCCGATCTTGTGCCGTAACGGATCCATCAAAAAACTGACTGCCGGTGGTATTCCTTTGGGCATGGCGCCCTTCGACGAATACGATGCCGAGGAAACTCTCCTTCAGCCCAATGATGTTGTCGTCATGTTCACCGACGGTGTGACCGAAGCGGCGAATAAAGACGATGATTTTTACGACGATGAGCGATTGGAGCAGTGCGCATTGAAAAATACGCGTCTCGGAGCAGAAGCCTTAAAAGAGGTTATCTACGATGATGTAAAACGATTTGTGGGAAATGCAGAGCAATCCGATGATATCACCATGCTGATACTTAAAAAGAAATGATACCGTCTCTCCAAATACTAAGCCGATTGCTTTTTGTGACCTTCTTTCCATTCACGACGCTGGTGTCCCAGTCTGTTTCTGCAGTCGTAATTCAAGTGAACGGAGAGGCATTCCGTGCTGGTCAGAGTGATTTCAGGCTGCGCACAGGGAGTACGGTCGTCGACCACGACTCAATCGTCCTATCAGGCCATTCGTCAATAACTCTGCTTGAACCGGACGGAATGATTAAGAAATTTGACCGGTCTCTGAGATGGAAAGCCCCGATCGAGAGAGAGCCCTTGGTAGAGTCCCTTGTCAGGCAGAATTTCGGATTGAATGAGTGGTTAACACGCGCAGGACGGATGGAACGGCAACATAGGCGCGCCGCTATTGATCAATCAGTGGTCATGGTATATCCCAGAAACTCGGCTTTGCAAAATCCCCCTACGCACTTGGTTTGGAGACGGAATGGAAACGAGAACATCAAAGTCGATGTATCTATCCGATGTTATGAAAACGATTTTTCTTACGACGATGCGGTTGCATCGGACAGTCTCTCACTGGCCCATGTCCCGTTGCAGGAACCGGGAAAACAATACTTCTGGTATGTACGTGAATCATCATCTGAATTATCCGACATACCAACGGCAGTCTGGTTTAGAATTTTGAGTTCCTCTCAGCGGCAGAAGTTCGAAAAGGAAAAGGAGACGCTTGCCTCCATACTTAAACAGGATACATCGTCAGTAGCATACGAACTATTATATGCTAATTTGCTTATTTCATACGAACTGTATGAGGAATGCAGGCAGACTCTGGAGCGGCTGGCTATCACTGAAAAACAGAATCCTATGATAAACACCTTTTTTGCAGTGATTTACGATAGAATGGAACTGCCCGATGAGTCGCAAAAATACATAGATTATTCGGAACAACGTGTGAAATAAGAAAACATGACCAAAGTCATTTTCTTTATCGAAAAACTTTTTTAAGATATGCGGGAACTTTTTGGAATGTCGTGCGTTGAATGTTCATAAGCTTCTGAATTAAAGGTTTTTATGTTGAACCAGATCCTGCATAAATATGTTGCCTTCACCTTGGTTTTGACCTTGAGTGCCGTTTCTTTCAACACCGGCTTACTCAGACTATGCAAGTCAATGGCCGCAGATAATATGTCATGCTGCAAGACAAGCGATACATCTGGCCAATGCGATCATAAGACCCCGGAACATATATCGATACGCGCATCGCATTCTTGCCCATGCCCTTCCATGCAAACCGGACAGAATGAGAGCATGGATGAGCTGCTGCCGGTTTCAAAGGGAGATGTGAAACTCAATCACATGTTACCCGCTTTCTCGCTGAACAAAATACAAATTCTCATTTTTTCAAAGAATCTCACTACGGCTTATTTTCAGTCCTATCTGACCGCGCCGGACAAGTTATCGCTCCTGCAAACCTACCTCATTTAATATCCACTTTTTCTGTCATTAAACCATCCTGATCCTTTAAGCTTCGCCTGACATTCGGTATTTCGGGATCAGCGGTTAATTATTTCCAAAAAAAAGTGAGGGTATTCTATGTATCGCATTATCCTTTTATGTCTGTTAATGCTGCATGCCGCACGCCCGATTGTCGCTCAGGAAGATGGGAAACTGCTTCTCGATGAGCTGATCAGGACGGCGCTCGAACAAAACCCGCAACTTCATGCTGCTCGGCACCAAGCGGAGGCTGCCAAAGCTGTCACGGTGGCCGCACGGTCATTCGACCCGCCTCAAATCGGTATCGAGTTTTATCAAGTTCCCATAAGTTCTTTCCCTATTGTAACAAAAGAGAATATGGAAACGGACTATTACGCCCAACAGATGTTTCCTTGGCCGGGCAAACGGGCTTTGATGGGTGCATTTGCAGAAAACAATGCCAACATGAAAACGGAGGAATCGAGGGCGCTTGACAATAAGATCATCCGTGATCTGAAAACCGCGTACTATGAATTGTATCTCATTCAGAGAAAAAAAGAGTTTAATGTTGAGAACAGACGCATTATTCAGAATGTCATTGAATTGGCTTCCAGACAATATGAGGTTGGATTCGGCAGTCAATCCGATATTCTGCGGGCACAGACTGAACTGACCAAGCTGGTTAATGAAGGCATATCCCTTGAGAGAGACAGAAGAACAACAGAAGCCATGATCAACACTCTGGTTGGCCGGCCAGCCAATTCACCATTGGGGATCGTACCGGAACCGGTTGTGGACGAATATGATTATTCCTTTGAACGCCTGGTCTCTTTGGCCGAAGAGAACCGACCGGAACTCAAAGCCATGGATTTTAATATCAGAATGTTCCAGTCAGAACGCGATCTTGCGAAACGAGAATTGTATCCGGATATCATGGTGCGTGCTATGTATAAGGACATGACGAATACGACGAAGGACTTTTGGTCCGTGATGGTAGGTGTATCCATCCCAATGGCCCCCTGGTCCAGGAACCGGTTTCAGGGAAAGGCAGACGAGGCGGCTCAGCATATCCGTCATGCAGGAATGGATTACCAGAACATGAAGAATATGATCGGCAATGATATCCAAAACGCATTGGTAAAGCTCGAATCCTCCCGTTTGCAGGCCAAAGAAATCAAAGAAAAGCTTATTCCGCAGGCTGAAACCTCATTAAATGCCTCCGTAGCGTCTTTTCAAGGCGGCAACACCTCATTTATGATGGTTCTGGATGCCTGCCGGATGCTGCTGATGGCTAAGCTGGATCATGCTATGAACGTAATGGATGCGGCCGTAAGTGCGAACGAATTGGAGCAGTCCGTCGGTCTGACATTGGACGAAATCAAGAGCCGCTCGAATAAATAATGTCTGGAGAAAAATTATGATCGAAAAAATTATAGATTGGAGCACCAAAAACAGGCTGATGGTTATTTTTGCCTATTTGCTCCTTTCGGGTTATGGGATCTATGCCGTCATTCATTTACCCGTGGACGCTATACCGGACTTGTCTGAAAATCAGGTAATAATCTATACGGAGTGGATGGGACGTTCTCCTGAAATCGTCGAATCGCAGCTGACTTTTCCTATAGTATCTTCGCTGCAAGGCCTTCCCGATGTCAAGGCCGTCAGGGCGTCGTCGATGTTCGGTATGTCGTTCGTATTCGTCATTTTTGATGATAATACGGATATCTATTTTGCGAGAACCCGGGTGTTGGAACGCCTGAGTACTGTTAAAAATAATTTGCCGCAAGGGGTTACGCCGACTTTGGGACCCGACGGAACAGGTGTCGGCCACGTATTTTGGTATACGGTTGAAGGTGACGGATATGACCTCGGCAGCCTGCGGTCAATCCAGGATTGGTACATTCGTTATAAGCTTTCTTCGGTCGAAGGCGTTGCTGAAATAGCCAGCATCGGCGGCTTTGTAAAGCAGTACCAAGTGGACATAAACCCGCTCCTGCTGCGAGCATATAATGTAACCGTGTCCGATGTCATCACGGCCATACAGCGTAGCAATAATGAAGTTGGCGGGAAAATCATCGAATCCAGTGATGCGGAATACTTTGTCAGGGGTCAAGGGTATATTACATCCGTCGAGGATATATCGAATACCGTTATCCGAACATCGGAGAATGGAATACCTGTTCTAATCTCAAACGTCGCAAGCGTTCAATTGGGAGGCGATATACGCAGAGGATCGCTTGAAAAAGACGGAAAAGGTCAGGTAGTCGGCGGAATTGTGGTGATGCGCAGTGGCGAAAATGCCAAAGAAGTGATCGATCGGGTTAAAGAGAAGATCGCAGAAATCTCATCCGGACTTCCTGAAGGTGTGAAGATCGTGCCATCCTACGACCGAAGCACATTGATCCGTGAGGCCATCGGGACGCTGGACCGCGCTCTTATCGAAGCGGCTATAACGGTTTCAGCCATGGTAGCCATTTTCCTACTTCATTTCAGAAGCATTATCAGGATCATCATTGAAATCCCGGTTTCTGTCTTACTATCGTTTATTCTGATGCGGATTTTCGGCATTACATCCAATATCATGAGTCTTGGAGGGATCATTTTGGCTATCGGCGTCATAGTCGATGCATCAATAGTCATGGTGGAGAATGCTTACAGGAATATCGCAAGAGCTATTGAAGAAAAGGGTCATTTGAGTTCGGAAGACTACAAATCCATCTCTATCATGTCGGCAAAGCAGGTTGGACGAGCCATTTTCTTTTCAGAGCTGATCATTTTGATCTCGTTTTTGCCTGTATTTCTTCTGACCGGCCAGGAAGGTAAATTGTTCACGCCTCTGGCATTCACAAAGACATTTGTCATGGTAGCCTCCGCCGTTGTGGTAATTACTTTGATCCCGGTCCTGATGACGCTGCTCATGAGGGGCAAATTTCGTCCTGAAAAGGAAAACCCCGTTACGGGGCTTTTTATCAGAATCTATGAGCCGATCATTCACTGGGTACTGAAATATCGTAAGACTACCATAGCGATCAATGTCTTTGCTCTGTTGATAACTATTCCTTTGATTCAGAGAACAGGTTCGGAATTCATGCCTCCTTTGGACGAAGGCTCACTGCTCTACATGCCGGTGACACTACCAAATGCATCGATTACCGAGGTTAACAGGATCATGCAAATGCAGGACCGGATTATACGAACGGTTCCGGAAGTGGATCACGTTCTAGGCAAAGCCGGTCGAGCCGAAACAGCCACCGACAATGCGCCGCTGAGTATGATCGAAACGATCATTCTATTAAAACCAAAAAGTGAATGGCGTGATGGTATTACTAAAAAGGACATCATTGCTGAACTGGATCAAAAGCTACAAATTCCCGGTGTTCGGAATGGATGGACCCAGCCGATCATTAACCGTATCAACATGCTTTCCACAGGCGTCCGAACGGATATCGGATTCAAAATATTCGGAGACAACCTGGATACGTTAGAGTATTATGCGGTCAAAGCCGAACAGATTCTCAAGTCGGTGGACGGAGCGGCTGATGTGGTTGCGGAAAGGGTACAGAACGGTTATTATCTCGATATACAGATCAAACGGGAAGTTGCGGCCAGGTATGGAGTTAATATTGCAGACGTTCAGGATATCATTGAGACAGCGGTCGGTGGCCAAAACCTGGGCATGGTTATTCAGGACAGAATGAGATTTCCTATCCGTTTGCGTTATGAAAGGGAAATACGCGACAATATTGATGAGTTGAAGAAACTTATTATTCCTGTCAATTCTTCGAATAGCATGGCTGCATCGCCCGGCATGACGCCGGTTGCATATGGCTCTCAAAGTATGGGAAGCCGGCCGATGAGTGGTTCTGCGGTAGAAAATAGGATAAGTGAGAGTACAGCGGCAAACGGCTTCTCACTAACGACCCCTTCATCCTCTAAGCTGTATCTGCCTCTTTCATATTTGGCCGATGTAAGGATAGTAACCGGACCGCCCATGATCAGCAGCGAAAACGGCATGTTGCGTTCCATTGTCTTCATGAATACGCGCGGCAGGGACATGGGCAGCGTGATGGAGGACGCGAAAGCAGTTATTGCAGATAATCTGGATCTTCCGACGGGTTACACCTATACGTGGAGCGGACAGTACGAGCATAAAGTGCGCGCTCAAAGGACTTTAGCGCTCATCATGCCGGTGGTTTTTCTGCTCATATTCTTTCTTCTTTATTTCACATTGCATGATTATAAGGAAGCCGGCGTGGTCATGTTATCAGTTCCATTTGCATTAATCGGCGGGATGTACATGATCTATTTTCTGGGATATAACTTTTCCGTAGCCGTGTGGGTCGGTTTCATCGCATTATACGGGATCGCCACGGAAACCGGTGTGATTATGGTCGTGTATCTGCACGAAGCGCTGGATAAACGCATCCGAGATCACGAAAAGGGAATAAGAGGTCCAATCACAACCAAGGACATTTACGATGCAACGGTAGAAGGTTCGGTTTTGCGACTGAGACCGAAATTAATGACTGTGAGCACCGCCATGATCGGGCTCGTTCCGGTGATGTGGGCCACCGGCGCCGGCTCGGATGTCATGAAGCCTTTGACCGCTCCAATGATCGGGGGACTATTCACATCTGCGGTGCATGTATTGGTGGTAACGCCCATTCTGTTTGCCATCATGAAAGAACGAGCATTGAGGAAGGGCAGACTTGAAAAGTCAAAAATGGCAGATTGGATGAGAGAAGGATAAAAAAGTAAGGAGATAAAATGAGATACGTACTAATAGCAGCAATTATGTTATCCATGGCGATGCTCGGATGCGCAAAAAAAAGCCCAAATGAGAACCTGCATGGTGAAAAGGAAACCTATTACTGTCCGATGCATCCGGAAGTCACGTCGGACCGGCCGGGCATATGTCCGATCTGCAATATGGACCTTGTAAAAAGGCCCGACAATACAGAAGCTGTTTTAACGGATATGACAGGCATGATCGAGCTCAACACCACAAAACAAGTGCTGGCTAATGTATCGACGTTAACGATAAAGAAAGAAGATTTGATTAAAGAGGTCTCGTCGTATAGTTATCTGGATTTTGCCGAGCCAAATAGAAAATTGATTTCGGCAAGATTCAGCGGACGTATCGAAAAATTGCTGGTGGATAAGACGGGAGATTATGTTACGGCCGGGCAACCGCTTTTTGAGATCTATAGCCCGCAATTAGTTGAGGCTCAGAATGAATATATCATAGCACGGCAAAATGCAACAACACGGACCTCAACAAAAGAACCGGATATCCGATACGAATCGTTGATAGGATCTGCGAGGAAGAAATTGGAGCTGTACGGTTTAACAGAGGAACAAATTGAAAATCTTGAGAAAAACCAAGGGGTTCAATACATCGTGACGTTTCATTCGCCGATCAGCGGTACGGTCATTGAAAAGAAGATCCAAGAGGGAATGTACGTCAACGAAGGCGCATTGCTCTATGGCATTGCCGATATGTCTGTTCTGTGGGCTGTCTCGGAGGTCTACGATGTTGATTTAAACGCTGTTGAGAAGGGGAGTAAAGTGAAATTGAAGATTCCCGCATTCCCGGAAGAAATATTCGAAGGGATCGTGCATTATATTTATCCTGTAGTGAACAACCAAACAAGAACGATAAGAATACGATCAGTGTTCGGTAATCTTACGGAGCGTTTAAAACCCCAGATGTACGGCGAAGTGATTTTCCGGAAGAATTTGGGCAAACAACTAATGATTCCTGAAGAAGCCGTATTGTTCACAGGAAAAAGAAATATCGTTTGGGTAAAAACCTCAAATGAGCGATTTGAATCCAAAGAGATCACGGTAGGAATTCGTCAGAACGGAAAATATCAAATTCTCTCCGGCTTGTCGGAAGGTGATAAAGTTGCAGTGAGCGGGGGGTTTCTTATCGATTCGGAAAGTCAGTTGAAGAACGGTAAAGATACGCCGCATCAGCATGTCGACCCTCTGAAGGAGTCCGTTGTAAAGGAGAAAGCAATTGATGAGCATAAACATTAAGCCGAATTAACTTCATTTTTCTAAACTCACACAATAGGAGCGCTGTATGAAAACGCTTATTTACCTTGTGATCGCGACGTTGTTCTCTGTTAGGGGGACTCATCTCGTGGCTCAGGAAACAAAAGAATCGAAGACAGAAAACGTGGCAAAAGTTGTAAGCATTGAGGTTCCAACCATCAAATGCGGGTCTTGCGTCAGAACGGTTAGCGAGGCTTTAAAGAAGCTGGATGGAGTGAAAGAAGTAAAAGTCGACAAAAAATCAAAAACAGCTATGGTTCAATATGATGACGCTAAATTGAAAATTGAAGATATGGAACGTGCCATTGCAAAGGCTGGTTATGATGCCAATGGCGTAAAGCGTGACACAAAAGCGTATGAGGCTTTAGACGACTGCTGCAAGTAAGAGAAGGGACATTTATTCAATAAGATGCGGTGCGTTCCAATAGAATTGGGTCAAACCTTTATTGGTTGCAAACCAAACGTAATCTCCGTCAATCAATATTTGTTTGACCCTCTCGCCCGCAAGCCCGTCCTGAGTTCCATAGTAAACCCATTTCTTCTTTTCCTTCGTGTATTTAAGGACCCCGGAATTGGTTGCTACCCAGAGATTTGTATTATCGCAGACAGCGTCATTGACTCCCGGCGAGAGATACTGAGTATTGACAGGTATGGATTGCCACAAATGTGTGTGCTTATTGTAATGGACAATACCCAACTCCGATGCAAAATAGACATCAGTTGAATCTTCGGCAATCCCTCGAATTTGTTGATCCACAAAGGCCGTAGTTGGTATCTCAAAGCCCAATGCTGAGTAGTGGGCCAGTGTTTTACCGTCGAGTGCGATGGAAAAAATGCCATTACCCGTCCCTAACCACAGATTTCTGCCGCTGATAAGCATTTTGAAGGTCGGCGTATTGAATAACTCCGGGATCTCCATTTTAGAGACTACATATTCTTTTTCTTTTGGCCTGGCTACATTAATGCCTTGTTCCGTTCCTATATAGAGAGTTCGGTTATCCAGGGCCAGCGAATACACGATTGGATGATAAAGGCCGGAATTGGCTCCGTACGTGGTCCAATAATCCATGGACTTTATGTTACGAATCAGTCCTTCGCCCGTACCAACCCACAGATTTTCCTTGTCGGTCAGTAAACAATTGACGAATTCCACATTCAGGCCGGAGCGAAAGCCTGAATCATAGTAATGAAAAACGTCGTTTTCTTGATTCCACTTAGTCACACCGGAGATTCGGCCGGAATTGTCAAATCCATGGGGAGATCTTAGATTTCCTCCTGCCCACATGGTGACGTCGTCGAAACAGATGGCCGACACGTCTTCCATCGCCAGGCCATATCTAAGCGGTTCGGCGAGAAACGAGACATTATTGGCCTTCCAGGTTCCAGCTCCGTTCGTCGTTAGCCACAGATTGCCGAGATGATCATAGCCGTACCACGAAAGGGGGAATTTGCGAAACTCATTATCCACAAACGATTTTTCATAATCGTCGAAACGAAATCCGGTTTCGGAATTAGTAAAAATATGAGGCAGTTTACCGGGAGGAATAGCCCGAAGCCCAAACCACACCGGTGTTGCCGTATCGGGTAAATTATCTCTGGTAAAGCCGAATAAGGAATTAGAGGATGAGAGAAAACCCTGGTTTGTTTGAATCCATACTCTGCTGATTTCAAACCCTATCGAATGGATTTCCTCATTCAAATGCAGTCCGATTTGAAACAGCGTAGCTGTGGTAAACTGTCTCGAAGCCGGATTGTAGACCTGAAGGCCGGTCTTTGTGGCCGCCCACAAAAAATCATTCTGCCGGTCAATAGCGACGACCCGTACATCGTTATCGAGCATTCCACTACTGGTGGTCAGCGGATAGTCAAATTGTTTCTTGACAATATCATACCTCAAAACTCCTCCGGAAGTTGCGATGTAAGCGGTTCTGTATCCGACGGCTACGCATGAGCTGTTGCGGGTCGAAGAAATCGTGATCCAGTCACCCGGTTTATAATTGAGTTGAAAGAACACCTTGTCCACATCCTTTTTTACTTGGGAAAAGGCGCTTTCACATACTGACAAATAACTTATAACGAGTATCAAGAATGTCTTCATGAGGTTATCGTGCCATCAAAAGTTTCTGAATACGCAATTGGGCATTCCGCAATGCGTCTTGGGCGTCTTTCTTACCATACACGGCCTGCTCGACCTCTTCTTCAATAATATTCTCTATCTTGACCCATTGGGGGTGAAGGGGAGAGGGTTTTGAGGATACCAGCTGATTCCAAAGTATCTTTTCCATGGGGTTATTGATAAAATAGGGATCATTTTCTGACATTCTCTCTGCAGGCAGCGTGACTTTTGAGACAGAGGCCAATTTTAGGGCATTTTCTTTCGATACGAGGAAGCGGATGAAGTCCATCGCTAATGTTTTACGGGCTGAGGTGTTATTAATAACCAGATATTCGCCGCCGTAGAAAGAGTAAGGGTTGTGAGACGAGTCGCACTGCGGAAACAGTATAATGCCGTATTTCAATGCAGGGTTCTGATCATGAATTCTTTTTATCAGCCAACCGCCTGAAAATACGAAACCGATGTTTCCTTTTACAAATTCATCATCCAGATTCTTCTGACTTTCAAGAAGGCCGTATTGGCACAACTGTAGATAAGCATTCAAGGCCCTGACATTTTCTTCAGAATCAATGAAACAGCTGTCACCGTCATGAGATAAGATGGAACCGCCAAAGCTCCAGAAAAAAGGAAGGATCTTTTTGTATAACTGATGAGGTTCCTTTTTTGTATTGCCAAAGCCGTATATACCCTGTTCGGGGTGATGAACGCGTTTGACGGCTTCCGTTAGTTCTGCCAAAGATCTTATGGAGTCATGGGTCACCAGGCTCTTGTTATAAAAGATCGCCCGTGTTCCGAGCATCCATGGTATGCCATAAATACGTCCATCAACTGTACAAGATTCCCAACCCAAATACCTGTCGCGGAAAGGGATGCTTTCATTTGTAATATCTGATAGAGTATTTCTGGATGCAAATTCATACACCCAGTCGGAGCCCAACTCCAGCACATCCGGAGCCCTTCCTGCAGCAAAAGCCGCCGCGATCTTGTCGTGCCCGCTTGACCAAGTTAATTCCGTCATGTCAATTTTCACATTCGGATGGGACTTTTCGAATTGATTAATCAATTCTCTGACGATAGGCTTTTGATAAGGCTCGGCCCAGAACTGCCACCAGGTAAGGGTAATCCGATCGGAGGATTCAGGCGAGCAGGAACACAATAGTATGAAAAGAAAGACAGATAATGTGTGGTATCGTTTCACGGTGTGTCATTCAGAATGTATTTGGAATAGAGAAAGGATCAGAACATCTGCTCAATCGTATAGGCAACACGAAAGCACATCGATTCATCAAAATCCTTTGCGATGATCTGAATGCCGATCGGCATTTGGTCTGAATTTTTGCCGCAGGGCACGCTGATCGCAGGATTGCCGGCAATATTGATATTGACCGTATACACGTCAGACAGGTACATGGCTAAGGGATCCTGAGTTTTCTCACCGAACTTGAAAGCGACCGTAGGTGATGTCGGCGCAACAAGGCAATCGATTTTTTGGCTGAAAACATCCACAAAGTCCTTTTTGATGAGAGTCCGGACCTTCTGAGCCTTGTTGTAATACGCATCATAATATCCGGCACTCAATACGTAGGTGCCCAGCATGATCCTTCGCTTAACTTCTTCGCCGAAGGCTTCGCTCCGGCTTTTGACAAAAGTGTCAGAAATGGTCTTCGCGGCCGAACTCCGATGTGTATACCGAATACCGTCGTATCGGGCAAGATTGGAAGAAGCTTCCGCAGTCACTAGAATATAGTAGGTCGCAATGCCGTATTCGGTGTGTGGCAGCGATACATCGACGATCTCGGCGCCCTGGCCGGCCAGTTTATCAATAGTCGCATGAACCGATTTTTCTATCTCTTTGTCAAGTCCCGCGCCAAAATATTCCTTAGGCACACCGATACGCAATCCTTTAACCCCTTGACGCAAAAACATCCCATAGTTTGGAACGGGTGTGCCGGAGCTGGTGGAATCGTGAGCGTCGAGGCCGGATATAACTTCCGTCAACAGGGCCGTATCCTCGACATTATTGGCAATGGGGCCTATCTGATCAAATGAAGAAGCAAAGGCCGATAGTCCGTACCTTGAAATCCGTCCGTAAGTGGGTTTGAGACCTACGACACCGCAGAAAGAGGCCGGAAGCCGCACGGATCCGCCTGTCTCGGAGCCAAGTGCCGCTGTGCTCATGCCCGCAGCGACCGCAACGACACTCCCGCCGCTTGAGCCTCCCGGTACACGCGAGGGATCGTAAGGATTGAGTACATTGCCGTAAGCGGAATTCTCATTCGAAGATCCCATCGCAAATTCATCCATATTGGCCTTACCGATCACGATGGCGTCCTCGTTTTCCAGTCTTTCAATCACGGTGGCATCATACGGTGAAATATAGGATTCCAATATTTTGGAACCGGAAGTGCTTCGTTCATCTCTAACCACAATGGCATCCTTCACAGCGATCACCATGCCGGCCAATTTGCCGGCCTTTCCCGACTTTAGTCTTTGATCGATCGCTTCGCCGCGTTTCATCAGCTTATTGCGATCGAACACGGTGATAAAGGCATTGAGGTTTCTTTTCCGCTCGATAGTGTCCAGGTAATTCTCAATCAGCGATCGGCAGGTGATTATGCCATTCTTCAGTTCGACTGATATTTCAGAAAAAGTCTTATTCAATGTCGGAGACTCCGTTTATGTCTCGTGTTTAGCAGAAAAAATCCCGACCCGCCGACAAGTCGGACGATCGGGATGCATTATGACAAAAAATTTCTAAAAATCCGGATCAGGATTTTTTGTTAGGATCTTCGGTTATTCCTTTTTTGATCTCTTCTTCGGTGGAATGCATGGCACGTTTGAACTCTCTGATGCCTTTTCCCAGGCCTTGTGCGAATTCCGGAATTTTCTTGGCGCCAAAAAGCACTAACACGGCGATACAAATGACAATAATTTCGGGCATACCTAAATTCATGAAAAACACCTCCGGTTGGAGTTATTAACTAAATTTTTTGCACAACGCAAGATAGGCCATTGTGAAATTAAAAGCAAGAAATAAAAAAGGACAACATATCCGTTGTCCTAGGATTCGCTGGAATGCAGGGATTCGAACCCCGATTAATGGATCCAGAGTCCACTGTCCTACCATTGGACGACATTCCAAAAACCGGAGTAATATAGGGATTGACATATGAAAATGCAATATTGAAATTTCAAAACTATCCGGCGCTATTGAATCATAACTTTAAAGGAATTATATTCAATGGTCTTACCAAACTTCAAGAGGCACATCATGAAACACACCGACCTGCTTAAGATGCTTTCTCAAAAAACCGATTCGAAAATTGTACTTTTGGTGATGGATGGACTCGGAGGTATCCGAACCGCGGGGCGTCCAAAGACGGAGCTGGAATTAGCTAACATTCCTAACCTCAATAAGCTGGCGAAGGAATCATTGTGCGGACGCATTATGCCGGTTTCGTACGGAGTAACACCGGGGAGCGGACCGGCTCATTTTTCACTTTTCGGATATGATCCCACGGACGATCAAATTCAAATCGGCCGCGGTGTGCTGGAAGCGCTGGGACTTGATATGAAACTTCAAGCCGGCGATGTGGCCACCAGATGTAATTTTGCGACCATTAATAGCGAGGGCCTGTTGACGGATCGGAGAGCGGGGCGCATTCCAACGGAAGAATGCGTTAGGCTGTGCGAAATGCTGAGCGCCAAAATCAAAAAGGTTGATGATGTCAAAGTGATAATCACACCCGGGGAACAGTATCGATTCGTAGTTGTTTTTCGAGGGAAAAAACTGGACGGCCACATCAAAGACACGGATCCTCAGGTGACGGGCGTCAAGGCGCTGCCTGCCGTAGCGGTAAACACCGCTTCCAAACGGATGGCGGCCATAGCTAACAAGTTTATAGCTAAAGCCAATCAGGTCCTGAAGAGTGAATCCAAAGCCAATAGCTTGCTGATGCGCGGTTTCTCCGTCTTGCCACACGTGCCTTCGATGGCCGACAGGTTTGGTATCACGCCGGCCTGCATCGCAAGCTATCCGCTGTACCGCGGAGTTGCCAGTGTTGTCGGTATGGACGTCTTACCTACGGGAATGGAAATTGCCGATGAATTTCAAACGTTAAGAGAAAATTGGGGGAAATACGATTTCTTCTTTCTTCATGTCAAGAAGACCGATTCATACGGCGAAGACGGCAATCCGGAAGGAAAGATCAAAATACTGGAAGAGGTGGACAAGCACATACCTATGTTGAGAGAGTTGGGTCCGGCGGTGATCATGGTAACGGGCGATCACTCCACGCCGCCGCCTATGAAGAGCCACAGCTGGCATCCCGTACCGTTTATGATCCATTCCGATGTCTGCAGTTATGACGATGCGGCTGCTTTTAATGAAACCGAATGTTCGAAAGGTCAGCTGGGCAATTTCCACTCATATTATATTATGGAACTGGCGCTGGCCAATGCCGGCAAACTAAAAAAATTCGGAGCGTAGAGGATTGTTATGGAGATCTATTTATTACGGCACGGTATTGCGGAGGATATTGGAGGCAAAATAAGGTCCGATGCGGCGAGACCTCTGACCGACGAAGGAACAGAGCTGTTGCAGGACGAAGCCAAAGGAATGAAGAGACTCGGGCTGCATTTTAACGTGGTCTTGACGAGTCCTTTAGTCCGATCGAAACAAACGGCTGAGATCGTGGGCGACGTACTTGATTGCGCCAATAAGATCCACAATTGCCCGGCTTTGGCTATTCCCATGTCGATAGCTGATCTGATGCAGAATTTCAAATCCTTTCAAAACGATTATAAGGTACTGCTTGTTGGGCATCAGCCGGATTTGGGAAAACTTGCGGGTTATTTCATCGGAAACAGCAAACTTTCGCTTGCACTAAAGAAGGGCAGTCTCTGCAAAATAGATGTGGAGCGGCTGACGCCGACGCCTAGGGGAGAACTGAAATGGTATTTGACGCCCCGCCAGCTTAAACTGATTGGACAATCATAATAATTTCCGGATCGTTTATATGAGAAAAAAGCGAACATTGTCCCATGGTCAGCACCTTGCCGCTATCGATATGGGAACCAACTCGTTTCACCTGGTGATAGTGGAGATACTGCCCGACGGTAATGTCAGGATCCTTGACCGCGAAAAAGAAAACGTGCGCCTCGGCAGCGGCGGAAAGGATATGAAAAACATATCGCCGGAGGCCATGGAGCGGGGCATTGCTACGCTCAAGCATTTTGCTGAAATCGCCAGGAATTACAAAGCTCCGGTGCGAGCGGTTGCGACCAGTGCCGTTCGGGAAGCTCTGAACCAAAACGATTTTGTAAAGAAGGTCAGAGTTCGCACGGGTATCAATGTCGAAGTGGTTTCGGGATTCGAAGAAGCCCGACTCATCTATCTGGGAGTTCTGCAAGCTCTCCCGGTGTATAACAGAAAAACGCTCTGTGTGGATATCGGAGGCGGCAGCGTGGAATATCTCGTCGGTTCCAGAGGTGAAACCCTATATGCCAATAGCCTGAAAATCGGCTGTATCAGGCTGACGGAGAGATTTTTTCCCAAATCGGTCATTAAGGACAAAGATCTGAAAGCCTGCAGGGAACACATTGTAGGTTTTCTTTCTCCCGTGGCACGGGAAATCAAGAAGCGCAAATACGAAATGGCCGTTGGGAGCTCAGGAACGATACAAAACATAGCCAATATGATCCGGGCGCTGCGAGGGGAAACGATCGGCATGCAGGTCAATAATTTTTCTTTCACCAAAGATGAGTTGAACAAAGTCGTAAAGACGATTCTCAAGGCAAGAACGGATACGCAGCGAATTCAGATTCCCGGACTGGATCCGAAACGAGTTGATATCATCACGGCGGGCGCTTTGGTTCTGCAGGAGACGTTTGAGTTACTCAAGATTAAGAGCATGATCGTTTCTGAGTTTGCGCTCCGCGAGGGAATTATTTATGATTATCTGAAGAATCGTGTTTATCAGGAGGACCACCACCATCATCTCGCGAATATTCGGTACCGAAGCGTCACGCAATTAGCAAAGACTTTCAACTACGATCCCGATCATGCGCACCAGGCCGTCAAGTTATCTCTTAGTATATTTGATCAAACCGTCAAAATGCATCGTCTGGGTGAACGTGAAAGAGAATTTCTCGAATACGCGGCGTTGCTCCATGAGGTCGGGTTTTTTATTTCTCACGCGCAACATCATCGGCATTCATATTACCTGATTCGAAATGCGGAGTTGGCTGGTTTCACAGATACAGAGAAGGAAATCATTGCTAATATTGCGCGGTATCATCGCAAGAGCCATCCAAAGGCAAAACACGAAGGATTTAATCGATTGACGGGGAGTGAACAATTGACAGTGAAGAAACTGGCCGGGATTCTGCGTTTGGCCGATGGTTTGGATCGAAGTCACAACAGTAAAGTGTCTTCCATAAAATGCAAAATACAGCCGCGTAACTTCGTTTTGAAAATCAAGGCTTCAGCTAAGAGCGATCTTGAAGAATGGGCCGTCAATATGAAAAAGGGATTATTTGAAGAAGTGTTTAAGAAACAGGTTCTTTTGAAGCGTTCTTAGTCCTTGTCCTCCGTTCCTTCGTTACCATCCGACTCCAACCTCTCTTTAGCCAACCTTTTTGCCGCCTTGAATCGGGTGTAGAATTCCTGAAGATATTGATTAGCAATGGCGCGGTCATAAATGATTAAAAAGTTATCATCATTTACTTCATTGGCGTTCTTGCTGAAGTTAAAGGATCCTGTAATAACGATCGGTATATCCTTTTTGTCCGAATTCTCCGCGTCGATGAGAATGTATTTATGATGCAGTTGCCGGTCTTCGCGGGCGAGATAGGCCTCGGCTTTCTTCGACCATGGCTTGCGGGACACGGGATCCATGGTCATAGCGCTGTATAGCCCGTGGGCCGTCTTACCGGATTTGTCGAATACCGCTTTAACGTCCAGTCCATTGATCTCGAATTTTTGGCGGATCGCGTCGTCGATTTCGATGTCGGTGCTGAATGAGAACGCACAGATTTTGATATCATGGTCGGCTTCTCGCGAAATCAGATCCGCCACCAACTCGAGTAGATTTGGACGTGTACGGTCCTTATTCATCGGCGCAAAACAAGCTTGAACACGGTTCGATTTGCCGAAATTCCAGGTCGCATTGGCCGAGTTTTTCTTGAATTGATGAAAAGCGGAAGCGGAAGTGTCCGGCGTTGCGTCATCACCGCCCCACATGATCTCAAATTCTTTCGTATAAGCTCCGGCTATCGCACGGCTTCTCAACAGAATAACATTCTGCATGCTGACCATTCCCGTTATCGTAAAATTGTAAGATCCCGTAATGACCACGTCGTCGGTCGAGTCCGCGCTTAGAAAATCTGCGACAACAAATTTATTGTGCATGAACGCGCGGTAACCTTTAAAGAAATGATTTTTTGAACGAATGTACGGCCATCCGGCATCGCTCATCATGGGTACTTTGTAACGGTTTTGCAGCAGACCGCGGGCTACGCTCCAAAGATCTTCGTTATTTTTCGGTGCGTTCTCATCGTCAAATATGATTCGAACGCGAACACCTCGCTCCTTGGCTTTACAGAGAGCTACAACGATATTAAGGCTATTCAACTCAAAAGCGGCCATGTCCAGGCTCGTTTGTGCGTGATTAATCACATCGATGACGCGCTGCTCGAGGTTCTCATTGCCGTTGGCAATATTATTGGGCATGGCGTATGAAGTATCGGTTGAACCGTTGAAAAACACATAACCCAAGCCTCCGAAGGATGGAGTGGGGTTGGGGTTATACCGTACCTGAGCAGCACAGGGTAGTGAAACAAGCGCCCACAGGCAAGTCGAGATCAAGAAGAGGATTTTTCGAACCGGCAATTTCATAAGCAGATGATTTAATGAATAACTTACAGAATTTACAAAAGTTTACTCGATTTGCAATTGTTTTTTTGAAATCGGGAAGTCATGAAATAAGCCATTATGACAGTCTATTGAAAAGACTGACAATAATTCATGAATTAGTGGCTGTTAATCCAAATACTATTGCCATAAATGCTTGGAAAACAGTGTATTTTTATGGTATGACCTTTGCGAACTTACTTACGGCCAAAATCAGATAATGAAGGCAATTTTTCAAATATAAGACAATAAATTTAGAAAGAAGGAGTAATTCTTATGGCAAAAGGAAAAGTAATAGGAATCGACCTTGGAACGACGAATTCATGCGTTTCGATCATGGAAGGCGGACAACCTGTAGTTATAGCCAATTCAGAAGGTGGACGTACAACGCCGTCTGTCGTTGCCTTTACGAAGGCCGGTGAACGAATTATTGGCGGCCCCGCCAAACGCCAGTCCATCACCAATCCTAAGAACACGATATTTTCTATCAAGCGATTTATGGGCAGGCGCTACGAAGAAGTGAATGAAGAACGTCAAAAAGTTCCGTACGAAGTAATAAGCGGTGATGGAAACTCTGCGCGCGTCAAGATCAATGAACAGATTTATTCACCGCCGGAGATCTCCGCTATGGTATTGCAGAAAATGAAACAAACGGCGGAAGATTATCTTGGTCAGACGGTGACGGATGCCGTGATTACCGTTCCGGCCTATTTCAATGATGCCCAACGGCAAGCAACCAAAGATGCCGGAAAGATCGCCGGCTTGAATGTTCTTCGAATTCTTAACGAACCGACGGCCGCTGCGTTGGCGTACGGATTGGACAAGAAATCGAATGAGAAGATCGCGGTTTACGATCTTGGCGGCGGTACGTTTGATATATCGATATTGGAAATCGGTGACGGCGTTTTTGAAGTTTTATCGACCAACGGAGATACCCATTTAGGAGGCGACGATTTTGACGAGCGCATTGTTAATTGGCTGGCGGATGAATTCAAAAAGAATGAAGGGATCGATCTGAGAAAGGACCCGATGGCCCTGCAACGTCTGAAGGACGCCGCCGAAAAGGCGAAGATTGAGCTGTCCAGTTCCATGCAGACGCAGATCAACTTGCCCTACGTGACCGCCGTTGATAGCGTTCCAAAACATCTCGATATCATGCTTACACGTGCCAAATTTGAACAGATCTGCGATGATTTGATTCAGAGAACCGTACGTCCTGTGGAGCAAGCGATGAAGGACGCAGGTTTACAGTATTCACAGATTGATGAAGTGATTCTCGTGGGCGGTTCAACCCGTATTCCGAAGATCCAGGATCTGGTGCAAGGTCTTTTCAAGAAGGAACCTCACAAAGGTGTAAACCCGGACGAAGTAGTGGCCGTGGGCGCGGCCATACAGGGCGCGGTGCTGGCCGGTGAGGTCAAAGATGTGCTGCTGCTTGATGTGACGCCTTTATCACTCGGCATAGAGACTTTGGGTGGTGTGTTTACGGCCATGATTCCCCGTAACACGACCATCCCAACAAAGAAGGCGGAGATATTCTCAACAGCCGCCGACAGCCAGACTGCGGTGACGATACGTGTCGGGCAGGGCGAAAGGCCGATGTTTGGAGACAATCGCGAGATCGGGCGATTCGAGTTGGTCGGTATTCCGCCGGCTCCGCGGGGTGTGCCGCAGATCGAAGTGACTTTTGACATCGACGCCAACGGCATCCTGCACGTGACGGCTAAGGATAAGGCGACGAACAAAGAACAGAGTATCCGCATCGAATCGTCATCCGGCCTCAGTTCCGACGAGATAGATCGTATGGTTAATACGGCGAAGGAGCATGCCGATGAAGATAAACGCCGACGTGAACGCATCGATGCGAAGAATCATGCCGAAAGTCTGGCGTATCAAACTGAAAAAAATATCAAGGAATTCGGCGATAAGATCGACAGCGATTCCAAATCGAAACTCGAGAGCGAAGTTCAGAAATTGCGTGACGCGATCAATGCGGATAATCTGGATAATATCAAAACAGCCACGGAATCTCTCAACCGCGTGTGGAATGAGGTTTCTACTAAAATGTATCAGGGTGGCGCGGGGGCCCAGGGAAACCCGCAGGAACAAGCATCCGGCGGAGAACAGGGTAAAAAAGTCGAAGAAGCCGACTACGAAGTCGTTGATGACAAAGATAAAAAATAAAAACGAAAGAGTGTCCCATGCCGACATACGATTATAAGTGTCCGGAAGGACATACGTTCGAGGAGTTCCAGAATATCAACGAAGAGCCGGTGGCGACTTGTCCTCAATGCGGCAAGCCGTCTTCGCGTATGATTGGAGCTGGTTCCGGCCTGATGTTCAAAGGTTCTGGTTTCTATATTACCGATTATAAGAAATCCGGCGCCTCAACAAGTTCCAATGGTCAGAAAAACGAGAAACCAAAAGATTCGGGAAACAAAACTTAATTAGAGATCAAAAAGAAAGAAGAGGTTGAAGATGGTATTCATGAATACATTCAAAACGATGTTTTTTCTAACCGTTTTGACTTTGTTATTTATGTTTATTGGAAGCATGATCGGTGGTCAGTCCGGCGCTTTGGTGGCATTGGTTCTGGCCGGTGTTATGAATTTCGTAAGTTACTGGTTCAGCGACAAGATCGTATTAAAAATGTACGGCGCCCGCGAGATCCAATACAACGATCATCCTCGGTTTTACAACCTCGTTCAGCGTCTGGCGGTCAATGCCGGATTACCGATGCCAAAGCTGTACGTTATTCCTACGGAAACCCCAAATGCTTTCGCAACGGGACGAAATCCCGAACACGCGGCGGTTGCTGCAACAGAGGGCATCTTGTCAAGGCTGACGGAGGATGAACTGGAAGGTGTGATGGCGCACGAATTGGCGCATGTTAAGAACAGGGATATCCTGATCAGTTCGGTCGTGGCTACTTTTGCGGGAGCCATTTCATACATCGCCAGTATGGCCCAGTGGGCGGCCATTTTTGGCGGGTTTAACAGAAATTCCGATGAAGAGGAAAATGGCGGCGGAAGCAATATCTTTTCATTCTTGATCATGGCCGTACTGGCGCCAATTATCGCAACCATGATACAGCTCGCGATATCGAGATCCCGGGAGTTTTTGGCCGATAGAACAGGTGCGGAGATCTCACGCCGTCCGATGCAATTGGCACAGGCGTTGATCAAACTGGAAAAGAGCAACCTGATGCTGCCCATGGAAGGCAACAAAGCCACAGCGCACCTATTCATAGTGAGTCCTTTGACGGGTGGAGGATTGGTCGGCTTGTTTCGTACACACCCAACAACAGAAGAACGCGTTGAAAAATTGAAAGCGTATGCAGAAGAAACAGGTTTGTTATCCTAAGTTAGAAGCGTGAAAGATTATTATAACATATTGGGCGTTTCGGAATCCGCATCGGAAGAAGAGATCAAGTCGGCTTATAAAGCTCTGGCGAAGAAATTTCATCCCGACAAGAATAACGGGAACAAGCGGATGGAAGAGAAATTCAAAGAGATGTCCGAGGCTTATAATATCCTCAGTGATCCTAAGAGGCGCAGGGAATACGATACCATGCGCCGTTTCGGAGGCCGGTCGGGAAGCGCTTCCCAGGGTTATTCGGATAATTTTTCCGAATCGGAACTGAACGATTTTATTAAGAATTTCAAAGGTGCGGGCAAATCGTATGGATTTGGCGGAGGTGCATCTTTTTCTGAGATTCTTGATGAGATGTTCTTCGGATCCTCCGCACAATCTCCGAAGACCCATATGGAATTGTCCGTTCCATTTGAAAAATCCATACTGGGCGGCGATGTGGACTTTGTGATGCAGGGAGGCAAAAAGATCCGAGTGCGACTGCCGGAAGGCATCAATGACGGCGAACAGTTGCGTATCCACCAGAACCAGAGTCCGGATATCTTGTTAACCGTTCGGATTCAGCCGGATCCGTTCTTTTCGCGCAAAGGAAACGATATATATTGCGAAGTTCCGGTCAATTTAGCTCAATTGGCGTTCGGCAGTTCTATTAGAGTAAGAACGGTATATGGCAATCATGTGGACATCAAAGTTCCTCCTGGAACACAAAGCGGCACAGTGCTCAAGTTATCGCAGTTGGGCGTACGTCAAAAAGGCCATAAGGGCGACATGTTTGTAACGCTGGCATTGTCGACACCCAAAAATCTTTCGAAAAAGCAAAAAGAACTGCTTGAGGAATTTGCCAAAGAGTCCGGAATGAAATGGTGAGAGCGACATATATAAGTGATTGTATTAATAGATTTATGTAATAATATCCAATTAAGTAATTAAGTGATTTTGATAGAACTTTTGGTCTGATTTGACGTAATCAATTTCAAATCAAGCACCAAGAACCAACGGGAGGTATGCCATGTTTACAACTAAGTCAAGCCGCATAATGGTCGGAGTCGCTCTGATCATCATTGGCGTATTGGCTGGTATTTTATTGACGGCCAATTTTGATATGACATTCAAGGGCCGTGCTTCGTCGGATTCAGCCGAGAGACAGAAGTTGGAAGAAAAAATGGCGGCGATGCGAGATTGGAGTGAAGGATTTGCGGCCGTTGCGGAATACGTAACTCCGAGTGTGGTGACGGTGGAAACAGAGACCACCGTTCGGTACGAAGATCCATTTACTGATTATTTCGGCGGCGATGAGTTCTTCAGGAGATTTTTTGGTGCTCCAAGGGGGCAGCCGCGTCAGGAACAGAAGTTGGCCGGATTGGGATCGGGCGTGATAGTAAGCGAAGACGGCTATGTCATTACCAATAATCATGTCATTGACAAAACAGATAAGATCAAGATCACGTTGTCCAACGGTAAAACGTACGACGGTAAACTGATCGGCACGGACGCGCGTACGGATATCGCGGTTGTCAAGATCGATGAAAAAGGATTGCCGGCGATCAAGTTGGCGAATTCCGATAACATCAAAGTTGGACAGTGGGCTATCGCCGTCGGGAATCCGTTCAGTAAATCGTTAAGTCATACGGTAACGGCAGGTATCATCAGCGGCATGTCGCGTTCGTCCGTGGGTCTTGATTCCGATGTGGATTTCTTGCAGACCGATGCTGCCATCAATCCGGGCAATAGCGGAGGCGCCCTGGTCAATATGAACGGCGAACTTGTCGGAATCAATGCGGCGATTTTATCACGAAGCGGCGGGTACGAAGGTGTCGGTTTTGCGATTCCTTCCAATACCGCTAAATCGATCATGGATCAATTGATCAAGACCGGCAAGGTGGTGCGCGGTTTCGTCGGAGTAAGTATGCAGGATGTGGACGAACAGATGGCAAAAGCGATGGGTCTTAAGTCGGCGAAAGGTGCCGTCGTTGCACAAATCGTCGAAGGAAGTCCTGCCGACAAAGCCAAACTGCAGGCGGGCGATGTCATAGTGAAAGTTAACGGTAAAGAAATGGAGAACAGCGCGGAGATTCGCAAACAGATCGTACCGAAAGCTCCGGGTACGACCGTGGAGCTGACCATTATTCGTGAGGGAAAAGAACTAAATGTAAGTGTGACTTTGGCCGAAGCACCAACAGAAACCGTTACGGTCAAAGAGTCGGCTCCTGCCAAGAAGAGTTTTGAACGTCTTGGCATCAATGTGGTCACCATGACCAAAGATATGGCGGGCAAGATGAATGTTCCTAATGTTCCGGGTGTGCTAATTACCGACATCGATCAGGATGGGCCTTCGTTCAGCGCGGGTCTGCGCCAAAACGATATCATTCAGAGGGTCGGCCGGAAGGATGTAAAGAACGTTCAGGAATTCGTGGATGAAGTGAGTAAAGTCAATAAAGGTGAAACGATCCTGATGTTGGTAAACCGAAAAGGCAGTTCGTTGTTTGTGGCATTCAATGTGCCGAATTAGGACGGTGTTGACGATTTCTTGTGCAATGATAAAAAGCATCAGGGAATCCCGAACACATCCCTGATGCTTTTTATTTACCGGAACCAGGCTATAATGAGGAAGGAAAGATGACAAAGACATTTGAAGAACAGATTGTGACCAAAGAGAGGAAAAGAAAGGGACAGTTACCGGATACGCTTCCGATTATTCCGTTGCGGAATACCGTGCTGTTCCCTCAGCAAATCATGCCGCTTTCCATTGGGCGTGACAAGACGTTAAAATTGGTTTCGGAGTATTCCGATGCGAACCGGCTGATAGGCGTCGTTGCCCAAAAAGAAAGCAGTATTGAAAATCCAAGTCAATCCGACATGTACGAGTACGGCGTTGCCGCAACGATTATGCGGGTTTTCGATATGCCTGACGGCAGCAAGAGCGTGATTGTTCAGGGCGTTCAACGCATCCGGCTAAAGGAATTTATTCAGGAGGATCCTTATTGGATTGCGAGCATCGAGGAACTGACCGATGTGCCTCCTTCTTCCGACGATTTGGAAATTGACGCGCTTGTGATGAATATCAAGAGTATTTTCCAAAAGATGGCCGGCCTGGCCCCGTATCTTACCGCCGAACAAACATCTATGATTCTGAATATTCAGCAGCCTGGCCGTGTGGCCGATGTGGCTATTTCTGCGCTGAATATATCAACAGAAGAGAAGCAGGAAATACTCCAGGTACTAAACATCAAAGACCGTTTGGACCGGGCTCATCTGATGCTGAACAAAGTCTTACAGACCCTGGAGCTTGGGAATAAGATCCAAAGCGATGTTCAGGACGAGATCAGCAAAACGCAGAGAGAGTATTACCTTCGGGAGCAGCTGAAAGCGATACAGCGTGAACTCGGTGAAGCGGAGTCGGCCAATCCGGAAATTTCGGAGATCAAAGACAAGATAGAGAAGGCGAATATGCCTAAAGACGTTTACGAAGTTGCCAAAAAGGAACTTGAGCGTCTCGGACGTATGTCACCGATGGCGGCGGAATATACGGTTTCACGAACGTATATAGACTGGCTCACAGACATGCCTTGGAGTGTCTTCACCGAGGATAACATGAAGATAGAAGCCGCACGGAAAAGCCTTGAATCCGATCATTACGGGTTAGAAAAGGTCAAAAAGCGGATTTTGGAATATCTGTCTGTACGAAAGCTCAAGAACGATATGCGCGGGCCTATTCTGTGTTTTGTCGGACCTCCTGGCGTCGGAAAGACATCGTTGGGCCGTTCGATCGCAAAAGCGCTTGGGCGAAAATTTGTCCGAATGTCCTTGGGGGGTATACGTGACGAAGCCGAGATCAGAGGACATAGAAGAACGTACATCGGCGCACTTCCGGGGCGAGTGATTCAGGGTATCAAAAAGAGCGGTTCCTCTAATCCTGTTTTTATGCTGGACGAGATCGACAAGGTAGGAATGGATTTCCGCGGCGATCCGTCAAGCGCATTGCTGGAAGTACTGGATCCGGAGCAGAATTTCAGTTTTTCCGATCATTACCTGGATGTGCCTTTCGATCTGTCTAAAGTGCTTTTTATTGCGACGGCGAATTTAGCGGACCCCATCATTCCGGCTCTACGCGACCGTATGGAGGTCATAGAAATTCCGGGATATACGGAAGAGGAAAAACTTAATATCGCCCAGCGCTTCATCATACCCAAACAGATCGGCGAACACGGTCTGTCTGAAAAACAGATCAGGTTCGACAAGGAGGCGATCAAAACAATCATTCGGGAGCACACGCGTGAAGCGGGTTTGAGAAATCTTGAAAGGGAAGTGGCCACCATTTGCCGCGGGGTCGCGCATAAGATTGCTGAAGGCAAAATAACGCGGACAACCATTGACAAGAAGAGCGTTTACGATTACCTGGGAAAGATCAAATTTTACTCAGATGCCATTGAGCGCATCACCAAACCCGGGATTGTGACGGGGTTGGCGTGGACAGCGGCCGGCGGTGATATACTTTTCATCGAAGCTTCCAAGATGAAGGGCAAAGGTAGTCTGACCTTGACGGGACAGCTTGGCGACGTCATGAAAGAATCGGCCGTAGCCGCCCTGAGTCAGATTCGTGCTCAGGCGGATGATTTGGGTATCAAAGAGGAATTTGATAAGATCGATATCCATATTCACGTACCGGCCGGAGCGATCCCAAAAGACGGGCCGTCGGCTGGCATAACTATGTACACGGCTATCTATTCGCTGTTGACCAACCGGATAGTCCGCAACGATATTGCTATGACCGGTGAAATTACATTACGAGGTTCCGTACTCCCGATCGGCGGCGTCAAAGAGAAGATACTGGCCGCTCACCGGGCGGGTATACGTACGATCATCATACCCGACAAGAACGAAAAGGACCTTGAAGAAGTGCCCAAACAGATCCGTAACGAAATGAAATTTCATTTTGTTAAAGAAGTTTCGAAGGTTGTCGAGATCGCGCTTCGATCTCCGGCAACGGGCAAAAGAAAGAAGCCGGAGTTCATGAAGAAAAAGACCAAGAAGAAATAAATTAGTAAAAGGAAATAAAAGGATTTACGAATGAACAAACAAAAAATGCAGATCCCGATTATTCTCGGGATTCTCTTTCTCTTCGTGCTGCTTAATCCCATTCTTTTTCCGAGCGGTCAGGATACCGAGATCACGTATAAGGCTTTTCGTGATTCACTGGCTTTGGGCAAGATCGACGAAGTCCAGATAACCAATGACAAAATGTACGGTAAATTCAAACTACCGGACAGTCTGGTAGCCGTACAGGCAAAAGAAAACGAGCAGCCGACCGATATAACCGAGCGTATTCGGCTGGGGTATTTTTTCGAGAGCCGTTTCAAGAAAGATCTGCGGCAGCCGTTTGTGGTCAACACGCTTCCGGATGACAAACTGGTGCAGGATCTGCAGGCCGCCGGTGTCAATTATAAAGGCGTCATCGACAGTAATTGGCTTGAAAATATCCTTATCTATTGGATATTTCCGCTTCTGTTATTGTTTGTTCTGTGGGGATTTATCTTTCGCCGGATGAGCGGCGGCGGAAATGTGATGAGTATTGGTAAAAGTAAGGCAAAGATCTACGCGGCCGATCCGAAAAGTAAAGTGACATTCAGCGATGTGGCCGGAGTCGAGGAAGTGATCGAAGAGGTTCGTGAATTGGTTGATTTCCTCAAGACGCCAAAGAAATATACAAAACTCGGCGCTAAATTGCCGAAAGGCGTTCTGCTCGTCGGGCCTCCAGGTACCGGCAAAACACTCTTGGCAAAGGCTGTCGCCGGAGAGGCCAACGTGCCGTTTTTTCACCTCAGCGGATCCGACTTTGTAGAAATGTTTGTAGGTGTCGGCGCGTCTCGTGTAAGAGATCTTTTCGCGGAAGCGAAGACCAAAGCACCGTGCATCATCTTCATAGATGAGATTGATGCCATTGGGCGGAGCCGCGCTAAAGGTATGATCATGGGCGGTCACGACGAAAGAGAAAACACACTGAATCAGCTGCTTGTCGAAATGGACGGCTTTAATACGGATAAAGGTGTGATCATCATGGGAGCTACCAACCGTCCGGACGTTCTGGATGTTGCGCTTCTGCGCCCGGGCCGTTTCGACCGTCAGGTGGTACTGGACAGACCCGATCTGAAGGCACGAATGGAAATTTTCAAAGTCCACACCAAAGGGATGCCGCTTGCGGAGAGCCTGGATCTTCAGGCATTAGCCTCACAGACACCGGGTTTTGCGGGAGCAGAGATCGCCAACGTGTGTAATGAAGCGTCTCTATTGGCGTCGCGTAAAGACAAAGAACGCATTGATATGTCCGATTTTCAGGAAGCCATCGAACGTGTGATCGGCGGACTGGAAAAGAAGAACAAGATCATTAGCCCGCGTGAAAAGAACATTGTGGCTTATCACGAATCCGGTCACGCGGTTGTGGGGCATTATCTGGAAAATGCCGATCCGGTTCATAAAGTATCCATTGTTCCGCGCGGAGTTGCGGCTTTGGGTTATACGCTTCAGACGCCTCTTGAGGATCGTTACCTGCTGTCCAGAGACGAACTGATCGAAAAATTATGCAGCTTACTTGGAGGGAGAGCTGCCGAAGATATTGTATTCAATCAGATATCGACCGGAGCTGCCAACGATCTCGAGCGCGTTACGGAAATTGCCACGCGCATGGTCACGATGTACGGTATGTCTGAAAGGCTGGGCAATATCTCTTATACAGAGAACGGCCGTGAGAATTTTCTCGGCGGAGTGAGCATGAAGCCGTATAGCGAAGAGACGGCCAAACTGATCGACGCGGAAGTGAAATCCATCATTGATGCAGCCTACGTCAAGACGAGGAATCTGCTGATCGAGAAAAGAGATAAATTGGAAGCTCTGACCAAAAGACTACTTGAGAAGGAAGTGTTGGATAAGAAGGAAATTGAAGTAATTCTGGGAAGCAAATACCAACCGGATGGCGGCGTGAACGGTTCTAACGGCTCCAAAGGCGATACGCATACTCAAGAGGCGGCGGTTGTACCGGATGAAAAGGAATAGGCCACAATAAGAGATTACGATAAGCGGGTTTACGTATGGGACAATGGAGTAGATATGTCTGGCTTATTCTAACGTCATTCGCTTGCCTGATTCCCGTGATCTGGATGATCGGGGTTTCACTGATCGTGTATCCTGAAAAAGAACTGTCCATTAAGAATTATCTGGACGTTTGGAGTGCGGGATCCTTTGGGCGTTATTTTCTTAATAGCGTTCTGATATCAGGAACCGTCACAGCGGGCAATCTGATCTTTTGTTCGATGGCTGGGTATTTCTTTGCGAGACAATCCTTTCCGTTCAAAAAAGTACTTTTTATTACGGTACTTTTGACGTTAATTATCCCAGTTCAGATCGTCATGGTGCCGCTTTATATGCTGATGCATCGTCTGAATTGGCTGGACACGTATTGGGCGTTAATCGTGCCGTGGCTGGTTAATCCTTTTGGGATATTCCTGATGAAACAGTATTTTGAAAAATTGCCTGTATCGGTGGAAGAATCTGCGCGCATGGACGGAGCAGGGGATTTTTCAATACTTTTCCGCATTGTCATGCCCATGGCCAGACCGGCGTTGGCGGTGCTGGCCATCTATATATTCGTCAATACCTGGAACCAATTTCTTTTCCCTTTTCTCTTCACGGATTCGGATGCGATGAGGACCTTGCCCGTGGGTCTGGCCTTTTTCAGCGGTTATCAGGACATTGACACGCCGCATTTAATGGCCGGCGCGGGACTTTCTTCCATACCTATGATCCTTATATTTCTGCTTTTTCAGCGGGAGATAATGGACGGTCTTACCAGCGGCGCCTTAAAGGAATAATACACCATGCGCTTAGCCATTCTATCAGACATACATGCCAATCTTGAAGCTTTGACCAAAGCCATGGCTATCATCGATGAACAAAAGCCCGATGACATCATATGTCTGGGAGATGTTGTAGGTTACGGTCCGGATCCGAATCCTTGCGTGGATATCATCCGTGATAAAGCCTCGATCATACTCATGGGCAATCATGATTTTGCCGTCACACATACGGAAGCCACTGAAAACTTCAATCCGATCGCTAAAGAGGCCGTATTCTGGACGCGTGACAAAATTACGGCTGATAATTTAGAGTTTCTCGGAACGCTGCCGTACACGCACCGCCGAGAGAACATGTATTTTGTCCATTCCACACCTTTTGAGCCGGAAAATTGGCATTATGTCTTTACGTGGAACGATGCCATGACGCAATTCGATTATTTTGAAGAACCGGTTTGCTTTATCGGTCATTCCCACGTACCCCAAATCTATTACAATGATACGGATATCCCCATGTCGTTTTCACTAAGCCGTAAAGCGAAGTATCTGATAAATGTGGGCAGCATTGGCCAGCCGCGTGACGGCAATCCGAAACTGAGTTTTGGGATATTGGATACGGATCAATGGATCTATCAGCCTTTCCGATCGGATTACGATGTAGAACTCACGGCAAAGAAGATTCGGGATAGAGGACTGCCTTCATTTTTGGCCGATCGATTGATCAAAGGAAGATAAATAAGTTAATTATTTGAATATAAGGATTTGAGCTAAGTCTCAAAAGATATCACTTAAGGAGTCACTTCATATCATGATCTCAGCAGTTTTGAGAGCTATTCTTGGCAATAAGCACGAACGCGATGTAAAAAAGATATTACCGATAGTCGATGAGATAAAACGGTACGATGCACTGTATGAGACGCTCAGTGATGATCAATTGCGCGGTAAAACTATGGAGCTCAAAGAGCGCATCAAAGAACTGACCAAGGATGAGACGGCGGCCGTCGATGACATCCGGCAAAAGATCCAGACGAGTACGGATCATAATCAGGCTAAAGCTCTGGTGGATGAACTGAAAAACGCGGAAAAGAGGCTCTTCGAAATGCAACAGGCGGCCTTGGACGATATGCTTCCGGAAGCTTTCGCCAATGTGAAGCAGGCATGCAAACGGCTCAAAGGTACGAAATACCTCGTTTGCGGAAGAGAAGTAACCTGGGATATGGTCCCGTACGACGTACAGTTGATCGGCGGTATTGTGCTGCACCAGGGAAAAATTTCAGAAATGGCCACCGGGGAAGGTAAGACGCTTGTGGCCGTTGCACCTATCTACCTTAACGCACTCGCGGGACGCGGTGTCCATCTGGTAACCGTTAACGATTACCTTGCACTTCGAGACAAAGAATGGATGGGAAAAGTATACGACTTCCTCGGCCTTACCGTAGGCGTGATACTCAATGACATGACCCCGCCGCAGCGCCGGGAAGCCTACAATTGCGATATTACCTACGGCACCAATAACGAGTTCGGCTTTGACTACCTGCGTGACAACATGGCGACCTCACAGGAAGACGTAGTTCAGGTTCGCGGGCACTATTATGCGATCGTAGACGAAGTGGATTCCGTTCTGGTGGATGAAGCGCGAACGCCTCTCATCATCAGCGGCGCCGTAGACAGCCCGACCAACCAGAAGTACGAAGAGAGCAACCCGATGGTAAAACGGCTGCTTGACATGCAGACCCGTCTTGTCAACCAGCTTGTGGCCGACGGCGAGCAGCTCTTAAAAGATGGTCAGGACGGTGATGCCGGTGTCAAATTGTTGACCGCCCTGCGCGGCGCTCCAAAGAACAAACGCCTCATGAAAGCGATGACACAAGAAGGTGTCGCGCAGCTGATCCAGTCGACCGAAAATGATTTTATGCGCGAGAAAAAGATACACCTCATCGATGAGGAACTGTTCTATTCCATTGATGAAAAAAGCCACGCCATCGATCTGACCGAGAAAGGCCGTAATGCGATGTCGCCGACCAATCCAGAGATGTTCGTAATACCTGATCTTTCGGACGAAATCATCAAGATCGATACGCATCATGAATGGAGCGAACATGAAAAAGCCACAAAAAAAGAGGAATTGGGCCGCCTGTACGCCGAGCGAAGCGACCGTATTCACAGTATAGAAAAATTATTGCTTGCTCATTCGTTGTATGAGAAGGACGTAGAATATGTAGTCCAGGACGGCAAAGTACAAATCGTGGATGAATTTACCGGCCGTATCCTTCACGGCCGACGCTACAGCGACGGCTTGCATCAGGCCATCGAAGCTAAGGAAGGCGTTAAAGTAGAACGCGATACCCAGACGCTGGCCACGATCACGTTGCAGAACTATTTCCGTCTATACAATAAGCTGGCCGGCATGACCGGCACGGCCGTTACCGAGGCCAATGAGTTCTTTGAGATCTACAAGCTGGACGTAACGGTTATCCCAACCAACCGTCCTGTGGTACGAGACGATTACGAGGATCAGATATACCGGACCAAACGCGAGAAATATAATGCCGTTGTGGATTTGATCGGCGAAAACCAAAAGGCGGGCAAACCTACGCTGGTGGGTACAACGTCGGTAGAGGTTTCCGAGACGATCAGCCGTATGCTGACGCGAAAAGGCATTCGTCATGAAGTGCTGAATGCCAAGCAAAATCAAAGGGAAGCAGAGATCGTGGCAAATGCCGGTCAGAAAGGCGCCGTTACCATTGCGACGAATATGGCCGGACGAGGAACGGACATTAAACTGGGCTCCGGCGTGCAGGGTCTTGGTGGTTTGCAGATCATCGGTACGGAACGCCACGAGTCACGACGTATCGACCTTCAATTACGAGGACGCAGCGGCCGCCAGGGAGATCCCGGGGCGTCCGTTTTCTTTATTTCGCTCGAAGATGACCTGATGCGTCTTTTCGGATCTGAACGCATCGCACGCGTTATGGACAAACTCGGCGCCGAGGAAGGGGAAGTGATCTCACATCGCTGGATCACTAAAGCCGTGGAAAGGGCTCAAAAACGCGTGGAAGGCCGAAATTTCAGTATACGTAAGCGTCTTTTGGAATACGACGATGTCATGAATCAGCAGCGCGAGATCATCTACAGCCGGCGCAAACGTGCGCTGCTGAATGAGAATGTAAAGAACGAATTTCTGGATATACTCGACGAATTTGTGGAATTTCTCAACGAAAAATATGTCGGGGATCGTGTTCATCCCGAAGATTGGGATATCGCAAACCTTACGGATTTCCTTATTCGTACGTGCGGGCTTGCTTTGTCGCAGGATGAATGTCTCACTTTGAGGGCCGAAGACTTTCCAGACTATGTCAGACGCAAATTGATGGAGCGTTACCATTCCAGAGAAGACGTATGGACATCGGAAAATATGCGAAGGATCGAGAGGATCGCTTTATTGAAGACCATTGACGAACGTTGGAAAGAACATTTACGTGAAATGGAGGAGTTCAAAGAAGGAATTCATTTGCGCGGTTATGGACAAAAGGATCCGTTGATCGAGTACAAGAAGGAAGGCTTTGAAATGTTCATGCAACTGCTGGATCGGATCACTACGGAAGTGGTGGAGTTCGTCTTCCGTGCTGAACCGGCCGCTGAAATGGAAAAACAAATGATCAAACGAGCCCGTGCCCTGCGGACGGTTCACGCCTCGGCCGACGGTATGGGTTTTTCGGGCGGTGCGGATGAATCGGAAGAAAGGCCGGCAAAAGTGAGTCATACCCCCGTCAAGGCGGAACAAAAAGTCGGCCGCAACGATCCTTGCCCATGCGGCAGCGGGAAAAAATACAAACACTGTCACGGTAAATAATGAAGGTTAGTCATGATCGTTACACAAACGGAATTTAAGGATATCCCTCTGCTGAGAAGAGGAAAAGTGAGGGATGTCTACGAACTTGATGAAAAACTATTGATCGTTGTTACCGATCGTATTTCTGCCTTTGATGTGATCATGCCCAATCCGATTCCGCGGAAAGGGGAAGTATTGAACCAGATTTCGGCATTCTGGTTCAATCAAACACGCGCGGTCATCAATAACCATGTCATTTCTATTGATGTAGAGAAATTTCCCGCTGTGTGTACTCCATATAAAGAAGTGCTTGATAAGCGCAGCATGCTGGTTCACAAGTCGAATCCGTTACCCATTGAATGTATTGTAAGAGGTTATATCTCAGGTTCGGGCTGGAATGAATATGTGAAGACCGGATCGGTTTGCGGTGTCAAATTACCTGCCGGTCTGAAGGAATCCGATAAATTGCCGGAGGCGATTTTTACACCATCAACGAAAGCCGAGGAAGGTCACGATCAAAACATCTCTTTTGAAAAGGTCAGGGATATGTTGGGGGCCGAGATCGCAGATAAGGTCCGTGATACGGCGATCAGCATTTATACGAATGCACAGAAGATCGCTGCCGAAAAGGGCATCATAATCGCTGATACGAAGATGGAATTCGGTATAAAGGACGGTAACTTGATCCTCATCGACGAACTCCTCACTCCGGATTCTTCAAGGTTCTGGCCTGCTGATCAATACCGCCCCGGAGGCCGACAACCAAGCTACGACAAACAGTTCCTCAGGGATTACCTTATTTCGATCCGATGGAATAACAATACTCCAGCGCCGCCATTGCCGGACGAGGTAATTAACAAAACACAGGAAAAGTACCTACAAGCCCTGCGTCTCTTCACCGGGCAGGTCTGATGCGCTGCGATATCTTTTATTTCTCACCGCAAAGTGCCAGAAGTTCTTTCCACACTTCCGGTGTCACTGGTATGACGGATAACCGCGGTTGCCGGACCAGTTTCAGATCCGAAAAACGCTTGTTGGATTTTATGTTAGCAAGTGTGAGTTCTTTCTTAACCTTTTTCCTTGCCGCAAGGTCTATGACGAAGGCTTTAGGATCCTTGCTCTTCGGATCGGGATAAGGCAGCGAAGCGATCTCGGTTATTCCTACAATTGATTTTTCATCACCGCTGTGATAAAAAAACGCCAAGTCTCCTTTCTTCATGGAGCGAATGTAATTCAAGGCTTGCGGATTCTTCACGCCATCCCATATCGTTTTACCGTCTTTAACCAGATGGTCAAATGAATAAGTTCCGGGTTCTGACTTCAAGATCCAAAAAGCCATAACATCTCCTTTTATTCGTTGTCAAACAAAGTGGGTGTTTTGATCCGAAAATCGACCGTAAAGGTGGTACCGAGGTTCTCAACACTATCCACCGTTATCTGGGCTTTGTGCTCTTCGATGATCGACTTTACTATAGCCAATCCAAGACCCATGCTGGAAGACTTTGTCGAGAAATGCGGCTCGAATATCTTGGACAGGTTCTCCTTTGGAATGCCATGCCCATTGTCCGAAACGACCAGGCGGATCGCCGTATCCATGGCGGATGTTCCGATATTTATCCGAGCATCCTTTCGAGAGGCGGTGGCGGCGAGCGCATTATCAACAAGATTGATGATAACACGCTTGACAGCCTCGGAATCCAGCTCGGCGTTCGGTAGGTCCTGCTGAAGTTCGAGTTTAAAGGATACATTGGCATAAAAGGTCACGACGTCTTTTACGATTTGATTCAGCGAAACAGGCTTGAACGACAAGCTAGGCATACGCGCAAATTCGGAGAATTCTTTGGTTAGGTTTCTAAGGCTTTGAATCTCCTCTTCAATAATACTATGGCATTCGTCCAAGAGCTTGCGGTATTTTGGATCATTACCGTGATATGAATCTTTGATTTGTTGAACGGTAAGTTGAATTGGCGTGAGAGGATTTTTGATTTCATGGGCGAGCCGCTGTGCGATTTCCCTCCAGGCCGACATCTTTTCGAGATAGAGCACACGATCCTGTTCTTGCCGGATGTTCTGAACCATTTGATTAAATGACACCATCAGCTGGCCAATCTCATCGTGACGGGGTTTCATATTGATCTGATAGTCCAGGTTTCCCTTGGAGATTTGGTCCGTCCCGAGTGCCAGGATCCTGATTGGCTCTGTCATGATCGATGAAAAGAAGACACCCAATGCCAGTGAAAATAGGATCAGTACAACATAGATGGTCAAGAAGGCATACAAAAAACTGCTTTTTATGTTTTCGCTTTCGACCTGGAGGGCATTATAGAACTGAAGTGCGTTCAGAATGTTCTCTGATTTCTGATAGAATTCAGGGTTAATAAGTGTCACGCTGAGGATAACACCTTTCTGCTGGTTGGGCATGACCATTGGAATTCCGGTCACCAGCACGTGTTCACGTTCCCGGTAATCCACGTATTCGGAATTGGTCGTGAGACGCTCCCTGGCAAACATCGTATCTCTCAGCGCTCTCAAGATATCATCATGAATATAGCCGGCCGAAAGCGCTATCTCGTGCATATTGATATCGTATAGAGCGATACCGTCGAGTTTATTCTTTTCGACCAGGTTAAGGTTATTCAATAGGTCGATATCGGATTGGCGTAACGGCCGTGAGTTAAAGATACGCATGAAGTCAATGATCTGGGGGGTTTCGATATATTGCCGCGTATTTTTGAGGCTGGCCTTCTTTTCCTTTTGTATGATCGAACGCGAGATCTCAACAGCATCTTCAAGAGCGAGTTCAATCCGGCTGTTAAGGCCAAGGTTAAAGAGTTTTCCCATCATGTTCTGGAATAAATAGGAAAGAGGGATCGCAGGCAAAATGGCAATGACCGCAATACTTATGATGAGTTTGTATTTTATTTTGTTGAATAGGGTGCTCATCGGCTTTCAAGCTCGTTGATGCGGAATTTGTCGGATCGGAACCAGGCGTCTTCTTCTTTGCTGTTTCCAAAGAAGAATCTAATGATCGCGCTCAGACTAAAATTCGATTTGGACCGGTCCTGATCCATAGAGTCTATAACGCTTCCCGTTGAACTATTAAGAAGATGCGTCCTGATATGCAGATAATAATCGGCTCCGGGCTTGAATTCTTTGAGGGGCCATAAATGTATACGGGTCAGGTGGGTTAAAGAAGCTCTCAGAGAATCCATTGATTTGTATTTCGTTTCACGGTCGGGATATCTGATCACAAAAAATTCGTCCCAAACGTCATAACGTATCTGAAGTTCGATTTGCTCACTGCGAATTTCCTGCTGTTCCGTATCTGTGATCTTCATAGATAAATGCAGATGCAAAGGCAGGCCGCTCAGAAGAGCGGAGCTGTGCTTTTCGTCGATAATGCTATTCGCCTTGACATCGGCCGCCAAAAACTCGCCTGTCTTATAGACAGACAAGCCGGTAACAGTAATACCGGATGTCTGGATGATTATCAATGTGAGAAACGTGAAAAGAGATGGTAAATAATGCATATCTTTTATCTGTGTTTAGTAACGCCGACCTTGGGGCAATGTATTCCAATGGGACACAGCGTACAATGAGGCGAAATGGGTTTGCAGACATTTTGACCATAAGTGACCAAGAGGTCATTATACTTCATCCAGTACCTTACAGGAAGCTTTTGCCGCAACGCTATCTCGCTTTCATCGGGTGTTTTGGTTCGGATATAACCAAAACGGTTGGATATTCTATGAACGTGCGTGTCGACACACATGGCTGGTATCCCGTATCCGAGTATAAGGACCAAGTTGGCAGTCTTTCGCCCGACCCCTTTGAATTTGAGCAATGTATCAAGGTCTCTTGGAACCTTACCATTGTACTTTTCCAATAGTTCTCTGCAAATACCTATGATATGAGAAGCCTTGTTACGATAAAACGCTACCGGATAAATCAGGTTTTGTATTTGGCGTGCATTAAGACATATCATGGATTCCGGTGAATCCGCTTCTGAAAACAGTCTTTCACTCGCCGCCATCGTCACCTCATCTTTGGTTCTCAGACTGAGCAATGTAGCGATGAGGACTCGGAATGGAGAGGTCCGGCCCTTTGCGATCATACTGACCGAAGGTTGAATCCATTGTCTGGATTCATTCTCAATAATTGCCAATACACGACCTATATTCTTATTAGTTATCATCGGGTCAATAAAAACCGGGATCTAAATTCTATTGCATAAGTGCAACGGATATGATTAATTATTCCGGTCAAGATAGAAAAGATTTTCTGATAACTCAACACATTCGATTAAAAATATTGTTATTTTACGCGGATAAGTGTTAATTTATGGCGGTTCAATTCAGGCTTCCCCGCGGCTTACCTGTTACCGACTATGAACCCGAACGATAATTTGATTCATTCATGAGCAAACAACCCATCTCCATACCTTTTACAGAGCCTTTGACCGACTCGTTCTTTGAAGGTAAACCGCCGCTTAAAGAAAAGGCAGGCTTCTATAACCAACACAGAAGGAATCCCATTTTCATAGGAACTCTCTTGTTGGTGGGCTGGATGGTGAGCCTGATAGCGGTCAATAACGCGTATCTCAACGATCGTATCGTATGGAATTCTAAGATCGGAGCCGTGGATGTTGGCGGTAAGACAGTACACGAAGCCAGGCAATTAATCAGTGATCATATAACTAAGTTCCGTAAGACGAGCGTCAAAATTTCAAGTAATGAAGGTGAATATCGAATTGTTCATCAGGAGTTCGATCCTCAGTTCGATCCCGACATGGTCTTATTTGAAGCTTTCCGTCGCGGTCATCAGCATGATTTCCTGGAAAACCAAAAAACACGGTTAGCGTCGGTCTTTCGGGTTTCCTTCCATAGTCTGGACCACTGGTTTGATGAAAAAGGATTTGAAAATAAAATCGTCTTACATATTCCCAAACTGAATGAAAACCCCGTTGTGGATGCTGAAGTCGTACTTGCCGGAAAGGAATTCATGGCCAAACCCGGACGAGACGGGTATGGATTCAATACGGCCGATGCATTAGAACAATACAACCGCATTCTGGCACGTCTGGGAGTGGAAAATCTGAAGATAGAGATATTCCCAAAATCTCCGGACATAGATCTCAACATGGCTCAGTTTGCCAGGCGTCGCGCGAATCAGCTGATACGGCGCCGCTTGACCATGATCTACAGTTACGACGGATACAATTACGACCGATGGACTATAGACAACTATGAAAGAAAAAATTGGATCGAATTCAGAAAGGTCAAGGAATTTGGTAATTATTCACTTTATCCGGTCCTGAACTCGGATAGGTTGCGCAACGATTTGAATCACCGGATCGCGCCCTATATGTACCGTGCAAAAGAAGATATTATCATCAAAAGCGAGAACGGCAAACCGGTTGTGGAAGGCATCGCCAAAGACGGGTATTATTTGGATGTTCCAAAAACGATCAAGGCGATCAACTCGGCTATCATTCATAATGAGCTTGATACGTCGGGTCACTATGCGGTACCTCTGGAGGTCGCGTACCTCAAAGGCGGCGTGTCAAATCCGAACAACGAATTCGGGATATCCGACGTACTGGCAACCGGTGTTACCGACTTTTTCGGCTCACCGGAAAATCGGAAATTCAACATCAACCACGCCTCACCTTCTTTCCAAAACGTGATTATTGAGCCCGGCAAGAAGTTCTCATTTATTCGTCAAATGGGAAAAGTGGACAGCACGACCGGCTACGAGAAGGAACTGGTTATTATCAACGGCGACAGTACCGAGCCCCAGTACGGAGGCGGTATGTGTCAGGTATCAAGTACACTTTTCCGAACGGCCTTTTTTGCGGGACTTAAAATTATCAAGAGATCCAATCATTCCTTTGAAGTTAAGTACTATTTGCCGTCCGGACTCGATGCTACGGTTGCCGATTTCGGCCCGGACCTTGTCTTCGAAAACGATACCAAAAATCTGATCCTGATGCAAAATCTCGTCGATCTTAAACGGACCAAGATGTATTTCAAGCTTTTCGGAAAGAACGACGGGCGTAAGATTCGTTTCGAAGGTCCCAATGATGACGGACCTGTGGGGGAGAAGAATGAACACTACCGGATTACGTGGTACCGGTACATTGAGTTCCCTGACGGCAAATCCAGAACAGACAAATTTATGTCTGTTTACAGAAACAAGGACCTTGTCAAGAAACACCAGCCGGAAAATCTTCTGGTAAAAATGGACAGCAGTTTTGTTCCGGTATCGCTTGATACCACAAAATTTGATCTTCCAGTTTCCAGCGACACTACTTACGGTATTCCGCCATGAGCCGCACGGCAATCTGTTTGTGCACTTTTGAAAAGGCCAGCTGTTCCAGCTCGTCTATTTTGACCCATCTCAATCTTTTTCCCTTCACCGAGCCTGCGCCGCATCGGCACAAAAAAAAGTCAATGACGATGCCGTAATGGGAATACTGGTGTTTTACTGTGTCAAAGAGGGAGATGGGTCGTACTCGAAGTCCCGTCTTTTGCTTGATTTCCCGAACGCAAGCCTCTTGTGATGTCTCATTCCTTTCTATCCGGCCTCCGGGAAACTCCCAAAGATTTCCCAGAATGACATGGGCGGAGCGTTTAGCGACAAGCACTTTGTTACCTTTTTTTATGATGGCAGCCGAGATAGAAATGCGGTGCCGTGCAGGCTTCTTTGGCTTGACCGGCAGCACTGCTGGATTGGGCATTTCCAGAAAAGCACGGCAGATTTTTCGGCACGGGCATTCATGGCATTTTGGCTGTGACGGCGTGCAAATGAGCGACCCGATTTCCATCAAGGCTTGTGAAAAATCAGAGGCTCTTCCTTTCGGGAAAAGCTGTCCGACGATATCTTCCACCTTTTGTTTGGTTGTTGATCGAGTTATGTCTGACTCGATCCTGAAAAGTCTGGATATGAGTCTCAAGACATTACCGTCAACGGCCGGATAAGGGAGATTGAACGCGATACTCAGAACAGATCCACAGGTATAGGGTCCAAAGCCCGGCAAAGACATAAGGGAATCATAATCATCCGGAATTCGGCCGTTGTAATTCTTGACTATCAGCCTGGCGGCGGAATGCATGAACCGGGCCCGCCGGTAATAACCCAATCCCTCCCAGATTTTGAGTACGTCGTCCTCATGGGCCGCTGCCAAAGCGTGAATGGTAGAAAATCTACTGAGGAAGCGTTCGTAATAAGGAATAACCTGAGCGACCTGGGTTTGCTGCAACATGATTTCGGAGACCCAGATCCTGTACGGATCCGCAGTTCGGCGCCAGGGCAGATCCCGTTTGTTCTTAGTATACCATCTTAGCAGCGGACCGGAAACATTACACATCTTTGTGAACATTCGGCTATTCACAGCCGAGATGCGGCCCGAACGTCTAACAATCTTATTGATATTGGAAACCCTTTTGTCTATATTTTTTTCTAATTTAATACAAAATATTCAATTTTAAAACCCAAATAACTCCATATGATTCTGACCGACCAACAAATTCTGGCTGAGATTGAAAAAAAGAATATCGTCATCGAACCCTTTAGGCGCGAATGCCTTGGAACCAATAGCTATGATGTGCACCTGGCCAAGTACATGGCGGTTTACAGCGACGATATCATTGACTGCAAGAAGGATAATCCCATAGTGCATTTTGAGATTCCCGCGGAAGGTTTCTTGTTACTGCCTACCAAGTTGTATCTCGGCGTGACGGAAGAATATACTGAAACGCTCAAACATGTCCCGTTTTTGGAAGGTAAGTCCAGTATCGGGAGATTAGGTATTGATATCCATGCCACGGCCGGCAAGGGAGATGTAGGTTATTGCAATACTTGGACATTGGAGATATCGGTCAAACAACCAGTTATCATTTACGCCGGCATGCCCATTGGACAGCTCATTTACTTCGAAATTGCGGGTGAGACTGATACGCCGTACAATAAAAAACCATCGGCGAAGTACCTGGAGCGCACTGTAAAACCCGTTGGTTCAAGAATGTTTAAGAATTTCAATGCCAAGGAAAATAAATGGAAGTAAGACTTATGATTTTGTAGGTCCGTCCCCATGTATAATCCAACAAAGATCGCCGAGACATTGTCGCAGTTTGAAAAGCGTTTTCATGAGGAAAACCCGGATGGACTTTACCTCAAATCGCTCTTTGAATTCTGTTGCGCATTAAGACCGCTTTTACCCCCCTACATTTCAATTGTGATTACCGATCTGAAAAAAGTCACGGTGTGTTTCTGGGGGGATGACCTCAGATTATCTTTGACGGAAGGCGAAGATATAGGCGATCAATGGAGGATCAGAGAGGTCATTGAAAATAAGAGAGCAATCTCTTACGTATCCGCCGCACATGGAGTAGAGTATGGACATATCGGGCTCCCGCTGCACAATAATCGGGGAGAGGCTATCGGCTCTTTCCATTGTTTCTATCAGCAAGATCCGACGTCCTTTCTGTTGTCTATTCAGGAAACCAAGCAGGAAACGGTTCACGCGATCGTAACACGGATGAAAAAAGAGATCATCTTCAGCTATCTGGCTGAAAGACTGTATCAACTTATACGTGCCCATCACATTCAAATCACGACTAGAAATCTGCAGGACAATTCTTTCAATGTGATTTCGGAGTTTGCTGTAGACAAAAACGGCTCCTTTTTGGAAAAAGAGATACGTGCTGATGGAAAGCATGCTTCGCGAATATATCAAACAATAATCAGTACGGCTCAGACTTTGATCCAACGGAACGACAAGGGGTCTGGCGGAAACTCACCTGTGATAAACGATGCGGTGAAGACCTTAATGGTTGTTCCGATTGTTTCCAAGGACGAGGTCATAGGCTCGATCAATCTTGGATTTCCGGAAGAGGCCTGGCATAACAAAAGGTATGTTACCGCGGTTGAAGAACTGGCAAGTTACCTGTCATTGGTTGTGGAGTTTGCGGAGATATCACAAAAGGATTACGAAACAATACCCGATGCGCGGTATCGTGAAAAAGGGTTGAAAAGACCATCCGATGCGGTTTCCGGATTGGCTTTTGAATTAAAGGACAAACTCTTTCAGATAGCTTTGCAGCTGTTTGATCTCTATGATAAGAGTCCTGAAAATGTGAAGGTTTGGATGCCTGTTATCGCACACATAGAGGACATGGCTTTGGGCATACAGAATGTTCTTAAGGAGCGCCTTGATGACGAGCCGTTGAACTCCGAAGCTGTATCTTTGCCGGATTTGATCGGTGAGTTTATTCTCCAAACTGAAGAAAAAATGCTCAAATCCGAGCAACAGGGGAACACTGTTTTGGTCAATGAAATAAAAAGTTCGGAGGCCGTTGAAGTAAACAAGGCAAACATGACAGCCATACTTCAGCATGTGCTCAGGAAAATGATGAAAAATATGCCGTCCCATATCTATTTTCAGAACAGACATGAAAACGGCCGGCTTTATCTGGAAATAAGGACGTCGCAGCAGAGCTATGCCGGCATCTGGAAGGATAAACCGCAAGATACGGAGGCCGACCAACGCCTGCTGAGATTGCTTCTGGAATTGAACGGGATTCCGATGCGCTACTTCCGGACTTCCGATAATCATTGCGGTTACCGCCTTTTATTCCCGATTAACGATCTTAAAAGTGCTACTGTTGCTCCGGCCTTGATGACAACAGAATCTAAATCGTCACGATCTTGGCAAGTGCTGATTGTTGATGATGACGATGCTTTGAGAGATCTGATGGTAGATATATTGGCGTCGAGGAACTATAACATCGTGTGTTGTGCGGATGCGGGCCATGCCCTGACGGAATTCAAGATGAAGCCCTACGATCTTGTGATTACGGATTACAGCCTGCCGGGGAAAAGCGGCCTGGACCTGGCCTCCGAAATCAAAAAAATCAGACAGGAAACGCCTGTGGTCATGGTGACCGGTTGGGGATCGGAATTGGAAAGCATCAAAGAAGGCCGAAAAAATATCGATTATGTGTTATCAAAACCTTTCAATCTTGCGGATCTTTTGAGCGCCGTCGAGGGTTCAATCAAGACTGCATAACGCGTTATCAGAATGAATGAAGAACAGATATTATTGATCGTCGACGATGAAATCCGAGTCCTGGAAGTGCTCGCAAAGACTTTCGAGTCCGACTACCGAGTCATAAAAGCCACGAGCGGTATTCAGGCATTGGAGATTCTTAGACAAGATTCCGCACAGGTGATCATCACCGATGAAAGAATGCCGCAGATGGAAGGGATGGCTTTTCTGAAAAAGGCCAGAGAGATCCTTCCGGACTCCGTAAATATCATTTTGACGGCCTATTCCGATCTATCGGTGGCCATGGACGCGATCAATAGCGGTATCGTGTACCGTTACCTGGTCAAACCTTGGGACACCGAGGAACTGCGGATAACCATCCGGCAGGCCTTTGAGCGTTATGAATTATTCAGGAAGAATAAGACACTTACTCAGGAACTCCTGGACAAGAATACCGAACTTCAGAGAAACCTGGTTGAATTGAGAGACACTCAGGATAAGCTGATCCGCACCGAAAAGCTGGCGGTGGTTGGTCAATTAACGGCCAGTATTGGTCACGAGTTGAGAAACCCTTTATCGCGGATCAAAACTGCCGCCGCATTATTGAAAAACGAAATCGACGATCCGAATTCCGAAATAACGGAGCTTCTGAAGATTGTTGACAACGAAGTCATGATATCAACCAGTATCATCAACGATCTTCTGGATTTCTCCCGTGAGAGAAAACCGAATTTCAAACCGCATGACTTTAACAGCATTATTGAGAATACGTTGAGCCGCCTGCGGTTTCCGGATGACATCGTCCTGGATAAACATTTGGATGCGACGATTCCAAAATTGCAGGTAGATGACGGTCAGATACAACAAGTGTTGGTTAATCTGATATTGAATTCAATCCAGGCCATTGATGACGGCGGTAAAATATACATTACCAGCGGACTGAAAGACGGCCACGTTGAAGTAACCGTAAAGGACACTGGTTGCGGTATTTCCCAGGAAAATCTCGAAAAGATCTTTGAGCCGCTATTTACGACCAAACCCAAAGGTATCGGCCTCGGGATGTCCATTGTCAAAATGCTGGTCGAGAGACACGGCGGAAGTCTGCATATACAAAGCCGGGTCAATATCGGAACCACCGTTACGCTTAAATTTCCAATTACCAACCTTTAAAAACGGAGAATTGATGTTTCCTTCGATCGACAAACAGCTTGAAGTGATCCGACGCGGCGCCGTCGATATTATTCCGGAAGAGGATCTCATTCTTAAGTTGGAGAAATCGATAAAGACCCGCATGCCGCTGAAAATCAAGTTAGGCTGCGACCCCTCACGTCCTGATCTTCACATCGGGCATTCTGTCGTTTTGCGTAAATTGCGCCAATTCCAGGATCTGGGCCATGAGGCTATTCTCGTGATTGGCGACTTCACAGGCATGATCGGAGATCCCACCGGAAAGAACAAGACGCGGCCTTCACTGTCTCTGGAAGAGACCAGGGAACATGGCAAAACATATTTTGAACAGGCTTCCAAGATACTTGACCGAAAGAAGACACGTATCGTATATAATTCCGAGTGGCTGGCTCCCATGACGTTTGCCGACGTAGTGAAAATGGCGAGCAAGTATACGGTAGCGCGTATGCTCGAGCGCGATGATTTTCAGAATAGATACCGGAGTAATGAGCCCATCAGTGTGCATGAGTTTCTTTATCCGCTTGCGCAGGCCATGGACTCGGTGGCTCTTGAGGCTGATGTGGAATTGGGGGGTACGGATCAGAAGTTTAATCTTCTGGTGGGACGGGATCTGCAGAGGGAGCATGGTCAGGAACCTCAGGTCATTATCACCACACCGCTTCTTGAAGGCACGGACGGGCTCCAAAAAATGAGTAAGTCGCTGGACAATTATATTGGTATTTATGATAGTCCCAAAGAGATGTTCGGAAGAACTATGTCTATTCCTGATTCCTTAATATACAAATACTTTGAGTTAACCACCGATGTCTCCAACAGCGATTTGTCGCTTATTCGGCAAGACCTTGAGGATCCCTCAAAAAACCCTTCATTACTCAAACGAAGACTGGCCAAAACTCTCATTGCGATGTACCACGATGAGGCTTCGGCAAATCATGCGGAAGAAGAATTTGACCGCGTATTCAAGAAAAAGGATATTCCTGACGAGATAGAAACCGTCCGGCTTGGTTTCGAGGAAGTTCCGATCGTAAAGTTATTGACCGAAACCAAAATGGTCGATTCCGGGAACGAAGCGCGTAGACAGGTACAGCAGGGTGCCGTAAGCATCAATGGTCAGAAGGTATCCGATGACAAAATGAAAGTACGGCTTGATGGTGAATTGATACTAAAGGTAGGGAAGAGAAAATTCCTTCGGGTCGTAAAGGAGGGTTAAATTTATTCTACTGCCGGAATGTCGGGTATTTCGTCGTCATCATTGCTGCGCCTAAAGTGATCAATCGTAGTTCGGATCAGTCCGCTCAAAATAAAGACCATCATCACCGGGAAAATGACCTTGGAAGGATATATGATGAAAACGGGCAGGACGACGCCAATGACAATCATTTTAACGATATCTTCAGTCTTCTTAAACGAAAACGCCGGCATGGCTTCATAACGTATCCGGCTTACCATCAGTAGTGCGATCCCTGCGGTCAAACCGGCCAGAATTTCCCGATGTCTGAATTCCCCAAAAACAGACTGTTCGAAAACAACAAAACCCGCCAATGTAATGGCCGATGACGGAATCGGAAGGCCTTTGAAAAAACTGTCTTTTTCCGTCACATCGGCAACCTGCGTATTAAATCGAGCGAGCCGAATCCCTCCGAATACCAGTGGAAGAAAGCATATCAGTACCCCAAAGAAACCCCAGCTGTGGAAATACGATTTATAAATTAAGACGGCGGGCGCAAAGCCGAAACTTGAAATATCCGCCAGAGAATCCAGTTCCACGCCAAACTCTGAACTCGATTTGACCAAGCGGGCCACGCGTCCGTCCAAAACATCCATTATCGCGGCGACTACTATAAGCCAAGCCGCCGTCACATAATCTTCATTGATCGACTGAACCACCGAGAGGAATCCCGCGAAGAGATTCAGAGCGGTGACCATGGATGGAAGATGTCTTTTTGGTGACTGTTTCAAATCTTAAACTCCGGACAACAGGTGAATACTAATGAAAAAGACCGATAACGGATTCGCCTCCGGCGACCTTATCGCCGACCTTTACTTTGATCTCGACGTTTTTCGGAACGATCACATCCACGCGGGAACCGAATTTTATAATGCCGCAGCGTTCTCCCTTCACAACCTGATCATCTACTTTGTTTGAAAAGATAATGCGGCGCGCCAGGAGACCCGCTATTTGTTTGAACAGGATCTTGCCCTTGGGCGTTTGAATTCCGATAATGGTCTGCTCGTTCTTGACGGACGCCTCGTGATCAAAGGCCGCCAGGAAAGCCCCCTTCATGTATTGAAAATATTTGACGGCGCCTGAAAAGGGAATACGGTTCACATGGACATTAAATACGGACAGGAAAATACTGATCTGAACGGCATCGGATTGCAGAAATAAATCTTCTTTGACATCCTTGATGAGCACTACCTTTCCATCGGCAGGGGATACGATCTCATCGGCGCCCGGAGGAATCGTCCTTTCCGGATCGCGAAAGAAATAGATCACCAGAAATTCGACGGCCAGCAGGGGAATCAGGAACCAAAATAACGCAGGTTTACCGGCCAAGATCATCCCGATGATGCAAATGGAAACGAACAAATTGACTATGACAATCGTGAGAGTGCCTTCTTTTGAAATTTTCAAGGTTTGATCCTCTGAATTAAGGGTTAGATTATCCGACTAAATTGAGCTTTTCATCTTTGGATCGCGGATGGATAATCCGCTGTTTGATTTCAGCATAGATCTTGCCGATCTCATTTTCCTTACTCTTGGCAACTTCTTTCTCCATACGACGACCGTCTCCGTTATCCCAGATCCGGCAAGTGTCCAGCGTAATTTCATCTCCAAGACATATTTTTCCCTTGTAACGGCCGAATTCAAGCTTTAGGTCAACCAATTGATAATCCCGGCGTTCGAAGAAATTCTTCATCACGGCATTGATCTTGGCCGACAACCTCTGAATCATGCGTATCTCATCCTGATTGGAGGAACCGAAGGCATAAAGGTGATACTCATTGACCATAGGGTTGCCCATTTTTTCATTCTTGAAATAGAATTCAATAATGGGAGCGGGGAGAACCTGGCCTTCCTCCATGCGGAAGTTCTTGGCAAAATGACCCGCCGAAACGTTTCGTACGATCACATAAATAGGTATCATCTCCAGCTTGCGCACAACGAGCCATTTTTCATCAAGCTTACCCACATAATGCGTCGGAATGTGGTAGCTGTCGAGGAACTGGAAGATATAGGATGAAACGTCCGTATTGATCTGACCTTTGCCGCGGACTTTTTTGGCCTTTTTGGCGTCCAGCGGAATGACCTCATTCTTGAATTCCATGAAGAGGTAATCCGGATTATTGGTAGAAAAGAGTTTCTTCATTTTGCCGTCGTAAAACAGCTGCTCTTTCTCCAGTTTCTTGATGTTGACTTCCAAGGTAGCCTCCTGCGCTAGTGTAGTAACGTATAATTCATTGGATTCCCGCACGCTCAAATAAATAGTCAATATGTTTCATGCTTCGGGAAATATCAAAACATTCTTCGATTTCCTCTTGAGACAGAACCGACGTGGCCATCGTATTCTTAGATATCACGTCTTTGAAATTAAGATCAGGGGATTGCCATACGGACATCGCGCTTTCCTGGACAACCTTATAAGCGTCCTCCCTGCGTAATCCTTTTCGTGTCAACGCCAGAAGGGTGGGTTGGCTGAAGATCAATCCGCGCGTCTTATTGATATTATTGAGCATTGCCGCCGGATAGACCATCAGTTTTTCGATCACCCCCGTGAATTGCGTGATCATATAATCAAGAACAATCGTACTGTCCGGCAATATCACGCGTTCGACCGAAGAATGGGTGATATCCCGTTCGTGCCACAATGAGACATTTTCCAGTGCGGCGACCGCATTGACTCTAACGAGGCGGGCCAATCCAGCCACACGTTCGCACGTGATCGGATTCCGTTTGTGTGGCATGGCCGATGATCCTTTTTGGCCTTTGGAAAAATATTCTTCGGCTTCCAGTATCTCGGTCCTTTGCAGACTTCGGATCTCGGTGGCAAATTTTTCCAACGAGGAAGCGATAACAGCCAATGTTGTGAGAAATTCGGCATGCAGATCCCTTGGAACAACCTGGGTACAATTAATCGGTCGGAGATTCAGGATCTCTCCGGTTCTTACTTCAACTTTAGGGTCCAGGTGTTCAAATGTACCAACAGCGCCGGAAATCTTGATCACGGAAATGCTCTGGACGGCCGTTTCGAGTCTACGGAGATTACGTCCGATTTCGTCATACCACAATGCCAACTTAAAACCAAACGTCACCGGTTCCGCATGTACGCCATGCGTACGGCCAATGCATGGCGTATATTTGAATTCAACAGCTCTTTTCCGGACAACGTCGCGCAAAGCCGTGAGATCTTTGATCAGTATCTGACCGGCTTCGCGAAGCAACAAGGATAGAGAAGTATCCAGTACATCATTGGAGGTCATGCCAAGATGGATGAAGCGGGAATCTTCGCCCACATACTCTGCCACATTGGTCAAAAAGGCGATGACATCGTGTTTAACTTCGGATTCGATTTCCAATACCCTTGCGGTATCAAAACGGGCGCCCGCTTTGATACGGCTTACCGACTCCTTTGGGATGTAGCCAAGCTCTGCCTGCGCCTCACAAACGGCGATCTCTACTTCTAACCATTTCTGGAACTTATTTTCGTCCGACCATATACGTGCTAATTCAGGCCGAGAATAGCGTGTAATCATTATTTACCGAGTTCGTTGAATTTTTTCAGTGCCGCGTCACGTTCTTTGGTCAATTGTAAATTAGTATAAGCGATGAAAAGATTCTGCCAGGCGTTACGATGGTCCGGCTTCAAGTTTGTGGCATCTGTCAGATGCTTCACCGCTTTCTCAAAGAACGGTTTCTGCATCTTAACTTTGTCTTTATTCTCAAGATTGTATGCCAGATTGCCTTCTAATTCCGCGATCAGGTTATAGAACTTACCGATACGATAATACGATTCGGCCTTATCCGTGGAAGTTTCCAGACTTTTTTCCATTACGGCGATACCTTCCAGCAGGTTCTGTTTGCAGGATTCGATAGCCGGCTTGAGCGCATCCGTAACTTTCTTCATGTCCGCTTTGGCCGCTCCGCCGTTTTTCTCGATTTCCGCGGCACGTTGTTTTTGATAGGCGAAAAACATTTCATCGGCAACCTGGAAGTTGGATTCTTCGTCGGTTGGCTTTAGTTTCTTCACGATCTTCAGTTGTTCGATCGCAAGATCGTTCTGATTTCTGCCGAAGTACAAACGGGCCAGATTAAAGTGCCAATCGGGATTATTCGGATCGTTCTGAATAAGTTCCTCATAAGTCTTCAGAGCCTCATCGGACTTGCCCAGGATGTTGTCGTAAATATAGGCTTTCCGTTCAACGAGATTGGCTTTGATGACCTTTGATAAGCTGTCTTCCGTTTTCACGCTTAAAGCTCTATTGATCCACTCGATCGACTTGTCGTAGTTTTTCTCGTCGTAATAGTTAAGGAAGATATTGTAGATGATAGTGAGGTTGCCTTTGTCGGCGTCAGACAGTTTGATCAGGTACTCAAGCGCTTTTTCCTTCATCAATTTCTTGTTAGCTTCTTCTTTTTCCAGATTGACCAACTGCATGTAAGAATTAGCCAGAAGATTGTTGACCGAATTGACGTAAGGGGAGCCATTGATAACGGCTTGGGGATCCCATTTGAGTATCAGGTTGTATTTATCGATGGCCGTGAAATAAAGGGTTTTGGCACTGTCGGCGTCTTTGATTGTGATGGCGGTGTTGAACGCTTTATTGCCTTGGTTAAACGTTTTTAACTTCATATCGTTCAAACTCTCTTTGATCGAAAAAAGTTCGATCCCGCCGCTGATGTGTTCGCCTTTTTCCAAAAATCTTTTGCCAAAACTCAGAGATTTCTGGAACGCATCGAAAGCCTTGTCATATTCGCGCATGTAATAATAGATAGCGCCCAGAAAGAAGTAGGTTTCTTCCTTGTCTTTGTCTTTTGTGTCATTGACCACGTTGTTTTTCATCATAAGGTCAATGGCTTCTTTGTAATAACGCTCCGCATCACCCGGTTCCTGGACGGCGTTTTTGAAACGAACTTTGACACCCCCAATGACAGCCGAGTGGCTCTTATTCTGTGCTGTAAGGCTTTCGAACGCCGTCGTCATAAGAAACATAACGATCAGACTATAAACGCTGACCAACGATCGTCTTTTCAATTGAAGAAGATACATTATTTCCTCCGAATTATTCAGTTAAAACATGCGTCCGCGAAATTATAATGCGGTCCGCTAAAAATTTTCTTTTCCGTAATAATTGCTGAGATCATATAGCCGGGCGTCACGTCAAAAGCCGGATTGTAGACCCGAGATCCGCTGGCGACGATTCTGTGGCCTTTGATATGCGTGATCTCTTCAGTTTCCCTTTCCTCGATGGGTATGTCCTTACCGCTGACCATGGCTGAATCGATGGTCGAAGTGGGGGCAACCACATAAAAGGGGATTTTGTGCTTCTCACATAAAACCGCAAGCGTATAGGTTCCTATTTTGTTTGCCGTGTCTCCATTGGAAGCAATGCGATCCGCTCCCACGAGCACGCTGTCAATCTTTTCTTGGGACATCAGATAACCGGCCATATTGTCCGTGATCACCGTATGATCGATATTTTCCTTCTGAAGCTCCCACGCGGTAAGTCTTGCGCCTTGCTGAAGCGGTCTCGTTTCATCAACGTAAACGTGCATTCCGCGATTCTGAGCATGTGCCGTTACAATGACACCCAATGCGGTTCCGAAACCGCCCGTGGCAAGACCTCCTGTGTTGCAGTGGGTAAGTACCGAACGATGATTGGCAATCAGCTTGGCGCCGATAGAACCCATCGTTTTGCACCGTTCAATGTCCTCGTTTAATACCACCAGAGCCTCTTTTTCAGCCATTCTTTTTATGTCATCAAAATCCAAGACGGCGTGTTCAAGTATTTTGTTCAGTATTCGTTTAACACCCCATTGTAAATTGACCGCCGTTGGGCGACTGCCGATTATCTTCTCGGAAATTACGGTCAGTTCAGTGTCCAAATTCCTCTTAGCGGTCAATTTCGAGATTCCTAAAACAACTCCGAACGCTCCAGCAATACCCAACGCAGGGGCGCCGCGTACCCGAAGTTTCTTGATGGCTTCTATGAGTTCATCAACAGTTTCTATTATAAGGTAAATCTCTTTTTCGGGCAACTCGGTCTGGTCGAGAATCCGAATCGATCCTGCCGTCCACCGAATGGTTTCGACCATAGAAACTTGTTTTAAGTTCAAGAAAAACAAAACCAAAAATACGATTGCTAATATATTTAAAGTGGTTTCAAAAATCAAGGTAAAACTTGAATTTAAAACGGAAAAAACGGTCTGAAACATTGAACCGATTTCACGTAAACATCTTAATAAACTCACAGTTATAATTTGGGCCATCAAAAAGATTTGCATTATTGGTGCCGTAAGTTTATATTCATTTTATAAAACACAAGGAGTCATTATGCGATTTTGGGCAATGTTTTTGTGGGGAATGGGCTTTGTATGGCTGACACTGCCTCCGTCATCGGTTCAGGCAAATCCGGAAATGTCCTTTGGCTCTGAGCGGCCAGCTAATGTCCCGGATTCCTCGGCGTATTACAAGCAAAAAGCAGTCATTGAGCTCAGAAGTTATGAAAATATGTCCGGTGCGCTGAGGATCTTCTCTAAAATATTCGGAGACAACCTGAAACGTTCGTCGCAGTACCTTGGCAAAGTGCTAAAGAGCAATCCGGACGATATCGAAGGACTTTTTCTGAACGGAATGCTGCAGAGGTTTGAAGGAAAGTACCGCGAATCCGAAGCTTCTTTTAAGAGGGTAATAGCAAAGGACGATCGTTTTAGCGCATTCAACATGCCTAATGTGTGGCTTCAGCTTGGGGTGACGTATAAAGAAATGAGTGAATACGATCTCGCCATTGACGCTTTTAAGCAAGGCGCTCTCATCGACCTTACGGACACATATCCTTTGATTCAATTATCCACCGTATTCATGGAGATTGGCAAAGATGAGGAAGCCTGCGAAGCGTTTTACGGCGGCCTCAATGACATAAGGGATTCATCCAAGATCGAAAAAGTATTTATAGACTGTAAGGAGATCGCCGCACCACAGGAGATCAAGGTCTGGGAATCCCTTCAGACCAATCATGAGAAACTGGACTATCTCAAGACATTTTGGAAAAGAAGGGACCCAAATCCCATCGATCCGGTGAACCAAAGACTGGTGGAACATTATAAACGACTCAATTTCGCCCGGCAGACTTACAGCAAAGCCTATGCTCCTTGGTACGACGACCGCGGCGCGGTATACATAAAACTCGGAAAACCGGAAAAAGTGTTTTTTGGCCGGCCCAGACAGAACATCCGGGAGAACGAATCCTGGTTTTACGACAATATCAAGGCAGGATTGTATTTCGATTTTGTCGAGTCATTCGGAACCTACCGCCTGACCAATCTGTTTGATGCCGTGGAACAAAGTGCAACCATTGACGACATTGTTGAGATGTTCAATGAGAGATCCAGCTACAATCCTTATTATCAGAGAATGGCTTTGAAGATCAGGACTCAGGCGGACGTCGAACAGCAGAGAGCGGAAGAACAAATGCTGAATCGCTCGGGAGGATTGATCGGAATCGGTCCTTTGATCGATCAGATGGCGCGTGCGCGGAACGCCGCGGGCGTCCTCCAAGCGAACGATTACCAGCAAGATAACACGTTTAATCTGACGTATGCGAACCGTCAGAACTTCATCTTTGATGTCGGAGCACCGCACCTGCCGATCAATTGCAATTTTGCTTCGTTCAGGTCCGGCAACAAGACTTCCCGTCTCGAATTTTACTACGCCGTGCCCTTTAATCAGCTTAATTTTGTTCCAAGTATTTCTGAGACCAATAAGTTTTCCACGGCGTTGTCGCTGAATATGACCTTGTTCGATCTCAAGTACGACGAAGTAAAGAAAGTCGAGAGAAGTTTTGATATTTCGGCGGGCGGTAATGAGATCAGCTCGCTCTTTTACGTTGATCAGCTCGATCACGACATACCTCCCGGAAAATATGTGGCTGCCCTCGAGATCCGCAATAACGAGAAAGACAAGGTGGGCATTTATCAGTTCGTAATATCGGTGCGCGATTATTCGGCGGACACACTGACCGTCAGCGATATCGAGATCGCCCAGTACGTTGATAATACGATTTCCAAAGAGAAGTTTGTTAAACCAAAATCCACTCTTAAAGTCGTGCCCAATCCGGCGGCGGGTATTATAAAAACGAAGCCTTTGACCGTGTATTACGAAATCTATAATCTTACGGTGAATAACGAAGGAAAGAGCTCGTATCAGATTTCCTATTCCATAAAGATGGCGGATAATCCGAATTTTATGGGAAAAATCACGGGCGTTTTCAGCGGCAAAAAGGAAGCTTCCACTTCATCGGTCACCGTCAAGGAAGGAAAGTCGACAACGGAAAAAGAATATATCGGATTTGATATCAGCGAATTACCGACCGGTGTGGCCACGCTCGAGATCAAAGTCAAAGACCTGCTGTCCGGGAAAGAATCAAGCAGTGTGATCAATCTGACGGTGCAGGAAGAAGTGAAGAAAAAAGAAGAAGAACCGGCCAAAAAGTAGGATCGTTCAATCATCAGAATGAGAGTTCTTTTCCATATAGCATTATTTTGTTTCATACTGTGTGCGATGACTATTCCGGTACGGGCTGGTTCGGACCGGGAGACCGAGGAAACAGGGCCAACAGTGAAGAACGCAAGGCGTTTTCACAAGGAATCGCTTTTGAAAGTGTCCGGAACTGATGAGCCAATGCTTTACGGCCACCCGAGTGACGAAAACAGGCGTCCGCAAAAGTCCGTGTGGAAAGGCATGGCGCTATCGCTGATCTTGCCGGGAACCGGAGAATGGTATGCGCAGAACGGAAAGGAGAGCCTGATCAAAGGGATCGGTTTCTTTGCCGCAGAAATAACCGGCGCACTTGTCTATCTCCATTACAAGAACAAAGGAAAACGGTTCGAAAACAAGTATGAGAAATTTGCCGACCGGAACTGGGATGTCGACAAGTATCTCGCCTTTCTGGAAACTTCGCTTGTCAGTGATCCCGATTTTGAGATAGCGTCCGGAGATCTCGGCCGCAAAAGCACAGGGATCAATTATACACTTCTGGTGCAGGCAGAGAATGAATGGGCCGAGAATTCCGGTGTGTCCGTACATCATCTTTTTGAAAATACCCGTCAGCAGTATTACGAGATGATTTACAAATATCCCGAGCAGTTCGCGTTGGGATGGGCGGATATTCCATCCGATCATACCGTACCTTACCCCAACACGGGATATACGCGATCCAACCTCACATCCATGATGGCCGATTACCGCAATTTGAGGTTCAAAAGCAACGATTATCTCAGCACTGCACGAGGCATGACGGGAGTCATTATGATCAATCATCTGCTTAGCATGGCCGATGCGGCCTGGACGGTTAAAAAGAGGAACTCGGCCGACGACATAAAAAAAGTGACTCTGAGTCTGAGGATTGAACAACATTTTCATTATAATACGTTAATGACCATGCCTACGTTAAGGCTTACTTATTAAAATATCCGAGGAATATTATGACTATTGAAGGAAAGCTTTCGGCACAAAACCATAAATACGCCATCATTGTAAGCCGGTTCAACTCGTTCATCACGGATAAGCTGTTTGAAGGCGCGGTGGACTGCATCGTTCGTCATGACGGCCATGCGGATCATATCGATTTGATCCGAGTACCCGGATCCTTCGAGATACCGCTTACAGCGATGAAAGCGGCGCAGACAAAGAAATACGATGCCGTGATCTGTCTTGGCGCTGTTATTCGCGGAAAGACCGCGCATTTCGACTACGTGGCGGGTGAAGCCGCCAAAGGTATAGGACAGGTTGGGCTGCAGACAGGCGTACCGACTATTTTCGGCGTTCTGACCTGTGACAATCTGGAAGAGGCGATCGAACGCGCCGGTTCCAAGAGCGGCAATAAAGGCTGGGATGCCGCCATGACGGCGATTGAAATGGTCAATCTTTTGAAGCAAATAAAGTAATCTTCACTCCAAAGCCCGCGGTCATTACATACCAGACATGTTAAAATCGCTCAGCATAAAGAACTTTGCACTGATCGAAGAGGCCGAGATACATTTTGAAAGAGGTCTCAATATCATCACCGGCGAAACCGGCGCAGGGAAGTCCATCCTGCTCGGCGCGCTTTCGATGGTTTTGGGGGAACGGGCTTCTACGGAAAATATCCGAACGGGCGCCGAAAAATCGGTGATCGAAGGGATCTTCACAGTCAAACCGGCCGTAGCGCAATTGCTCAAAGAAAATGAAATCGAGATCACCGGCGATGAGATACTGATCCGCCGGGAACTCTCGCTGAAGGGACAAAACCGTTGCTTTGTAAACGATAACCTGATCTCTTCGTCACTGCTGAAATCCATCGGAGACTACTTGGTCGACCTGCACGGCCAACACGACCACCAGTCCCTCCTTCGCCAGGAGATTCACGTCGATATCCTCGATGCCTTCGCACATCTGGGCTCCGCTGTGGATAAGGTGCGGCTGCAGTTCAAGAAAATGACGGAACTGAAAAACAAAATAGCCGATCTGGAACAGCATAAGGAATCCTACGCCGAGAAAAGGGAAGTTTTCGCCTTTCAGCTGAAAGAGATCACGGACGTTTCGCCGGAGATCGATGAGGACACGCGCCTTCTGCAGGAAGAGAAGATATTCGCCAATTCCGAAAAACTGTTCGACCTGACCAAAAGGATCTACGATGCGCTGTACGATGCAGAGCATTCTACGGTTGATCTTCTCAGCGAGGCGCACAAGGATCTGGAAGAAGTGAAGAAGGTGGATGAACGGTTTAATGAAATTACCGCGCAGTTCGTCACCGCGAAGATCACTTTGGAAGAAGTGGCCCGCTGGATCGGCGATTATCATCAAAAGATCACGTTTGAACCCGAACGTTTGGAGGAGATACGTGCGCGCATTACCGCCATCCAAAGGCTGAAGAAGAAATACGGAACGATAGAAGCCATTCTGGCGAAGAAGGCGGAGATCGAGGAGTCGCTGAACCTGTCGGAGAATTTTGATTTTGAGCTCAACAAACTTCGCAAGCAATTTGATGTCGAGATCGAGGCCTATGTCAAATTGTGCGCTTCTTTGACCGAACAACGGAAGAAGTTCGCTCAGGAGCTCGATAAGAAAGTTGTCACCCAGATGAAAAATCTCGGGATGGACCATGCTCAGTTTAAGACCGAGATCCGATATCAGGAACAAGCGGATAGTTTCGTCAAGATCGGAAGTCAGCCTGTGGCGGCTGCGGCAAGCGGGCTGGATTGGGTGGAATTCATGATCTCGGCCAATTTAGGTGAATCGTTGAAGCCGCTTGTCAAGGTAGCATCCGGCGGGGAGGTTTCCCGGATCATGTTGAGCCTCAAATCGGCGTTGGCTGGGTCCGACCAGATCCCAACGCTGATTTTTGATGAAATTGACGTGGGAATTTCCGGGCGCATCGCTCAGGCGGTTGGAAAAGCGCTCCACACGCTGGCACAAGCCCATCAAACCATCTGTATCACACATTTACCCCAGATTGCCGGGTTTTCCCAGACCCATTTCGCCGTGGAAAAGCGGTTTACTAAAGGAAGGACCATTACCGAGATCCGTAAACTCGACCAGAACGACAAGATAAGGGAGGTTGCTAAACTCCTTGGCGGCGAAGAGATAACCGATACGACGCTGAAAAACGCGCGGGAACTTGTTGCGACATTAACTAACTGATATCACTTAATTTACATTGAGCATGGAAAAGATCCGTTTGACACAAACGGTCGAATGCGCTGGTTGAGCCTCTAAGATGAGTCCTCAGGATCTGAGGACCGTTTTGGCAGGTCTGCCGAAATTCGACGATAAGAACCTATTGGTTGGGATGGAAACATCCGACGATGCCGGCGTGTATCGGTTAGACGACCATACAGCCCTCATCCAGACGGTGGATTTCTTCACGCCGATCGTGGATGATCCGTATGTGTTCGGGCAAATTGCCGCCGCGAACGCGTTATCGGACATCTACGCCATGGGCGGTAGGCCACTCACAGCCATGAATATCGTCTGTTTTCCAAAGAAGGACCTCCCGATATCGGTTTTAGAGGGTATTTTACAGGGAGGAGCTGAGAGGATCAAAGCGTCCGGGGCTGTGTTGGCCGGCGGGCATTCCATCGAGGACAAAGAGATCAAATATGGTTTGGCTGTCACGGGCATTATTTCACCGAAAAACATAAAAACCAATACGAATGCCAAGCCGGGTGATGCGCTTATCCTGACAAAACCAATCGGCACGGGAGTCATCGCGACTGCGATAAAGAAAGGCGGGGCATCCGAGGCGGACATTAAGGAAATCTGCGGGTCCATGCTCCGGCTCAATGACAAAGCCGCGGAACTCATGGTTGAAATGGGAGCACATGCGGCAACGGATATTACAGGTTTTGGACTTCTTGGACACGCGTATGAAATGGCCACCGGCAGCAAGGTTGATCTGAATATCGTAACAAAACAAATACCGTTATTTACGAATGCCGGGCGATTTGCATCTGATGAAAAGTATTTGACAAAAGGAAACAAGTTAAATCGACAATTAACAGAAGATAGCATTACATATACTAAGAAATTAGATGATCCTATCGACAGACTGCTGTACGACGCTCAAACCTCGGGCGGATTGCTGATTTCGATAGAAAATTCCAAAGCTGATCTGCTCTTGTCCCGTTTGAGGAGTGCCGGAGATGCATCCGCCTCAATAATTGGGCATGTAAAGGCCGGCAGCGGGCGAATAATCCTGGAGTGAGAAGAATGACAAAGATTTGTCTCTTCATATTGGTATCCTTTTGTGCCTTTTCCTGCGACAATACTGGTCCTAAACCGACCAAAGAAGAGTTGGTTTCCATCGAAATGACAGTCAGCAAGGATCGGGTAGATAAAGACGCGTATTTCCAATCCGGCGATTCGCCGCTCAATGATTCGCTCAAATCGATTTTCCATGGTCTCGAATACTTTCCTTTCGATCCGGCTTACGTATTCAAGGTGAGGTTGAACGTATACGACAATCCTCGTGAAGTCGACATGCCGACATCGAAGGGTAAGATCAAACATTATGTGGAGTACGGGTATTTCGAATTCGAACTGGGCGGCCGGCAAAAGCTCAATGTATTCCGGCCAAAGCCAGCGTTGGAGGGGCATGCCGATTATCTCTTTCTGCCGTTCAAAGACGCTACAACAGGATCAGAGACTTATCCGGCCGGACGTTACATGGAAATGGACCTCAACGAGTCGGCCGAATACTATATCCTCGACTTTAATACAGCCTACAATCCATGGTGTGCATACAATACTGAGAAATTCAATTGTCCTTATCCGCCGAAAGAGAATACGCTGAACGTACCTGTTCGCGCAGGTGAAAAGAAGTTCGGCCTGGGCGGGCATTGATCGTTGGGTTGCGACTAAGAAGAAATAGTCCCCGAGCCGCCGCGCTAGCACGTCGGCACGGGTTACGTTTATCATAAACAAAGGAGAGCTGAGTGAGAATCTTACTGGCATTACTGGTCATCTGCGGCACCCAAGTATGCGCGCAGGGCAAAGTTGGCATGGATACGAAGAAGACGGTTGTGGCCGTTTTGCCGATGGATGCGATCGTTCTAAACACCACCGGTGACAGTTCCGGTCTGTTTCAGGACAAAACCTCTGTCGGGGCGTTTGCCGAATCGGCCACGCAGAAGATCGTAACAGCGCTGGTGAATACGAAACGGGTCAAGGTCATTGAACGTTCCGCGCTGGACGCCATATTAAAAGAACAGGATTTCCAGCTGGGTGATTTTTCGAAAACGGACGGCAGCGTGAAGATTGGGGAATTAGCCGGAGCGGAGTATATCCTGCAGGGACAACTGCAGCAGGTATCGGTTTCGCCTGTTACGGAAACGGATGTCCATGGACAACCGACGAACGAACCGGCATTTACGGCCACTGTGGAATTCAATTTGAGACTGATCAGCGTTTCCACCGGCGAGATCACGGCGAGCAAAGGATTCAGCGGCAGTCTCGGTTTTATGACACGCAAGACGCCGGCGGAAGCGGCCAATACTGCCCTTGATTATGCGGTTCAAAAAGCGGGTGAAACTTTGAAACTGGCGTTCCCGGCGGAAGGATATATACTGGAGATTAAGAAGGGCAAGAAGGGTGAAATCAAAGCGGTGACTATCACTTGCGGCAAAGATCTTGGTGTGAAAAAGGAGGACGTCTTCCGCGTCTATATGGAAACCGATGTCGAACTTGAGGGCCGGACGGTAAAAAGAAGTACGGATGTCGGCAAAGTGGCCGTCGTAAAACTGGAGCAAGACGGTCTTTTTGCCACTTGTGAGGTGGAAAAAGGTGAAAAACAGATCGCCGAGAAATTCGCCGCCGGGGTGAAGTTGAAGGTGGTTCAGGTGAAGAAGTAAGAAATTCCCCCAACTACCTTCAAGATTGGGAGTGGTTTGTACTAACTCGTACTAGTCCCCCTTGAAAAGGGGGATGTAGGGGGATTGAAAACAGTTATTACTATGACGCGACTGTTTTATAACAAGAATCTCAAGTCGTTATCCAAAGAATTACGCGCCCATTCGACGTTAGGTGAGGTCACACTTTGGAAGTATCTACGGGCAAAGCAGGTCTGCGGAATGCAATTCAACCGCCAGAAGCCCATTGGCAATTACATTGTCGATTTTTACTGCAAGAAGGCGTGTCTTGTCATTGAAATCGATGGATATTCCCACAGTTTTTCACAAAAACGAAAAAGAGACATGACTCGACAAAGATTTCTTGAAAAGATGAATTTGACTGTTCTTAGGTTCTCTGAAACAGAAGTTCTCAAAGAAATCGATCAGGTTCTAAAAGTGATAGAGAGTTTTCTTGTGAAGAAGACCAATCCCCCTAACCCCCTTTAAAAAGGGGGAATAGTATGAGCCAGGTTCAATCGGCCCTCCTTGAATATATGTGGATTCAGGGGTATTGAAAAAGCTGCCCCGCGTCACCATGCTCACATAAGAGCGTCTCTTCTAAATTAATCAAAAACATGACCGAAGTCATTGACTGCTAACCACGCGGAAAGTACATTACGTACTGTCCATCTGTAATAAGGAGGTACCATGTTCCCAACCCGCATCTACGTTCAGAGAAGAGCCGTTCTCAAATCCAAATTCCAATCCGGCTTGTTGTTATTCCTCGGCAATGAAGAAAGCCCGATGAACTATGGGGCCAATACGTTCGCATTTCGTCAGGACAGCACGTTCCTGTATTATTGGGGCCTCGATCTGCCGTCGCTTGCGGCGGTGTTGGATATCGATTCCGGCAGAGAAATGCTTTTTGGGAATGATCCAACGGTTGATGAGATCGTATGGACCGGTCCGCAGACGCTTCTCAAGGATAATGCCGAAAAAGTTGGCGTCGCATCCACCTATGAAATGAATAAACTTCCCGGGCTCATTGCCGAAGCGATCCAGCATGGGCGAAAGATCCATTATATTCACCAATATCGCGCGGATAATATCATCAAGATCAGCGAGTGGATGGGAACCAGTCCGGCGAAAGTGAATCCATCTGCCTCGGTAGAACTCACCAAAGCCGTGATCGAACAGCGTTCCGTGAAAGCCAAAGAAGAGATCGCCGAGATCGAGATCGGGGTCAATATCACACGCGAGATGCAATTGGCTGCGATGAAGCATACGAAACCGGGCATGATCGAGCGCGAAATTGCCGGACTCATGCACGGGATCGCGTTGGCGCGGGGCGGCGATCTGTCGTTCCCGATCATCTTTTCCATTCACGGCGAGACCCTGCATAACCATCATCATCACAACAAAATGAAAAGAGGCGACCTCGTGGTCAACGACTGCGGCGCGGAATCGGCATTGCACTACGCCGGCGATCTGACGAGGACATTTCCTGTGAGTGGGAAATTTACAACCAAACAGAAAGAAATTTACGAGATCGTTCTGAAAGCGCAGAAGAAAGCCATTTCCATGATCGCTCCGGGAGTCAAATTCAAGGAAGTTCACCTGACGGCGGCCGGCGTGATGTTCGACGGACTCAAGGAACTTGGATTGATGAAAGGCGACACAGCCGAAGCGGTCAAGGCCGGCGCGCACGCGATCTTTTTCCAGTGCGGCACGGGCCACATGATGGGCCTTGACGTGCATGATATGGAGAATCTGGGAGAGGAATTCATCGGCTACGATGCGGATGTTCAGAGGAGCGAACAGTTCGGTCTGTGTTATTTGCGTATGGCGAAACCGCTTCAGCCGGGATTTGTGGTCACGGTGGAACCGGGTATCTATTTCATTCCGGAACTTTTCAACTTATGGAAAGCGGAAAAGAAACACGAGTCATTCATCAATTATGATAAACTGGCCGGTTATATGAATTTCGGTGGCGTGCGCATCGAAGATGACGTGCTGGTAATACCGAAAGGACATAGGGTTTTGGGAAAGAAGCTAGCCAAGAGTGTTGCCGAAGTGGAAGCGGCTTGCGGGAGGTGAACGGCAATTCACTCTATTGGATTGTATTTATTATGAACATAGTTAATTGATCCGCTTTCTTTTTAAAAAGAAAGCGGGAAAGAAAACTTCGGCTATGAAAAAAATGCCTAAACCCTCCTTCGCAGGAATAGATGCGAAAAACGATTCTCCATCTTATCCAGACACCAACTTGAACGTTAATGGAAGCCGTTTTTCGCATTACCTTATCTGTGAAGTCGGGTTTCTTCGGCATTTTTTTCAAGGCCGCGAATACCCTGATAAGATTGACATATTTGAAAACACTGTGCATGCACCAACTGACTTTCCAAGGGTACGAATACGAACTCGTACCAACTATTCCTCCTTGAAAAGAGGGCTAGGGGAATTTGAGTAAAATATATTAGTACACAATGACCGGTCGCATTTTCAACATACAGCATTTCTCCGTTAACGACGGGCCGGGCATACGCACGACGGTCTTTATGAAAGGCTGTCCGCTGCATTGCGCGTGGTGCCACAATCCGGAGTCGATCTCGCCGGAGAAAGAGATCCTGCTGAAACAGGAGCGCTGCATCCGGTGCGGAAAGTGCCTTGAGATCTGCACCCATCACGCGGTGGTCGAAGAGAACGGCGCCTATGGAGTTAACCGGGAACTTTGCCAGACATGCGGCGAATGCGTGGATGAATGTGTGACCGAAGCGCGAAATCTTGTGGGCCGCGATATGAGCGTGGAAGGCGTCCTGGTCGAGATCCTCAAAGACCGCGTTTATTACGAACAATCCGGCGGCGGCGCGACTTTTTCCGGCGGGGAGCCGCTTTTGCAGCACGAATTCCTATGGGCTATGTTATCCGCCTGCCGTCAGGAAGCCATTCACACCGCCGTGGATACCACCGGCCTGACTTCGCCTGCGAATCTGGAAAAGATCGCCAAAGTGACCGATCTGTTCCTCTATGACATCAAGACCATGGACGACGGGCGGCACCGGCAATTCACCGGCGTTTCCAATCGCCCGATATTGGACAATCTGCGCATGCTGGACAAGTGGAATAAAAAAGTCATCATCCGCGTGCCGGTGATCCCCGGAGTCAATATGGACCTGATCAGCGTTAACCGGATCGGGGAATTCGTTGCCTCGCTCGAGAATATTCACGAGATCAATCTTTTGCCTTATCATAAAACGGGTATAAGTAAATACGAACGCATCGACGCCGACTATCCCATGGGCGAAATCGAGCCGCCGACATTTCTGGAAATGAATCGTGTGGCGGAAGTGCTGCGTACGTATGTTTCCCATATCGCGATCGGAGGATAATATGAATAAACGGGTGACCAAACTTCGGGAACAAAGCCTCAACGCCATTCCGCATCTATCGCCGGAAAGGGCGCTTCTGGTCACGGAAGCGTATGAAAAAATGGGTTCCGTTTCCGCGCCGATGCGCCGTGCGCTGACGTTCAAACACATTATGGAGAACAAATCCATTTGCGTGAATGAGGGCGAACTGATCGTCGGCGAGCGCGGACCAGCGCCTAAAGCGACCTATACGTATCCGGAACTCTGCTGTCATAGTCTGGAGGATCTGGAAATTCTGAACAACCGGGAAAAAGTGTCCTTCAAAGTTGACAACGAGATGCGGCGGATCTATAAAGACAGGATCATTCCGTTCTGGAAAGGCAAAACGACGCGCGAAACGATCTTCGGTCAGATGACGGATGAATGGAAAGAATGTTATGCGGCGGGGATCTTTACGGAATTTATGGAACAGCGCGCGCCCGGCCACACCGTTCTCGACGACAAGATCTACCGCAGAGGCCTGCTCGATTTCAAAGCCGATATTGAACGCCGCTTGCAGGAACTGGATTATTTCAACGATCCTGATGCTTTTGACAAGCAGGAAGAACTCAAGGCGATGGCCGTCACGATCGACGCGGTGATCACGCTGGCTCATCGGTATGCGGATAAGGTGAGCGAACTTGCGTCAGAAGAGACAGACGTTGCGCGTAAAAACGAATTGGCGGCCATTGCCGACGTCTGCCGGCACGTTCCCGCGCATACGCCGCGCAATTTCCATGAAGCCCTGCAAAGCTACTGGTTCGTCCATCTCGGCGTGATCACGGAACTCAATCCGTGGGACGCTTTCAATCCCGGGCGCCTCGATCAGCATTTGTTCCCGTTCTATAAAAAAGGCATCGCCGACGGAACGCTGACCACGAGCCAGGCCGTGGAATTGCTCCAGTGCTTCTGGGTAAAATTCAATAACCAGCCGGCGCCGCCTAAAGTGGGCGTCACCGCGGCGGAGAGTTCTACGTACACGGATTTTGCCAATATCAACAGCGGCGGACTGACGGCCGACGGCCATGACGGCGTTAATGACGTGACCTATCTCGTGCTCGATGTGATCGACGAGATGAAACTCGTGCAGCCGAGTTCCAACATCCAGTTGAGCAAAAAGAATCCAGACGAATTTCTCAAACATGCGGCGCGGGTGATACGGCACGGTCGGGGACAGCCGTCCATTTTCAATGCCGATACGGTCATTGATGAAATGCTGAGGCAGGGGAAATCGGTCGAGGATGCGCGCAACGGCGGTACGAGCGGCTGTGTGGAGACGGGCGCCTTCGGCAAAGAGAGCTACATCCTCACCGGCTACTTCAATATGCCCAAAGTTCTCGAGATCACTTTGAATAACGGCCTAGATCCGCGAACAGGGAAGCTTATAGGTATAGAATCAGGTGATCCTGCTCAATTTAGGGCATTTGAAGATTTACTCAATGCGTACAAGAAACAACTTAAGCACTTTATCAATGTCAAGATGCGCGGGAATAACGTGATCGAGAGGATCTATGCGGAATTCATGCCCGTACCGTTCCTGTCCGTTCTGATCGACGACTGCATCGCCAAAGGGGTGGATTACAACGCCGGCGGCGCGCGGTACAATACGAATTACATCCAGGGCGTGGGACTTGGAACGATGACCGACTGTTTTGCGGCGATCAAGCACAACGTTTTCGACGAAAAAAAAATGACGATGGCGGAACTGCTTCATGCTTTGAGCGGGGATTTCGCGGGACAGGAAGCTTTGCGGTTGCGGCTGGTCAACAAAACACCGAAGTACGGCAATGACGATCCGGCGGCGGACGAATTGATGCTGAAGGTGTTTGAGATGTTCTACGATGAGGTTAACGGGCGTCCGAATACCAAAGGCGGGAAGTACAGGATCAATCTTCTACCGACGACGTGCCATATTTACTTTGGTTCCGTCACGGGCGCCACGCCGGACGGCCGCAAAGCGAAGACGCCGCTGTCGGAAGGCATTTCGCCCGTGCAGGGCGCCGACCGGCACGGACCGACGGCCGCGCTCAAGTCCGCCGGCAAGATGGATCATGTTCGTACGGGCGGAACTCTGCTCAATCAGAAATTTTCGCCGTCCCTGCTGGCCGATGAAAAAGGTATTACCAATCTGGGCCATCTCGTCCGTTCTTATTTCACCATGGGCGGGCATCATATACAGTTCAACGTCGTCAATGCGCAAACCTTGCGTGAAGCGCAAAAGCATCCCGAGCAGTACCGCGACCTCATCGTTCGTGTCGCCGGCTACAGCGATTACTTCTGCGATCTTGGCGTCACGCTGCAGGATGAGATCATCGCGAGAACGGAGCACGGGGGATTTTGAGTTCATCCCGCCTGGAAAGCTTGTTCCGGTCTTGCCAAGGGAGCATTTGGTATTCCACAACGGTCGTCTCGGTACTCGGCTTCGCCGAACTCGACGACCTTGTAATTTCGCTCATCGAGTAGCGTAAGCGTACCGAGGTGAGCAATTACACAGTCGGGTTACCAAAAACGATTCTCTATCATTACGATTACCCAAATTTGAACGATAACGAAAGCCGTTGTTCGCATTCTTTATGCTGCGAACTCAGGTTTGTACGGCATTTTTATCAAGGCCGGTGAATACAAATACAAGAACAGACGCTACTGAGCGCTGTATTCTGGGCATTTGAAAAAAGGCCGTCAAGAAATCGAAGCGGAAGCCCGTTCAAAACAAAACATGTCCGAGTCCGCCTAAAGGCGGGCGAGTTTGTTTTGTTTAGGGCTGAAGCGGAGATTTCAGGCGTTTTCTCAATAGCCCGGGCACTTTTCTTTCCTTCTTTCTTTTGTGCCAGCAAAAGAAAGAAGAATGGCCTTACCGTTTGTTGCATTTGAACGATATCTTAATGGAACCGCTTTCTTTTTGAAAAGAAAGCGGGAAAGAAAACTTCGACTGTGAAAAAAATGCCTAACCCTCGTTCGCAGTCAGGTTGCGAAAAACGATTCTCTATCATTACGATTACCCAAATTTGAACGATAACGAAAGCCGTTTTTCGCATTCTTTATGCTGCGAACTCAGGTTTCTACGGTATTTTTATCAAGGCCGGCGAATACGAGTACGATTTGGTTTGTTCCAGTATTATTCCCCCTTAACAAAGGGGTTAGGTTTGTCCCGAGCTTGTCGAGGGAGGGATTGTTTATCGCTGATCACTTCAACTGAGCTCACGCTGAAGCCTGCCGCTGCTATTAAAAACCATTGACATCCACTGTCCGGAATATTACATTCACCGCGACCAAAAATCATTTCACGGAAATAGTCATGACTCCGTATCAAGAACAAATTGTCAATTATTATAAGGCCACAGAAACGTCGTACCGGGACGGATGGGGCTTGGAAAAGAATCTAGCCATCCACTACGGCTATTGGGACGACAAGGTATCGTCGTTCGCAGAATCCCTGCATCGTATGAATGAGGTCATGGCCGAAACGGTATCCATCACAGGACAGGATCGGATCCTCGATGCCGGCTGCGGCGTAGGGGGAAGCAGTATTTATCTCGCACAGACTTTCGGCTGTCGTGCCGTCGGAATTACGTTGAGCCAAAGGCAGGTTGATCAGGCGTTCATCAACGCAAAAACGCGCGGTGTGTCGGACAAGACGGAATTCAAGGTCATGGATTACTGCAAAACCGATTTCCCGGATGCTTCGTTTGACGTCGTGTGGGGATGCGAGAGCATTTGTTATGCGGAAAATAAAGAACAATTCATCTATGAAGCCTACCGATTGCTCAAGCCCGGCGGCCGGTTGGTAATAGCCGACGGAATGATCCCGAAGTTCGAATACAATGAGCATCCGATCAACCGCCGCGGTATCGAGGGGTGGGCGGCCAACTACATCGAGACTCCGGAGAACTTTCAGAAATTCATGCGCCAGGCAGGATTTAAAGATATACAATTCAGGGATATCACGAAGAACATCATGCACTCGTCTCGGCGCATGTTGTACTTTTACTTCGCGGCCAGGCTCTATCACGGAGTGCGCCGCCTGATCGGGCGAAAACCGCCTGGAATTAACCAGGGCCATATCCAGGCTCTCCTTTATCAGTATGTTGGATTCAAGAAGAAATTGTGGCTCTATGGTCTCTTGTCAGGAAAAAAGCTCGTCGAGTAGCGTTACGGTCGTCTCGGTACTCGGCTTGCCGAACTCGACGACCTAGTACTTTCCGCTCGTCGAGTAGTGTATGCGTAGATTTTGGTATTATTCCCCCTTTTAAAGGGGGTCGCGCGAAGCGCGGGGGGATTTGGTATTCCACACCGGTCGTCTCGGTATTCGGCTTTGCCGAACTCGACGACCTAGTGCTTTTCACTCGTCGAGTAGCGTAAGCGTATCGAGTCGAGACTATTTCACACAAACGGTCGTCTCGGTATTCGGCTTTGCCGAACTCGACGACCTAGTACTTTCCGCTCGTCGAGTAGCGCGAAGGAGAATTTCTCTACTATCTTCTGACATTTAACGGTTGCTTCGAAGGATCAGCGACCTCTATCAAAATTCATTGACATGCTTCAGACGAAATATTACATTCACCGCGACAAAAACAACATTTCAAACTGACATTCTATGAGCAACTATCACGAACGGATCGCCGAGTACTACCATAAGACAGAAACGGATTACCGGAACCTTTGGAATATCGGTAAAACGCTGGGCATTCACTACGGGTACTGGGACGAAAAGGTCAAATCGTTTTCTAAGTCCATTCTGCGGATGAATGAAGTCATGGCCGAAATGGCCGGAATACAAGCATCCGATAAAGTTCTCGACGCCGGCTGCGGTGTTGGCGGCAGCAGCATATTCCTGGCCAAGACGATCGGCTGCCACGTTACAGGCATTACCGTCAGCGACCGCCAGGTAAAACTGGCGCTTGACCATGCACGGGGTAATGAGGTCAGCGAACGTACGGATTTCAGGATCATGAATTATTGCCAGACCGATTTTCCGGATCAGAGTTTTGATGTGGTCTGGGGTTGTGAGAGCATCTGTTACGCGGACAGCAAGGAACAGTTCGTCCGGGAAGCATACCGTCTGCTCAAGCCGGGCGGACGATTGGTCATGGCGGACTTCCTCGTTCCGCGCATGGAGAATAACGATATTCCGGTGGTGCGTAATTGGCTGGACGGTTGGGTAGTTAATTTTCTCGAAACGCCGGAGAACTTCACACAATATATGAAGCAAGCTGGATTTTCCGATGTCAAATATCGTGACATTACCGCCTACACGCGGCATTCGACGAAACGCCTCGGACTGTTGTATTATTGGGGGAGATTATTCGAAATGTGGATCGGACTGAAAGGAAGATCCCTGGACCCTGTTCGATCGAAGAACGTGTATGCCTCCCGTCATCAATATGTCAGCAGCCGCAAGGGCCTTTGGACCTACGGCATGTTTTGCGCAACCAAACCCAAATAGCATAGGTAAATTTTCATGACTCCGTATCAGGAACAGATCGTCCATTATTATAATTCGACCGAAAAGTCCTACAAAGACGGTTGGGGACTGGAAAAGAACCTTCAGATCCACTACGGCTATTGGGATGACAAGGTCAAGTCGTTCGCGGAGTCCCTGTTTCGGATGAATGAGGTCATGGCGGAAGCCGCCGGTATTACGGCTCAGGACCGGATACTGGACGCGGGTTGCGGCGTAGGAGGAAGCAGTATTTACCTCGCGCAAACGCGCGGCTGTCGCGCCGTCGGGATCACGTTGAGCCAAAGGCAGGTTGATCAGGCGATCCACAATGCGCAAGCGAGGGGTGTATCGGACATGACGGAATTCAAAGTCATGGATTACTGCAAAACCGATTTCCCGGACGCATCGTTTGACGTCGTGTGGGGATGCGAAAGCATATGTTATGCCGAGAGCAAGGAAGCGTTCATTCATGAAGCGTATCGTCTGCTCAAGCCGGGCGGACGGCTCGTGATGGCCGACGGCATGCTCCCGAAGTATGAATACAATCAGCACCCGATCAACCGGCGCTGGCTGGAAGGCTGGGCGGCCAATTATATCGAGACGCCGGAGCGCTTTCAGGAGTTCATGCGTCAGGTGGGTTTTAAGGATATCCAATTCAGGGATATCACGCGGCATGTGATGCATTCCTCGAGGCGCATGTTTTATTTCTATTTTCCCGGTAAATTGTATCATATTCTGGTCCAACTCATGGGACGTAAAAGCCCCGCGGTCAATCGCGGGAATGTGAACGCGCTTTTCTATCAATACATCGCCTTCAAAAGAAAACTGTGGTTATACGGCCTTTTGTTCGGCCGGAAAGCGTGAGCCCGTTGTATTTTCCCGCAAGCGGATAAGGCCCGAATGAAGACCATCCCGATAAGACATGTCGGCGCGGAACCGGATCTCTCCGGCGGCTTCGCCATACGCAAGCTTGAGGATGTGCTGGCCGGAAAGAGCATGGTTCAGGAACTTCACCGGCATGATTATTTCTATATTCTGGCGCTGACCAAAGGGGCCGGCCTCCATGAGATCGACTTCGCATCCTATCCTATTCGCGACCATTCCGTATTCTTCATGCGTCCCGGCCAGGTGCACAGGCTCACGCTGAAAGCGGGAAGCCGAGGTTATCTTCTCCAGTTCACGCCGGATTTCTATTATCCCAAAAACAAAGCGTCCGCGCAACTCTTGCGAAAGGCCAGTCAGAAGAATTTTTGCAGGCTGGATTCCAAAGGATTTGAAAAGCTGAAGGCTGTATTGTCTTACATGTTTCAGGAATATACCGACCAGGGCGAAGGATATCAGGAGGTCATAACGGCGAATCTGGGGATCTTTTTTATAGAACTGGTCCGCCGCAGGCAGGATCGTAAGAGCGTTTCACCCAAGGTAAATCCTTACATACAGGAGCGGCTTGAGGAATTTTTGGAACTCCTGGAAATGCATATTTCCAAGAGTAAACGGGTATCGCAGTATGCCGAAATGATGCGTCTCACGCCGTATCAGCTGAATGCGATCACAAAGACAGCCCTGGGCAAGGCCGGTTCCGACCTCATCAATGAATACATCATTCAGGAAGCGAAAAGATACCTCCTGGCGACGTCCAATCAGGTAAATCAGATAGCCTATCATCTGGGCTACGAAGACATTTCCTATTTTATCCGGTTCTTCAGGAAGCATACCGGATACTCTCCCGAAGCCTTCCGAAATCATTTCAAATAAGTCCTATTTAACCTCATTCTTGTCCTACACGGCGCGCCGCATTCCGGAGTATATTGGTGTGTCATTAAAATCAATTATCACAAAAAGGAATGCGTATGAAAACAAGAATGAAATTAACCGCCTCGCTGAAGATCTGGGTCGTCATTTACCCGTCCATCACGATGTTTCTGTACCTGTTTGGGGAAGCGTTATCGGTCCTGCCGCTGTATCTGAGAACGGGTATACTGACCGTCTCGCTGGTTCCGTGGATGATGTTCGTCGGAGTGCCGTTCTTGGATCGCGTCATCCGGCTTTTCGCCGCACAAACAGGCAAAAATTTACTTTAGGATCGGGGAGTATAACATGAATAGCTACATCAAGATCATTCTGATCGGGATCGGCGCAACGCTCTTGATAGACCTCCTGGGGTTTGTGCTCGGTCTCTTTCATATTAAATCGCTGGATTATCGGCTCGTAGGGCGATGGCTGGCAAACCTGCCGCACGGAATTTATTTCCACAAAAATATCGTTAACACGCCGCCCGTTCACGGCGAGTTATTTTTAGGGTGGACGGCTCATTTTGTGACGGGGATAGCCTTTGCCTTCCTGCTTTTTTTTCTGTTCGGAAAGGAATGGTTGGATGATCCGGCCTTTTTGCCGGCGCTCCTGGTGGGGATAGTCACGATCGTTGCACCGTTTTTTATCATGCAGCCGGCGTTCGGTTTCGGTATCGCGTCTTCCGATCTTCCTCAGCCGAATATCCGGAGACTAAAAAGCCTCCTGACGCATACGGTGTATGGAACCGGGTTGTATGTGACGGCTTTGCTTTTGAAACGCTTTTAGGAACCTTATTTTACTGAGAAGTTTCGCTATGCTCGCCGGGTAGCGTAAGCGTATCGAGACGAGCAATTTATGTAACGGTCGTCTCGGTACTTGGCTTCGCCGAACTCGACGACCTTGTACTTTCCGCTCGCCGGGTAGCGTAAGCGTATCGAGACGAGCAATTTATGTAACGGTCGTCTCGGTACTTGGCTTCGCCGAACTCGACGACCTTGTACTTTCCGCTCGCCGGGTAGCGTAAGCGTATCGAGACGAGCA
>CAYPYN010000010.1:0-111214 GCA_964415295.1 uncultured Bacteroidota bacterium
TAAACGTATTTCTGAAAGCGCTTGCGAGACTCAGTTCTCTTCCTGACTCCAATTGTTGAATTAATTCCAGCAACATAGAGCAAGAAAATACCAGCAAAAAGGCAAAACAGAAAATTATTCCAAATACCATTATTAGAGCCAGAGATCCGGTATAGGCGTCCCAATTAAACCAATATTTCAGATACAGGATAATCGGCGCATAAATGATCCAAGTGAACAATAATGGAATGATAAACCTTGGATGGCGATTTAATACTCTGACGGATGCTTTTATTAATTGCCAGCCATTTTTTACGCCTTGAAACATAATTTATAACTACTCAAATCAGTTACAGAAAGAGGATTAAGGCCTTTATTGTTTCTCGCAGAAACTTCAGCGTACGATTGCAAGTAGCCGCGAAATCGAATAGGATATGTAGTTACAACTAATGAATCAAAACGATAGAATACTCCTCACACAATCATCGCATGTCCGCTATGCTTTCCCGTTTCGGGCGGAATCGCCTGAAGCAGACCCCCTAATGACTTGTGTTATCCGGCTTGATATTCACCAAACACTTTCCGCATCACATCGGCGATCTCACCCAGCGTCGCATATGATTCGACGCAGTCCAATATCACCGGCAAGAGATTTGTATCGGATCTTGCCGCTGCGTCAAGTTTTGATAAATTGGTCTTCACCACGCCGTTATCTCGCTTTTGGCGCAATGCAGCGATCTTCTGCTTTTGCTTTGACTCGATTGAATTATCGATAGTCAGAATGTCCGGCTTCGCATCACGCTTCGAAACGAAATCATTTACTCCAACAATGATACGCTCTTTCTTCTCAATGGAACGCTGATATTGATAGGCTGCCGTTGCGATCTCATTCTGGAAAAAACCCGATTCGATCGCATGGATGGCTCCGCCCATGTCGTCGATACGCTTGATGTAGTCAAAGACCCGTCTTTCGATCTCATCCGTCAGCATTTCAACATAATAGCTCCCCGCCATAGGATCGACGGTATCGGCCGCGCCGCTTTCGTGCGCTACGATCTGCTGGGTTCGAAGCGCGATCTCGGCGGAAGTTTCGGTCGGCAGCGCTAAAGCTTCGTCAAAGCCATTGGTGTGAAGACTTTGCGTTCCTCCACAGGCCGCGGCGAGCGCCTGAATGGTCACACGAGATATGTTATTGTAAGGCTGCTGAGCCGTCAGCGTGGAGCCGCCGGTTTGTGTGTGAAACCGGAGCGTCATGCTTTTCGGGTCTTTGGCGCTGTAACGTTCTTTCATGATCTTGGCCCAGATGCGCCGTGCCGCGCGGAACTTGGCGATCTCTTCGAAGAAATTATTGTGCGCATTAAAGAAAAAACTGAGACGTGAGGCGAATTGGTCCACATCCAGACCGGACTTGAGCGCTGCATCAACATAAGCGATCGCATTGGAGAATGTGAAAGCCAGCTCCTGCACCGCCGTAGAGCCTGCCTCGCGAATATGGTAACCGCTGATCGAGATCATGTTCCATTTGGGTAACTCGCTCGTGCAGAATTTGAATATATCCGTAATGATGCGCATGGAATGCTTAGGAGGATAGATATACGTTCCTCGAGCGACGTATTCTTTTAGTACATCATTTTGGATCGTTCCCGACAACGTACGAATATCCACGCCTTGTTTCTTTGCAACGGCAATATAGAGACACAACAGGATCGCCGCGGTGGAATTGATCGTCATGGATGTGCTGATTTTGCCGAGCGGAATACCGTCAAACAGAACCTCCATATCTTCCAGCGAAGAAACCGATACGCCCACCTTACCCACCTCTCCGTCGGCCAGCATATGATCGCAATCATAACCGATCTGCGTAGGAAGATCGAACGCCACGGACAAACCCATCGTCCCCTGCGATAACAGGTATTTGTATCGTTTATTGGATTCCTCGGCGTTGCCAAAACCGGCATACTGACGCATGGTCCAAAAACGTCCCCGGTACATCGTCGATTGTACACCGCGCGTGTACGGGAATTTACCCGGATCTCCGAGCTGTTTTTCATAATCCGTCGGATAGCCTTTTAAATATCTCGGAATTTCAATTCCTGAATCCGTTTGAAACAGAAGCTTCCGCTCCTGCTCTTTTTTCTGTTCACTCATAACCGCTCCATTCCATTTTTCAGTAATTCGGCCTCTGGTGGCACTTCACAGCCAAAGATTACTTTTTCTTTTTGTAAAAATCCTTGATGAAACGCACGGCTTCTTTGGGATCGTCGGTAACCTGAAACAACTTCAGGTCTTCCTGATGGATGTTCTTTTCCTTCAGCATCGTGTGTTTCATCCAGTTCAGTAGTTCAGCCCAGTATTCTTTTCCGATAAGTACGACCGGAAAGGGCTTGATCTTCCCCGTCTGGATCAGGGTCAAGGCCTCGTAAAATTCGTCCAGCGTGCCAAATCCGCCGGGTAATACCACAAAACCTTTCGCGTATTTGACAAACATCACTTTACGAACGAAGAAGTAGTTGAACCATATTTCCATATTGAGAAAATCATTCGATTTGGTTTCGAAAGGAAGGTCGATAGACAGACCTACCGATTTCCCGCCAACGGCGTGTGCGCCTTTGTTGGCCGCCTCCATGATTCCGGGACCGCCGCCTGTGATCACCGCAAATCCGGCTTTACTGAGCTCTTTACCCAGAATTTCAGCGATTCGATAATTTTCCGATTTGCGATCGGTTCGCGCAGATCCGAAAATGGAAACCGCCGGTCCTACTTTTTCCAAGGTTTCAAATCCTTCGACAAATTCCGCCATGATGCGGAAAAGCCGCCACGGCTCTTCCTTGCGGTAGGATTTGTCCTGCGTTTCCGACAGATCGTCCATGTGACGATGATTATTGGGTTCGTGTTTTGCGCGTTTTTTTATCACGGTGTTTTCCGGTTAGGGTTGGCAGACTTTATGGTGATTTCTTTCTTCTTTTGTAAAAGGCTTGGGATACGGTGTGAATTCCTCCTCGAATATTATAATCCGTAATAACCGTCATCTCTCGCGGCGAACAGGCGGCCACAAGGTCGTCCAGCAGCCGGACCGTCAGATGTTCCTGAAAAATGCCGACATTGCGATAGCTGTACAGATAGTATTTGTAGGAACGCAATTCGATGACCTCTTTGTCCGGAACATACTTCACGGTGATCTTGGCGAAATCCGGTAGACCAGACCACGGGCATACCGCCGTAAATTCATCCGTCTCCACGGTGATCTCGTTCCGCCGACCGGTGTGTTCATACTTGAACGTTTCCAGCAACTCCGGACGAATAGCATCGTAACCGTCAAACCGGAATTTGAATTCGGGTTTTACGGCAAATTCTTTCGCTTTCTTCATTCGGCTCCTTTTCAATCGAATTCCTCCAATCAATTCAAAATAGCACTCATCACGGCTTGCGTATCGTTGAAATTATCAAAAAGATGGTCGGGATTGTAGGTCCGCAATTCATCTTCCTTGTGCCAGCCCGTTGCCACAGCAATAGAACGGACGTTAAGACTTCGGCCGCATGTAATATCGTACGGGCTATCGCCGATGATTACAATATCCTTTTCCCTGAATGTCTTTCCTGTTGCTTCAAAGGCCCGCTGCACTGCGAGAGCCGGAAGATCATTGCGGCTCATCGAATCGCTTCCGAATGCCCCAATGATGCCGTTTCCGTCAAAAAAATAAGTGTCAAGCCCTGCTCTGGATAATTTGATCTTCGCACCTTCCATGACATTGCCCGTCAGGAGCCCAAGAACCGCCTGGGAGTGGTCTTTGAGATCTTCGAGCAACCGGACAATACCATCAAGGACCTTTACATCATTCGGGTTTAAAGTTTGTTGAAGACGGTCAAGATAACCTTGAATGGCTTCCCGCATTTTGCTTTTGACAATTTCCGCTTCTATGGACGCTCCGGTGATCACATCGTAAATGATCTGCATGTCCGTCTTACCGGAGAAAGGATAATTATTCACATCGCCCGCCGTTCCGTATATAGCGACCATCGCCTCGGTGATCGCCCGACGGGGCGCTTTACCGCAATGGATCAACGTGCCGTCAATATCAAAAAGTACCAGTTTCCGCATAGTCTTATTGCTGATTTGATATTTTCTTATTCATCACCTTCAAAGCATACTGTTTACGCGTGATCAGCATCTGGATCTCGAGGTTGACGGAGTCTGTTTCCGCCTTCCAGTTCAATTCCATGTACGATGCATCGTATTTCCTTTTAGGTTCTCCGTAAAACAGCGTCAATCGCTTCTCAACGGTATCGGCATCGGTCGTATCGGCAATGTAACTGATCATCTGCAGCCGGTCTTTCGTGTCGAACTCCAGATAATACTCCCGCTTATCATGCGCTGCGACAACTATGGTTCCTCCATCGAACGAATTCTCTACCATTGAAATCTTCTTCCATAGCGAATCCGATGCCGCCAAGCTGTCGATCCTGGACGCCGGGGAACCCCACTTTAATCCCCCGATCCCGTCGCCGTATGGCGATTGGTCTCCGAAGTGTATTTTGGACCGGCAACCGGTTACCAAAACCGCCGCCGATATCATGATAATGAATGTTCGCATCATTCAGCTATTCTTTTACAGCTTTCGCAGAATTTCCGCCCAGGACTTCGTCCTTATGCTGCATCAGATAATCGTAGGCCGCCTGGTACTCGTTGGGAATGACGCCCTCCAATATAGCTTCTTCGATCATCTTCTTCAGCGCGCCTACCATTTTTCCAGGTGGTAGTGCGAACATTGACATGATCTCATCACCGCGGATGGGCGGCTGGAAAGCCCGCAGCCGGTCCTTTTCTTCGACTTCCCGTACGCGAACCAGCAGGTTTTCAAAATTCGCAAGATGCTTTTTCGCTCTTTCCTTGTTTCCCGAAGTGATATCCGCACGGCAAAGGGTGAGCAATTCGTCGATGTCTTCGCCGCTGTCAAAGATCAAACGACGAATCGCACTGTCCGTCACGCCTTCATCCACCAATTGGATCGGCCGCATATGAAGCTTCACGATTTTGGAAACGTAAGTATAGAAATCGGTCGGCAATTTGAATTTTTTTCCAATGCCTTTGACCATGCGGGAACCGACCTCTTCATGGCCGTAGAAGGTCCAGCCGATCCCATCAATAAACTTTTTCGTCCGCGGCTTGGCGATATCGTGCAGGAGGGCGGCGAAACGCAGGCGCACGTCGTTTGTCGATTCTGAGATGTTGTCCACGACTTTCAAAGTATGTTTGAAAACATCTTTGTGAAGAAATCCCTGCTGCTGCTCCACGCCATTGAGAGCGGCCAATTCCGGCATGATGTACTGAAGCAGGCCCGTCTCATGTAAAAGGCCCAAGCCAACGGACGGTTTGTTACTTGTCATCATTTTGATGAATTCGTCCGTGATACGCTCCTGAGAAATAATTCCAATCCGGGCGGCATTGCGCCGGATGCCTTGAAAAGTATTATCCTCTATGATGAATTGGAGCTGCGACGCGAAACGTATGGCCCGCATCATACGCAAGGGGTCGTCGGAAAAGGTTTCATCCGGATCGAGCGGTGTTCGCAGTACTTTATCTTCTAAGTCTTGTCTTCCGTTGAAATGATCTTCGATCTCACCATAATGACCTTCATTGATCCGCATGGCCATGGCATTGACCGTAAAATCCCTCCGCGACAGATCGCTTTGCAGATCGGCCGGAACCACGACCGGATTACGCGACTCGGCATGGTAACTTTCCCGCCGTGCGCCGACAAATTCGATCTTGCGATGGGCATAATTCGCGCCGAGCGGGAGCATGGCTGTACCGAAATTGTGGTAGACGACCAATGTCTGGATCTTGAGTTGAGCCGCAACCTTCTCGGCAAAGGCGATGCCGTCACCTATCACCATCACGTCAAAATCCTGTATCGGCCGCCGGAGTATCAAATCGCGTACGTATCCGCCGACGACAAAAGCTTCAAATCCTTCTTTGTCTGCGATACGGCCTATTTCTTTGATCAATCTTTCCAAGCTTTTCTAAGTTTTTATCCTCGCGCCGCTTTGCGGATCGAATAAATGCAGTTTTTCGGCTCTCAATTTTAGAAACCAGGAAGATCCGAGGGCGTCCGAGTCGACAGGAGTATTTCCCCGAGCGACCACTCGTTGGCTTTCTGAGGTAAAATAATACAAATTCTCATTACCTAAATGTTCGACAAATTCCAATTTTGCGGGTAAACACGAATTTCCGGAGATTTCTTTGGCCAGAACCAAGTGTTCAGGGCGGATACCAACCGCCAATTCCGCTGCCGTCAAAGCCGATCCGTTCCAATCGATCTTATGTTCGCCGATCCTGATACAGGAAGTTTCACCTATACCAGAAAAAAAGTTCATCGGCGGCGTCCCGATAAACTCTGCGACAAATCGATTGACGGGCTTATCATACATGGCCATTGGCGGTCCTATCTGCTGAATTTTCCCGGATGATAAGAGCACCATAGTATCCGCCATCGTCATGGCTTCCATTTGATCGTGCGTAACATAGAGCATGGTCCATTTCAGTTCCTTCTGCAATCTCATCAATTCCATCCGCATCTCTACCCGCAACTTAGCATCGAGATTACTAAGCGGTTCATCGAACAACATGACTTTCGGCCTGCGGACAATGGCACGGCCTACCGCCACGCGCTGGCGTTGACCGCCGGAAAGTTCTTTCGGTTTCTTTTCCAGTTGGGATTCCAATTTTAATAACTCAGCGGCGTCGTGAACCCGCTTTTCGATTTCATCTTTTGCCACACCTCCGATTTTCAGACCGAAAGCCATATTGTCGTAGACGCTCATGTGAGGATAAAGGGCGTAATTTTGAAATACCATTGCGATGTCGCGGTCTTTGGGTGGTAGGTCATTCACCGGACGTCCATCGATGCTTATGTTGCCCGATGAGATTGTTTCCAGACCGGCTATCATTCTCAGCAAGGTCGTTTTACCGCACCCCGAAGGACCTACCAAAACGGTGATCCGCCCGTCCTGAACTTCAAACGATACATCATTAACGGCTACCAGTTCTTTTTTCTGTGACGCGAATATCTTCGAAACAGACTGTAGTTGCACGGACGCCATAATTCGCTACTTTTCCTTATCTTGTGGCACCGGGAAGAAGTCTAATTGGGTCCTGCGTTTTACGGCATAACTGTTTCTTCTGGACACGGGAACCGGACGCTGTTCTTGAAAACGGAGTTCATGCGGATGTTCACTCAAGAATTTCTCGGCATGGGCCAGTATCTGATCCGGCCCGGCGCCGTTGAGGATTTCCTGATGTAACAAGAACAGGTCATCAGCAAGTATCCCCGCTTCCGCTTCGTCTACCCCAAGCCGCACTTGAAGAAATTGTAGGACCTTAGCTCTCAGTTCCTCCATGGCTATCATGCCTTAAGCAGTTGATCGATGATATCAGGTGTCGTGATGCCGTCGGCTTCGGCATTGAAATTGGTTACGAGTCGATGGCGCAAGACAGGTTTGACCACGGCTTTGACATCATCAAGATCAGGTGTAAAACGGCCGTCCAGTATGGCTCTTGTCTTGGCACCTAAAATGAGGTATTGGGAGGCACGCGGCCCGGCACCCCACGATACCCAGTCTTTGATGAATTTCGGCGCCGATTCCGAACGAGGACGTGTTTTGGATACCAATTGTACCGCGTATTGCACGATGGTGTCAGCCACTGGAACTTTCCTGACGAGATTCTGAAAGAACACGATTTCCTCGGCAGACATCACCTTGTGCAATTCGTAGGTATACGAGCTGGTTGTCGATTTGACGATCTGCACTTCTTCATCTACACTCGGATAATCGATCCACACATTGAACATAAAACGGTCGAGCTGCGCTTCCGGTAACGGATAAGTCCCTTCTTGTTCAATCGGATTCTGCGTGGCCAGTACAAAAAACGGTTCGGCCAGGACATACGTATTACCCGAAGCGGTGACCCGATGTTCCTGCATGGCCTCCAGCAGAGCCGCCTGGGTTTTTGGAGGAGTACGATTGATTTCATCCGCTAATACAATGTTGGCAAACACAGGTCCTTTGACAAATCGGAATTGTTTCGTTCCGGTAGTTACATTTTCCTCAATCACTTCCGTCCCGGTAATATCGCTGGGCATGAGGTCCGGCGTGAATTGGATGCGGTTGAATTTTAGGTCCAAGACTCTCGCCAGCGTATTAATGAGCAGTGTTTTCGCAAGTCCCGGAATACCCACGAGCAGGCAATGCCCACGGGCAAACAACGAGATCATAAGTTCGTCCACAATCTGATGTTGGCCGATAATAACTTTTCGAACTTCCTTTTCTATCCTTATCCTGGCTTCTTTGAGTGCGGTTACCGCCTCGGCATCATTCATTTTGCCGAGATCCGGTGCCGTAACCTTAGAAGTTGAATCCCCGGTTCCAATATGCATGTCAACCTCGTTTATCGATAAATGGTGTTATTTTTCATTCTCCTTGTCGACAGCTTCGTCGTCCGCACGATCCCATCCGCCGTCTTGTTGCCACCAATGAGATGCACAAGTTCCGCATCGGAAGAGCTTCTTCCGTCCGGAATTACGACGTAGTTCCTGTAATGACTCGGTCCGCATCGGTTGATCATACTTCTTCTGAAGTTGAAACTGTTCGTAGGGTTTAATCCGGCTCCAGTGACCGGTTGCGGTTCCGTCGGTTTTTGTGTTAAATCGGACAAAAGAGAAACAGTGTGCGCACTGATAGATTTGTGAGGTTTTGTCGCTCTCTTTGAAAGTAAGCAGGTTCCTGGCTCTTGCCAGATACAATGCGTCCGACCAGTAAAATCGATCTTTTGTACGGATCATAACTCCTTAGCAAGTTTAATAAGTGTAAAGATTTACGTCGCAAAAATCAATAAAAAAGCCCCGTCCCTCAATGAGAGGAACGAGGCTTCTTGATTAGTTATCCAAAACTCAAAGACCGTCGACCTGCAATTCTCTGGGGTACTCCACGTTGTATTTGATTCGCAGCTCTATCTTTTCTTTCGGTTTGATCTTTAGCTTCCATTCCACCACACCATTGCCCTTTTTCTCGATCACTCCATTGGGATGAAGCGCGGTGTTTTTGTCTTTGCCCTCAAATTCCGGAAGCACGGCCTCTACCTTTATGCGCTCGTCCTGGGAAATCGGGAACTGATCCTGAATTACTATCTCCTCATCGTTCTTCTTGAAACTCTCGATCGTAATCTTGTATTCGAAGGTCTTCTTGGTGGATTTGCTTAAGAGCCCTTTTTCCGCTTTGTAGTCCTTGACCTGCTCGCGTTTGACGCGGATGCCTTCGTCTATACCCAGGAATACATCGAACTTTTCAGTGGGAATGACGGTATTGATATACGTAGTTCCCACAAAGTTACTTCCAAAGAATACATTGGCAGAACCGGCCAGGAACGGCACATCGGTCAGGTTTTCAATGGTGCCTTTAAGATACGCCATCGCTGAGAGTTTGGGAGTTGACGAGTAGGCAAAATCGGACTTCAAGGATTCGATCGAAAGCGTAACCTTGTGGTCGTAGTTGTCCGTGGGAATGGTCGAAGTCTTTTTCACATTGAATACAACGGATGTAGACCGCGTCTGGACGGTGGCGGTTTCAGCTTCCAACACGACCTTTTCCTCTACTATTTCTCCAGACTCACCACCACCATCTGTGCTTCTCTCGGCTTTTTTAGCGTAGGCCGGACTGCCTGCCCCGGTTGCACGGCCGCCACGTACACTCAGACCACCCAAGGCAGACATATCGTCCGAGTAATACGGTGGCGTGTAAACATTCAGATACCAGGCACTCAATGCAGGCATCGTACCGGATATATTCGGACGGGCCGTCGAAATTGATAGTTGAACGTCTTTCCAGTCTTCCCCGGTCTTCTGAGAGATCATGGCGTAATAGACCAATTCAACGGTCTTGTCATCCGGAGATACCCGTATGTCATATACCGGATACCATTTGGCCCCGCCGATCACATACATCAGATCAAAATTCATATTGCCGGCCTTGGCCACCGATACATTCAGCAAGGCCTTTTTCTTGGACAATTTCCCATAACCGGACAACTGATTGATCTGCGTCTGCAAGTTGTTCTTTCGGACACTAAGATCGGCTTTCTTCTTTTCGAGACTTCGGATCTCTTCATTAATCTTTTCAAAATTCCCATCATAAAAGACGAACAGTTTGGTCCATTCTTCCAATGTAGGGCGCGGACTGTCTTTGGAAGAACTGGAATTGGTCGCATTCGTCTTGATCTGATCAAGAAAATCTTTCTCTTTGGACAAGAGCGACTGACGGTCTGAATAAATTCTTTCCTCCGCATTGAGCGCTTTCAGCTGCTCCTGCAGGTCTTTGAGCTTATTGGCAGGTAATGTATCGATGTATTCCATCTCAATTTTGATATCGGTGATCTTCGCAGAAGCGGTTCCCGAACCGCTCACCCGCAGCGACTGGTCATTAAGCGACGTGGGAAGATCTTTGATGGCAAATTCATAATCACCCGGGTTCAAATAGATCTCGCCGCTTCGTCTGATTTCGGCACGATCGCTGTATACGGTAACGGCTTTGATCTCCGTCGGTAAATTTCTCTGTTGTGCGAAAACATCTCCCGTAAAGGAAATGATAAGCATAAGGCCGACGAGAAGTTTCATAATTACCTCATTTGGTTAATGGATCGTTCATTGTTAAACCAAAGATTGTGGCATTCATGCCTTTATTCTCTCAAAGGCCGAACTTGAAGATCGCCGTAATGACAATAATCGCCAAGACCACCAGCGAGGTCATGATAAGGGTCTTCCATTTACTCATCAGCAAGGCAAATTGCACCGTTTCTTCTCCGCTTAATGTGTCCTTTTGGATCAACACATTCGCTTTCCGAAATCTGGCCATTGCGATATGCGTAAGAGCCGCGGCGATGATGCCCAGCGTGATTTTGAGATGCACATAAGTTCGTGTACGGAACCACTCTCCTCCGTGTATCAGGATTAATGCGACACCCGTGACTATAGCCAAGGCAAGTCCGATGTTCACCGTTGTTTTATTGATACGACCGATCAGACCCATGGACCATCTCTTGGCGTCGGATGCGTGACCTTCGACAACATCCGATAGAAAAATATACTGGATTAATAGTGAGCCAAACCACAAGAGCATACTAAAAATGTGAAGGATCAGAATACCGGGAATCAGAACTTCCATACCGTCTCCTTAATATATAAATGATCAGTTATAAAAAATGCCCGACAAATAGCCTACGACTTCTTCGTAGTCTCCGCTCACCTCGCCCGACGTATGATAGGACAGCACTTTGGCAGCGGTGGCCCCCATTTGTTTGGAGGCAATGATCGTAGCAATGATCGGCCCGGCTCCGCAGGCCTCACATTTCTTCTTCTGAATATCATCGAACAACTGTTCTTCATCAAAACGCTCCACATCTCTGATCACAAGTGCATCCAGCCTTCCGGCGGCGTCTTGGGAGTAGAAATGCGACAGATCACTGCTGGCAATAACGAGACTATTCGTGCCTTTTAAGACCGTTCCCAGAATATGTCCAAGACTGAAAGCCGTTTCTCTATCCTGTGTTCCCATGACCAGTGGAACCAATTTGACATCTTTAAGAACCGTCTGAAGGAACGGAAGTTGAACCTCCAGAGAATGTTCTTCACGGTGGCCAAGTTCTGTAACTTTTATGAGAGGACTATTATCCAGCAATTTTTCACAGATTGCCCGATCGACGGGCATGACTCCAAGCGGAGTCACATAGTCGCCGGTATAAATCGACACGCCCCGAAAATAATCACGATGACTCGGAGCGATGACAACAGCAGTCTCATAATCGCCATTCCGGAGTTGATGATAGGCCTCGGCGGCAACATATCCCGAGTACACGTAACCGGCATGAGGAGACACCATACCCATGATCGTACCGGTCAATTTTTCGGATTGAACGCCGGCGAACATCTTTTCAAGATCGCTCTGCAGTTTTTTTCTATCTCCAGGATAGAACATACCGGCAACCGCCGGCCTGCGCGGTTCATACCAATGGGTTTCCCGAGTAACGGACATACAACGGCCTTTCTCCTTTATTCCTTGATCGGCAAATTGTATTTTTCAGCTTTCCGGTAAATAGTGGCCCGGCCGATATTCAGGCGCCGCGCCACTTCAGAAACGTTGCCATCGCAATCGGCAAATGTCTTTTTCATTAGTTTTTCTTCCACACGTTCGATCACGTCATCCATCGTTCCGCTGAGATCAATATAGCCTTCGCGGCTCGCCTGAATCTTATCAAGACCCAGTGTTTTAATCGTCTGGGGCAGATCGTCCAATGTGATCTCGTCACCGGAAGCGAGGACTACGGCCCTTTCCAGCGTATTTTCGAGCTCGCGCACATTTCCCGGCCAATTGTAACTGATAAGCACTTCCAGCGCGTCTTTGGCGATCGACGTAAGACTGTTTTTCTTTTCACGTTTTTTGAATTTCTCAAGGAAATGGGCCGCCAAAAGCGGAATATCCTCCTTACGGTCGCGCAAAGAAGGCATTATAATAGGAAATACGCTTAAACGGTAATACAGGTCTTCACGGAAAGTGTTTTGCTTAACGGCCTCTTCCAGATTGCGGTTCGTTGCCGATACGATTCTGACATCGACGCGGATCGTTTCACTGCCTCCGATACGTGTAAATTCGCGTTCCTGGATTACACGGATAAGTTTAGCCTGTGTAGCCGCTGTCATCTCGCCGATCTCATCCAAGAAGATGGTACCGCCATTGGCTTGTTCAAATTTACCAAGGCGTCTCTCCGTCGCGCCGGTAAATGCTCCTTTTTCATGGCCGAATAATTCGCTCTCAAGCAGACTCTCCGGCAGCGCCGCGCAATTGACGGCCACAAATGGTTTGGTTGAACGCGACGGCGTTCGGTTATGGATTTCGCGCGCCACCAGTTCCTTTCCGGTTCCGCTTTCACCCATGATAAGTACAGTGACATTACTGCTTGTCGTGATTTTCATCAGGGCGGAATAGACTTCCTGCATCTTGCCGCTGCGTCCGATAATACTTCCGAAATCGCGAACCTGGTACAACTCGGATCTCAAACGGTTCAGTTCCTGCGATAGTGACCGCAGAACCACGGCATTCCTGACGGATACTTTTAGACGGTTGGAGTCGAAGGGCTTGGTGACAAAGTCGTAGGCGCCGATCTTCATAGATTCCACGGCCGACTCGATCGTACCGTGTGCACTCATCATCACGATTGGTATGTCCGGGTAAAACTTTTTGATACGTTCCATGACGGCAATCCCGTCCATGCCCGGAATGCGAAGGTCCAGTAATATAACGTCCGGCATCTCCTTCTCGATCATGTCAAAACACTCATTGCCGTCGGTGGCACTGTAGATCCGATATTCATCCTTCTCCAAGTAAGCCTGTATCAGCCTGAGGATGTTCTTATCGTCATCTACAGCCAGAATACGTTTCCGGTCGTCCGTTTGATTTTCCATAATACCACCCGTATGTCAAAACTATATATTATTCTAATTAATGTCGCTAATTTTAAGCAGATTCTCAAATTGAATTTGCGATTCGATCGTAAACTCCGATCGAAGATAATACACGTACGGAATGAATGGCGCCGGGACCCAGTCCCTTTTGATCTTTACAGCATCCTTTTGTGTCGTTAATATCATGCATCTCTCTAAAGGTGTTCTTTTTAGAACACCAAATATCTTTTGCATATCACTCCTGGTGTACCAATGATGATCCTGAAATTCAATCGGCTTCAATAATGTAGCCTTATTTGAATTACATAGTTCCCTCACCAATGCCAAGAATGACGCATGATGCCCCAATCCTGAAAAGACGAGTACCGATCGTCCGTTCAGTCTATCCAGGCTTTCGCGTCTTCCGTCAAACCAATGTTGAACGTATGCCGGCCTGTAGTGCGATACAAAGAATTCCCTGCCCCATTGGTTGCGCAGTGAATCAAGATCGGCACGTTCCGGCGTCTTGGTAATTATCATAACATCAGCCCGATTCATATTCCATCCAAATTCCCGCAAACGGCCAACCGGCAAAGGCAATCGCGGATATTCCGTTTCCATATGATCCTGGACAATAACTTCCAGAGATTTGGCTATTTTCCTGTATTGAAAGGAATCGTCCAGAATTATCAACCGGCAGCCGAACTTATTCTCAAGGATATCCGCCGCTTCCATCCGGTTTGCGGCAGACATGACCGGTATGCGGGCCTTGGCTTCGAGAAAATTGACGGCCATTAGAAAAGCTTCGTCGCCCGCGTCCCCAACTCCGACCAACAATTGCTCTCCGTCCGACACTATAGTTGTGGAAGATCTCTTTTTGCCGTATCCGTTTGAAATGACACCTACTTTGACTCCGATGGTTGCCAACCGAATGGCAAGAAATTCTACCAGCGGCGTCTTCCCGGATCCTCCAACGGACAAGCTCCCAACTCCCAAAACAAAACTTCGGCGTTTCCTGCATTGGAATAGACCGGCGTCATATAAACGGTTCCTAACCTCCGCAAATAAACCAAAAACAAGTGCGACGGGAGCGAACAGGAGAATAAATAACTTCTTAAGACAAGGCCGATTCCACTCGACGATCGGTTTGATGACCATCTAAATTCAATTCCAGATTATGGACGAACGTTTCATTTTCTAAATTCATACTTGATGGGACGGAAGAGACTAATTCCGATATGGTGATCACACATGATGAGAACGGTTTAGGCAGACAAGCACGGTCCCAACTTTTTAGCTGCCAGAACGATCCATAGCTGACATGAATACAAACGAGCGGGTTGCGGGAAAAAGCCGATATATGCAAGGCGCCGGGTTTTATTTTGGTTGGTGGTCCTTTGGGTCCGTCGGGAGTTATGAGTATCAATCCCTCTTCGTGGGAAATACGATGTAATTTGAGCAGAGAGGCATAGCCTTCGGAAGAACTCGAACCTTCTACAATATCAAAACCAAAAGCTTTGAGCAAAGTTTGAAGTAGACGCCCGTCTTCACTACCGCTCACCAAAGCCGTCATTTTAGTATGGCGGTGATAAAGCGACAAATAGGCTATCACTGAAAAAATATGCCGGTGCCAGAACAATAGAACCCCCTTTTTAGGTAGACAGATGGTTTCATTCTTCCAGCGTAGTGATCGAAACCATAAACAAACAGCGGGAAAAGCGATCCATCGGATGATCGGATGGAGTAAATGAGACCTCATAGAGTAATATAGAAAAGAAAAATTTGTGCAGCCAAAAGCTTTTTCTAACGATTAATTCGCTTGACTTTTAGAACGAATATCCCTATCATTGGCCACCTTTTACCGCGGGGTGGAGCAGCCTGGTAGCTCGTCGGGCTCATAACCCGAAGGTCGTAGGTTCAAATCCTGCCCCCGCTACAAATGAAGCAGACTTTACCCGAAGTCTGCTCTTCTATTATAAGGCGGGTTAGCTCAGTTGGTAGAGCAGCGGAATCATAATCCGCGTGTCGGCGGTTCAAGCCCGTCACCCGCTACAAAAACATAAAAAGCCCCTCGCAAGCATCGAGGGGCTTTTTACTTGTCTGTCCGTATAAACTTCTTATTGTTTACCCAAAATCTCCCGGTAGTATACCACCAGATCTGTTGATGCCGTCTCCGCATTCAATTGCCTGAGCAAGGTCGTGATTTGTCCGCGATGATAGGTTGAGTGATTTACGACGTGTCTTAACAATTGGATCAACTTGTTTGAGAAAGGATCGCCTTTGATACTTTTGTAGTGAATAACTCTCTCCTTGTCGGCCTCCGTCAACGAGGCAACAAAGGTAGTCAATTCACCGTTATTTCGAAGCCATACGGCCTCGAGCTCATTGAAACTCAAGGCATTCCATTCTGTCGGAAAACCGGAAGGAGATACACCTTTCCATCTCGACAGCCAAACCCATTCCGCCGACAAAATATGGACCAATGTTTCTCTCACGGATGGAAAACTGCTGATCATCGATTTCTGAAATTTCTCAGCCGACAACTTTGAAATAACATTAAAAGTGCGGCGGTTGGCCCAGCTATTATAGTCAAAAAGCTCTATTACTTCATTCATAGCACCCCTTAATGAATTCTAGTCGAAATGGCGAAGATCAAAGCATTTTCCCTGCAAGTCGCACTGGCAAAGTAATAAGCAACCATAGCAGCCTGAAAAGTCCGTCGACGGCAATCCCTATTAGCCGAAACGGCAAAAGGATCAGCCACAAAATCGGATAAATGACCAGCGCCAGAAGTGCAACCGGCCAACACAGAACGAAGAGCATACACCATAGCAAGAATGTAATCACCGCACCTCCCATTAAATGTATGAAGGTAATATGATCATCCTTGTATCGAGTTTCAACACTAGAAGAGGGCTCGCGTCTACTTACTCCACATTCTGCTCTTATATTCGGCCATTTCCCGTATATCGGCGGCATTATCCGCATAAATTTTGATTCGCGATAACGCTGCCTCTCTTTCAAACGTTAACCTTTCAACGAGCGTCTCATAACCGTCGAACGGAGAGACAAGTGACTTGGATAACGGTAAACGCTGGAACGCGAGAATAGAGTCAGGAAAATATGACTGAAACTGCGCTCGCAGCGATGGATCGTTTTTTACCCGATCGACCAAATCCAGGCAAAGTCTTTTCATATTGTTCTGTACGGACAACGAACCGATCACCCGATCGAGCTCTTCCACGTATTGTGAAAGCCTGTCGGCCTGGTCTAAAAGGTAATCCGATTTCTGGAATAATGCTTCCGGTGCGTCATCCTTTACAATTCGTATTTCGGTGACGGGTAATGAGAACTTCTTCATTCTGAAAATATGATAGGAATTCCATTCCGACAACATCCGGCCCAGCTTCAACAACCGTTCACGGTATGAATCCGAACCCGGCATAAGACGGCTGTATAGAATACGTATACTGTCTTGTATTTCACGCTCCATACGCTGCACCATGTCAACCGTCTTCTGATGATTTGCCTGTTCGTGCGCCTTTAACATATTATCAATCTTAACGAACTGTTGCGCGATATCTTCCGACTCTTTGAGCATATTCTTCAGCCTCATCCTGTCAAAGAAACCGAGATCGTTGGATTGTTTTAGTAAGTCGATATCAAATACAAGGCTATCATAATTCATAGCCAACAATTTCCGCGTCTGCGTTAGAGTTGTAATATTCTGCCTGGATTTTTCAAGAAATCCAAGGATATCCTGAATAGATAGCGAGGAAAATTCCGATTGAGACTGTCCTGCTAGAAGTCCGGGTAACAGGAACCAAGCGGCAAGAACAAAGTGAATGAATCTGTTGGACAATCGGATCATCATTAAGCCATTCGGTCAGAGCAGGCCGTATTTTTCAAGCTTGTAATAAAAGGCGCTGGTTTTAACGCCCAGGCTGCGGGCCGCTTCGGTTCTTCCCCCGCCCGCCTTTTGAAGAGCTTTTTCTATCATCGTCTTTTCGATTCTTTCAAGCAGAGCATCCAGCCCTTGGGCTTCGGCATCCTCCAGATTGATCGGTAATTCCTGTCTGACCGGATACAGCATGGTAAAATCCTTTTCAGTCAGCGATTGATGATCGGCCAGAGCCACCGCCCTTTCGATGATGTTTTCTAACTCCCTGACGTTGCCCGGCCAATGATATTGTTGCAGGAGGCGGTAAACGGCCGGATCAATCTGGATTTTTTTACCCAAATCTTTTTCTATCTTATGAATAAAAAAATCCGCCAGCATGGGGATATCTTCTTTTCGCTCTCTCAATGGAGGTAATAGAATTGGAATTACATGCAAACGGTAATACAGGTCCTCCCTGAAATTTCCTTTTCTGACTTCATCCATCAGATTCCGGTTCGTGGCGGCAATGATGCGTGTATCTACTCGGAGGGTAACCTCGCCCCCCACTCTTTCAAACTCCTGTTCCTGGATGACTCGTAGAAGTTTGACCTGTACATTAGGCGAGATATCCCCGATCTCATCAAGGAACAACGTGCCGGTGTCAGCCAATTCAAAACGGCCCTTTTTAGTTTTGATCGCACCGGTGAATGAACCCTTCTCGTGTCCGAATAATTCACTTTCAAGCAAAGTTTCCGTCAATGCGGCACAGTTAACTTTTATGAATGGCTTGTCCTTTCTTGTACTGCTATAGTGTATCGCCCGTGCAATAAGTTCTTTTCCCGTTCCGCTTTCTCCAAATATCACGACGGAACTATTGGTTTCGGAACTCTTCCTGACCAAAGCATAAATGTCTTTCATTTTTGCAGAAGAGCCGATGATCTCACCGAAATTGTACTTATCTCTGATCTCTTCTCGCAGATACTGATTTTCTTCGTCCGTCTTGGCAAATTGGAGGCGTTCTTGATAGATCTTTAGTATTTTTTCGGTTTTTAGCAGGAGTTCATCGGGCGAAAACGGCTTGGTGACAAAATCGGCCGCACCCAGTTTCATGGCCTCAACGGCCACGTCAACGGTTCCAAAAGCAGTGATCATGACGATCTCCGTATCCGGCGACAATTCTCTAACGGCCTTCATAACGGCGATCCCATCCATAGGGCTCATTTTGTAGTCGGTGATGAGAAGATCAAACGGCTGCCGCTTGATCAATGCGACGCCCTCCGCACCGTTCGGAACAGATTCGACATCGTATCGGGATTTGAGCACCTCCACAATGCCATCGCGCATCGTGGCATTGTCCTCGACAACCAGGATCTTGTATTTGGAATGAGACATGGAAGGATTACAATTTACCGAGTCTGTATTTCAGATAGGTCTCTTTATTCTTGGGATCCAGTTCGATCATTCTGTCGAAAACAGCCTTGTCGTCGGACTTTTCAAAAATACGGCAGATGTCGTTATAATGAGTCTGAATGAACCTTTCGGTATGATACGCCGTTTCTGTCTTGTTGATCATACGTTCGAAAAGCTCCACCGCTTTCCCGACATTTTTCCTCGCGGCTACGATATCGCCTTCCTCATAGTTAAAAAGGCCCTCGTAAAAATAGTCTTTCATGATGCGGTAGTCCTGGTAACGCGGGTCAAGGAACTGTTCGGCTTTGACCAGACGATCATCCCAGCCTTTGGCGTTATAAGGAATCAGTGCTTTTGATTGGAGAGCAATGCTTTTTGCCTTCTGAAAGAATGTAGTGCCCAGAAACTTACCTAAAGTATCCATCTCGTCGCCCAGCATGACATACACATAAAAATTGACGATACTTAGTAATGGATCGACAATATTCTCGTCGTGATAAAACGTGTAACCTTTCTTCAATACAAAAATACAGCCGTTATCGCGGAACTGAAGCTCCTTGGAGTTGGAGAAGTAAATGGTAGCCGAAACCGTTTTGTTACCGCCTTCGTCGCTGACTTTTTCGAGAAAGAACTGAATTTCAAGATTCAGAGGTGTCTGATCGTCGGTTTTTGCCCAGTTATAATCATTAACATAACTGGTCATTTTTTGTTCAAATCCCTCGAACAGGTCCAGATTTCTGCCCTGCAGTTTATCGTGAATGACCTTTACATTGGCAATTACTTTCTGTCCGAATGCCTGGCCGGTCGCACTGCCAATCAATAGAAACACACAACCTGTTATTACAAGTTTCTTCATAGTCTTTTATGCATCTTTGGTCACGTCGATCATTTCGTAAGTGCCTTTGCCGATCCAGCCGCCGCCATCCACCGTAATGATATCTCCCGTGATGTATTGTGAATATTCGGACAAGAGGAAAAGTAAACAATTGGAAACATCTTCCGGGCGTCCAAAGCGCCGCATAGGTATGCGGCGGCTCATTCGCTCTCTTTGACCCTCGTCACCCCAAAGATTCTTATCGGTACCTTCAGTGCGGATGGCGCCGGGCGCAATGGCATTGACACGAATACCGTATTTCGCCCACTCCGCAGCAAGCGTCCGGGTCAAGGCAACAACACCGGCTTTGGCGCTGGCAGAATGTATAACACCGGGTTCCGAGGCCCAGGCATACGTTGCAACAATATTAATGATAGAGCCTCCGCCATTATGGATCATCGTTTTACCAACAATACTTGAACAGTAGAAAGTCCCATTGAGTACAATGTTGATGACCGAGTTCCACCCATTAATGGATAATTTTTCCGCCGCGCATATGAAATTTCCAGCGGCATTATTGATGAGAACGTCTATCTTACCATGTTTAGAGATCAGACTATCGGTCATCGTTTGCACCTGCTCGGGTATACGCACATCGCAGGCAATTGCAGTGATTCTGTCTCCGGCAGGATCGATCGCCTTTGCGGCTTCGTCCAGAACGTCCTTGCGCCGTCCGGAAATAGCAACGCGCGCACCCCTCGCAACGCAGGCTTCGGCCATGGAGCGACCCAAACCAGTACCTCCGCCTGTGATGAGCACAATACGATCTTTAAGAAACTTGTCGTCAAACATACCGATCAGGAACTTACTTTGGATAAATTTTCATTTTCCAACGCGCCGACCTCGCTGTCATCCAGATAAATGATACGTCCGCAATATTCACAGGTTCGTATCATATCCTTTTTCTTGAGCTCGATGATGATCTGAGGCGGGATTTGGTTAAAACAACCGCCGCAGGAAGATTTTACAATGGGCGCAACGGCTATGCCATTTTTTGCTTTACGAATACGCTCGTATTTACTCGCTACATCCTTGCGGATCTTTGCGAAAGTTTCATTACGATGCGACTTCAATTCATCCTCTTCTTTTGAAGTTTCACCGATACGGACGTTCAATTCGTTCACCCGTTCTTTATGATCGTTTTCCAAAACCGTCAGTTTCTCCACTTTCGGCTTCAAGCCTTCTTCCATTTCCATCACCTTGGCATCAATTTCAATGATCCGGAGCTTGATCCGATTGATCTCCTGTTCACAGAATTCAATCTGCGACGACGTCGCTTCATATTCTTTATTTGATGTAGCTTTGTAAAGCTGATCCTGGAATTTGACCAATTTTTCCTTGTTGAGTGCCTGCTCGTTGGTTATGTCCGTCTTCTCTTTTTGAAAAGACTCAATGGAGTTGCGGTCTGTCTGGATTTCCTCCTCCAATTCCTGAAGTTCCGCTTTCAGGATTTCCACCTGCTTTGGGAGATCGCCTCTCAGCATTTCTATCTCTGCGAGCTTATTATCAATGCCCTGCAGTGTCACTAGATTTTGTATCGTCGCCTGCAATGTCTTGCCTCCTAAGAAATAAATTAAAAAAAATGCACTAAACGTATTCCATTTAGTGCATTATGATTTCACACATCGCGGCCCTCTTCTGTCCAAGAGCCTTTCGCCGCTTTAATTCTTTGTCTCATCTTGTGATCCATACTTGGAACGAGCATGACTCCCGATTTATTTACCATTGAATTTCGGCGTTCTTTTTTCCACAAAAGCCATAAGGCCTTCTTTGGCATCGCCGCTCTTGAAAAGAAGGGATTGAAGTTCCCGCTCCAGCGCCAATCCCTGCTCAAGCCCAACTTCCAGCCCCGTTTGGACGGAACGCTTGATGTGTCCGACGGCCATGGCGGCTTTATTCGGCGTGGTAAACTGCTTACAGTAAGCCATGACTTGTTCCATAAACTGGGAACCGTTGCCTTCATAAATATAATTGACCAATCCCATATCGAGGGCCTCTTCGTAGGAGAACTTGCGTCCCGTAGCCATGAGTTCGATCGCCTTGCTGCGACCAACCGCTCTTCCAAACCGCTGCGTTCCGCCTGTCCCGGGCAGAACTCCCAAGGCGACTTCCGGCAGTCCTATCGTGCCGCCGTCTTTTCGGGCGATTCGGATATCAGCCGCCATAGCAATCTCCAATCCTCCGCCTACACAATGTCCGTTTAGTGCAGCAATAACCAGTTTGGGCGTATGTTCCAGGCGCAATAACGTTTCGTTGGCGTGCAGACAGAAATAATATTTCCACACGGGATCGGCTTTACTGAGCATATCGATGTTGGCGCCGGCACAGAAGAATTTTTCGCCAAGTCCTGTAAGGAGTATCACATTCACGTTTTCGTCAAACCGAGCTTTAAGGACGGCTTCATCCAGCTGACGCATCATTTCATGGGTATAGGTATTGGCCGGCGGATCGGACAGGGTCAGGATGGCAATACGATCTTTGACTTCATATTGGACTAGAACTTTGTCGGACATGTTTCAACTCCTCTTGGTTTTTGATATGATGGATTCAACTAAAGAATTTGCGTGCCGGTCTTGAGTAAGGTCAGGAACTCATGGCGCGTGCGGATGTCGTCCTTGAATACACCGCGCATACAACTGGTGGTGGTCAGGCTTTTCTGTTTTTCCACTCCCCGCATCATCATGCACAAATGCTGAGCCTCAATAATGACGCCAACTCCCTGCGGGTTCAAGGCCTCATGGATCGCATCGGCGATCTGCATGGTCAGGCGTTCTTGAACCTGCAGCCTGCGACTGAACATATCCACAACGCGCGGTAATTTACTCAACCCTATGATCTTGCCGTTGGGAATGTAGGCAATGTGGCACTTACCGAAAAAAGGGAGCATATGATGCTCGCAAAGACTGTAAAGCTCGATATCCTTTACCAGAACCATCTCATTAATGTCTTCTTCAAAAACGGCGGAATTGATGATTTCCTGGGGGTTCATTTTGTAGCCGCCCATCAGAAACTCGTAACTTTTCTCAACGCGTGCCGGTGTCTCCGAAAGCCCCTCACGGTTGGGATCCTCACCGTAATTTTTCAGCAGATTTCTGATCAGTTCTTTAGTTTCCATATTACCAAAAAAAAGAACCCTGAATTGGTTTACAATTCAGGGCTTGTCTTAGATCGTTCGTTCAAAAAAATTTATGAAGTGATTCGCGTACTTAATAATAAATCTCAATTCAAGAAAATAAGGATAATTCATTGAATGGTTCGAAAGTTTGTATTCTCAAATAACAAATTGCATCGGCAAGATATAGAAACACCCCCACTTATGCAACAAAAATTTTGATAATATTATCCGTCAAAATTAAGGTTTCGAGTTCCCGCGTTTTGAGCGAATCACCAGTGCGTCCCCGCCTTCGCGGTCCATAGAAGTCTTAAAGACGTCCAGAGTATATGAATAATCCTTGCCACGTTTGGTTCCAACATCGTTGGTGATAATACGGTCTTCCGTATATCCGATCACCGTTACCATATGGTATTCGGGACCCGGCTGTTTATAAAAAGGATTCTTGAGCAATCTTCCGTAGGTCGGTGCGATAACCGGAAAACCGGAAGCCACTTGCTCTTTGATATCATACAGGCTTGCTTTGCGTATGATCTGAATCTCGTCGGATGTATAACCGAAGAAACTCATCATCAGGATTTTGATGCTGTCCGCATGAATATCTTTGTGAACCCCGAAATGTGTCTCCTGCCAGGTTATCATATCCTTCAAAGTCTTGTCAACAAGGTTCAGATCCACCTCTTTAATATTCTTGTCATAGTAAACCGCCTGAAGAAGCGCCGCTTCTTCACAACTGGCATGGTGTATCTTCCAGTTGTCATCGTTCGTCATGGGCGCCTGACAGAAGAAAGGAACCTGCAAATAGGCCCTTTCTGGTATCACCGGTTTCAGTGTGGAAGTCTGAATGGCATCCAGGGCGGCCTTGACAACCACATCTTTGGAGGTGATCTTTTGAAGCGTTTCGGCGTTCTCTTTTTCCATTTGGTTACGGTAGTAGAACGCTTCCAGTCTGGGGAAAACGAAATAGCCGGCTATGACCATCAATACGGCCATTGCACCAGTCAAAATTAGTTTTTTCATCAGGCCTGCTTTATTACGTATTTCACCAATATATGAACTATGCCGGATAATGCAAGTTCATAATTTGTTTGAGAGCTTCAGGAATATGTTCAATAATATCCGAGGCGATCAAACCCATTTCTGTCTTTGATAAGCTCACCATGTCGCCGGCCATACCGTGTATGTACGCGCCCGCATATGCGGCCTCTTCAACGGCAAGACCTTGTGCCATCAGACCGACAATGGCTCCGGTAAGAACATCTCCGCTTCCCGCCGTTGCCATGCCCGGATTGCCTTTGTTGCAGACATAAACGTGGCCTGAGCTTCCTGAAATAAGCGTAGGTGAGCCTTTAAACAGGATACACTTTTTGATCTTCTTCGACATGGATCGCACTTGACTCACCCGATCGGTCAGTATCTTATCTTTGAGAACCTGACTGAATGCGGCGAATTCACCTAAATGCGGAGTTAACACGAGATCCGATGTCGCCGCAGCAATCATTTCAAATTCGCCCGCCAAAGCAATGATCGCATCGGCATCAATGACGGCAGGGCGGTTCAGATTCTTGCACAGGCTCTTGACCAATTCAATGGTCTCATGGTTCTGAGAAAGCCCTGGACCAAGGGCTACTACATCGGCCCACTGTATATATTCCGAAAGCCTTTCAAAATTCTTGTAGGCCAATGTCCCTTCCGGAGTTTCCTCCATGTGAAGCGTCATCGCTTCAGGCAGAGAATTCTCCAACACGTGGGCCACTCCTGCGGGCATGGCTACCTTCACCAATCCAGCCCCGATCCGCAGTGCGGATTTACCGGTCAACCATGCGGCACCGCTCATTCCCCGGGAACCCGCAACAACCAGCACTTTTCCGAATTCGTATTTGTACGCATCATGCCTGCGCGGTTTCAACAGGCGTTTTATGTCCGCTCTTTCAACAAGTGTACACGATCCGCCTTCGGTAAGTAGCTTCGGAAAGCCAAGATCGGCGATGTGCAATTGACCGGCATACTGGCGCCCCTTACCAAAAAGCAGTCCGGTTTTTGGCAGTCCCATAGTCACGGTACTATTGGCGCACACGGCCGCATTCTCATATTCTCCCGTTTCTCCATTCAAACCGGACGGAATATCGATGGCCACAATATAACTTCCATGCGATTGCCGCCATTCGTTGATCTTACAGACGAGCATGAGCATGTCATCTTCAAGCGCGCCGCGGGAACCCGTTCCCAGAAGCGCATCCACGATCACGTCCGGAGCATCCTTATCAAATTCCGTTTGTCGGCTGACAAAAACAGGATCGATTCCAGCCGCGATCATCTTATTGAAATGGATACGCGCATCCATCTTAATATCCTGAAGATTGCCAGTTACGAATACTTCAGGCTGAGCGCCGTGTTCTCTAAGGCAACGGGCCACGACAAAGCCATCACCGCCGTTGTTGCCCCTTCCGCAGAAAACATAGATTACTTTATCCTTCAGATTGGATAGAGATTCTCGCAGATGACGGAAGACCTCCTGACCGGCGCGTTCCATCAAAAGCTCACCCGGTATCTTGTGGTCCTGTATCGTCCTCCGATCGATCTCCTGCATCTCCGTCGGAGTTACAATTCTTTTCATGACAATGATCGTTTTAATTGCCTAATAGCGGAGGCTGGCAAACCTCTTCGAATGTTTGGAATGTAATAAATCGGGGATCAAAATGGAAGAAAAGAAGGAATTTGTCGGAATGAGAGGATTTGAACCTCCGACCCCTCCCACCCCAAGGGAGTGCGCTATCCGGGCTGCGCCACATTCCGATATATAGACTACGCGCGCAATATAATACGGCCGCTACAAATACTCAAGATTTTTTATCGCTTTCTTCAGGTTTTTTTCGGATGTACCGAATGAAATACGAACGTACCCTTCACCGGCTTTTCCAAATGCGTTCCCGGGAACCGTAACGATCTTAGCTTTTTCCAGCAGAAATTCGCAAGCCTGATCGGAATTCATTCCGAATTTCTTGATATTCACAAATCCGTAAAAAGCGCCTTCCGCCTTGAAGCAGGATAGCCGATCGTTATTGAATCCTCTGTGTACTAAATCCCGGCGTACCTGATAGGCCTGAGCCATCTTCTTTACGGGCATTTGCAGTCCCGTCAAAGCCTCGACCCCGGCCCACTGGCTGACGGACGACGGGCATGTAGCCGACAACTGCTGCAATTTATTAATCTGTCCGATCACCTTTCTATCTCCGGCAAGATAAGCCAGGCGCCAGCCTGTCATTGAGTAAGCCTTTGAAAACCCGTTGAGCAAGATCGTCCGTTCGTGCATACCTGGAAGCGTGGCAATGGATTGGAACTTCCTGCCATCGAAAATGATCTTTTCATAAATGTCATCGCTCAGGCAAATCAATTTCTTTTCGATGCAGACCTTAGCAATGATCTCCAGTTCACCCTTCGTCAAGACTTTTCCGGTAGGATTACTGGGACTATTGATCAGAATGATCCTCGTCCGGGGCGTGACTTTTTCAAGAATCTGTTTCTCCGTAATTGAATAACCGTCTTCCTCCTTGGTAGCAACACCGACATACGTTCCTCCGGCCAGAGCGATGCAGCTTTCGTATCCGACCCAGCACGGCTCGATGCACAAGACCTCTTCCCCGGGATTGATCAGTGCCAGCACGGCATACAATATGCCCTGTTTCCCCCCCGGAGTTACAATGATCTCACTTTCGGCGGAATAAATGAGATCGTTATCTTTCTCAAGCTTTGCAGCGATCGCGCGGCGCAATTCAGGAATGCCCCGGCTATTGGTATATTTGGTATGCCCCTTAACCATCGCACGATGACTGGCCTGAATGATGTGAGGCGGCGTCGGAAAATCGGGTTCTCCGATTGTCAGATCGATCACGTCCTCTCCCGCGTCCTTGAGCGCCTTGGCCTTCTCCGCAAGGCTGACGGTCGCGGAAGATGAAATGTTTTTTAACCTGTCGGCAAATGTGTAATCCACAACCTGTTCCTGTAACTATTTACTGCAAATTTGATTGATAAAGGATTCTTTCCACGGCCCGCAAAAGATCTTCTTCAATATAGTCCGGTTTTATTTCCTGCAATTGGCTCAATGTCCTTTCTCCATGGCCGGTCTTTACGAGGACCGTCGTCACCGGAACACTCTTCTTCAGCAACATATCAGACAAGTGGTCTCCCACTACAAAGCACTGGGAAAGGTCTAGATCAAACCGTGCGGCGGCCTCCAAGACCATTCCGGGCGCGGGTTTACGGCACTCGCACGTTCTGCGGAATTCGGCGACCGTTCCGTCGGGATGATGCGGGCAATAAAAAAAGGCATCAATGCGTGCCTTTTCTTTTTCTAATTCTTTTCCGATGTGATCATGAAGTTTTTGAACATCGTCGGTCTTGAAATAACCACGCGCTATGCCGGATTGATTGCTGATCACAATAACCTTGAAACCGTTTTCATTCAGAAGCCGAACTGCCTGGGGTCCATGGGGCACGAATTCGAAATCCGAGATCTTGTACAGATAATCTTTCTCAACATTCAGCGTCCCGTCCCTGTCGATAAACACCGCTTTATGCCTGGCGTTCTCCAAAAATTGTTCCGCCTCAGTTCATTTTACCGTTGCTGTGAACTTTCAGATCCTTAATCTTCAGTTGGGTCGTCGTACGGCCCTGCCACGTATTTTCGTCAATTTGATAGACTAAATCAATAGGATTGTCGCCCACTCCGATTTTATTATAATAATGTCCTAGATTAAACCCCACGGCATCAAACGTGGCTCCGTTCTGCTTCACTTTGAGCCGGATGTGCCTGTCGTTCATTAATTGAGGATATCCAACGATCTGCAGCCCGCTGGATAAAAATATCGGCCTCATATTTCCCGGTCCATGAGGTTTGAAAAGATTCAGCAGCGTCATCAGGCGGTCGTTAATAGAATCAAGCGTTATTTCGGCATCGATCTGGATCTTCGGAATAAGGTCTGACGGAGGCAAATTCATCTCCGCATACGCATTCACGCGCCGGCGAAATTCATCGATCTTTTTCAACTCAATCGTTAGTCCCGCGGCATATTTATGCCCTCCGTAGCCGACCATTAAGTCCTCACAAGATTTCAAGGCTTGAAACACGTCAAAATTTTCAACGCTTCGGGCGGAACCCTTTCCGTGATCATCGGCTTCGGCAATAACAATAGCCGGACGGTAATACCGTTCAACCAACTTACTGGCAACAATGCCTATCACGCCCTGATGCCAGCCTTCTTTGAATACTACGATCACTTTGTCTTTCTCAAAGTCAAATTCCTCTTCGACGATCTCGCAGGCTTCCAGGAACATGACCTCATTGAGATCCCGGCGATTCCGGTTTTCAGACTCCAGAACGCTGGCAAACTCCACGGCCTCTGTTTCGCTATTGGTAATCAGCAGTTTGACGGCGCGATTGGCATCTCCGAGCCGTCCGACCGCATTGATGCGCGGTGCTAGCGAAAAAACGATTTGTGCCGTTGAAATGGATTTTCCATAAACGTTCGCGTTTTTGACCAACTGACGAATACCAACTTTATTGGCCTCGCTGACCAGCTTCAAACCGTTCTTCACCAATGTTCTGTTTTCGCCGATCAAAGGCACGATATCCGCCGCGCTTCCGATAGCCACAAGATCCAGATGCTGCAACAAGATTCCCCGATCGAGGCCCAATTTTTCAGTCAAGGCTTGCGCAAGTTTAAAAGCCACTCCGACACCGCAGAGCTCTTTGAAGGGATAAGAACACTTCTCCTGCTTCGGATTCAATATGGCCAACGCGCTGGGCAAAGTATCTCCCGGATGATGATGGTCGCAGATGATCACGTCGATACCAAATTCGTTCGCCAGTTTGATTTGGTCGATCGCCGTGATACCGCAATCGACGGCAATCACCAGTTTAACGCCCTGATTATGGGCCGCAGTGATGCCGCTGCGCGAAAGACCGTATCCTTCCTTCACCCGGTCGGGAATGTAATAGGTCAGTAGGCCTTTGTGGATCTCACGCAGGAAAAGGTACAGCATGGAAGTACTGGTGGTGCCATCCACGTCGTAATCGCCGTAAATCATGATCGATTCCCGCCTTTCTATCGCGGCGATCACGCGCTCAACGGCAACGTCCATATTGTACATCAGGAAAGGATCATTCAACGGAGCGTTTTCAGCACGAAAAAAATTTTTAGCCTCATCATACGTGGTGATACCACGGTTAAATAAGATGCTGGCTATAAGTTCAGGGACATTGATTTCTTCTGCTAGTTTTCTTAAACGCTCCTTATCATGGTGGTTATTGAGTACCCATTGTTGTTCTAACATAAGGTAGCATGGAGGTTATATTTATATTTAGTTTTTTAAAAATCATAGGTTGTGTGAATAACTTATCACTCTTATTGTAGAGCTTTTTTTAACAACTCTCACTAATATAGCGTATTACGGGATGAAATGCAAAAACAATCCGCAAACATTTAATAAAACTTATTTTAAATAATAAAAAGCAGACTGTAAGCCGAATTCTGTGCCAGCTTTTCAGCCGGAGATAATCATTTATCTTCCGCCAAAGGCGGACGCTTCACTCGGAACGAATCCGAAAATCCGTCCCCGTAACTGCGTGCGATCTACCCGAAGATGCTCTTTCGAATCGGGCAGGCGGCCCTATATGCGCTCCAGGCGCACACACCTTCTTATTTGATCTTGCTCCAGGCGGGGTTTAGCATACTCAAGCATTGCTGCCAAAGCACGTGCGCTCTTACCGCACGATTTCACCCTTATGGCGCCAAAGGCGCCACGGTATCTTTTCTGTTCCACTATCCGTTACGGGTCCCTTTCGAAACCCGTACCCGTCATTGCTCCGATGCAACGAAGCTCTGACGGCACCTTGCCTTGCGGAGTTCGGACTTTCCTCTGTATTTCGAATTAATCAAAACGCAGCGATTATCCGTCTGCTTTTTTTTCAAAGAACAATGCGATGACAAAAAATCAATTTGGCCTCTGAACCTCCCCGCCAAAGATCTAGTTTGGTCTCTTCGACTTCTGCAGAACAGCTTCCAGTTTGATCTCCTTGCCGTCTCTTTTCACAATAATGTCAACTTTATCACCGGCTTTATATTCGCCAAGCGCATATGTATAATCGTAAACATTCTTGATCGTTTTCGTCCCAAATTTGACCAAAATATCACCTTTCTTGACACCGGCTTTTTCTGCAGCCTGTCCGGGATTGACATCATCGATTTTAAGACCTTCGGAATCATCCGCATAGTTTGGAACAATACCCAGAGTTGCTCTGAAGCCCGTCATGGGTCGGTCGCTCTCCCCTTTGACTTTTGTAAATTCCGGCCTCTTATCGGCATTGGCAATGGATGTTATGGTTTCAAGCGCCATTTTTGCGATCCGCTCCTCGCCTTCCAGATTAATCTTGTCGGCATCATCCGAGGGTTTATGATAGTCCGAATGCAAATTCGTAAAGTAAGCTATCACAGGCATATCTTTCTGGTAGAAAGTAGCAAAATCGCTTGGACCATTGCCGTCTTGTTTCAGTGTGAGCGCAAAATTATAGTTCTTGTTCAGATCGTTGATCATTGGCGTAAAGCCGGGCGAGGTACCCATCCCATGAATGATCAATTGATTCTCTTTCAAGCGTCCGACCATATCAAAATTGAACATGGTCACCGCCTGTTTGAGGTCAACCGTCGGGTGATCGGCAAAATACTTTGATCCGACCAGACCGAGTTCTTCCGCCGTAAAGGCAATAAAAAGAACACTGCGTTTTAACGGCTGTGTCGAAAGTTTTTGCGCCAATTCCAGCAAGGCGGTGGTGCCGGAAGCATTATCGTCGGCGCCGTTGTGGATGGCCGGCTCACCGCGGTACATTGAATTGCTTCCACCCATGCCCAAATGATCAAAATGAGCGCCGACAATGATGAATTCTTTTTTCATCTCCGGATCCGTGCCTTCTTTCCAACCTATCACATTCTGCGTTTTGGATCTCTCGATAACTACGTGGGACGCCATACGGATTTTGGCCTGCGTTTCAAAGGATTCCGGCTTTTTGGAAATATTGATTTTTTTCTGGAGGTCCCGGAATTGCTCTTCAGAAAAACCCAGAAGTGTCATGGCGGTTCCTCGGCTGATGCTCATAGCCGGAATACCATAATTCCCGTGACCGATCTCGTATTGCAGGCTTACCAAATCGTCATCGCCGTCTTCAAAACCGGTTACGACCAGGAGCCCTTTGGCGCCCTTCTCTGCGGCCAGTGCAACTTTCTTGCGAAGAGGAGAATGATTATAATAAGCACCGTGCGGATTATCGCCTTCCGGGGAATAACGGAAAACCATCACAATCTTGCCCTTAATGTCGGTCTTTTCAAAATCATCATACTTGGCTCCGGGGGCGCTGATCCCGTAGCCTGCAAATACAATGATCCCCTCCGCCGACGTATCCGCAGAATATGAAAGCGGTTTAAAGTCTTTTCCCAGCTCAAACTTCTTATCCGCAAAAATCAACTCATTTTTCTCACCGGCACGCAAACCGGTCACGACTTCGAACGTCTGAAAATACTTATTATCATCTCCCAAAGGTTTTAGGCCGTAGCTTTTGAATTCATCGCGTATGTAGTTGGCCGCTAAATTATTCCCTTCGGTTCCGGCGGCCCGTCCTTTAAGAGAATCCGACGCCAAAAATTCGATATGATATTTGATCTCAGCCTGCGTAATCTCCGGATTGGAAAACTCGTTTCGCTTCATACTGCATGAGAGCAATAACAAGAGACCAAGAATTAAGAACCGATTCAACACCATAAAACTCCTTCTGATTTTATTTTTTGAATACAAACGTATAAATGAATCCAAGTCCAAATTGCGTGTAGGTTGTGTTTTGGCCAAGCTTCTTGTCGGAGCTGATACTGGTAAAATCAATACAGGCCGTTATCGCGAGGTTTTTTCTAAGCACATACTCTGCGCCAAATCCAAGTCTTGTGGCAAAATACGAGTTTTTCGAAGCGGTGCCGCCGTCCGGATCATACTCTATTTTGGCTGTGCCAAATCCCAATCCGATGTAACTATTAATTCTGTTTACAGGCAGGTAGTAGCGGCCCCCGAATACGAGCGGATGGGTCTTGTAAGTTGTGCCACCACTGCCTTTAAATGTCTGGGCCCCAAGATCAGCAACGGCCAAAATCTTCGGAGTGATATAGTACCCAAAAGACAACATCACATTGGTCCCTGTTTTTGCGTCGGCATCGTTCTTAAATTGCCCCGACGGCACCGCACTGCCAACCACCAGCCTGACCTGAAATGCTTTTGACCGGTTCACCCCTACCTCAGGCGTGTTCTGCGTTTTTTCGTTGGCTTCACCGGATGACCGTTTTTCCTTTTCTGTTGCATGCGACTCGGTCACGGCCTTGTCAGCCGACCGGCTTTGTGCAGCGCTCTTTTGAAATTGAGAAAACGAATTGGCAATCTGCTTCATGATCTCCAGTAAGCCGGAAATCTTGCCGTCGTAATCCTTACTGTGTGTCTGCACGATCCGGCCGGAACTCACATCGATCATACGCAGATCGATCGTATAAGTATCACCGATCAAACCTATGTCTCCTGCGATCATGTATTCGACGCCAAGCAGTTGGCCGACCTGGACGGCGCATTCATTGGTATTGCATTCGTCGGACATCACGAATTCCTGCTCTTTCAGGATCTCTTTCATTTTCTGACGTTCTACCACATTGAAGATCTTGGTTTGAAAGAGCATGGCTCGAAAGCGGTTGGTCAAGGTTTGCACATCGTCACCAGTGATCGCTCCTGTTTTCTGAAATTCCAAAACAGCTACTGTGCTTCCGCTCTTGGTCTGAGCCGACAGGTTCCATCCTGTCAAAATCAAACACACGATCAGCCATTTATACATCGAGATCCTCATAAGGTTTTATGAATTACTTGTTTACGCGGTCATCGGAGCGTATTCACTATTCGACTTGAAAGTAGCATAATTTCTTGAAAACCACAACAAATTGTTGAATTTACGCAAAGTGAGACCTTTGTTTGTTGCTAAGCTAATATTATAAAAAGAGTTGCATTTAAATATGATGTTAATTAAATTTTATTGATGAGGATTCCTTTGACTCCTTCCAAGCGGGCTTAGTTAACGGATTCCTACATCGGTTTGTTTTATAAATGATGTATTAAAAACTACTTACAGGTATAGGTATGAAATCCAGATATGATGTGGTTGTAGTCGGTGCGGGTTGTATAGGTGTAAGCGTCGCAAGTCACCTCGGTGACCTGGGATGCACAAACGTATTGGTTATCGAAAAAGAAAAAATGATTGGAACGGGTGCAACGGCCAAATGCGCCGGGGGCGTAAGAGCTCAGTTCTCCACACCGATCAATATTTACATGAGTCATTACAGCATCAATGAATTTGAAAAACTTGATAAGGAGTACGGCATCCAGTTTGTACAATGCGGTTACTTATTTGTTGTAAAAACCGAAGAGCAAAAAGCACGCTACCTGAAGAACATGGAAATGCAAAAAAAATACGGCGTTGACGTGCGTTTTGTCAGTAAAGATGAGATCGCAGCACTGGCACCAAATTATGGCTTAGATAGTGTTCTTGGCGGTACATTTGGTTCCAAAGACGGATTAGTCGACCCCTACATGATGGTGGACGCGTATTTTAAGAAATCCAGAAAGATGAATATCGAATTTGAGACTGAGACTCCCTGCACCGGTCTCAAAACCTCCAACGGCAAGATTACGCACGTGATCACGCCTAAAGGTGAAATTGCCTGCGATTACGTGGTCGATGCCGCCGGCCCCTTCTCAAAAGAACTTGGCACGATGATTGGAGTTGACATACCCATCGAACCTTTGAAACGAATGATTACCACAACGGGTGAATTGGATTTCGTAACGGATACATACCCGATGGTAGTCGACGTCACTACAGGCATGTACATGCACAAAGAAGGCAACGGTCTTCTGATTGGTCTGGCCAATAATGCCCAAACTCCAGGCTACGATGAAACCATTGATAATGACTTTCTAGATACCATGCTGATGACGGCTCTTGAGGTCATGCCCTATCTTGAGAATGCGGAGATCAAGACCAAATACCCAGGTACCTGGGCCGGTTTGTACGAAAGCACTCCGGACCATCACAGCATCCTGGATCGTTTGCCCCAATTCCCTAATTTTATCATAGCCGGCGGATTCAGCGGACACGGACTTATGCACGCGCCCGCGGCCGGCCAGGCGATAGCGGAACTCATCGTCAAAGGAAAGTGCGAGACATTTGACCTTCACCCGGTTCGTTTCAGCCGCTTTGCCGAAGGCGATCTGACCGTGGAAAGAAATGTGATTTAAACCGGAACAAACACAAGGACTCGAGTCATATGTTCAAAAAGATCGAACGGCTGGTAAAAACATCGAAAACCTTTGTTTTGACCACGCATCTCAACCCCGACGGCGACGGATTGGGAAGCGAGGTGGCCATGTACACGTTTTTGAAAATGATGAAAAAGAGACCCCGCATCATCAATACAAGCCCGGTCCCAAAACAGTATCAGTTTTTGAACACCAAAAAAGAAATCGAGACGTATGATCCGGCCAAACACGATAAAGTGATCAAAAATGCCGATGTTATCATGGTACTCGACATCAGCGTCTCCAAACGTCTGGATCGTATGCAGGAGGTGGTCATGAGCTCTCCGGCCAAGAGGATCTGTATCGATCACCACCTGGACAATGACGGTCTTGGTCATCTGAACTGCGTCGATGAACACGCACCGGCCACAGCGGAATTGGTATACAACTTCATAAAACATTTTAAAGGCAAACCCAATCTGAAAATCGCACAGGCTCTATACACTGCTCTTATCACCGATACGGGTAATTTCCGCTTCAACGCCACGAGGCCCGCCACACATACTATTGCCGCGGAGCTGATCAAATTGGGCGTAAAACCTAACGACATCTACGCGGAAGTCTTCGAACAAGGCAATAGCGGTGTCATGAAATTGCTTGGCCGCACTCTCGACCATATGCGGCCGGAGTGCGACGGAGGCATCAACTGGACGTACCTTACAGCCAAAGACTTTTCTGAGACCGGCACTCAGCGCAGTGACACCGAAGGATTTGTTGATTATACTCTGAAGATCGAAAAATCCGTTTTCGGGCTTCTCTTTTACGAAACTCCGGAAGGATTCACCAAGGTCAGTCTGCGCTCCAAAGGTCAGGTGGACGTGCAGAGTTTTGCCAAACAATTCGGAGGCGGCGGTCACCGAAACGCCTCCGGGATCACCCTTAAGATACCTTTCGAGCAAGGGATGAATGACATTGTTGCCAAGGTGAAAAAATATTTTACCGAACATTACGGAAAATAACCAGGCGCCGCGCAGGTTCAACCGTACGCATCCCATCCATCTGGAAGGAAATGAATGATGATCATTCATGCCAAACATTCCAAACTAAAACTTTGGAAATCGGAATTCGTTTGCGTTTTTATCGCCAAAGACGATGAGACCAATCCGTGGTTATCTGAACTTGAGGAAATCTACGGACCACTTATCAAACAACTCGTTAAGAGCAAAGAGTTTGGAGGTGAGGAGGAGGCCGTTCACGTTCTGCACGGCAACAACAAGACGCACAGCAAAAGGTTCGCTCTCGTTGGCCTGGGCGATCTGAAAGACATAGAGTGGGACACCTTTCGGAGAGCCGCGGCCAAAGCGATCAAGACAGCCTCCGGCATCGGTATTCAGAAACTGGCTTTTGTTTTTCCTTCCCATTTGGCCAATGAAAGATTTGACGAGGCCGGCATCGCCCAGTCTCTGGTTGAGGGAGCCTTACTTGCCAACTATCGTTTCGATAAGTACATCACCGACAAAAGATCAAAAAACGCCAGACCGGACGAACTGACCCTCATAACTTATGTTTCCCCCAGCGAGAGAGTGAATCAAGGTCTGCACCAGGCAAAAACGGTATGCGATGCGGTCTATTTTGCGAGGGATCTTGGCAATGCGCCGGGCAACGAAATCACCCCGAGTGAGCTGTCCGCGCACGCCGCCCGCATGTGCCGCAAGCATAAGATCAAGTGTCAGGTATTCGATGAAAAGAAGCTGACGGCTCTAAAAATGGGCGGTATCCTTGGTGTAGCCAAGGGCAGCAGCGAACCGCCACGCATGATCGTTATGGAATACCGTTCTCCGAAAGCCAAGAACAGCAAACCGATTGTCCTGGTCGGAAAAGGTCTGACGTTTGATGCCGGCGGGATCTCGATCAAACCGGCGGCAGAGATGGACCGTATGAAATTTGATATGTGCGGGGGCGCCGCCGTGATAGGTACAATGCAGGCCGTCGCTCAGCTTAAATTGCCTCTGCACGTCGTCGGCATCGTTCCTTCTTCGGAAAACCTCTTGGGAAGCCAAGCCTTCAAGCCGGGCGACATCCTGACCATGTACTCAGGAAAGACCGTCGAAGTTCTCAATACGGATGCGGAGGGCCGCCTGATCCTCGCCGACGCGCTCGCTTATGCCCAGCGCTACAAACCCGAAGCCATTATCGATCTGGCCACACTAACCGGCCATTGCGTCATTGCCTTGGGATATGCCGGTGCGGGAATGATGGGCAACAACGACAAAATCAAGGCACGATTAACGGAAGCCTCCCATTTCTCCTCTGAAAAAGTCTGGGAGCTCCCCATGTGGAAAGAATTCGATAAGCAGATCAAGAGCCATATTGCCGATGTGAAGAATATCGGCGGGCGTCCCGCTGGAGCCATTACGGCGGCGGCCTTCCTTAAGCAATTTGTCGGCGACCATCCTTGGGTTCATCTCGACATCGCCGGGACGGCCAACAGCGAAGAAGAACTCCCCTACACCGCACGTATTTCTGCAACAGGATTCGGCGTTAGGCTGCTGGTGGAAGCCTTGCGCAAATGGTAGACGCATGATTTTTTCAAATGAAGACCTGAAACAGCTGGCGGAACTTGGTATCCCGAAAGAAAAAGTTCTCTCACAGATCCAAACTTTCCAGAACGGATTCCCCTGCGTAAATTTGGTGCGGCCCGCAACCTGCGGCGACGGTATCACCGTGATCGAGCCGGATCAGATCCAGCCTCTCCTCACTCTTTTTGACACAGCCGCTCAAGCCGGGCATGTGATGAAATTTGTGCCTGCTTCCGGGGCGGCCAGCCGCATGTTCCATTCGCTGTCCTATGTGCTGAGCCATTACGACCAACATCGTGAAGAACTCGAGGCTCAACAAACCACAAACGAGGATGTCCGCGCTTGTCTCGATTTCCTGCTCAAGATAGAGAGGTTTCCTTTTTACGGCGATCTGCCGCTCATCTCAGAATTAATGCAAAATAAGGCGTATGACAAAGTATTGGAGCTGATTGTTGCCGAATCGGGACTAAACTATGCCAATATGCCCAAAGCCCTGGTCAAATTTCATCGTTATGCGAAACATTCGCGGACGGCCCTTGAAGAACACCTGGTTGAAACGCTTGAGTATGCGGCTGACGCCCAAGGTATCGCACGCATCCATTTCACGGTGTCTCCTGAACATCGCCTTTTATTTGACCTCCTTATTTCGAACATAAGGTCGCTGTACGAGAGCCGTGAAAAAAGACTGGAAATAAGTTTTTCCGAACAAAAAAGATCTACCGATACCATAGCCCTGACCGGCAAGAACGAACCGTTGCGTGATAAACGCGGCCGACTGGTATTCAGACCGGCCGGTCATGGCGCCTTGATCGAAAATCTAAATGAATTGGATGGTTCCTTAGTATTCATCAAAAATATCGACAATGTCGTTCCGGATCGTCTGAAAGAAACTACTTATCTGTACAAAAGACTTCTTGCCGGATACTTGCTCCTCTTACAAAAGCGATCGCATCATTATCTTACGAAAATTTCACAGAACGGCCTCTCAAGAGATGAATGGCATGAGGCGTTTCAATTTGCCCGAACGCACTTGAATATGACATTCCGATCAGGAACCGAAGCTCTTCCCGAAAAGGAACGAACCGCCCTTCTCTTTGACGCTCTGGATCGCCCCATACGGGTGTGCGGTATGGTGAAAAATCAAGGCGAACCGGGCGGTGGTCCATTTTGGGTCAGAGAAAAAGACGGTACCGACTCTCTTCAAATTGTCGAAAAAAACCAGATCGATCTCAATTCGGAGCATCAAAAAGACATCCTTCATTCGTCGACCCACTTTAATCCGGTCGATCTGGTATGCGGATTGCGCGATTACAAAGGCGAACTGTTTGACCTTCACCGGTTTTCGGACCCCAATACGGGTTTCATCTCCACAAAATCCAAGGACGGAAAATCCATAAGGGTCATGGAGTTGCCCGGCCTCTGGAACGGAGCCATGGCCCGCTGGCTCACCGTTTTTGTCGAAGTGCCTCTTATTACGTTCAATCCTGTAAAGACCGTAAACGACCTCCTGAGACCTGAGCATCAATAAAAATCTTGATTTTTATCTATAATTCGGTTACTTTGATCTTAGAGTTTACTGATTAAACTCTTATCAATGTTGAACTTGAATTGTTATTAAATAAATTGTTTTACTAATTTCGAATTAGGCAGAAATTTTTTGTTACAAAGCCGTAAGCATTTGGCTTACACAATTTTGTTAATGGCGAAAGCCATAATACCATATAAATTGTCCTTTGTATCCATTCCGAATCCCAACCGGAATGCCGGTCCTGTGAGAGCTTACCGTTTATCGTCTGCAGGCCTATCATTTCTGCCTATTCGCTAAGAATAGGATTTTCATGAAAAAAGAGATTCTGATCAATTCCACGGCGGCGGAAACGCGTATAGCTATCGTCGAAGAAGGCCGTTTAGTGGAAATTTTTGTTGAGCGTCCCGAAAAAGAACGTATGGTCGGCGACATTTACAAAGGACGTGTGGCCAAGGTGCTTCCCGGCCTGAAAGCCGCTTTTGTGAACGTCGGAATGAAACAGGATGCCTTCCTCCACTTTTCCGATATCGGAGACAACACACATGAGTACGCCGCCACGGCCGACGAGGATGAATCCGAGGACGTGGAAGTATCCCCCGATCGTGAGATCCACCAGATAAAAGTGATTCACAATCACGACAGCGGCGGCCGTTTCCTGAAAACCGGTCAGGAAATACTGGTGCAAATCATCAAGGAACCGATCTATAACAAAGGCGCGCGCGTCACATCGGAAATCTCCATTCCGGGACGTTTTACCGTTCTCATACCCAACGAGCCGACAGAGATGATCGGCATTTCGCGCAAGATCCAGAATGTTCATGAACGAAAACGGCTGAAAAAGCTTGCCCGGGAAGTAAAACCTTCCGGATTTGGCCTGATCATACGCACGAATTCCGAAAACAAGGATGAAGAAATCCTCCGCAACGACATACAAAACTCCCTCGATACCTGGTACGAAGTAGACAAGAAAGCCAAGTCGGTGGCCGCACCTTCTATGGTCTACAAAGACATGGAAATGGTCTCGAGCATTATACGCGATCTCTTCTCGAATGATGTAACGCGTGTGCTCGTTGATGACAAGAAGCTTTTCCGGGCCATCAGTAATTATATCTCCGTCACAACACCTCAACTCCAGGACCGGATCGAATATTACGGAGACCGTAAGCCTATTTTCGACCACTATAATATCGAGCAGGATATCCAGCAGAGCATCGAGAAAAAGGTCATGACAAAAAACGGAGGATATATCATCATCGAGCATACGGAAGCCCTGGTCTCGATCGATGTCAATAGCGGCAAATTCATGGGCCGCGGCTCGTATGAAGAGAATTCCATGGCGGTCAACATGATCGCGGCGCGTGAAATCACCCGCCAACTCCGCTTGCGTGACATCGGCGGGCTCATCGTGATTGACTTTATCGACCTCCGCGACGAGAGAAATAAGAAGAAATTGTACGAAGAGATAAAGAGAGAATTACGAAAGGACCGCGCAAAGTTCAGCATCCTTCCGATGGACGAATACGGTTTGATCGAATTGACGCGCGAACGTATCCGCCCCAGTATTCTCTTTTCTTTGAGCGAACCATGTCCGGCCTGCAGCGGTTCCGGCCGGGTAGGCAACCGCACCACTCTGTACAATAAGATCGACCGCTGGATCCGCCGCTACAAAAAAGACCACACATTCATTTCCCGGCTTCAATTCATCGTCCATCCGGATATTCTTGACCAGCTTGAACCGAAAATCAAGAAGCTGAAATGGAAATATCTGATTTTTGGCGATCTGATTGGCGAAGATGAAATGCGTCTGGATGAATTCCGCGTCATGACCTCTAAAGAGGAAGATATAACCGATGACTATACCGTATGACCCCATCGTTACATAAACGTAATGATGTTAATGAAGAGATTTTGAATGTTTCTGCATACTTCCGCGGTTTACGGACCGCTCAAAACGAGGCGCCTAGGACATTCCCTTGGCATCAATCTTCTTCCGGTAAAACGGAAAGTCTGCAATTTTGAATGCATTTATTGCGAATGCGGCTGGACGGACACCACCGTCAAGGATCCTCTGCCTACGGTTGAGTCTTTCTCATCAGAACTTGAGAAAAAACTAACCGATCTGAAGGCGCAAAACAAGCCTGTAGACCACATCACTTTTGCGGGTAACGGTGAGCCAACCATGCATCCTAAATTCGAAGAAATCGTTGAAACGACCGTTGGGTTCAGAAATAAATATTATCCGGCTGCCAGGATCGCCGTATTGTCCAACGCCACACGCGTTCACCATCCTGCGGTATTTTACGCGTTGAAAAGTATTGACGATCGGATTATGAAACTGGACGCCGGTACAGAGAAGATGTTCCAGTTAATTGACATGCCTGATAAAGGCGTTACGCTCGACCGTATTACGGAGGATCTTAAAAAGTTCAACGGTGACCTGATCATCCAGACGCTTTTTCTAAAAGGCATCTATAAGGACCAACCGGTGGACAATACAACGGAATACGAACTGAACGCATGGATCGAACGCCTAATTGCCATCAGACCAAAAAAGGTCATGATTTACAGTATCGACCGTGATACGCCTGCCGATCAAATAAACAAGATATCCAGTCAGGAACTGATCGCTATTCATGAAAAATTGAAACAATACCATATCCGGTCGGAATATTACGACTAATGTATTTTTGAAAGCCAGTTATGATCGAAGATACGCAATCCAAAAGCGATTCCAGGAACCTTCCGATTGATAAGGTCGGGATCAAGAACATCCAGTATCCGGTTACGGTCAGAAACCGTTCCGGCAAAGCGCAATCCACCATCGGGACATTTGAAATGCTGGTGAATCTGCCTCATGATCAAAAGGGAACCCACATGAGCCGCTTTGTAGAATTACTCAACGAGCACAAGGATAATCTGTCGCTAACAAACATGAAGCAGATCCTTTCTGATATGAAGGAAAAGTTAGAATCTACTTCCGCCTATTTTAAGGTCAGCTTCCCCTACTTCATCGAGAAAGAGTCTCCGGTCACCCGCACCAAGAGTATGATGGATTACCGCATTTCGATGACAGGAGAACCCATCACGCTCACGGTTGATGTTCCGGTCACGACACTGTGTCCATGCTCCAAATCGATCAGTGAATACGGGGCGCATAATCAGCGCGGTTTGGTTCGCATACAGGCCCGTTTTGAAAAGGACATCCATCCGGATTTTGAAGACATCATCCAGAGAGTTGAAAAAACCTCCAGTTGCGAGGTCTTTGCGCTCCTCAAAAGGGAGGATGAGAAATATGTGACGGAGCAGGCCTATGAGAATCCTGTTTTTGTAGAGGATCTGGTGAGGGATATCGCTTTGTCACTTGGAGAATTACACGGTATGACGTGGTTCTCCGTAGAGGTTACAAATTTTGAAAGCATTCACAATCATGATGCGTATGCGTTTATTGAGATCGATCGCACGCGCGGCGCCTGAAATTAGCAGACGGAGAAAACATGCAACACTACCTCATCGTCATCTTCCTTATATCGGCGGTCATCAATTCCTGTTCAAAGCCGCCATTCGACGGCCAGTCGGCCATGCAGTATCTTGAAAAGCAATGTTCTTTCGGACCCCGCAATCCCAACTCGGAAGGCCACCGGAAATGCCTGGAATACCTTACCGAGGAACTCAAGAAATATTGCGACCGGGTTGACCACCAGAAATTCGTTTACACAGATAAAAAGGACACTTCTTTAAAGCTCTATGGCACAAATATCATCGCGTCCATCAATCTCCAACCGAAAACGAAGAAGCGGGTGCTTCTTTGTGCTCACTGGGATACGCGGCCGTGGGCCGACAGAGATCCCGACTCATCCAACCATGACAAACCAATCCTCGGCGCCAATGACGGAGCTTCCGGTGTCGCTGTCCTCCTGGAGATCGCAAAGACGATCCGGCAGAATCCTCTGGATATCGGCGTAGATATTATTTTATGGGATCTGGAGGATTACGGCGAACATAATGCCGAATTATACCCGGACAGTCTTAATCCATACTGTATCGGCTCGGACTATTTTGCTAAAAACAACAAGACCTATTGGCCGGCTTACGGGATCCTTCTTGATATGGTTGGTGACAAGCACCTCGACCTTCCAATCGAGCGTAATTCATACAACCAAGCCAAAGAAGTGGTTAACAAAGTGTGGGATAAAGCAAAGAAACTTGAGAAGCCCGCCTTTCGAACTTCTATCGAGACGGACGTATTCGACGATCATATACCGCTCTTGAGGATCGGCATTCCGTGTATCAATATCATAGATTTTAGCTATCCGGATGCCGGTAATGCCTTTCACCACACGCTTGCGGATACTCCGGATAAATGCAGCGCAGAAAGCCTTCAGCAGGTAGGCGATGTTCTGATAGAGGTACTATACAGCGAGTAGAAGGTCTTCAAATTGATGCAACCCTGAAAGAGTAAAGATGGACGTCCGGAAGTGATTGTGGAAAAAATTAAAGAAAAAGGTAGACTCCAACCAGTATTAGACAGGAAACAATAAACATACCGACCAAAGCAAGCAAGTCACCGCCCTTTTCTTTCGGACTTTCCATACAACCCCATGGATTATGTTGATGTTTGAATCAGGATTGACTTATGATAGGTTTGCGCCCGTTTAAAAACAAGATTTTTTTTCTTAAAAAGTGAAGATAGGCACAAGGTTTCCGGCTTTTTTGCATATGTAGGAAGGCCTTACTATATTATTTAAAGTAACTTTATTGAATATCACATGATTCGTTTGGCCTACCCATATTTCGCGCTTTTCGTCTTGGTGATCCTGCCGATGATTGCCGCGGCCGTTTATCACTATCGGACCAGAAAAGCGAGACTCTCGCGTTTCGCCGATCCGGCCATGAGCGACAGATTATTGACGACACTACATGTTAGAAAGACCCGATGGAAATCATTTCTCTCATTTATGATTGCGATCGCTCTGGTTCTGGCTTTGGTAGGATTCGAAGTTGGCACCAAATACGAACAGGTAAAGATCAGCGGCGTCGATATCGTCATTGCGCTCGATGTTTCTACTTCCATGAACGCCGAGGACATCAAGCCGAGCCGTCTTGAAAAAGCTAAACACGAGATATCTTCATTTCTTGAACAACTCGGCGGTGACCGCGTGGCACTTGTGCTTTTTGCGGGCCAGGGATTTATCCAATGTCCTCTCACAACTGATTACAGCGCCATCCAGATGTTCCTTGACGCCGTTACTACATCCACGACAACTTCCGCCGGAACCGACTTTGCCGAAGCGCTTGATGTGGTGGCTCAGGTCTATTCCGTCAAAACCGGTTCGGACCAAACGTCCGTTGCCGGAAAAGCGGCTGTAATTTTTTCTGACGGCGAGGATCATAACCCCGATTCATTCGGTATCATCGAACGGTTCAAACAGGAAAACATCAAAGTTTTTGCGGTCGGCGTCGGAAGCCCCAATGCATCCCCGATCCCCATTTACGACGAATCGGGTAATCTGAAGGATTTCAAAAAGAGCAACGGATCCGTGGTGACAACCCGATTGGAAGAGGCGTTCATGGAAAAACTGACTTCTGAAACCGGCGGCGCCTATTACACGGCGTCGACCGGAGAATTGGAAGTAAAGAGGATCTACCAAGAGATTTCAAAATTGGAGAAGACAGAGAACTCCGACTACCAATTCACTGAATTCGAAAACCGTTTTCAATGGTTTCTGGCCATCGCTATCGCGGCACTGGTCGCCGATCTCATCATTCACAGTAGACAAACGGTCAAAGCCTAGCCATGTTCAATCAATTCGAATTTGCCGACCCCTATTTTCTGTTATTGCTGCTATTGATTCCGTTACTCTTATTCTGGCGGAAGAAGCGTCACCGCGCGGCATCCATAAACTTTCCGGATATACAAGGCATACGTTCAATCGCTGCTCCCTCATTGCGTCTCCGACTGAAACCATGGCTGACGGCCTTACAACTGCTGATCCTGGCTTTATTGATCACCGCCTTAGCCAGACCGAGATCAAAGAACTCGCAATTAAGCATAACATCGGAAGGGATCGATATCGTCATGGCGCTCGACGTATCGCGAAGCATGCTGATCGAAGATATGGGAAATCTCAACCGGTTGGAGGCGGCTAAGGAAGTTGCTGAGAAATTTGTGCGAGGCCGGCAATCCGATCGCGTCGGTCTCGTAGTATTTGCCGGAAAGAGTTTCACTCAGTGTCCTTTAACAGTTGACTATCCGATCCTGATATCCCTTATACGCCAAGTCAACATCGGTGTGATCGAAGACGGTACGGCCATCGGTATGGGTTTGATCAATTCCATCAATCGCCTTCGGGAAAGCCGATCCAAAAGCAAAGTTGTCATTCTGCTGACCGATGGACAAAATAACCGCGGCGAAATCGATCCTATGACCGCGGCCCAAATAGCCCAGGCTCTCAATATTCGCGTCTATACTATCGGAGCCGGTAAGGACGGCTTGGCCCGTATTCCGGTTGATGATCCGTTTTTTGGGAAACAATACGTGACAGCAGAAGTCAAGATCGATGAAGAAACGCTCAAAGGCATTGCCGAGACGACCGGCGGTCAGTATTTCCGGGCCACGAATCAAAAAGCGTTGGAGGAGATCTATGAACAGATCGGCCAACTTGAAAAAACCAAGATCGATGTGAGGACGTATTTTCGGTATGAGCAACTTTATCCTTATTTCGTCATCCCGGCTCTGCTGCTTTTATTTGTGCATTTTGCACTGACCCGAACCGTATTCATTGAATTACCGTAATGAAAAAGTCATTGGACGCTCTGGAAAAGAAATTTCTGGAGCATTGCCAAAACAAGAAATTCTTCCGAAAAGGCGATCGGATCCTTCTCGCCGTCTCCGGCGGCATGGATTCTATGGCGCTTTGCGAACTCTTTGAAAAGACCAAGCAAGAGCTCGACCTCCGCATCGGCCTCGTGCATATCGATCACGGTTTACGTGGGCGCGAAAGCCGCCGCGACGCCAATTTCGTCAAGAGATTTGCGGCCGCCCATTCTATACCGTTTTACCTGGAAAAGGCGGACGTACGGGGTAAAGCATCGGAGTCCAAGATGTCCATCGAAGAAGCCGCTCGGGAACTGCGGTATGCAAGCTATGAAAACGTTTGCCGAACACAAGGGTACCATAAAGTCTGCACGGCCCACCATGGCGACGACCAGGCTGAAACCGTGTTGATGAGAATGATAAAAGGCGCCGGCTGGTCCGGCCTGTCCGCCATCAGAGAGACGAGAGAAAATTACATCCGTCCTCTACTCATTTTCTCAAGAGAAGAAATCAAGAAATATGTCAAAAAGAACGGCATTGCCTATGTGGAAGACCGGACCAACAAAGATCAGAAAATGCTCCGCAACCGTATCCGGCACGATCTGATCCCCTATTTAGAACGTGGCTACGATCCGCAGGTCGCAAAACACCTTGTTCAATTCGGAAAGATCGCCGAGGACACCCGGCTTCTTCTTGCAAGGTCCGCAAAACGGCTTTTTGCCAAGGCTTGCAGGCGTTCCGGCGGCAAAATACTCCTTGAAATTAAAGCATTTAACAAGTATCTTCGTGCGCAACGTCAGGCGGTTCTGGAGTTGATTTTCTCGGAACACTTTGGTCAGAACTTGCGTTTTTCTGATTACGAAAATCTGATGGATCTCGCCGAACACAGGCAAAGCGGAAAAAGATTACTGATCGGTTCCGTCGAGGTGCTCAAAACATCCGGCGAAGTCGTATTCTGTCGCCGGCAAGACATTCGCGAGCGGCCATTCAGTCACCGCATCGAGGTTGACCGGACTTACCATTTTGACAATCCGGGCTGTTCTTTTGAGACAAGGAAGATGCCGTTTTCGAAAGAACTGACCAGGGAATTTGGTAGAAACCCGAATGTCGAATTTATAGATGCGCGTAAACTCTCAGGCTGCCTGGTACTGCGTTCCTGGCAGGCCGGTGATCGTTTCATTCCGCTCGGTATGAAGAACTTCAAGAATCTGAGCGATTTCTTCATTGACCTGAAGCTCTCTGTGCCGGCCAAGAAACTTATTCCGGTTCTCTACGAACAAAAAGGACGGAAACAACAAGTGATCTGGGTCTGCGGTTACCGGATCGACGAACGTTACAAGACGGATCATTCAACTCATCATATACTCAAACTGAAATGCGAACGGTATGAAAAAAACGATTCAGACTGAAAACCATCGTTTCACGGTCATGATCTCCAAAGAAGAGATCCACAAAGCGGTCCGACGTCTCGGACGGAAGATCACGAAGGATTATAAGGACAAGAATCCCATTATGGTCGGGATATTGAACGGCTCATTCCTGTTTGTGGCCGATCTGATCCGGGAAATCAATACCGAATGCGAGATCGATTTTCTCAAGATCGGAAGTTACGGGGACCATATGCACTCGAGCGGTTCCATTCGGTTGGACAAGGACGTGAGCGCAAAACTGGAAGGACGGCACGTTTTGGTAGTGGAAGACATAGTCGATTCCGGGCTGTCAATCACTTATATCAAGAACCATATCGAAGAAAAAAAACCCGCTTCGGTCCGTTTTGTTACGCTGCTCCTTAAGAAAGAAAAAGCCAAAGTGGACTTTCCGATCCATTATGTCGGTTTCGATATCGGAAACGACTTTGTCATTGGATACGGCCTCGATTACGCGCAGCGTTTCCGTCATTTGAAAGATATATACGTCACTCACGATTAAAGGAGATCACGATTGACCACCGATCATCACATAGCCCTTATGTCCTCGGAAACGCCATCGGATAAGAAACCCGACAAACCGCAGACTCCTCCAAAAAAAAAGAATACGCAGGACGGAGGTCCCGGTCTTAAAAACAGCCTCGGAACCGTTTTTCTATGGATCGCGATTTTCGGCGCCTTCTTTTTCCTTTACCAGATCATCACGGCGACCAACGACAGGCATCTAGAAATCTCCTATTCCAATTACCAAACCTTGCTCCTGCAAGATCGGATCGCCAGCATCCACGTCACAGAAAATGAACTGAGAGGTACACTGAAGGAAGAGATCAACATTCCCGTGGACGGTGTCCCTGTCAAATTCAGCCAATTCAAGATCTACCTCCCATTTGTGGACAGTAAGATGATTGAAGAGTGGAACGCCAAAGCAATTAACGTGGAATTTTCCAAAAAAGGCACCGACTTTTCGACCATTTTCATACAAATGCTCCCCTGGATCATTGCGATCGGCATTTTCATTTTTATCCTGAGGCGCATGCAAGGCGGTGGCGGAGCCAAGAATATCTTTACATTCGGCAAGAGCCGCGCGCGTATGTCCTCCGATAAAGATCCCAAAGTCACATTTGCGGATGTGGCCGGATGCGACGAAGCCAAACAGGAACTGCAGGAGATCGTCGATTTTCTGAAAGATCCGGATAAATTCACCAAACTCGGCGGACGTATCCCAAAGGGCGCGTTATTGCTGGGCCCTCCGGGTACCGGCAAAACTTTGCTGGCCCGAGCGGTAGCGGGTGAAGCGGACGTCCCTTTCTTTTCAATCAGCGGAGCGGATTTTGTCGAAATGTTTGTCGGTGTCGGAGCCGCGCGTGTACGCGACCTTTTTGACCAGGCGAAAAAGAATCATCCTTGTATCATTTTTATTGATGAAATAGATGCGGTAGGACGTTCCAGAGGCGCAGGTCTTGGAGGCGGTCACGACGAGCGCGAGCAGACCTTGAATCAGCTTCTCGTCGAAATGGACGGATTCGATTCGAACGCCGGCATCATCCTCATCGCCGCGACCAACCGGCCTGATATTCTCGACTCGGCCTTGATGCGGCCCGGGCGGTTCGACCGCCAGATCGTGGTCGATCAGCCGGACGTCAATGGCCGTGAAGAGATCCTCAAGATACATACCAAGAAGATACACTTGGACGAAAACGTCAATTTGAAAAAGATCGCCAAAGGCACACCGGGTTTATCGGGCGCGGACCTTGAAAATCTCGTCAACGAAGCGGCCTTACTCGCCGCGCGGCGGAGTTCGGAGGCTGTGGAAAATATCGATTTTGAGAATGCCAAAGATAAAGTCATGATGGGCGTCGAAAGAAAAAGCATGGTCATATCGGAGAATGAGAAAAAGACCACGGCGTATCATGAGGCAGGCCACGCCTTGGTTGCGCGGCTGCTCCCCGACTCGGATCCCGTCCACAAAGTCACAATCATCCCGCGCGGAAGAGCCCTTGGTCTGACGCATTACCTCCCCACCGACGACCGGCATTCGTATTCCCGTTCATATATCCAGACGATGCTCACGTATATGCTGGGCGGCCGCGCCGCCGAGAAGATCGTATTCGACCATTTCACGACAGGCGCCAGCAACGACATCGACAGGGCTACCACATTGGCGCGAAAGATGGTCTGCGAATGGGGCATGAGCGACAAATTGGGTCCCGTAGCTTTCGGAAAAAAAGAAGAAGAGGTCTTTCTTGGACGCGAGATCGCCACGGCCAAGAACTACAGCGAAGAAACGGCTCGGCTCATCGATACGGAAATCAAAGGTATCATTCTTGATGCCGAACAAAAAGCCATGCGCCTGATCCAGGACAATATCCAGTTTCTCCATTCGATCGCCGGCGCCTTAATCGAAAGAGAAACGCTCGATTCGGAGGATCTGGACGTACTCATGAGCGGTCAACAACTAAAACCGCAGGAAATCGCCAACAAAAACAACGGGGAAACGGCCAAACTCACTCAGTAGCACGAACGTTCAGCTATTTTCGGCAAGTTCACCGCGGAAATGAATGTAAAAAGGACTATTTGTAACAAATGGAATCTTTAAATCGAATTTTCTCCGGAGAAGTACCCGGCGGTTTTTTCTTATATTTTACTGTGATTCTGGTTTTGCTTTTTTTCCGCTGGTTCATGGTTCGATTTTCGCCGGTTGTCAATAAACGAAAATTTTCCATCTTCATCTACGTGGTCACCGGATTTATCGCCGTTTCATTTACGGTCATGCGCCTGGCACGGCCTCCGAAACCTAACACTGTTTACATCGGTATTTTGCCGCTTGATTGCGCCAATGCCGCCAGCGACACGGCCGGTCAGGCGCTGGTGAGCCGGTATGCGGGAACTGGCTGGTCCATTGCGGAAACGGCCACGCGGTACGCCGAATCGGCCTCTCCCTCCCATCTCAATTTCCTGAGACCCGAGTGGTTAGTAAGTTCTCATGACAACGATAGTCTTGGTCGGGTGTCCTTTTTCGATCAGGCGCAGTGGCTGGATTGGGCCACGCTTATAAAACTCAAATATGCTGTTTCAGGTACTTTCACGGTTCATCCAGGATCCATTGACATTCACGTAGTTATTTTCGAAACGTCTTTGAGAAAGCAAGTGAAAAGCAGAGATTTTTCCATCCCGACCGGAGACGGCAATGTATGGCTGCAAAAAGTACAGGAGATCGGATTGGAACTTACAAAAGATCTCTACGCTTTGGCGGAAGAGGAACTGGATGATACCAAGCTGGATCTGAATTACGCCAAAACGCCGGCATTATTGGATTATGCCCGCGGACGATATCTTCTCTCACAAAAACTGATCGATTCATCACTTTTTTCTTTTCAAGAGGCATTACGAAAAGACAGCCTGAGTTCTCTTACTTGGTACGGGCTCGGTTTGGCGCACGGCGAGATCATGATACGGTCCAAGGATAAGAAGAAACAGCAATTCCATCAGATTCGCACAGAATACCATCTCAAAAAGGCCGGGCAATTAAACGAGACCTTTCAGCCTTCGGTTTCTGCTCTGGCCAAATACTACATGTTCTTCAAGCCCGAACCCCGTTATCTTGATGCAGAGATCGCGCTGATCGGCGCCAACGGCTTGTACGACCGCGATTACACGGTCTATTATATTTTGAGTTATATGCAGAAGTTGCGTTGGGAATCTTTCGGAATGTCCACCAAGGAAGACGTACTCAAAAAGGCCATTGCTGTCAATCCCGCCGGATTCGACAGCTATATCAATCTGGGACGCGCATTCCTGGAACTCAGCCGACCTCACGATTATCGTGCCAAACTGGCGATGGAATATTACCAGATAGCCCATAAACTCAGACCTGTTGACTTCGAAGCGATCATAGGTATGGTAACGGCCTGCGATTACGTCGGCTTTTATGATCGCGCTCTCAAACTACTTGAATTCGCCGAAAAGATCTACCCTACCAAAGCCGACGTATATTACAATATGGGCGTAGTCAATTACCATATCGGCAACACGTTCAAACCAAAAAAGATGCCCAAGGAAGAGCGTGAGCAGTATTCAAAAGCGGAAGCCTATTTCAGAAAGGCCATACAATTCAAACCGAATCACGGGTACGCTTATTTGTATCTGGCTAAAATATCGGCGGAGTTTAAGAATGATCCTCAGGCCATCGAATCACTGCGCATGGTCATGAAACTCCTCGATCGTGAAGATCCGTACCGTGAAGAAGCGCGAAAAAAACTCAACGAATATTTTCCAGATGTCGAAGGATAAGCGTACTGAGAATTTTTATAACGAATGCCGAAGCCGCGTCTTCCTAATGGGCATTCTCAATGTAACACCCGACTCCTTTTCCGACGGCGGCAAGTATGCCACGGCGGATGCGGCCATGGAACACGCGATACGCATGTGTTCGGACGGAGCGGACATTCTGGACATCGGCGGTGAATCCACCCGTCCGGGCGCCGAACCCGTAACGCTTCAGGAAGAACTGGACAGGACCATACCTTTAATAGAAAGTATTTCAAAAAGGCAAGATGTATTGATCTCCATAGATACTTATAAATCGGCCGTGGCCGATGCCGCCATGAAAGCGGGCGCCCACATGATCAACGACATCAGCGGTTTGACGTTTGATGAACGAATGGCTGCGACGGCGGCGGCGCACAACGCGGTGCTTGCCGTCATGCATATTCAGGGTACCCCCAAGAATATGCAAATTGATCCGCACTACGACGATACCGTTGGGGAGATCAAGAACTTTCTCAAACATTCGTCTGATAAAGCCCGAAACGCCGGCGTAACCAGGGTCATCGTCGATCCCGGTTTGGGATTCGGCAAGAGATTTGAAGATAATTTTGTTATTCTGAAAAACCTGAGGCAATTAACATCACTCGGTTATCCGATTCTGATCGGATCGTCGCGGAAATCCTATTTGGGTAAACTATTTGACGCCCCGCCGCAGGATCGATTGGAAGGGACGATCGTATCCAATATCGTGGCTATGCAAAACGGTGCTAATATTCTTCGCGTTCACGATGTCCGTTCCGTCCGTCGCGCCATCACGATAGCCGAAAGGATTATGGAAGCCTGACCATGCAGGACGAATTATTCAAAATATGGATCGTACCCGTGACGTGGATTGATCTTCTGGATATGGCGGCTGTTACGATCATTTTTTACAGGGCCTATCTGGTAATACAAGGCACTACGGCATCACGTATGGTCCTGGGTCTGATCTTCATTCTAATCGTTTCCATAGCCGTTCAGGCTTTAAATATGATCGGAATGATATGGCTGGTCGATCAGATTCGAACGGTCTGGGTGATCGCCTTCGTAATCATTTTTCAGCCGGAATTACGTCGCATGTTAACGTTTTTCGGACAGAGCGGGTTTTTCCGCAATATCATCAAATTGGGCATCCCCGACTACGTGCAGGAAATCATCAAAGCCTGTGAGCACCTGTCAAAAAGACGTTCCGGTGCGATCATTGTGATGGAGAGATCCACCGGACTTCGTAACATTATAGAAACGGGCATTTCGCTTGAGGCCAATATTTCACAGCAATTGCTTCTATCTATCTTCAATCCGCGCTCCCCCCTTCACGACGGGGCCGTTATCATCGAAAACGATCAGGTTTCTGCGGCACGTTGCCTTCTGCCGCTCAGCCAGAATCCCTACATCGAATCCACTTTGGGCACCCGACACCGGGCGGCCGTCGGGCTATCGGAACAGTCGGATGCGATCGTCATCGTTGTCTCCGAAGAGACCGGCAAGATCTCCGTCGCTTACAAAGGAACTCTGAATAAGAATATTTCGGCTACCGAATTACGAAATTTCATCGAAGAAGTCTTGAAGTCCGGCAAATCTCGCGGATTATGGAGAAAAGCCTCAGCTAAAAAAGTACCGCTGACCAACGTGGCTTATAAATAAGGAATTTAAGACCGAACTCGGAAATATTTCGTATAATAGCTTACAGAACTATTGGGATCATACGACTTCAGAAAAATGAATTTCAAAATAAGAGTTTGTTTTGCCTTTCTTACCATAGTATTCTCCCCCATTCCTTCTTTTATCAACGGACAGGAACACACGCCATCCAAAAGAGATTATCTGGTCTCCGCATCCGAAAAGACCGGTGAATTAACCTACACTTTTCATTTTGACAAACCGGTATTGGAAGAGCAGTTGTTAAACGGAAAGACGTTTCATCGCGTATCCGTTCCGTTCTTCGACTATGTTCAGGAAGAAGGCTCTCCTCTGCTTCCCTGCCTCAATTACCTGATTGAATTGCCGGAAGGAAGTCCGCAGGTTGTTGTTCTTGAAAATCAGAAAGAATCCGCAAGACTTGATCATCCTATAGCCACCGGCATTGCTAGTAATCCGGCGGGCTACAGAACGGACGGATGGTATCCCCAAAATGTGGCCGAATTAACCTACATGGGCAAAATGAGGGAAATTCCACTGTACCGTCTGACCCTCAAACCCTATCGTTACAACCCTGAGAAACAGCAACTTGAATACAGTCAAAAGCTGACTGTAAGGATCGTGTATCCGGAATCCGGAAGGGTTCGTGTGTATGAGAGCAACACTTCTGAAATGACGCAGATCCTCAATTCAGAATTGATCAACAATACCCACGCTGTCAAATCCCGGTATCTAAAAAGTAAGAATTCCGAAACGACGACTCTGTCAAAGTCAGAAACAACCGAGCAATCCGCTCTTTTTCCGGTCAAGATCATTGTCAATAAAGACGGTATTTATAAGATCACCTATGATTATCTGAAGGAAAAATCAGGATTGGATTTTTCGGGCGTGGATCCGGGCACATTTCGGCTTTTTAATTTGGGCCTTGAAGTACCGATTTACCTTCGCACTCATGACAATGGCATTTTTCGATCCGGAGATTTTTTTGAATTTTACGGAGAAAAATACCTGGCCAAATCCAACCGGTACCTTAGAGACATACCGGCCAACAAAGGCCACTACCTTGACCCTTGGAGCGATGATAATGTGTATTTCCTGACTTGGGGTACGAAACCCGGTATTCGGCTTATCGAAGAAAACGGCGGCATCGTGATTCCGCGCAAATCGGATTCTCTCAGCTCAAACCAATTCACCGTAACCAAACACTTTGAAGAAGATAATTCGCGTCTCGACATAAAAGACATTAATCTTATTCAACCAGCCCCCGTTGAAGATATATGGGCGTTCGATCAGGGTATATCCAACCTGCTTTCGAGCCAATCACAAAAAGATTACGAATTCACTATCGAAGAATTATCGTCCTCCTCGGTCAATCAAGTCCTTCGTATCAATCTTCAGGGTATCAGCACCAATAATCATACCGTAGATATCAAGATCAACGGCGTTGGAATCACCACCAGTAAGACATGGAGCGGCCCTAACAAGTTCCAGGCCGATATCCCGATAGCCAGTATCGTTTCCAATCCTCTCAGAGAAGGCGTTAATGTGTTGACCGTCAGCACACCGGTGACCGCAAACCCTAATCAATTGGACAAGTTCGCATTGAACTGGTTTGAAGTAACTTACAAGAAGAGATACCAGGTCGATAACGATTATATCGAATTTAAAGTCAGCGATGAAAGCGTTACTAGACTGAACGAATTTAAGATCGAAAAATTCGGTGATCCCGATATCAGCATATACAAGAAAGGTATCAGCCGGATCATCAACTGGGATCTTAAAACCGTAACTGGAGCCCGGAAAGACACATCGTATTTCATCGTTTTCCAGGATGAGATCAATATAGATGGAATCGAATATGTAGCCGTGAGCGAATCGGCGAAACTGTTACCGAAGAACATTGTTCGGGATACGCCTTCGGCCCTCGTCAGCGGTTACCACAACGCCAGATATCTTATTATCGCCAACGACTCTCTCAAAGATGCGGCCCGAAGATTGGAAAATTACCGCCGTTCGAAAGGGTTGTTCGCCGAAACCGTGGATGTGCAGGATATTTACGATGAATTCAACTTCGGGATCAAAAGTCCTTACGCCGTCAGAGATTTTCTGCGCTATACGTATTCAAGCCCTAACTGGCAAGGCAGCCAAGGCTCTCCTCTCTACATCCTTCTGGTTGGCGACGCGTCGGTCAATTCAAAAGCAGTGAAAAACAACAACGACTTCGTTCCGACTCAATTTATTCAAACCAAGTCCTACGGCCCTGCGGCCAGTGATTATTGGTACGGTTTGGCCGACGACAAAGATATCCTTCCTGATTTTTTCATCGGCAGAATACCGGTCAGCACTCCGGCGCAACTTGATGCCGTTATCGATAAGATCATCACTTACGAACAAACTAATCAGCCGGGCAGCTGGAAGAATAAGGTCCTTTATATCGGAGGCCAGAGCGATAACCGCGGCGTTGAAAACAACAATACGAGCAACATACCCGTTGACGTATTCCGCTTTCAATGCAATAATATTATTAATTCCCGCATGCCTCAGGCTTTCACACCCGATCGCGTCTTTGTTTTCCCCATAAGGGACCAATTCTACGGAAATTTTTCCAGGGTCGTGTCCGGATTTGAAGAAGGCAATCTCCTTACGGCCTACCTTGGGCACGGCGGCGGCGGAATATGGGGCGATCTTGACTCTGTTTCAGGAAAGCCCTTGATGAATCTGAGCCAGGTTAACGATCTGAAGACCAATCCGGGGCGATACCCGATGGTTCTCAGTATGACGTGCTTTGTCGGAGCCTTTGACAATCAAAATTCGCTTGGTGAAGCTCTGCTGACTAAAGCTTACGGCGGCGCTGTGGGGATCGTGGCCTCGAGCGGAACGGGCTGGATCATCGGAGATTATCAGCTCCTGGACAACTCCATCAACGCTTTCGTGAAGCCGGGCAATTCGGCCGGAGAAGCCTTGGCACAAGGCAAGATCAACTATCTCCTTGGGCAAGGTATCACAGACTACGAAGTAACCGGCGCCGGGAACGTACTGACTTCCGGTCTTGTACCGCAGAGCATGGTATTCCAATTCAATTATCTTGGCGATCCGGCTTTGCGACTTAAAACTCCGACAAAGAAATCTTTCTCTTTATCCAATTATAGTCCTGCCTCGACAGAAGTTTTTACTGTTTCCGGCACCGCGGATTTTTCCAGCGGAACAGGTATCGCTGAGATCTATCAGATGCGGCCGGTAAAGGATTCTGTAATTAACGGCGCCAATAAACCAAGTCTTGTGAATCTTGATACCATTAATTTTGCGATTACAAATGGAAGTTATTCTTTTAATGTCAGCCTTGGCGCCATTCCCTCACAGCTTCTGAGTGAAGGCATCGCTGGAATCCGCCTTTTTGCCGAATCGTCCGATGGCCGCTTTTCCTTCAACGGACAGGAGAACTTTAGTGTCAATGGCGCTTTTATAACACAATTGAAGACCCTTCCTGAATCCCCGTCCAGTTCGGATACCGTTCGATTCTCCGTCGTTGCCAGCGATCCCGACGGTGTCCAATCGGTGACCGTCACATATAATCGCGTTGGCCCCGTCACGGAGACACTTACGGATACCTTGTTCGCCGCTCAGGACAATGCATACACCAGCCGGGGCAGCGGGCCATTCCTTGAAAATGATCTCATAAGCTACTGGGTCAAAGTCAAAGATTCCTCCGGAGATTCGACCTTTTCGGAAAGCAGGGAATTTCGCATCCTCGCCGGCCTGGATCTGCGTCTGAGTCTCGTCAATAATCCGGGCGACCCCACCAATGCCGTTTCATTGGGAGGAACGGATCAGGTCCAGATCCGCGCAACGATCGAAAACGCAGGCTTCGCTCCCGTCAGCGGGGTCAAAGTACGGTTTTACGAGGGCAATCCACTGTCTTCAGGAACATTTTTGGGAGAAACCGAGATCGCGATTCAAGGATCAGTTCCCAATGCCGGTCAAATAGCGACATCCACCGCATCGATCACATCGACACTCTCAAAGGGCTCACACAACATATACGTTTGGGTCGATCCGGACTCGTTGACATCCGATGTCAATCGCTTCAACAATTTAGGATTTGCTTTGCTTACGCTGAATGCGTTTAATGTTACAACTTCCGCAGGAACGACATTTAACGGAATATCCCATGATACGGTCTCCATCGACAATGGTTTTTCCATCAGCATCCCTGAAAACGGAATTGAACAAAACGCCATCGTGTCGATCGCGCGCACGGCCAATCCGCAAATCAACGATCAGCCCGATCTGGCTTTTGCGTATCCTTTGGGTTATGCGTCTCCGCAAGCCTACGATGTATCTTTCTCAGGAACGCTGATCAATTCAAAACAAATAATGTTACGATTTGCGTATGATACGCTTCTCTATCCTGCGGCCTCTTCCTTTCTTGATTCACTCAATGTCTATCGTTGGGATACCGGAAACAGAAAATGGAATCTCGTTGAAACCGGCAAGCAAATACATAACGGTACCATAACGGTTTTCGTTGGAGACAAACACCGGCTTGGGTTATTCACGCTGATGATCAACAGGGATCGGCTGGCTCCTCATATCGAGCCGACCGTCGAGGGGCAGTATTTCTCGCAAGGTTCCATCGCTCCAAAGAATCCGAAAATATCGGCCGTTATATACGACCGTAACGGCGTAAGCCTCGACAGACGGAATTACAACATCCGATTAAACGGGGAACCCATAGATTCCAGCAAGATCGTTTTGCCGGATTCTCTACCTAATTCCAATACTGTAACTCTGACTTTGCTTCCGGACCAGACATTTGACGTTGGTCAGAATCAGATCACTTTTCAGGTTGCGGATGTTAACGGCAATATCAGCGACCCGGATACGCTTAGATTCAAAGTGGTGTCAGGTTTTGACATCAAGGTGATCGGAAATTTTCCTAATCCATTTGCCAATGTCACGACGTTTGCTTTCCGCATAGAAGCGCCGGAACAGCTTGATGACCTGAATATCAGCATCTATACCGTTTCCGGCCGAAGGATCAAAAAGATAACACCGGAGGATATTACCAGCCAGATCCTTAATTCCGTCGGGTATCATGAAGTGCAGTGGGACGCCACCGACGACGACGGAAGGGATATCGCCAATGGAATATATTTCTACCGGATCAAGGGTAAACTCAACGGTAAAACGGTCGAGAAGAAGGGAAAGATAGCCTACTTTAGATAACAATGAAGAAATTAATGAAGCGAATCTTCTACACAACCCTGTTTGTATTTTACACGTATTCGACCGTTGTCGCGGGAGATGGCACACGCCGGTATGCTAATGCGTTTTTGGAAATCCCGCTCGGCGCACGTCCCGCAGGTATCGGCAACGCTTATGTGGCCGTAGCCAGCGATGGAACGGCTTTTTACTGGAACCCCGCCGGAGTGGCGCTGATGCATAAACGGGAAGTTACAATGATGTACGCCAATGAATTCGATGGTCTTGGCCAGTATAACTTCTTAGGATATTCTCATCAGTTGACGCCCCAATATGCTTTTTCGGTCGGCTGGATACGATATAGTGTCGGCGATATTCCCGAAACCGGCGCCCTGGACGGCTCCTATAATGATCACGGTAACCCGAATTACGATTTCAGCCAGTATTTTCACGGCCGTTTCTCCTACGCCGACAATGCCATTTTCTTTTCCTTTGCAAAAATGAATCAGTTGAAACTAAACTTAGGCTGGTTGTATAATGAATTCCCGGTACAGATACCGATTGGAATCAATTTTAAGATCATTCAGGGCGGCACCAGCGGAATCTCGGGCAATAACGGCGTGGTGACCAAAGATGTGAACAAATCGGGCATTGGTGCGGACATAGGAACGATGATCATGTTCGGTGTCAATGATCTTTTTGAATCTCCCAATTTTGGCGATTTCGCAATAGGAATGCACGTCCAGGATATCACCGTCACCGGTGTTCGCTACAATGCCGTATCCTCCTCGACCCGCGCCCGGGATATTGTCAAACCAAACTTCAAGTTTGGTTTTTCATACCTGCATCCGGTGGACGCGTTAAAAAGCAACATCCTAATTTCCTACGAAAGTAATTCGCGCTACGGCGGAGATAAGCACTACGGCGTCGAATGGGACTATAAAAAAACCGCTGCTTTGCGTATTGGAAAAGACGATCAATGGATCACGTACGGCGCCGGTATTCAGTGGTGGCAAATCCGCCTCGATTACGCCCTATCCAATCACCCTTTGGGCAACGTGCACCGGATCAGCGCCGCTTATAAATTTTGAAGGCCACTATGAAAAAAATAATACCCAGCCTCTTATTAACCGCTTTTGCTATCACGATCGTATCTTGCCCCGATGAGGTCAACCCTCCGGAGCCAAAACCGGGGGCGGTACGGCTGAAGGCTCACAACGGATCTACCTTTCCGATAGAGACGGGACTCCGCCCTTTGGAAGGGCCGGAACAGCTCATCCGCATAGAATGGTCTGCGCTGGAAAATGACCAGAATAATATTATTGAAGAATATCTCATATTCAGATCCAACGGCGTTGACAGCCCTTTCGTACAGATCGGCAATCGGTTGGTCGATTTCTCTGAAGAGGACAGTTTTTTTGTCGATGAGGACGTTTTTGAAGATGTGCCCTACAGTTATTTCGTTATGGCACGAAACTCCAAGGATAAATTTAGCGACACGTCAGCCTATTTTGGCAACTCAGACCTCATTAAGACCATTACGCTTAGCCACAAGGTAGAATCGATGGGCCCGCCGCCGGCCGACACAGCCAATACAAAACCGACCTTTACATGGTGTCTGGGTCAAACACCGGTGCCAATCAAATACATTGTCAAACTCGCCACTCTGAGCGGGCAGGTCATTTGGATCGCAGAGAAACAGACCGGCGTTTTTGATGCCGATTGTTTTGATCCGAATAATCAGGAATTTCTGACTTTCCACAATACTTCGTACTCCGCCAATGACAGTCTGAAAGTCAAGACAACGTCCAATGTTACAGTTCACTATGTTAACAACGCCTTTTTTGACGGAGGCCGTCTGCGAAAGAACAATACATACGCATGGCGGGTGGATTGCATCTTTGACGGTTCGGAATCCAAATCACGATGGGCCACCTTTGCCGTTACTAAAGATTATCAATACCCCAATTAACTATACGTTCAATAATTAAAGAGATACATGCCATGAAACTGATGGAAAACATTCGCGAAAAAGCACGGCAGAAGAAATGCCGTATCGTTCTTCCAGAAGGCGAAGAAGATCGAACGATCCAGGCTTTGAAGATCATGCTGGAACTTCAGACCGCTAAGCCAATACTGCTCGGCGATTCCGATAAGATCAGAAAACGCGCTTATGAACTCAATATCGAGATCCCTTCTGCTGTACCTATCATTGATCCGAAACGCTCGGAAAAGGCGTCGGACATGACCAACGAACTTTTTACTCTCCGCAAAGCCAAAGGTATGACTTATGAACAGGCCAAAACGGCGATGCAGACCGTTCTGTATTACGGAGCCATGATGGTTAGGCGGGGCGAAGCTGACGGCATGGTCGGCGGTGCCGTTCACACTACGGCCGACGTACTTCGTGCGGCGATTCATTGCGTAGGAACAGCTCCTGGAATCAACACCGTCTCCAGTATCTTCCTCATGCTGCTGCCGGACGGACGTGCGGTCACGTTTGGTGACTGCGCCGTCATGCCCTATCCCGATCCGGCGCAATTGGCCGATATAGCGATCGCTTCGGCCGACAGCCACAGACAGTTGACAGGTGAAGAACCCATGGTTGCCATGCTTTCTTTTTCAACCAGAGGCAGCGCCAAACATGAGGCCGTCGACAAGGTCACTCAAGCTCTCGCAACGGCCAAACAGAAAAGACCGGACCTCAAGATTGACGGTGAAATGCAATTTGACGCAGCGTTTGTGGAAGCGATTGGCAAAAGGAAAGCGCCGGACAGCCCGGTGGCAGGAAAAGCTAATGTATTTATATTTCCGAATCTGGATGCGGGCAATATTTGCTATAAGGTTACAGAAAGAATCGGAAAAGCACAGGCCGTCGGACCGGTCATACAAGGTTTAGCCAAACCGATCAACGATCTTTCACGCGGATGCAGCGCTCAGGATATTGCAGACGTCACGGCAATTTGCTGTCTGAAAGTCTAGCTGGCGCTGGCTTTAACGGGCGCTTTATCCAGCATCTGCAAACCGCCGCTGCGGCGCCGCTCGATCATTTGCTTGGCTTTAAAGGCAATGCCGGCGGGATCAAGTCCCAGCCGTTGATATAGAATACTGCATTCGCCGTGTTCCACAAAATGATCAGGTAGTCCCAGACGTTCAACACGGAGTGCCGATATTTTTTCCTGGAACTGTTTATCCTTTTTGAAACCCTTCTCTACGAAGCGTTGGGAATAGATGGTTTCCAGAACGGCCGATCCGAAACCGCCGATCAGCGCGTTGTCCTCCAGCGTAATGATATCCTCAAATTTCCTGCATAGATCGGTCAGCATGTCTTCATCGAGAGGCTTGATAAAACGGGCATTGACGATCGTCGAGGTGTAGCCGTCCTGCAAAAGGATCTTGGCCGCCTTGATGGCATGATCAATGATAGGACCGACCGCAAGGATGGCTATATCCTTTCCCTCCTGTACGGTCTCGGATTTTCCAATACGCACTTTTTCAAATTCCTCTTTGATGGTCACGCCCAATCCATTGCCGCGCGGAAAACGTAATGCGATAGGACCATCATTATAATGAACACCGGTATAAATCATATCCTTCAATTCGTTTTCATCCTTGGGCGACATAATAACCATACCCTGGATACAACGCAAATAAGAAAGGTCCAAAGAGCCGTGATGCGTGGGACCGTCGGCTCCCACAAGACCGGCTCTGTCAAGGCAGAAGAACACCGGAATATTTTGTATCGCAACGTCATGAATGATCTGGTCGTAAGCTCTCTGCAGGAAAGACGAGTAAATCGCCACGATCGGTTTTAATCCACTCAGAGCCATCCCTGCCGACATAGTAACCGCGTGCTGTTCCGCAATACCTACATCGAAGAAACGATCCGGCAATTCCTTCGCGAGAAATTTCAATCCCGTTCCATCCGCCATAGCCGCCGTGATCCCAACAAGATTCGGGTTCGCGTGGCACAATTTGACCACCGTCTTTCCGAATACTTCCGTGTACGTAGGCGCCGATTTGATCTCGGGTCCCTCGGAATCGGATTTCTTGGGCGGGTTGACGGCGTGAAATTTATTGGCGTTGACCTTATACTTCTCCACGTCCTGCTCCTCAAGGGGCATGCCCTTGCCTTTCTTGGTCAACGCATGAATAAGGATAGGACCTTTAAGATTCTTGACATCGTGAAGCAATCTGATCATGCGCGGCAAGTCGTGCCCATCTACGGGACCAAAATAACGGAAACCGAGGCTTTCAAAAAAATGTCCGGGTACAAGGATGGATTTTACACCTTCGTCCAGTTTGGCCAGACCCTGGCGAACTTTATCTCCGAGATCGTGGAACCGTCCCAAGGCATCCCATATCTCATCCTTGACCTTGTTATATAAGGGTGTCGAAATGAGATCGGTAAGGTAATTGGAAAGTGCACCGACGTTCGAAGAAATGGACATCATGTTGTCGTTAAGAATAACGATCATATCAGTTTTGAGCATGCCGGCGTTATTCATGGCTTCAAAAGCCATACCGCCCGTAAGAGAACCGTCCCCAATGACTGCAACCACCTTGTGATTCTGCTTTAACCGGTCACGGGCAATGGCCATTCCCACGGCCGCGGATATCGAAGTACTCGCATGCCCGGCGCCGAATGCATCGTATTCGCTCTCATGGATCTTGCAGAAGCCGCTCAGGCCGTCGGTTTGCCGGATCGTATGGAATCGGTCTTTCCGTCCGGTCAGTAATTTATGCACGTAGGCCTGATGTCCGACGTCCCATATGATTTTGTCAGCTGGGGCATCAAAGATGTAATGCAAAGCCACTGAAATTTCCACTACGCCGAGACTGGGCGCGAGGTGCCCGCCGATACGCGTGATCTCATCGATCACATGCTGGCGCAGTTCATGCGAGAGCTGTATCAATTCTTCCGATGTAAGTTTTTTCAGGTCCTTGGGTGTATTGACCTGATCGAAAACTTTACTCATAATAGCTCCTTAAAAGATTTCCTAACCTATTGAAAAACGTAGCAAAAATACGCATTAATGCATATGTAGTCAATGAAAATTTCCGCTTCTCAGAGCAGAAAAATGGTCTTTCAAACTGTGATCGGCCCCGGCCAACCGTATTTTTTATTGCCTCTCAGACTATCTTTTCATAGATTCTAAAAGCCATTCTAGTCGGATTCGTCCGAACCAAACAGATCCGGAGTTTGTTATGACGCCGATCTCATCCACATTATTCAGAAAAACGATTTCCATCATTCTGGCCGGCGGACAAGGCGAACGGCTGTATCCTTTGACGAAAGACCGGTCCAAACCGGCTGTCCCTTTCGGCGCCAAGTATCGGATCATCGACTTCACCCTGTCTAATGTCATCAACTCCGGATTCAGGAAGATCTACCTCATCACGCAGTATAAGTCGCAATCCTTGGATACGCATATACGCGAAGGCTGGAGCTTTCTTAACGGCGAATTGGGTGAGTTCATTTACTCCATTCCCCCTCAATTCCGGACAGCCAATCACTGGTATCAGGGTACCGCCGACGCCATTTTTCAGAACCTGCACATTCTTCAGGACGAAAGACCGGAATACATCATCATTCTTTCTGGCGATCATATTTATAAGATGGATTACCTGAAGATGCTCCAGTATCATATTGCCCGCAATGCGGATCTGACCATTGCCGGTATCGAGATCGAAAAAGACCTGGCTCATCAATTCGGCGTCATGGCTGTAAACGATACAAACGAGGTCGTCGAGTTCCAGGAAAAACCCAAGGAGCCAAAGACCATACCCAACAAAGACGGCTTTTGTTATGTGAATATGGGCATATACATTTTCAATGCTTCCACCATTGCTCATGTTTTGATCGACGATGCCAAGATCAAAGAGTCCCAGCACGACTTCGGTAAGAATGTTATCCCGGCCATGTTAGGAAAACATAAGGTCTTCGCTTATAATTTTGAGGACGAGAACAAAACGGAACGGCCGTATTGGCGCGATATCGGAACTCTCGATAGCTATTACGACTCAAGCATGGATCTGGTCGCCGTCTCACCTGTTTTTAACCTGTATGACATCAATTGGCCCATCCGAACTTACCAGGGACAGCATCCGCCGGCCAAAAACGTGTTTTCGGAAACCTTTGAAGGCGGGCGTATGGGAACGGCTATCGACTCCCTGGTCTCCGGCGGATGTATCATTTCCGGAGGTAAGGTCATCCGATCCTTGCTGTCCCCCAATGTACGCATTCACAGCTATTCGCATGTGGAGGAATCCATACTATTCAATAACGTCAATGTCGGCCGGCACGCCAAAATACGCAAGGCTATTATTGACAAAAATGTAAGAATACCTGAGAATTTCGAGATCGGCTACAATCTGGAAGAGGATAAGAAAAGATTCTTCGTCACTCCGTCGGGTATCGTTGTTGTATCAAAGAATACGCAATTAAGTTAAATCTAGCCTTCACGCAATAGGACCACGGCCTGAGCGGCAATACCTTCCTCATGACCGACAAAACCCATTCCTTCGGATGTTGTCGCTTTGATAGAAATGCTATTGATATCCAATCCCAGTATTTCCGAGATCGCCTGTCTCATCTTCTGGACGTGCGGACCGATCTTTGGCTTTTCCAGTATAACGGTCGAATCGATGTTTATGATTTCGTAATTTTTAGACCGAATCAGTTCGTGTACGTGCGCCAATAGTCTGAGGCTGGAAATTCCCTTATACGACGGATCCGTATCCGGAAAATGTTTACCGATATCCCCCAGAGCTAAGGCTCCCAGCATGGCGTCGCAAATGGCATGCAATAGCACGTCGGCATCGGAATGGCCGACAATGCCCATGTCAGAAGGAATTTCAACACCGCCAATGACCATCTTGCGCCCTGACGCCAAACGGTGCACATCGTATCCCTGCCCGATTCGTAGTTTCATACGTCAGTCTGATTTTGGTTTGAGGATCAACGTCTGCGAAGATTCTTTTAGTTCATTCACATTCATGGAAAACCTTTTGTATTCACCCTTTATCCAAAGCGCGTTCTGGTCGAGATAGTGTGCGTTGTACGGCTGCCCGCTTTGCCCCAATGTCAGAACGGTGAATGGATGCGCGGGATCAGCCATATCGACAATCCTACGCATCGAAGGTCCCAGCAACACTCTGAACTGAGTATCCGAGTAATGATACTCCGTGTTGTTAACGGTCGAAGTATTTCCGCCGATCTTAAAAGGACCCGCATTAAAGAGATAGTCAAAAGGTCTTTGTTTCCCGATCGGGTGCTCAAAAGTTAACGAATGCAGTTTTTCCCATGTCCAGCCGCCCGGTTCTTTACCCAGGCGTTTCGACAGAAAATCAACCGCGTCTGTCAGCGATCTCCGTATGATCAGGTTTCGGTCCTCCTTATCATCGGTCCGGACATCGTCCCACCATGACGACTGGGAATTGACCAACAATTGTGTTGTGACCCGCGCAGGAATGTTGGACAATTTGATAAACGACTCAAAGATCGTCTCCCCCATTTCATCTTTGTACAAACGATTAAGTAAAGACTGAAAGAAAACATTAAATATGGCCGCACCGCGGCTATCGCCATTCATATTGAAATCCCAATGCTTCAGAAAAAGATAAGACTCGTAATATGGATAATTCGGCGCATGCTTATCAGGCAAAAAAGTAAAAAACGAATCGTTTTGACAGGCCTGAAGAATGTAAGGTACAACTTCGGCGGCATGGTATGAAAAAAGGTCATTTTGTAATGACTTGAAATCGTCTATTGAAAAGCGTTCTTTGGAACGCAGAAATTCATCGATGCGCCGGATGCGCGATGGATGTTCCCAGTAATTGGAAACAAAATAAGGGAACCAGCTTCCCGCTACTTTATTATTCGCCGAAGCCATTATCCCTTCCGGCGGGTCGTAACGATAAGGCAATGATTCGAATGGAACCTGGCCATTCCAATCCGAACGGCTTGACGTGCCGTCCATCGGTAAAACACCATCACCGCTCTGTCTCATTGCCAGCCCGGACATGCATTGATAACCGATATGGCCTTCCGCATCCGCGTAGACGGCGTTGAGGCCCGGAACTTTGAACGAACTCACGGCGCTGCGAAATTCGGTCCAGTTCGTGGCTCTGTTTAGCTTACTGGAAGCGACGACCTCTCCGCTCGGTTCATGACCCAGCCAACGAACCGAGACGGCATTGGGTTGCTCGGTAGGTATGTCATACATAACATTGACAATCGGTCCACGATGCGTGAATGGTATGTCAAAAGCTACAGGCATGGAGTCCTTAACGGGAATCTCCTCATGAACCCATGCCAAGGCCTTCCACTGTCCGTCAAGAAAATAGGAACTATCACGGATCCGCTCTTTATAGAAATCAGCGTCGTCGGTCATCACGGCCGTAACACCCCAAGCGATATGACGGTTATTGCCGATCACGATAAAAGGCGATCCGGGAAGCGCAAAGCCCGTAACATCCCAAACACCTCCTGATAACTGCATCTCATACCATGTACTGGGAACGCCGTGGCCCAGGTGCGGGTCATTGGCGAGCAACGGCTTTCCGCTGGCAGATCTGGCTCCGTTCACGACCCAATTGTTGCTTCCAATAGCAAAACCACGATTCCCTATTAAGTCTTTGACCATCATATTCGCGGCAACGAACTCGTCGAGCAAATCGTGTCTACCCGCGGCCGATGCCTTGCTATCAACGGATGACGATGCTGTATCAAAAGACGGTTTACCGGAAACCGAATATCCCTCCGGCTGTTCTTTCACGATCACAGGGGCTGTGTCGGGATAGCGGGGTAAGATATCCTGAAGTTTTTGGTAACCGACAGAGTCAAGAATTTTATCATAGGCCACGTCAACATACCAACCCATACTGAGTTGCCACGCCATAACGCGGGAAACAGCAATGGTGTGCTCGGGCTTCCAATCTTTTGGAGAAAAATCGAGTAACACGAATTCAATCGGATAATTATCACGGTTTTCTCTGATCAATGCGTTCACTCCATCGGAATAACGCTGTAAAAGTCTTCGGGTATAAGGATCGAGATCATGAGCGATCTCCTCAGCCACTCTGGCAAAACCGATCGTTCTGAGTGCTTTATCAGACGGCAGCGTACGTGCTCCAAAGATTTCAGACAAGCGTCCTTCGGAAACCCGTCTTAAAAGGTCCATTTGCCACAAACGGTCCTGCGCCTGCGCATAACCGGCCGCAAACATCATATCGTCCTCATTGTCTGCAAAAATGTGCGGCACACCATAATTGTCCCGCACAATGCGCACTTCCGATTTGATGCCCTGAAGGCTAACCTCCCCCTCCACTACAGGCTGTGATCGCATGACCAAAAGATAGCCTGTAACCGACACCGCGCCGATGATTAAGATCACAACCAGTATAATACTCCAAACAATTCTTTTTTTTCTTGTCATTTCCATTCTTCTAAACCTTGGGCGCCTGTTCTTTTTTTCTGAGAGCAATGGCAGTTCCTACAACCATCATAATCATAACGGAATAAAACGAAGCGGTAGTAGTCCAAATACCTAATTTATATTCCTTGGGTTCAAAGAGGAATTCCACGGTGTGTTCTCCGGGCGGTACGACGATAGAACGTAAGACATAATTGGTTTTGTAAATCTCCGTCTCTTTACCGTCAATATATGCCTTCCAGCCGTGCGGATAATAGGTTTCACTCAAAACGAGAAGTGAGGTTTTGTCGGCAAAGGCCTTCATAGCGATCCGATCCGACCTGTATTCGGTGATACTTACAGCAGCGGAATCGTGAGCTTCCGGTGCCGCGGAAGGTACTTTCTCCAGAATAGCCGTCTTGCTTGCATTGAATGTGTCCGAATTGAGAAGCTCAAAGATCTTTGGTTTCTCTGATACAACCATGTAATTCTTTACGAAATATGCTCTCTCAAGCCGGTTCTTGTTCTCATAGATCAGGGTCTTGTTTGGTTCATCCAGTTTCACCAGAAAAAATCCTCTCCCCTGGGGTAATTGACCATTAGCGATCAGGTATTTCACATTCAGCATATTGACAATGTTCATATTGATCGGAAACTGCGGGTCGTTTCCCATATACAAGGCAAAGTCGATGATATCCTGATAGATCCGCATCTTAGCCGGGCTATAACCCCCGATATTCTGCAAGCCAAAATAGATCCAGGACGGAGATCCGGATTGTGCGTGTTCCAGTAGAGAAAAGATACGAAAATTAGTTGTGTCCGATTTAAGAAACCGTACCGTCTCCGTTTCCTGAAATTCGTACGTCATGCCGGCTCTCGCTTGTGGCCTCAGAATTTTCTTATTCAGACTGATCGTGTCGAAGACCAGTACTGCCAATAGGAGCGGCAGAACCACAGACGACGGCAAGGTTCGGCGGATATGAAAATAAATCAGGGCCAAAATGATCTCGGCCATAATCAGGAATTTCACGATCCCGCCGCTCAGAAGCTCAAAGCGGATCTGTTTGAGCTGTGCTATTTGCTGCGCATTGTACCTCTTGGCATCGTCATCTCCCATTAGGGAAAAAGTATTCATGAACCCGCTTTTGAAAAGCACAAAAACAACCAAAACGGCGCCCAGGATTCCCATCGCATAAAGGATCGGCCTCTCGAGAGTACGTCTCTTTTCCCGTTCCTCATCCGTTGGATTAAAGATATAATCCAGTCCGTAGCAAGCCAGCAATGACACGGCAAAAGCAAATATGGACAAGATCATGGAGGGAACGCGGAATTTACTGAAAAAAGGCAAAATGCTCAGCATGAGCTGGAAAAAGGGTTCGAAAAAACGACCAAAAGAAATCAACAACGCCAAGACGGCTGTTACAAGCAGGAATCGCGTCATGAGGTTTCTACGATAGATGACTCCGAAGACGGCTGCGATCATCGGCAGCAGGCCAAAATAGAAGGCGGAAGAAGTAAACGTCATCCATCCCCAATAATATGGGCTCTCAAGGCCAAAAAACGTTGGGATAAAGAATGTAATAAACTCCATCGGATGAAACGACCACATGGTGATGTAATCAAAAGTCATTCCGCTGCCGGCAGCCATGGATGTGGCCTCGCTGATGGCCGGCGGTACGGCACGCATGGTCACGTCGGAATAAACATACAGGGAAAAGTAATTGACCGCGCCAAAGGCTAGCCCGACCAACATAGCGGCGGCAAGACCGGAACCGTTTTTCAGAAGATCGGCTTTACCCGTCTTATACTGCTCCGCAATAAGGAAAATGAAATAGATGCCTAACATGAGAAAGGCATAATAAATGATCTGCGTATGTCCGGGATCGAGAAAAAAGGTGCCCATAATGAATCCCATTAATGACCAATTGAGCAGATTACGTTGCTTAAAAAACCGCAAGACGCTCCATAAGACCAGCGGAATGTAGGCGATGGTCTTGACCTTTCCTCCGTGCCCGGCCGCCACCGACGCCACAAAAAAGTTACAGAACATATATGAAACAGCGGCCATAAGCGATATCATCGGACCAAAACCCATTTGCCTTGCCAGGAGGTACATGAAGAGGCCGGCAAAAAAGAAAACCGCTATTTCCCACGAGTTATCGCGATTTAGGAACGCCGCATTGACCGCCCAATTCACATATGTCATCGGATTGAAATACGACTGATACTTGTAAATAGGTATATTGGACGGATCGCTGTACATCCCGCTGGCAAAATTGGGCATGCCTGAGAACATGTACGGAAACCATAACGGCATTGTACCTTCTTTTTCAGTCAATGCCTGTGCGGCTCGCGTAGTGCTGATGCTGGCGGAGATGTCGCCCCCGGTCGTGAAGACTTTATTATGGAGTACATAGTCGCTGAACAGAAAAAACACCAATCCATAGAGCAAAAGCACGGCAAGCGCATCCTTTTGCCAAATCTTCAGTGAGGATACCGCGGAAGACGGCTTATTTTTTTCGATTCCTTTTTTAATAGCAGGTTTGGCCATAGTATTTTGAATGGAATTTGTTGGATGATTCGCAAAAAAAGTAAACAAAAAATCACTGAATATCAAAATGTATTTTCCCGGCAAACTTGAAGATGTTGTTCATCGGTCGTATATTCCTGAAAAAATCCAATTCTAAAAGCCATGTTCAAACGAACGCCTTTTTTCAATTTCCACAACAGCGCCGGTGCTACTTTCCGCAGTTATGAAGAATTTCAGTATGAATTACCGGAGCATTTTGGTTCGGTACGCCGGGAAAACGAAGCCCTGATGCATGATGCTGTTTGTATTGATTTTTCGTTCCATGGTTGTCTACGATTGAGCGGCCGGCATGCTCTGGATTTCCTGAACCGGATGTCCACCAACGATCTCAAGAATCTACAGCAGAATGAGTGCCTTCAAACGGTATTGACTACCGATAAAGGCCGCATCGTCGATCTTATAAGTGTCTATCGCTCCGACAATGATCTTGTCGTATCAACCTCGCCCCAAAATGAAGATACGATCCTGCGTTGGTTCGATAAATATATCATTATGGATGACGTAAGAATGGAGATTGCGACCGACCATACGGCGCAACTCGTAGTCGTCGGTCCTCGAAGTTCCCAAATCGTCCGCGACCTGATCAAGACTGACCCGCCGGAAAATAACAGGTCATTGAATTCTGAATTCCAGGGCCATCCCCTTCTTATTGGAACATCCTTTCAAATAGAGAACGGATTTATTCTTATCACCGACCTCCATGGGGGTGAATCGCTGCTTGAGTGGTTCCGCTCAAAAAACATCTTATCGTGCGGAATGGAAGTATACCACAGCGCCCGCATTGCACAAAGAAAGCCAATTTTGAGACGAGAATTGTCAGAAAAATATAATCCGCTTGAGGCCGGACTGTCGCATGCCGTCAGTTTCACCAAAGGATGCTACATAGGACAAGAAGTCGTCGCACGCTTGGACAGTTATCAAAAAGTCCAGAGGCATCTGGTCCTCATCAGGACATCCGATCAGGTATCAACGGACTGTAAAATAAAGAAAAATAATTCGGAAGCCGGATCGGTCACCAGTTCGTGTTACTCTGAGAATCTTGGACAATTTATTTCATTAGGCTATGTAAAAACGGAATTTACATCGAGTTCCGGGCCATGGACCATCGATTGCGACGATCGGGTGATTCAGGCAGAAATTTACCCGTAAATTCAAAAATAACTTGACAATGAGGATTAAATTTTTTATTATTCAGAGGTTAGCAGACTAGGAGATTACATCAAATGAAAACAATGACTAAGAAAGACGTGTCAAAGCGCGTCGCCGACAAAATGAACGAGAAGGTTCATAACGTTGAAAATATTGTAGATATCGTTTTTGAATCAATTAGAGAAATTCTGTCGGAAGCTGATCCGGATGTACGTATCGAAATCCGTGATTTTGGCGTTTTCGAAGTCAAAACTACAAAAGCAAAACCAAAAGCCAGAAATCCCAAAACCGGCGAAATCATCTACGTTCCGCCCCGTCGCAAGACACACTTCAAACCGGGCAAACTTCTGAAAGAAGTGCTCAAACAACCTTTGAAAAGCAACTGATTATCTTGAATCAGATAAAATATATTAAAAGCCATGACAAGCGGTCATGGCTTTTTGCATTTTTATGAATTCCGGACGAATATTAGCGATAGATTACGGAGAAAGAAGAATCGGATTAGCTGTTTCCGATCCCATGCGGATTATCGCTTCCGGGTTGGATACCCTGGAGGTGCGAAGCGATGCCGAAGCTATTCAGCGCATCAAATCCGTGATCGACGAGCAGGAACCTTCCCTCATCGTCGTTGGATATCCGTTGGACAAGAGCGGGCTTGAAGGACCTAAAGCTCAAAAAGTCCGAATGCTGACCGAGAAACTGAAAACACTTATCAACATTCCTGTGACATTGTGGGATGAGAGGATGTCCACGGTGAGCGCTCAGAAAATGCTGATTGAAACTGAAACAAAGAAAAAACGGCGCAGCAAGAACAAGATCGACGAATTAGCGGCCGTGGTCATCCTGCGTCACTTCATGGATTCAAATCCTACTTCACGGTAATTTACTTTTTACTATCTCCTGTATCTTTTTTCCGTCCGCCTGTCCTTTGACTTTAGGCATGACGGCCGACATGACTTTTCCCATATCCTTTGCCGATTGCGCATTGATCTCCTTGATCGTGGCTTCGATGATCGCCACAAGCTCTTCCTCACTCAATGGTTTGGGCAAATACTCGGAGATAATGGCCAATTCGTTCTTTTCCTGTTCCGCCAGATCATTTCGGCCGCCTTTCTCGAAAAGCTCTATGGCTTCTTTGCGTCGCTTGGCTTCGGCCAGAAGAAACGAAATACCATCGTCCGGTGTAAAAGCGTTCCCCTTTTCAATCACCACTTTCTGCAAACTGGCTTTCATCATCCGGATCGTATCCAACCGCATCTTATCACCGCTCTTCATCGCGTTCTTCAGATCCTGATTGAGCTTATCGATCATATCGTTTTGTACCATAATGTAATTCCTTTGTATTTAAGGTATTATGCTCTTGCTTAGGAAGGGATCTCATGGGGCTTGAAAGGAAGGGAAAATGTGAATTCGGTCCACTGGCCTTCCTGACTTTCATAACTGATGTACCCATGATGCTTTTCAATAATGCTGTAGCTGATGGACAGACCCAGGCCCGTACCTTGTCCTACCGGTTTCGTTGTATAAAACGGATCGAATACTCTGGCTTTGACGTGGGATGCGATGCCTTGGCCGTTATCGCGAATTTTTACCAGCACACCGCCCTTTTCGGTATTGACGGTTGAGATATCTATCCGACCCGGAATTTCTGATGCTGCATGACCGCTGTATCTGGATTCAATGGCTTGCGCCGCATTGATAAGAATATTCAATATGACCTGATTGATCTGATTGATGTAACAATAGACGACATTGGTGGCCTTGTAATCCTTATTGATCTTCAGCACATGTTTAAACTGGTTCATGAACAATTTAACGGTCGTATCGATCGATTCGTTAATATTTACTTCATTCAGCTCGACCTCATCCAGACGCGAAAAATTGCGCAGATCGAGAACGATATGACGAATACGCTCGGCGGCGTTCTTGATGCTGTTCATCAATGTGTCCAGATCTGAAATGACAAAATCGTAATCGATCTGTTTCTTGTATTCGTTTACCCGCTTGAGAAATTCCAAACTGTGATTGTATTCATTCTCATACTTGTCGATGATCTTTCGAAGCACGTTCACGTAATCTTCTACATACAGCACGTTCCCGGCAAGAACCGAAGTCGGATTATTGATCTCGTGCGCTACACCGGCAACCAGTTGACCCAGGGCGGCCATTTTTTCCGATTGAACCAGCTGCGTCTGTGTCTGTTTCAATTTGTCGAGTATTTGCTCTAATTCATCCTTCTGGCTCACGATCTCGGCCGTTCGCTTCTGAACTTCCGACTCCAGGTATTCGTTTCGTTTCTTCATCCGGCTCAGCTTGAAATTGACACGAATACGGTAGCCTTTGTAGGCGCCGTATCCAACAAAGGCGATGACCATAAATATGAACAAAGGATGCTGCCAGAGAGGAACAGGAACCGTAAAAGCGAATTCCGCAACCTTGTTGCTGGGAATATTCTCGCTGTTGCGCATTTTGACCTTAAAAGTGTAATGCCCGGGCCTGAGATTCGTATAACGTACTTCGGTCTTTCTGGTTGGAGTCGACCAGTTCTTGTCAAAGCCTTCCAGCATGTACTCGTATGAATTGTCCTTTTCATTCAAAAAAGAAAGGCCGGCAAACTGAAAAACGACGTATTTGTTTTCAAGGTCGGACGTCATTTCCTTGGCATCGGAATCGAAATTATTGATTCTCAACACTGTATCGTTGGTCAGGACACGTTCGATATAAACGCTGGGATTGATCGATGTGTGACGAATAGAGTCCTCCGAATACCGGGTCAAACCTCCGAAATGCGCGATCCACACGTTATGGCCAGCATCGATATAAAAACTGTTATTGGTCGTTGGATCATCCACCCGGAGACCGCGGTTCTTATTGAGCAGTTTGGTCTGCTCGGGAGGTGTTTTGTGATGGTCAAATCTTCCGTAACCTTTACTCCCTACCCACAATTGATCAGATTTGGCATCGTATTCGATGACCGGCACAATGTTATCCGCAAGTCCGAGGTTTTTTGCCTTGAACGGAGTGAACTTTGACCCGTCAAATTTGACAAAGCCCAGATCGGTGCCAATCCAATATACGCCATCCCCGTCTTGCGTAATAACATTGACCGTATTATCCTGAAGGCCTTCGTTCACGGTCCAAACCTTAAAACGGAGAGAATCGTGTTTTTCCTTGTTCTCAACCCTAGCCAATCCGCCGTTGATCCCGAGCCATACCTGGTCATTCTTATCGACAAATACACACCAGACCTGATTACCGGGTAAACCGTTCTTTTTATCGTAGAAATTCGTTTGTTTGCCGTCATAGACGATCAATCCGTTCAGGGTTCCGAACCACATCGTGGAATGATTGTCGGTTGCAATGTCCAGTACCGGTGACCCGGAACGATCATAAATATCTTTGCGGGGTCTTGCATAATTATTAGCATATTCAAAGATCCCTTTGTCCGTACCGACCCACAAAGTGCCCTTTTGGTCAAATTTCAATGACCATACGGTATTGCCGGCCGCGATCCATTTGTCGGAAATCGAGACAAGGTTGTTCCCGTCGTATTTATCCACGCCATTATCTGTGCCGATCAAAATATTTCCAAACCGATCTCCTGTGACCGCATTTGCCACATTGGCCGAAAGTCCTTCCCGCATCGTGAAATTGAAAATATTCTGATACGGTATCTTGAAACATCCGCCGCCGTCGGTTCCGACCCAAACAGTACCTTCAATATCGACAGTAATGGCATGGCAGCTGTTACTGGAGATATTCTCATCGGCAATATACCAGTTAAATTTTCCATCCTTCCATTTGTAAATACCATCGTCTGTCGCTATCCAAAGCGCGGAATCATGGTCCATGGCCATATCACGGATATTTGAGTTAACCAATCCTTCCGTGCCGGACAAACGTTCTATAAACGGCGAAAATTCGCGGCCGTTGGACGCCGCAAAACGTCGATAATCAAAAACGATCAGTCCGTTGGCCGATCCGATCAGCAGATGCCCGCTTTTATCCTCTTCGATATCCGTAAATCCCTTCGCGTCACTCAGTTCAAAGATCCGGCCGCTGTCATCGTATTTTCCGTTTCGATAAGGCAAGAGAATGAAGCGATCCTTTCCTGAGAACCACAGATTGCCATCGTGATCCACAAACGCGTTACGATAATCGTCAGGAGGCGCCCCCATTTTTTCATTAGCAGAAAAAAACTTCAAACCATCAAAATATGTGATGCCTCCATAGCTCGACAGGAACCAATATCTTCCGTTTCGGTCTTTAACCATTTCATAAATCGTTCCTGCTCCAAGCCCGTCACGGCTGGTATAGTTAAAAAATGTGTACCCGTCGAATACGGAAACCCCGTCTTCCGTACATATCCACAGTTTCCCGTTATCATCCTGAAACACGCTACGAACAACATTGCTGATCAATCCGTCGTCTTTGGTGTACGTGGTAAAATCAATACCGTTGTATCTTGACACGCCGCCCGCCGTAGCAAACCACATATACCCATACCGGTCCTGGTAAATATCCCAGACCTGTGCGTGAGGAAATCCTTCGTTGATCGTATAATACTTAAAATAGAGCTGCTGGGAATGGACCGTAGCCATGCATAAGAACGGGAATATGAGGAAGGAACGAAGACGGGAAATAGCATGCCATCCTGCGGCCATGTTCCGAAAAAGCCCGGTAAAAAAAATATTTTTAGTTTTTATGGATGAAAACAAAGCTGTAACAGGAAGATGTTTTTCGTTAATGACGTGACTGTAAAACGTTTTTAAATATAAATTTTTGCCCGTCTAAATGCAAAGAAAACCTTGTTGAATATCTCGTTAAAAAAGAGTACATATTCATCGATCTTTTTAAACCTAAACTTCAGAGGCTTATCATGGAAAATGTGATCTCGTTTATCAATGCCCATAAAGACCAATACGTTGAAGAACTTAAGGAATTTCTGAAGATACCCAGTATCAGCACTAATCCCGAAAACAAAGGCGACGTGGCACGTTGTGCACAGTATGTTTCCGACCAAATGAATAAGGCCGGACTGCAAAATGTCCAGATCTTCCCGACGGCCGGCCATCCGGTCGTTTACGGCGAATGGCTTGGAGCACCGGGCAAGCCTACCGTGTTATATTACGGCCATTATGATGTGCAGCCGGTCGATCCTGTTAACTTATGGACCAACGGCCCTTTTGATCCCGTGATCAAGGACGGATACATTTATGCGCGCGGATCTTCCGACGACAAAGGCCAGGTATTTCTCAATCTCAAGAGCGTCGAAGCCCATATGAAAATCAACGGCAAACTGCCCGTCAACGTCAAATTCATGATCGAAGGCGAAGAAGAAATCGGCAGTGTCAATCTGGAGAATTTCATTTCATCTCATAAAGACCTTCTCAAGGCGGACGTCGTTCTAGTTTCCGACACATCTTTCTTTGCCGATGAAATGCCCTCGATCGCTTACGGTTTACGCGGCTTATGTTATATGCAGATCGATCTGACCGGTCCCAATCGTGACCTTCATTCCGGGGTATACGGCGGCGCGGTGGGTAACCCGATCAATGAGTTGGCCAATATCATTTCCAAACTGAAGGATAAGAACGGCAAGATCACGATACCCGGATTTTATAACAAAGTCCGGCCGCTCACCAAGAAAGAACGCGACGCTTATAAACGGCTGCCGTTCAGTAAAAAAGAATATTTCAAAGACCTGGGTATTAAAGAAACTTTCGGCGAGAAAGGCTATTCGATACTCGAACAGGTCAGCGGACGGCCCTGTCTGGACTGCAACGGCATCTGGGGCGGATTTCAGGGTGAAGGCGCCAAGACGGTACTACCCAGCAAGGCCAGCGCAAAGATCAGCATGCGTCTTGTTCCTAATCAGACGCCGCATGATATCGCTAAACTATTCGAAAAATATGTGAAAAAACTCTGCCCGAAAACGATGCAGATCAAGGTCACAGAATTGCACGGAGGCTATCCGGCCATAACGGATATCACGACCAAAGAGATCATTGCAGCCAGCCATGCCTTGCAGAAAGTATTCAAGAAGAAACCTCTTTTCGCACGTGAAGGCGGCTCCATCCCTGTGATTGCATCGTTTGAACGTCTTCTTGGACTCAAATCCGTCCTGATGGGATTTGGTCTTGATACGGACGCCATCCATTCTCCTAACGAACGGTTCAAGCTGGATAATTTCCATCGCGGCATCCAGAGCGTAGCCGTATTCTATGATGAACTCGCCAAGCTGAGCTGATAATAAATAACTAAAAAGAGACGGTTGACCACCGTCTCTTTTTTTTACCACCTTACTAACATTTTTATGACGCCCATTGAGATCAACGGAAGCAATGTAACGCTCGATATTATTGAAGAAATATTTCAGGAAAATCTCACCATCAAACTCAGCGAATCGGCCGTCAGCCAGATAAGAAAATCCCGTGAGATCATCGAACATATCATCCAATCCGGGAGTGTGGTCTATGGCGTTAATACCGGCTTTGGCAAATTCAGCGATGTTCGCATATCCGAAGATAAGATCGATCTGCTGCAGGAGAATCTTGTAAAAAGCCATGCGGCCGGAACCGGGAGACCCTTTTCCGAAGATATCGTCAAGACCATGCTTCTACTCAAAGCCAACGGATTAGCAAAAGGTTATTCGGGAGTTCGTCTTGAGATAGTCCAAACGCTGATCCAGATGTTCAATCATGGCGTGTTGCCCATTATTCCGGAAAAGGGATCGGTCGGTTCCAGCGGCGACCTCGCTCCACTGGCCCATCTGGCACTGGTCATGATCGGACAGGGTGAGGCGAACTATCATGGACAAACCATGCACGGTGCCGAAGCCATGCAAAAGGCAGGAATTCCCCCTCTTAAGCTCCGCTCCAAAGAAGGGTTGGCCATTCTAAATGGCACGCAGACCATGACCTCTGTAGCGTGCGTTAACCTGATCCGTGCATTTAATATTCTGGAATGCGCCGATATTCTCGGAGCCATGAGCACCGAAGTACTTCTCTGTACGAATACAGCATTTGATGCGCGCATTCACAAAGCACGAAATCAGGAAGGCCAGATGATCTCGGCCGAGAATCTCCGAACACTTCTTGAAGACAGCCCGCTCATTCAATCCCATGCCGACTGCAAAAAGGTTCAAGACGCGTACAGCATACGCTGCATGCCGCAAGTACACGGAGCAAGCCGCGATGCCGTTCATCATGTCAAACTCATCGTAGAACGAGAGATCAACGCCGCCACCGACAATCCGCTGATCTTCATAGAAAACGGCGATGTGTTATCCGGAGGTAATTTTCACGGCCAGCCCGTGGCGCTGGTTATGGATTTTCTCGCTATTGCGATGAGTGAGATCGGCAATATCTCTGAACGCCGGATAGCCTGGATGATGGACTCGAACTTAAACGACAACCTGCCAGCGTTTCTGGCCAAAGACGGCGGATTGAATTCCGGCTATATGATCGCGCAATACGCGGCAGCGGCCCTGGTTTCTGAAAATAAGTCGCTCTGCCATCCGGCCAGCGTCGACTCCATCCCTACTTCGGCCAATAAGGAGGACCATGTCAGCATGGGCACTATCGGTGCGCGGAAATGTCTGCAGGTCATTGAAAATGTGGAGACCATATTGGCGATCGAATGGCTCTGCGCCGCCCAAGCCGGTGACTTCAGACAACCGATTGAATTTGCGCCTCGAACCAGGAGGGCGTATGAACTTCTCAGAGAACACGTACCGACCCTTGACAAGGACCGAGTCACAAGTCATGATATGCAGATAGCCGCGGGATTATTGAGAGGAAAGAACCTGGTGGAAGAAGTATGGGACCGTTGACCGATCACGATTTGATCGTGTCGAACATTTCCAAGAGACGTTCCAGGTCGTCGTTGGAATAATATTCGATCTCTAGCGTGCCGCCGTCCTCACGGTGCTTGAGTTTCACTTTCGTTCCGAATTTCATTCGTAGCCGGTTTTCTACATCCGCGATGTGAGGATTAGTTTCGGAAGCCGGCTCAATCTCAAATTTTGAACCCGGCCGCCCCGCTTTATTCTTCTGCGAATCCAATATCTGCTTCACCGCTTCTTCCGTTTTTCTTACGGAATAATAGCCGTTCAGTATATGCTTCCATACCTTGATTTGCGTAGCCGAATTAGGCAGAGCGACCAAGGCCCGGCCGTGGCCGATGGTGATCTCCTCTTTCCGCAAACTGTCCTGGATCTCTGGAGGTAATTTGAGCAAACGAATAATATTGGTAATCGTAGTCCGGTCTTTACCGATCTTTTTGGCAACCTCGTCCTGGGTCAATTTACACACATCGATCAACTGTTGGTAACCGACAGCCAGTTCGATGGGATTCAGTTTCTCACGCTGCACATTTTCAATGATCGCCAGCTCCAGCATCTCCGCATCGGTCACTCCGTCGCGGACATACGCCGGCATGGTCTCGAGATTAGCCATTTTAGACGCGCGGAACCGCCGCTCTCCCGCGATCAGTTCATACCCGTGCGTCGTCTTTCTGACCGTGATCGGCTGAATGATGCCGTTCTCAAGAATCGAGTTCTTCAGTTCCTCCAAGGCCTGGGGCTCAAATTCCTTTCTGGGCTGAAAAGGATTCGGCCTGATCATATAGATCGGTATTTCATTGACGGAAACATTATCGGTGCTTTTCAGTGTTCCGTCCGGCCGGAGATTGGCGGCGGGTATCAACGCGCTTAAACCTTTGCCGAGGCCGGTGTTCTTCTTATTTGAAAAATTCTGTGACATATCAAGATTACAATGTTGAAATTGAGAAAGTGACAATTATACCGGATGAGGCGACAAGACATTGTGAATGACCTCCTTAGCCAGTCCCATATAATCCTGCGCGCCAACTGAGGCGGGATCGTAGACGATGATCGGTTTGCCGTAGCTGGGGGCTTCTCCGAGTTTTATATTTCGATGGATCACATTTTTGAATACTTTGTCTTTAAAGTACTCTTTGACTTCGGCAACCACCTGATTGGATAAATTGAGACGACTGTCGAACATGGTCAGCAGTACACCTTCGATCGTAAGAGCCGTATTCAAGTGCCTCTGCACCAGTCTAATCGTATTAAGCAGTTGGCGCAGGCCTTCCAGCGCATAATACTCGCACTGGATCGGTATCAGTACGGAATCGGAGCCGGTCAAAGCGTTGAGCGTGAGCAGACCGAGCGACGGCGGACAATCAATGAGTACGAATTCGTATTTGCCGCGTATCGGCTGAACGGCATGAAGGAACATCTGTTCTCGGTCTTCAAGATTGACCAACTCCACTTCCGCTCCGACGAGACGTATGTGAGCAGGTATAAGATCCATATTCGGCATCATCGTCTTCAGAATACCCTCTTCAATACCCATATTATGGATAAGCATCTCGTAAGTGCTCTTCGACACCGTTTCGAGATCGAATCCCAAGCCTGTGGTCGAGTTGGCCTGCGGATCCATATCGATGATCAGGGTTTTCTTGCCGGCATGCGCCAGACAAGAAGCGAGATTGATCGCCGTCGTCGTTTTGCCTACCCCGCCCTTTTGGTTGGCTATAGAAATGATTCTACCCAATGAACGCTCCGCAGTTAAAACTGTTGTGAAACCAAGCCGAAATGTTTCACGAATTTACGTGCAATAATAGACAAAGACCGTTATAAATTCAACTCCTAATTTCCGCCAATTCCCAGAGCCGGAAATATCGAATGTACAAGTCCGGAATTGATCAGATCCACGATCCAGGCAGGATAGGCCCCCGCAAGAACAATCGTGAACATGAGAATGGATAGCGCAAATACTTCACGTTTATCCGTATCGGTCAGGTGATGGAAATGCTCGTTATTAAGTAACGCCGGCGTATGATCCCCGAAAAAGATCTTCTGCAATGCCCTCAACACATAGATTGCCGTAAAGACGACTCCGGTCAAACATATCAGCGCAATATACTTCATCCATGGGCTTGGTGTGCCGGCCACACCAGCCGCAAAAGCGCCTGTCAGAACCATCAGTTCAGAAACAAATCCAGACAATCCGGGCAATCCTAATCCGGTCATCCCTGCGAATGCAAATGCAACGGCCGTAAACGGCATGATCTTGGCCAGCCCGCCCATTTCCGTAATTTGGCGGGTATGAACTTTTCCATAAACTACGCCCACCAAGGCGAAGAGAAGAGCTGTCATGATCCCATGGGCAAACATCTGATATACCGCACCGTTTATACCGGCCGGCGTCAGAGTACAGATTCCGAGTGTTACAATACCTAAGTGGGACACGGATGAGTAAGCTATGATATACTTCAGATCGGTCTGACGTATGGCCGAAAGCGATCCGTAAACGATATTGATGACCGTAAAGCATGCAAAAACGATCGACCATTCATGAGCGCCGTATGGCATGAATTGCAGACCGATACGGATGATCCCGTACCCGCCTAATTTCATGAGCACGCCGGCGTGTAGCATACTGACAGCCGACGGCGCCGAGGCGTGCCCGTCGGGCGACCACGTGTGAACCGGCCATAGACCGCCGATGGTTCCAAACCCTACAAAAACCATTGGATAAAAAATATACTGCCAGCTTTCTTCGATCTTGAAATTCTTGAGAAGAAAATCATAGTCAAAACTCCACACACCCGTCGCCGCATGAGCCTGAACATACATGCCAAATATCGGGATGATCAGCAGCGCGCTGCCGAGCATGAGGTAGAGCGTCAGTTTCATTGCAGAATATTCTTTTCGCCCGGTTCCCCAGATTCCGATCAGCAGGTACATGGGTAATACGGCAAGCTCATAGAACACGAGAAATAGAAAAAGGTCAAAAGACACAAAAACTCCGAATACGCCGGATACAAGGAGCAACAGGAGCGCAAAAAATTCCTTCTGACGTTCCTTTATTTCCCAAGAAATAAGGCACCCTGTAAAGATCGTGATCGACGTGAGGAGGAGCATTGCGATGCTGACGCCGTCCGCCGCTACGTGGTAATACATACCGAGGCGCTCGACCCAGGGAATACTAACTTCAAAATTCCTCGGATTGGCCGGGTCGTACATGATATAAGCGACAACGGACAATACGACGGTTAATAATGAAGCAAAGGACGACAGCATACGAGGTCCTCTTGCATCTTCGGCCGGCATCATCATGATAATGATAGAAGTAATGGCCGGAATTCCTATGATGGCTGATAATAAGTAACTTTCCACGGTTCAATTCCTATTGTTAAGATTATTCAGAGCTAAAACTTACATGGTATATGGCAAATCCTTTTCGGACATCGTTCGGAGCATTTCTATTGTACCCAAATTGTATGACGTTCTGACCATTTTGAAACCATTTTGCATCGAGTTCTGTCAAGATTGTTCCGCGTCCGTCTTCATTTATTGGCGTTAAAAATGCCGAACGGGTATTATTTATGACCACAAACGCCTCTTTTTCATCGATAGCTTCAGCATCCACCACCATCAGTACTTTTGACTTGTTCTCCATACTGTTCAGATTGATCGGCAGTTGCTGTGAAGCCTGCATTTCAGGAGTTTTGCCTAATTCTATGATGAAGGACTTAGGGGTTTCAGGCGCATCATGATCCCAACTGAAAACCTGTACGGTTCCGTCCGTACAAGCTTTGAAATGGTATGTAAGATTCTTGATCACGTAATCACGAACCCTCGGATCGGTCATCACATTATAAAAATAGTAATCCGCGAATAGCCATCCCCTTTTGTACCTCTGAACGGTTTCCACAAAATTCTCATAAGTAGTTCCGTTGGGCAGAGTGGTTTCAACTTTGTCATTGGAAATATATCGTTTGACATACTCACTGTAGTGCATCTGACGGAACCAAAGCGAGCTATCGATACCTAAATAATGATTAGTACCCGACGGCATGGTCGAAAAAATGATGTCATCCGATTTCATCATCGGTTTTACGTTTAAAGCCGCCTCTTTCCAATTAGAAAAGTACCAATTTGAGATCTCAGGTCTGGAAACCATGCCGTGCCTTTGCGGGTTGATCAGAGCCTTGAGATCTTGCGTCGGTGACCACAAGACGACAACAACTACTGTTACAACAATTGCTCCAAGACTTAGATACGGTCTCTGGCTCCATGCGACCGGTATCAAATAGCTGCCTATCAGTTTCCACACAACAAAAAGAGCCACGGCAATCGCGATCAGGAAAAACGGATATAAGAAGATCAGATAACGCGTAGTTGCAGGATCATAGAAGACGTAACTCATCAGCAGAAACGGAACCAGGAAGAGCGTGACGAGAAAAGCGCCCGACTTACGACGAAGCCAAAAGGCGGCCGCTAAACCCAGAAAACCCATCCACCAGTAATGCGGCATGTCGGCTCTGAATACAGATAAGTAGATATTCAAGACGCGATGGGGGTCGGCCGATTTCCAAAAATCAAAAATAATGCCCCATCGGGGTATGAACCACAGGACCCCTTCTTCGTGCATAACCAAACCGACCACAGGGCGGATAATGTCGGCCATGAACGGCGTATAGAAAAGAAAAACAAAAAGCATCGTTCCGTACAGGATCCATGCGTACTTGTTCTTGAATCGCCCTTCAGTCTTTCTCACTATCTTCGATATTCCCATGACCGATCCATAGGCCATAAAAGTAAATATGAAAAAGAATGTCAGCTGATGATTTAACAGGGAAACCAATAAAGCTACAGGTAAAAGCATCAAATACTTCTTACTGAGTCCGTACCGGTCAAACCAGTTCACCGGATTAGCGGTCTTGTTGCTTTCCATCATGAACCAGAATGTGATAATCAGCAGCAGATAAAACAACTCGAAGTTTGCATAGTTCCTTGCAATCCGTGACCAATAAACGGAATAGACCGATATCATTGCCAGAACGGCGGCGGTCACGCCAACGAAACGATTGAACAATTCCTTTGCCAGAAAATAGACCGTTGGGATTACAAGCGTACCAAGAACGACATTTACAATTCGTGCCGTAAAATCGCTTATGCCGAAAAACTTGTATGACAGAAAAACGAGCACGGTCAGGAAAATTCCGTTATTGTCATGGTGGCTCAAAATGGATTTGCCCTGAAATACACCGGCCGCCTGATCGGGAATGATGAATTCATCCGACCAGAGGCTCAGATAATCCAGACGATACACACGGATCACAAAACCAATCACCGTAAGCAGGATAACCGCCGGCAAAGCATATTTGTCCAGAAAATCCGATAACGGAAAGTCGCTGCGGACGGCAACGACCGGTTTGGCTTGAGTCTTTTTGTTGGCCGGCTTATTCATGAAAATCTATCGTCACACTTTCTCTAATTTTCTGTAGCGATTCGTAATGATGTATTGACCAATGAGTTCAAGATACCCACGGATCGTTCTGAAAATCTTATTTCCAGACATACCCTGTTTATTATCGTAACGGAGTATCAAAGGAATTTCCGAGGTCTTTCTTGTAATGTTACCCATTTTGAGCAGTAAACTGCAGATGGACGCGAAACCTTTGCCTTCGATCAGACGCTCGCCGTATCGGTCAAAACCCTGCTGTATAAGGCTCACACGGCATGCCCTGTAAAAGATCGAATAGTCCTTCACATTGGGCAGTCCAACCAGAATCCTCATGATCCATGAGACGCCGTAACTGAAAACCTGCCGCATCCACGGACAACCCACCATACCGCCGTTTCCCTCGAAACGCGAAGCGATCACAATATCGTCACCGGACTCGATCTTTTGGATCATAAGGGGTATCAATTTAGGGTCCTGTGTATTGTCCGAATCGAGCACGACACAAATATCTTTCTGGTGATCCTTACTGTCATTTAGAATAAACCTGAATCCGGATCTGAATACCTCGGTTACGCCTTGGTTATGAGGAAACGTGATCAGTTTCAGGTCTAATTGTTTTTCGAAGGATTTAGCCACCTCACTCGTCCTGTCTTTGCTCCCATCATCCACAACCACAACTCTCATGCCTTCCTTGAAAGAATGTGACATCTCCCGGAGTATGGGCAGAACCTCTCCAAGACCGTGTTCCTCATTGTATGATGGCAGTAAGATATAGACCATTTACCACTCGCACTTATTCAAGTTTTGCAGACGCAGCCAATCGTAATATTGACGTAAGCCGGATTCCAGGTCAATTTCAGGCTGATATCCTAGAATCTCTTTCGCTAGTTCCACGGAAGCCACTCTACGCGTAACCGAATCCCAGTTCCTTCTTTCCTTGTAGATCACTTTGGATTTCGAATGCGTGATCTTGAGGATAAGCTTGACCAGCGCATTGATCGTGGTCTCTCGTCCGGAGGCTATGTTGATCACCTTCCCGACCGCGTTATCGTTCTCAGAAGCCAGGATCGTCGCACGCACGGAATCTCTCACAAAATTGAAATCGCGCGTTTCCTCCCCCGTTCCCGTGATCACGAGATCCTCGTTGCGCATGGCCTTTACAAAAAAATTGGCGATCACGTTGCGGTATTTCCCCGGAAATTCATTGGGACCGAACACATTGAAATAGCGAAGCGTCACGGCCTGGAGTTTGTGGTGCTGGATAAAAAACCGAACGTATCTTTCACCGAGCAGTTTGGTGATCGCATACGGCGTGTCGAGGCTGTATTCCTGGCACTTTTCATCCAGAGGCTCGTTGCGGTCTCCGTAAACGCAGGAAGACGATGTGTAAACAAACTTTTTGACGTTATTTTCCACGGAATGCAGCAATATCTTGAGAGTCCCCATCCCGTTAACCTGCAGATCGCGTTGTGGAAAATCGACGGAATTCTGATTGGCGAAATTGGCCGCAAGATGAAATACAACGTCCGTTGAGTCCGTCATGGCCAGCCTCAGATCCTCGTCAGATTCAACACTGCCCTGAATAAAACGAACATTGGGCCGCATAATGATGTTCTCGACATGCCCTGAAGAAAGATTGTCCAAGACCGTGATCCTGCGGCTCGGGATCTCCGAAAGCTGATTGACCAGATTGCTGCCGATCGCGCCGGCACCGCCGGTGACTAATATGACCTTATTCATGTTTCACCGCATCTTGTGTCTGGATCTTTTCAAAAACATACAACGCAAACCGTCTATCGTTTGAAACAAACTGCTGCTGCAGCTTGAAGTTCGGATTATTTACCAGATCCTCCTGCTGAACGTCGCTTGAAAGTCGCCAGCTGTAGTGAGAATCCCACAAAACAATGCCCCCAACAGGCAGTTCTTTGAGTTTTTCCCTTCTCATTTCGAGATAGGCTCGGTCATCGGCCGGCGGAACATAGAAATTATAATTATCAAAATAGTAGAACCACGAATGCGCCACCATGGTGCGCGGGGCTTTGGGTTTTAGATTTACATTATAGTATTCATAAGCGTTCTTCACCGTCTGTTGTTCCGGAGACAGTTGAAGCGGCTTCTCTTTCGACAGCGTATACCAAAGCGAACCGGCCAGCACGGCCGCAATCATGACCAGCTTCGTTTCGCGGCTTTGAATATTCAGATATTTATTAAGCACAAAAAAGAAGAGAAGCAAAAGTGCGAGCAAGAACTTAGAGTATTCAGGTGAAGCTTTTCCCGTGGTAGGATTGACTAATGCAAAACTTCCAAATAGTTCGACCGAAAAATAAATCAAAATTACGATGATTATGCCGGTCAGCGCAAGCGCATTAAACAGTCTGTCTTTGTCATTATCCTTCCGAAACCATTCATTAAATCCCTGCAATGCCATCAATCCCATAACCGGCGCAATGGCTGCGAAATGACGCAGAAATCCTGCATGAGCCACATTCCCTTTCCAATATAGATAAACATGGACGGCAAACGTTATGACCACCGAAAAATTAACGATGTTGATCTCCCTGTTTCGAATATCATGCGCCAAGCGGAGCATGATGAAAACAAACACAAGAGGTCCGGAAATGAATATAAAACGCTGGAAATAATGATCGAATGGCCCATTGGCGTACTGCCCGTGACCAAAACCCTTCGAAGCAGACAGCAGATACCATACATCGCCCGTTGCGATCATACCGGCGAGCTGATAAATCAGAAGTCCTGTCCCGAGGAGAAGGATCGGAATGTATTTTTTCTCTTTATACAGTAGCCAGGCGAAAATGGGAATGATCAAAACAAGCTCACTGCGCGCAAGCGGAACCATGGATAGCACTATGGCGGAGCCAACCCAGTTCTTTCGATAAAACCAATACAGACCCCATGCCAGAAAAAACGCGGCGAGCGGCTCCGTGGATAAACTAAAGCTTGTTATGAAAAAAAAAGGCTGAACCAGGGTAAGCACGATCACCAGCCAGGCGTTCTTCATTTCCGCCGCCACGGCCGCACGATAAGCGAAGTAGCATGTACCTATGGTCAGAATGGCGGTCAGACCGGCACAGTACCAATATCCGATTTGTGAAGGAATGGCATAGAAAAGAATGGCAAGAGGCCGTCCCCAGAAACTAAGAAAAAAATCCGGTTTATCCCACGCCGCCTGTGCCATAAAATAACGATTGATACTGTCGTCGTCATACGGGCGGGGGGAATTCATCATCCAGTAAAAAAGCACCGCGCCCGATAGAATCAATATCGCCCAAACCGATCGCTCAGAAATTTCAAATGAATCTGAAACGGATGGAGTTATTTTATTCGGCGTGTTTGTCGGGGATTTCTTTTTTGCTGAATTTGCCATCGAATATCCATTAGTGTATCATTTGCGCCATAAGGATATCCGGAAACTTCATATACAAAAATCCCAAAACAACCAACAGGCTTATGAATATGATCAGGATATAATTCTGCAAACGGCCGCTCTGAACCGGCTGAAGTACAAGACCGAATCGTGTCGTCAGGAATCCTACGAGGTCGACGGAACCGTCCACGATATGACGGTCGAACCAGGCGCATCCGGCCGCGATCTTGAACAGGATCTTATTTACAATCCATGACCACACTTCGTCGATATACCATTTATTTTCAAGGTGTGTATAAAGTCTGCCCAATTTTGTACGCAAGGGATCATGCGCTTCGCTCGTCCATTCCATCGGCCGTTTGGCGTACAGCATGAACGCCGTGAAAATTCCCAGCAGGGCGACGGCCACCGATGTTCCTGCAATTGAGAAATGGAACACGGCCTCATGTTCCCAAGTCGGATTGAGGAATTGGGCGTAACTCGGAATATTGAGCGCATGGGCAATGTCGTGATTTCCGATAAACCCGGCAAACACGGACAATACCGCTAAAACGACCAGTGGAAACGTCATACTGAATTCCGATTCGTGCGGGTGTGCCGATTTCGGCGTTTCACCCCAGAAGGCCACAAAACACAAGCGGAACATATAGAAGGCCGTCAGGAAAGCTCCGGCTAAAGCAAAACCGAACAGAATATAGCCGTGAACGGTTCCCACTTCCATGCATAAGGCCAGGATCTCATCTTTGCTCCAGAATCCCGCAAACGGCGGGATGCCGGCGAGAGCGATCGTGCCGATCACAAACGTCCATACGGTGATCTTCATTTTTGACTTCAGCCCGCCCATTTCCCAGATATTATTGGTATGCATGGCGTGAATGACGCTCCCCGATCCGAGGAACAATAACGCTTTAAAGAAGGCGTGCGTGAACAAATGGAAGGTTCCGGCTGTCTGGCCCATAAGCGCAAGGTCGCTGCCGGCATGGCCGTGGCTTGTATTGGCAACACCGATGCTTCCACCGATGCCCAAAGCCAGCATCATATAACCTAATTGACTTAACGTGGAAAATGCCAGAATACGCTTGATGTCATGCTGAGCTACGGCGATCGTTGCTGAGAAGAGCGCCGTAAATCCGCCAATATAAGCCACCCAAAGCATCGTGTCCGGCGTCTGAGCAAAGATCATGACCGCGCGTGCGACCAGGAATATTCCGGCGACAACCATGGTGGCTGCGTGGATCAAAGCGGATACGGGTGTCGGACCTTCCATCGCATCCGGCAGCCAGATGTGCAGAGGAAACTGACCGCTTTTGCCCATGGCGCCGAAGAATATGAGGAACGGAAAGATCCGAGCAAGGAATTCGGTCGTTTGTCCGTACAGAGATTGGATCTCCGCAAAATTGAACGTTCCAAAATAACCCCAGCAGATCACGACGGCCATGAAGAATCCCAGATCGCCGGCGCGCGTGACTGAAAATGCTTTCTTGGCGGCGTCGGCGGCGGATTTTTTGGTGTAATAGTATCCGATCAGAAGATAGGAACATAATCCAACGAGCTCCCAGAAAATGAACATCTGAAGCATGTTATCGGAAAGCACCAAACCCAGCATGGAGAATGTGAAAAGCGAAAGATACGAAAAGAATCTTGCCTTGCCGTCCTCATGTTTCATATAACCCAGCGAGTAAATATGCACCAGCATGGAGACGGTCGTAACAACGATCAACATCATGACCGAGAGCGGATCCAAGAATACGCCCACGGTAACATTCAGCGATTTTCCAAGAGGTATCCACTGAATATTCATCACCTGAGCCGTTCCTGCCCCGGCCAACATTTCCATTGTGACGCGAACAGAAAGATAAAACGACGCAACGACGGCGGCGACGGATGTGTATGCCGTCAGGTTCTTGTATTTCTGGGTGAATAATACCGTAAAGATAAAGGAGAATAACGGTAATGCCGGAATAAGCCAGGCCAATTGATAATATGTGGGATTCACAGGAACTCCTCGTCAGCTAAGATCAACGAATGTATGAAGCGCCGCGGTTTCATGCCCGACGCGGATACTAAGTTAGTTTTTCAGCGTATTAAGCCCGCTGATTTCCAAATTCTTAAAATTCTTATAAACCGACATGACGATCGCCAATCCTACGGCGGCTTCGGCCGCCGCCACGGTCATGATGAAAATAACGAACACCTGTCCTGTGACGCCCTCCGGATACAGGAATCGGTTAAACGCAACCGCGGTGAGGTTGATCGAATTAAACAGGATCTCGATCGAGATCAGCATCGCGATGACCGAACGGCGTATCATGACGCCCACCATGCCGATGGCAAAGAGAATAAAACTTAAGACCAGATAATGATAAATTCCGATTTCCATGATTCACCTTTATATCTAAACGTGCATTTCTTCAGTTTTCGGCGCGTGATGGGTCCCGTTGCCGCCGTCTTCATATTTCTCACTGACATAAACTTTTCGTTCATCCTGCCGTGCAATATGCAGCGCGCCGATCAGAGCCACTAACAACAGGATAGAAACAACATCAAAAGCCAGAATGTAGTCGCTGATAAGTGCCGTTCCTATAGCGCCGAGCATATCCTTCGGAAGCGCGGCGGCATCGGCCGTGACCCCGCTCCAGCCTCCTTTCATGACCACAGAAACGATCAATCCCAGCAGACCCAGTGTGGCCACCGTGGCAATCCAGCGCTGGTCGTTGAACCTCGCTTTATCCTGATCATTGATTCGTGTGGTAAGCATGATCGCAAAAACGATCAGCATGGTAATGGCGCCGATATAGACCAGCACCTGTACCACGGCCAGAAATTCGGCGTCCAGCGTCACAAAAAGCGCCGCCAGACAAAACAACATCCCTGCCAGGAAAGTGGCCGACTTGAAGATATTCTTATGCAGAATGGTTACCAGCGCCGCCACAACGGCCAATGTTCCAAACACATAAAATGCAATCGCGTGTCCCATGTTCAATTCCTTATCAAGACGGAACGGTTGTTTGGGCGGCTTTTTCGGCCGCTTTCTTCATCCGTTCTTCGTATTCTTTTTTATTAATGACTTCGACAATCTCACGTTCCCGCGGCGAAATGATCGGCTTGTATTCCGAATTCGTCTGCCGGCGGCTCTCTTCGTACAGATCGTTATTATGTTTCATATCTTTGACCAGCACCATGTCCATGGCCGAGCGGTCATACAGCGACACATCGTAATCGTGGGACATAATAATGGCGTCGAAATTGCATGCTTCGACGCATAGATTGCAGAATTCGCATTTCGTGTAATCCAATATGAATTCTTTGGCGATACGCTTTTTAGTCGGATCAGGATGTTTCTCATTGCTCACCTGGATGCAGGAAACCGGGCAAACCACGACGCAAGCCATGCAGGCTACGCATTTGGTATAATCTTTGAATTCTCCCTCCGTCTCGTACATCATTTTGACGTAACCGATATACCGATCGGCCAACGGTTTCCTTTCTTCAGGATACTGCACGGTCTCTTTTTTCTTAAACATGTACTTGAAGGTCACACCCAGACCGACGAGCAGTCCCCAAAAACCGGATATTAAGTTGATCAAATATTTCACGGCACTTCCTCGACTTTCCTTTATTTAATGAACAGCACCACGGCGCCGGTTACCACCAGATTCACAAAGGCCAGCGGCAAAAGCACTTTCCAGCCGAACGACATCAAATGATCCACGCGCAAACGCGGGAACGTCCATCGGAACCACATCATTAAAAATATCATCACATAGACTTTCACAACGAAGACCGCAACGTGGATCCATGTTGGCAAGGCCGCGTTATCGGCGAAAGGAACCAGCCACCCGCCCAAAAACAACAGTACCAAAAGGCTGCAGGAAACCAGCATCGCCGCGTACTCTCCTAAAAAGAAGAAGGCGAATTTGATCCCTGTGTATTCCGTGTGGAATCCCGCCACCAGTTCCGATTCCGCTTCAGGCAGATCGAACGGCGCACGGTTGGCTTCCGCCGTTCCGGCAACCAGAAACAGTAGGAAACCTAAAGGCTGATAAACGATAAACCAGGTCTGGCTGCTTTGCAGAGCCACGATCTCTTTCATCGATAACGTTCCGGCGATCAGGAAGACGCCGAGCACGGCCGTGATCATCGGCACTTCGTAGGAGACCATCTGCGCGGCAGAACGCATCGCACCGATCAGTGCGTAACGGCTGTTGGAACCGTAGCCGGCCCAAATGATCGAAAAGATGACCGAACTTCCCAACGCGAAGATATAGACCGCGCCCATGTCGAGGTCGCGAATACCGATAGACTCCGCGACCGGGATCGTCACAAACGCCGCGAACGGCGCTACGAACGCAAGTATCGGCGCCAGAAAATAGATCACTTTGTCCGATTGATCGTTCCTGATATTCTCCTTGAGGATCAGCTTAACTATGTCCGCCGTGGTTTGAAGCAGACCGAACGGTCCGACACGATTCGGTCCCAGACGTGATTGCATCCAGGCCGAAACTTTTCGTTCCATATACACCAGGATCAGCGCATTCAGTGCGATCACCGAAAAAAGGACCACAACGCCGATGATACCGTATAACAAGATTTCCATAACGAATTACTTTTCTATGCTAAATAATAACGATTCATTGATCATTTACATTATCTGTCCACATCACCCAGCACGATATCCACACTTCCGAGGATGGCCACCAGATCGGCAATCTTCCAACCCGCAGTCATCAGTGGAAGGATCGAGAGGTTCGAAAAACTCGGTGTACGGTACTTGACACGGTTGGGTCTGACCGATCCATCCGATTCCATATACACACCGTATTCCCCACGAGGAGCTTCCTGCCGCACATAAACATCGCCAACCGGCGGTTTGATATTTCGCGCCAGTTTCTTCACTTTGAAGTCGCCGGCCGGAATACCGTCCAGCGCCTGTCTTACGATCTTTGCAGACTCCACGATCTCATCCATGCGCACTCGAAACCGGTCGAAACAATCGCAATTGTAATACACCGGAATATCAAAATCGAATTTGGAATAGACCGAGTATGGCTCCTCTTTTCTGAGGTCCCAAGGCATACCGCATGCTTTGAGCATGGGACCCGTCACACCGTAACTGATCGCCTCTTCGAGCGTGATCGATCCGACACCTTTGGTTCGCTCGACAAAGATCGGGTTGCCGGTGATCAGATTATGATAGTCTTCCAATTTTCCGGGCAAAATATCCAGAAATTCACGCACCAGTTTTTCAAACTTGGGTGTCATATCTTCTGCGACACCGCCCACTCGGATGTAACCGTAAGTCAGACGGCTTCCGCAGATTTCCTCAAACATATCAAGGATCAATTCCCGCTCACGGAATCCGTATAAGAAAGCCGTCACCGCGCCGATATCCGCGCCAAAAGCGCCCATCCACATAAGATGCGAGGCGATACGATTCAGTTCCGACACGATCACGCGCAGATATTCCGCACGTTCCGGAACCTCGATGGCGGCCAATTTCTCGACGGCCACGGCGACGCCCCAATTGGCGTTCATTGATCCGAGGTAATCCATGCGGTCGGTAAAAGGCACGATCTGCTGGTAATTCCGGCTCTCGGAGATCTTCTCAAAGGTTCTGTGGAGATAACCCAGATCCGGATCGCAGCGTTTGATCACTTCGCCTTCCAGCGCAACCACCAGACGCAACACACCGTGGGTACTTGGGTGCTGAGGTCCGACGTTGAGCAGGAACTCTTCCATCTTCAGTTCGCTCTCGGGCAATTCACGTAAGATTTGTTTTTTTCTACCCGGGATCTGGTCGATCAGGGGCTTATCGTTGCGGAATTGTTTGGATAACAGATTCGCAGGTTCTTTGGACGTCATCGTTTCGTGGGACATAGCCAATCGTATCTTTCAATATAATCGTTGATCCAATATTGGTATTATTTGAAGTCCGGCTTCTTAACAAAAAATCCGGGCCGTTCGTAATCTTTTCTCAGCCCATGGCCGACAAAATCGGGAGGCGTCAGAATACGTCTCTGATCCGGATGGCCTTCAAAGTGCACGCCCATCAGGTCGTATACTTCCCGTTCCGTCCAGTTGGCTCCCTGCCACCAGCGCGTCAGACTTGGAATGGAAGGATTCTTCCGATCCAGTTTCACTTTGACAAGGATATAATGTTTTTGCCGGTAGGAATGAAAACCGTATACCATGTGAATTTGATTTTCGGCCATGTGATCGGTCGACGTCAGTAGGTCCAGAACGTCTATCTGAAGTTCGGGAGCGGAACGGATGAATTCTACAAACGCGATAAAATCATCTTTTGATACGACAAGATTCTTGTCAAACTCAATTTCCGTGCCGGGGAACTTCGATTTAACAAGTTCCGTTATTGATTGAAAGTCCATACTAAGTACTCGTTTCGTTATTCATCGCCTCCGTATTGAGGAGGCTCATTAATTATCCGATTGGACAACCGTATGATTGTCTTCTTCAACCGTTGATCGTTTTCTCAAAACACCTTCTTTTTCAATTTTCTTCTGCAATTGCAGGATACCGTCGATCAGCGTTTCCGGACGCGGCGGACAACCCGGAAGATACACGTCCACCGGAATGATCTGATCCACGCCTTTGACCACCGTATAAGAGTCGTAGTAGAACGGGCCGCCGCCGATCGCGCAGGAACCCATCGCGATCACGTATTTGGGCTCCGGCATCTGATCGTATAACTGTTTGACGCGGGGCGCCATTTTTTCCGTGACCGTTCCGGCCACGATCATCAGATCGGCCTGGCGCGGCGAAGCGCGCATGACCTCGGCGCCGAAACGCGACAGATCGAATTTGGACATCAGCGTCGCCATCATTTCGATCGCACAGCAGGCCAAGCCGAAGCCCAGAGGCCATAACGAATTCTTGGTTCCCCAGGTAAAAAACTTATCCAGCGATGTGATGATGATCTCGCCGCCGGGAAATTTTTCTATTTTAGGAAACATGTCCTCATTGACTACTCCCATTCCAACGCTCCCTTCTTCCATGCGTAAAAAAGTCCAAGACACAGAACCACCGTGAAAAATGTCAATTCAACAAAAGCCACGGCCGGCACATTGTTAAATACCTTGACCAGAGGAACAAAAAGTATCACTTCCACGTCAAAAATGACGAAGAGCAGGCCGAAAAGATAATACCGGATGTTGAATTGAAAATACGAATCGGATTGAGCCGGCAATTCGCCGCATTCGTACGGCGTAAGCTTGGCTTTGGACGGCTTATGAGGTCGCAGGGCCCATGAAGCGACCATCGCAACCAGCACCATCGCCGCTCCTCCGATGAGGAATATCAGCACGTAAACGTAATTTTCTATCATATTTCAGTCTCTTTCAAAATTTAAAAACGAGGCAATATAGAAAGTTAAATTTTTGTATGCAAATAAATTCCCATTTTTCAGAACTTCACGGCCACGCCTCCGCGGACCTCCAAAAACCCGGGTTTTCGGACATCCGGAGCGACGGTCAGATTCAGTCCCAGCCCGCTCAGGCTGTGATTTTGCCGGAAAAGACGCATGGAATTGACCGCGCTCATCACATGATTGACAAAAACCCCCCATAATATGTATTGTGAAATATTTCTGTAATTATCGCTGTCAATACGCATACGGTCATACCGGCGGCGGTTTTTTTCCGAATTCCACTGCCAGAAATTAGCCTCCGTCTCGGAGTATAGTGTTTCAGTGCCGACGTACCGTCTTTGGTGGTCGTTATAGGAATATATGTCCGAAAATTTTCCGATATTGAAATAATAGTTGGACGGCTTGGCCGAAGAAAGATCCACCCCTGCATTTCGGGCCGCCAGCGCGCGCGCATCGTCTTTCAACCACCCGCCGTAGCTTCTCAGATAAAAACTACCGGACCATAACAGCGCTTCCGCCGTAAAGTAATACATCCCGGATCCCCAAGCGCTGAATTTCCAGTCATTCAGATATAATTCTCCCATTCCGGGAAGCAGCAACGAATAGAAAAAGGCTTTCTTTTTGGACTTGGTCTGTTTCTCCGGGACCGCTCCCGTTTGAATGGATAAAGGGGCTCCGGCAGAAACCTTGTCTTTTTTGAACCTCGGTTTCTCAAACTTCCTGGTATGATCACCTGCTTCAAGGCTTGAGGCTAACCATGAAATACACATAAGTAACAGGAAGAAACGATTCATAGACTATCCTTTGTTTTCTCGACTTGACGCATCGTGAGGCACACCCGGTAAGGTAAGAACAAAACGGGTTCCTGCACCCGGATCTGAGCTTAAGATTATGTCCCCGTTATTCTCATCGACCAGTTTTTTGACAATGGCGAGTCCAAGGCCGGAACCTTTCTCTTTTGTCGTAAAAAACGGATCAAATATCTTCTCCTTGATCGCAGGGTCGATGCCGTGCCCGTTGTCCTCAATGGACAGCTCAATTTCAGTATCACGCGCACGGGAAACGATGCGGACATGACCGTTCTCACTGACAGAATGAATCGCGTTTTCGATAAGATTCATTAATATCTGCCTGAGATGTCCGGGGTCCGCGTAGACCACGATGTCGGCCATCTGCGTCTCAAACCGAATACGCTTCTCTTTGATGCTTTGATCAAAAATCGTTTTGATCTCCTCCACCAGTTTCTGAATATGGCAGGACTCCGGCATCGGATCCTTTGGTCTGGCAAATTCAAGGAAATCCGTGAGTATCTTTTTCATCACATCCACTTCGCGCACGATCTTTTTGGAATAATTGTGCTTATTATCGGATTCGGGGATCTCCTTATTAAGCAGATGAGCGAAAATCTCCACGCCTCCCAGCGGATTTCTCAGCTCATGCGCGACACCGGCAAGCATCGTCTTCAGGTATTGATCGCGTTTAAGAATATTCTGCCGCATCTTTTCCATAGTGCGTCCCAGAAATCCGATCTCGTCGCGGCTTTTGATGACAATGGCGCCGTCCAACTTGCCGGACCCGATTTTTTCGGCTTCCTCCATCAGCTGTTTGACGGGATTACTGATCGTTCGCGCAAAAAAGTAGCCTAAGACGATGGATACGATCACGCCGATAATACCCACGGTGATGAGATGCCATTCGATACGTTTTATGAGATACAAAAAGGTGGCGCTCCCATCGACGGCAATGGCTCCCGCGATCTCTTTATTGGCAATGAAAGGAACGAATGCCGTTTTGTACAATTTTCCGTCAAACGTTTCAAACAAGATGGTGTGCGATGGCAAACCCTTTAAACTGCGCTCAAACTCGTATTGATTGAACTTAAGGAACGGATAAGGATATCCCACGGAAATGCCTTCCTCCGTATCCAGCAAACTCGCGCCGGTCGAATCGATCAGATAGATCCGCTCCACATCGGTCGCATCGCGCAATTCGATCAGTTTCTTCTTGGAATTGCGGTAGATTCGTCCGTTCTCATCTCCCGGTTTCAGGCGGGCGACGAGATCGTTATTGATCTGCAGATTGGCGGCCTGTGCTACGGCCAATAGTTTCTTCCCGAGTTCCTCATCCAGACTGCTTTCGGTGTACCAATAATGCAGTACGCCGCTGACGCTGAAAATGGTGAGACAAAAAATCCCGAAAAGAACTATGAGCTTATTCTGTATTTTAGATGTGACGCGTCGGAGCATGCGGTAAACTTGACATTAAACAAACGTTATTAATGTATCCGATTGACGTATGATTAGCAATAAAAACCTCATTTCATTCAGTATCGAACAGCGACCGCAAACGAGGCATGGTTGTTTCTTCTTGTGGGAGTCGTATGGTAAGTGTCGTCGCTTGTTATCCGCGGGGATGGAAGGTCTTATGAACCTCTTTCAGATATTCTCTGTCAATGTGGGTATATATCTGGGTGGTTGAAATATCCGAATGTCCGAGTAATTCCTGTACGACACGCAGATCCGCACCTCCTTCAAGAAGATGCGTGGCAAAGGAATGCCGGAATGTATGCGGCGTGACTTCCTTTTGAATGCCGGCCATTTCTGTATATTGCTTCAAGATTTTCCAGAACCCCATGCGGCTCATTTTTTTACCCCGGGCGTTGAGGAATATGACGGAGTCGGACGGCTGCTTACCCAACAGATGAGGGCGAACCTTTTCCTGGTAGAGTACCAGCCAGTTCATAGCCAGCTCCCCGATGGGGACCATGCGTTCTTTGGAGCCTTTGCCGAATACTCTTAGAAAACCGGCGTCGGTACGAACATCGTTTTGCTTCAGACCGAGGAGTTCCGAAATGCGCAAACCGCAGGCATAAAGAAGCTCCAACATGGCACGATCACGGATACCTAAGAATTCCAGAGTGTCCGGCTGTTCGAGTATCTTTTCCACCTCCGGGATCTCTAAGACCAAAGGCAGTGTTTTCGGTAATTTGGGAAGGTCGACATTTTCCGCCGGGTCGCTCTCCAGCAGGTCTTCGTTGAGGAGGTACTTGTGAAAGGTGCGAATGGCCGACAGATTGCGTGAAATACTCTTCGGCGACAGGCCCAGTGCGTTCAGCAGCTGAACGAACGCGGAGACGTCCCGCGCAGTCACCTGCTTCAGATCGGTATATTTCTTTTCCGAAGCAACGAATTCAAGGTACCGCTTCAGATCATTGCGGTAGGAATCGATGGTGTTGAATGAAAGATTTTCTTCGATAGAAAGATAGTCGAGAAATTGTTCCAGCAGGTACTTCACTTAATTTGAGCCACATTCAAATATTGGGTCCACCGCCGGTTGATCACATCGCGGCGGCTTTGTCGTCAATGTACGTGGATTCAAAGCCGTACGACTGCAATTCCGCCAGTGCGTTATTCAGCAAGACCACCCGTTCCCGGTACGGCAAAAAGGCGCTCTTGAATCCGTTGATAATGATATTGCAGATGTCGTCAAAGGTAAAGTTAAATGTCCGGGCCGCAAGAAAAATCTCCTTGGACACCGTTGTGGCCGACATCAGCCGATTGTCCGTATTGATCGTCACACGCAGGCCGTAATCATAATAGATCCGCAGCGGATGCGACGCAAAATCCCGGACCGCTTTGGTCTGCACGTTACTGGACAAACAGATTTCTATCGGAATGCGGTGGTCATTGACGTAATTGAGAAGATCTCCATCCTCGATAAGCCTTGTTCCATGACCGATGCGATGAGCGCCGCAGTCGTGGATGGCCTGTTTGATGCTGTCCGGTCCGTATGCTTCCCCGGCGTGTGCGGTGACATTCACATTATTCTTCAGGATCAACGCAAAGGCTTCCTGATGGTCTTTGGCGGGATATCCGTCTTCCTGACCGGCCAGGTCGAAGGCCATGTGTTTGCGGGTCTTGTAAGCCACGGTCAGCTGAGCGAGACGAAGAGACGTTTCCGGATTGATGCTTCTCATACCGCAAACGATGATGCCGGTTTTGATATTGTATTTAGCTTCCGCTTTGGACAATCCGCGGATCACCGCGTCGTTGATCTCGGTCAGCCGCATGCCCTTATTGATGTGAAGGATCGGCGAATAACGGACTTCGAGATAACGCACATTTTCTTTGGCGGCATCTTCGGCCAGTTCGAACGCGATGCGCTCGATCGCCTGAGGTTCCTGCATGACCGACAGCGTTACGGCAAATCCTTTGAGGTAATCGCCGAGATTCTTCGCTTTATCGCCCACCTCCAGATGCTCGCGCAATTTCTCCAAATCATGAAACGGAAGCTTGACCTTCTGTTCCTCGGCGAGTTCTATCAGCGTCTGGACGCGGCAACTGCCGTCCAAATGGCAATGCAACTCCGTTTTTGGAAGCTTATGAATGAGTTCTTCCGTAATTTCGACGGAACTGAAATCCTTTTTGACCTGTTTATCGGGCATGTGTCTACCTGTTAATGATACCTGTCACAGTTCGTCAAATACGCTGTGGCATTTTGATCAATCACTTCTTTATCGACTCAACGACCATCTGGGCCGCATCGGACAATTCGTCCGCCACTTTCATCGGTATGCCCGAATGGCGGAGGATCTCCTTGGCTTCAACGGCGTTCGTTCCTTGGAGTCTAACGATTAGAGGAACGTGTATCTTAACGTTTTTCGCCGCCTGCACCACACCGTTGGCGATGCGGTCGCAGCGAACGATGCCGCCGAAAATATTGATCAGAATCGCTTTCACGTTAGGATCAGACAAAATGATCTTGAATCCGTTCTCCACCGTCTGCGGATTGGCGCCGCCGCCGACATCGAGGAAATTAGCGGGTTCCGCACCGGCCAGCTTGATGATATCCATCGTGGCCATGGCAAGACCGGCCCCGTTGACCATACATCCCACATTACCGTCCAGCTTTACGTAATTCAGATTGTATTTCGCCGCTTCCACCTCCAACGGATCCTCTTCGTCCTTATCGCGCAGGGCCGCGATGGCCGGTAAACGGTCGAGAGCGTTGTCATCGATATTGATCTTCGCGTCCAGAGCGACGACGCGTTTGTCCTTTGTGATCACGAGCGGATTGATCTCGAATAACGACGCGTCGCACCCGGAAAATGCGTTGTACAAGGCAACGGTGAATTTCACAAAACTCTTCATGATATCGCCTTCCAGGCCCAACGCCAGCGCCAGACGCGTGGCTTGGTAAGGCCGGAAGCCGACGCTGGGATCGACGTATTCTTTCAGGATCTTTTCCGGATGTTCCGCGGCAACTTTTTCGATCTCCACACCGCCTTCGGTGGAAGCCATGATCACGTATTGAGAACGGGAGCGGTCCAGCACCACGCCGACGTAATATTCTTTTTCGATATCAAGGCCTTCGGCCACCAGAACCTTTTTGATCACCTTACCGGAATCGCCCGTTTGGTGCGTCACGAGCACATTGCCGAGCATTTTTTCAGCGTATTCGTGTAATTTATCCAGGTCGGTCGTGAACTTCACGCCACCGTGAAGCAGAACTTCGTTTCGTTCCCTGTGATTGTAAATCGTACCTTTGCCGCGTCCGCCGGCGTGGATTTGCGCCTTAACCACCCACGCGTTGACGCCGCGCGCTTTTAATGTACGGGCCGCTTCTGTCGCTTCATTGGCTGTTGATGCCGGAATGCCTTCCTGGATCGGAACTCCATAATTTTTCAGAATTTCCTTGGCCTGATATTCATGAATATTCATCCTGATCTCCTCCGCCGTAACTGTTTGTATATGAATTTTTTATGAGTTGGATTTTCCGCAATCGTCAAGAAATTTGCACCGAATATAATCAAATGAATATGATTATCAAAACTTTTTTTTGATAAATGACACACCTCCTAACACTTGTTATTGAAAAAGTTCGTCTCAGTTATTTGAATTTCACGCAAAAAATACTATTTTTTGCCGGCTCAATAACATTTTTCCACGCATTCGACGTGCTGACGGCATTAATATTCTGAGTTTAGACCGTATGTCCATTATTAGTATCGTTTTAATCATTCTGTTTGTGATCGTTTTGGGCGTCCTCACCTTCAGCTATTACCTCGCGCATATCCTTCTCAAGCCCAGGCAGCGAAGCAAGTCGAAAACGCCCGCGGAATACGGACTGCCATTTGAAGATGTGTTTTTCACCAGTCATGGGAAGCAATTGCACGGATGGCTGGTCAAGCAACCGGGAGCCAAAGAGCCTTTGCCGGTGATCCTGCTCCTGCACGGATGGGAATCGAGCGCACAGGGCATGCTGCCGCATGCGAAATTCCTTTTTGAAGCGGGTTACAATCTTTTTTTATTCGATGCGCGAGGGCATGGGGACAGCGAGCCGGTCGATTATATGTCGCTTGTGCGGTTTACCGAAGACGCCGAAAACGCACTGCGGTATCTGGAATCCCGTAACGACATCGATGCTCAAAAACTAGCCTTATTCGGCCACTCCATGGGCGGCGCCAGTACGATCATCATCGGCGCCAGGCATCCGGAAATCAAAGCCGTGGTGGTAAGCTCCACCTACGCTTTCTTTGACATCATGATCCTCGATATGTTCGCCGAGCGCGGTATCCCGCGCTGGCCATTCCGTTGGCTTCTCACTTTTTTCTGGCAACTGAAACTCAAGGTCGACGTCGAATCCTGGAGTCCGGGAAACAATATCGGCAACATACAGGCGCCGCTTCTTCTGGCATTTGGCGACAGAGACGAAGTGCTCAGTCTCAGACATTTTGATATCTTATGGAACAAAGCCTCAGGCCCGTTCCGTGAGAAGTTACTAATCCCGGGAGGCACGCACCGAAATTTATTCAAATCCGCTGAGTACGTAGAGACGATCTCCCGCTTTCTGGCGAACCGCTTTTGCCAGCCGCGTTGAAATCACCCACAGAATAACCCTTTCCGGATAACAGATCAGGAAACTTTACGCATCCTATTCCGTTATGTTCTCAGATTACATTCGGTTCAGGAAGACCTTGAAAAAGAATGAATTGAATCCGGGTTGAAAATGCACTATATTTCGGCGTGTTTGGCATTGTAGTATTTGTTTCACGTATGAGATTTGACTATGAAGAAGATCATTAGAAAGATTCTTCGTAAGTGCCCCTGTTACCGGGCGCCCAAATTCACGCTTGAGGCCGACGATATTGAATCCGATCTCAGGCTGCGGTGATCCACGATCAACGGTTTGGAAAAACTGAAAATTTTTGTTGCTCAATTGCTCTTTTTTCCATACAATCGCTTTGATTCTCATCCCATACAAACACCGAAGGCCTCATGAAATTTCTAAACAGCTCCCATTCGGAGTTCTTCTCCGTACTACGCAAACGGGTGGACGATTACTTTGCTACCCGCCAAAAAAGCAAATACGCCAATAAGGCAATGGTCATTAAGACCGTATGTATGCTGGGACTCCTGTATGTGCCTTATGCTCTGATCGTAGCGGAGACCATCCCGGTTTGGCTGATGCTTCTCTTTACAGTGATCATGGGACTCGGCACGGCCGGGATCGGCATGAGTATCATGCATGATGCCAATCACGGCGCCTATTCACAACATCCGTGGATCAATAAGGTCTTTGGCTATACGATCAACGTCGTCGGCGGAAATGCGTATACGTGGAAGCTGCAACATAATATCCTTCATCATACATACACCAATATTCCGAACATGGACGAGGATCTTCACGGCAATCCATTCCTTCGGTTTTCCGAACACGCGCCGCTGCTTAAGACGCAGCGTTTTCAATACACCTATGCTTTCTTATTCTATGCTCTTCTGACGGTCAACTGGTTCGTGGCCAAAGATTTTATTCAGCTTATATCATACCACCGCCGAAAAATCCATACGGACAAAAAGACCAGCCTGACCAAAGAGTTTTCGATACTTCTGATAACAAAAATTGTATATTTCGGTTACATGCTGATGATCCCGCTCGTGGTCATGGATCTCGCATGGTGGCAGATCCTTATCGGATTCATGATCATGCAATTTACGACCGGATTCGTTCTCTCTCTGATATTCCAATTGGCGCATGTTGTCGAGGGCACGCACCAGCCGGCGCCAAATACGGAGGGAAATATAGAAAATTCATGGGCCGTTCACCAGATGTACACGACGGCGAATTTCGCACCGCGCAACAAGGTTCTCTCCTGGTATATCGGCGGTCTTAATTATCAGATCGAGCATCATTTGTTCCACGGCATATGCCACGTCCACTATCCGGAACTCTCAAAGATCGTAAAACAGACGGCCGAAGAATTCAATATTCCTTATATACAGAATCCGACCTTCTTCGGCGCTGTGGCTTCTCATTTACGGACATTGAAAAAACTTGGTAAAGGCGAAGCTTTGGCCGTCTGACGAATTACTAAACCTTCACGTCATCATAAAAGTCACACTTTGTGTGTGGCTTTTTTTGTGAGATATAATGAAACAGTCCTGGAAATTTCCGCTTACCTTCTGGACCGCCAATACGGTCGAACTCTTTGAACGTGCGGCCTACTACGGCGTTTTCATTGCCATGACCCTCTACCTGTCCGATATTGTCGGCTTTGACGATATCGACGCGGCGTGGATCAGCGGTTTTTTCTCGGCCGGAACTTTCTTCCTTCCGCCGTTCACCGGCGCCGTGGCCGACAAAATCGGATTTCGAAAATCGATTCTGCTGGCCTTTGCACTTCTCTCGGTTGGCTACTTCTCCTTAGGTGCGTTACCCTACAAGACCACGGTCATTCCGGCCATCATTATCCTGATGATCGGCGCTTCGTTCATTAAGGCTATCATTACAGGCACCGTTGCACAAACTACCGACACAAATACCCGTGCCCGCGCCTATTCCATATTCTATGCCATGGTCAATATCGGTTCATTCTCCGGCAAAACCATTGCCTATCCGTTGCGGATCAACCTGGGTCTGGAATCGATCAATTATTTTTCATCCCTCCTTTGTTTTGTCGCACTTATCGTTGTGCTCTTTTTTTATAAGAATGTCAAGACGGAAGAATCAACCAAGTCACTGTCAGAGGTCTGGCAGTCATTTGTTCGCGTAGTTACTAACACGCGGCTCGTTGTGCTTATCTTCATTATAACGGGTTTCTGGATCATCCAGCAACAGATGTATGCTACCATGCCGAAGTATGTGCTCCGCACGGTCGGGAGCCATGCGTCGCCCGAATGGATATCCAACGTCAATCCTTTCGTTGTCATGACATCGGTCCTCATCATCACGCACTTGATGAAAAACATCAAGGCGATCGTTTCCATGAACATCGGAATGCTGCTGATGCCGCTCTCGGCGCTCCTGATGGCCTCCAGCCCCATCCTGGCATCGGCCTATGGAAACTCGATCACGATCATCGGAAATGTGGCCGCCCATCCGGTCACAATCATGTTGATAGCGGGTATCGTTTTGCAGGCCTTGGGCGAAAGTTTTATTTCGCCGAGGTATTTCGAATTTTTTTCGCTCCAGGCGCCAAAAGGTGAAGAAGGGTTGTATCTTGGCTTTGGTCATTTGCACACTTTCCTGGCATCAATCTTAGGATTCGGCTTGTCCGGATATCTGCTGACCATCTATTGCCCGGACCCCACCAAATTGTCCCCCGATCAACTCCCCGGCGCATATGCCCATGCCCACTATATCTGGTACTATTTCGCCGTGATTGGCGTAATTGCCGCCGCCGCTCTGTTCATTTATGAAAAAGTTGTTTCCAAACATTCTTCAAAAGCGTAAATTATCCTAAAATCTTTAGGAGTTACCGTATGAAGATCCGCATATTGCTGCTTCTACTGCTTGCGCTCATTATTCCCCCGCTGTACGCGCAAAAGAAAACACCCGACCTTAGAACTTTGGATGCTTACATCGCCAAGGCCATCAAAGAATGGAACGTTCCCGGCCTGGCTATTGCTGTTGTGAAAGACGACAGCGTGGTCTTTGCCAAAGGCTATGGCGTCAAAACCGTTGGAAAGAACGATCCGGTCGATACGCACACATTGTTCGCCGTCGCATCACTTTCTAAAGCTTTCACAAGCGCATCGCTGGGCATGCTGGTGGAAGAAGGAAAACTGAAGTGGGACGATAAAGTCACGGATCACGTTCCCTATTTTCAACTCTATGACCCGTATGCCACGCGCGAAATGACTATCCGTGATCTGCTTTGCCACCGGAGCGGATTGGTCACCTTTGGCGGTGACCTGATTTGGTACGGGACCCACTATTCCCGGAAAGAAGTGATCGAACGGATACGCTATCTTAAGCCGAAGCATGGTTTCAGATCGGCGTACGGATACCAGAACATCATGTTCATAACGGCAGGTGAAGCGCTATATAAGATTTCAGGTAAGACTTGGGACGAATTCGTCAAGGAAAGGATTTTCAAACCGCTCGGCATGAATGAGACCAACACCAGCGTCAACACGCCGGCCGGTAATGTCGCTACACCGCATACTCAGCATAACGGTCAATTGATGACCATTCCTTATCGCGTGGTGGACAACTGCGGTTCCGCCGCGGCGATAAACTCCAGCGTCTACGATCTGTCCAAATGGATCAAGATGTGGCTGAGTCGCGATACGAGCAGAACACTGCTCCAGTGGTCAACAAAACACGAGATCTGGACGCCCCACACGATCATTCCCGTTTCAGAAGGCTCTCTGAAATTCAATCCGACCAAACATTTCTCTGCCGCGGCACTCGGCTGGTTCACATTCGACTATCAGGGGAAGAAAATAATCGACCACAGCGGCGGTATGGATGGCATGATTTCCAGAATCTGCCTGGTACCGGAAGAGAATCTCGGATTTGTCATCTTGACCAACAGCATCTCCAGCCTATCATCGGCTCTCCAATACAAAGTGCTGGATGCTTACCTCAGCAGCAAGGATCGTGATTGGTCCGGGGAAACACTGAAGAGAATAAAGGATTTTGAAGCCAGAGAAAAAGAAGAACACATAAAGAAAGAAGAAGCGCGGGTAAAAAATACCAAGCCTTCAGTGCAGCTTGAATCCTACGTTGGTACTTACGGCAGTGCCATGTACGGAAATGTCACTGTCGAATTGGAAAACGGCAACCTATTGGTGCGGTTCCTCCCAACGGCTTCGTTTGTCGGCGACCTTCGGCATTGGCATTACGATACCTTTGAAATCGAATTACGCGACCCTAATTTGCCGAAGGGATTGGTCAATTTCGTATTAAATTCGAACGGCAGAGTCGCTGAAATGAAGGTGGATATTCCCAACCCGGATTTTGATTTCACCGAACTCGAACTCAAACGATTGGATGAGAATCCGCAAAATCAAAAATAGCTTTACAAACGGGAAAATTCTTCTAAATTCGGCGTTAAGGATATAAAACAGACATTCATTTAACGATTAGGTTATCGAAAATGCCTGCCAGATTTGTTTCCAATAAAGACGAAACCATACCGCTCTTCAAAAACCCTGTGTTGGAATATTTCTCTCACATACACCCGTTAACGCCGGTGCTGACGTTCACACCGGTCATTGCATTTACCTTTTACCTTGGCCTGCAGCAAATCTCATGGATCGGCATGATGGTCTTTTTTTTGCTGGGAATTTTTGGATGGACATTTACTGAATACACCATTCACCGTTGGGCATTTCATTACCAGCCTAAAAGCGCGCTCGGACAAAAGGTGCACTTTTTGGTTCATGGCATCCATCACGATTATCCGAGGGACAGTTCACGGCTTGTCATGCCGCTTCCGGTCAGCATTCCATTGGCCATTATCTTCTATCTTTTGTTCAAAACGCTGTTCGACATTTATACAAATGCCTTATTCTCCGGATTCATCCTTGGGTACGTGGTCTACGATTCCATCCACTATGCCACACATCATTTCCCGATGAGACGAGGTGCGGCTAAATGGTTGAAGGATTACCATATTCGCCACCATTTCGAGGATGACGCGACGGCTTACGGCGTGAGTAATCCTTTGTGGGATTATGTATTCAGAACGGTTCCGGGTTATATCAAGGAAAGAAAAGCGAAGAATATCATCGCAGAGCCTGAAAAGCAGTGATAGCAATAAAATTTGAAAACCGATAGCTATTCGTTATCGGTTTTTTTGTTTCTTTTCGAGCATATGTTTCTGCGGTCTTATGGTGATCTCCGAAAGTATGGTCCCGTCGCGCCTCGTTAGCACCCATTCGATTGCATCGGCCACGCACCCCGGCTCGATGTGGCTTTCCGGATCTTCATGCTCCTTAAAATTAAGATGGTCGTAGAAACCGGTCTTGACGATGTCCGGATTGATCGTTATGACTTTGACGCCGCTTTTCCGCACTTCTTCAAACAACGAACTCCCAAAGTGTCTCAGTCCGGCTTTGGTCGCCGCATACGCCGCACCAAAAATACTCGGTTTCAGAGCTGTGATCGACGAAATATTAATGATGTAACCTTTGGTCCTCTTCAACTCCCGTAGAACCAGCCGTGTAAGAAGGAGCGGCGCCAAGAGATTCGTTTTGACCATTTCCTCGATCTGCTCCGGCTTGATCTCCTCGTGAGGAGCAAAATACCCGATCCCGGCGTTGTTCAAAAGAAGGTCAATCGATCCCTCCTTTTCCACAATTTCCAAAACCGTGTTTTTTAGACCTTGGCAATCCGACACGTCGCATATAACTCGTTCAAACAGTTCATGACGCCATCGGGTTTTGTCAAAGTTTCTTGCCAGTCCATAAACCCGATAGTTGAGAGACACAAGCTTTTTTGCCGCTTCCAGACCGATACCCGAGGAGGCTCCGGTGACGATGGCCGTTTTCATAGATATTACGTTTCCTTTGATCATTAAAAACTGATCATACTATTCTTTTATTCGATATACGCCGCCGCAAAAAGTACGATAGTTGAGGCGGTAAAGAAATAAATATTACCTTTCAATCGATTACCGGCCTTAATCCACGAGGTCCTCCGTTTATAAAAACACCTTTTCGCCAGGTATGAATGGCCGCAACTGCATTAACATCCATTCTTTCATTTCATCACGTTCGCTCATGGGATAGGTTGCCGTGTTCTCCTGACGATCGTACGGATAATACAATATCGACGAATCCGTGCGTTGCTTACGAATTCTCTGAAGGTATTCAGCATTCATTCGGAATACACCTACGCTGATGTCATGCAAATCCTCCCCGGGCAAAGCTTTCATGACGGTATCGACGCATTCCGCGTAGTCCTCCTTCCACCGATCCGTCCGAATCACCGGATCGAAGCATAGACGAACTTTCCATCCATCCTGCAGAGCAGAACGGATTGCAGACAACCGGCTGGCAAGAGAAGGCGTTCCTTTTTCATAAGTATCAATAACGGACTGCGGCGACACGGTCCATGCCAGTATCACATTCGGAGGAGGCGGCCAATGGGATATCGCGCTATAGTTCACGCTTTTAGTCCGGATCTCGATGGTAAGATTGGGTTCTTCCGAAGCTAATTTGATCCACCGGGAGCAATAAGGCACGATATTTTCAAAGGCCAGCAGATCCGTATCGTAAGAAATACACAAATACATGGGATGCACCGCGAGCTGCTTCTTCGCAGCATCAATGAAGTCCTCATTATTAACGAAAACCACGATATTACCCGACGGATACATGCCCTGAAGATAACAGTAATCGCAGTTGTAAAGGCAGTTGAGCATCAGCGAATTATAGTAAACATGCGGGTGGTTGAAATCCTGCACCTGATCGGAACCTTCGTACAAAAAGCGGTCTTTCTTTACGGCCAGAATCAGCTTCATCGACTGTTTTTGAATCTGAAACCTTTGATGAGGCCGGTTGAAAATGTCTTTGTAATCGCGGATCATTATCCTGACAGCATAAGGAAATTTGGAAAGGATCGCTTCCGTATCTGAATAATTCAGAGCCTGTCGCTCGACGTAGATATGCGAGAAATGTTTATTGATGAAGGGACTTACGGATCCGTTCAAGCGCATCCTTGTTCTCACTCTTCGTTTTGTATTTTACTTGTAGGAACGGTTCTAATCTGACGCCCAATTCCAGGCCGCGTATCTTCGCCGAACGGCACCACGACCATAACAGATCGGATTGAGCACTGGTCAACTTGAGATTGGCCACGATCATTACGATCCGCTCCTGATCTTCCGGACGGATCAGCTCAGGCTCCGGCCGATGGAATTCCGTCAGACGCTGGAAGAAGCGATTAATCGTCGGCATGTTCCTGTGAATCAAGCCGCTGACAAATTCTTTGGACAGATGAGACCATTCCAAATAATCGGACACGACCTTCAAGCAATAGACCGCGTGCGTTTCGACAAACAGGGACGAAGCCTGGTAGAAACCGGATGCCTCCATATCGACCAGATCACCCGTGATCGAAATCTTTTCATTCTGTCCTACGGGCTTATCAAACGTCTCAACCTCAGCCCCGGGCATATCATGAGACAGAACGGCTTCCGGAAAATACTCTCGGCCGGTAGCGTGATCTGTGATCTTATGAACGTAGGAGAGTTCGCCTATCGGTCTGTTCTTAGTGACAGAACCGCCGATACCGATATTGATGACAGCCCCATGGCCGGAGGTCATATTTCTCGTGAGCAGGTAGGACGTCGCAATCGCGCTGCGAAGCTTGCCGATTCCGCTGACGATAAGCTTGAGTTCATCATTTTCAAACAGATCGAGACGTTTCGAATCGGTACTTTTTTCTAAATCAAAATGTTCGATCAGCGGTCTCGCCTCGGAATGAAGCGCCGTCACAACGTACAGCACTCAGTGCTCCTTTTTCTCGCACAGCTCCAGCAAAACGCCTCCGGTAGATTTCGGATGAACAAAAGCGATCTTGGCGCCATGCGCACCGGGCTTGGCCGTTTCGTCGATAAGTTGAAAACCCTTTTGTTTCAGTTCCGCAAGTTTTGAATCCACATCGGAAACGTTGATCGCCACATGGGCAATACCGCCTTTTTGGCCGTTCTTCTCTATAAATTTAGCAATAGGGCTCGAAGGATCGGTCGCGGCAAGCAATTCGATCATCGACTCCCCTATTTTGAAAAATGCCGTCTTCACTTTCTGATCTTCCACCACTTCGGTACCGTGAAATTCAAAGCCCATGGATTTGTATAATTCAATACCCTTCTCCAGATCGGTCACGGCAACGCCGATGTGGTCAATCTTATTCAACTTCATTATAACCTCTTTCGTGTGTTCGTTTGTTCGGCCTACCGTGCGCAGTGGCGCAAACCAATCGGGTTCGCCGATTTCAAGCTTTCATCCTCTGACCTTTATCCTCTTCGCTGAAAATCCAGCCAACCAATTTCCCGGGATCGATCTCAGGGAAATTTTCCCAATAATCGTGGTTACGCAAATATCGTGAGCCCGTTTCGTCGGTCGGAATTGAGCGGACGTCTTCGACGATCTTTCGGCATCGTTCTTTCCATTTTTCCATGTTGGTCACGCGCAGATCGACCCAGCCGTCGGTCGCCCAAGAATCAATGGATCCTTTATCGATCTTAAATTCATTAACGCCCCGGAAAGGGGGAATCTTAATTTCGTCGCCCCGCAAAAGAGATTTACCATCGGGCAAGAGTATTGGAATTCCGATTGAAATGATACGGGACCTCAGTCTGGGATTCGTAGCGATAATCTCATGAATCTTTCTGGATAGAACAGCGCCGGCGGTCTTGGCTACGGTCTGCATGTCGAAAAAAGCGGTCTTAAGCAAATACGCTTCATAAAGCAGCTTGGATACCCTTGGAGGACCGAGCATTTCGAAGGCCACACTCTCCTCATGGTGTTCTTTTTCCAATCGTTGCAGCTGACGAAGGGCATTGTGGAAAAGATACCCTGCGCGGTATGTCGGTTCCAGTGTCGCATTATCCAGGGCATTTATTATATCATGACCGGTATTGCCGCCGCGGATCTCAAAGATCACGCTGTCGGCGATCTCTTCGGGTGTGACAAATTCCATTTGTCCCGGTGTCGTGATCGCTTCAAACTCACCTCTCGAAAACAGTCCGTTCTCACCGGTGTCGATGAAAACCGCCTTTAGATTTTCTCCGGTATCTTTAGCGAATTTCGGTTTTTTGAGTTCCAAAGTGCGCTGAAGTTTGTAGGCTTTCTCCGGCGGACAGTCCACAAGCGGGATCGGCTGATTCTTTTTGCGGATCTCGCCGTAATCGATTTTCTTCCATCCGATGAGTCCAGTAGGCTTTACTTCCTTTATGATGGGCCCGTCCGGGGTTCTTCCCATCAGGAACAACAATAATGTATGCGCACCGGCAACTGAAGATTTGGATAATAATACCCGCGAAGGCCTTTCTTCGCTGTGCGTATATGGAATATTCAGACCCATGCCGCCGGTTCCGCTCGTTCCGATCTTGACGAACATCTTGGAACCGTTCATTTTCATCGCCTGGTATAGAATCTGAACATGG
>CAYPYN010000011.1:0-38569 GCA_964415295.1 uncultured Bacteroidota bacterium
ACGGTCGTCTCGGTACTCGGCTTCGCCGAACTCGACGACCTTGTACTTTCCGCTCATCGAGTAGCGTAAGCGTATCGAGATGAGCATTTCCATAGATTATCCTTCTACTTGCTAACAGGGGACTGACTCAATCTTCCAAGAAAATCCTCCGGTTCATAACATATCGCTTGACAAACGGGCATCCGGTCGTTATTTTATATATGAAAATACGGTGGTGATTTACGGTACTTGCAGCCACTTTAAATAATTCGCTAAACGCCAAATTAGCCAATTTACCTCCGTTCATTACTCCCCGTATTTTATTTCAACCATCGACCGGCACTGTGTGTCATAGTAGGCACTTTGGCCATTGACGGTTCGTCTTCATCCTTAATTTCAGGGAGGTAATATGAACGAATCCATTCACACCGAAGGCGCGGATGTTCGTGCCGGTGAAACGGCTTACCTGCGGGCCAAAGAGACCGATCTGCAGGGCAGTATCATTTTCCGGTCGGAGTCGGACATCAGCGTCCGGATCATTTCACCTTTTTACGGACTGGAAACAGGATGCCACATACCGTACTTTGCCCGTCACGTCAGTTCCTTTGCCGGGTCACACGGCGATGAGACCGCACAAAGCCTTCTGAGGAATCTTTTCGAGGTCGGGGTATTCATCGAGAGGAACTGGCCGTCTGTGCAGACCCAGTATCTTCTGACCAAATATTTCGTCGACGCCAATTGCACACCGGGTCCGGAGGATAACCGGTTAGCTGTGCGGAAAAAGGAACAGAACGCATTCAGCGCCTGGTTCGATTTTATCACCACGGGATTGCCGCATTCGGTTGACGCAGATTCCCTGAAGCGGTATATTGAGGACAAGATCCGGCGGGACCAATTCAAACAGAAGGACATACCAGCCGGGTTTAAGAAGGAAAACGAAGCATGATCGGAGCCATTGCAGGTGACATCATAGGATCGGTGTACGAATTCGATCCGATCAAAACGACGGAATTTCCGCTATTCCAGAAGAATTCGCGATTCACCGACGATACGGTCATGGCTATAGCTGTGGCGTATTCCATACTGAAAGGCGTTGACTACGGCACGTCCATGAAGCAATTCGGTCGGAGATATCCATCGCTCAGTTACGGCGCAAGATTTTACGGCTGGATCTTTGAGAATAAGGTCCGGCCGTATAACAGCTGGGGCAACGGGTCCGCAATGCGTGTATGCCCGGTAGGATTTGCTTTTGACACGGCCGATGAGGCTCTGGCGGAAGCGAAACGAACCGCAGAAATTTCCCACGATCATCCGGAGGGCATCAAAGGCGCGCAGGCCACGGCGCTGGCGATACTGATGGCCAGACAGTCGGAAAGAAAGGAAAAGATCCGCTCGGAGATCTCAAGCCGATTCGGTTATGATCTGAACCGCACGGTTGATCAGATCAGGCCTGAGTATAGATTCGATGAATCCTGTCAGCGCACCGTGCCGGAGGCGATCATTTCGTTTCTTGATGCGGATGATTTTGAAGGAACGGTGAGAAACGCCGTTTCATTGGGCGGGGACAGCGATACGCTCGCTTGTATCGCCGGCGGTATCGCTCAGGCGTTCTATAAAGGCGTTCCTGAAGATATCGTTTCGCAGACCCGAAGCCGTCTTACGCCCGATCTTCTGGATGTGGTGCATGAATTTGATGCGAAGTTCAATCTTTGATTAAACCCTTCTTTGCATCCTTGTTGTGCCCTGTTCTGAGGTAGTTAGTCAAATGCAATCTGAAAATATGACCAAAGTCATTGACATTTTGTGATTTGGGTCTTATCTTTTTGATACCTTTCGTAGCTTGTTCTCTCACTATTCTGTAGGATCAAATCTGGTCAATTCTATGAGCAATGATATTACGCCCGCGTTTTTTTCATCCATTAAGGACAATCACACCAGAGGCTCTGTCGGAGAATTTCTTAAGAACGCTATCGAAACCGGTGCAAGCCTTTCGATAGTTTCTGCCTATTTTACCATCTACGCTTATCACAAGTTGAAATCAGAGTTGGATGGAATTGATCGCCTAAAATTCCTTTTCGGCGAGCCGACGTTTATCAAGGGCCTTGATCCCAGCAAAACCAACAAGCGGGATTTCACAATCACAGATGACCAAATCACGATTCCGATTCAAAGTCGCTTGACGCAAAAAGCCATTGCTAAGGAATGCTCTGAATGGATCAAGACCAAGGTGGACATACAGTCGATGGTGAAGCCGAATTTCCTTCATGGCAAAATGTATCACGTTCGGCGGAATACCGGAGTGGAAAAAGCAATTGTCGGCAGTTCCAATTTCACAGTAAACGGTCTTGGATTGGGAGGAAGCCCTAACATTGAATTAAATCTGATAGTCGATAATGATAGAGACCGGGCCGATCTATACAACTGGTTTGAAGAATTATGGAATGACAATACCGGTTTGGTTGAAGATGTAAAAGACGATGTGCTTAAATATCTGGAACAACTGTACATCGAGAACGAACCCGAGTTCATCTATTTCAAAACACTGTATCACATTTTCGAAGACTATCTTGACGAACAGAAAAAAGGGGGAATGCTTGAAGAACAGGTCGGTTTTCTGGAATCGGAAGTTTGGAACACACTATATGATTTTCAGAAAGATGGTGTTCGGGGCGCGATCAACAAGATTCTAAAACACAATGGCTGCATCATAGCCGACAGTGTGGGTCTTGGCAAAACCTTCGAAGCGCTGGCTGTAATCAAATATTTTGAACAGCACAATGATCGCGTGCTGGTTCTATGTCCGAAGAAACTTGCAGACAACTGGACCATCTACCAGGCTTCGCAAGGCCATACACTCAATCCATTTCAAAAAGACCGTTACAATTATACCGTGTTGCATCACACAGATATGGGCAGAATTTCGGGTCGATCGGATGCTAATGGTATTGAACTCTCAAATTTTAATTGGGGCGCTTATGATCTGGTAGTGATTGACGAATCGCATAATTTCCGGGGCAACCCGATGGATAAGGTTTCTGATGACGGTTCGACGAGAATGAATCGGGCAAAATGGCTGATGGAGAAGATCATAAAGGAAGGCAAGAAGACCAAAGTTCTGATGCTTTCCGCCACGCCTGTGAATAATAATCTTCGGGATCTGCGTAACCAAATCTATTTGATCACAGAGGGCAAAGATGAAGCAATGTACGAAACAACCCAGATCAAAGATATTGGGCAGGCTCTCAAGAACGCTCAGACCCAGTTTACCCAGTGGGCCGATCCAAAAAAGAATCCGGATCGAACTGTGAAACAGCTTTTGGAGAAGCTTGATTCGTCGTTCTTCAAACTTCTGGATGAACTTACCATTGCCCGCAGCCGCAAGCACATCAGAAGCTTCTACGATGTCGCGGCTATAGGCAAATGGCCCGAAAGACTAAAGCCTCATTCAATCTATCCGGACATCGACACCAAAGATCGTTTCTTCACCTATGATGCTCTGAACAAGAAAATTAAGGACTACAAACTTTCTCTGTTCAATCCATCGGCCTATGTGAAGCCGGAAATGCAGCAGAAATATGAAGAAAAAGCCGGAACGGAAGTATTGGCATTCAAACAAAGTGATCGTGAGTATTTCCTTATCGGTATGATGAAGATAAGCTTCCTGAAACGTCTGGAAAGTTCGATCGAATCATTTGAAATATCCATGGATCGGACTATTCGGAAAATTGAAGGACTTGAAAAGAGGATCAAGGCATTCATAAAGTCAAAAACACGATCCCAGGTTGAGATGCTGGAGACTTTTCAGCCGGATGAGGACGAACTGGACGAAGTCAGTGAAGATGCCGAACAGTGGCAGGTTGGAAAGAAACTCAAATTTGACCTGGCCGATCTGGATTTGGAACGCTGGCTGACCGATCTCAGAAAAGATCGGGAAGCTCTGAACGAGCTTTATAATGGTGCTGTAGCCGTGACCCCTGAGAGGGATTTCAAGCTCAAAGAACTGAAAGACCTGATCAAGGGTAAGATGAAGAAGCCGATCAACGCTAATAATAAGAAAGCGCTCATTTTTACGGCGTTTGGTGACACTGCTCAGTATTTGTATGAGAATCTGAAAGACTGGTCGAAAAAAGAACTTGGACTTAATATCGCGCTCGTCACCGGCGGGGGAACTTACACTACATACGGAAAAAGCGAATACTCGAATATATTGACCAACTTCTCGCCCGTCTCCAAGAACCGGGCAAAAATGTCCGGGATGAAGCAGGACGCGGAGATCGATATTCTGATAGCCACGGATTGTATCAGTGAAGGCCAGAACTTGCAGGATTGCGACTTTCTAGTAAACTATGACATTCATTGGAACCCGGTTCGTATCATTCAGCGCTTCGGACGAATAGACCGGCTCGGAAGTAAAAACGATAAGATTCAATTGGTCAATTTCTGGCCAACCAAGGACCTGGATAATTACATCAATTTGAAACAGCGTGTGGAAGCCCGGATGGCTCTGGTGGACGTGACAGCTACGGCTGAGGACAATGTCCTCGCCACCGACCAGATCGAAGAATTGATCGAAGAGGATCTGAAATACAGAAACCAGCAGCTTAAAAAGCTCAGAGACATGGTTCTTGATCTTGAGGACGTTCAGAATGAAACTATTTCGCTGACCGATTTTACTCTGGATGATTTCAGGATTGATCTAATGAATTACATAGAGAACAATCGAAAAAAATTGGAAGAAGCTCCAATTGGCTTATATGGTGTGGTGCCATCCCCTTCAGGTTCTCATGCAGATATGCTGGATCTCAGTAGATTCTCCGAGGCAGAGAAGCAGATCATCAAGCCGGGTGTCGTTTATTGTCTCAAGCAAAAAGGTGACTCCGACGGCAATGAAGAGGTCAATCCTCTTCAGCCGTATTTTCTGGTCTATGTTCGCGATGACGGCACGGTGCGTTATAACTACACCAACGCAAAGCAAATCCTTGAAATCTATCGCCTCATGTGCCAGGGACGTAAAGAGCCTTTCGAGCAACTCTGCGACTTATTCAATAGCGAAACGAAACAGGGCGAGGATATGAGCCGGTTTTCGGAACTGCTGGGCAAAGGCGTTAATGAAATTGTCAGTGTCTTCAAAAGAAGGAGTTTTCAGAAGCTTACCACCGATCGTGACGCTCTTGTCATTCCTAAATCAAAACAAATCAGTGAACTGGATCATTTTGAACTGGTCACATGGCTAATCATTATGTAATACTATGGCCGCAGTAGATACCAAACAAAAAATCAATCAGACGATCCGCTCGTTTTCCCAAGGCAATCTCACGGAAAATGCCCTGAAACTGTTTCAAGCCCTGGGATATAATACCGAGCTGAATGCCCCTCTGACTAAACCTACCTATCCGGAATTCAAAGATGCATTCGTCGGTTCAAAGAAGTTCAGAGAAGACAAGGCGCGGACGTCCGAATGGAAATATGTAGATCTGCTTTTTCAGCTTTCCAAAGACCAGGTCACTAAGCAGAATTCGCTTTTTGACACGAAGAAAGTGGATAGAACCATCATCGAATCGTATTTGTTTTTCACGATAGAATTGAAAAAAGATCAGTACAGCCGGACGGAACTGAGTCTTATCACACGCGAAGTCAATCGCCTGTTTCCCATGCCGGTCATGATTTTATTTAAATACAATTCTTTGCTTACGCTCTCTATTATCAACCGAAGGCTTCACAAGAGGGATGAGTCGAAAGACGTGCTGGAAAAAGTTACCCAGATCAAAGACATCCATCTTGCCAATCCCCACCGGGCGCATATCGAAATCCTGTTCGATCTTTCGTTTGACGAATTGTATCGGCTCCATACATTCAGCAATTTCGTAGAACTTCACAACGCCTGGCAGAAGACGCTCGATACCAAGGAACTCAATAAACGATTCTTCCAGGAATTGGCCAACTGGTATTTCTGGGCAATTCAGAAGGTCACCTTTCCGGACGATGTAGAAAAAAACAAAGAGATCCGTAATGCGACCAGCGTGATACGGCTCATAACCCGATTGATCTTTGTCTGGTTCCTCAAAGAAAAAAGACTGATCTCCGACGACCTCTTTGATGAAAAACAGCTGAAAAATATCATCAAATACACGGACCCGAATAAGAGCACATACTATAAGGCGATACTCCAGAATCTATTCTTCGCCACGCTCAATACGGAGATGGAGAAGCGCCGGTTCCGGACGAAAAATGACAATGGACGGGACGCGCACTATTTTATTCATAACGTTTTCCGTTACGAAAAAAAATTTATCAATCCCAAACAAACCCTTGAAAAATATTTTGACCCGATCCCTTTTCTGAACGGCGGTCTTTTTGAATGCCTTGATAAAGAAGTAGACGAAAAAGGCAAGCTGAAACGCATCCGTATCGACGGGTTCAGTGACCGGGACGATAATATCCTTAAGATTCCCGACGAACTCTTCTTCTGCAGTAAGGAAAAAGAGATCGACCTCAACGAAGTCTATGGCACCAGGAACAGACGGTATCAGGTTCATGGGGTTATTGATATTCTGAATCGGTACAAATTCACCGTAGCTGAAAATACGCCGATCGAAGAAGAAGTCGCGCTTGACCCGGAATTACTCGGTAAGGTTTTCGAAAACCTTCTGGCGAACTTCAACCCTGAGACGAAAACGACGGCCCGTAAACAAACCGGCTCTTTCTACACGCCCCGCGAGATCGTCAACTACATGGTGGACGAGTCATTGCTGGCGTATTTGAAAAACACACTCCTCGCAGACCCGTCGTCGTATGTATTTCTCGGAGACAAGCAGACCGATCTGTACGGCAATAAAGCTCGTAAGAGCCAACTGGTCTTGCAGGAAAAGCTGCATTCCAGCCGATGGAAAGATAAGGAAAGCGAACTTGAGGCCGCTCTAAGGCAATTGATAGGGTATGACGAATCGCCGCATTCCTTTTCAGACCAGGAAGTCGTGATACTCATACATGCGATTGATTCGATCAAAATACTTGACCCGGCCTGCGGGTCAGGAGCTTTTCCGATGGGTATCCTGCACAAACTCGTGCACATTCTCCACAAACTCGATCCCAATAACAGCTTTTGGAAACAGCTTCAGCTGGAGAAAGCCGAAGCCATCGACGACCCGGACGCACGGAAAGGCGCGGTGCAGACCATCGAGGAAGCTTTTGCCAATAACGAACTCGACTACGGGCGTAAGCTGTATCTGATCGAAAACTGTATCTACGGCGTGGACATACAGCCTATCGCTGTGCAGATCGCCAAACTGCGGTTCTTCATTTCGCTGATCGTGGATCAACGGGAGAATCCCCAAAGAGACAACCGCGGCATACGGCCCTTGCCAAACCTGGAAACAAAATTTGTCGCAGCCAATTCACTCATCAGGCTTGAAAAAGAGGAAGCCAATCTTTTTACCAATCCGCAGATCGATAAGAAAAAAGAACAACTGAGGAAGGTACGGCACAGCTACTTCGAAGCGCGCACACCGAAGCGTAAAGAGAACTGCCGTAACAAAGATAAACAACTGCGCGATGAACTGACCGAACTTCTGGTAGATCAGCACAATTTTCAGCCGGAAACGGCCAAAAAGGTGGCCGCCTGGAATCCCTACGATCAAAATGCCTCGGCGTCCTTCTTCGATATGGAATGGATGTTCGGATTTAAAGACGGGTTTGACATAGTAATAGGGAATCCGCCGTATAAGGTTGAAACAAGAACGGAACAAGTATCTTACAAAGGATACTCAACAATAAAATGTGGTGAATTGTATGCGTACTTCTTTGAAATAAGTATTAAGCAATTCTTGAAAAAAGAAGGAACAGTGTCGTTCATTACAGCATCTCTTTATATCAAAGGATTGAAGTTTGATTCCCTTAGAAGATATTTAGAAAGAAACCTAAGACTAATTTCTCTTCACGTTCAGGGTGACAATGTGTTTGAAAATGTTCAAATGCCCACCGCAGTGTTAATTGGAGTAAGATCAAGTAATGAATGCGTTAGTTGGACATTTGATGATTTCAATCCCAATAATAATATTATTAAGAAAATTGAAAGAAACGCAAGACCGCTTTCACAAATATCGGATGTACTGAGAGGATTCGAAATCGGCAGAGACATGGCAACTTCGTCTGGTGAAATTAGATTTATTACTGGTTCTGATGTTAGCAAATGGGCAATCAAGAAATACAGTTTTATTTCCAGAAGAATTGCATCTCAATTCGGTAAAAATGAGGAATTCTTTAGAGGAGAAAGAATATTAGTCCGAGAAACCGGCAGCGAACTCACTGTCCTATTCCTGAATACAAAGTTATACTGCAATCGAAGTTTGTACTCAATTAAAGTTCGAGATAAACTGTATTCGGCAAAGTTCTTGGCTTCACTAATGAATAGCTCACTTTTTCAGTTCTATTATCAAGCGAAATATAAAAGTGATACTGATCTATTTCCCAAGATTAGAATTGTTCAAGTAGGTCAATTACCAATTAGACTGTCAGAAGACCAAAATCGATTTGAACAAATCGTTGACAAAATCCTTGCTTCAAAGGCTACTGATCCGGAATCAGACACAAAGAAATATGAGCAGGTAATCGATCTAATGGTATATAAACTTTATGATATGACGTATGACGAAGTGAAAATCATCGACCCGACGTTTACTATGAGTGAGGTGGAATATAAGCGTTTTAAGATCGATTAATGTGGTCAACGCACTTGTTGCGTCTATCCAAGCCATCCGGTGAGTAAGGCCATGGCGAAGATGCAGGAGATACCGGAAGTGAAGATCATCGAGGGGAAGAAAGAATAGAGTTATTGATTATTAATGGTGATAATATGAAAACATTTTATTACATGGGCCCTAATACCTATAACCTGAGCGGAGTCAGCTGGAAGATCTGGAAGATCGAGGTTAGAGGCAGGAAAGTCACCTCTAAGTGGGGAGCAGCCTATCTCAGCGGACGTAAGCCCACTCCGCATTATCTTCAGAAAAAAACCTGGACCTTCAAGTCGGTGAAAGAAGCCAAAGAATTTGAGGCAAAAAGAATCGCCCGAAAGCTTGCCATGGGCTATGAAAGAACCCCGAGGATGAGGGTGAGGTAAATGGAAGTAAAGAACTAACCATTCTGATTTCAAGAAGGGCTCGCCATGTTGGACAACTTGCGATGAAACTACTTTAGACGTTAGTACGTGACAAGTAATTGAATTCAAAAAGCATTCACCTTTACCGGTGAGCGGAGATGTCATGAAAATAGAGGATCTAACAAAGGTTAGCATACCGTTTTCTCTCTATGATTTTTTTGGATATTTGCTTCCGGGATTTACGTTTGGCATTCTACTTGTCAACTCAGGCGATCTTGTACTTATGTATGGCAAGCTGGTCGCGAATTACGGGGGCCAAGCGGTCACACACGATTACAAGCCTATCATGCCGGAAGTACTGGTCATGATGAAATATTCTCCATTCATTGGCATTCTCATCACGGTAATTGGTGCATATATCGCGGGCCATATTCTTTCTAGTCTATCAAGTCTTCTTTTTGAACGATTCTTTGTTGAGAAGCTATTGAAGTTTCCTGCATCCAACTTGTTCACACTTACTCGCACAAAGGCTCCAATTTGGAGGCAACTTTGCTTTCCAAAATATCGAAAGCCATACAATGAAGATTTCCGGAAAGCTTTTTTGACAATATTTGAAATACGTTTCAATCTTAAAGAGCCTCAACCACATGAAATATTTTGGCTGAGTTTTGAAGAAATCAGTTTAAAGGCACCTGCAGCATTTGCACGTTCAACGCACTTCCTGAATCTGTATGGTTTCAGTCGAACTATGTCAATGGCTTTTCTACTTGCCGGCTTAGGACTTACTATTGGTGCCTTTCGAAATGACTTTTTAGTGCCATGTTTTCTTGTGCTTTGCTATTTTGGCCTGTCATTCTTAATGTTCTGGAACTATCTAAAACTTCTGAGACGACTGAATGATGAGGTCTTCCGAGCGTTCTATACGATTTCAACATGCAGTAATAAAGAATAAGAAATAAGTCGGGTATTCCATTCTGTGGTATCTGAGAACACAAATCAGAAAGAAGTAGATGAACAGCACAATAGATAGAAGAATAAGTGAAATTCTCGGTCGCGTTGCTGGTCTGGAAAATTGTGAGATCAAGCGTGAACCCATTACACTGATACAGAGTTTTGCCTCGGCTAGAAGATGGCCGGATTGGGCATCCAATCCCGGAATCTATTTCTTTGAACTTGATGGGAAGCTCCAATACGTAGGCCGGGCAATTCGAACAACACTGGGTCAGCGTCTTGGAAACCAGTCAACAGCTTTTGGCAATGAAAAATGGGACGCGGTAATAAAGAACCCGTCTTCAATCGTTGGATGGGTCGCTCTTCCGCCCAATGAATGGTATTGGGCTGCGGCTTTGGAAGCTGCATTGATTAGTGAACTTCGACCGAAGATAAGCAAGCGCATTTCGTAGTTTGAAGTGAGAGTCATGTACGAAAACGAGTGTGTGTTGTTATGGCTAGTCAAGATAAAATGTCTGTTGACAAAATATTTGACTTGTTGGACAAGTGGAGGCTGTATCCTGCTTATCAGCTTGAACGAAGAGTTGATATCTTCATAGCGGCTATATTGCCTAAATTGATAGAGCATAAATATCAAAAAGAAGTGTTTGGGATCTTGCCGGAATTTCCGTTACGGGTAAGTGATGTCAAACCCGAAATCAAGAGTAATCAATCTTATCGCATTGATTATGTCGCGTTATGCAATGACTCGACCGTATATCTTATTGAATTCAAGACTGAAATGGATTCGCTTAACGAAAATCAGGATGCCTATCTAAACCTTGCCAAGACAATGAAGGTTAGTTCGCTCGTGGAGGGACTGCTGAAGATATACGATAAAACTAAACAGAAGGCGAAGTATCGATATTACATTGAGGAACTTAAGCGATGGGGTTGGGTTAAGGTAGAAGGAGATGATATTTCAAACACCGGATCCAACCATGGTGTCGAAATTCTTTACATACAGCCCATAAAGAGGAAGAAAGAACAAAGCGAAATTGTTTTTGATGATATCATACGCTTTTTGGATGATTACGATGATCCAATAAGCAGTCGCCTTAAGGTGTCGTTGAGAAAATGGGAAGCCGAGTCAAAAAGGAAAACAGTGAAACGTTCATAAAGAAAATGAAACCTGTCAAAACCGGAAATGAGCCTCTCTCACTCAACGGACAACCAACCGGCCACACCCTTCTTAATTTCTGGCAATGGAGCGCCTCGGATATTCTCAGTAACGCAACACGGGGCGTATTTGCGGAGTTTATCGTAGCGACTGCGCTTAATATCGATATTAGGAAAGCGAGAAGTGAATGGCAGGCTCATGACCTGACGACGAACGACGGAACGAAAGTTGAAGTCAAGTCTGCGGCTTACGTTCAGAGTTGGAATCAGAAAAAACCCTCCACGATCACTTTCAGTATCAAAGCCTCCCGCTATTGGGACAGCGAGACCAATATTCAAGCCAAAGAATCCAAGAGGCAGGCGGATGTATATGTATTCTGTTTGCTGAAACATATGGACAAAGAAACTATTGATCCACTTCGGCTGGAACAATGGGAGTTTTACGTTCTTTCGACGAAGGAACTGGACAATTACAAGAGAAGCAAGCATTCGATTACACTAAAATCTCTGCAAAAGCTCACACCGGCGGTCGGATATTACGAGATCAAAGAGGCCATTCGGAGCCATATGTCAAGATAAATGCTGCATATCAAAGATGACTAAACTGGACGAAATAGTACGACGCAGTTTGACGCGATTCACAGAAAGTATTTTCCAATCAAATTGGTTCGGCAAAGAACGCGAAGCGGTGAGCCTTTATGCGATGGGGTATCTGCTTGACGAAGTAGCCCCCGATTCGGTTCTATTCGACAAGAGGCAGATCGGCATCGAAGTGCGTGTTCCGAAACCATCCTCCCGAGGCAAAAAATCTCAGGTATGCAAAGACCTGGTGATCTGGCGTAAGCCTGCGCAGACCTGTTGGAATGACAAACGGGAATCGGTTGTCTATCCTCTTTCGGTAATGGAGTGGAAGTCCGGGCGGACTGAAACGACTTCGTATGATCTGGATTGGCTCACAGCTTTTGCCAAGGACGCGCCGGAATTCACCGGTTATGCCGTTACGCTGGATCTGAAACGAAGAAAGTTCCGCCTCAAATGCGATCGCGTGACCAAAGACGGAATAGACAAGGATTGGTTAGTCTCGTAGGAAGGCTCTGCAGGAGTAAGATCCGTTTTCATACACAACTGAAATCCTTTATACTGCAGGATAGGAAGCCTTAGAGGGGTCAAAATAAGCTACGATTCCGTATAATCAAATTCCTCGATCAGATGTTCCGCATTATTCCTCACGTTATTCACCGCCGGGTTGGCGAAGTAATGCGCCATATATGATTCCGGCAGGGGATTCAGAAAGGGAGAAACCTCCTCGTACGTTTTGAGTTCCGGATCCAGCCACGGCCGTTCCCGGCCCGGTTCCAGTATGACGGGCATGCGGTTATGAAATTTCGCCACGATCTCGTTGGGCTGAGTGGTCAGGATCGTGCATGAGGTGATCGGGTCGCTGTCTCCTTTTTTCCACACATCGTAAAGTCCCGCAAAGGCGAACGGCGATTTATCTTTGAAGATAAAGCGCACGGGACGTTTTTCTTTGCCGAATTTGGCGAATTCGTAGAACCCGTCGGCGATGACGAGACAGCGCCGCCCGGGGATCAGGTTCTTATAGGTCGGTTTCAGATGGATCTCTTCGCTGCGCGCGTTGATCGTGCTGAATCCGAACTTCTTAGGATCGGCCGCCCATGAAGGAATAAGACCCCATTTCATGAGCTTCATCTTCAGCTTATCGTCCTCACGAACGACGACCTGGACCATTTGCGTCGGGGCCACGTTGTAATTGGGTCTGAAACTCTCGATCAGCTCTTTCATGTCCTCATTGGCGAGATCGAATTTTTCCTGTATGATCCTCAGTTCCTTCGTCTGCGTATAACGGCCGCACATAAGACCTCTCTTGTTTCTTCTAAACTACGGCGCGACCGACGAAAAATCAATCCAAATCTCAGCCTTCCAAACGAACTCCGGCCGCAGGTCTGCGATCATGGAATGGAATTTCAAATTGTATAGTAGCTAAATTTGACGAAATGTTTTAAGTTGTGACACTCCCGGCCGGATTCCGATGGAGCGGCCGGTTAAGAACAGGACAGAACGATCATGTCAAAACGGATATGGATATTCGTTAGATGAGAAGAAACCTCAATCGTCTTATAGACAATAAAGGAGATGCGTTATGATCAAAATAGCTGTATGGATCATGCTGGCATGGACGATACCGTGCGCGGCGCAGGACTATGTGTCACTGGTTCCCGAAGGTTGGGAGATCATCGACGTGCAGGTTGGCGACCTCAATAAAGACCAGGTGGACGATGTCGCGATGATCGTGAGATTCATGGGCGATGTGGCCTCGCCGCCGCGGTCCCTGATCGTCGCTTTTAAGACGACCGGAGGATATGCCGAACCGTATCGCGCGGACGATGTTATTCTGGGAGAGCATGAAGGCGGCACGATGGGCGATCCACTGCAGCCCATGGAGATCCGCCGGGGCACGATCGTGCTGAGTTTCTCCGGCGGAAGCCGTGAAAGATGGGGCTACACGTACATTTTCCGGTATCAGAAAGGGGATTTCCGGCTCATCGGAGCCACGAGTTCGGGCGGCGATCCCATCGAAGAGAATTACTACACCTACGATTACAATCTCAGCACCGGAAAGATCGTGATCTCACGCACCTACGGCAAAGAGCCGGAGCGCAACGAAAGCCGGGAATTGGTCAAATTCCTCGATCCGTTGCCGTCCCTCAAAACCTTTTCGCATCATACGGCAAACCTGTGGGAGGGTATAGAGTGAAGATCGGGGAGAAGCCTGATTGATTCACGCCGCGCGAAGGGCTTCCATGGAGAAGTTTTCTTTGCCGCTTTTCTTTTTAAACAGAAAGCGGAAACATGATATGCGCAACAAAATATAGCGAATCCAACTTATAACGGAGTTACGTCCCATGAAAGCGATCACTTATACCGAATACGGAACACCCGACGTGCTCCGGATCGAAGACGTCGAAAAGCCTGCACCGAAAGACAACGAAGTGCTGGTTAAGATTCACGCCGTTTCACTCAATGCCTACGACTGGCATTTCCTGAGCGCCGACATATTCATGATGCGTCTGATGGGCGTGGGCATGTTCAAGCCCAAGAACACACGCCTCGGCGCGGACTTATCAGGACGCGTGGAAGCCGTGGGGAAGAATGTCACACGGTTCAAGCCCGGCGATGAGGTGTACGGCGATGCGGCACGGTGCGGCAACGGCGCCTTTGCGGAATATAAATGCATGACCGAAAACCTTCTCGCTCTGAAACCGGTCAAGCTGTCGTTCGAAGAAGCCGCGGCCGTTCCTATGGCCGGGATCACCGCCCTGCAGGGCCTGCGCGACGAAGGAAAGATCAAGGCCGGACAGAAAGTTCTCATACAGGGCGCGTCCGGCGGGGTGGGAACGTACGCTGTTCAGATTGCGAAATGGTTCGGCGCAGAAGTCACCGCCGTTTGCAGTTCCCGAAATATCGAACAGGCGCGCAAGCTCGGCGCCGATCATGTTATTGATTATACCAAAGAGAACTTCACCGAGAGCGGGAAACGGTATGATCTGATCTTTGCGGCCAACGGTCATCATCCGCTTTCGGCTTACAAGCGCGCGTTGGCGCCCGGCGGCATCTACGTCATGGCCGGCGGAACGGCCAAACAGATCTTCTCGGCGATGCTGTTGGGGCCTCTCATGTCGATATTCGGCAGTAAAAAGATGGGCGGTGTTACGGCTAATACAACTCCTGAAGACCTGACTCTGATGAAAGAGTTGATCGAGTCGGGAAAAATCACTCCCGTGATCGACAAGCGCTTTTCTTTCGATCAGGCGGCCGACGCCTTCCGCTATCTTGGCGAAGGCCACGCAAGAGGGAAGGTGGTTATCACGATAGCAGCGTGAAAATTGTCCCTCGAGATAGTTTCTCTTATAGTAGTCTCTAACTCTGCTTATCATAGTATTTAGGGTATATCCGATGAGACTCAACGCTCATCGAGTAGCGCAGCGTATCGAAGTGAGCAATTATCCCCACTGGTCGTCTCGATACTTTGGCTCCGCCGAAACTCGACGACCTGGGTACGCATCGCTCACCGAGTAGCGCAAGCGTATCGAGGTGAGCAGTACCCAGACCGGTCGTCTCGATACTTCGGCTTCGCCGAAACTCGACGACCTTGGTACACATCGCTCACCGAGTAACGTAAGCGTATCGAGGCGAGCCCTACCCACACCGGTCGCCTCGATACTCCGGCTCCGCCGAAACTCGACGACCTCGGTACACATCGCTCACCGAGTAACGTAAGCGTATCGAGGTGAGCATTTCAAGGGAACATACTATGCCGCACATGTACATACTTCTCTGCCGTAACGGACAATTCTACACCGGCAGCACAAAGAACCTGGAGAGACGTCTTGCGCAGCACCAGGCCGGAGAAGGCTCCAATTTTACTAAGAAATATCTTCCTGTGAAACTGGTGTATTGCGAAGAGTATACCAGTGTAAGCGATGCTTTTTATCGGGAAAAACAGGTTCAGCGCTGGAGTCATGGAAAGAAAGAGGCATTGATCGCAGGACACTTCGCTAAGATGAAAAAGTTTGGAAAGAAAAAATTCAAGAAATAGACGGTCGTCTCGATACTTCGGCTTCGTCGAAACTCGACGACCTGGGTACACATCGCTCACCGAGTAGCGAAGCGTATCGAGGTGAGCACTACCCACACCGGTCGTCTCGATATTTCGGTTTTGCCGAAACTCGACGACCTTGGTACACATCGCTCACCGAGTAGCGTAAGCGTATCGAGGTGAGCACTACCCACACCGGTCGTCTCGATACTTTGGCTTCGCCGCAACCCGACGACCTTCGGTACACATGGCTCACCGAGTAGCGAAGCGTATCGAGGTGAGCACTACCCACACCGGTCGTCTTGATACTTTGGCTTCGCCGAAACTCGACGACCTTGGTACACATCGCTCACCGAGTAGCGTAAGCGTATCGAGGTGAGCCTTTTTTCTAAAAAATTTACAGAATTTTGCAAACATTTTGAAACTTTGTGAGAAATCTTCAGTAAATGATACCAGAGAGCATTATGAAACTCTCGGTAAATTTATGAGGAGGAATCACATGACAACTGCAAAGAGAACCGCCGTGACGGCGCCGGCCGTCGATTTCGATCCTAATAACTACAAACCGAGACTTGTCATACACGCGCTGACCCGTCTTTTGTCGGAACCCAAGATATTTTCCCTCGAAGAACTCTACCGCATCGGGCTTATCATGCTTCGGATGGAGAAAAAAGACATGACCCTGACCGCCTTGCTGATCAATAAATGGGATACGCTGTCCATGTGCGGACAGAATGAGGATATGTTCCAGGCCGTGGCCGATCTTTGCGACGAACTCGTCGGCCAATTGCCGCTCCCGAAAGAGCTCATTCACGAGCGGACGCAAAAAGAATACGTGTGGCTGCGGATACCGGAACTCCTCTCGGATGTGTTTTCTTATCGGAAACCGGTAACGGTTAGAGCATAACAGGACCTTTGTAAGGGGAAACTAAAATGCCCGCGCGCATTCGCGCCATCGCCATTACAAGGGGGAAGAATACAAAATAACTGTTGAAACACGGCGTCCGCTATCGTAGATTGCACCCATCATTGCCATCTAACATATCACTTACTCACGGAGGTCTCCATGACGTCGACCACCCGCGCTGGGCTTTTAATGATTTTTGGATTCTGGATCTTGTCATCGCATTCACTTCACTCGCAGGGATTGACCAACAAATACCGTTCGGAAAGCGAAAAAGGCGAGTATACGTCATGGATCAATGCGTGGAGATTGGATGAGCCCGGAAAAGGCACATTCATATTCACTGCGACCGCGAAGAGCGACATACACATCGCCATCGCATCACTGCCGAGCACCAGAGATCCCATGTACGAGATCGTCATCGGCGGCTGGAATAATATGAAGTCGGTGGTTCGCCGCAAGTCGCAAGGACCTGCCATCTATGAAACTGGTAAAATCATCATGACGCCGGGTACTCCGACGGAGTTCTGGGTGACTGTGGACAAAGATCAGGGTATGCTGTCGGTAGGCACGGGAACGGAACCGGGTCAAAATGCATTCATTCAATGCAAAGACCCCAACTTTCTGAAAGATGTCTTCTATATCGCTTTGTCCAGTTGGGATACACCGATCGATTATACGATCGGAAAAACGATAACTAAGAAAGCCAAAGCGGTCGAATCAAAACCGTCGGGAGCTATGGTCCGCGCGCAAAACGCGGTGTACGGAAAAAACGATAAAGTCGTGGTCGAATACCAGGGTTTTCCCGAAGGATCGGGCGCTTGGATCAACGTGGTCCCGAAATCGAGCCGCGAAGACGAGTGGGGAACTTATCTGTATACCAAAGGCGCTTCCGGCAAACTGGAATTCGAATTCACCTGGGGCCTGGAACCCGGAGAATACGAAGTGCGCGGCTATTTCAGCAGTTCGGATAATACCGTCAAAGCGCGCTACGCGTTTACCGTTCAATAAATTATGTCAGTAACCTTTACCTCAATCCAAAACCAACGGAGATCAAGTTATGGCCAAAAAAGCGAAAAAAGCGGTTAAAAAAGTAAAAAAAGTTGCCAAGGCGAAAAAAGCTAAGAAGCCCGTGCGCAAACCCAAAGCCGCGAAGAAAGTGACCGCCAATCCCATGCTCGGCGTGATCGCGTGGTACACCATGGAAGCCCAGTCCACCGCGCGTATGATCGAAGCGATTCCCAACGAACTGCTCGGCAAAAAACTCCATCCCAAATTCCGCACGCCCGGTGAACTGGCCACGCATTTAGGCGATTCGATGCTAGGCCTTGCCGACTCACTGAAGACCGGAAAACTGACCTTTGGAAAGGTTTCGACCTTCCATACCACGGCCGAGATCCTGGCCCATTACAAAAAAGCCGTCGCGGAATTTACCGCCGTGGCCAAAAAAGTTCATATGGGTAACGTGATGAAGAAATATCCGTTCGAAATGAACGGCAAGGTCATGTGGAATCCGACGGGGATCGAAATGTCCCAGGCGTGGGTTTGCCATGAGATCCACCACCGCGCGCAGATCGGAACTCTGCTCCGAATTCTCGACGCCAAAGTTCCGGGTATGTACGGCCCATCCGTCGATGATATGTAGGATCATCGTCTGATAGATTTAGTAGGCAAAAGGGGGAGATCCTGATCCCCCTTGAGCCCACTTTAGATTTTTTTCAAACTTTGGCGGGCCAATCGCGTAATATCTGATCGACAGATCATTGCTCATCTAATAACAACATCCCATGACCGGCCGCGCTTTAAAAACCGGGTCCTTCTTAAGAGCGGTTCCTATCGCCGTCATAGCGATAATGATTGGTTCATTGACAACCTGCTCAGGGAGCAGTACGGACACGCGTCGCGATCTTTCGGAACGCTTTTCCTTCGTACTTTATGACGGTTTGACGGATGCGGTCACCGTTCCAATACTGAATAAACTGGAAGACCATTACGACCGTATCCTTGCCGATCTGGGCATAGAAAGTATTTCCGATACGATCATCGTCCGCATATGGAATAATGAGGAGCATTACCTGCAGGCACAGCAAAACGATATCGGTATGACTTTTCCCGGTTCCACCGGCTACATCTATAACAACCGGGATATCCGGGTACTTTACGGATCCCATGCGGCGCAGACCGTGTTGCATGAGTTCTGCCATACCGTTTCCCTGCGCGTCAATCCTTCGATCGGGAACAATCCACGCTGGCTTTGGGAGGCGGTGGCTGTTTATGAGGCAGGCGAATTTGTTGATCCTCAATCATTGGCGTATCTCGTAAGCGGTAATTTTCCCACATTGTCGCAGATGAATACGGGATTCAACGACGGTAATCAGGTTATTTATCAGGTTGGATATATTGTTTCGGACTATATCATTCAGACCTACGGGAGAACCAAATTCATCGGGCTGATCGCATCCAACGGTGATCTGTCCGTATTAGGCCTCACCGCATCCCAGTTCGAATCCGGCTGGAAACAATTTGTACAGAATAAATATTTCAATTAGAATTCTGTTAACCTCAAAGAAGGACCTGACGAATGGACGAAAAAGAAAAGACGGCTATAACCGTTGAGGCCGAGATCGCCGCGCCGGTTGAAAAAGTGTGGCGTTTCTGGACTTCGCCGGAACATATCACCCGATGGAATACAGCTTCCGACGACTGGCATACGCCGCGCGCGGAGAACGATCTGCGGGTTGGCGGAAAATTCAAGTCGCGGATGGAAGCGAAAGACGGCAGCATGGGGTTTGACTTTGAAGGCGTTTATGAAGCAGTGAAGATGCATGAGAGGATCGAATACGTCATGTCGGACGGCAGAAAGGTACGTGTTATCTTTTCCGACGCCGGTAACAAGACCGTTGTCACAGAGACCTTTGACGCGGAAACGGAGAACCCGATCGAACTTCAGCGCAACGGCTGGCAGGCGATCCTCGATCATTTCAAACAATATACCGAGATGACACAGGCATAACATTCATTTTTCAGGTTGTTTGTTTTGGATTGAATGCGCATATTAGAAAAATCCAGAAGCCAACTCTATGATATTCGTAGCCGGAATAGCCCTTTCCGTATTCATCGAATTCCTTCTGATCAGCAAGAAGGAAAAAACAGAAGCGGACATCGTTTTGGCGATGTGGATGTTCGTCATGACCGTGCATCTGTTCTTCGCTTATCTGTTCTTTTCCGGTCAGATCTACGACTATCCGTTCCTACTTTCCGTCGATATGCCTCTGCCTCTCATGCACGCGGTCTTTCTGTACTGGTACGTCGGATCCATGACTGACCAACTTCCTGAGAACAGAAAGTTGGTCGCATTGCATTTCCTGCCCGCGCTGATCATGTATGGGTATCTTACAACGTTTATTATTCTCCCGTCGGAAGAGAAGATACGCGTCTATCAAAACAACGGGGCAGGGTATGAAATTTTCGATGCCGTGCGGTTCTACGCGATCATTTTGTCGGGGATCATTTACATCGGCTGGTCGGCCGTGCTCCTCGCAAAGCATGAGAAACGGATCCTGGATGAATTTTCGTATCAGGATAAGATCGATCTGCAGTGGCTCCGTATTCTTACCTGGGGCCTTGGCGCGATATGGCTTCTCATATTCGTTTCCGATGGAATTCTCTTCGGCGGGGTTGTCATTTTCGTTTTCCTTATTGGATTTTTCGGTATTCGTCAGGCCCGCATATTCACGCATCATGCCGCACCCGAAACGGAAAAAGAAAAATACTCCAAATCCGGCCTGACCAAAGAAGCTGCTGACAAGTTGTACGAATCCCTGATCACACTTATGAAAAAGGAAGCGCTTCACCGGAAGAACGATCTGTCTGTCGACGACATCGCTTCCAGGCTTGATATCCATCCCAACTATTTATCCCAGGTGATCAACGAGCGGGAAAAGAAGAATTTCTACGATTTTGTCAATCAGTACCGTGTCGAAGAGTTCAAGAAACTCGCCGCCGACCCTAAAAACCGCCATCTGACCCTCCTGGCTCTGGCTTTTGAATGCGGATTTAACTCAAAATCCTCGTTCAATCGCTACTTTAAAAAGGCTACCGGCCAGACACCCTCGGAATTTTTCGCCTCTCTTCCAACAGCCTAACTCATTGTAATTACACGTCACGCACGTGCCAGCCTGCAAGATGGGAACTGTCCACCGTGTCAACCGGCACGCTGGAGCGATTCGCCTTCTTGTTTGTTGTAAATTGACCTCAGATTTGAAGCAAAAAAGGTCAAACAACAATAAACAAGGAGAGAATTATGAAGCAACTACTCAATATCACAGCCGGTTTGATGCTTTTCTCGTCGCTGGTTTTTGCGCAAGAGAAGCCGGTCGGTACGATCAAAGGATTGGTGGTCGACAATGAAACAAAAGAACCGCTCATCGGCGCCAATGTGATGCTCAAAGGCACCACGAAGGGCGCTGCGACGAGCATGACCGGAACTTTTATCATCGAGCGCGTGCCGGTCGGAAGTTATACGCTGGTTTTTTCTTACATCGGCTATGAAGTTCTGGCCAAAGCGGATATTATCGTTCGTTCACAACGGATCACTTTCGTTAATGCCGAACTTCTGCAGTCCGATATCGAAGCGGAAGGGATCGTCGTGATCCCGGATTATTTTCCGGATGTCGAGGAACAACCGACCAGTTCCATCGAATTCTCCGGCGAAGAGATCCGCCGTGCGCCCGGATCAGCGGGAGATGTGAGTCGCATCGTGTACGGACTTCCTTCAGTGGCCAAAGTGAGCGACACGAAAAACAGCCTCATCGTTCGCGGCGGCGGTCCTGCGGAAAATGGATTCTATATTGATAATATCGAGATACCCAATATCAATCACTTTCCGGAACAGGGTTCCTCCGGCGGTCCCATCGGACTGATCAACGTGGACTTCGTTGACAATGTGGAATTTCTCACCGGCGGATTCTCGTCCAAATACGGCGACCGGCTTTCCTCGGTCATGGACATGACGTTTCGCAAGGGCAACAGCGACGAAACGGACATACAATTAACGGCGGACTTTGCCGGATTTGGCGCGCAGGCCGAAGGCCCGATGACCGGCGGTTCCTGGCTGGTGGCGGCGCGGCGCAGTTTTCTGGATCTCATCGTAGGCGCGATAGGCGAGGACCGCTCCTCCGTACCGCAGTATTCGGATGTTCAGGGAAAACTATATTTCGATCTGTCTCCGCGGCACAAATTATCTGTTATAAACCTTTTGTCTTTGGACAACATCAGTCTTTCCGGTAAAGATGCGATCAAAAGAGAATCGAATTTTTACAACGATTTCCGTTTCTGGTCCAACACGGCCGGCGTCAACTGGACCTGGCTGTGGAGCAAGCAGGGTTTTTCAGAAACGTCTTTGTCCAATACGACCAACGCGTACCATTCCAAAGGATATGAAACACGCAGTCTGATCGAAACGGGACAGGACCGGCTGGTATTCGGCATGAAGCCCCTCGAGAGCGAATTCAGATGGCGCAATATCAATCATTACCGTTTCAATGCGGCCCATGCGATCGAAATTGGAACGGAAGTGAAATACCTGGATGTCAATTACGATAATAGTTACGGCGTATACAACGACGATCTGGGTCATCCTACCGCCGCCTACAGGGTTGACGACCATATCCGTGCGTCGAAACTGGCCGCATTCGCGAGTTACGAATTCAATCCCGTTCAAAAATTGACCGTGACCCCCGGAATAAGAGTAGACCACTTCACATACAACCAAAACACGAACCTCTCGCCGCGTTTATCGGTAAACTACAATGCGACGGCTACGCTTTCATTCAACGCCTCGGCGGGAGTGTTTCACCAGTTCCTGCCGCTGCCGTTGCTCGTTCAGAACAGCGCCAATAAAGAACTGAAAGATCCGATCGCTTACCACTACGTATTGGGACTCCACAAAATGCTGTCCGAAGACACGAGACTGACCGTCGAAGTTTATGCCAAAGAATACGATCGTTTTCCGCTCGATCCCGTTCAGCCGCCGCTTTTCGTCATAGACCAGGTCTTGCAGTCGAGCATGTTCTACAACGGCAATCCGCTGGTGGACGAAGGCAAAGCTTACACGCGCGGCATCGAAGTAATGGTGCAGAAAAAGCTGGCGCAGAAATTATACGGTCTGCTGAGCGCTTCCTATTTCCGTTCGAGATACCGTGATTACGACGGGCAATGGCGGAACCGGGCTTTCGATAACCGGTTCACTTTCCAGGTTGAAGGCGGCTACAAACCGAACAATAAATGGGAATTCAGCGCACGGTGGCTTTTCGCAGGCGGGCGGCCCTATACGCCGTTTGATGAAACCGCATCGGGCGATGCCGGGCGCGGCGTTTTGGATATAAACCGGATCAACGGAGAGCGATTGCCCGATTACCATTCGCTCAACCTCCGTGTCGACCGGCGATTTCACTACAGCGGCTCCAATCTTGTTTTCTATCTGAGCGTGTGGAACGCCTACGGACGCAAGAATCTCGATAACTACGTATGGAACGAGGTCAGCAACCGCAAGGAAGAGAATACGCAGTGGGGCACATTGCCGGTTTTCGGTCTTGAGTATGAATTCTGATAGAAATGATAAGAATTAATTTAATGAACTCAATCAAACACAAAGGAGAATTTATGAAAACGAAACTGATGACTCAGATCGCGGCGGCCTTGATGCTGCTTCAGACCTCCGTCTTTTCACACGATGGGCATAGTAACAATCCCAACGTGAAGCTGCATATCAATCCCAAGTGGGACGAATGCTCGTTCCAGCTCGATCCTTCGCTGACGCAGCAACAGTGGCACCGATTCACTCAGGAAGCCGCATTGGTAGTCTATTTTCGTCCGCTCACGGATGCGAGGCCGTTGGGCGCGCGGAACTATGAATTTTCTCTCCTCAAATGGGATAGCAAAATTGATGAAACCAAAGGCGCGTGGAATAACACCTTTGTTCATCCGGATTCTACCCACTGGCTGACGGGTAAAGAGCCACTGCCCATTCCGGGGCTTTCCTTGAGGGCGGGCGTAACGGATAAAATCGATGTAGCCGCATATTGGACTAAGAGCTTTGGGGCCAACTACGGTTTTTGGGGCGGGCAGGTACAGTATAACATGATCAACGATGTGAAAAACAATTGGGCCGCTTCGGCGCGCGTAAGTTTCATTGCGATGTATGGCCCCAAGGATATGGACTTCAATATGTACGGTCTCGACATGCTGGCCAGCAAGAAATTCAATTTGGCGAAATGGGCTTCCGTTTCTCCTTATGCCGGAGTTTCTGCCTTTGTGTCGAATGCATACGAAAAAAGCAAGGTCGTTGATCTCAAGGACGAACATACGCTGGGCCTGCAGGGCCAGATCGGCGCCGTAGCTCAGGTCTCCATGGCGCGCATCGGCGTAGAGTATAGTGTGGCCAAAATCAATTCGTTCTCTCTCAAATTAGGCGTCGCGTTTTAACTCAACAGGCGGTACCCGATGAATATGCAAAAAGCGATCCTGCTCACCATTGAAATACTAAGCCTTGCACTCTTAGTCTGGACTCTTTATCTTTTCATGAAATGAATCGCAGGCGGTTACATGAATTTGTTCCGTGACCGCCTGTGATCTTGTTTTCTAATCCCTTCGACGACTTAAATTACTCAATTACTGTTCTTTTGATAACATCAGGACACTGAACAAGTCGAAGCGGCCGATATCATAAATTCACTTCACTGACGAGCACTTTTCGAATGGCTCGCAGTTTAATCCTTACATAACTGTCAGATAACCCCATGGAATTCCTCATCCTTCTGTTCGGGACGTTATTCTTCATTTTTCTGATGAACCGCGTCTCGCGGCTTGAAAAACGCGTTCGTGAGAACGAACTACAGATCGAAAAACTGAAGAAATCGTCGTTCTCAACAGAACAGCCGGTTGTGAAGGCGCCTGGGTTCAAGGCGTATTCTGATACGGCCGTTCCGCCCGTTGAATTAGCGAAACCAAAAGAGTTTGCCGGAATGGCCACACTTCCGTTAGAGACGGCCAAAGAGACACCGGCCATCCCGCCGGACGAGGCCGAACGTCTGCGCGTTGCCAGAGAAAGACAAGCGGCTCTGCAAAAAGCGCGCGATGAAGAAAAGGCGCTCAGAAAAGAGAAGTGGGCCCGGTGGGAAAAACTTCTGTCGGAGAACTGGACCGGCGTATTGGGTTCCGCCGCGATGGTGCTCGGAGTCGGCTTTTTGGGAATCTATGCGGCCCTCATGATGGAGGCCGTCTTCCGGTTCATACTGATCGTGGTATTGTCGGTCGTTTTGTACGGACTATTCCTGTATCTGAAGCCCAAAGAGAAATTGAGCCAGCTGGGTTATTGGCTGGGCAGCAGCTCCGTCGCGATCTTTCTATTCGGTTGTTTTGGTTCGGGCGGCATACCGGGCCTGCAGTGGATCGATAATAAAGAAGCCGCGCTCGCTCTTTTGGTGCTTGGCATTGCTGCGAATTTTTACTTTGCGTGGGCGGCGGGAACGCAGCTTTTCACATCTCTTCATGCCGTATTGTGCCTCGTGCCGCTCGCCGTTGTGCCTAACGATCAGACGCTGATTGTAGCGGCAGCGTCAACGGCGGGAAGTCTGGCTTTCGCTTACCGTTACCGCTGGGACAGGCATGTGCTGGTGGCTATTATCGGCTTTTTCGTCTTCTTCCTCATCTGGCGCATGCAGAGTCTGGATGTTCCTATGGCATCACGCATTACGGGCGTGATCGCCGCGCTTGCGGTCGGAATTACTGCCGCATTCATTCATTACCGCAAAGATTACAGTTCGGAAAAACTCGAATATATGCCGTTCGGCGCGCATGTGCTTAATTGGCTTTGCACCGGTTTCAGTTTACTCACGCTGTCCACCGGTCAGCCCTGGACGACGGCGCCGATCGCCGCGGCATCGGCCGCAGCCTTTTTCCTCGCGCGTTACGGCCGCAGTAAGGGGATCGTATGGGTTTACAGAACGGATACACTTCTTGCGCAGGCGCTGGCGGTTTTCACGTTATTTTCACTCCAGCGCTGGGGCGTGGATAAACTCAGTATCGCGGCTCTGGTCACCGTTGAAACTTATCTCTTTGCCGCTTTGATGCTCCGCGAAACAGACGGGCTCCTGCCGGCAATAGCCGTGCGGATCGCGCAGATCTCGACGGGCGTATTTGTGATCATGTCGATCATATGGGCCCGTATCGAACCGGAAAGCCATGCTTGGCGGAACGGTTTAGACCTCGCGGCCGTCATATTTGGCGGTCTGCTGTACCACCGATTCATCATTTCCGGATTTGGGGAAGGCAAAGACGATCTGATCGGAGGAGAAAAGAATGCTTTATCCGGTGTTGGATTACTTCTTCCATTCTTGAGTTTATCGGGATTCATCTTATTCAGAACTTCTCACTATTCAGGAATCGTATTTGTATTGGTTTTTCTGATCTTTATGGCCTCGCGGACTTGGATGCGTTCCAACGGACTCGGCGCCGGCATTCCCAGCGCTATGGTCTTCTTAATGCTGGTTCTGCTAGCGGCGGTAGGAACCGGGGAGCACGTCATATGGAATATTTCGGCGCTGGGCGCGCTTCTCATCGCGTCCGTGGCTTATGTTTCAATGATGACCAAACGCGGCATCACATTCCTGGACCGAACGACCAAAGCTTTGCCGGCGGTAACTTTGGCCGGATCACTGATCGGATTACTGCTCAGAATTAGCGCATCGGATCAAAAGGAACTCTATATCGCATCCGCGATCGTCTGCGGCTTAGGCGTTTTCGGTCTGTCATACCACGTAGTGACCATTCGAAAGGCGGGCGAATCTTTTGAGTGGGCGTCCGGTCAAGCGCAGGGCCGCTTCATTTCACCACTAGGCGTTGTGATCGGAGTGATGCCCATCGCGCTGCTCGCCGCCAACCATCAGGCGTGGTGGGTGATAACGGCGGTTTCAGCGCTTATGATCGTCCTTCTGATCCTTCGTCAGCACTACCACCTCAACGGTCTTGGCGCCGGGCTCGTCTTGTCGCTGGCAACGGCAATGGTTTTCAGTTGGAACAGGCTATTGGAACCGGCGGATAAGACGCTCGGATATCTTAACGCGCAGGGTTGGCCAATCCTGGCCGCATTAGCCGCGGCTTATTTTACCGCTTACATGCGTGATCCGAATCGATCCGCAAGGCCATTCATCATATATTCCGCGGCATTGCACATTCTGATCGCAAGCTATGCCATGGGAATGCTGTCTTCGCCTTTGATACCGGGCCTTGCATGGCTTGCCTTCGCCATATTGGCGATGGAAGCGGGGAGAAACTTATCGCCATCCGACCGCACGGAAAACGGACAGCCCGGCCGGTATTTTCTCCACATCGCCTACATGTTGACGCTCTTCTTCCTGTTCCAATGTGTCACCGTTTATCTTCAGGTCGAAAGTTACATCGCCGGTCTCAAAACGCGCGCCTGGATCGCTATTTTATCATCGTCTGTCTTTGCCTATTGGTATTTCACGCCAAAGAGAGAAGGTTCTGGCGACTACAAGAGTTGGTCTTATCTCCAGCCCTTATTTCTCGAACTCATACTTCTTTTTGCCTGCGTGAATACCGCACTGGAAGTCGGTAGTGAACATTACGCGCTGCTCTGGATCCTTTTCTCGCTTGTTCTGTATCTGGCAGGAACGGTTTGGGCCGCGCGCGTTTCACGGTTGCGTCTTTATTCTTTATTATTCGCGTGGGCGTCCGGCGTCTATCTGGCCGCGACGACGAGTACGATAGAGAGCCCTTCGTTGATGTGGTTTCTGCAGCCTTGGGTATCGGGAACGGCCGCTCTGGTTCTGCAGGTGACGTATCTTGTTCTCATTCGCAAGGACGATTTTCTCCGGGCGATCGAATTTCCGCCGCCGCTGGCCGCACTGAAAGGATTAGTAGATAGGGTTGCGCTTCACAAGAATCTCTGGGTTCATTATCCGTTCTTTGCGACTACCGCGATATTCCTTTATTGGCGCTTCGATTCCGCCGTTCTCACTCTGCTTTGGGTGATTGAATGTTTTGTCATTTTCTCGCTCAGCATCGCGCTCAAGGTGCCTCAGTTCCGCATCGTCGCGCTCGCCGCGTTGGGAGCATGTCTTTTGCGACTCGTTATTTTCGACATGGCGAATACCGAGACCATCATGCGGGGTATAGTGTTTCTGGGCGTCGGCGCGCTGATGCTGGGTATGAATTATCTGTACCGTCGGTTTAAAATGGATGAAACAAAATGAAGAATATCAGGCTACTCATTCCGCTTTTGCTTCTGGGCGCCACAGGGGCGCTGATCTACATAGCCGGTTCGGATCGCATGGATATGTCCACCAAGCCGGCCTTCGCCCCGGCATTCCAATTGGCCGGCGAATCCACACAGCTCATCGATCGCGCTGCAGCGAGGATCATTCCGGTAGACGAATTGGATGAAAAAGAATTGGGAGATATCATTGCCGCCCGCGCCTATACCGAACCGGAAGACTCGGCTGTTGCGGACTATGTGAACGCATGCATGTCCTACCTGATCCGTTATTCAAAGAAACCTTTCGAATACCGCGTCTTTGTTTACCCTTCCGATATTCCCAATGCGTTCGCTTTGCCGGGCGGTGTGGTGTATGTGACGCGCGGATTGATGAAAACGATGCAAAGCGAGTCGGAGCTGATCTCCGTCATGGCTCACGAGATGGGGCATATTGAACTTGGTCATTGTTTTAACGCCGTCAAATTCGAATTGCTCGCGCGCAAGATGCACGGTCAAACGCTGGGAATGATCGCCGATTTTGCGGTTTCTTTCCTGCTTCGACCCAGTTTCAGTAAGACGCAGGAGAACGAAGCTGATGAATACGCCTACCATCTGCTGGTCGAATCCCAATACGATCCGCGCGGCGTAGGCTTTGCCTTCATACGCCTTGCCGACAGCACGGGAGTTGCCAGAGAGCACGGCCTGATTGAAGCCTATTTTTCCACCCATCCGGCTCTGGAACTCAGATATACCAAATTCCTCTCCGATGCCGATCAGTGGTGGTCCGACCATCGGGATGAAACTCGATACATCGGACGGAAGAACCTGAAAGAAGCGATAACGATGGAACAAATCCCGTTTGAAGATGAGTGGTTCAAGTATTACGATATGATCAAAGAAAAATAGATATAACCGGAACAAAAGCATTGCCAATCCTGCGATTTTATTCTATCTTATAGCAGTTCCAATATCTCTTACATTTGAACTTATAATACAGGAGGATCTTATGAAGAAGTTCCTTGTCCTGGCGTTTATCGTCTTGACTGCTTGTGACAGTGGTGCGGGTGATAACGCGTCGGTGTCTGTTCTGCCGGATTTTCCTATTCCGATTGGAACGGCAGGAGCTGGATTCTACAATGGCGACCTGTATGTTTTTGGCGGAAGCATAAACTACAATGGCGATTCCAACTACACTTCGATCTATCAACTTAATGGAACAACATGGACGCAAGTGGATACGATGATGAATAATGCGACATGGGACGGTAAATTGCTCATTTCGGGTGACGAGGCATACTATATGGGTGGCTGGAACGGTATTAACAGCTCCTTGCAAAAATACAACTTTATTTCAAAGGCTTGGACACCTCTAACCGCCGGTCATATTAGCCAAAATTGGGGTGCTACTGCCCAGCTTCTCAATAACAAGATCTACCATTTCGGTTCTAATGGCCAAGTTGATGTTTACGATATTGCCGGAGGCATATGGACTTTGGCCGACACCAATTCGCACATCCGTAACAACGAGTATGCTTTGACCTCGGTCGTGTATCAAGGAAATATATACGTGACGGGCTACGGTGATTCTTCCTTGTATAAATACGATGTGACTGAAAATCAGTTTAGTCTGGAATCCCCAATTCCGCGTTCGATCTGTGGTTCAGCGATGGCGCAAAGCGGCGCTAAGATCTACTTTATTAGCGGCAGCTCGGATGGAAACTCGGCCAACGTGTTTTCGGATTCGTATGTTTACGATCTGGCAAACAAATCATGGGTGCCATTTGATTCTCCGACACCTGTGATGTATTCAGGTACCGCAGTCTACGGAAACAAAATATTCTTGGTTGGGGGTTTTGACCTTAATGAGGCCGGAACGACAGGAACATACTCAATTACCATGAACTGATCAATTCAAAGAAAGATGTACAGACAGCCCCAAGGTTTTGGTACCCGTTATTTCTTTTTGTTAGTATTCCCAAACCGACTAAGGATACTAGCCATAGCCCGTGCCTGGGACAAGCCTGATTTTTCTAATTGACGAATGACATTTTCATAATCATCTTTGCTTCGATTTTGACTGAGCTTGAACGAGCCTTCCATTTTTTCAATACGGATCTCAAATCCGACGAGCCCGTTCATCTGGAGTTTTACCGACTCCGGCAGTGTATCCAACGACACCGGATTCTCTGAAAACCTTTCATGACGGGCCGTCAAGCGCCGCACCGACTCCCAAAGTTTTTCACCCGTAATGATTTCAGCTTTTCCTGTTATATGCACGGTCATGTAGTTCCATGTCGGCGCGTTAGGTTCCCGATACCACGACGACGAAATATAATGATGAACGGGGGAGAGATAGATCACCAGTACGTTCGGATTCTCCTCAAAGATCTTCCAGTGAGGGTTTGCTTTGGATACGTGACCCCATAGAACTTTCTGGCCCGATTCGTTAATCTCAAGTTCAAGAGGGATGTGCGTGGCTACGGGATAAGTCTGTCCTGGCGAAATGATGGTCGCAAGCGTCGTTTCACGGATGAATGACTCCATCAGATCTCTATCCTGCACTTCGGCGTAAGCGGGCGCATGCATCATTCAAACCCTTTCTATTTTGCAGATATAACAGCACGCTTCTGAATTGCGGGCGTGCAGGTATTCCACTTTCGGATATGTTTCGAATATGTCAACAATAAGTTCATCTACGTCACGATCACCTACGAGTTGCGTATAGACCATGTTTTGTCTGGCGTTGTATCCGATCAATGACAGGGGGAAGTTCTTCTTGTCCATCTTTATTTCCGGCGGGAAAGTGTGAATATCTTTGTATTCTTCGACCTCTTCGGCATGGATGAATACAGGCCCCGGCTGATTAAAGGCGTTACTGATTGAAAAAGGGGAATGCGAGAACAACAAGCGTCTGTCGATACCGGGTTTGAAAGGCCTCAGCGACACCCGGCATGGTCCGTAGCCTGTTGCGGTTTGTTCGATCACGGTATGGCCGAATTGATCTTTTCTTGTTTCTCTTATCGTTCGGCATTGTTCATTGGATAACGGTACGATTCGGAAGCGGCTCATTTTTTACTCCTTGGTTGTTGTTGATACCAATATAATTCGCCGTCCACGTTACAACCACCCGAATCTTGCTCATTTCATAGCAGAAAACAAAAAGGCCAATGAATCATATCGTTCATTGGCCATTATTCATCAATAAGTGGAGACAAGGGGGGTCGAACCCCTGACCTCAAGACTGCCAGCCTTGCGCTCTCCCAACTGAGCTATGTCCCCTTATTCAGGCGCCGCCAATGTAAATATACAAGTCTGAAAAAGCAAGAAAATTGTTTAAAATTTACCAAATTGTACTTGCAAAACGAACATTAATTCTGTATCTTTAGCCTCAGTTTGCTTTTACCTATTACGGAGTGGGTTCTCAAGACCCACTTTTTTATTTTATGAGCACCGATTCAAAGATACGAGAGATAGTTGGTCAGGTTATTGAAAATACTGATTTTAAACTCGTTGAAATTAACTTTAAAAATGCGCATGCCCGGAGAATGGTCAGCGTGTTTCTCGATAGCGAAACCGGCATAACCATAGACCAGTGCAAGGATTTCAGCCGCATCATTGGCGAACGGTTAGACAAAGAAAACGTCATTGAAAATGAATACGTCCTTGAGGTTTCTTCACCGGGGGTAGATCGGCCTATCCGGGAAGATTGGCAGTTCAGAAAGAACATCGGGCGGGAGGTCATTCTTGAGGTAAAAAGCGGCGATCAGGCCCGGAAAGAGCTCAAAGGGAAAATAGAAGGCGTGTCGGGTGACGTTCTCCAGCTCAAAGTAAAAGGTAAAAAGCGTGACCCGGAACAGACTTTGGAAATCTTATTGGAGGATATCCAATCGGCACGCATACAGCTCAAGTGGTAAAAAATTTATTTAATTATAATATCAGTTAAACGGAGGAACCATGGCAGCCGTCGATCATTCCAGCGAAATCGTAGAAGCCTTTACGCAAATCGCTAAAGAAAAGAATATTGAGAAGGACGAACTCAATCTGATCATCGAAGAAATTTTCAAAATGATGATCCGCAAGAAATTCGGTGAAAAAGAAAACTTTGATGTCATTGTCAATTTGGACAAAGCCGCTATCGAAATTTACCAGACCAAAAAAGTCGTGGAGGAAGTGGAAGATCCGGTTACTCAGATATCCGTGGAATCGGCAAAGAAAGTCGAACCGGATATGGAGATCGGCGACGATTTCATCGATGTGGTCGATCCGGCGAGTTTCGGCCGACGCCTCATTATCAGTGCACGTCAAACCTTGAACCAGAAAATACGCGATATCGAGCGCAAACTGCTGTTTGACGAATTCTCCAACCGAGTAGGCGAGATCATCGTCGGCGAGATCCGGCAGATCAATCGTAACGAGATCTTTATCAGTTTTGAGCGGGCGGAACTGGTCATGCCCAAAGCCCAGCAGATCGCCAACGAACGGTACAAACGCGGAGAGACCATTCGCGCTCTGATCAAAGAAGTGATCGACGACCCGCGCGGTCCGCGCATTATTGTATCGCGTTCCGAACCCATGTTCCTCATGCGCCTCTTTGAAAACGAAGTTCCGGAGATCTACGACGGCATCATTGAGATCAAGGCCATCGCGCGCGATCCGGGCGAGAGAACCAAGATCGCCGTTTACTCCAATGACAAACGCATCGATGCCGTTGGCGCTTGCGTCGGTATGAAAGGCGTCCGCATCCAGGCGATCGTGAAAGAATTGAATAACGAAAAGATCGACATTATTAGCTGGAGCTCCGATCCGGAGATCCTGATCTCGCGCGCCCTGAGCCCGGCCAAACCACTGCGTATCGAAGTGGATCAGAATGAGAAGAAAGCCCTGGCCGTCATCAACGACGACGAAATGTCCATTGCCGTCGGCCGATTCGGCCAGAATATCAACCTCGCCTCGCGGCTTACCGGTTATCAGATCGAAACGATCAAGTATTCGGAATTGAGCGGCGCCAGCGAGACGGAGGAAACCGAAGAGGAATCAACGGACGAAATCGATGCGACGGAAGCGGATGCGCCGAAAGAATCCAAAGAGGAAATGACGATTTCAGCCGAAACATTGATCGATGATATCAAAGGAGTATCCAAAGCCGCGGCTGAAAGATTTGCCGAGATGGGCTTTGTAAAATTGGGAGACATTCACGATATTGAGGAACTGAAGAAGGCGGAAGGCGTTACCGAGAAGTCGCTCAACAAGCTGATCAGCACATACAACAAACTGCAAGAACAAGAATAATTTTCTTAATACTAAACAGGTTACAACGAATTTATGGCTAAAGCAGGTAAAAAAGTTTTCCAGGTTGCCAAAGAGTTACTCGTCGGACACGCCGAGATTATAGCCTTTTTGCAGAAAAACGGATATAAGACGGTAAAGACCCACATGAGTACGGTCGACGATGAAATGCTCGAGAAGATCCTCGCGCGTTTCAGTAAAGAGAAAAAGCATGCCGATACGTACATCAAGCAGAAAAAAGGGAAAGGCAAAAAGGACGAGGAACAAACAACGCTTTTTGAACAACCTGCGGAAACCCCTGTACAGCCTGCAGAAACAGAAAAACCGCAAAGCGCTCCGGATACCCACGAGAAAGCCTTAGAGGAACAGGCTCCGGCGGTAACGCCTCCGGCGGCCGTCGTCGAGGAAAAACATGCGGCCAAAGTTCCGACACGCGGCACCGATATGCGTGTGGATGAAGCGGAGAAGATTGAGAAGCCTGCCGATGCCGGAAAGACCGAGAAGAAGAAGGTCGATCTGCTCGAGACGCTCAAGTCATCCCACAAATCCATTGAGGAATTCAAGCTTGCGTTCGAAAAGGCCCGTCAGCAGCTCGAACGCCAGGCCATGAAGGACGAAGCCGGCGAAGGTTTCGGCCGCCGCGGCAAGAAGAAGAAAGGCGAAGGAGAAGCGGAAGTCGTTGCCGATGACAAACACGGTAAAGGCAAGAAGAAAAAACGCAAAAAGAATAAGGTTGACGAAAAAGACGTTGAAGCCGCCATACGCGAGACGCTGGCGAAAATGGACGAAAGCAAAACGCTTGGGGAAGAGCGTCAGAAACGTAAGAAACTAAAAAGAGCGGAACGCGAGGCTGAAGCGCAGGAACTGGCGGCAGCGGAAGATCAGAATATTCTGCGCGTACAAGAGTTTATTTCGGTTCACGAACTGGCGGATCTGATGGAGGAGGAAGTCTCCGCCGTCATCAAAGCCTGTCTCTCTCTCGGTATCATGGTATCGATCAATCAGCGTCTGGATATGGACACGATTACCCTGGTAGCCAGTGAGTTCGGCTTCCAGACAGAACGAATCGAAGAGTTTGACAGCGTCGAAATCGAAGAAGAAGAGGAAGATGAAAATGTGCCGCTGGCTCCAAGGTCTCCGATTGTGACGATCATGGGTCACGTGGACCACGGAAAGACCTCGCTTCTCGACTACATCCGCAGCGCCAACGTTGTTGCGGGAGAGGCGGGAGGTATCACGCAGCACATCGGTGCTTATGAAGTCGCGCTTCCCGATAAACGCAGGATCACGTTCCTGGATACGCCCGGCCACGAAGCGTTCACGGCCATGCGCGCCCGCGGTGCGCAGGTCACGGATATTGTCGTTATCGTCGTGGCCGCCGATGACAGCGTCATGCCGCAAACGGTGGAAGCGATCAACCATGCTCAGGCCGCCGGCGTACCCATTATCATCGCCATTAATAAAGTGGATAAGCCCGAAGCCAACCCGATGCGCATCAAGACCCAGTTATCTGAAAAAAATATCCTCGTTGAAGACTGGGGCGGTAAATATCAATGCGTCGAGCTTTCCGCGAAGAAAGGCATTAACGTAGATCAATTGCTGGAAAAGATATTACTCGAAGCCGACGTGATGGAGCTCAAAGCCAAAGTAGACACATATTGCAAAGGCACGGTCATCGAAGCGCGCCTTGATAAAGGGCGAGGCGCCACAGCGACCGTTCTTGTGGAATCCGGCACCATGCAGGTCGGCGATCCTTTTATCTGCGGTATTTACGCCGGACGAGTCAAAGCCATGTACGACGAACGCGGTAATATTGTCAAAAAGGCCGGTCCATCAACACCGGTGGCCTTGATAGGATTCGACGGTCTTCCGCAGGCCGGCGATAAATTCATCGTGACCAAAAGCGAACGCATCGCTAAGAGCCTGGCTCTCAAACGGCAGCAACTCAAGCGTGAACAGGACCACCGACGCGTGCGTTTTATGACGCTCGATGAAATATCCAAGCAAGTTCGCGAAGGTAAGGTGTCCAACCTGGCCATTATCCTCAAAGGAGACGTGGACGGTTCCGTCGAAGCCCTCAGCGATTCTATCCAAAGGCTCAGCACGGCTGAAGTCAAGGTCAATATCATTCACCGCGGTGTCGGCGTTATCACCGAATCCGACGTTCTTCTGGCCGCAGCTTCCGGAGCGATCATCATAGGGTTCCATGTTCGTCCCAACCTCAACGCGCGGAAACTGGCCGAAAAAGAGAATATTGATATCCGGTATTACAATATCATATACGATTGCATCGAGGACATCCGAAAGGCTCTCGAGGGCTTGCTGGAACCGGAATATACCGACAAGATCACTGGTACCGTGGAAATCCGTGAAGTCTTCAAGATTTCCAAGGTTGGAACCGTGGCCGGCTGCTATGTCGTGGACGGTAAGGTCAACCGAACCCAGCCGATCCGCTTGTTGAGAAACGGCGAGGTGATCCACGAAGGCAGATTGTCATCTCTGAAACGATTTAAAGACGACGCAAGGGAAGTAGCCTCCGGATTCGAATGCGGTCTTACACTGGAGAATTTCAACGATATCAAGACCGGCGATGTGATCGAATGCTACGAAAAAGTCGAAACTAAACGAACCTTATCGGCCTGATCATGCTTGTTGGGGTGTGCGAACTTGAGCTGTTCATTCACACGAGCGCGTCGCTCAAGGAAAAACGCTTCGTCATCAAAAGCATCAAAGACCAGGTGATGAAGAAATTTAACGTGGCTATTGCCGAGGTTAAACACCTGGACAAGTGGCAATTGGCCGGACTGGGGATCGCTACCGTCAGCAACGATCATCGGATCATCAGACAGACTTTCGATGAGATCATCAAACTGATTGAAGCCAAAGGCGAGGCCGAAATCATATCAAAATCGGAACAAACTTATTAGCCTATGAACCAACGCAACCACAGACTATCCGAACTCATCTACCGTGAGATCGGCTCTATCCTCCTGACCGAAATGAGGGATCCGCGCTTCAAAGAGGTTACGGTAACAGGCGTTAAGTTGAATGATGACTTGAGTTACGCTAAGGTATATTTTACTTTACATGATGCAGGAAAAACTAAAGAAATTGCCAAGGCTCTGAACAATGCTCAGGGGTTTTTTCGTACGAAAATCGGCGAACGCATCGACGTAAAATACATACCGCAGATCAAATTCTATTTTGATGAAGCGCAGGAAAACGCCGACAAACTCGAGCGGATCTTCAAAGAAATTCACAGTGAAAAACACCACTCCTGACTTCCCCTTATTTACCAACAGGAATTTTTCGATCGATCATAACGATTTCCCGGGTATGGGATCGAAAAATCCATTGGAAATTTTTGATAATGGCGCCGTGCTGCTTGTGGATAAACCGGCCGGATGGACATCATTCGACGTTGTAAACAAGATCCGAATCCTTAGCCGCGCCAAAAAAGTCGGTCACTGCGGAACGCTGGATCCTTTTGCGACCGGCCTGCTGATACTTTGCACCGGCAAAGCGACACGCGCGGTGGATCAATTTTCAGCCCTGCCAAAGGTCTATCAATGTGAATTTGTTTTTGGAAAGACAACAGATACCTTCGACTGTGAAGGCCAGGTGCTTGCGGAAGCTCCAGTCGGAGACTATTCCACAGATTTTCTTTCAGATCTTGCGAAGAAATTTGTAGGACAAATCGAACAGGTGCCGCCCGCGTTTTCAGCGATAAAAATAGGAGGGGTTGCCGCATACAAGTTGGCCCGAAAAGGTAAGGTTCCGGACTTAAAAGCGCGCCTGATTGAGATTACCGCTTTTGATATTTTATCTTACGAAAAACCGGTACTGCGTGCCCGCATCAGCTGTTCCAAAGGAACCTATATTCGGGCCGTCGCCAGAGATTTGGGAGCGATGCTGGGCTGCGGGGCCTTCGTTCAGACTTTAAGGCGTGAGGCCATTGGCGGATACACTTGCCGAGAAGCGGCAACGATAGAACAGATCAGGGAGACCATTCACACGTTGAGGACAACGAATGCCGATACGAACCGATCTTGATAACATCCAGTTCTCCAAAGATACGATCCTGACCATCGGCACTTTCGATGGCGTTCACATCGGTCATCAAAGTATCCTGAAAAACCTGGTTGAAGAGGCCAAACGATTCGGTTGGCGCAGCGCGCTCCTTACGTTTGAACCGCACCCGCAAACGGTGATAAGACCCGAACGTTCACCGCACCTCAGGATTTTGACGACGATAGAGGAGAAGGAGGAGATACTTGAGAACCTGGGTCTTGACGTATTGATTGTAGCGAAATTTGATCAAAGCCTTGCTTCTAAAACCGGCGAAGAGTTCATCAGGGATATTCTTCTGAAAAAGATAGGTATGTCCAAGTGTGTGATCGGTCACGATCATGCTTTCGGAAAGAACCGGTCAGGAAATTTTGAGCTCATGAAAAAAATGTCTCTGGAAAACAATTACGACGTTGAACAGATCGAAACCTTTATGCACGACGGCCTTGTGGTCAAAAGCACCGTGATCAGAAACCTTATTCACGATGGCGACACGATGAAGGCCAATCAATTACTCGGCCGTCCTTATTGGTTTACTGGAAAAGTATCCAGGGGCGACGGCCGCGGACGAACGATCGGTTTTCCCACCGCCAACATCGAGGGTTCCCCGTTGAAATTAGTGCCCAAAGAAGGGATTTACGCTTGCCGAGTCTCGTTAGACAATAAGCGGTACAAGGCTGTCACAAATATCGGTTCACGTCCGACTTTCAAGGAGGATGACCGCCGTCTGATCGAAGCCCATGTTCTGGATTTTGACGGCAACTTGTACGGCAAAGAAGTTCGAATCGAATTCATGTATCGGATTCGTGATGAGAGGAAATTCGACTCCACCATTGAACTTCAAAAGCAGATCTGGCAGGATATTGAGACGGCAAGAAGCCGGGGATTCGGATCCGACTAAGTTTTTAAAAAAGTATTTGATTTATATGAATTAGTATCATATATTCCGTGCAACTTGAGAAGTCTTAAGTGATTAAAAAATAAAAGGAGAAATGAATTCCCATGGCTGTGACCAAAGAAATGAGACAAGAAACTATTAAGAAATACGGAGGCGGTTCCGTCAAGAATACCGGCGCCACTGAAGTTCAGATTGCGCTGCTTACGGAACATATCAACGATCTGACCAAACATCTGCAGACACATATCAAGGATCACAGTTCGCGCCGTTCTCTGCTCAAGATGGTCGGTCAGCGTAAACGCCTTCTGACTTATTTGACCAAGACCGATATT
>CAYPYN010000011.1:38579-60221 GCA_964415295.1 uncultured Bacteroidota bacterium
ACCGGTCGCTGATCAATGAACTTGGTATAAGAAAGTAACCAACAAGACAAAAGTTAAACTTAGCGGTTTAACTTTTGTCGTTTTATAACGACAATTTGAATAGCGATAGGTGAGGTTTTTGGATTCGTCATTCTAAATGGGTCTTCACGCAAGGAGGATACATTTAGGCTGACGTTCCACTCTAAATCTCGCCGTACTTACCGCTATTCAAGTGCATCATTCACTCACATAAGGAGTAAGTACACATGATTTTTTCAAAAGAAATGGAGATCGGCGGGAAGAAACTGCGGATCGAGACAGGGCGCGTGGCCCGGCAAGCGGACGGCGCCGTAATGGTTAGTTACGGCGATACCGTTGTCCTTGCGACCGTTGTTTCCGGTAAAGACCTCAAAGAGGGAGTAGATTTTTTCCCTCTGTCCGTAGACTATCGTGAAAGCGCCTATGCCGGCGGAAAAATTCCCGGCGGATTTTTCAAGCGCGAGGGCCGTCCTACCGAAAAAGAAATTCTTTCCAGCCGTCTTATCGACAGGCCCATCCGTCCTTTGTTTCCCGAAGGATACCTTTTTGACACGATCGTCAATGTCAACGTTCTGTCCAGCGACAAGGAATACAACGCCGACGTGCTTGGCGGCATCGGTGCGTCTGCGGCGCTGACCGTCAGCGATATTCCGTTTCACGGTCCCATAGCTTCAGTCCGTGTCGGACGTATCGACGGCCAAATGGTCATCAATCCAAGCTTTGAACAATTAGAAACAAGCGATATGGATATTGTGGTGTCGGGAACCAAAGATTCCATCGCCATGGTCGAAGGGGAATCCAGGGAAATATCCGAAGACGATATGCTTAACGCCATTCTTTTTGCACACCAAACCATAAAACAGATCGTCGCGCTTCAGGAGGAATTGGCCGCGGAAGTCAAAAGACCGAAACGCACGTTCGAGCCGGTTAAGCTGGATGAAACCTTCTTGCGGGAAGTCACCTCGGTGGCCAAACCGAAGGTTTATGAAGCCGATCGTATTGCCGACAAGACCGAGCGCAACAATAAGCTTAAAGAATTAAAAAAGGCGCTGATCGAACAATTCACAGAAAAATATCCTGAATGCGATGCGGCCGTGTCCAGAGTCGTAGAAGACCTTCAATACCAGGATATGCGCAGCATGATTCTCGATGAAAAACGCCGACTTGATGGACGCAAGATGACAGATATACGACCCATCACATGTGATATCAATCTTCTGCCGCGTGTTCACGGTTCCGCTTTGTTTACCAGAGGTCAGACACAGGCGCTCGTCGTTACCACTCTTGGAACCAAAATCGACGAACAGTTTATCGATGGTATTGATCCCGTTTCAGACAAACGATTCATGCTGCATTACAATTTTCCGCCATTCTCAGTGGGAGAAGCGAGAATGTCCCGCGGTCCAGGCAGGCGGGAGATTGGACATGGCAATTTGGCTGAACGGGCGCTTAAGGTCGTTTTACCGGATGAAGCCGATTTCCCTTATACGGTTCGTATCGTCAGCGAGATCCTTGAATCTAACGGTTCCAGCTCCATGGCCTCCGTGTGCGGTGGATCCCTTTCATTGATGGACGCCGGTGTTCCGATCAAATCTTCGGTAGCAGGCATAGCCATGGGTCTGATCAAGGAGGACAACAAATACGCGATCCTGAGCGATATCCTGGGTGATGAAGATCACCTTGGGGACATGGACTTTAAAGTGGCTGGCACGGCCAACGGTATCACCGCATGTCAGATGGATATCAAAATAAAGGGTATATCGCCGGAAATTATGCGTGAGGCACTGGCTCAGGCCAAAGAGGGGCGTATTCACATTATGGGAATCATGAACCAGACAATTTCTCAGGCCAAAGTGGACATATCGCCCTACGCGCCGAAGATCACTACCATCAAGATTAAAGTTGATCAAATCGGCCTGGTCATCGGTCCCGGCGGTAAGACCATTCGTGAAATCGTGGAAAAATCTGGTGCCAAGATCGATATCGGCGAGGACGGAACGGTTTTCATTGCATCGGTAAATGCCGAAGGCAGTGAAATCGCGATCAACTACATCCGCGGTCTTACTGAGGACCCTGAAAAAGGCAAGACCTACAAAGGAACCGTGAAGAAAATAACGGACTTCGGAGCCTTTGTGGAAATTCTGCCTGGAAAAGAAGGACTATTGCATATCTCTGAAATTGACCATAAACGGGTTCAAAAGGTAGAGGAATATCTCAAGCTGGGAGATGAAGTAGAGGTTCTGCTTCAGGAGATCATAACCCGTGACGGCAAGACTAAGTACGAATTAAGCCGAAAGGCCCTGCTCAGGAAAGAACATCACCACGAAGCAGAAAAAAAGCACTAAATGAAGAAACGGTACGATAGCCGTTCACCGTCTGCTTTTGACCATGCATACAGCGCGTCGAATACGAAAACGCTTTATAGCGAAGAGAACTATTCGAAGATCGTGCTGGATAACGGACTCACCGTTTTATCCCAAAACATGCCCAACCTCCGATCTATAACGATCGGGGTATGGGTCATGGTGGGGGGAAGGTACGAATCTCCCTCCAATATGGGGATCTGCCATTTCATAGAGCACTCCGTCTTCAAAGGTACCCGAAACAGGAACGCACTTCAGATTGCCAAGTCACTGGAGAATGTCGGCGGCAATATGAATGCATTTACCAGTAAAGAACAGACCTGCTATTACGCTACCATTTTGAGCGAAGACCTGCCTTTAGCCATTGACGTGCTTTCCGACCTGGTGCAGAACGCTTCTTTTGATCCCAAGGAAATAGACAGAGAGAAACAAGTCATCATTGAGGAAATAAAGGACACCGAGGACTCTCCAGAGGAGTATATACAAGACCATTTTTACGGACAATTATTTAGAAAACATGCACTTGGCTTCAGTATATTGGGCTCAAAGGAGACCGTATCCGGCTTTTCACGCGATACTTTGTTCGATTTTTACAGTAAGCACTATGTACCATCGAATATGGTCATATCAATTGCCGGGAATTTCGACCAGAAGCGGCTTGTAGATCTGGTCATAAAGAAATTTCGGCAACCAAGAAAGGGAATTGTGAACCGTTCGTATTGGCCTTCTGGTATGAAGAAATATGAAGTCGCAAATCGAACTGGAAAAAAGGAAGTCATCCAGAAGAAGATCTCCCAAGCTCATATTTGTTTAGGAACCCCCATTAGGATAAGCTACTTAAGTAATAAGAAATTCAACTATTTAGCTTTGAATACGATATTAGGCGGGGGAATGAGTTCCAGGTTATTCCAGAAGGTTCGTGAAAAACAAGGATTGGCTTATTCGATATACAGTTTTGTGGATTTCATGTATGATACTGGCGTTTTTGGAGTATACATGGCAACGGACAAGGCCAGGCTTGATAAATCACTTGAGACCGTCAGGTCTGAGTGCCAAAAGCTGGTATCCAACTCCGTAAAAGGCCATGAACTCAAAATGGCCAAAGCACAAATCAAGGCCAATTTGCTTTTCGGCCTTGAAAGTACGTCGACCAGAATGATCAGATTGGCAAAAAATGAGATCTATTTAGGAAAAAAGCTGGACATTTCGGAGATTACGGATTATATTGATAAGTTATCATTGGAGGATATCCAAAAAGCGGCGGATCACGTGGCAAAGTGTGTCGACGATATGGAAATATCCATACTTTATTAGCGTATATTGTATATTATCAATATATTAAGATACTTATCATCTCAGGCACTTAAAACAGACAATTATCTATGCTCCCATTTCAGAGTATGCGTGCTCCCGTGAATCCATCAAAACCGATGTCAATCTATTAACTTAACGTATTAATCGTATGTCAGTTGTAGTAAAAAAGCTATATTATACGATCAGTGAAGTATGCGACTTGACGCAGCTCAAGCAATACGTGTTGCGTTACTGGGAAAATGAATTTGATCTGCTGAAGCCGTCCAAGAATCGATCCGGAAACCGCATCTACACCAAAGAGGACATCGACAACATCCTTTTGATCAAGAAGCTTCTTTATGAAGAGAAGTACACGATTGAAGGGGCAAAGAGGAAATTGGCGGAGGAGGGTTCATTACTGGAAGCGCGCTCGGAAATGGATATTCAGGAAGTGATACAGGACATAAGGTCGGAAATCAAGGATCTGATCAGAGAGCTTGAGTGAATAATAAATAAGCCCGCAGAGTGTAGTCTACGGGCTTTACATTCAAAATACTAGTTTACATAATATATATTATACATCTAAAAGCCATGTCTGATATCCATGAACAATATCGGTTATTTGCCGAGTTGGGCCTTTAGAGCCGCGAGCTCTGAATCTACCGTCGAACTTGTTTCCAGCTTCTTAAACTCGTCATCAAGAGACGTGTTTTCACCGGCAAGTTCAGAATGCGCATCGGCTTCGGATTCTGCATCTTCTATTTTCTTCTCAAACCGATCGAAATTGCCAAATGCACCGCCGCCTATACCGCTCATTTGCTGAGATATCATCTTCTTGGCCTTGGCAGCCTGATGACGTGCAATAAGCGTGTTTTGCCTGACACGCGCTTCGTCCAACTTGGCCTTGAGCTGCGCAAGTTGTGCTTTCATCTGCTCGGCGGTCTGAGTGGCTTGCTGCAAAACCGGTTCCAGAGCGGTGGCTGAATTCATATAGGTAGTCTTTTTAGCCAAAGCCTGCGAAGCCAAGTCATCACGTCCAGCGTTGACAGCCTGGATAGCCTTGTTCTGCCAATCATCTGATAACTTCTTGTTTTCATTATACTGCTTTTCCAGACGTTTCTGATTGGCAATAGCTGTTCCAACAGCGGTTGTGGCTTTGTTAACAGCCTCTTCCATTTCAATGACCATTTGTTTGACCATTTTTTCAGGATCTTCGGCTTTGTCCAGCAAATCGTTGATATTTGCTTTCAAAACATCTGTCATTCTTGAGAAGATACCCATAAACCCTCCTGTGTTAAGATGTTGATAATTAAATAATTATTAATTAATATCTAATCCTGTAATCGTGTCTGTTATCAGATAATCGACCACACTTCTTAATTCTCGTGCGTTTTCATTATAAACTTTGATTTGCCGGTCTGAGCTGGTTCCCTCATCCAGTATCCTGTAAATATAATTAATTTCCGCCCGACTTCCAAGTTCCTCAACGGATTCATCAACGAATTGTATCAACTCATATATCAGATCTCTGACTGTAACCTCTTCCCCTTTTCCAAAATCAATCATTTTGCCATTGATCCCATAACGGCTGGCTCTCCACTTATTTTCTGAAATCAGCTGATTGGGATATATTCGCCAGGACATGTTTCTCTTATAGAGTTTGTACAAAGTCAGCATCAGGGCCTGAACTAAGGCGGCTATGGCAATGGTTTCGTCCACTCGTGTAGGCAAGTCACAAATCCGGATCTCCAGCGTTCCGAAGTTAGGGTGTGGCCTGGCATCCCACCAAATCTTCTTACCATTGTCTATGCAATTTGTCCTGACCAGTAAGTTTACATAATCTTCGAAGGATGACCATGAGTCAAATACGGGAGGTAAATCCGTTCTTGGAAATCTCTGAAAAATCTTTGTTCGTATTGAACTTAAACCAGTATTGCGTCCAATCCAGAACGGTGAACTGGACGAGATGGCTAGTACGTGTGGCAGAAAATAGCGGATTTGATTCATGATGGCTATACACGACTCATTATCCGGCATGCCGATATGAATGTGAAGCCCGAAAATGAGATTGGCTCGCGCAATATCCTGCATATTTTCAACTATTTCCCGATAACGGTCGTGGTCACTGATCTCCTGGGTCTTCCAGTCGCTGATCGGATGAGTACTAGCAGCAATAATGCCTAGCCCCCTCTTCATCGCCAATTTGGCAATCGTCGTTCTCAACTTTACAACTTCTTTACGTGCATCCTGGATGTTTCGGCAGATGTTAGTCCCAACTTCTACAACGGATTGGTGCATTTCCATCTTGATCTGTTCCGACAAGATCAATTTGCCCTCTTCGAGCATTTGGCTGGAAACATGGGACTTCAACTCCCGCGTTTCCGGGTCCACAACCTGGAATTCTTCCTCGATACCTATGGTAAACGGAACACTCATTTGATCATTTAGTTAAGCTTGCGATCGACCACTAAAGTTGGTGTCGTACCCCCGCCGGCCGTAACATTAGCCAGTGAAGAAGCCGATAGCCTCGTAAGAATTCCTTCAACCTTAGAACCAAAGACATACGGATCCATATCTACTACCATATCCACGTATTGAATCCTGCTATTCTCAAAAATCGGGAATGATTCGCGCGGAATCGGAACGATCTCCTGAACGACATAAGGCTCACCTTTCAAAGCTTCATGGATCACTTTCTCCCAATCCGATTGGGATGCCTCATTCCCTAAGATAACTCCTTTACCGCCGTATTCATCATTCGGTTTGATCACAAATGAATCTTTATGGTTCAATATGTAGTCGACGAGGTCGATCCAACTACCGTGAAATAGCGTTTTTTCATTGCGAATCAGCCGCGTCCAAGGTATATGTTTCTCAATAAGCGACAATTCTTCACGTGTGAACATGCCATGATTCATCTCGTGGGTCAGCACGGCGAAAATAGATTTCTTGTGGACCAGCTTTGCTCTAAACGGATTGACCATGCACACATCATGGTTCCGGTAAGCACTAACCAACTCTCTGGTCTCATCAGGCCGTTCAACGCAATCGTTGGTCAGTATTCGTTTGTAAACGAGATCGATGGTTGTCTTGTCATAGCGCAATCGGCCATCTTCATATACAAGGTCCCGAGGATCCGCAATGACACAATCAAAACCGCGTGACTCAAAGAATTCCTTAAGCAGCTCAAATTCCGTATAGGTCGGAACCTCTTTCCAGTCAACAATGGCAATCGTTGGTTTCTTGTTTCTTTTGTTGCCCTTATAAGATTCGTATGTGTCCAACAATCCTTCCAACAAAGTCTGGCGGATATTGAAATCAAGAACCGCGTACTCTTTCTTGAAATCACTTACAAAAGGCAACGCATCGAATACACCCGCCGCCACGTCGGAATACGCTATACCGGCCGGACATTCGGCATTCAGTTCGACGAATTTAAACGTATCCCCGCTCATGAACGAATCCCAGCGTGCCGTGATCGAGAGCCGGCTAAAACCAGGATCGATTGCAACCAACTCATGTTCTTTCTGCAAAATACCGGCCTGAGCCATCATACGCGCATCGGCAAGTGCCGCATTCTTGAACTTGGTCACGGTGTTGCGCAAAATCGAACAGACATAGGCGACATAATCGTATTGCGGCCTGCTGATAAAATTAGGTCGAAGAAATTTGAACATGGCACGGCCGCCGAACGTGAGCTTCTTGGCCTCACAGCGGCTACTGAACCCGGACACAATTTCACCCATCTCATTCTGATACCGTTCCATCAAGTCATGATAACGCGCAACGCAATCAGCAATATTCACCATACAGTTATCCCGAATTCTTTGTCACTTCTTTTTTGAAGAGCGGAGTTTGGGCTCTTGGCTTTCCCGGCCATTAAGAAAACGGCTCCAACACAGTTCCCCTGTATTCGGCTTTGGGTTCAAAGCACGACCAATGGCCATTTCCGTGACCTTTTCCAGTACCCATTCAAAATTTGGCGGTGTTACGGAATGATAGTCGCAATCCGGCGCCGGATTCATATAGTCAATCGCATACGGGATGCCATCGCGTACTGCAAATTCCAGAGTATTAAAATCATATCCGAGCGCTTTGCATATTTCGATACAGTATTTTTCTAGACGTTTGATCATTTTCGGATCAAGTTCTTTCGGATTTTTTACGTACCGGTTGGCCGGTTCTGCTCCCGGATCGTATGGCATGATTCGCACATGGGCTTTGTCGATACAATAACAACGGTAATACGCCTCAAATTCGATGTTTTCCTGCAGTACCATACAAAGATCGCCGGTCTCATTGTACCTTTCAAAAAACTCCTCAGAGGATTTTACTTTATAGACATGACGCCATCCTCCCCCGTCAAATGGCTTCAGGAAGGCAGGGAAACCAACGTATTCAAACAATTTATCCCACGGTAACGGAAAGATCAGATTTCTGAAAGATTCGGAAGTCGTGTTGGGAGGATGCTGATGATGAGGTAATATAACCGTTCTCGGAACGGGAATTCCCATCTTGGATGCTAAAGAATAATTGAAGAATTTGTCGTCGGCAGACCACCAGAAAGGGTTATTGATGACATCGGCGCCGTTCAAGACAGCGTTTTTTAAATAAGCCCGGTAGTAAGGAACTTCGTGCGAGATGCGATCAATGATAACGTCATAACCGGAAGGTTCCGCCATCTGAGTCCCGCCCAGCATAATAAACTCCGCCGACACGTTGATTTTTCTCTCAGCAGCCACCTTGTTAATGTTGGTCACCAAGGCATCCGGAAAGGTCGTTTCCATTCCTCTTAAAATTCCAATTCGCGCTCTTTTGCTCATGGGTCTCCTCAAGACTTAAATAAGTTCCATCAGTTCGGTACAGAACCGGTCGGCCTTATCAAAAATCTGTCTCGCCGATTCGGCGTTGCTGGAAACACGGTTACCGGATCTTTCAAATCCGCTGGCCTCCATCACGGCCATCCATTCGGCATAGCGTTCGGCCGGCAGCTTACCGGTGTCAATGAAGATCTTTTTGAATGCGTCGGAAGACTCCGACGTCATGGTCACGGTAACATTGTTTTTCTTCAGAAAAGCACGGAGAGTGAAAAACACGGCATGGTAGCATCTGAGTATCGCCTCATCGCAGCAGTCTTCTTCCAACAGTTCTTCCGCCGCACCCAGACTCTCATTGGCCTTATCGATCAATGTCCCGATGCGAAATTTTTCATCGACCTGCACGTATGTTTTCCGCTGAACGTTTGATTAGAATGAAGATTCTGAGATTTGCAAAAAAATATAGATAAGGATGTATTGAATTGCAAGGTGAAACCATTAATGCTTTGGCGAAAAAAACTGCGGAGGAACACAAAAAATAAATTGATTTTAAAGATTGGAATGTATATCTTTGCACCGCAAAAAAATATGGTCCTTATGGCCACAATAGCTCAGCGGTAGAGCAGCTGTTTCGTAAACAGCAGGTCGCAGGTTCGAATCCCGCTTGTGGCTCAATTAAAACTCCGGGTGCACCGGAGTTTTTTATGGTATCGTAACTCCCCCATCCACTCTGATGACCTGCCCGGTCATGTAATCCGATGCATTGGCAAGAAAGACGACCACATCCGTAATATCTTCCGGTTTTCCGTACTTCTTAAGGGGAATTTTTTCGGCGTCCGGAAGAATCGTTTCTTCTTTCTCACGAGGAATGATAATCGTTCCAGGAGCTACGGCATTGACAGTAACAAAGGGCGCCAAGGCTTTTGCTAATGCTTGCGTAAGCATGACGACACCGGCTTTGGACACACAATAAGGAATGTGGTTGGCCCAGGCCTTAAACGCACCAAGTGAAGCAATATTAATGATCTTTCCTGATCTTCGTTTCAGCATATGTTCGCCGGCCGCTTGTGCGCATAAGAAAGTACCTTTGAGATTAGTATCGATGACACGATCCCAAACGTCTTCGGTCAAATCGGTCAATCCGGTCGGTGGGACAAAAATGCCGGCGTTATTGACCAATACGTCAATCTTTCCGAATGTTTTTATCGTTTGTTTCATCATCCGAAGTACCTGGTCTCTCTTCGTAATATCCGCTTTGATCAACAAACAGCGTCTTCCCGTCCTCTTGATTTCCCGTTCGGTCTTTCTTGCCTCAGTTCCAGAATGATAATAATTGATGATTATATCATATCCGTTTTCAGCCAATGCCAGAGCTATTTGTCTTCCAAGACGCCTTCCGGAACCTGTAATCAACGCAACCTGACGATCCATATCAAACCTCGTTGTTTATGCCCATAATGTACCCAATGCAGAAATCAATTTCAATATGCTTACCCGTTCTCGAGATTGGGCAAAAAAAAGGTGATGCTATTTCTAGCATCACCTTTTTTGAAGATAACTATGATTACTTCTTTTCTTTCTTACCTTTTTTGCCGTTTCCCTTTTCTTCATCCGCCGTCTCTTTCGTAGTTACAGCGATCGCTTGATAACGTTTCAAACCGGTCCCGGCTGGTATCAGACGTCCCATGATTACGTTCTCCTTGAGACCCAACAGGTAATCGGTTTTAGCGCTGATCGCGGCATCGGCAAGTACCTTCGTGGTTTCCTGGAATGAGGCGGCAGAAATGAAGCTCTCCGTGCTGAGCGAAGCTTGTGTAATACCCAGAAGAAGCGGCTCGGCCGTGGCCGGCTGACCTTCCCGATAGTCCGGAGCTTTTTTCTTGTCGTATTTCTTCAGCACTTTGTCCAATTCCGCTCTTGTCAGGATTTGCCCTTCCTTAAGATTCGTCTCGCCGCGATCGGTGACAACTACTTTTTCACGAATCTTTTGATTCTCCTCAAGGAACCGCAACCGGTCGATCTGATCGTCCTGGAGGAAATAGGTGTCGCCCGGATCGGCTATACGAACACGTTGCAGCATCTGACGAACGATAATCTCGATGTGTTTATCGTTGATCTTTACGCCCTGAGTTCTGTACACCTCCTGGATTTCATTCACCAGGTAGCGTTGCACTTCCGCGGGTCCTTTGATGCGCAAGATGTCGTGCGGAGCGACCGCGCCGTCAGACAACTGCTCTCCGGCATAAACAAAATCGCCTTCATGAACAATGAGATGCTTGCCGAAAGGAATTTTGTATGACTTTGTCTCTCCGTTCTTACCTTCGATGGAGACTTCACGGTATCCGCGCGAGACCTTGCCGATCTTGACGTAACCGTCAATTTCACTGACGCTACTCGCATCTCTCGGCCTTCGGGCCTCAAAGAGTTCCTGAACGCGAGGCAGACCGCCGGTGATGTCTTTGGTTTTGGCCGCTTCGCGAGGTATTTTGGCGATCGCCTCGCCGGCCGTTACATCATCGCCGTCCTTCATCACGAGATAAGCGCGCGTCGGAAGGATATGCGACTCGAGAACTTCTTTGCCTTTCTTTATCAGAAGGGTTGGAGTGATCTTTTTATCGCGCGACTCGATCACAACTAGATGCTTCATGCCGGTAGCTTCGTCCGCTTCTTCACGGCAGGAAATGCCTTCCTTAAGGCCTTCAAATACGATCGTGCCATCATGTGAAGTGATGATACTCGTATTGTAAGGATCCCAGGTCATGATGAAGTCGTCTTTCTTTACCGTCTGGCCGTCCTTTACGGCAATCGCAGCACCGTATGGCACTTTATATGCGTAAATCAGGCGTTCCGTATCTTTATCGATAAGCTCGATACGTGCATTGCGCGTCATACAGATGGAAGCGCCATCGGTCTTACGTTCCAGAATCTTCATTCCCGGTCCGTAAACGATCTTACCTGCGGCTTTCGCCAATGCTTGCGGCTGTTCACCTATACGTGACGCCACACCGCCAATGTGGAAGGTTCGCAAAGTCAACTGCGTACCGGGTTCACCGATGGATTGCGCAGCCATCACGCCGACGGCTTCGCCGATATTAACCAATTTACCGCTCGCCAGATTCCGTCCATAACATTTTGAACAGACGCCGCGTTTAGATTCGCAAGTGAGCACCGAACGGATCTCAACTGTTTCAATGGCCGAGTTGTTGAGCATTTCGGCTTTCTCTTCATCGATCAGTTCCCCGGCTTCAATAACAACGTCACCGCTTGAAGGATCGACCACATCGTCGGCGGCGACTCGACCGATACACCGCTCTCCAAGAGACTCTTTGATTTCCTCGCCTTCTTTGATGGCCGCTGTCTTCACACCAAGGATCGTTCCGCAGTCTTCTTCTGTGATGATCACATCCTGTGCGACATCGACAAGACGTCGTGTCAAATAGCCGGCATCGGCCGTTTTCAGAGCCGTATCGGCCAAACCTTTACGTGCACCGTGAGTAGAGATAAAATATTCCCATACGGAAAGGCCTTCTTTGAAGCTGGCCGTGATCGGGTGCTCGATGATCTCACCGACGGAACCGGTCATACTTTTCTGCGGTTTAGACATGAGCCCGCGCATACCGCCCAGCTGTTTGATTTGATCACGGGATCCGCGCGCTCCGGAATCCATCATCATGAAGATCGGATTGAATCCTTCATGAGAGACCGTGATGCTTTCATACATGGCCGCCGCCACATCGTTGGAAGCATGTGTCCAAATGTCAATGATCTTGTTGTAACGCTCGCCGTCCGTCATAAGACCCATGCGATACGTTTTCTGAACTTTTTCAACCTGCGTATTGGCCTGTTTGAGTACCGTTTCTTTGTTGGGAGGTGAGAGTACGTCCTCAATACCGATCGAACAACCCGAACGGGTCGCATACGTGAAACCCAACAGCTTCAGATTATCCAGAAACTCGACAGTTTTGATATTTCCAACTTCGGAATGCAGGCGTGAAACGACCTCTTCGATCTTCTTTTTCGTCAGAAGCTCGTTAAGATAACCCACTTCCCTCGGAACTATCTCATTGAATATGACCCTTCCAACGGTCGTGTCGATATATTTGAAAGGTTTTTTCTTGTCCGTTGTATCCGGATTGGCGATGCGCAGCTGGATTTTAGCATGAAGATCAACAGCGCCGTTGTCGTATGCGCTGCGCACATCTTCCATGGATGTGTATTTTGTACCTTCGCCCTTTGCGCCCTTGCGCAATTTCGTCAAGTAGTAACAGCCCAGAACAATATCCTGCGAAGGAATAGCGATCGGCCGTCCGCTGGAAGGCTGAATAATATTGTGGCTGGATAACATCAGCAAACGTGTCTCGATCTGCGCTTCATAGGAAAGAGGAATATGTACAGCCATCTGGTCACCGTCGAAGTCTGCATTGAAAGCGGCGCAAACCAACGGGTGAACCTGAATGGCGCGTCCCTCAACGAGTACGGGCTGAAAGGCCTGTATACCGAGCCGGTGCAACGTGGGGGCACGGTTAAGGAGTACGGGATGATCGGCGACGATCTTTTCCAGTATCTCCCAGACTTCGGGACCGTGTTTGTCCACCATACGTTTTGCGCTCTTAACTGTTTTAACGAATCCCCTTTCAACTAATTTTCTTATGATAAACGGCTTGAACAATTCAACCGCCATTTCTTTCGGAAGCCCGCATTCGTGCAATCGGAGCTCCGGACCAACAACGATCACCGAGCGACCGGAATAGTCTACGCGCTTGCCGAGCAGGTTCTGACGAAAGCGTCCTTGTTTTCCCTTAAGCATGTCGGAAAGGGATTTAAGCGGGCGGTTGCTGTCGCTTCGAACAGCGGCCGTCTTTCGCGAATTGTCGAACAGAGAATCCACCGATTCCTGCAGCATACGTTTTTCGTTGCGCAGGATGACTTCGGGCGCTTTGATCTCAATAAGTTTGCGGAGACGGTTATTACGAATGATGACCCGTCGATAGAGATCGTTGAGATCGCTCGTAGCAAATCGTCCGCCTTCCAGTGGAACGAGCGGCCGCAGTTCCGGCGGAATCACCGGAATCACATCCAGAACCATCCATTCAGGGCGGTTCTCGATTTCCGACTCTTTCTGCACGAACGCATCGGCAACACGCAATTGACGCAACGCATCCGATCGTTTCTGCATGGATGTATTGGCATCGCGGACGATTTTCCGAAGATCGATCGACAACGTGTTGACGTCCACCCGTTTGAGTAATTCCTTAATGGCATCCCCGCCGATCAGTGCGATGAATTTATCCGGATCCGTATTGGGCAGATCCTCATTTTCCCGGCCCAATTCCTCTTTGACGCGGTATAATTCCTCTTCAGGAATGATATCCTTATACTTCAGCCCGCTTTTTCCGGGCTGAATTACGACATAGTTCTCATAATAGATGATCTTATCTAATTGCTTGATGCTCAGACCCAGAATCGATCCGATCTTCGAGGGCAGCGAACGGAAAAACCAGATATGCACTACGGGAACGGCGAGAGAGATATGCCCCATGCGTTCGCGACGAACAGCCTTCAAAGTTACCTCTACGCCGCAACGGTCGCAGATGATACCCTTGTAACGAATGCGCTTGTATTTTCCGCAATGACATTCCCAGTCCTTGACGGGACCGAATATCTTTTCGCAGAACAAGCCGTCTTTTTCAGGCTTGAAACTGCGGTAATTGATCGTCTCAGCCTTGGTGACTTCCCCGTATGAACGGCTCAGTATGGCGTCGGGAGATGAGATACCGATCGTAATACTTGAAAAGCTCTTAGCTAAGCTTGTGTTTGATAGATACGTCACTTTAGAACCTCCTTATTCGGAAGTTAAAGCTATATCACCATTAAGGCGATATAAGCCTTAAAATATAATTATTTATATGGTCGTTATACTATTTTTACTTCCAAGCCTAATCCCTGAAGTTCCCGTACGAGAACATTGAAGGATTCAGGCACACCGGCCTCCGGCAAGTTATCGCCTTTTACGATGGACTCATACACTTTCGCGCGCCCGCTCACATCATCCGACTTGTAGGTCAGAATTTCCTGTAAGGTATAAGCTGCGCCATATGCTTCCAGCGCCCACACTTCCATTTCGCCGAAACGCTGTCCTCCAAACTGAGCTTTTCCTCCAAGAGGCTGCTGCGTAATCAGCGAGTAAGGGCCAATGGACCTTGCGTGGATCTTGTCATCGACGAGGTGGTTTAGTTTCATCATGTAGATATAGCCAACCATCGTCTCCTGATCAAACGGTTCTCCTGAACGGCCATCCGTCAAGCGAACTTTACCGTGCTGCGGTAAGCCGGCGGCGCGGAGTTCTTCTTGGACGTCATGAATCTTGGCGCCATCGAAAACGTTGGTCTCGTAATGCTTGCCTAGTAATTTACCGGCCCAGCCCAGTGAGGTTTCAAAGATCTGGCCGAGATTCATACGCGAAGGTACGCCAAGCGGATTCAATATCACATCCACGGGTTTTCCGTCGGACAGGAAGGGCATGTCCTCTTCGGGAACAATTTTGGCTACAACGCCTTTGTTACCGTGACGTCCCGCCATTTTATCCCCTACTGAAATCTTGCGTTTCTTCGCAATCTGCACTTTGGCCAACTGCACAATGCCCGGGGGCAGCTCATCGCCAACCTGGACCTTGAATTTCTCCGAATTATATTCGTTTTCTACTTCTTCGACATTTCTTTCGAAATTATCGACGAGGAAGTTCGCCATTTCATTCGTTTCTTCATCGTCCGTCCAGCGGCTTTCGGCCAGGTTGAGCTCCGAAGGATCAAGATTCTTGAACGAATCGTCGGTGAATTTCTTTCCTTTCTTGAGAAATTCGCTGCCATCCGTATAAAGAACACCGGCGGAAACTTTGCCTACAAGCAACTTCTCCAATTCCTCGCGAAGATTGGATTTAAGGCGGCGTACCTGTTTCTTATACTCAGCGTCCAGTTCCTCGATCTTCTTCTTGTCTTCCTTCTTGGATTCCGTGTCTTTCTTTTTCCGGCTGAAAAGCTTGGTCGAAACCACTATACCTTTCATGCCCGGAGGCGCTTTAAGAGATGCGTCTTTGACATCGCCGGCCTTGTCTCCAAAGATCGCCTTCAGCAATTTCTCTTCCGGCGTAGGATCCGTTTCACCTTTGGGCGTGACTTTGCCAACAAGAATATCGCCCGGTAGAACTTCGGCGCCGACCCGGATTATTCCATTCTCGTCGAGATCTTTAGTCGCCTCTTCGCTGACATTCGGAATTTCCCGTGTCAGCTCCTCTTCGCCGCGTTTAGTGTCACGCACCTGGATCTCATACTCTTCGATATGAATCGACGTAAAGAGATCCTCCTTAAGCATTTTTTCATTGAGGATAATAGCATCTTCAAAGTTGTAACCGCGCCATGGCATGAACGCAGCTAATACGTTGCGTCCTAATGCCAAATCCCCTCTATTGGTTGCGCAGCCATCGGCAATGATCTGACCGGCTTTCACTTCTTCTCCGACAGCGACCAGCGGGCGCTGATTGATGCATGTGTCCTGGTTGGTCCTGAAGAATTTCATCAGCTGGTAACTGACCGTATCCGACACTTCCTGCTTCTGTTTCTTGATATTGCCTTTTTTGCGAATAGTGATTTCATTGGCCGAAACCGATTCAACAATACCGTCGATTTCCGATATCAAAACCGATCGTGAATCGACAGCCACCGCTCTTTCCAATCCGGTTCCTACAATAGGCGCTTCCGGAATAAGGAGCGGAACGGCCTGACGCTGCATGTTTGAGCCCATGAGTGCGCGGTTAGCATCGTCGTGCTCCAAGAAAGGAATTAAGGCCGCTGCAGGACTAACGATCTGTGCGGGTGAAACGTCCATATACGAAATTTCATCCGGAGGAGCCAGCGGGAAATCGCCTTTATTTCGCGCTTTGACAAATTCATTCTGGAAGACGCCCTTCTTGTCGATGGCTTCACCGGCCTGAGCAATGGTCCTGTTCTCTTCGTCGCTGGCGGTGAGAAATTCAATATTCTGCTGCACGCGGCCATTGACCACTTTGCGATACGGCGTCTCAATAAAACCGTAGCGATTAATTCTTGCAAACAAGCAAAGCGACGAGATCAAACCGATATTCGGACCTTCCGGTGTCTCGACCGGACAGAGCCGGCCGTAGTGGGTATAATGAACGTCACGAACTTCGAAACCGGCGCGTTCGCGCGTCAGACCGCCAGGCCCTAATGCCGACAATCGCCGCTTGTGGGTCAATTCAGACAAGGGATTGGTTTGATCCATGAACTGAGACAACTGACTTGTCCCGAAAAATGTATTAATAACACTCGATATGGTTCTGGCGTTAACCAGATCCTGGGGTGTCAGGTTCTCATTATCACGCAGATTCATTCTTTCGCGGATTGTACGTGTCATTCTTGAGAAAGCGACACTGAATTGCGAAGCCAACTGCTCGCCCACTGTCTTGACACGGCGGTTTCCCAAGTGGTCGATATCATCCGTAGAACGAGTGCCGTTCCGGAGTTCGATCAAAGCTTTGATGATCGCAATGATATCATCTTTCGTCAGAACCGTGACGGCTTCGGGAATGTTCAGATTAAGTTTCTTATTGATCCGGTTACGACCGACATCGCCGAGGTCGTAACGTTTGGAATTGAAAAATTGTCTTTCAAGAAGATTACGAGCGGTTTCGAGATCCGGCGCATCTCCGGAACGAAGCTGGCGGTAAATCTGCTCCAGCGCTTCCTGTTCCGTCTTGGTAACGTCTTTGCGGATCGTATTGGCAATAACTTCGGGTATCTCATCTTCGGTTTTGATGAGGTCGATTTTCTTAACTTTGAATTTCTTCAGTTTCGCGATGAGTTCCTCATCCACCACCGCATCTTTCTCAGCAATGATTTCTCCCGTATCTTCCTGCACGATATCGACGGCAATCTTTCGTCCGTTCAATGAATCGCCGACCCGCGTCAGTTCCACCTCATCAATCACACCAAAGAGTTTGAGCATGTCACGATCGGACGAATAACCCAAAGCCCGCAGGAAAGTAGTGACCGGGAATTTCTTTTTCCGGTCGATGAACACATACATCACGTCATTAACGTCCGTCGTAAATTCAATCCAGGAACCCCTGAAAGGGATCACCCGGGCAGAAAACATTTTAGTGCCGTTCGGATGGATCGATTCATCAAAAAAGACGCCCGGAGAACGATGTAACTGGCTGACCACGACACGTTCAGCGCCATTGATGATAAACGTTCCTTTGTCTGTGATATAAGGCAGATTGCCAAGATAAACGTCCTGCTCAATGATTTCCGGATGTTTGTCGTCGGCCGATTTTTTACTCGACAATCGAAGAGTCGCCTTCAGCGGCACGGAATGCGTAACGCCTCTTTCCTGGCACTCACGAACGTCGTATTTAGGACGCTCCACAAAGTACTTGAGAAATTCGAGTTTGAAAAGTTCCTTAGCGTCTTCAACAGGAAATGAACTGAGGAATACGGCCTGCAAGCCGGTATTGGTTCTCTTTTCAGGCTGCACATCCTGTTGAAGAAACTCTTTGTACGAATCAATCTGAATTTCAAGCAGATCCGGCATCTCTGTGACGCTGGGATTCTTGGCAAATGAAATTCGCTCGATGATCTTGTTTTTCAAGGGTAACCTGCCTTTAAATTAAATTAGGTTGTGAGGAACAACTTAATTATGATTGAGAATGCGGGCGCAAGGCATGTGCGCCGTAGGAAAAGAAAACCCATATTATCGCCTGAGTTTTCTGTAAATAAAAGCGGCCCGTGGCACGAGCCGCTTTCTTTGATAGAATCAATACGTGCAAACTTATACGATATCGATCGTAGCGCCGACTTCCGCAAATTTAGCTTTGATCTTCTCGGCCTCGTCCTTCGACACGCCTTCTTTGACAACAGCCGGGGCACCATCCACAAGGTCCTTCGCTTCCTTAAGACCGAGATTCGTCAGTTCGCGCAGAACCTTGATGACCTGGATCTTCTTATCGCCGGCGCTGGTAAGCTTAACGGTAAATTCCGTCTTTTCCTCAGCCGCTGCTGCACCGCCGCCCACCGGGCCGGCCGCTGCTGCAACCGCCACAGGCGCTGCGATCTCAACACCGAATTTACTCTTGATGTCTTTCACGAGTTCGCCGATTTCCATCATGTTGGCATTGGCGAGATATTCCAACACATCTTCTCTTGAAACAGCCATTTCTAGATCTCCTTAGGTATCATTGCCGACAGTCATTCGACACAATTAAACGAATGATAAATTAAGCCGGCAATCGGTTAATAAAAGATTTTAAACTTATGCGGCTTTCTTGTCTTTCAACGCATCCAACACACCCACCAGATTCTGCATCGGCGTGTTCAATAGCATTACCACATTCTGCAACGGCGAGTTGAACAGACCGACAAGCTGGGCCAACAAGTCCTTCTTGCTCGGCATCTTCGCGATATCACCCAGCTTAGACGCCTGGAACAATTGCTTGTCTATGACGCAAATTTTGACCTGAAGCTTATCGTTTTCTTTTTCCTTGAGAAACTCAGAAATAACTTTGGCAGGCGCAACGGCATCGTCATAACCAAACGCAATTCCCGTCGGTCCCTGAAGATATTGATCCAAGTTAACGGTATATCCGGCTTTGTTCAGCGCAATCTTCGCAAGCGTATTTTTGACGACTTTAAAATCAGACTTGGACTCGCGGAACTTGATGCGCAATTGTTCCATCTTTTGAACATTGATCCCGGTGAAATCAGTCAAATAAAGGCTGGAAGCCTTCTCAAATTTGTCCGTCAACTCGGCGATCAATTCATTTTTGTTTTCTTTTTTCATATCGGCCTTATAAAATGTTTATGATCGAATGTTGATTAGTGAACCACTATCGAACTTACTTCCGCGTTATTTACCTTGATCCCGGGACCCATTGAAGTTGATACGTGCACGCTCTTCAGGTACTGACCTTTGGCTGTTGAAGGACGCATACGTAGGATCATGGCCATAAAACTGCGGAAATTGTCTTCCAGTTGTTTTTGTTCGAACGAGGACTTGCCAATACCTACGTGAACGGTTCCCTGCTTATCGACACGGAATTCCACGCGGCCGGCTTTCACTTCATTAACGGCTTTCGCAACATCGTTGGTCACCGTCCCGCTCTTGGGATTCGGCATCAGACCCTTCGGACCGAGCACTTTACCCAACTTACCGAGTTCGACCATGGCTTCGGGCGTGGCGATGATCACATCCACGTCCGTCCACCCATCTTTGATCTTCTGAAGGTACTCATCAAAACCCACGAAATCAGCGCCTGCTTCTTTCGCTTCCTTGTCCTTCATCTTGGTGATCACCAGCACGCGAACGGTCTTGCCGACGCCGTGCGGCATCAATACTGTACCTCGGATCGCCTGATCCGCATGTTTGGGATCCACGCCGAGATTTACCGCCACATCGATCGTTTCGGTAAATTTGGTGGTCGCCGTTTCTTTGATCAGTCTGAAAGTATCGGCAATGGAGTATTCTTTTCCATGCTCGATCTTTTTCTGCGCGGCTTGAAACCGCTTGCTTCTCTTTTTCATATAACTCCTTTGCGAATATTCACCGTGCCTGACACGCGAACAATTCTTCCACCTTGGGTGGTGTTGGATTTATTGGTTGATTAATCTATAACTTCCACGCCCATGCTTTTGGCAGTGCCTTCCACCATACTCATCGCGCCTTTAAGGTCTTTAGCGTTCAAATCGGGCATTTTGAGCTTGGCGATCTCCTGGATCTTTGCACGACTGATTTTACCAACTTTGGTACGATTGGGTTGTGCTGATCCTTTCTCCAAATTGATCGCTTTCTTAATGAGGATCGCGGCCGGAGGCGTCTTTAAGATAAAGGTAAAAGAACGATCGGAAAATACGGTGATCACTACCGGTATGATCAATCCTTTTTGGTCCTGCGTCTTAGCATTAAAAGCCTTACAAAATTCCATGATGTTGACGCCGTGCTGACCTAAGGCTGGTCCTACGGGCGGCTGCGGATTAGCCGCTCCGGCGGCAATCTGCAATTTGATTTGGGCAACTACTTTTTTCATTAGATTCCCTGTTCGTAAATGATTAAGTTATTTATTATTGTTCCAGTTTAACCTGCAAAAAGTCCAGTTCCACAGGCGTCGAACGCCCGAAGATACTAACCATAACCTTAAGCTTATTCTTTTCGTAATTGATCTCATCAATAAATCCGGTGAAATCAGTAAACGGACCGTCGATGACCCTGATCGGATCACCCACTTTGAAAGGAACATCATAGGTTTCAGAGGTCTTCTTTTCATGCATACGGCCAAGCATACGGTCCACTTCATCCGGCCGAAGAGGCTGAGGCATATTCTTGGGGCCTACAAAATTAACAACACCTGGCGTATTGGCAACCACGTGCTGAACTAATTTGTCGTCCACCATTTCAATAATCATATATCCCGGCAAAAATGAACGTGTCTTTTCTTTCTTTTTGCCGTTCTTCATTTCGATCACGGTTTCCGAAGGAATCATAATACGAAACACTTTATCTTTCAAACCGGCAATTTCAAGTTCGCTCTGAATATGCTCCTTGACCTTTTGCTCCTGGCCTGAATACACGCGTAGGGTAAACCACTTCGTGTTCTCCGGGCGAACTACTTCTTCGACGGCTTCTTCTTTTTTTTCTGAAATATTTTCAGAATTCTCCATTCGGATATCCTTTGATACGGCAGCCTGATCGGCGATCCATTAAATTTTAGAGTAAGAACTGTTTTACTATATACTGCAAAATATTATCGGAGGTGAAGATGTAGATCGACAAGAGAATCCACAATACCATGACAACACCCGTAGAACCAAGCAATTCGTCCTTCGTAGGCCATGATACCTTCTTCATTTCCAATTTAATATTCTCGAAAAATTCCGCTATTCGTCTCATGCAATTAACCTTCCATTATTGTCGTGCGCAGGGGAGACAGGACTTGAACCTGCAACCTACGGTTTTGGAGACCGCCGCTCTGCCAATTGAGCCACTCCCCTATCTCCCGCTGTCCTTTGTCGCGATCAGCAGGAATTTATTATCTTACTTCAGGATCTTAGTAACGACACCGGCGCCGACGGTTCTTCCGCCTTCAC
>CAYPYN010000012.1:0-38528 GCA_964415295.1 uncultured Bacteroidota bacterium
TGAGGATGTTTTCAGATACGCACCGGAATTGAATTCGTCGGCCTGAAGCCCGTCCCTTTCATCGTAATTCCGGATCGACAATTTCAGTTCACTCGCATCATACGATCCGATGATCCGAGAGAGATCATCGCGAGTGATCTTGGACAAGCCTTTATTGGAGCTCAGCCACAGATCATCTTTTTCGTCAAAGAGCATCCCATACACCACATCGTCCGGAAGCCCGTTGTCCTCATTGATGTGGCGAAATCTGCCGCTGCTCCGATCCATGACATTGAGCCCGCTCCCGGTCCCGATCCACAAGTGGCCCTCGCGGTCTTCCGTGACGGATAAAACGGCTTCTGCGCTTAGCGAGAACCGATCGGCCGCATCATGCCTGAAGATGCGGAATTGATCCTTTTCGGCATCGTAGCGATTCAGTCCATTGAGCGTTCCGGACCACAACGTACCCTTCGGATCGGTGAATAAGCATAGAACCGTATTGTGGGAAATAACCATGGCACGGCCGGGCTGATTCATATAGCGACGGAACTTCCCTGTCTTTTTGTCCATTCTGTTTAACCCCATACTTGTTCCGACCCAGAGGTTACCTGTGCCATCCATTCCCAAACACAGAATAGAATTATAACTCAGCGATGTTGAATCCAGCGGATCCGAACGGTACCAACGATGCCGGCCGGAACTTTGATCGATCTCCAAAAGCCCGTTTGGCGTTCCAAGCCACAATGTATTCCCATCCGGTATGATCGAGTTGACATAACCGCCGTCAAAATCTACAGAACGGATGATGGATTCAAACTTCGGAGCGATCGTTTCACGCACCGGGTCGAACAGAAAGATGTTTTCATCCGCTCCGATCCACACCCGTCCATCGCGATTCTCCGCAAAGGCCCAGATATTATTATTTATGAAAGACGGGAACTTCACGGCATCATAGCGGTATGTAGAAAAATTCCTGTGATGCATTTTCAGGATGCCGTTCCTTGAGGTGCCTACCCAGAGCATTCCGGAGCGATCCGTCAGAATACACAAAACATCCTGATTGCGGACGGGGCCCTGACCATACTGCCATCGTCTTTCAAATTCCCCTTTTTCTGTGTTGAGGCGATAGAGCCCATCGTGGGTCCCGATCCAGACGTGGCCGCCGGACGCATGCAGAGATAGTATCGAACGCCTGGATGACAAAGAAGGAAACCCATAACGCCTCACGCGCAGTGTCACCGCATCCAGTTTATCCAGACCCTCTTCTGTCGCAATCCATATATTGTCTGCGGTGTCGACGGCAAGGGCATGGATCTGATTGCTGCTCAGCGTAGCAGGATCGTTGGGAACATTCCTAATTGATATGAAGGAAGTTTTCGAAGAATCAAAATAATTGATCCCACCACCCCATGTGGCGATCCAGAGACGATTGCGGCGATCCACACTGACGGACGTCACGTGGTCCGAGGACAAGCTCCACGGGAGTTTGTCGTTATGACGATACGCGGTAAAACGGTCCCCTTTGGGATCGTAACGATCAAGCCCGCCTCGGGCCGTTCCGATCCAGAGAAATCCGTCGCGGTCCTCGGAAATACTCCGAATAAAATTGTGACTCAGGCCGGTCGAATCGTCCGGTTCAGCCATGAATTGCCGGAAAATTCCAGAGTCCGCTTTGAATACATTAAGACCTCCGGCCGTTCCGATCCACAAATTTCCCTGACGGTCTTCGTATAGAGATCTTATGTCGTTATTCGAAAGGCAGTTCTCATTGTTGAATTTCCTCTTGAATATCTTCATGGAATATCCGTCATAACAATTAAGTCCATTGGCCGTTCCGATCCAGAGGAATCCCTTTGAATCCTGCAACATACATTGGACCGTATTCTGGGACAATCCTTCATCCAATGACAACGATTCAAAATAGTGATCCTGCGATTGACCGAAGCAGGGAGAATTGAACCACCCGAACAAACCGGCCATCCAAGAAATCGTGATGGAAGAGATCAATAATCGTATTAACATGTTTTCTAAATAACTTACACGACCACAGCGTTGCCCCGGAATCACCTGATTAGGTTATTGACCATTTTATCGAAAAAAGCCGTTATTCGCAATGCCCTAATAGGGTTATTCACCCAAGCTTGAAAAACAAAAAGGGTATGAACAGCGGACTGTTCATACCCTTAGGAGAGAGAAGAGGTTCAACACGTAGGGGTAAAACCAGTGAAGAAGATCCTTTCTTTAGAAATTAAAGATGGCGCCCAACCTGGCCTGACGCGGCGTATCCCAGTTAAGCCCATTGTGGAAAAGGATGTCATACTGCTGTAATTCTCTTTGTGACATCGACGATCCACCCACGGCAAGGAATCCGTCGTCATCCGCACGGCCGGTCGAAGTAAATACGGCCAATACGTTTTTGCGGTTCAGCAGGTTCAGAACCTGAACATACACATTGATGCTCATGTTTTTGGTGATGCTGAAAGTTTTGTCTGCTTTCATATCAATGCGGAATGTCCATGGTTGGTACTGTGAATTTCTTCTTGCTGTGACCTTTCCTGCTGGCACACCGGTCAATCCAAACTTAGTCACTTCCGTGGGAGTATACGGGAAACCGCTGCCGGCCGAAACCACAAAATTCAATCCGGCATTCTCCAAGATACGCTGGCCGGCCAGCGAAGGCCCTTCGTCCTTTGCATTCCGGATGTCGAGGACGCCGTTAACCGTATGACGCTGGTCGAAATTGAGAGGCGCATTGAATTTCGCATCCGAATATCCCAACCATGCCGCACGGAAGCCTGAGTTTTCACCCGAACCCGATCCGCGCGCCGATTGAAGCGTATAAGATAGACGACCGGAGAATTTGGAAACCCGCCTCACTTCAAATGATACGTTGACGCCTTGTACGACTCCTTCGTCCAAGTTGTCAAACGTGATCAGTCCGTTCGGACTGGATGTAATGGCGCGGGAATTGATCAAATCAACAATATCCTTGTAGTAAGCATTGACGTCCACCGCAACCTTATCGTTTAGCGCACGTCTTATGCCCACTTCATACTGTGTACTCTTTTCGGCTTTCAAATTCGGATTTCCGACCGTTGCGGCAAATGGAGGCGTGAGAGATTGGCGCTCCAGAAAATCCGGACTGACATACAGATCCTGCAAATTGGGCTGCTGGAAGAATTTACCGTAACTCATACGAAACTGCGTTTTTTCGGAAATCGGAAAACTGACGCTGAACCGCGGGCTGATCTTATTGTCATTCTTCGAATTCTCATAGTCTTCCGATCCAAGGGATTGTTCGGGGCCTGTCGGGTTTGACATATCTTTCAGCCGTTTGACTCCGGGATTAAAGAGATCGTACCGTAAACCTCCGCGCAGAACCAATCCTTCGTATTCCATCTTGTCCTGGACGTATAAAGAGAAGCTGTAAGGATGTGCCGGACCAAGCACACCATTGTCAATATCATCTTTGTCAACTTCACGGATCTTCACCCGTCCGTTGGAACCGTTGTACATCTCATAACCGATATTGTCATTGGCTCCTCCAACCGGGAATCCGAGATCAAGAATATTCAGAAAACGTACCGTATGATAGAAATAGTCCACTCCGGCCTTGATCTGATTGTTTTTGTCGATCTGGTTCACATAATTCAACTTAGTTGCAATGTACTTGTCATCGTCCTTTCTAAACGCTACCGATCCGCTGCCGATATCAAACAACAAATTATCTCCGTAGTACGTCCGGGCGCGGGTACCGCCACGGAGACTGGCGTTATAATCGGTAATGTCAAATCCCATGCGGTCATTGAAGAGTCTTCGCGTATTGCTGAAATAATTAACACCGAGATCCAAAAAGCTGTTTTGGTTCAATGTATACGTAGCTATCGCACCAAGATTGAGATTCTTGATATCCCGCCGCTGGTTGTCATCCGGTGAGAATAATCGATTTATGATGAACGCCCTGCGGATCGTAGCGGAATAGTTGCCGGCAAGATCCACCCGCAACTTATTGTCGACTACGTCGAAGGTCATTTTACCTTGAAGATTATATCCCTTATCGCTATTGATGCCGGCATTGGTGACAGCATCCGGGCGCGCGCCTTTTTTGTATTTTATTGTGTTCCCAAAAAGTACCGTATCATATACCGTGGGGTCCGGATTGCGGACACCGTCGCGCGACAAGGTGTATTGCGGGTGACCCCACACGCTGGGTTCCGCATCGTCGATCTCACGGCCTTCACCAGACACGAAGAAACGTATCTTATTACTGCCCGGAATCACGGGACCACCGATACCGACGCTCAGAACTTTATAACCGTACGACTCTGCAATCGCAAGCCCGCCGGGATCCGCGACGCCTTCAATGCTTCCGGAGTACCGCTGACCGCCGGACTTGGTCGTGACCTGGATAATACCCGACTGATTTCGGCCGTATTCCGCGTCAAAACCGCCGGTGATCACGTTGACTTCTTCAACAGCTCCGCTCGGCACGTTGGCATTCGACGTTCCGGTCAATAAGTTATTCTGCTGGAATCCGTCCATGTACACACCGGTTTCCTGTGGCCGGCCGCCGCGGATATTAACGTTTCCGGTGCCTCCGTCAAGATTTCTTGCGGCCAGGTTGACGACAATACCTACGCCCAAATTTGCTGCCTCCTGAAAACCGCGGACCGGGAGGTTCTTGATTTCTTCCGATGACGTAACGGTCATGGTCATGGTTTGATCCTTCTGGATGAGATCCCTCTGTGCCACTACGACAATGTCGTCCGTGCTGAGGTAGTCCGGAACAAGATCAAAATCCAGTTTAGTCGTGAAGTCGGGAATGACCCTTACATTCTGCTTGGTAAGTTTGGCATAGCTGATCATGCCGGTAGTCACTGAATAGACACCGGCAGGAACATTGAGAATGGTATATTCGCCTTTGGCATTTGTGGCGGCCCCCATCGTGGTTCCCTCCAGGATCACGTTCACACCGGGGAGCGCATCGCCTGTCTCTTTGTCCTTGATCACACCGGTGATCTTGCCCGTATTCCCGGCTATGGACAAGCCGGATACAAAGAAACTCAGAACCAAAAGGCTTGCGAAATGGTTTAGTATTCTTTTCTTCATGTCTTTCCCTTTCATGGTTAAATGATAAAGTTTTGGACACTCTATACTTGCCATTTGTAAACCTCCTTTATTATTAAGAAACAATATCTCAAGGCCGGCACTCCGCGAGACCGCCTACACTGCTCCTACTATTAACTCAAAGTACTTTTGGAATCAGGAATTAACCATACCCTAAAAGGGTAAAATAACGGACATGAACCCTTTCGAAATGACCCGAATGGGTTAGTTTTAGAAGGGAAAACAAGGTTGAAATCTAATTAGAAAGATTGGACGGACTAATTAAATCGACCGTTCCCATGGCAGGATCAAAAGCGGCAGAGGCAAAGAATTTCCCGCGCAAACGCGTTTGTGCATTCAGTGAATCGTAAAACTATTCGAGCTGATCATGTCTGGCATTCCATTTGGAGAATCCCAATTCAGAGGAAGCCTGAAACGATAATCTCCCGGTTTGTGTACCACGATCGAATCGGACAGGGATGAACGAGGCCCGAGAATAAAAATAACTTTGACCGTATCGGAACAATAAAGACTTGTCCACTCCACCCACTCTTCCTCAACCCAGCGGTCGCGGTAATAGAACACGTCGCTCAGACAGCCTTGAAAGACGACCGTACGATCGGTTCCGTTGTGAATGGCGATGACCGTTTTTTCATTCCTTTTGTAATCAGACTTATCGGTTGTGACATACAAAACCTCATCAGAAACAGATGATCCGTCCCCCATGCAAGCGGCCAAACAAAAGGCCATGGCCCCAACCAAACAAATTTTCATATTATCCTCCTTTGCTTTCAGGATAATAGTGGAGAGTCCGCAATAAAAATTACAAAAAAAAAATAAATTTTTATAATAGTCTAAAACAAAAAAACCGGCTCTTTTTGAACCGGTTTTTCGAGGTTTCATAATCCTTTTTCCCACCAGCGTTGCGCTATGAGATTGTACATATTATTCTGTCTTTCACGGGCCGTCTTATAGATCTCATGGTTCTGAAGATTGGGATTGAACGTCCGGCCCAGCGGCATAGGTATCTCGGCTGCATTGCGGATGGCGCCGATGCCTTCGAGGGCCAGAATGGCGGCTCCGCGCGCAGAACCTTCGGGTTCCCCTGACTGCGTAACAGCCAGTCCGAGGACATCGGCCATGATCTGCGTCAGCACCTCTGAATCGATAAAGCCTCCTCCGGATGCGATGATCTTCTTGATCGGCATGTTCTGACGATTGAAAATGTCGTGGATTGCGGCATATCGGTAACACATCGCTTCCATCGTAGCGCGCACGATCTCTTCTTTGGAAGTATTCAGATTAAGTCCATAGATCATGCCTCTGGCATTCTCATGCCAGCCTGTGCTCCGTTCCCCGGCCCAAAACGGCAAAACCGTCAGACCGTGACCGTCGGGTTTGCATGAGTTCATCGATTTATCCACGCCTTTTTTCCCGCCTTCGATATCCAGATGCGAAGCGAGCCATTTACGCAGATTGCCTCCGTCGCTCAAAGCGCCGCCCATCAAAAACCGTTTTTTATCAACACGGTAAACCCATAATTCGGGAGGAATGATCACCGAGTCCGCTTCCCAGCATACGCGCAAGGCTCCCGAAGTTCCCATCACAATACAGAGCTGGTCTTTGGCCACACAGCCGGTGCCTACGTTGGAACTGGCACCGTCACCCACAGCCGGGAACCATGGAATATCGGCCAGTGAAGGCCATCGTTTTCCATAGACCGATTTCAGTCCCTGCAAAGGCGTATCCATATCGCCGAGATCCGAAAGATTCTGCGGCGTGATCGGAAGTACGGCAAACACTTTTTCATCCCAGCGGCAGGTATTTTGATTGAGCAAGCCGGTGCCCGACGCCATCGAAATACTGCACACGGCTTTTTCAAAAAATGAATAATAGAGGAATTCTCCGATGGACATCCATTTGTCGGTTTTAATGAAGGTCTCGTTGTGCTCTTCATTGAACCACATCAGTTTGGCTGGCAGGTAACTGGGATGGATCACACAGCCGGTGCGGCTGTGAATTTCCTCGGCATTCAATTTCTGTTTCAGCGAATCAATGACCACGCGGGGCCGCGTGTCCGCCCAACTGATCAGAGCCGTTGTGGGTTTCCCGCTTTTATCCACACCCATCAAATTGTGCCAGAAGGTATCGAAGCCCACCGCCTTGACTTCGGAGGCATGTTTGCCCAGTTCCTCCATCACTTTGTCAATGCATTCCGCCGTGCTGTCGACGATGAATTTCGGATCGGCATAAACGCCGCCGTCCTGGGACGTCGAAAAAAGATATCCTATCTGATGCATCAGATTTTTGACAGGCCGGCCCAAGGCGTCGTAGATCAAGGCTCTCGTTGACGAGGTGCCGATATCTATGGCGAGTACCAAAGGTCGCTGGGCGTTCTTGAGTTTGATAGGCTGATTCGTTTGCGTTTTCATAAAAAACCCTCCGAATGGCTAAACAATACGAATTGCAAGGGTAAGATTGGATGGTCTCATTTTATCGAAATTAATTTGAAGGTTCAAGCCTTTATTTCATTCACAGGACGGTCATACCCGAACGCCGATCCCGTAGCGAACGGGCAGCGTAATGATGAACACCGCCCCTTGGCCTTCGGCGCTTCGCACGTCGATCCGTCCGTCATGCTTCTGTATGATGCCGAAGCTTTCCGTCAGACCCAATCCCTTTCCCGACCCAGTCTCCCGCGTCGTGAAGAAAGGTTCGAATATCTTATCGTGAATATCGGCCGGAATGCCTACTCCGTTATCTTCAAAAGTAATGCGGATCTTATCGGCGCCGTCTTCAGAAATCTTTTCGGTCTTTACTCGGATCACGCCGCCGCCCGATTGGAGAATGCCGCCGCCTTCGGCGTCGCGAATGGCCTGAACGGAATTGTTGAGAACATTGGTAAAACACTGGTTGAGATCGCTGACGTAGCACAATAAAACTGGAATGATACCGTAGTCCCTGATCAGGGTGATGTCGTTGTGCTTGCGGATAAAAAGATCAATGACGATTTCAATGTGAGCGTTGAGATCGGCTTCTTTCCACTCGGATTCGTTGATCGCACTGAATCGCTTCAGATGGACCACGATATCCTTGATGCGGTTGCTCCCGACGAGAGAACTGTGCACCGCCGGGATGAGATCGTTTCGCACCATTTCTTTCATCGAATCCGGAAGGTTTTCGTACTCCTTGGTCTTCATAAATTCGTGCAGCGTCTGACGGAAATGATCGAGATTTCCTTTTACAAACGTCAGCGGGTTATTGATCTCGTGTGCGATACCGGCGACCATCTGACCCAGCGCGGCCATTTTACGGGACTGAATGATCTCCGCCTGCTGCTGGCGGATTCGCTGGTTCTTTTCCGCCAGTTCCGTATTCCGCTGATCGAGAATGGAGTTCTTTTCGAGAATCTCTTTGGTACGTTCGTTGACCAGATTCTCCAAATGGCGCCGCTGCCGTTCGATACCGGCAATGCGTATCGAATAGACCGCAAAGGCCGCTCCGAAGATGCAGGCCGCAATCACGATTCGGAACCACCACGTCTGCCAGAAAGGCGGAGCGATCCTGATCTTCACAGAAGCACCGTCTTCGTTCCAAATACCGTCGCTGTTGGCTCCCTTGACTTTAAAAAGATATGTTCCGGGATTCAGATTGGTATAATGCGCATACCGGCGATGGCCTACGTAATTCCAATCCTTATCAAATCCCTCCATGCGGTAGGCGTAGGTGTTCTTTTCGCTGGAACTGAAACTCAGCGCGACGAATTCAAAGGAAAAAACGTAGTCCTGATAACTCATCTCAATCGTTTCGATTTCGGAAATATGTTTTTCCAGCGGCGCATCCTTATTGAATTTTTTGAAACCGGTCAGTACAACCGGAGGCATATGAAGATTCTCGCGAATGCTGTCGGGATGGAACATGTTGAATCCGTTGATCCCGCCGAAAAGCATATAACCGTCGCGTGTTTTCCAGAAAGCGCCTTGATTGAATTCGTTGCTCTGCAATCCATCCGATACGTCAAAATTCCTGAACCGGCTCCTGCCGTCGTTTCCGCCCTGCATGATTTTGGGATCAAAACGGCTGAGACCTTTGTTGGTGCTCAGCCAAAGGCATCCCTTGTCATCCTCCAGTATGCCGAATATGGCATCGTTGGGCAGTCCGTCTTTGACAGTAAATCGTTCGAACTTCTCCGTCAAAAGATCCATTTTGTTCAGCCCGCCGCTGGTTCCGACCCACAACCGTCCGTTTTTGTCTTCATAGAGCGATAACACCACGTTGTGGCTGATGCTGTTAGGATTATCCGGCGCGTGCGTGTAGCGCTTGAACGAGTTGGAATCGGCGTTAATGCGCACCAGGCCGCCGCCGTTCGTTCCAACCCACAGGTCACCAGACCGGGTTTCTGCGAGAGTATAGATAATATTGTCCGTAAGACTCTGTGGATCGTAGCGGTAAGGGATGAATTCCCCGCTCTTACGGTCGAATCGATTGAGTCCCTTGCCGCGGCCGGCGATCCACAGATTGGACTTGCGATCCTCAAGAACACAGTAAATGATATTATTCACCGGGCTATTGGGATTTTCTTTATCGATCTTGTAATTGACAAACCGCTCGCTTTTCCTGTCCAACCGGCTGAGACCTCCTCCGCGCGTGCCAATCCATAAAGTTCCTTCACGATCCTCGCGAACGGTTAACACACGGTTGTGACCCAGACTTGAGGGATCGCCGTCGCGATGAAAATAGTGTTTAAAGGTATGGGTTCGCCGATCGAGCCGATTAAGACCGTTCTCATCCGTTCCGATCCATATCATGCCATCACGATCTTCAAACAAAGAAACTATCTGATTGCCGCTCACGCTGTTCGGGTTCGAAATTTCCCATTCGTAGTGAGCGAATTTTTCTCTGTTGGGGTCGTATTGGTTTATGCCGCCTCCGTACGTGCCGAGCCAGATGATGCCGGTGCGATCCACGGTATAGGCGTTGATGGCATTGTTGCTGAGGCTATGTTCGTCGATGGGATCGTTGCGGTAGACCATGAAGCGGTCTTGTTCGCGATCGTACAGGTCCAGACCGTTATTGGTTCCGATCCATAGTCGGCCGACCGAATCCTCAAAGATGAGTTTGATCCAATTGCTGCTAATGGATCGCGGATCCTTCGGATTGTTCTTGTAGGATATGAACCGGTCCTCCTTCGGCAGATAACGATGCAGGCCGGCGTTGTTGGTGCCCACCCACAAGATGCCGAAACGATCCTCGTAAACGGCCCATATCCGGTCTTCCAGGATCGTGCCGGGCTTCGACGGATCATACTTATAATGAGTAAAGGTCCCTTTGACACGATCCATTTTATTAAGGCCGCCGCCGTTGGTACCTACCCACAAGTGGCCGGCCCGGTCTTCGTAAACGGCCATCACATAATTGAAACTAAGGCTGGTAGGATCTTTAGGATCGTGGCGGTATTGGGAAAATCGGCCCGTTTCCCTGTTGAATTTATTCAAGCCTCCGTAGCGCGTGCCGATCCAAAGCGTGCCGGAGCGGTCTTCGAATATGGTCCACACATAATTATCGCTAAGGCTACCGGGATCTTCGGGATCGTGGACGTATCGAATAAACTGATCTTTTTCGCGGTCGTATCGGTTGAGGCCGCCGCCGTTGGTGCCGATCCACAGCGTTCCCGTATGATCTTCAAATAGAGACCAGACATAATTATCGGAAAGAGAAGCGGAGTCTTCGATGCGGTGGCGGTAAACCGTGAAACTGTAGGCGTCGTACTTATTCAGTCCGTCCTGAGTTCCGATCCAGATGAATCCGCGGTGATCCTGCAGTATGGAAAATACTTTACTTTGGGATAGCCCTTGCTCGATCGAGAGGCGCTCAAATTTGACCTTGTGGTCCTGCGGCCAGGCCTGACGGCTGAAGAAACAGAATAAAATAATGCCGAATAAACCAACTTTCTTCAGCATGAGACATCCGCAATATTATTTATTACTGGCAGGCAGGGTAATTATGAATTCCGATCCCTCGCCTTCGACGCTTTCAACCTCTATGTCGCCGTTGTGTTTTTTCACGATTCCGTAGCTGACGGACAATCCGAGGCCCATGCCTTTACCGATATCTTTGGTCGTAAAAAACGGATCGAAAACGCTGCGAACCACGGCCGGACTCATACCGATGCCGTTGTCCTTAAACCGAATCAGGATACGATCGCCGGATTTCTCCGTCACAATCCGAATGGTTCCTTTATCACGGATGGCCTCCGTGGCGTTGGTCAGAATACTCATGAATACCTGGTTGAGAAGGCCCGGCAAGGCGAGGACCATCGGAATTTGTCCGAAGTCCTTGACGACCTCAATGCGGCCTTCGTAGTAGGGACGTAAAATAGCCAGTGTGGATTCAATGCCCTCGTGCACATCGTAGGGGATCATGCCGCTGGCGTCCACGCGCGAGAACTTCCGCAGTTCCTCAACGATGCTTTTTATCCTTTGCGAACCTTTTTTACACGACTGGATAATGGCCAGCGTATCGCGTTTGACAAAATCGTATTCGTGATGCTTCTTGATAGATTCCATGCCGGCTCTCATTTTTTCGACATCGTTGCTTTCGATAATCTTCTCGTACTCCGCCACGATGGAGTCCCACCGGCCGATATGGTCTTCCAAAATATACAGATTACCGTCCACAAAGGTCAGGGGATTGTTGATCTCGTGGGCAATGCCTGCGACCATCTGCCCGAGCGCGGACATCTTTTCGGCATGAACGAGCTGGGTTTGCGTAGCCTGAAGAGTCTGCAGGGTATTTTCAAGCTTATAATTGATATTCTTGAGGTCGTCTCTCTGCCGCAGGATCTCCTTGGTGCGTTCGGCCACCTCGACCTCCAGGCGTTCTTTCTCTTTGTGGATATGGCGGACGCGCCAGCGGAACCACGTAACACCAAAGGCCATCAGCGCGGCCATGGAAATAAGACGGAACCACCATGTTTCCCAAAAGGGCGGCAATATGATCATTCGGACGGAGGTTCCTTCGTCGTTCCATATCCCGTCGTTATTGGATCCTTTGACGCGGAAGACATACTCTCCCTGATCGAGATTGGTATAATTGACAAAACGCCGCGTGCCCGAATAGATCCATTCCTTGTCGAATCCTTCAAGGAAATACGCATAATTATTCTTGTAGGAGTTGGTGTAATCCAACGATGCGAATTCGAATGAAAAATCCTCGTTATACGAAAGGACATATTCCTTTCTGTTGTCTACCGGCATGGTTTCCGTTTCCAAAGGAGACATATCCGATCGGCTATACCGTTTGAAACCCGTAAAAACCAAAGGCGGAACGTGTCTGTTGTCTTTGATATCTTCCGGCTTGAATAAATTGAATCCACGGGTTCCTCCGAAATAGAAAGTACCGCTGTGGCCCTTGTGGAAAGAACCCAATTTGAATTCGTTATCCTGCAGACCGTCCTTCTCATCGTAATTCTTAAACGTCCCCTTTTCTCCGGCCGGCGTGAAGCGGGATAGGCCTTGTACCGTACTCAGCCATAAATTACCCTGCTCGTCCGGTATGATACCATAGACATAGTTATCGGGCAGCCCATCGCTTTCATAGAAGCGAACGAATACGGCTTCACCTTTCTCATTGATCATCATTTTGTTCAGTCCGGCATTGGTGCCGATCCAGAGGTAACCGTTCTTGTCTTCAACGATGGAATAGACCACGTCGCTGCCGATGCTCAGCGGATTCTTCGGATCGTTCTTAAATCTTATGAATTTGCCATCGGTCGGTTTGCCCTGCGCGTCCAGCGTCATCTTGTTAAGTCCGCTGCCGAAAGTGCCGATCCATAAGGTATGGCGGCTATCCACAAAGACGGAACTGACACGGTTATCGCTCAAACTGGTAGGATCGGAGGGATCGTTTTTGAAATGCGTAAATTCCTCACGACCGCCCGATCTGTCGATCCGGTCGAGTCCTCCGCCCAAAGTTCCTATCCACAGGGATCCAAATCGGTCAATGGCGATATTGGAGATCTCATCGTGGCTGATCGAGCGGGGATCCGCCTGATTCTTGCGGTAGTGGACAAACCGTCCTTCGCGGTTCGGATCGTACTTATTCAGTCCTCCGCCCTCGGTTCCGATCCAGAGAATGCCGTCCGCATCTTCGGCCACCGTTCGAACTTCGTTGTGGCTCAGGCTGCCCGGATCGGCATCGTTGTGGCGGTAAACTTTGAATGTTCCCTTTTGCGGATCGAACCGGTTAAGCCCGTCGTGCGTGCCGATCCAAACGATGCCCGACCGGCTCTCAAAAAATGAGCGGACAATGTTATTTCCAAGACTGTTGGCATTTTCGGGAGAATGTTTTACGTGTTTGAATTTGCCGCCCTTGAGGTCGAGTTTGTTGACGCCCCCGCCGCCGTACGTGCCGATCCAAAGGATATTCGAGCGATCAATAAACAGCGAGCGGACTTCGTCATTGCTCAGGCTGGACGGGTCAGTAGGAATATTCCGATAGACCGTAAAATTTTTTCGCGTGGCATCCAGCACATCAAGGCCCTCATTGGTGCCGATCCAGAGGCGGTTGGATTCGTCTACGCAAAGGGAGACCGGCCGGTCGTCGCTGATGGAATTCCCGCTCTTTGAGTCACGACGGTAAACCGTAATCTGAACCGGTGACTTGGACATATCCAACGAATTGATCCCGCCGCCGTCGGTAGCCACCCAGACAAGTCCGTTACGGTCTTGCGCGATCGATGTGATTGACTCGTGAGAAATCCGCGGCGAGGAGGCCGGATCGCTCCGAAAAGGAATGATCTTGCCGTCCATGTACAGATTGAGACCCTTCTTGGTGCCGATCCATACGCGGCCGCCCGGTTCCGCAAAAAGTGTTGTGATCCAATTATTAGTCAGGCCCGTAATATGTTCGATCCGATATTCCGTCTTACCCGATTCACGGCTGACCGTAAGTTTGTCGAGCCCGTTGCGCGTACCGATCCAGACGACGCCTTTGGCATCGCAAAAGACGGCATTGACCGTGTTGTGACTGATGTGCGCCGCAACGGATGTATCTGAGGAAAAATGTATGAAGCGGCCGGTGCTGCGTTCGTACAGGTTCAATCCCTTGTTTATCGTTCCCACCCAGAGATTTTCATCAAGGTCTTCCGCAATACCCGTGATCCAGTTGTCGGACAGGGAATACGGATCGGTCGGAATGGTTTTGTAGACGGTAAATACATAGCCGTCAAATTTGTTGAGGCCGTTACGCGTGCCAAACCACATGTATCCGCGGCTGTCCTGCAAGATGCTGCTGATCGTACTCTGCGATAATCCATCGTTGCCCGTGAGATGGTCGAAACGTATGGAATACTGGGCCAGGCCGAAATTCGAAGCCGACACCGTCAGCCACACCAGCCACAGTCTGAAAGAAAATCTCATAAATTATATGTCTCCATTTAAATATTGTTCTATGCCGTCTGATCGATCTCCACGGCAGGCAGTGGAAGAGAAAAACTGAAAGTTGAGCCTTTGCCTTTTTCACTTTGAACCCACACCCGGCCGCCGTGCATCTCGACAACTTTTTTAACGATCGCCAGCCCGAGTCCGGTACTCGTTTCGCCGCCGGTTGGACGCGCGCCAAGTTTTTTGAAACTGACGAATACGTTCTTGAGTTCTTCGGCACCGATGCCTTGCCCGGTGTCGGCCACTTTGACCACGACCGACGGGCCCTCACGGGTGCAGGTTACGGAAATCCTGCCTTCGGGATACGTGTACTTGATCGCATTGCTTATAAGGTTGTCCAGCACTTCGGAAATGCGAGCCATGTCGGCCATTACTTCCACGCGTCCGATATCATTGCTGAAGTCCATCCGGATATTCTTTTGCTGCGCGGCGCGTTGATGCAGTTTTTCCCTTTCGGTCAGGATCTCGGCGAGATTGATCATTTGTTTGTTCATATGCACTTTACCCGATTCGATCGCCGAAATATCGAGCAATTCCGCAATGAGTCGATTCATATGTTCGGAGGCTTTGATCATCGATCGAAGGTCGCTCTTACTCTCTTCCGCATCAAAGGCGCCGGCCTCCAGATCCTCCAGCATGATCTTCAGATAGCCGTTGATCGTGCCGAGCGGGTTTCTGAGATCGTGCGCGGCGATACCCAGAAATTCGTTCTTCTTGTCGTTCAGAACTTTGAGATCCTCCATCAGCCGGGTCTTGATAACAGCGGAAATAAAATGTTCCTTCAAGCTGATCAGGATACCGAAATTCTCATCGGTGAACGCAAGGCGGTCGGTCATATTATCAAACACCAAATAGCCCTCCACCGCATCCTGGATGCAGACACGGATCACCATCATACTCTCTGAAAATTCTTTCATCATCATTTTTTCAGAACCGGGGCGGCCTTTCACATTGCGGATCACGAAAATATCCTCGGCGATCATTTCCGCGTGCTTAACATACCGGGCTTCCGCTTCCTCGGGCGTAAAGGTGGTCTGCTGAATGACCGAGAGATCCCATCCCGCGGCGGCCGCATATTTGAAAAGGCCGTCGTTCTTGTCGAAGATCAGGGCGCAGGATCTTTCCACATCTTTGATCTGAAGACTCTTTTCAAGAATGGACTGCAGAAGATCCGTCAGATTGAATTCGGAATTAATCGCCTTGACGATCTCGTTGATCTTTTCCAGTTCTTCTTTGCCGCGCTTCAACTGTGCCGTACGTTCGGCCACTTCCTTTTCCAGCATAAATCGTTGCGTTTCCATCTGCCGCATCCGCCAGCGGTAGCCCGCGTGGCCCGCCGCTACGAAAAGAACAACCGTCAGAAGGATGAACCACCAGGTCTTCCAAAATGGAGGCGTAATGACGATCTTTATGGCGGCCGGTTGTTTGTTCCAAATATTATCATTATTCGATCCGCTCACGCGAAAAATGTACGTCCCGGGATCGACATTGGTATACGTGGCATAATGACGATGGCTCGGGTAGCTCCACTCCGGATCGAATCCTTCAAGCTGATACTGGTACTGATTCTTGTCGGGCATCGTGAAGTCGAGCGATGCAAATTCAAACGAGAAGAAATTATCCTTGTAGGACAGTTCGATCTTATCCATATCCTGCAAACGGCGGCCGAAGTCGGTATTCTGATCGAATTTCTTGAACTGCGTAATCACGACCGAAGGGGCGTACGGATTATCCACCACTTGCGTGGGATCGAAATAACTCACACCGCCGATACCTCCAAAATACATGCGCCCCCGTTTGTTCATAAAACAGGCGCCCTGCCCGAAAATATTGCTCTGTAAGCCGTCGTGCACGTCGTATTTTCTGACGGAACTCCATCCCTCCATATGATTCATGGGTGAGTGCGGTGCACGCGGATTGAATTTGCACAGACCCTTATTCGTACTGATCCAGATATTTTTTAAGGAGTCGATAAGTATACCATGTACGACGTCGTTGGGTAATCCGTTCTTAACGGTGAGGCGATCGGCCTTTCCGGATCCGACATCCAGACGATTCAAACCGCCGCCTTGCGTGCCGATCCACAAAACTTCGTCATCAGGATCCCATGCCAGCGAAAGAATGTCGTTGCTGCCTATCGTCTCGGCATTATTGGGATCATAAGTATAGCGAACCGATTGACCGGTCTGCTTATTGAATTTACTGAGACCTCCGCCATAGGTGCCGATCCAGAGGTAACCGCTGCGATCTTCCAGGATACAACGAATCTCATTGCTGCTCAGGCTGGCCGGATCCGTCGGATCATACCGATAACTAGTAAAGGTCTCGGTCGCCGGATCAAACTTATTAAGTCCTTTGTATGTTCCGATCCAAATTATACCGTTGCGGTCACCATGCAAAGCGCGAACGCGGTTATCGCTCAAGCTGGAAGGGTTCTTGGGGTCATTGAGGAACCGTTTGAATTTCCCGGTCGCCGGATTCAACTTGTTGAGGCCGCCGCCGCTTGTTCCGATCCAGATCATCCCTTGACTGTCCTGGTAGATGCATCGGGTGAAGTTGGCGGCGATGCTCGTCGGATCGGCCGGATCATTTACGTAGTGGGTAAAAAGATCTTTTGAGATCTCATACTTATCGAGACCTTTGTCCGTTGCGATCCATAGAATATTCCCGTCGTTCTTTTCCTCTTCATAGATTCCCCAGACGCGGTTGTCGTTGAGACTGTTGACGTTGGCCGGATCGTTGGTCAGGAGCTTGAACTTGGCAGGTTTAAGGTCCAGTTTATTAAGCCCTCCGCCTCTTGTACCAATCCACATATTGCGGGCGCGGTCGCCATAGATCACACGGACATCGTTGTGACTCAGGCTGGTGGAGTTGTAGGCTTCGTTCGTATAATGCACAAACTTATCGGTAACGGGGTCCAGCCTGTTGAGTCCTCCTTCGAGAGTTCCCGCCCAGATGATGCCTTCGTGGTCCTCATAGATCGAATTGATCAGATTGTGGCTTAGGCTTGATGGATCTCCTTTTCTCTGCAAGTATCTTTTACACCGCATAGTCTCGAGATCCAGTTTGTTAAGCCCGATCTGCGTTCCCACCCAAAGATGCCCCTTTCGGTCTACCAGCAGGGACCGAATGAAACTGTGACTGATGGAATTGGGGTCGGATGGCACGTTGCGAAATGTTGAAAACTTGCCGGGTGCGGACGGCGCCATATTACACAATCCGTCGCCGGTTCCAACCCACAAATGTCCTGTGGAATCTTCAGCAATAGCCCAGACGCGGTTATGTCCAAGACTCAAGGGATCGGCCGGATCGTGTTTGTAAGCCGTAAAGGTCTCGCGTTCGATGTTGAATAGATTCAGCCCGCCGTTGTATGTCCCGATCCACAGGTTGCCTTTCGTGTCTTCAAAGAGCGTTTGGACACGGTCGTCGCTGATACTGAACGGATTCTGCGGATTGTGGCGGTAGTGATGAAACCGTCCCGTGGCCGGATCGTATCGGTCCAGTCCGCCGCCCCATGTCGCCAGCCACAGGAATCCGAACCGGTCCTCCAGAATGGCGCTTACGTTGCTGTTGGCGATGGAATTGGTATCGAGCGGATCGTGCAGATACGTTGTGATCGTATAGCCGTCGTAGCGGTTCAATCCTCCTTCGGTCGCGATCCACAAAAAACCGCGCCGGTCCTGGAGTATGGAATACACCGTGCCGTGAGATAATTCCTGTTCCAGAGAAATCCGTTGGAATTTAGGTTTCTCTCTCTGGGCGAACAGGGAAAGCCAGGGGAATACCCATACAAAAGTCAGAAACCATGTAAAAAACCTTGGCATCATGAGTTACCCGTTCTATGGAAAGGACAGGATTTGATCCGTTTGATCATCATACATTTTTCAACGCAAAGTGCGTTGGCTTATGATCGCAGGAAATAAGCCGTAGGGCTTAATCAATCAGACATGTGTGGCGTAGCTGGGACAATGTAGGAAGAGGGGAGCTTATTTTCAATAGCCTTTTATAGAGAACGGTCTTGATCATCCCTTGGCATCCGACCGAGTGAAAATGAGGATCAGTTTACCAATGCGTTTTTCAACTCGATCTCGAAATCGAGTATTTCTTTGATATTATTCAGGAACCAAGGGTCGATGTAGCAGTGTCTGTGAATGTCTTCGACGGTCAAACCCAATCGGAACGCATCACGAATCGCAAAGATACGCTGGGCGTTCGGCACCCGCAATTCCCTGATCACATCCTGGAGCATGAGGTCGCGCTCATGGCCTTTCACCTCATCGACGGAACGTTTGTCCTTTCCATCGGCGCCGAGCCCGTAGCGGCCGTTCTCGAGCGAACGCAGAGCTTTTTGTAATGATTCTTTGAAATTACGTCCGAAGGACATCGCTTCTCCGACGGATTTCATCTGCACATTAAGCGTGGTATTGGCGCCGGGAAATTTCTCAAAATCCCAACGCGGAATCTTGGTTACCACGTAGTCAATCGTCGGTTCAAAAGAGGCCGGCGTTTTTTTGGTGATATCGTTGGGAATCTCATCAAGCGTATAGCCGATGGCCAGTTTTGCCGCGATCTTGGCGATGGGAAAACCCGTTGCCTTGGAAGCCAGAGCGGAACTGCGGGACACACGCGGATTCATTTCGATCACGATCATGTCGCCGTTCTTCGGATCGATGGCAAATTGGATATTGGAACCTCCGGTTTCAACGCCGATCGTACGGATGATCTTCATGGCGGCGTCGCGCATTTTCTGATATTCTTTATCCGTCAGCGTCTGCGCCGGAGCCACCGTGATCGAATCTCCGGTATGAACGCCCATCGGGTCGAAATTCTCGATGGAACAAACGATCACCACATTATCCTTGTGATCGCGCATGACCTCCAGTTCGTATTCTTTCCAGCCGATCACCGATTCCTCGACAAGCACTTCATTGATAGGGCTCGCCGCCAGTGCTTTAACGATGAGATCGGAGTATTCGTCAATATTATAGGCTACGGCGCCTCCCGTGCCGCCCAGCGTAAATGAAGGACGCATGATGATCGGATAATCCAGCTGCTCTTCAGCTTCCATCGCCTCTTTAACATCTTTGACAAAAAATCCTTTCGGGACTTTCAGTCCGATATTTTCCATGGCCGCCTTAAAAAGTTCGCGGTCCTCGGCCGTCTGTATGGATTCGAATTTCGCGCCGATCATTTCCACCCCGTATTTATCCAGCACGCCGGACTTGACCAGTTCCACAGCTGTGTTGAGGGCGGTCTGTCCTCCCATCGTGGGAAGCAGAACGTCCGGCCGCTCGCGTTCAATGATCTTTTCCACCATTTGCGGCGTGATGGGTTCGATGTAAATGCGGTCGGCGGTCTCCGGATCGGTCATGATCGTAGCCGGATTGCTGTTGATCAGGATGACCCGGTAACCCTCTTCTTTCAAAGCGCGGCAGGCTTGCGTGCCGGAATAGTCAAATTCGCACGACTGCCCGATCACGATCGGCCCGCTGCCGATGATCAAAACGGATTGTATGTCGGTTCGTTTAGGCACGGTGTGTTACTTTTATTTGGTCGTCAATATTGTGGCCGTCGGTACGGCCATCGTGACATTCAGCAAGAATGTGAGTTAATGCACCTACATGAAAAACGCGTAAATCGTGATGACCATGGCCGTTGCTCCGAGCGCACAACTGAAGAGCCACAGTTCCCGCCTTTTGCCGATAAGGGCCACGGCGGCCAGAACGATAGAAACCTGATAGAAGCCTTCCGCATAGTCATACATATTCTCCACTTCGGAAGCGGCATCGGAGAGTTTTTCGTGTTTCTCGGCCGTCGCTTTGATTTCGTTCTTTTCTACTTCGTATTTTTCGATCTTCTTGTCAAAGTCATCGAGTTTCTTCTGTATTTCTTTTTTGTAACTCTCGGCCAGCGCCGGATCGGCCAACTGGGTCTCAAACATCTTGCGGTTCACTTCGTAGAGCGCCTGTTTGGTACTCTTCGCCTGGAAATAAGCCCATTGATTATTGGCCAGGCCCCGGTTGATCATGATATCGTCGTTGGCGTTTCCGCCCAGAATGGACGAAATGGACAGGAAAACGGCGATGATCGCGGTGGTCAGGGCCACGTACTTCTCGAGCTGTTCTTCTTTCGGATCTTTTTCCTCAGCCATGATAATTCCTCCTCATATTAAAATTACGCGTTCTCTTCGTCCGAGAAATTGACCGCGCCGTTTTCTACTCCGTCGAGTTTGAGTGCGGTCGCGTCGATCTTGATCGGCTCTTCGTGATTGCAGGTCATGCACAGATGATAGTCCCCTTTGCGTTTGGTGCTTTTTTTGACCATATACGCGGCGTCGCAGTGCGGACAACGCGTATTGACCGGCTCATTCCACAAAATGAAATCGCAGTTCGGGTAATTGGCACAGCCGTAGAAGAATTTGCCGTAACGCGATTTTCTGCGAACGATCTGGCCGCCGTCCTTGGGACAAATGATATCGGGCACAATGTCGAGAATAGGTTTGGTCGTTTTGCATTTTGGATAATCGGAACAGGCCATAAATTTGCCGAACTTGCCGATCTTGATGACCATTGGATTACCGCAATTGGGACATTTTTCGTCCGTCATCTCCGGCTCCGGCGGCGCTTCACCGTTCTTGGCCAGTCTTTTGATGTTCTTGCAGTCGGGATATCCCGAGCAGGCCATGAATTTGCCGTACCGTCCCCATTTGATGATCATCGGCTTGCCGCACAGATCGCATACTTCGTCGGTCTGCTCCTGCATGGACTCCTTGACCTCGGCCTTCTTGGATTCCACCTCTTTCATATTCTTCACGAAAGCATGATAAAAATCATCAAGCACCCGCTTGTAAGACAGTTCCCCTTCTTCGATCTTATCGAGCTCTTCCTCCATTTCGGCGGTGAATTTAATATTGAAAAGCTGGGAAAAGTAATTACTCAAAATATGATTGACGGATTTACCGAGTTCGGTAGCATACAGCTTTCGTTCCTTGAGTTCCGCGTATTCGCGCTCCACGATAGTGCCAACGATCATAGCATACGTACTCGGACGCCCGATACCGAGATTGTCGAGTTCTTTGATGAGGGAACTCTCGGTATAGCGCGCGGGTGGTTTGGTGAAGTGCTGTTCGGGTAAAAGTTCGAGAAGGTTCAGTTTATCATTCACTCGTAATCCCGGAGGCAGCAGCGCATTCAGTTCTTCGTCATCGCCGTTGTCCTCTTTCTTGTCACCTTCGTCGCGGCCTTCTTCGTAGACCTGCAGGAATCCTCTGAACTTGATGATCGAACCCGTGGCGCGGAACAGATATTCCTCCGCGGCGATATCCACGGTGGTCTGATCCATCACCGCAGGCATCATTTGGGAAGCCACAAAACGATTCCAGATCAATTCGTATAATTTCAATTGTTGCGGCGTGAGATACCGGGCTACTGTTTTAGGGGCATAGGCCATATTGGTCGGACGAATGGCCTCGTGCGCATCCTGCATATTGGCCTTTTTGTTCTTGAATTCGTTGGGTCCCGGTGGCAGGAATTCCTTACCGAAGCTGGTATATATGAATTCTCTCACGGAGGACACCGCCGTTTCCGCGACGCGGGTCGAGTCGGTACGCATATACGTGATCAATCCCGTTAGTCCTTCGTCCCCGAGTTCGACGCCTTCATACAACTGCTGAGCGATCATCATCGTCGTGCGGGGAGAAAAACTGCATTTGCGCGAGGCTTCCTGCTGAAGCGAACTCGTTGTGAACGGCGCGGACGGATTGCGCCTGGTCTCCCGTTTGCGTATATCCTGAACGATGAATGTCTTCTTTTTTATATCCTCGACATAACCTTTGGCAATGTCTTCGCGGTCGATCACGGGTTTTTTCCCGTCGACGGAATGCAGGGACGCCATCAATGTTTCCGAATCGCGGGTCTGGAGTTTGGAATGGATCGACCAGTATTCCTGCGCCACAAAGGCCTCGATCTCCGCCTCGCGCTTGCAGACCAATTGCAGAGCCACCGACTGCACGCGACCCGCGGAAGTTCCTCGCCGGATCACCGTCCATAGAAAGGGACTGACCTTATAACCCACAATGCGGTCGAGTACGCGCCGCGCCTGCTGGGCTTTGACGAGTTTATCATCGATCTTGACGGGGTGCGCCATCGCTTCGGCCACGCCGGATTTGGTGATCTCGTTGAATAGCACACGGGAGATCTTCGGATTATGCTTTTCGATCTCGCCGGCGATGTGCCATGCGATCGCTTCGCCTTCACGGTCGGGGTCGGTTGCAATAAAGACCTCCTGCGTGGAGGCCGCCAGCGTTTTCAGTTTGCGGATGACCTCCTGCTTGCCGTCAATGATCCGGTATTCCGGCTTATAACCGTTCTCGACATCTATGCCGAGTTTCGTGGACGGAAGATTCTTGATGTGGCCGACGGACGCTTCAACCTGGAAATTGTTACCGAGATATTTATTGATGGTCTTGGCCTTGGAGGGAGATTCGACGATCACCAGAGATTTTTTTCCACGTTTGATATTCTTGTCGATCTCTATTTCAATATGGTCTTTGACCGTTTTGGTTCTTTTGAGGGGTGAACGCTTGCCGCCGAATGAACGTCCCGCAGGCTTCTTTTCAACAGGAGCTTCCGGTTTCTCATCCGATGGCGCTTTGGCAGTCTTTTTCTTGTCGGTCTTCTTACTCGTCATTAAAACACTTTCGTACTAAATCCATTCAGAGACATTTCAAAAAAATTTTTCTAATTTATCAAAAAAAGGTGCAAATGCAAGTTTATTTGTTCCGCCCCAGACAAAAATTAAAATTTGTATCACAATGGGCGGAACATTAGATTGTACCATTCTTTATCGTAATCGATCAGACGCATGAAATTATCAATTCCCCGAACTGTCGTTTTATTGCTGGTGACCGCAGTTATGGCGGCCGCTGTGTATCTGGCTTTTCGCAGGGCCGATTCCGAATCAGGCACAACGTCAGAACCGAAGGCGGTCCTTTCAGACACCACCATAGCACGATTGTGGTTTGAGGAGGGGGCGGCTCTCACTGACAGAAGTCAATACGACAGCTCTCTCACCTTCTTCAACCAGGCATCCAACGTGTATTTCAAAGACAGCCTTTGGGAACGTTATGTTGATTGCATGAATTATCTTGGGGATAATTACCGACGGCTAGGGAAATACGATACGGCTTTTGCGATACTTTCGGCCAACATTAATCTCGGCCTTTGGCGCCTCGGAGAAATGAACGCCTCTACGGCCATGGCGATCAATAAGATGGGACTATGGTTTAGGGATAAGGGAGATTATGATAAAGCTCTTGAGTTTTTTAATAGGGCGTTGCGGATTCGCGCGAGAGTACTTCCCAAGGACCATGTTGATATTGGCTGGAGTCATAATAATATTGGCCTGGTGGCTTTTCACCAAGGTGATTTCGATATGGCTTTGCGCCAACATCTAATTGCTATTCCATTTTTTAAGAAAGCATTTGGAGAAAACAATTCTAACTTAGCTCAGTTATACGGTAATATTGGCTCTGTATATAATATTACGGGCTATTATGATAAGGCACTTGAATATTTTCACAGGTCTTTGAATATGAGAATTGAATTGTTTGGTTCTGAAAACACATCCGTTGCGTTATTGTATAATTCCCTTGCATCGGTTTATATAAAACAAGGCGATTTCCCACAGGCATCCAAATTATTGAACCGTGCGATCTCTATCCAGTTACGACATCTTGGTGAATCAAACTTCGAGACAGCATCTTCATTTTACAATCTTGGATTTGTTTATCGAGGTTACGACGATCATCGTAACGCGTTACGAATGTTTCAGAAAGCGCTTGAAATTCGATTGAGCGTTTTCGGTTCTAATCACCCATCTGTTGCCTCAGCCTATGATGAAATCGGTATTGAATGGTTGGAACAACTTCAAAATGACAGTGCAATCGCTTATTTCCAAAAGGCACTTGACATACACATCAACAGGCAGGGTCCGAAAAGCTACATGCGTGCTTATGAATTGAGTCATATCGGAACCGCTTATTTGAGTAAGAAGAATTATGTTAAAGCCATGGAATACTTTGATGAAGCTTTAAGAATCAATTTGGAATTCTATGGACCAAAACACGAACAGGTCTCGCGTGCCTTTTCAGATATCGCACAGGTTCATCAGAAAACTTACAATTATGTGGCGGCAATCGAATATATCGAATATGCGATCAAGTCGCTTATTTGGCAGGAAACCAGTGATTTTTCAAATGTTCAGACCCTCAATACCATGAACCTATTTGTTGCGCTTGCTGCAAAAGGGGATATTGAATATGAATTTGCTAACAACTCACTTAACACGGACTATCTACGTGAAGCATTTGCATCCTATGAAGCTGCACTTTCCATCACAGACAAAATTCGAAAGGAATTCACCCTACAAGAGTCCAAACTGATGCTGGGTCAGAAGATGAATACATTAACTGAAAAAGCTATACACGTTGCGATGGCTCTTTTTGCAAAGACCAATGATGAATCGTATGTTCAGAAGGCTTTCTTGTTTTCGGAAAAGAACAAAGCGATTGTATTGTCTGATGTACTGAAAGACGAATATGCTAAATTGGCTGTAGGGATTCCCGACTCTCTTTTGTTATATGATAAACAACTACTGTCCCGTATTGGTTCTTATAATAAAAAACTTTATAACGAGCAATCTTCTGCCAGTCCGCGAGCAGACAGAATTCGAATTTTACAGGATGATATTTTTGATGCAACTTCCGAATTGGATCGTCACATACAGTTCATTGAAAAAAAATACCCTCAATATTACAATATCAAGTATAAACCTATCATTATTTCACCCGAAACCATACGGAACCTTCTCGCAGACTCCACTGGACTGATTGAGTATTTCACTGGGAATCAAAGCCTATTCATTTTTTTTGTTGGAAAAGATACGTTTTTCTGTCGGGAGCACACTATTAATTCCGATTTCTTAACCGCCATCAATAGTCTACGTGAAGGGATTGAAAAACAAGATTACAAATCGTTCAGCAACTCGGCATTCTTACTATTCGAGATATTATTAAAGAATGTGCCGTTAAGGAAAACCAAACAATTGATATTTATTCCAGACGGACTGTTAGCGTCTGTTCCTTTTGAGGTTCTGCTCATGGCCCCTCCCAAAACAATGGGATCGTATGCGGAGTTGGATTATTTAATCAAAAGCTGCAATATCACCTATTCCTATTCTTCTGTTCTATACTTCCAAAATCCACACGTTCAAACAAATTCCGGAAAAGGCCTAATAGGTTTCTCCCCATCTAATTTCAAATAGAACTCCGGTATCGCAGCAAATTGACTTATTTTTGTCTTTTTTTATGCAATCTGTAATAAATGTGCGTCTTATTGACACATCATCTAAATACTTACTTAGAAAGGGAGGAACGAAATGAAACCTGTAAGAATGTATGCGGCCTGGATTTTTTTAATGATAATATTAGGATTGATTTCTTGCGGCGGATCAGAAAATGTAATTGTTAGTTCTACAAGTAACGTCGAAAATAGCACTCACACGGAAGATGACACAGACCCAATTCGTCTATTTGATGGCCCGACAGATCCAACAAATGGCGGTACTGGCGGCAGCGGCGGGGGCGGGAATTAATTTAGATTGTTGTTTTTCGCCTAGTTATTGATTTGCTAAGAATGAAATAGGTTCCTGGAAGAATGATGGTTAGCATTATAAAGAACCAAACTCCGCCATCACCTTCTCCACGGGTCACGTCAAGCGGCTCGGTATTACCGATCACGACCATCCCGGCCCAGTAGTAAGGATTGGCCAGAACCGGATCGCCGCCATTGATGAGAGCCAGTTTGGCGTTGCGCAGGGCAACGTCTTTGGATTGGCCTTGCGCGAGGCCATTATAAAAGCCGGTCACGACCATGGACGTCGCCTTGTCATCGATGGACCAGAGACTCATCACCACGCTGGGGCATCCCGCATAGGCAAAACCCCGTGCCAGACTCATCATACCCTCGCCTTTGATATTTTTTCCGATACCGGTCTGGCAGGCGCTCAGCACGGCCATATTCGCGCGGAGACGCATGTTGTATAATTCGTACAAATGAAGGTAACCGTCTTCACCGGAACCAGGATCTTTTGAGAAGACGAATTTGGAATACAGCGGTTCTTTGTCGTCGAGGATCACATGCGTCGCAAGATGGATGATGCCGAAGCGTCCGGCGTTTTGCTTAAACGCCGCCTCCGTCGCATCGCCGCGCAGGTACAATTCGCTCTCAACCACGTTGGCGATACTCTTCAGTTCTTTTTCCGCCCAAGGCAGATCGCGAAGCCGCAGCGTGTCCTTCGAATCCACTTCGTCCGTTTCCTGCGCAAGGATAGAATATAAACAGAACAAAGGCAGGAGAATATATACCATCGCGGTCTTCATTTCTTTCCTAAACGTTCCAGCAGGGAATTTCCCGATGAGGCATAGAATCCGCCGTCCCGGATGATCGCTTTCAGCAGCGCCGCAGCCTCTTCTGTCTTTTCCATTTTCACATAGGCCAGCGCCTTATACCATCGGGCGGCCTCGGAGATACGGGGATCGGCCGACCGCTCGGCCTTCTGAAAGTACCGCTCGGATTTCTCCGCCTGACCTCTCAAGAGCAGGCCGACGCCGCAATAAAAATGGGCGGACTCATGATCCGGATTCGTTTTGAGGAACTCCTGCAACTTATCAACCGCCTCTGCATAATTCTCTGCCTCATAATCGATCATGCCTTCTTCGAGCAGATTTTGGGTTTGTGAACCGCGGGTGAGCGGAATGGTATTGGAATACGGCCGGATGTATTCGTCCGCCAGCCTCCCGTTGGGATCGCTCATCATCCAGTAACCGATACTGCTGAAAGAAATCAGCACCACGGCCGCCGCGGTGTAGTACATCAGCTTTGAGCCCTTGATAACTTCACTCCCGCGCGCGTACCTTTTCTGCACGGCCGCGCGAATGGCCGCCGCATGAGCAAGCAATTCCTTTTCTGAACCGAATTGCCGCGCACCTGCGACCGCATCGTAACAAAGATCGCAGTCGGTAATATGTTTCTCGATACGGAAGCGCTCTTCCTGTGACAACGGATGAAAAAGATACCGCGCGATCTCTTCTTCGGTCAAACAAACATGACGCGGCGATTCCGACACAGCATCGCCCGACACCCCGTCAGTTTTCGACATTTTCGGCATATAGCCCCCTTTTCTTGAGATAGATCTTGAGATTCCGCCGGCCGTTCTGCAAATGGCTGCGAACCTTATCCATATCCCAATTCTTAAGTGTCATGATGTCATTATAACTTTTTCTTTCAAAATAAAAAAGCATCAGACATTCCTTCTGATCTCCGTCCATGGCGTCTAATGCCTCTCTCAGTACCTCCTTCTTTTTGAGACTATCATCGTCTTCCATCTCAATAAGACGGTCAATTTCCGGAAATTGCATAAAGTTCCTGGAATCTTCTTTGTCGATCGGCACCCATTGAACGTGTAAATCTTTTCTTGCCCTCAATTTATCGATACAAAAATTTCTTGTGACCACGTACAGCCACGCTTTGAAATCTTCCACTTCATGCTTCAGGATCCCCTGGGCGAGTTTAGTCAGAATTTCCATCGTGGTGTCGTGAGAATCTTCGGTATTGGAAAAATATTTATTGCACAGAAATAGAACCAGGTAGGCATAGCGGCCGAAAAGTTCGTTGAGATACCTCTCATCCATGGAAGAGCGGTATCTCTGTACCAGTTCCCGATCGGGAAGATTTTTATATCTGGTCAATGAAAAATGCATACTCAAAATTCCAGCTTTTTTCCTGCCCGGCTTTGCAGACAAGACCTAAAGTAGCTGATTATATGGCGTTTAAAATTTGATAAAGTCCATTTATGCATTTTTTTGAAAGGTTACGTCTTATTACAAAAAGAAAAGCCAAAATAAGGGAAACCATGTTATCTGATAGACCGGAAAAAGCGCTTTACGAGATCAGGCCGCAAACGGAAGATCCTTACCATTCAGAGACCGAAGAACTGACCCCGCCGTATGAACTGGATGAGATCATGCTCACCTTCGGCAACATATTTTCCCACATCAACAACGATGGAACGATCAAACCCAAGTGGGAGATGGATCAGATGGGGCTCGTCACTGTTCCTTTTTCGATCCCCCTTGCGCATTGCCCCTCCATAGAGGTCAATAAAATATACTGCCACAAAAAACTAATTTCAACTTTTACGCAGGTTTTCGAAACCATTCACGAAAACGATCTGCATCATCATATTCATACATTCGCGGGCTGTTACGTGTATCGAAACAAATACGATCAGACGCATCTTTCCACACACAGTTGGGGCATTGCGATCGATCTCAATCCACGCACCAATGCGGTGGGAACGCGCGGCGATATGAATCCCGACGTCATCCGGGTTTTTCAATCCTACGGATTTGAATGGGGCGGCAGCTGGAAGAGGAAGTACCGAAATCCGATGCATTTCCAATGGTGCACGGGTTATTAAGATAAATTCTGCGGGGTCTCTTAGTAGTCTATAATGATCAGCCGGGGCCGGTCCGGTCACGGGACGGAAACCTCACCCCGTCGTTTCTGCCGGCTTGGCCGAGCCTCTGTGCTGATTAGCAACATAAATCAAACCAATCCTTGCCATGACCGATTCAACGGGGATCCGCTCCAATCGCAGCCGATTCATCACCGGTATGCCATGCACCAGACCGGGCATCTATACGTTTGACCGCTATGCCGACCACTCCACCGATCCCATGCCTTCGCCGGATGAAAACAAGATCACCATGAAGCCGGGTTACATCTTCCCGCCTGTTCGCTCGGCTGGCAAGTCGGCATGGTGGCGGCTGGAGAGGGAGATGTAGACTCTCCATATTTCTCTTTTTCCGAAAAAATTCTTGAAAATCCATCTTCACTTGCTGGCGTATGCTGATCACGATGGTTTCTTGGTTTAACTCAGTACGAGAATGTATCAGTTGATTTGTCCGTTGAGATTGCCATTAACATCTCCCTGTCTTTTCCCCTCTTGACCCTTAACCCCAAATTCCTGACATTGTCTCAGCGGTATTTCTAATCTCTACGTGATCACCATGTCCTCCGAATTCAAAATCCTTTCCATCGACGGCGGCGGCGTCCGGGGCATTTGCCCCGCTATTTATCTCGAGCGGATCCAGCGCGTCGTGGATCAGCCGATATACCGGTACTTCGACATGATCGTAGGAACGTCCACCGGCGGCGTGCTGGGCCTGAGCCTTGCGCTCGGCGTTCCGATCGAGCATATCATCAAGGTTCTGCGCGAAGGTTCCGGACGGCTATTCAAAAGACAGGCACGGGGGTATCTTAAACCAAAATACAAGACGGAGATCCTGATCCAGGAGATAAAGCATATGCTCGGAGATACGGCCGTTCTGCACGACGCGCGCACGCGGGTATGCATTCCGTACGTCGACCTTGCCGAAGGTAGGGCCAAAGTCTATAAGACCAGGCATCGCGACGAATACATTCGCGACCAGGACCTGCCCGCCTGGAAAGTGGCCGCTTCCACGGCCGCGGCGCCGGTGTTTTTCTCACCGTTTGAAGTGGACGCTTATCAAACCAATGTCGACGGCGGACTTTGGGCCAATAACCCCAGCGTGGCTGGCCTTACGGAGGCGCTTCATATGGGAATTCCGGTAGAGAAGATCCGCATTCTCTCCATCGGAACAGGCACCAAAGGTTTTCAAAAAATAAAACCAAAACTCGGCTACGGACTCGTAGGCATGTACAATGCGCTGATCGATCTCTCCATGCAGGTGCAGTCGGAGAGCTCCAATAACATCGTCAAACTGATCTGCGGCGATCGGTACCACCGCATACAATTTCAGCTCCAGGGTCCTCACCCTTTCACGCTCGATGATGTCGGCAGTCTGCAGGTTTTGGAATCCTGCGCTCGTGAAGAAGCCGACCGGTCGGCGGAAGAAATGACGAAGGTCTTCTTTTCGTCGACCGCTGCGCCTTTCGTCCCGATACCCTAAACTTCAAATGTTTCGCAGTGCATCACGGTCGGCTCGAACTCCAGCAGGAAATCATCGTCCTCCGGATAATACACCGCTTTTTCGTAATGCTCCCCTGCAAAGGCCTTCACGCTTTCGAGATCTTTCCAGGTTGTGACCGTCCAGAAATGAGCCTTGTCTTTTCCTATGCTTCTCCAAACGCGGATACTCAGATTTCCCGGTGTCTTCTTATAATCCTCCGTACCCTTTCCGAGTAAGAATTCCAGATAAGCATCGGCCTTATCAACGGACGTCGTGCCGTGCCAGATGCGGGTGATGATGTTTGATGTGGTCATAGATCTACCTTTCAAAAAAATTGCCTGTATGAACGCAGTTCACAGAAATAAGTTTCTTCCGACTTCTAGAAAGACTTCATTTCAACACAGAAAGTGTAGCGGGTATTTATAGCCGGCAATTTTCTCTTGTAATTAACCGGCCGTACTCCTTAATTTAAATTATTCATATCTGAGTTCTCATCAAGATCAATTTCCAGTGAATCGACAATTCATAAAGATCTTCTACGTGGCCGTATTTCTTTTTTGCAGGCCGGCGGCATACACGCAGACCACCATCGAATTCGATCAGTGGACGACCGCGCACGGCTTATCTCAGGTGAGCGTGTTCGCCATGCTTCAGGACCGCGAAGGTTATCTCTGGTTCGCGACGGAAAACGGCCTCAACCAATTTGACGGGTATCAATTCACCCACTTCACGCATTCGCTTTTCGATTCCAATTCCTTGTCCGATCAATTGGTCTATACGATGATCGAAGATCAGGACGGCATCATGTGGATCGCCTGCTTCGGCGGCGGACTCAATCGTTTCGACCGCCGCACGGGACGATTTACGCATTACCGCCACGATCCGAAAAACCCCGCGTCGATCAGCAGCGATTTTGTAACGACGCTGTACATCTCTCCGATGGATCCCTCTACGTTATGGATCGGCACAGACCGCGGCGGACTCAACCGTATGGATATGACGACCGCTACTTTTACACGTTACGTTCATAGACCCGGCGATTCGACATCTTTGTGCAACGACCGCATCTACGCCCTCAGCGGCGACGACCTGGGCCATGTCTGGGCCGGCACCCGCAACGGACTCGCCCGCTTCGACACGAAGAAGAACTCGTTCACCAATTATTTCTCGGATGCCGGCGGTCCGGCGCGTATAAGTCATAACGAGATCTGGCACCTATTCAAAGACCGCGACGGTCTCTTATGGATTTCTACTTCCGGTGGACTCACACAATGCGAACCTCATGCGCTCCGGTTTACCGTCTTTCGCCAAGATCCAAAGGATCCCCGCTCGCTTCCGCATACAAAGGTCTGGGCCACCTGCGACGACAGCCGCGCCAACAGCGACTACATGTGGGTTGGCACCAATCAGGGTCTGGCGCGAATGCATAAGAAAACGGGGAACTGCACGGTCTACCTGCACGAAGAAGGCAATCCGCGTAGCCTCGGCCATAACCAGGTCTGGGCTTTGTACAATGACCGCCAGGATAATATCTGGATCGGCAGTTTCGGCGGCGGCGTCAATCGCGTCAATCGATCCAAAGAAAGATTCAACCACTACCATTCCGTCGCCTCCGATCCCAATACCATCCGGCACAACGAAATGTGGTCGATCTGCGAAGATTCCAAAGGAAATATCTGGGCCGGTCACCGCAAAGGCATTGATGTAATCAGCCCCGATGGCCTCCGCATACTCACGATCGACAATGAGAACGGAAATGAGAGTTCTATCAAGATCAGAGGCACGCGCGCGCAATCCATAACGGAGGACCACGATGGGAATATCTGGATCGGTACCGACGGCGCGGGACTGTACCGGTTCCGGCCTGAGACAAAGAAACTTACTCTTTTTCATCACTTAGAAAATGATCCTTCCAGTCTGAGCCACGATTTCGTTTCATACGTTTACCAAAGCAAAACCGACCGGTCACTTTGGATATGCACCAACGGCGGTCTGAACCGGCTTGATCCGTCCACCGGGAAATTTACGCGGTTTCAGAATGATGCCGGCAACCCGATGAGTATCAGCCACGACCGGGTACGATTCGCAACCGAGGACCGGGACGGTCATCTCTGGATCGGAACTTACGGCGGTATCGACAAGATGGACCGCGCGGCCGGCACTTTTGCGCATCATGCGCACGATCCGGACAACGGAAACTCACTCAGCGAGAACAGAGTCTGGGTCATTCACGAAGCGTCGGACGGTACGTTGTGGATAGGTACGCACATCGGCCTCAACCGGATGGACCGCCGCAACGGAACTTTCAAAGCCTATTCGGTCCGCGAAGGACTGCCGAGTAACGAGATCTACGGCATTTGCGAGGACAAGTCGGGTCACCTATGGCTAAGCACCAGCCGCGGCCTGAGCCGTTTCGATCCGCGCAGCGATCGCTTCACCAATTATTTCGAAGACGACGGACTGCAAAGCAACGAATTCAATGGAGCCGTCTTCGCCCAAGGGCGCAGCGGGCGCCTCTATTTCGGCGGGATCAACGGATTCACCGCTTTCTATCCGCAACAGGTGATCCCCGCCAACGATCCTCCCCCGGTCATCATGTCCTCTTTCCGCAAATTCGATCGGCCGGTCCTGCAGGACCGCCGGCTCAACTCGGTCGAAAAATTAGAACTGCCCTATTCGGATAATTTTTTCGGGTTCGAATTTACTACGCTCAATTATCACAACGTTACCAAAAACCAATACCGGTATAAGCTCGAAGGATTCGATCACGACTGGATCATGAGCGGAAAACGGCGGTATGCCACGTATACCAATCTCGATCCGGGTACGTATCGTTTCAGCGTAACCGCCTCCAACAGCGACGGTGTATGGAATCCGTCCGGCACTTCCATAGAAATAAAGATCCTGCCGCCCTGGTGGCAAACGTGGTGGTTCCGCCTGCTGGCCACGGCGGCCGTCATAGCGCTCGTATTTACCGTTTATCGCATCCGTGTGGAGCGTCTGTTGGCCATCGAACGTATGCGCACACGCATCGCCAGCGATTTGCATGACGATATCGGCGCAACTTTGACACGCATAGCCGTCGGCTCAGAAATGATCCAGAGCTCCAACGATGGGGATAAAATGCGTTCGCAGGCCGGACGGATCGGGGAACTGAGCCGCGAAGTGATCCGCACATTCAGCGATGTCGTTTGGTCGATCGATGCGCGTAACGACAAACTGGGCGATCTCATCGCACGCGTGCAGGATACCGCCTACCAGGTTCTCTCGCCCCAAGAGATCTCTCATACCCTCACCCGCAATGAAATCGAAGACGAGCGCCCGATCCCGGTGGATGTCCGTCAAAACTTATTTCTGGTCTGCAAGGAATCCCTGCACAACATCGCTAAGCATTCCGGCGCCACTTCCGTGACGATCGCCTTTGAACAGAACGATTCCAGACTAACGATCACCGTCCGCGACAACGGGTGCGGGCTTCCGGAAAAGACCAGGGAACAAGGAAACGGATTACGCAATATGCGGCTTCGGGCCGAAAGGATCCGCGGCTATATCACATGGACCAATGACAACGGCTGTATCATGAAAGTTCAGTGCCCGTTGGGATAATGTCCCATAGTCATGGGATTGCCGGGGTAAGGTAAAAAGTGTATTATTAATTATGAAACAAGCAAAAACGACGATTCGAACAGCCATCGTGGAAGATGATGGCGAGATCAGGGGAAACATTTCCGAGTATCTCAGCGCCCAGGATCATTTTGAACTGATTTTCAGCGCCGGCTCCATGGAAAAAGCGCTGGAGGAATTGAAAAAGAAAAATATTCCCGATGTCCTTTTGCTCGATATCGGACTGCCCGGCATGTCGGGATTGAACGGAATCAAATTGATCAAAGATCAATTTCCGGGCTGCGATATAATCATGTTTACCGTACACGATGATCCCAACCGGATCTTTGAAGCGTTGTGCAACGGTGCTTCCGGATATCTTCTGAAGAATACACCTTTCCCAGAAATAAGCCGTGCGATCAGGGATCTGCACTCAGGAGGCGCACCGATGTCTCCTCAGATCGCCCGCAAAGTCATCCAGTACTTCAATCCGGGAACCAAGCCCGTACCCGTATCTCCTTTGTCCGACAAAGAAAGAGAGGTTGTGGTCGGTCTCGTGGATGGATTGAGTTACAAGATGATCGCCGACCGCATGGATATCACCATCGAAACCGTACGCACGCATATCAAGAATATCTACCGCAAACTCCACGTTCACTCCAAGGCCGAGGTCATCACCAAATCGCTGAAGGGCGAGATCTGATCAGCCTTCTGTCCCATTTTCATGGGATTGATGCGTACACCTTCCTTCCTTAGTTTACTCCTGTAAAATTCAGACAGCATACGTGACTTTGGTTCTCGCACGTAACATTTCTATTCAATCATCAGGAGGATTTGCGATGTCAGTCAAGAATTACTTTTTTCTGATCGGCTTGTCTTTGTTCATCGGCTGCCAAACCGATGAGGGTGAAACCGTTGCGAAAGGAACGGGGAGTCTTCGCTGGGCGGATTCGGTCATAGCTTTTAGTTCGGAGTACCGTCCATCACCGGGGATTTGGTCGGCCTATCATGTTATGTATGAACCAGACACATACCCCGCTTACGGGGATATTGAAACGGCGTGGACCTCCGGGGCCAGGGATGTTCAAAGGGAGTATCTAGAGCTGGGTTATTTCACAAATCCCGAACCGGTACGCTCCATAGCAATTTTTGAAACTTACAATCCCGGTTTTATAGATACGGTTTATGTCAGGAATCCGATCACTGATCTTTGGGAAGTGGTGTACCAGGATTCGGCCTTGGATGCCGGCGATACATCCAGGATTTTTATCATCAACTTCCCCGAAACGTCCTACCACGTTTCGGCGATCCGGATCGCGATGGATGAGTTTAAGGTCAAAGGCTGGAACGAGATCGATGCGGTTGGATTATCTTCGGAGACCATTCCGGCTTATACGGACACGACTTACTGGGGACCTATTCTCGGTTCCTATCTGACCAAATCAAAGAAGTCGGTGCACCCGGGGCGATAACAGAAAAGCTTTATATAAATATAGGTTCTCTTATAAAACAAACGGCCATAGCTTCACGCATGGTCGTTTGTTTTTGTTTATCCTGAAACAGCATCCGATCGGTGCCGTCTCATAATCGCGGCGCTGATAGCCACTGCAAATAGCATCATTGCAAATCCCAAATAGAACGGCATATCGTGACCGGCCCAATCATAGGATGCACCGCCGATCATAGGACCCAACATGCGTGCCAAACTGGCAAAACTCTGTACAATCCCCAGAATGGAACCCTGTTCCGCCGGATCGGCAAGCTGTGAACTCAAACTCATTATCGTCGGCGCCATACAACTGCTTCCGATCGCCATCAAGGCAACAAAGACAGCGAGCGCGGCCAAATTGGCCGCCGGGAGTAATGATGAAATGGGAAATCCGATGAAACCAATGCACATCATGACCGTTCCTGCAAATACAAGCTGACGTTCGCCGAATATCTTTGTCAGGCGTCCGATCAGACCTCCCTGCACGATCACACTGAAAACGCCGATTTCAGCAAAAAACCATCCCATGCCCGCGCTGGAAAGATGGAACGGCGGCTCCATGATGAACAATGGGAACGATGCATAAATATTGGAAAAGGCTACCGTGGCTATGGAGAAAAGCGCAATGATCAGACCCAATTGCGGCGTGTGAAGCGCGTTCTTTAATCCCTTAACATCAATTAATTTGTGAGAATGCATCACGCGCATGTCCTTTGGAAGCGATTCAGGTAAAAGGAAATACGCCGAAATAAAATTTATTAGACACAGCGCCGCGGCAATGTAGCCGGGAAGCGCATACTTCATGGTTCCGAAATATTCGTTGGAAAATATACCGCTGATGAGCGGGCCGAAAATAAATCCGAGACCGAAGGCCGCCCCGATCATGCCCATCCCTTTGGATCGGTTTTCCACCGTCGTCACGTCGCTGATGTAAGCCTGAGCCACGGAAATATTGGCGTTGGCGATACCGGCCAGAATGCGGGATAAAAACAACATCCAGAGTGAAAAGGCGGCAGAAAAAAGCGTGTATGCCACCACGGACGAACCGATCGTGATCAGTAGTATCGGCCGGCGTCCGTAACGGTCCGACAGCCTCCCCCACAGAGGCATGAATAGAAATGCCATAAGCGAAAATACGCTCAGGAGCAAACCGATAACAACGCCGGATGCGCCGAAGCTTTGGGCATAAAACGGTAGTAACGGGATCACGATCCCGAAACTCACCAAATCAACGAAAACCGTGATAAATATGACGACCAATGGAGAGCGTTTCAATGTATCCTCGCGTTGTCTTACTTTTCTTCAGTTTGCAATATATTCGAAATTGAGCTATTGAATTATTGGATCATTGGATCATGATCATACCCGATAAAAAACACAACTTTCTACAATGATCAAGTGTCAGGACGACTCAATGATCAAACTGTATTTCCTTCGCTTCTCTCGCCTTTTTCTCATCCACAAAGGACAGCAGAACCAGGCCGGCAATAAAGAATACGATAAGCGAAAGGATCGAGAGCCTCGCTGTTCCGGTTACCTGCCTTATCACGGCAAAGGCAAAGGGACCCCAGATCGCAGAAAACTTGGTGAAGACTGAATAAAAACCGTAAAACTCGGCCGATGCGCTTTCCGGTACCATAGATCCGTAATAGGAACGGCTCAGGGCTTGCGAAGCGCCCAAAATGACGCCGACCACGATCCCCAGGATCATGTATTCCGTTGAACTTGTCATGTAAAAAGCATAGACGACCACGCACGACCATAAAAACAGATTGATCATAATGGTACGTTTTGTCCCAATGCGTCCCGCCAGCCTGCTGAAACCTAAGGCGCCCAGCGTCGCCACCAGTTGAATAATGAAAAGGGTGACCATCAAGACCGTCGTAGATAACTTCAATTCCTCTTTTCCGTAGATCGTGGCCATGACGATGACCGTCTGGATGCCTTCATTGTACAGCATGAAAGCAATAAGGAACAGAATAAGATGTTTCAATTTTCCTACACTACGTGTTGTGGCCATCGTACGCCGAAGGCCCGTCGCGACCACCGTATACAAGCTTCGACGCGCCATCGGTGACGATCCTTCTGTTTGATCGGCGCCCGGTTCTTTCACTAATACCCAGGTAAAAACAGAAAAACCGGCCCACCACAATCCGGAAAAGACCAACACGTAGCGGACCGCTTCGCCTTGGGAAAGCCCCAGCGTCTCGTGCCCCATGATGACGGCAAGCCCGATAAGAAACTGAATATCGCTTCCGACGTAGCCGAAGGCATATCCTTTGCCGGATACCCAGTCCATTTTGTCTCTGGATGCAATGTGCGGCAGCAAGGCGTCATAGAATATATTTCCTCCCACAAAACCGATCTGGGCAAGGGCCAGAAAGATCATGGTCTGCCAGACATCTCCCGTTCCGCAAAAAAATAATAGAACGGTAAAGAGGCTGCCGGTATAACAAAAGGCCATGAGGAATTTCTTTTTGGCCAGACTGTAGTCCGCAATGGCGCCCAGCACCGGGGCGCATAAAAAGACGAACAGCGCGGAACTGCTGATCACGAACCCCCAGAGCGACGTGGCGGAATAGACCGTTTCTCCGATTTGAAAACCCTCTTTGGGCACGACGACATCGGCAAAATAGACCGGCAGAACGGCCGTTACAACGGTCAGTATAAAAGCCGAATTGGCCCAGTCATACATGCACCACCCGAAAATGGTTCTCTGATCGTTCTTTTTTATCGTTTCTGCTTTCATGTTTTCTTAATTCCGAGCAATGTAATTCTTTATAATCAAAATACAAACGGTCAATTACACCGTGCCATTTATGAATTGACAATGCACCACGGGGCGTGTATATTA
>CAYPYN010000013.1:0-33645 GCA_964415295.1 uncultured Bacteroidota bacterium
TCAATTACACCGTGCCATTTATGAATTGACAATGCACCACGGGGCGTGTATATTAGCGCAACAAAAAAAGAAAGATCCCGCTATGAAAACCGGTGTCATTGTTTTTCCGGGCTCCAATTGCGATCACGATGCGTATTATACTACGGGCGAACTAATCGGGCAAACATCGCAGTATATCTGGCATAAAGACCGAAAAGATCTCAGAGAATTCGACCTGATCGTGGTACCGGGCGGTTTCTCATACGGCGATTATCTCCGCACCGGCGCCATCGCGCGTTTCGCTCCCGTGATGCAGGATGTGATGGAATTCGCCAAGTTCGGAGGCACGGTCATCGGCATTTGTAACGGATTTCAGATTCTGACGGAATGCGGACTGCTGCCGGGCGCGTTGTTGCGCAACCGTAAATTGAAGTTCATCTGCAAGAACGTATTCCTTCGGGTGGAGAACAACGAAACAAGATTTACGACAGTGTATCAAAAAGGTCAGGTGATGACCGTTCCGATCGCGCACGGCGACGGTAACTATTTTGCCGACGCGGATACTATCAAACGGCTCGAGGACGACCGACGCGTGATCTTCCGTTATTGTTCCGAGCAAGGCACAACTGATGACGAATCGAATCCTAACGGCTCGATCAACCATATCGCGGGCATCATCAATGAGACCGGAAACGTTCTGGGCATGATGCCTCATCCGGAGCGGTGTTCCGACAAGATACTCGGAAACGATGATGGATTGAAGGTGTTTGATTCGATAATGGCTTCGGTAGAGTCCGTTACGTCATAATCGGCGCAATAATAATTATCTTAAATCCCTGCGCGTCTTCGGCTATTTTTCCTGTTTCCTTCCGGTCTTCTCTATGTAAAATTCCATTTCCTGAAAGATTTTATGCAGCAGGCGCACATCCCTTTCTTCCAAAGGGGTCCGGCCGAAGACACGCTTGACCGTGACCATAAAATCCTCCATCGTATGTTTGGGCTTAAAACCTACGCCCAATAGAACGCGCTCGATGCGTTGAAAGAGAAGACCGACCTCCTTGGGATCGGCGTAATCCCAGTAGAAATTCGGATTGGACGTCAACGCTTGCTGGAATAATTCATACGCAAAGATCATCACGCTTTGAGCCAGATTGACCGACGCTTGCGCCGCGTGCGTGGGGATGGTTGCGATGATGTGGCACAAGTGGATCTCCTCGGTGGTCAGTCCGTTATCTTCGCGGCCGAAAACAAGGGCCACACGTTTGTCAGGCGCGATCTCATGGATCTTTCCGCAGGTCTCTTTGGGAGTAAAGGTCGGAAAATGGGTGTCGCGAACACGGACGGTCGTGGAAACGGAAAAATGAACATCCCGGAGCGCGTCGGAAAGCGAGGCATGGATCTCGGCTTTTTCCAGAATCTCCTCCGACTTGACCGCCATCATGCGCGCTTCTTTGGAAAGGTGATCGCACGGATTGACCAGCGACAATCGGGACAAACCGAAATTCTTCATGGCCCGCGCCACAGCGCCGACATTGCCGGGAGTCTGCGGCTCCACCAATACGATCCGGACATGATGAAGTTCGGGTAACTTGGGAGTGTTGGGAGTCATGGCTACTTGTCGTCGATTTGCCGGAGCCGCTCTTTCAGCCGTTCTTCAATATCGATCATCTTGGTCGGAGCGCCGTTGACCTCTTTGGTCTCGATGTCGTCGCCGCTTCTTTCCACTTCCTGAACCATATCGTTGAGCGCCTCGATCACGGCAACGATCCGTTTGGTTTCGGTCAAACAGGTATCGGCAAGCCTGGCGTCCGATCCCGCCTGATGCATTTCTTTGGTAACCTGGGCCTTGGCGGAAATGACGGCCGCGGCATTGCGGATATGATGGGAAATCGTGGTCAATGATTGCATAAGCGCTTCGAGATGAGCCTGGCGCTTCTGTTTTTCGATCAATGTCAATAAAAGCCTGTTCTGATCCGTCACATCCTTCGCGATGATCGAGACGGCGATCACATTTTCATTGGCATCACGGATCGGCGAGGCGGTCAGGTAAACGGAAACGGATCGTCCATTTTGATGAATGAGTTCGCATTCCAGATTCTTCAGCGTACCTTCCTCCATCGCTTCGACGACCAGCGAACGCATCATGCGCTTGTGATCGTACGGCGACAGCAGGTCGACTCCCTTCCCGATAATATCGTCCCCCGTATAACCGAATAACTCCTCGGCACCGAGATTCCATGACAATACGGTTTGAGTCTTTCCCACCGTAAATATAGCATCACCGGCGTATTTCACCAGGTTCTGAAGATACTTGTCAATCGATTCCATGCGTTTTCCGTAAAATGAATAATTGAATCACCTGTGAACTCACTGGATCAATCAATGATCCCTATCACTCCCAGCATCCTCCCGCTCCTTCCTCCGCTGCCCCGATGCGAGAAGAAAAGATCCTGCCTGTCCAACGTACAAAGACCTGAAGTAAATACGTCTTTAATTCCCGCTTCCCTGAGTTGCGCTTCATTGGCCTTCCAGAGGTCCAGGTGCGGCTTGGCATAACCGTTTCGTACCACGAACGCAGGATCGAATTGACCCGCCAATTCCTCACCGACCTCGTAATTTCTGGCAGAAATGGACGGCCCGATCACCGCCACCATGTCTTCACCTTCTACTTCAAATTGCTCTTTGACTTTGGTTATCGTCCGTTCCGCGATCCTCAGCAAAGTGCCTTTCCAGCCGGCATGAATGACCCCGACCACCTTTCTTTTTTTTCCCGTAAAGAGGATCGGCACACAGTCCGCCGCCGAAACGGTCAGGAAAACGCCTGGCCGGTCGGTGTATGCGGCATCCGTGCAGTTCAGAAAAGCGGGCGCCGGCACATATGCGGAACGCGCTTCATGCACTTGCTTCTGTATCGCCACGGAAGAAAGCGGCACATCGATCGCTTCAAAAAAACGGCGGCGGTTCTCAGCTACATGGCCGGGATCGTCGTCCGTCGATAAACCAAGGTTCAATTGGTCGAAAGGCGCGGCGCTGACGCCGCCTGCACGCGTTGAAAAAGCCGCACGAATAAACGGCAACACATCAAAGCAGTGGAACCGTCCGTAGCGAACCGATCCCTTTTCTTCAAAATACATCGGCATGAGCCTTACACCGTTTCCGGTGTCTCCGGATGTATAACAATATGCGTGATCTCCGGTATGTTGTCATGAATCCGGTTCTCAAACGAGGTCATCATTGCATGTACTTCATCCAGCGTCATTCCGGGGCGCACATAACAGTCCATCATGAGTTTCTTCTGGCCTTCTACTTCGATCACGATAAAATCATGGCAATCCAGAATCATACCTTCCTCCGCCGCCAGGCTCTTGACCCGGTCAATCCATGCTCCGGATTTATGGGTAATATCCTCGGCGCGCACTTCCCGGTCGCGCGCATCTTCGATATGTACCTTGACGTTTTTGATCTCCTCGATCTTCTGTTTGAGCCTGTTCTCGATCCGTGCCGAAGCCTCATGGGCATCTGCAAACGGCATGGTGTTATCGCACTCGAGATGGAAGTCCACCACATAACCGGCCGCCACCTTTTGCGCGCGTATGTTATGGCAACTCAAACCCTCTTCCACCACGATCATCCGGATCTTGTCAATGATGCTCTCGTTTTCATTCTCATACGGCTCCATATGGATGAGGATATCGGCGTTGGGAACAATCTCGGATATTTTTTGTTCAACCTCGTCCGTCACGTGATGCGCCAGTTCGAATGGTACGGTGCGATTGATATGAACATACATGTCAACGAAGATCTTGGAACCGGACTGCCGGACACGGAGATAGCGGTAACTGTATATCCCTTCGATGGTCTTCATAACCTGCCGGATCTTGGTTTCCACGTCTTTTGGGATCGTGTCGGTCAGCGCATCAATGGTCTTTTTCAGCAGATTGCCGCTGATGTATAGAACGAATATGGCCACACCAATGGCGGCCAGGGAGTCGCCGTGTTTGAACCCTGCCAGGGTCAGTACCAGTCCAAAGATCACAACCATCGAGCTCCAGATGTCGGTCGAAAAATGAACCGCATCGGCTTCCAGCGCCTGACTGCGGTAGGTTCTGGCCATCTTCATCAGTGCGCGGGAACGCGAGTAATCAACCAGTATGGAAATGCCCATAACGGCAAAACTCCAAAAGGTCACTTCGACTTCCGTGTGATCATCAACGATACGCTCCACGCCCAATTTTATAATAAAAAAGCAAGTCCCGATCAGAATTACCGTTTGGAGCAATGCCGATACGTTTTCGATCTTACCGTGGCCGTAGGAATGATCCTCATCGGCCGGTTTGTCCGATATGCGGACCGCAATATACGTCAGCAAAGCCGCACCGAGGTCGAGTCCGGAATGAGCCGCTTCGGATAAGATACCAAGACTCCCCGTGGTCACACCTACCACCAGCTTGAATCCTGTCAAAAAAACGGCCGCCAGCACCGAGGTCAATGCCACGCGAACCTTGTTTCTCTGCATGTCCCTTTCAAACGTCATAACAATTTTCGGACGTCAAATTTTTTTCGGAAAAGTTATCTATTAAAGCGTTCTTTGTCAAGAAATACCTTGCTTATTACTGAGTCAATTTTTAAATTCGCCCGTCATTGGCTTATTGCCCTTCTGAGTGAATCAAAAAATCAAGGGATTTTGTATTGAGTTTAATGCTGCCGCGGCCGATCCAGACGGGATTTACCAAGCTGATCCAGCCGCTTATACACCTTTTTAGCCGAACCAAAGTCAATCCTAACTGGCTGACAACACTGGGTCTGCTGCTGAATCTTATCGCGGCCGGCTCCTTTGCACTCGGCGCCAAATTCGGCACCCGAGCCGACCTGCAGTACGTCGGATGGGGCGGCTTTTTCGTTCTTATCGGCGGACTTTGCGACATGATCGATGGCAAGGTGGCCCGCGCGGCGGGATTGAGCACGCGGTTTGGCGCATTATACGACTCCGTGCTGGACCGTTACAGCGAGGTCATCATGTTCCTCGGCATGGGTTACTACCTCGTTGCCCAGGATTATCTCTACTCTTCCGTGTTTTGTTTCGTTGCGCTCGGCGGCTCAACAATGGTCAGCTACATCCGTGCACGCTCCGAAGGACTTCATATCGAATGCAAGGTCGGTCTTATGAAACGTGAGGAACGCATCGTCTGGCTGGGCGCCGGTTCGATGATCTGCGGCCTCTCGATGTTTGTGATCGACCCGCAGTTTGTTTTTACGGTCAGTGGAATCGAACTTTTTAAACCCATTTATCTTCTCACCGTACCGCTGGCCGTAGTGGCCGTCCTGTCTAACTACACTTCCGTGCAGCGTATGATCCACAGTTACCACGAGAGTCTCCGAATGGAAGAAGAGCACGAGAAGAGTATCCTTAAGAAAGAAAAAGCTATTTAATTCAAGGAGAATCACTTTGGAAAAGAAGTCTGTTGATATCAGAGATGCCAAAGGAAAACTCGGCGTCTTATTGCCCGGCATGGGCGCCGTAGCCACGACCATGGTCGCCGGTGTGATCGCATCGCGCAAAGGCATTGGAAAACCGTTCGGTTCCCTGACCCAGATGGGCACTATCCGCCTGGGCAAACGTACGGAAAAGCGGATCCCGAAAATCAAAGAATTTGTTCCTTTGACGGAACTGGATCAGATCGTATTCGGCGGATGGGATATCTTTGAGGATAACATGTACCAGGCCGCCATAAAAGCCGGCGTATTGGAAAAAGATCTCCTTAACCAGATCAAGCCGGAGCTCGAAGCCATCAAACCAATGAAGGCCGTCTTCGATCAGAAATACGTAAAACGCTTGAACGGTCCCAATGTAAAGACCGGCGCCACCAAAATGGATCTTGCCGATCAGCTGCGCCAGGATATCCGTGACTTCAAGAAGAACAACAACTGCGAACGGCTGGTCATGGTGTGGTGCGGCTCCACGGAGGTGTTTATCAAACCCGGCGACGTGCATCGTACGATCGAGAACCTGGAAAAAGGACTGAGGGAAAACGATCCCAACATCCCTTCCAGCATGATCTATGCTTACGCCGCGATCATGGAAGGCATCCCGTACGCCAACGGCGCGCCAAATCTGTCCGCCGATATCCCCGCGCTCGTCAACTTGGCCATTCAGAAGGGTGTGCCGATTTGCGGGAAGGATTTTAAGACGGGGCAGACTTTGATGAAGACCATTCTGGCTCCGGGCTTCAAAGCGCGGCTTCTCGGACTGCATGGGTGGTACTCCACCAATATTCTCGGCAACCGCGACGGCGAAGTACTCGACGATCCGGAATCTTTCAAAACCAAGGAAGAAAGTAAGCTCTCCGTATTGGAACATATCCTCCAGCCGGAATTGTATCCCGACCTGTACGGCAAGATCTCCCACGTGGTGCGGATCAACTATTATCCTCCGCGCGGCGACAATAAAGAAGGATGGGATAATATCGACATTTTCGGTTGGCTCGGCTATCCGATGCAGATCAAAGTGGATTTTCTCTGCCGCGATTCCATTCTGGCCGCTCCGATCGTACTCGATCTGGCCTTATTTCTCGATCTTTCTTCCCGCGTCGGATTCAAAGGCATCCAGGAATGGCTTTCTTTTTATTTCAAAAGTCCTCAGCACGCCGAAACGCTGTATCCGGAACACGATCTCTTCATACAATTGATGAAGATGAAGAACACCCTCCGATGGATGAAAGGCGAGGATCTGATCACGCATCTCGGTTTGGATTATTACGACTAGTCGACCGGCCAGAGAATATGTTAGTATGGGCAAGTATCCGCACAGTCTGATAGATTTTCCCAAGTCCCGCCTCGCAACCATTGATCTCGGCCGTATCGGTCGAACCAAACATCATATTGCGGCGCTGCTGGAAATCGACGTGACCGAGGCCAGAAAGCGCCTGCATGCATTACGGCGGCAATCCGATCAACCGGTTTCATTCACATCATGGTTAGTGAAGACCTTGTGCACGGCGATCATGGAACACAAGGAAGTCCACGCGCTCATGTCGGGGCGCCGGCGGAAACTGATCGTTTTTGATGATATTAATTTCGCGGTCATTGTTGAGAAGGAAGTTGATGGCAAAAAGGTCCCGCTCCCCCTCTTATTAGAACAAGCCAACCGAAAAAGTATAGCGCAGATTCACGAAGAAATAGCTGCCGCCAAAACGACCAAAGTTTCAGTGGAAAAGGATTACGTTCTGAGCGGAAACGTCGCCGAACTTCCGATGAAGATCTATTATCTGCTGCCGCCCTCGATACGGTGTTTTATTATGAATCTCATTCTTTCAAGACCGTTTCTCAGAAATCAGCTGATGGGAACTGTTCTCATGTCATCCGTAGCCAATATCAGCCGTTTTTCAGGTTGGTTTATCCACAAATCCTATCATAACCTGAGTTTCGGTATCGGATCAGTGGTAAAGAAACCATGGGCCGTTCAAGATGAGATCAAAATCCGGGATGTCCTTCACATGACCCTTTTGATGGATCACGATGTGGTGGACGGAGCGCCGATGGCCCGCTTCGTTTCGCGCATGTCCGATCTGCTTGAAAAGGCGCATGGTCTGCCGGAGCCAACTCCGTCGGACTAGACCATCTCTTTGCTTGAATTTTTGCGTCGCGCCCGTTATATTAACCCGTTTTCGATCACGCATCCCCTATAAAAGATCCCATGCTCAAGTTTTTCCGACAATTCAACAATCTCATACTCTATACTCTGCTCGCTTTCATTTTTATCGCGGTCTTCCTCGTAAGCGAACATGTCTTCAACAGTTTCTTTCCGCGTGTAAACGATTTTTCGGAATACACCATCGAAGCGGCCCTCATTGTGATCATGTATGAACCGCTGCGTAAACTGATCGAATTATACATTAAGAAGATCCTCTTCAACTACTATTATGTCCGTCAGGAACGGATCCGCACGCTGGATTCCAAATTATCCGCCCAGCTTTCTTACAAAGAACTGGCCGATACCGTAACCGAAAGACTGCGCCGGATACTCAGCGTCAGCCAGGTTTCGTTGTATTTTCGTACGCCCGACATGTTGTCCTTGGTCAGTACGGCCGGAAGCAACGGCCTCATTTCCAAAAAGATCCGGACGGACCTTCTATACGACATCAAGATGATGGGTGAAAAGAAGGTATTCGATGTCGACGACTTGCTGTCTTTTCCGGACGGCGCCCAACCGGAATTCAACCTGGATGTTCTGAAATACGAAGGGCATCAGTACGTGGTCCCTCTTCTGAAAAAGGAGGGCCTGATGGGCCTCATGGCTATTGGCCGCGAGACGGGCTCCCGTCACGAACTGACCGGCGAGGACAAAAAGATACTCTGGGCCTCTTTACAGCGGGTTGGCCACACACTGGAGAATGCCCGGCTCTACGCGCAGCTGCAGAAAAACGCGACCGAGAAGGAACTGGTTTTGAATATTGCCAAGAAATTCAATTCGACCGTTCATCTCGAGCAATTGCTTGACATGATCCTGGATTCTATCAAGACCATCGTACCCTACGATGCCGCCGGTATTTTCTTGGTCAACGAGGCCAGCCAGGAGATCGAAAGCGCCGTGGTTCGCGGTTACGATGAGAAGGTGCTCGAAGATATCAAAATGAACGTCGGCCAGGGGCTGATAGGCTACGTCGCCAAGATCGGTAAACCGCTTATTGTGAAGGACGTCAACTTCGACGAACATTATGTGATGGTTCGCGAAAGCACGCAATCGGAGATCACTGTACCGATCTCTCACGGCGGTCAGGTCATCGGCGTTCTTAATCTCGAAAGCGATAAACTGGGCGCCTACCACGAAGGATTCATCGACATACTGATGGCGCTGGCGGGCGAGGCCGGCATTGCCATCAAGAATGCCCAGTTAAATGAAGAGGCGATCAAGAATGAGGAACTTCAAAAGGAAATGGAGATCGCCGGACGGATCCAGCAGGCCATCCTGCCACAGCAGCTCCCCCACGTGGAAAACCTTGACATGGCCGGAAAAAGCATTCCGTGCCACGCCGTCGGAGGGGATTTCTTCGATGTGCTCAAGCTCAACGACACCCAGATCGGGATCTGCATCGGCGACGTATCCGGCAAAGGTGTGCCCGGCGCGATCATGATGTCGGTTCTATACACCAGTTTCCGCGGCAAAGTGTTCGAACTCAAGGATACGTCGGAAATGGTCTATGCGCTTAATAATATCTTATGCATCAACACGGCCGAGGGCCGGTACGCTACGTTTTTCTACTGCACGCTGGATTTTGAACGTCTGGTCATGTATTATACCAATGCCGGCCACAATCCCCCGCTGATCATGAAACGATCGGGCGATTGGATCAAGCTTAGAGAAGGCGGATTTGTACTGGGCTTTCTGCGCGATCAGGAATACCGTCAGATGACCCAGCTTGTCGATCCGGGCGATATCATTGTTCTGTATACGGACGGTGTGACCGAGGTTTTTAACGGACAGGACGAACTCTTTGGTGAAGACCGGATGAAGAAGATCATTGCGGATAACAAAGATCAATGCGCCAAAGAGATCAAGAACAAGATCATCGACGCCGTAAAGGATTTTGCGCCCGAACAAGAACAACAGGACGATATCACGCTGGTCGTCATCAAAGTGGAACAGCAAACCCCATCATGGAGTTAGATCATGGATATTCGCGAACTGAACGAACGTATTCATCTTGAAAGCGCTTTCATCGACGAGATCATCCGCCAGATGAGCAAGGTCATCGTCGGACAGAAATATATGGTCGAACGGCTGATGGTCGCCTTGTTCTCCAACGGCCACGTATTGCTCGAGGGCGTTCCGGGCCTGGCCAAAACACTGGCGATCAAGACTCTGGCCGAAACGATCCAGACTAAATTCCAGCGCATACAATTCACGCCCGATCTGCTTCCAGCCGACCTGCTCGGAACCCTGATCTATAATCAGAAAGAGGGCAATTTTTTCACACGTAAAGGTCCGATCTTCTCCAATCTGATCCTCGCCGATGAGATCAACCGGTCCCCGGCTAAAGTTCAAAGCGCTCTCCTCGAGGCCATGCAGGAACGCCAGGTCACGATCAGCGATACGACGCACAAATTAGAGGAGCCCTTTCTCGTTCTGGCCACGCAGAACCCTATCGAACAGGAAGGAACTTATCCTTTGCCGGAGGCGCAAGTGGACCGGTTCATGCTGAAACTCAGGATCGGATATCCCTCCCGTGATGAAGAATTGGAAATTATTCGCCGTATGGGTAACACGAACGGCAAGATCCCCGTGAATGCCGTGATCACCCCGCAGCAGATCATTCAGGCGCGTAAGACCGTCAACGATATTTATCTAGATGAAAAGATCGAAAACTACATTGTCGATCTCGTTTTTGCGACGCGCCAGCCCGAGAAATACGGTCTGCAGGACCTAAAACCTCTGATCTCTTTTGGCGCATCGCCGCGCGCATCGATCAACCTGATCCTTGCGTCCAAGGCCTATGCCTTCATCAAGCGCCGCGGATATGTCATCCCCGAAGACGTCCGCGCCATCGCCATGGATGTGTTCCGTCATCGCGTGATCCTGACCTACGAAGCGGAAGCCGAAGAGCTGACCAGCGAAGAAGTCGTGACTCAGATCATCAATAAGATAGAAGTGCCTTAACTAATTCAAAAATCAAAATGATCATATTAGAAATAAACACCTGACGGAAACGTACCGATGTGAATTTCTCATCAGTTAGAGTTTTGATTTTTGATTTCTAATTAACAAAAATCAAACGGGTTCCTATGGAAACTTATTTTGGCATCAAGCTGACGGTTGAAAACCAGATCGCGCATTTGGTTTTTGATTTCCCCAACGAAAAATTCAATAAACTCTCCACCCCCGTCATGGAATCGCTGAACCGCGCCATTGACTGGATGAATTCCAACGCTTCTACGATCAAGGCCTGCGTGATCACCAGCGCCAAGGACGGCATCTTCATTGTCGGTGCCGATATCGATGAGATCAAAAATATCACCGATGCCTCCGAAGGTGAAAAAGGCGCCGCCGCCGGACAGGCGATCTTTTCAAAACTCGAGAAGCTCCCATTCCCCGTGATTGCCGTGATCAACGGCGCCTGCATGGGCGGAGGAACGGAACTCACGCTGGCCTGCCATTACCGGCTCGCTACCGACAGTCCAAAGACCAAGATCGGATTGCCCGAGGTCATGCTTGGCATCATACCGGGCTTTGGCGGAACGCAGCGCCTGCCTCGATTGATAGGACTTCAGCGATCATTGCCTCTGATCTTGTCCGGCAAAACGCTCGACGGCGTCCGCGCATACAGATCCGCTATGGTGGACAAGGTCATTCCGACCAGTTTTTACGAACGATATGTGGATGAATTCGTGAACGAGATCCTTGCCGGTAAAGGGAAGAAATATACGGAACGCCGGAAGGTCAAAGGTTTAGTGAACACACTTTTAGAAACCGTCGGCAAGGGTATTATTTACAGCCAGGCCAAAAAAAGTGTTTTGAAAGAAACCAAAGGCCACTATCCCGCGCCTCTGCGCGCTCTGCAGTCGGTCAAAGAAGGATTCTCGAAATCTTTGGATGAGGGCCTTAAGATCGAAGCCAAATATCTGGGTGAAATGATCGTCACACCCATTTCAAAAAACCTCATCCGCATATTCAGGCTCACGGAGGATATCAAGAAAAACACCGGCGTCGCCGATAAGAATATCACTACTCCCAATATCCGTTACTCGGGCGTCTTAGGCGCCGGCGTGATGGGCGGCGGTATCGCCTACTTGTTCTCCGATAACAACGTGGAAGTGCGCCTGAAAGACATCAACCATCAGGCTATAGGACTCGGACTGGACGCTTCGAGAAAACTTTACGAACGTAAACTTAAACGACGCCGTATCACGAAAAGAGAGCTGTCTCGGAAAATGGCCTATATCACGGGTTCGCTGGACTATGAAGGATTTCGCCGCTGCGATGTCGTCGTTGAGGCGATAGTCGAGAACATGGACATCAAGAAGAAAGTGATCGCGGAATTATCCGGACACGTGAATGACAACTGCGTGGTAGCGTCTAACACGTCGTCGCTGTCCATCACGGAAATGGCCGCGGCTTACAAAAAGCCGGAGAATTTTGTCGGCATGCATTTCTTCAATCCGGTACATCGCATGCCGCTGGTGGAGATTATTCGGGGAAAACAGACTTCGGATCATACCGTTGCAGCGATATACGCATTCTCGAAGAAACTCGGTAAAACGCCCATTGTTGTCAATGACGGCGCGGGATTCCTGGTCAACCGCCTCTTGATGCCGTATCTCAACGAGGCCGGATTTCTCCTGGAAGAAGGCGTCCGTATAGAAACCATGGATAAGGTCATGACCGACTTCGGCATGCCGATGGGTCCTGCGCTTCTGATCGACGAGGTCGGTGTTGACGTTGCATACAAGGTTGGGAAGATATTTGAAAACGCTTTCGGAGCGCGCGTGCAAGGCTCTCATGCCCTCGAAAAACTGCATAAGGATAACCGGCTCGGCAAGAAAGGCAAACTAGGCTTCTATATTCATGGCGACAAACGCCCGGTTGTGGATCAAAAAGTGTATTCGTTGCTCGATATCAAGGGAACCGGTTCGGTCAGTCCTGAGGAAATGGTTCAGCGCATGACCTACCCGATGATCAATGAGGCCGCCATGTGCCTCGCCGAAGGTATCGTTGGCAGTGTTGACGACATCGAGATCGGCATGATTTTCGGAACCGGTTTCCCGCCGTTTCGCGGCGGACTGATGCGATACGCCGATTCGGAAGGTATTGATAAGGTCGTGGCTACACTCGAAAGCCTGACACAGAAATACGGTGCGCGCTTCAAACCGTGCGATTATCTCGTCGATATGAAGAAGAACGGAAAGAAATTTTACAACAGCTGATATAACCCCATCATTCAAACAAGAAAGGAATAAACACATGTTAGGCGACAAATTAGTAGGTCAAGGCGTGATCAGTCAGGCTCAGCTGGATGAAGCGTTAAAAGAGCAGGCCGCCAGCGGTAAGAAGATCGGCGAGGTGTTGGTTGCCAAAGGCTTCTGCAGCCAGGCGCAGATCGATGCGGCTCTTAAATAGAGCGATATTATCTTGTTAACTGAAAAGGTTCAACCCGTCTACGGGTTGAACCTTTTTTTGTAAAGAGTGGTAAATCCGATGCGATCATCCAACAAAGATCATTCTGAAGGAAACTTTCTAATTCTACCACCTGAATAGGTCTGGAAACGATTCGTGCGGATTGACAAACCGAAGGATCACATAGTGCTTGATACTCTATTCTATAATTTCTATATTTTTCTCAGAAAAACAGCCCATCGAGCAGAATATTATGGATAAAGATCTGATCTCAATTCAGGAAGCCAGGGATATAGCGCGGCTTGCGGGTTTGGCGCAGAAGGAATTCGCCAAATTCTCTCAGGCACAAGTGGACAATATCGTTAAAGCCATGGCCGATGCGGGTTTTGCCGCGGCGGACCGGCTGGCCAAAATGGCTCATGAGGAGACCCACATGGGCCGCTATGAGGACAAGATCGTCAAGAACCAGTTCGGTACGCGGGATGTTTACGAATATATCAAGGATATGAAAACCGTCGGCGTGATCCGCCACGATGAGAAAAAGAACTTTTACGAGATCGGCTGGCCGATGGGTGTGGTCGCCGCGATCATTCCCACGACCAATCCAACCTCGACAGTGATGTACAAGATACTGATCTCGCTCAAGGCCGGCAATGGCGTCGTGATCGCGCCGCATCCGCGCGCGGCCAAATGCACGTTCGAAGCGTCGGAAATTCTGAGAAAAGCGGCGGAGGCCAGCGGAGCTCCAAAAGGACTGATTGGCTGTATTCAAACACCAACCATCGAAGGAACGCAGGCTTTGATGCACTGCCCCGAGGTTGCCGTCATCCTTGCCACCGGAGGACGCGGGATCGTTCATGAAGCATACAGTTCGGGCAAACCGGCTTACGGTGTGGGTTCCGGCAACGCCCCGGCTTTCATCGAGAAAACCGCCAATGTCAAAAAAGCCGTGGCCGATATCGTAGCAGGCAAATGCTTCGACTACGGCCTGCTTTGTTCCTCCGAAAATTCCATGATCGTCGATATTTCCCTGAAAGAGCAAGCGCTGGCTGAATTGAAGAACAACCGCGCGCACGTTTGTTCCGACGAGGAAAAGGCCAAACTGGAAAGACTGATGTTTGGTAAGGGAAAACTGAACACCGAGATCATCGGTACGCCGGCCCACATCATTGCTGAAAAAGCAGGATTTTCTGTTCCAGGCAATACAACCATTCTGGTTGCCAATTGTAAGGAAGTCGGCAAGCAGGAACCGCTTTCTGCCGAGAAGCTCTCGCCGGTGTTGTCGTTATTCTATGTCGACGGCTGGGAGGCCGGATGCGATCTGGCAGTGAAGATACTCAACTTCGGCGGCATCGGACACACGATGTCGATTCACTCTTCGGATCATAATGTGATCATGCGCTTCGGCCTTGAGAAACCGGCGTTTCGAATTGTAGTCAACACCGTTTCTACGCTGGGCGCGGTCGGTTACACCACCGGTCTTGCGCCTTCGATGACGTTGGGGCCCGGCACCCTGGGCGGATCGATCACGACAGACAATATCATGCCGACACATCTTATCAATATAAAACGCCTCGCGTTTGAGATCCGTCCGTTCAGATCCACGTTGGTCCATGGTTCGGCCGCGACATCCGCTCCGGCTGTCACAGACGTTCCGGCATTCGATTCCCGTCCCAAGAAAACCGGACAGGGGTCCAAAGTGTACGGCTCCTCGGCGCTGACGGAAAAAGACATCGATAAGATTGTGGACGAATTCATCAAAAGCAGAAAATAAGCGTATCCCTATCGACCATTCAAAGTAATTCCATCATGTGGGATTACTTTTTCTATTTTAAAGAAGGAGTTTTGTGATAGTTGATATCTTGTCGATCTTCCTGCTGGTATTTGCCAATGGATTTTTCGTAGCGGCGGAATTTGCCATCGTCAAAGTCCGTTCAACGCAAATCGAGACTCTGGTAAAAGGTCAATTGCGTACGAAAATAGCTAAAGAAATCGTAACGCATCTCGACGCATACCTTTCAGCGACTCAGCTGGGCATTACCATCACCAGCATCGGGTTAGGATGGATCGGCGAGCCCGCCGTTTCAAAATTGATTGAACCGGTGCTGCACCGGATCGGAGTCTATAGTTCCGAGGTTCTTCATGCAATTTCGTTTGGATTTGGTTTTTCTGTCATCACATTTCTCCATATTACGTTGGGTGAATTGGCTCCAAAGTCCGCAGCGATCCAATACCCAAAAGAGGTAACCTTGGGGATTGCCTATCCTTTGAAGCTTTTTTATCTCGTTTTCAAACCCGTTATTTTCTTTTTGAACGGCACGGCCAACCTCATCCTGAAATTATTCGGGATACAGCCAGCTTCCGAACACGAATTGACCCACTCTGAGGAAGAAATACGTCTCCTGATCGCGGACGGTCAGAAAAGCGGCATTATTGATGCAACGGAATACCAGCTGATAGAGAATATCTTCGACTTTACCGAGACCAGTGTCAAAGAGATCATGGTTCCTCGAACACAGATGTTTGCGCTGGATATCGAGAAACCGTTTGACGAAAATTTCAAACTGGCCGTGGAGAGCGGTTTTACCCGAATTCCCGCTTATCGCGAAACAATCGACACGATCGTTGGTATCCTTTACGTGAAAGACCTTTTTAGGGTAGATCGTTCGGCGCCGCCCGAGTTGGAGAAGATACTGCGCCCTGTGTATTTTGCGCCGGAAACAACCAGTATCAGCCGCCTGATGCACGATTTCCAGCAGCAGAAGATCCATATGGGAATCGTTATCGATGAATTCGGAGGAACCAGCGGTTTGATCACTCTGGAAAACATTCTGGAGAAGATCGTAGGCCAGATCCAGGACGAATACGACGACGAAAGGAAGGATTTCGAAGCACATCCGGACGGCAGTTATACCGTCGATGCCAAGATGCGTATCGATGATTTTAATGAAAACTTCAAAACGGATATTGCTGGTGACGGAAACTACGAAACCCTCGCAGGTTTTCTCAATGAGAAGGCCGGCCATATTCCCGGATTGGGGGAGGAGATAAAATTCGGTGATCTGCTCTTTCGAATCACCAAGAAATCTCCGAAGCAGATACAACAGATAAAGCTGATAAGAACGAAGAATGCATCCGCACGATCAAACTGAACGCATCAGGATCTCACTTGAGCACAATCTCCCGCTTTTCTCTCGCCGACTGATAGATCGCTTCTGAGATACGCATGACTTCCACAGCTTCGTCCGCGCTGGACATCACCGGTCGGTCGTGTTTGACGCATTCCACAAAATGTTTGATCTCGTATTCGTAGGATTTCTTATAATTATTCTCGGGCCGCTCCATCTTCGTCGGTGTCACGTTGACCAGATTACCGTGCATCTCTTTGTGAATCCGCAGCGGATTGAGCAGAGCGCCTCCCAGCGTGCCGAAAAGATTGGTGTACATGAAGTCGTTTTCCATCAGCAAGGTCCAGCTGACCTCCAGGCTCAATATCGCATCGTTATCAAAGCGGATCAATACGGTCGCCGAGTCTTCGATACCCTCTTTCTGATAATGGTTGTACATCGCGCTGTACACGCTCTTCACTTTCGGATTTTCCATCAGCCAAAGGGAAAGGTCCAGCATCGGGATGCCGAGATCCATGAACACACCGCCGCCCGACATTTGTTTCTTCTTCGCCCATTCGGTTTCGTTCCAGCTTCCGCGGCGGCGCAGCCAACCGGATTTGGTATAAAATATTTTTCCCAGCTCTTTCCCTTTGACAAAATTCTTAAGGATCATGGCGTCCGGCCGAAATCGATGGTTCATACCTACCATTAATTTCATTTTGCGCTTACGGGCCTCGTCCGCCATGTCTTTGGCTTCTTCGCAGGTTCGCGCGATCGGTTTTTCGACCATGACGTGTTTGCCCGCAGACAGAGCGTCGATCGTCATGGGCGCATGCATATTGTTGGGCGTACAGATATGTACAGCCTCAACATCATCCAGTTCAAGCAGCTTCGTATGGTCGGTGAAAATACGGCCGATGTTATATTTCTCACCAAGCGCCTGAACTTTGGTCTTGTCCGAATCCGCGATCGCGACGATCTCCACATCCTCCATTTTTGAAAGGATCGGGAAGTGAATGATCTGGGTGATCGCGCCGCACCCGATAACGCCTATTTTGAGTCTGTCTTGTTTGGATCTTTCCTTGGGCATGTGTCCTCCGCTAGGGTTACAACTGTATGGTCAAAATCTCAAGCCGATAATTCGTATTCGTTTGCCGTTATCCCGATGTATTCAAAGAATTCCGGGAAGGATACGGCGACACTGGAAGCATCGTCCAGGACGGACGGACCGCCTAAGGCCATAGCCGCGGCCGTGAAGGCCATAGCGATCCGATGGTCGTCAAAACTCCGGATTTCCGCAGGCGTCAACTTCGACGGATATACGAAGAAACCGTCTTCATATTCTTCCACGTGCGCGCCCATGTTCCTAAGGTTGTATACTATGGCCGCAATGCGGTCGCATTCCTTGTGCCGAAGTTCGCCGGCATCCCTGATCTCAATGCCGGTGTCGGTGCGTGTACCCAGAACCGCCAATGCAGGAATTTCGTCAATGATGCCGGGTATCACCGATCCTTTCAGCGCGCAACCTCTCAGTGGCGTTTCATCGGTTTCCAGAACCAGATCACCGAAGGGTTCAACGGCTTTCGAATGGAAGTTCTCCACGGCCACTGTAGCTCCCATCGATTTCAGTACCTCAAGGAAACCTGTTCTCGTCGGATTTAGTACTACGTTTCGCAACCTAACGCGCGATCCGGGTATCATAAGGGCCGCGGTTATCAAAAGCGCCGCAGATGAAAAGTCTCCCGGAATGTTCATGTCAAACGGCTGAAGCTCCGTTCCGCCTCGAACTGTCGTTCCGAACTTCCCGTTCTTTTCCGAGCGGCTCAGACGCATTAACCGCTCAGTATGATCCCGGGTCGGAATAGTTTCAAACACTCGGGTCTCACCGTCGGCATATAATCCAGCCAGTAATACGCATGATTTGACCTGTGCGCTGGGTACACGAAGATCGTATAGGATTCCTTTTAACGAACCGCCGTTCAGTTCCATCGGCAGAGTTCCTTCCGCTGAAACAGTCATATTAGCACCCATCTCCGCCAGTGGTTCGGCAATTCTCCGCATCGGCCTTCGCGATAGCGAAGCGTCGCCTGTGAGAATTGAACCGAATGCCTGACCGGCCAGAACTCCAGCGAGAAGCCGGGCGGTTGTTCCGGAATTGCCGCAATCCAAAGGTCCGGCAGGCTCTCTGAGTCCGCGTAGCCCTTTCCCGTCAATCCGCGCATCTCGATCGGAAATCTTCAGATCAACGCCGAGGCCTTGAAGGCATCGAAGTGTGGAAACAGTATCCCGGCCGGTTCCGATATTTTTGAGGATCGAACGCCCGTTGGCTAGAGCGGCCAATATCAACGCTCTGTGCGAAATGGACTTATCGCCGGGAAGATATCGGTCTATCTGAATTCCTTTGGACGGATGTATAATTAACGGGGACATGAAATAGATTTTCTTAAAAAAACTGTGAAGAACATAAACAAGATAAGATATAAATGCAACCCGAAATTGACTGCGTGAACGTTCAATTGCATCCAATCCATATCGGGTTGGTATAGCAGAATAGGCCGCGAACCGTCCGGGCCTCGCACCGAAGATAAGACAATCCTTGCGTACGCACTTCCAGACCATTCACTATTACGTGACTCTCACCGGACATTTCCTTTATCAGTATTTCCTTACCGCTAACCTCGCCTAACCAGATCCTTATGGAAGAAAAGTCACCCATCTCAGCGGTTGTTCTCGCTTCCACCGTGCAGAGCACGGATCTGTCCGGTAAGCAGGAACCGATTTCAAAAACGCTTCCGGCTTGATTTTTGACGGAAAGAGCGGCAATAGGACCGTTTGTGATCACGGCATGGCCTTGCCGCAGATGCGCTGTGAGAGTCTCATTATTGACCGGATCGGATCCCGTACGCACACAGGTGCGGGCCCAGCCGAAAGGCCTGTGGCGTTCGATTTCATACAAGGACCACATGAAAATCTTTACTTGACGAAAACGGTTGAAATCGCCATGCGCATCGTTTCCGGCATAGATGAACACCTTCTCTCCCTTCAGTAAGAGGCGTCTCCATTGTTCCAATCCTTCATAAAAGGCGGCGTTGTCGAGCCCATTGAGAATTTGAAGACCGGCCAGTCCTTTTGTTCGGCAATCCTCGCCGCTCCAACGGCCGCGGCGTAAGAGTATCTTCTCAAGCCAGGGCGCAGGATCTTTGGGGTGGGCAGCGATTATCAGGGCTTCCGGATCGGAATTTTTCACTACCTCGTTGATCGAAAGTTCCGCGTCGGTCTTAAACCACTTTTCCGCACCGTCACCGGATCCCGGAAGGAATTTACGGTTATTCAATACCAAACAGTGCACATTTTTTCCTTCCGCATTAGCACAGGAGACTTCTTCTCCGGGTAAGATAACCGGTGTTCCCTTTTCCTGATTCAGCTGATCGATTTCTTCGTGCAAACGTTTCCACTTTCTCAGTTCCGGATCGTTTTTAAGAAAGTTGTCTTCCAGGTCATCAAGATCATACGAATGGTCGGTGGCGGCGAAGAATTGCAGGCCGACCGCCTGTGCGATCTTCGCCGTGGCCTTTAAGGGTGCGCCAAACTCGATCTGATCGGAAGTATAGTCGGTGTGGAAGTGTATGTCGCCTTGGACCCAGCCCGCTAAGCCGGGCAGTTTTTCGGAAGCGGCATAAACTTTGAACGGACGATGGGATAATCCGGGCAGGTTATCATTGCTGATCTTTATTTTCTCGCCGCGTACCGTGCCGTGAACTTCGACGTTCACTTCCAATTCGGCTCCGCGCCAATTCTCCTGAATATCTAACGTGAATATTCGATGCCACCATTTTGATCTTATGTCTTCTTTCACCGTCAAGGTTTTGGCCTCCGAAGCATGAGCATTATGCCACGTCAACGCCACCGATTCAATGGTGACGGGAAAAAGGTCCGCATCTTTTATGATCAGGAGGACCGGAAGGGCTTGTCCGGGCTCTACACGGTACGGTGCATCCGCGATGATTTCCGGTACTTTCCTGCGATACCGGCTGAAGGGAATGTACTTGAACACATAATGAATCTCCGGATAGAGCAGTACGATGGGCCCCAGGACGGATAAGATTTCAGAATACGGAAATATTGACACCATAGGTCATGATTGTTATGGAATTCAAATCGATGACAATATAGAAGAGGAATCAAAAAAAATGCAAGGCAGGAATATGTTAATTGGAATGCGGGATATATTTCACCATCCGAACATGATTGTTCCCGGGATTGAGGTCGAAACTAACTTCATCCATCACCTTTTTTATCAAGGCAATACCCAAACCGCCGCGGGCGTGCTTTTGAAGCCGCTGTTCAGGACTTTCCAGTTTCGCCGGATCAAATCCCTCACCTTGATCGCTGATCGTGATAGTGAGTTTGGACGAATTGGTTTCAACCGTAATGTCGATCTTTTTGTTCTCGTCGTAATGGTACGCGTGTTTGATCACATTCGCACAGGCCTCGTCCACAGCCAATTCGATCTCACCAATTCCGTCGTCGGTAAAACCGAATTTTCTCGCAATACCGATGATAAAATCACGGATGATCTCGAGATTATCCGTTCGGCTCGGTATATTCAGTGTAAAGATATTTGCGGTACTGTTTTTCACTCTAAAAAGACCTTTTCATTCATCCTTTGACTCTCAGGCGGAAACACTGCCGGAATTCTGGAACTTGACATGCGCCTCTTCCGTGTCCTTCAGGATCTGGTAGATCGTGGGGAATCCCAGGAGATCAAAGACTTTATACACCTTGCTCGACATGGAACAGAGCTTGATGTCGCCGGAATTGTCCCGCACGGTTTCAATGAACCCCATGAAGACCCCGAGACCTGCGCTTGATATATAATGCAGGTCCTTGAAGTCGACGATGATCTTATACCGTTTCTCGTCGACCAGTTTTTGAAGTTCCGCTTCAAAATTAGGATAGGTGTGGGCGTCCAAGTAGCCCTTTAGAAAGAGCACCGAGACATCCTGGTTGTCTTTTCGAAGGACTTCAAATCCACTCATGTGAACCATTCCTGCGTTAGTTATTGGATGAAAAATTGAAAACGTTTTAGAGCTTGGGTATAGTAATTCAATTTTTCATTTAATTCAAGCGAAAGTTACGCACCGTAAGTCGATTTTGCACGTTTCTGTCTATCATCATACCGCATGTAATTCATTGACCGTCGGCGCAACCGGAACTGCGATCTCTTTTAGTTTCAGAACGACACAGGTCAGATCGTCATGCGCCTTCGCTCCGTTGGAAAAATGATCCACGTCCTGTATGATCTTGTCCTTGATCGTTTGGGCATCCAGATTTTGAACCGATCTGACGGCTTTACAGAGACGATCCTCGCCGAATTCTTCTCCTTGAGGATTGCGGGCCTCTATCAGGCCGTCCGAATACATTACAAAAATATCATCTTGATCCACTTTGATGACATGTTCATCCATGGAATTACGGAAAAGCAGGCCGTTGTCCAGGCCAAGTCCGATACCATCCGGCCGTATGAAATCGCTGTGTTCACCCCTAATGTGAAGGAGCGGACAGTGGCCGGCACGGGCAAACCGGAGTTCGCTCTTCGATATGTCAATATCGGCGTAGAGCAACGTGATAAAGGACTTCCGATCCATGCTTCCGAAAAGCACTTCATTGACCGCGATGAGCAGATCCTTGGGGGCCGAATAGATCCCCGCCAATGCTTGGATGATGCCCTTGATTTCCGCCATATAGAAAGCGGCCGAAGTGCCTTTACCTGAAACGTCGGCAACCACAATTCCCATCCTCCAATCGGTGAGTTTGACGAAATCGTAATAATCTCCGCCCACCTCGTTGGCCGGCAAAGTCATAGCGCCGATGTCGAGACCGACGCGACCGGATTCGTTATGTATCAATGGGATCTGCTGGGGAATCAGTTTCATCTGAACCTCATGGGCAATTCGCAGTTCCTGCTCCAACCGTTCTTTCTCGATCGACTCCTTCACGAGACGCGTATTTTCGAGGGCCACGGTCGTTTGGTTGGCAAAGGCCGATATGATCGCGATATCGTCCTGGTCAAAACCGAATTGTTGAGACTTCGCTGCAAAAATGATCCCGACAATTTCATCGTTGGAGATCAGCGGAACACCGACCAGAGACTCAATAGGAGTTCGTTTAAGGTCTTTGGTCTGTTTATCCCGCTTCACCTGGTTGATGATAAATGGCTTTTTAGACTGCAATACGGATTCGATCGGAATAAGCAAATAGTGAAGGTAATCGAGATCGTTGGATGGAAATTGAGATGCGTCCTGACCTTTCCGAAGGTATTTCTTGGAACTCAACTCGAGAAAATGGACGTGAAAATTGTCTTTAGTTTTCACGGCAACAAAGTCGAATTGGCTCCGGAAGGACGGGTTTTTCGTATGAGCCATTTCCAGCCAGCACGCCTGCGCGTTTGTCGCTTCGCAGACAAGGTCCGTGACCGTCGTGATGATCTTGTCAAAATCAAAAAGGGAATTAATTGTTCGGCTCAGGCTGTAGATGGAATTGATCTCACGCACCTTCTTGTCATAAATAGCCGCCGTCGGAAGATGCATCAGCGTATTGACCGTCGTCGTGATACTGTATAGAAATACGAAAAATGTCACGATAAACATAAAGGACCCGGCCGATAGACTGTAAGATTCCACCATATCCGAAAAAGTAATACCGCCTCCAATCGGCGCGCCCAAAAGCCCCAGTGAAACAAGTGTGAAGACAATACCGCCCAGAAAGGTAACCAGCTTTTGCCTCCGGTTCAGTACTGTCACCCATCCGACGCGCAGAACATTCAGAGACATGAATACGGTTGTAACGATCAACAGAATAAAGGTAACGACGTGGTTGGAGGAAGGATCATAACGAAGCGGCTTGCCGGTCAACGTCGATGATAATACGGTCAAAGCAGCCAGAAAAACAAAAACAAAAAAGTGGTTTTGGGTATTCTTTTTTCTTCGGTGAAATATCAGCGTTTGGATCATGCGAAGCATTACGGCCAGACATGTCAGCGCAACCATTCCAATCACATTGGCCACCACGACAGCTGAAAAGGAACCCGCCTTCATCACTTGACCGCCGGCATATCTGGGCGGAATATATTCAGGCTGAAGTGTAAACGAGATTACAAAACCTACGGTGTAGATCAGCAGCAACAGCAAAAGCCCCGTGCGGAGTTTCTTGGTGATACTCATCTCTTCAAAACGTACGTTCGTAAAAACCGTATACAATACAAGAGCCAAAGCGCCGAGGATCACAATCTCATTGATGACGGCACCGAGCTGGAAGCGAATGCGGGCATAATGAAGAAATGAACTGATCCCCAGTCCGGTCAGGAACAGCAATATAATAAAAACGATATTAAGCCTTATTATTTTGGTCGGATTCTGCATGATCTTTCAGATAGGATCCGGTAAAGGTCCAATAAACGGTTTAACCGTGTTACGGTAAAATGAAATTTATGTTTCTAATTGGTTTATAAAAGTAGATAAAGAATAATTGACTTTCAAGCACATTTAAGGGATGCGCAGAACGATCTTGCCGAAATTCCGGTTCTCGTACATTATTGCATGGGCTTTGTCGGCATCCGTGACGGGTAAAATGCGGTCGACGACGGGTCTTATCTTTTTGGTTTCGAACAGAGGTAAGATTTCCAATTTAAACCGCATGGTCAAATCCATCTTTTCCTCCAGAGATTTGTTTCGCAAAGTGGAACCCATGATCGTGAGATTCTTTGTGAGAACAGCACCAAGATCCACCTCCGATTTCGAACCGCCAAGCAATCCGATAAGCAGAAGCCTCCCGCCGTTCGCCAGTAATCCAATATTCTCGGCGGTAAACCGAGCGCCTACCGTATCCAGAATGACATCGATGGGATGCTCATTTCCCAGAGACATGAGTTCTTTGGAAAAAGTGGACTTGTGATAATTCAGTCCGGCATCGGCACCCAGTTCCGTGCATCGTCTGAGTTTTTCATCAGAACCCGCCGTTATTATGACCCCGCTGCCGCGGACTTTGGCCAATTGAATAGCGGCCGTGCCGACACCGCTTCCACCCGAGTGAATAAGACACCGTTCCGTTGGTCTCAGCTGGCCAAGAACAAACAGATTCAGAAAAGCCGTCATAAAGGCTTCCGGTATCGCCGCGGCCTCTTCAAAAGAAAGATGGGATGGAATGGGCATCAGCAGATTGGCGTGTACGTTCACTTCCTCGGCATAACCTCCACCGGCAAGCAGAACCATAACACGATCACCCGTTCTCCAATTTCTCACGTCGGAACCCGCTTGGTCAATGACGCCTGCGCATTCCAGACCAAGTATATCGGTCGAGCCTTCTGGTGGAGGGTACCGTCCGCGCCGCTGCAATAAATCCGCTCTGTTGACAGCCGTCGCGCGAATCTTGATCCTGACCTCGTGCGGCTCCGGATGAGTCATCGTTTCGTGACACCATTGGAGTTGACTATTCGGTCCAGTATTAATGACTTTGATGGCATTCATGCAATTATGCTTTTTTTTAAATGTATCACAATTGAGTCAGACTTAAAAAGAAATTTTAACAAACATGTTGATTCATATTGCAGAGGTTGTACATTTATAGACCAACCTGCGAAGATGACCATTATTCGTTAAAAAAATAAAGTTGTGTGATATACGTCACAGCAATACAAGTCCAATTTTTGTAGTTTTCTAGAGCTTCTGCCCTTTTTTTCGACATGACTGTAATAGCTACTCTTATCTAATATTAACTATGCCTTTGTCCAGATCCAAAAAGACGATCATACGTGGTGTCAAACCGCAAAGGCAACGTGTTGCCCTGCCTGACACCCAGTCCATCAATTGGCAAAAAACCACGGAAAGGCAATTGGTTCATTACGCCATACATAACAACATCCTTTTTGAAAAAGCAATGGTTGTGTTGTGGGAGCGATACAAGAAGCGTCTGTATCTATATATTAAATATAAGCTTAATAAAAACAAGTATAGCGGCGAAGACCAGGAAAAATATGTGGTGGAAGACATTATTCAAAATGTTTTCTGTGACATTCTTGAGAATCTGGCTGATTACAATCCGAGATTTGAAGTATCGACCTGGATATACAATGTCACTAATAAGCACATAGTTCGTTATATCAGGGAAATTCAAAAGTATAGCGGCAGGACCTTTGGATTCGATGACACAACTGAAACTTTTTCGATTCGAGCCAATGTGCAGGAACCGGATATTGAATTTGAATTAAAAGAGTTTGAACGAATTGTAGGCGATTTTGTACAATCCCTTAAGACCAAACAGGACAAGGAAGTTTTCTTGTTGTATTTACAGAATTTACATACAAAGAATATAGCCGACATGGTTGGAAATACACAAGATGCCGTGAGGGCAAGGCTCAACCGAACCATCAAAAGTCTAAAAAGGTTCCTTAATAAGAAATATCCGGAATACTTGAATTCCGCAACACTGTCTCAGATAAAAAACCTGAGTATTCAATTTTCAGCCAGATAAGTTCCGGCTAAAAGTTAAGAAAAGAGGCTCTTATAATGAGTAGTTTCAGGGGAAATGAAAAACTCAGCTCTCCAAACGTGGATGAACTATTTCAGGAGTTCATCCGCGAGATGGATGATCAGACCACCAATGGCCTTGTCAAAAAGTTGGACCCGGCCAAGATAGATCCCATGGTGGATCATTTCGTGGCACAATGCGAACGCTTTACAGACAAGTTGGAACTTCGTGACCGCATTGAAGCGTTGCTTTTGACAAAATTCGACTACGCGCTTACTGAAGAAAGAGTTCAGATCAGCGATCGGCTTGAAAAGAATATACGTGAAAAAATCAAAGCCGTTCTTCACAAGCACATTAACAACGTGGGTCGATTGGCGGGCTTCTTGATCAATTGGGCCGTGTTCAAACCCGTCAAGTTCTTCAAGACGGTTGCCGAACCGGTGGTGGCGAATACCGTATTGACCTATTCTTTGGCTGTACATCCGCCTTACTTGGACTCTCCGGAGGTCCACAATCTAAACGCTATTAAACCAGGTCCGATCACCAACACACAAGATTATGGTAGTTCAAACAACCTTCAGAGAATTCTGAAAGATCTGGAAATCGTCAAGAAATATTCTGAACAGGATTTGGTTAATCTCACCCAAAATTTGATCAATAATCCGGTAGAAGACAAGATAGCCGTATCTTCCAAGAAATTGACTACTCTTAATACCGTTGCGGCCGGTCCTGTGTCTCAGACGAATACCGGTTCTCAAAAAGTATACGTGGACGTTCAGCGAAGAATTATAGATGCATCACCGGTCATTACCGAATCCAGCAAGATCAAAGTCAATCGATATTCCGGCGAACTGAGGCCTATCGGAGATGTCCAACGAATCATTGCACAAAACGATCATCTGATCTACAGTTGTTTCAATTCCTACAAAAAGTCCTTATCCAAGAAAAGCGGCCGGATTTCGATGAAGTTCCAGATTTCCTCCAAAGGCATGGTCAAAGAGATCAAGGTAACCTATAACAGCTTCAGTCAGGAACTTGCCGAAAGGATCAGCCTTCAGCTGAAGACCGTACGCTTTAACGAGATCGACGGGAAACTCGGCGATCAAACCGTGTATCATACGTACTATTTTTGATGATAATCGTTTATCGGGAATTCACAATGGCCACAAAAACTGAAAAAGGGGTGTTATCTTGATCGAGTATATGATATTGAAGTACGGGTTGAACTACGCGCCGGCTTCATTGAATATTATCGCCAAGAGAATCGGAATTTCGGAGACAGATAAGAATCTCGATATACTCAAGAATGAGTTGGAAAGACTTGTCACGAAAAAGAAGGCATTTAAATCGGGCAATCGTTATGCGATAGATGCCGAGGGCGCTAAATCCATATCGAAAATAAGCAACAAATCGCCCTTAACGCAGCTCCCAACACCTGAGAATTTCAAGAAGACCTTCAGGCAGTACATCAATCAATAATTATTTCTTTTTCGTCGGCTTCTTTTGCGCCACACGCTTTTTTCCCGCAGCAGCCGCGACCACCGTAATCAAAGAGTTTTCAGTTCCCACATCGCTCATTACCTTGGGACACGCATCGTCTGTGATCCAGTGAATTCTGTCCGCAAAGTACAGAAATTGATGGCTGCCGGGAGCAAGTCTGATCTCGCATTCCCAATCACCGCCTTTTCCTTTTTTCATGACATTTTTCTCAGGATCCCATTGGTTGAACTCCCCAACTACACTTACGGTCTGTGCATCCGGCAGACGAAAGCGGAATAAGGACTTTTTGGTCGTTGCATTGAATGTTACCATAAAGAACCCCCTGTGTTATACTTCATAAAGATTATGAAAAAACACAGCTAATTACAACGATAATCTGCCGATCCCGCGGCTTCCGACCGATAAAAAACTTGACTTTATTGGTCGGAATTTTTACCTTGGCCAGTCTTACCTTGCATATATTAACGAGTTCTCACATGAAAGGACTGTAGAATTTAATGGCTGGAGTTTCAGATTTTAGAACCGGAATGACCATATTGATGGACGGCAACTTATACATCGTTACGGAATTTCAACATCGCAACCCGGGCAATTGGCGTGCGTTTGTTGTGGCTAAACTTAAGAATGTAAAAACGGGCCGGGTGATAGAAAAGACTTTCCGGTCTCATGATAAACTTGAGGAAGTGCGCGCGGAAAGCAAAGAGATGCAATTCCTTTATGACGACGGCGGCATGATGCATTTTATGGACAATCAGACATTCGATCAGGTCGGGATACCGCGCGAAACCGTCGGAGAGGCTGCTCATTATCTCAAAGAGGGCATTTCGCCGAAGATTTTATTTTATGAAGGTAACGCAGTAAGCATTGAATTGCCCATCACGGTAGAGCTCAAAGTGGTCAGCACGGCCCCCGGCGTACGCGGAGATACGGTCACCGGAGGATCAAAACCGGCGGAACTGGAGAGCGGCGCCAGCGTCAATGTGCCTCTTTTCATCAACGAGGGTGATATGGTCAGAATCGATACCCGGACCGGCGAGTACCTCGAACGGGTGAATAAATAATTATCAGATCCAAAATATCAGATTGGGAGCGAAGCTAATGGACCTAAAAGATCTTAAAAGCCTCATCAAAATGGTCGATGAGAGCAATGTCAGTGAAGTTGAGATCGAACAGGATCAAAGCAAAACCAAAGGTCGTCTCAGGATAAAGATAAGCAAGAATAACGGTATGACCGCAATGACCTTTGTTCCACAGGCTCATAGCACTCCTGTTCCCTATGCGCAATCGCTGCCGCCCCAGTTACCTCATCCGATTCAGTTTGAAAGCAAAGAGACTATTGAGAAATCCCAGGCCGAAAGGCCCAAAGATTTTGTCGAAAAAGGTAATTTTGTTGAGATCAAATCACCGATCGTCGGCACGTTTTACCGCTCACCCGCCCCGGATGCCGATTCTTATGTGGACATCGGGTCCAACGTCAAACCCGGTCAGACGCTTTGCATCATTGAAGCCATGAAAATCATGAATGAGATTGAAAGTGAGGTTTCTGGCAAAGTGGCGAAGATCCTGGTAGAAAACGGTCAACCGGTCGAATACAACCAGACGCTCTTCCTCTTAGAAAAAGCCTGACATCCTCCCGCAACCCTGACGGGCGCTTTTACATGACACTCCGCTCCAAGATATACGGCGGTTATATCGCTGCGCTCAGCATTTGCATCATTTTCCTTGCTTACCTGTTATACCATACCGAACGGCGTGACGTACTTATTGAATCCGTGGCCAAGATCGATTTTGGAAAAGAACGGCACATGGATATCGTGGACGAAACACTCATCGGTATCGGTAGATCGGCTGTCAAAATCCATTCCATTTCAGATCAGAAGGCGCTTGAGCTCGAAAGCCTCAAAGCCCAGTCTTCCATCAGATCGATCCATGCTCATCTGGATAGCCTCGCTGAATTGATCCGTATCAGTCAATTCGAACTGAATCCGTCGATCATGAGTGCAGCCACTCGTCTGCTGGTTTCTACGGCGGCATCTCTTGGTATCACCGATCCGAAGGACTTCTATCCGATCGGTTACGAGGAGGAGACGGCAGAGCTTGAGAATGTCCGTCGGCAAGCTACTCGTCTGTCCTTGTCCATCGGTTCCGAAAGCCGACTGACCCCGGTCAATGAACGAAAGAAGAACCAGAAATTCCAAAATGAAAGCATCGCACTTCAGATTGACTCCCTTCGAAGTGCGCTCGATCGTTTGCAATACATTTCCAAAAACCACACCTTGACCAAAACGGAAATGTTGGGAAAATTGAGCGTACTCAATTCAATTTTGACATACTCGATAGTGGCCTTCCTCGTGCTGATAATTCTACTGCAGATAAAAGATGCTAGAAAGATATTGATAGGACTGGAACAGATAACAACCGCAACGCAGGAAGTGGGATTGGGAAAATTCGACGAAGAACTCAAAATCAAAAGTTTTACCGAACTTCAGGGACTTGGCGATTCTTTCAACCGGATGACCCGCCAGCTGGAAGAAATGGACAGGCTCAAATCGGATTTTTTCAACAAATTGGTGCACGATTTCAAAAGCCCGCTGGATAATATTAAACAATCTTCGGCCATTTTGGCCAAAGACATGACCGATGCCCCCTTGACGCCTCATCAAAAGAAATTCATGGATATCATTCAACGGAGCGCCGGCGAATTGAGAAGCATGGTGCAGGAACAACTTGAAGAATCCAGATTGATCGCAGGACAGTCCAACCTTACGTATCAGCTAACCGATCTTAAATCGCTGGTTAAGGACCGCATTCAACTTCAGCGCCCTACAGCCATGAATAAGAATTTGAATTTTTCCGTCAAGTTCACGGATGCCGATTTTAATATTATCTGCGATGCATCGAAAATAAGCCGGGTAATGGACAATCTTTTAAGCAATGCCATTAGATTTTCTCCAAAACACTCGACGATATCGGTGGAACTGGAAGATCAGGAAGACAAAATTCAGGTCAGGGTCAAAGACAGCGGAAGCGGCATTCCTCAAAATTTGCAGCCGCGTATCTTTCAAAAATACGTCCGCCAGATAACATCAGATACAAACGCAGGAACCGGTCTTGGGCTTTATACGGCTAAGTACATTGTAGAATTGCATGCAGGTAAGATCTGGTTCAAAAGTAAACCGGGATTTGGAACGACTTTCTATTTTTCATTGCCAAAAGTCAAAATCGCGAGCGATCAACAAACCTCGAATAGGATTTAATGGCCCGCGAGAAGCTCACTAAGTGTTACCGGTTCGTATCCTCTCTCTTTCAATAACCGGATGATCTCAGGTAGGGCCTCGGCCGTATGCTTTCCACCCTTATTGATGTGCATGATGACGATCGAGCCGTTCTTAATATGATAACGGATTTCATCGATCAATCGTTCTTTCGTAGCATGTTCATCAGGATCACCCGACGGCAGATCCCCTGCAACGGTCGCTAGTCCGAGGACCGCGGCTTTCCGGATCACCCTGCGATCGCATTCCAAATAGGGGGCCCGGAAATAAGCCGGTATCTTCCCAGTAATAGTATGAATTATCTCCTGGGTCCATTGTATTTCGTACTGGAGCCGATCTTCGGAAACCTTGGTCAAGTGCCCATGAAGATAAGCATGGTTTCCGATCTCAAAAAAGGGAACGGAAGCCAGACGTCTTGCATCCTCCGGACGATCCAGGACCCATTTCCCGCCAAGAAAAATGGTAGCCGGTGTGCCCGTTTCAATCAGAATATTGGCAACGGCCGTATCGAAGCGGCTGGGCCAGAGAGTAGAACACGCGTCAAATGTTAACGCGACCTTTCTTGAGGAGGAGGGACCAGAGCTGACCGCGGATGTATCGTATCTCAGACTCGCGGCAAGTCTTCGCAGTACGAGAGGTGGGGGTGGAAAATCTTTTTCATGATATGATGGAAGATAATACGACGTCTTTATTCCGGCGGCCACATCCTGCAAAACCGGAAGCAGATGAGAGGATCTCTCACGGCATCCAAACAGCATAATGCAGAGCAACCATGCAGATGATCGAGACATGGGCATCACATGATACGGTTCACTTCAGCATATCCTTCACGGATTCCAATGATCCGTCGTTTGGCGCGGCTTTCAGCCCCAGGATCTTAGCCATCAGTTCGTATACATGAATATTGGCAAAGGGTTCTGCCGTGTAGCCTTTTTTAAACGCCGGTCCGTGAGCCACAAAAAGCGCTCCCATCGAGGGCAATTCATTATCGTAGCCGTGTGTACCGCCGAATTCGTAATTCTTGAATTTGGCGTAATAACCCTTGGTCGTGATCGACCACCCTTCATCGGCCAGCAGTACGATCGGAGATATTCTGGCGTTACCGGTGTACTGAAATCGGTCCGGCATGTTTTTGGCGGTAAAAACCTTCATGTGCGGATGGGCACCGATCAGCTTCTGGAACAATTGAAGTGTGTCGTTGTCTTTACTTTTGATCCCGACGACGGGCGTCTCGATGATCGCCTGCACCTTATTCATATCGATATAGTCGTCCAGAAAGATCAGGCTGTCCTGACTGGTTTGTGCAAATCCATGATCGGCGAGCGCAATAATATTCACCTTGTCAAACAGACCTCGTTGCCGCAGACCGTCACTCAGCCTGCCTATCATAGCATCCATTTTCCGGATCGCCGGCAGAATTTCTTGGGACTCCGGACCGTTGCGATGGCCGATATCGTCGGTATGACTGAAGTAAAGTGTGATCATGGTCGGACGCTCATTCGCTGGAAGATCAAGCCATTTCAGAACACGATCCACCCGTGACGAATCCGGGACCTTTCCGTCATAACTTTCATAATAGCTTGGCCTTGCGCCGCCGATCTCCGCTTCAGAACCCGGCCAAAAGTACGTAGCGCTTCTTTGTCCTTGCTTCACCGCCGTGATCCAAATGGGTTCTCCGCCCCACCACACGCTCTCCGTATTATTCAGGCTATCCTTATAAATGAACATGCGGTTAAGTGCGGGATCAAAGAAACGATTGGATACGATCCCGTGATGGGCCGGGAAAAGTCCTGTGACCAACGTATAATGGTTAGGAAACGTTTTGGAAGGAAACGACGGGACCATACGTCTGGCTTTGACACCGTTTTTTGCGAGGGACTGCAAATGGGGCGTTTCCGTTTTGTCCATATAGTCCCAACGGAATCCGTCAAATGAGATCAGAATGACCGTCGGCCTGAGATCCGAGCTATTCTTGTCTACGGAAGGCGTAGTGGCACAACCAAAAAACACCAGTAGCAATACAAATAAGCGAATTTTCACAGCGCTAATTCCTATGATTGATCGATGAATAAAACTAAAAACGCCTTTAATTTACACTTTATTTCAGAAATCCAAAGAGTTTATTTACAGTTTGATTCCTTGCCTCTTTTTGTGTATAATGGCGCCCGTTGGATTATGAAAATACAAGATGAAATAAAGCGGCGAAGGACATTCGCCATAATCTCGCACCCCGATGCGGGCAAGACCACCCTGACAGAGAAGTTCCTTCTTTACGGCGGCGCCGTACAGTTGGCCGGCTCCGTCACCGCGCGGAAGAATCAGCGCGCTTCCCGTTCCGACTGGATGGAATTGGAAAAGCAGCGCGGCATCTCCATCAGTTCGACCGTTCTGCAATTCGATTACCAGGGTTACAAGATCAACTTATTGGACACGCCCGGCCACCAGGACTTTTCGGAAGATACCTACCGCGTGCTCACGGCCGTAGATGCCGTGGTCATGGTGATCGACGCCGCCAAAGGTATCGAGTCGCAGACCCGGAAGCTTTTCGAAGTTTGCCGACGCAGGTCCATACCTATCTTCACCTTCATGAATAAGCTTGACCGTCCGACGCTGGAGCCTCTCGAACTGATCGACGAGTTGGAAAGTGTGCTGGGCATTGGCGCATATCCCATGAACTGGCCGCTTGGAACGGGAATCGATTTTCGCGGCGTCCTGGACCGGCAGAAAAAAGAGATCCATGTTTTTGAACGTACCGTGGGCGGCGCTTACCAGGCTCCGGTTTCTATTTTTGATTTTTCCGATCCCCTTGTGCGTGACCAGATGAATGCTAACGTATACAAATCCGTCGCGGAAGAACTGGAAATGCTCGACACGGCAGGCCATTCCTTCGATCCGCAGGCCGTTCTTTCGGGCAACCAGACACCCGTCTATTTTGGAAGCGCGGCCAATAATTTCGGTGTACAATTATTACTCGATGGTTTTCTTGCCCATGCAGGGTCCCCGTCGGCCCGGGCCGCCGGCGACAAGGTGATCAGTCCGGATGACGAGATCTTTTCCGGTTTCATCTTCAAGATCCAGGCTAACATGGATCCGCGTCACCGCGACCGCATCGCCTTTATGCGTGTTTGCTCAGGCCGCTTTATGCGTG
>CAYPYN010000014.1:0-33404 GCA_964415295.1 uncultured Bacteroidota bacterium
CCTCTGTCACCTCACGCCGCTCTAGTTCGCCTGGCCTGAAAGTCAGATACTTTGCTACCTTTCCCGTCTCAAACTCAAAAGACTCCACGTCCTCGCTGCCAAATATGTCCCTGAGTTCCATCGCGTAGGGACCGAAATGCCAGAAAATCCACTTAAGGTTCGATAGTGATGCGCCCTGATGGCTACGCCGCCATTCAATCTCGGCGAGATATAGCAATTTGACCAGGCGAGTGGCGCCTGGGGTGGCAACACCTTCCTCCGCAACAAGACGACAGATTTCTTTAATTAGTGCACGAGTTGTATGAGGCATGGGCGCGCCTAACTTTCAGACTTCGATCTCTTGAATGTGCGTTCAGCAGCCCTGAAAAGGATCAATCGTATAGTGAGTTGGTCAGTTCGACTGACGATGTAATTCTATCAGATGAACCTGAGTTACTGCCCGAAGGGGGAAACGCGTAGGATGATCGCTGAGCATTATCTTGAAAGTCAACCTATCTGAACCTCACGGTATGCCGACATGCAGGGGGAATGTCTGAACAGGCTCTCACCATATTACAAATCCTTGACTGTGGATAACTTTGCCCCGTGAGATACCATGGCAGGTTTTTCTCGGCCTTCCGCAGTTGCAGCTATAAAAACGAAGCGTCAAACCCGCCCCCCTGGGGTGTCTCGCCCTAGCACCGTTCGTGCTCCTGTCGTCACAAAACCACCCGAATTGCATGGTTCCACAGAAACCACGGACGCTAGGCATAATAAAATCAATGGGTTGAGATGCTTGTCCTGCCCTCCACGCTGTAAGTATTAAAATCTAAGTATCGTTGCATGCAAGCAAGCCTTTTACAGTGAGTATTTTCCCATGAGAGGCCGTCGCTCCTTTTCCTTTGCGCGGATTCGTTTCCGCTCCTCTTTCTCCTGCTGCTGCGCTATTAATCGCTCGCGGTCAGCTTTGGCCTTGGCGAGTTCCCAGGTGAGCAGCATGGACTCGCTGGCATAGTACAATTGCCGCCAGGGGCATCGAGGATCTGGACGCATAAAGCAGGGGACAGAGAGCCGTATCTTGAGTTCCCCCAGGCGTCGAGAGTCCTTGAAGCCAAGGCGAGTCACGATCTCTCGCGCTCCCCAATAATGACTCTTTCTGAATACGGGCTCTTGCTTAGCGGACATCTCGGCGTCGATCCTCCTCACCCTGGGCTGCACGGCTAACCTCGATCTGAAAGCGGCCAAGCCAATTCGAAAGAGCGCAGGTGGCGGTGGTTCGCGTTTCCTCGTTTTCATCTGAAAGCCCGCCAATGAGTTCCGCTCCTTCTTCCAAAAACTGGCTGACAATACCTGAGAGTGTTGGCGTTGAGTGGCTCATTTCTGCCTCCTTCTGTGATGGTGCTGGATGGGCGAGAGTTTCTTACCGTGGCATATTCACAAGAAATGAATTGCCGCCCGAATTGTAGGAGCCGATACCTGGCTTGGGCTGCGAAACGGGGGCCGCTGCTCCCCCCTTCATGCCGCCCATGCCGCCACCCATTGCGCCCATCCCGGCACTGGCGGCAGACCCCAACAATTTCCCAATGCCTTGCTGGGCCTGATAGTTCTGGGTCATTCGCTGTGCCCCCAATTTAGAGAGGTTGTCTGCTGCGTTACTTAGGCCCCCGAGCGCCTGCTGTGGCATTCCCGTTGCCGTACTGATCGCCGCACTAAACAGGTTTTGCCTGGTCGCGTCGTCAATGGCGTTGCGGTTGGCCTGGAGCATGTCGCGCTGCAAGAGCCGTTGCAGGGGTAATTCCATCAACGCCCGTTGCTGCAACCCGCCCCGTGGCATCGAATCCAGAATGCCGCGCCGTGCGTTCGCCATCTCCGCTTCTTGCTGCGCCATCGGCACACCCAGCCCGACCGTGGAGCGCATGAACTGCGGCAAGCCTTCCCCGCGCATCATTTCGGTATTCATGCCAAAGAGCCGGTCAATCACCGGCTTGGAACTGGCAAACATCTCCTGCGCCATGCGGCCTTGCTGATTTGAGAGGGCTGTGCTTTGTCCGGTCTGTTCAGATCCTTTGCGAAACATGCTGCCCATTCGTTGCTCCATTTCTCCCTATCCAACTAGGGGCTAAGGTGGGTCTCTATTTTTCAGGGCTTACAATGGCTGTTCTTATGGCGTTGAAGCCTTGCTGGAAGCCGCTCCAGTCTCCGCGAAAGAAAGCCCGGTCGCATTCGTCGATTGCAGCCAAGACTTTCCCAAGCCGTGGGTCGTCAGGCATAAGCCCATAGGTGATACGGGCGATCTCCCGGTATGCGCTATGCCAACGTGTGTGAGATGAGGCCCCTGCCGTGCTTCCACTGCCCAGTTGCTCAATAACTTCCAGATATCCCATGTGCGTCCTCCTTTACCGTTACGAATTAAACGAAAAATACGAAATAACTCCTCCGTTGCCTGAGTTAATTCGTTAAATTCGTTTCTTTCGTACCTCGCCTCCAGATTCGGGCGGGCCGTCCTGGTTCGCCGGAGCGATTGATGCAATGCGCGAGGCCGTTCTCCTCAAGTGTCTCCTTAGCCTGATTGAGCCGTGCTGCTGACATATTGCGTCCGAACAGGTCACTGATCGCGCTTTCGCTAAGTTCTGGCTGAGAACGGAGCGCCCCAAGGATCGTGTCGGCGATATGGTCTCCGGTACTGTCGCCGAAAATATGGCGAGTTGAGCTTTCTGCGTATTCCCAAAGCGCTAGCGCCGCCTTGAGGTGAACCGTATCAATAGCGTTCTCTCCATCGAGGAGTGCATAGAGTCCGGCTAGCCGCATCACTTGGGCCTCTGCTCTTCCTAACAATGCCCCCGCCAATCCTGGCCGGTCGGCAGACAGGTCGTGATAGATTGTCCGCCATGCCTCGCAGGTGTCCTCCGTCAGGGTCAGTTGTCCCAACGTTCGCCCATATCGGATCGCCTCACCAATCTTGCGGGCGAGGCTCTCAAGCTCCTGGGGGTCTGGACTGGAGGGGAACGGTAGTTCTTGAGAGCGCTGTACCATGAGCCACACGAACCGATTGCCAAAACCATTTGAGGCTTCCGTGCTGTTGAGGTTTCGTAGAAGTTCGTCTTTCGTCACATGGCCCACGATCCCGATATGGGGAGCCGTCGCACGGACGCGGTTTGCCTTGGTCATTGGGGCGAGGTCTTGCCCGTCCCAAGCATCCCGGAGTACGCCCGAGAGGGAGTTGCCGTCTCGCGCCATCACCCGGAGCACGGCTCCGAATTCCGACTGCACGAGGAACAAGCGCTTATCTTCCACGCCAGGATCAACCAGCACGCTGACCGTTTCTCCTGTTGGTCGCCCCCGATCCTTGAGCATTTCTTCCTTATGCTGTGGGTCTCGAACGGCAAAGGCCAAGCCTTCGCCACTCGACAACGTGCCCTTGCATTCCCCTCGTGTCCAGGAGCTATCGGCCAGCTGAAGAAGATGTTCAATCCGTTTTCCGGCGGTCCCTTTTCGTGACTTGCTTGATCGACCAACCAGCACCGGCCAGAACAGCAAAGGGTGAAAGGTGCCATCCAGGATCAGATGCGGCCCACGATTGAGCGCCGCTCCAACTTCGGCCAGAGAGGAAGCGAGTAAGGCAACCGGGTCGGCTTCTGTGTGTGGACGAAATAAACGAACAATCTCTCCCGCCAGCCCGTGATAAGCCATCTCATTCAAAATGGGTTTAGCCTCTTTGGTGGTCAGTGATGCGGGTGGGTCCGTCCGCATGAGCACCGACACCCCTTGGAGAAAATGATCCTGCACTAATCGGTCATGTGCACTCGAAAAATCGGCCAGCGCTCCGGCGAATTCATTCTGTCCCATTGCCGTCTCCTATCAAGTCGTAGGCATCTGCGAGTTTGTTGAGCGTGGTATTCAGGAGGGCGTCACTCCAGTGGTCAATGGATAGGTCCTTTGCCGATCTGATGAGGCGCTCCGCTTCTCGCATCGCATCCGCCGATACATTGAGTGTCCGTAGAGCTCGTTCCCGTTTGCATTGTTCCCGCTCCCGTTGTTGACGGGCTAGGCGGACCTGCGTTGTGTCTTGCACTGCCTGTCCAAATAACTCGCGAAAGGGAAGACGCAAGGCCTCGCATATTTCTTGAGCCCGACACCCAGCGAAGCAATGAAGAAGAATGCGCCCATCTTCCGCTTCTCGAATACTGAGGCTCGGAGACCTGTCGCCGTGGGCGGGGCATCGGGCTTGGTATCCTCGACGCGTCTGCTTCACACCGTCCAGGAGTTGAGTGAAGGCCTCGACCGTCATAGTATGGTGGCCTTCGCCGGACGCCGTAAGGCCTCAAGGACTTCAGAGACACGGAAGCGCACGCCCGTTTGCGATGGTCCCACCATGTAGCTGGGAATGATGCCCTTTTGAGCCAACTTATAGGCCGTACTCTTGGACAAAATGCCGTTGGCCTCGATCCAGTTCGCCGTGACGAGTGGTTCAATCTCAGGCACAGGGCAACTCTGCTCCATAAAGATCCTCCCTTTAGGTAGAATGGGACGCAGCGTTATGCTGCGCTTATAGAGGCACAGCATAGTCCGGAATGCCTGAAACCTGATGGGAGCCTAGAGAGGGCAGAGTATCCCAATGAATGGGATACTAGGAGGATGTCTTCTTTAGCAGCTTGTAGATTTGAGTATTGTACGGGTCCCCCGTGCTAATTGGGCTACGGTGGAGAGCTGACAATATATGAATGACAACTTGGATATATCCAGAGGCAGTTTCAATGGGGTCACGAGCTAACGAAAGATCTTTTCTGTAACGACATACGCATCCAATCCGGGAAAGACTAGAGTGGACATGGTTCTGATTTTTCTCGAACCATTGCCTCCGTTGTGTTGGCGTTAAACTGATGAACTGTGATTTCTTCAGAAAATCCTCCAACCAACGGCGCTGAAACTGCAGGATTTCTTTCCAGTGAGCGTGACGCTCAGGTTCGGGCCTGGCGATACGTTCAAGCAGCGCGTCAATTATCGGTCTTAATTGGGTGTCGATTGCTTCCAGCGTACAAATCATGAGTACCAGGTTTGATACAGCTCGTCCCTGCTTGGGGTTTAAACGGCGAAGGTTTTGAAGGAGAGATTTTATGAGGGCGTTCCCGATGGCAGGATCTCGAGGTAGAGGGTCCTCTCCCAAATCCAGCATAATCTTGCTCAGCTGCCCCGAGTCGGAATTTTTGGCCTGCTTGTGATTTTTCAAAGCGTGGATGCCTTCAAGATGCAAGCGCCTAATTGCCGCCCTCAATTCGCCAGCCTGACCCATACGGATTACGTGGACTGTCTGAGTTGTATGGGTTCCCCGCGCCGTACGGATTGTTCAGCGAGTCTGGCGAGTATGGATTTCCGAAGCGGCCAAACGGGTTCGCAAGCGAGTCTGGGCGGTAGGGGTTAGCGCTCAGTTCCCCCCGGTATTGGCCTTGCCCATCAAACAGCTTCGGGGGATTCGTGGCAAAAGGGTTCGTGGCTGATTGATTGCTGAAGGGGCTTCCAGCAGGGCTGAAGGGATTGTTCAGGCCATTCGGGGCAAAGGGGCTCCCAGCCCCGTAGGGGTTGCTCAATGAGTTGGGGTTGTAGGGATTCGCAGAGAGATCGCCGAGGTATTCAGCCGAGGCGGAGACAGGGAGCAGCAGGATGGCCGCATATAGGATCAGGTTCTGCATAGGCACCTCGCGAGGGTTATCGATTCATCCATGCCTGCTCGTACTGGCGCTCCCAATCAAAGACGCGAAGGCTATCGAGTCGCTTGTGTAATTGCTCATCCGTGAGCGCTGGTTGTCCCATCACCTCACGCCAAGCCTGCACCGCCACAGCCCACTGTTCGACTTCTTGCCTCAATTCTCGGTCGCGTATCTGTCGCCATTGGTCGGCATACTGCAGCTTGAGCCGTTCTCGCTCCGTCGCTTGTTGTTGCCGAGCCATGTTGTATTGCGAGGTGCGTTGGAAGCCTTCCCCAAAGCCTTGCATGAATTGGCCAGACGCCGAGAACGGGGAAAGCAGGGGCACGAGAAACAGGACAGTGATTAGCAAAAGCCTCATGAGCCGTCCCTCCTAAAATGAGGAAGCCTGGCTTGTCACGGTTTCTGTCACGGTTCCACCCGAAAAAGAGCACGGTTTCCCCCGTGTCCTGCTGTGTCTTGGTGAATCATGGGGAATCCGCAATGCCTCATGGATAAAGGCTCTCGTGGCCTATTGTGTCATAGCTTACCCTGTAGTGCAAATACCTAACCCGCTTCCCAAGCAAGTTGTCGTGGGTTCAAATCCCATCGCCCGCTCCACTTTTCTCCAGTTTCCCTCATACCAACCTCCATTCAACGCAACGGTTCCCCGCGTTTGTTTCTAGTCGACGTCTGGATCCTGATGATGGCGGATCGGACACGATGCTTGAAGCTCGCGGCCGAGGTGGCTGCTACAGACGCTTGTGATGAAAACAGGAAGAAATTCCCCGTGGACTCGAGGGGACGTGCGACATGCGCTCTAGGCCGACGCGGTCAGTTCGACCAGGCCGTACTGATGGGCGCGGATGAGGAGTTTCTGGCGGTTCGGGACACCAAGTTTATCGAAGATGCTGGTCAAATGGTGGCGGACGGTTGTTTCCGAAATGCAGAGCTGGCCGGCAATGTCTCGATTCGAAAGCCCTTTGCCGAGCAGCGCAATGACGGTTCGTTCGCGGTCCGTCAAGGAACTCGGCCATGCTGGTGGGGATGGGGTGCCAGGGCTGACCGGCTGTTCCGCCCTATTATTGATCAGGGCTTGGTTAGAGGAAGCCAGTAACGCAGCCGTGGCAGCTTCGGCCAGGCTTTCGACGGTGGCCAAAAGAACGGACGGCGGTTGGCATTTGAGCACGATGCTGCTGGCTCCCGCCGTCAAGGCCTGTTTCGCTTGAGCAATGTCATCCCATCCGCTCAGCAGAATGATCTTCAACGACGGGACGGATTTCCGTAAATTTCTGGTCAATTCGGTGATGCGCATGTCGGGCTCGATATCAAGAATGGCGATGTCGGGGCGTTCATGCAACACGAGGTCCTGAGCAGAGGCTCCACCGTGCGATTCTCCTACGAGGATCACACCGAGGGTATTTTCCATAATTCGTCGCAACCCCACCCGAACCAGATAGTTACTGCTCACCAGCACCATTCGCACGGAAGAGGGAATTTGTCTCGACAGGGTCATTCGTGAATCGCTTTCTTTCCGGTGAGGCGCTGTTCGGCGAGAGTCATTGCCGTATCGCGTGCGTTCATTTTCTCGCGGATGTCAGTCGAATAAATACGTACATTCGACTAGATTGAATGGCTGTATGTCTCATCCTGCGGATGAGGATAATCGCATAATTGGTCAGGTTACTGCAACTGAATCTGGGCACTCCCGATCGCGGCAAAACCCCTCAGGACAAGGGATTGTAAGGAATCGAGACCTACCGAAATTAGCGATGTACAGAATTGTGCGAATGTGGAGCGAGCAGAGAGAGTCGGAGGGCGAGGTGGTCAAACCTAAAGCCTGAATGTCATCCAGTATAGATGTGTTTTTGCTGGGTTTTTGCCATCTCGATGGAACCTTTTTATTCGCCGATCAATTTTTGGCTCGTATATTTACCAGGCAATACGGGGCACAAATGTGCCAAACAGAATGTGGCGATGCTCCAAAGAAAAGCACAATTGTCCGATGTGCATCGGGACTCGAGCCATGTAAAACGAAGCCCGCTTACTGGGACTCAGAGGGCGAAGCTATGTCGATACTCTCTCCGCCGGAACTTCAATTCGCCGATGCCTCGTCGCGACTGGTCTCTACGGACGCTCACTGGTATGCCGTCAGCACCAGATCACGTCATGAGAGGTCAGTCCGCGATCGGCTCGCGGCCATCGGGGTCGAACCGTTTCTTCCCCTGACGAAAACTCTGCGCCAGTGGTCAGACCGAAAAGTCTGGACGGAGATGCCGCTTTTCAGCGGGTACTGCTTCGCAAGATTTTCGCTCCGCGATAGTCTGTCGATTCTCCAAACTCCTGGTGTCGTCAGAATTGTAGGGTCGATCGGGCCGGAATCAGTGCCGGACGAAGAGTTGATGGCGTTGAAGGCCTTATCTACCAGCGAGCGCGCGATGGAGCCTCATGAGTATTACATCGAGGGAGCGTGGGTGGAAGTCATCCGAGGTCCCTTGGCCGGCATTCGAGGGCAGCTGATACGACGGGCTGGAGCTCATGGTTTAGTCATTCGGGTCCATCTCATACAGCAGGCGGCCGCCGTACATATTGATATGACCGAAGTGCGGATTCTTGATGGCGTGGCCTCCTGACGGTTCGTGTTTCCCCGCCTGCTTTTCATTCCCCGGACGGAATCTATCAATGCGATCCAAATCTCGTAAACCAGTTCGATTTACCGAGGACCAGAAAAAGCGAATCGTAGCCAAAGGTGTTCATGTCCCGGTGGCGACGGTCTGTCAGGAATTCAACATCTCCCTGAGCACGTTCTACCGCTGGCGATTGCGATTTGCACAGCCCAAAAGCCAGGAGGGAACGCGCTTGCACGACCTTGAATCAGAAAACCGACGCCTGAAACGGCAGGTGGCCGAACTGTGGCTGGACTACACCAGCCTCAGAAACGCGCTGATCAACGGGATGGGACGGGAGTGTTGAACCGGTAGCCGAGACGATACGCGAGTGCCGGTGCGAGAAGTGCGCGCGAGGCAGGTCTGGTCCATGTGCATTCATGAGGCTTGGAATGCGCGCTAAGAGTGCGCGATCGCGTCGTCATGAAAAAGGGGTAGTGGAGTACCACGATGACTCGGGGTGGGCAATTGATGCACAGGTGTGGGTTCTATCGACTACAGGCTGTTGCCGCCCTCTGCCTGATAGTGATCCTGTGGTCCATGCTCGTGCCTTCGCCCGGGTTCGGGCAGCAGTCTTCATCTCCACTGCCATCGGGTCCGCGCAGCCTGTCGTTCGGCGGTATGGGATGGGCGTGGTTCTCCCAGTTTGCGAATCCTGCGCTCGTGGGAGCGCTCTACATGACTCCCGATTGGCCGAAAACCGGGTATTATCCCGTCTATCCGGGCTCCTTCTCCAGGCCGACCGGGGAGGAGGGTATTGCGGTCGGTGCTGCGCGACTGCATCCGATGATCGGAGTGGCGGAAATTTATACGGACAACGTGTTCCGAACGAATACCAATCGACGCAGTGATTTCGCGACGACCCTGGCACCGGGAATCCAGGCTGAGTTGCCGTTTGCGGGCCGCCACACCTTTGTGGCCGATTATCGCAGCAACATCCAATTGTTTCACCAGAATCCCTCGAATAACGTCCAGGATCAAACCGCGTCCGGACGATTCAGCTTCGATTTTCCCGGCGGCATGCGGATCGACCTGCAGGGCGAGCACAAGTTGGGACACGATCCCCGTGGCTCGGCCCTCGATACCCAAAACGTGGAGGTCAACAAGTGGACCGCCAACAGCGTGCTTGGCCGCCTGACTTATGAAGGGGCCATGGCGGGTGTCCGGCTCAACCTCTCATCGACTCGTTGGACGTACTTGAACAACGAGCAGAACCTGTTCCGCAATCGCTTGAGCAATTATGCCGGGGTGACGCTCTTTGGGAACGTGACGAGCAAGACGGCGCTGGTGGCCAACTTTGCAGCCAATCAAGAGGTCTACGACGAAAGTAAGACGCTGAACAGCACAACCTACAGCGCCAGCACGGGGCTCCAATGGAATGTGACGGAGAAGACTTCAGGCGAAATTTTGGCCGGCTACCAGCATCTCAAGTTTGCCAATGCCGAATCCGGACAAACGGTGGCAGGACTTCAGTTCCCGAGGAGTAGCGACTCGTACGGCAATTTCTTTTTTGTCGGCAACCTATCGTGGAAACCGACGCCGTTCTTGACTCTGTACCTTCAAGGGTATCGGAGTTTTCAGCAATCGGTCGTGCTGAACACGCTGTTCTTTACATCAACGGGAGCCAACTTTTCCGCCATCCACACGTTGACGGATAGCACCGCGTTGACGCTGAATGCCGGCGTCGAAAACGATAGTTTCGAAAATCCGGCTCCCACGCCCGACAATCCCAACAGGGTGGACCTGATCAAAAATGTGGCGGTCGGAGTTCGATACCGAACCGTGAAGTGGGCGGGCCTGGCGCTGCAATACATTTTCGAAGATCGAAGCTCCAACGTCGACCGATTCAACTATTATGCTAATTCGGTCATGCTTTCGCTGCAAGCCACCTTTTAGTGCCATGAATGGATGGTCAAAGGAGACAGTGTGAACGCAAAACCTATGGTATTGGATGAAGCCGAGCAAACACTCAGCGAGTATGCGACCGCCTGTTGGCGACATCGCTGGTTGATCGTGCTCGTGGCCGGATGTTTTGGGTTCGGGGCGGCGGTCTGGTCTTTTCTCCAAGTTCCGGTCTATCAGGCCAAGGCCACCGTGGTGATCGATAATCCGACCCCTGGTGGGTTGGACAAGGATAAGTCGTTCTACCCGGACAATAGTCCCGAGTATTTTCAAACCCATTTTGAGTTGATGAAGAGCCATTTTGTGCTGCAGCGGACGGCCAGGTTGCTGGATTTGGCGGAGCGCGACGAGTATCAACCCAAGCCCTCCGTGATCAGGCAATTCGTCAAGTCGCTCATGCCGGAATCGGTACTCGCGTTCGTGCGGCCGCCCAAGAAAGAGGAGGTCGATCCCGCCGACGACGCCGAGGAAGCCTTGATCAAGCAGTTTGCCCAGGACATCGAAATCATGCCGATCCGCGGTGCGCGGTTGGCGCATGTCACGGCCAATGCCATCGAACCGGAACTTGCCGCCCAGATCGCCAACACGCTCGTGTCGGTTTATATCGAGCGTAATCAGGAACTCAGCGCCAATTCCAAGGAACAGGCTGCGCAATGGTTCACGACCCACCTCGAAGAGTTGCGGCAAAAGGTACAGAACTCCCAGCAGGCACTCTATCTGTTTCGAGCCAAGCACGGGTTGTTGACCGGCGAAGAGCGAAAATCGGTCGCGGCCCATACATTGGCGGAGTTGAATTCACAGTTGGTCAAGGCCGAGATGGCCAAGGCCGAAGCACACTCGCGGTTTCTGCAAATTCGATCGGTGCTGAATCCGCAAGGAGCGGGAACGGCGGGGTTAGATTGGTCGAAGCTGGATTCCCAGATTCAGGTCCTGAATTCGCCGTTGATACAAACCCTCCGTGCGCAAGAAATCACCGTGTCGGCGCAGGTGGCGGAGCTGTCGGAAAAGTATGGGCCGCTCCATCCCAAATTGGCACATATGAAGGCAGAGTTACAGGACCTGCGGCAGCGGACTCAGCAAGAGGTCCAAAAGATCTACGATTCCGTCAAACATCAATATGACATGGCCTTGGCGCAGGACAAAGCCGTGAAGGAGGCGATCACTCGGTACAATACCGATAAGATCCGTCTGGAGCAGAACGAAATCGAGCACAGCATGCTGGAACGTGATGCCGAAACGAGCCAGCATCTGTACGACGTCTTCCTCAAGGCGACGAAGGAAACGGATCTCTCCTCGGGGATGCGGGCCAACAATGTGTACTTGGCCGATCCGGCCGCTCCAAGTTCGGTCCCCTCCAAGCCGCGGACCAAGCTCAACATTATGTTGGGGCTTTTGGCTGGATTGATGAGCGGGGTCGGGTTGGCGATATTCGTCGAAGGCCGAAGCAAGAAACTCATGGCGCCGGCCGACGTCGAACGTTATCTCCCAAATGTGTCTTTACTCGGGGTCGTGCCGCGACTCTCTAAGGCCGCAGCCCAAAAGAAAGCCTTGGCGCCGCCCAACGCGTTGACACCGGTCGCAGAAAGTTTCCGCATCATTCGCACCAGTCTTCTCTTGTCGAACCCCGACATGCTGCCCTCTCGCATCTTAATCACGAGTCCCGGGGAAAACGAAGGCAAGACGACCCTGGCGGTCAACTTGGCGATGGCGATGGCTCAGTTGGAGGATACGCAGGTCGTTCTCATCGACGTGGACTTCCGCAACCAACAAATTCATCCCCTCTATGAAGTGGGGAGTCCCGAGCAGCCGCCCAAAGGATTGGGACATCTCTTGCGAGGCGAGGCGAGCTTGGCCGACGTCGTGCACCAGACGTTCGTCAGCAACCTTTCCGTCATCCCGCACGGAGGGCGTCCGGCGAATCCGACGGAATTGCTCCACTCCAAATCCATGGCCCAATTGCTCAACTGGGGAGCCACCAATCGCTATCACATCATCCTAGACTGTCCGCCGGTCCTGCCCATCGCCGATGCCGCGGTGCTGGCCTCCAAGGTGGACGGCGTCTTATTGGTCGTGAGTGCGGGAGAAACGACCCGCGATGCGTGCCACCTCGCCATACAACGCATCAAGCAAGCCGGCGGGCGGCTGCTGGGGGTGGTGATGCAGAAGGCGCCCGTGGCCGACTCGCCCTATTACTACGGGGCCTACCAGCAGCAGCGTTGAGCATGATTCACGGCCTTCGGATCGGATTGAACTGGTGGACCGCATGGCAACGTCAAGCCTCCAACCGCCGGGTGTTAGCGGCTTTGTTCACGGTCGGGGGTTGCTCGCTGCTCGCCAAGGTGTCGGCCTTCGCCAAGGATGCGGTCGTGGCCTATCAATTCGGGCGGGGCGACGAGTTGGACGCGTTTCTCATTGCGCTGGTCGTGCCCCAGTTCACCATTACTCTGCTGGGCGGATCGCTGAATGCCGCTCTGATCCCTACCTATATTCAGGTTCGAGAGCAGGAAGGGCCGGAAGCGGCGCAACGAGTGTTCTCGACGGTCACGATGTTGACCGGGAACTTTCTGCTGTTGACCTGTCTGGTGCTGATGCTGTCCGCACCATGGCTGATGCCGATCTTGGCCGGGGGGTATGCTCCCGAAAAACTCTCCCTGGCAAAGGCGTTGTACGCAGTCCTCTTGAGCACGGTCTTGTTCAGCGGGATCGGAACGACCTGGGGAGCGGTGTTGAATGCCGGAAACCGGTTCGCGTGGGCTGCGGCGGTTCCCATGGTGACGTCGTTCACTACCATGCTGGCGGTGCTGTTGCTGGCTCGTTTTTGGTCGGTGTATGCGTTGGCGGCTGCGGCGGTCATGGGAGCGTTCATCGAGGCTGCGTTGCTCGGATGGCAGTTGAAGCGGGTGGGGGTCTCGTTGGTTCCCCAGTGGTACGGTCTTAACCAGGCGACCAGACAGGTGCTCGGGCAGTACTGGCCCATGGTTGCGGCGGCATTTCTGATGGGAAGTACGCATCTCATCAGTCAAGGGATGGCTGCGATGTTGGATCCTGGTAGCGTGTCGGCCCTGGGGTATGGAAACAAACTGACGGCCGTCTTGCTGGGTATCGGAGCAACAGCCGTGGGCACGGCCTTTCTGCCGCACTTCTCCAACATGGCCGCATCGGGTGATTGGGTCGGTATGCGCCACACCCTGGTGACGTATAGCGGGCTTTTGCTTGCTGCGACAGTCCCGCTGTCGGCCTTGCTGATCTACCTGTCGGAGCCCCTTGTCGGAATCTTGTTTCAACGAGGCGCATTCAATGCCGGGGATACGCATGTCGTGGGACAGGTGCAGGCTGCCTATCTGCTGCAGGTCCCATTTTATCTGATGGGCATGTTGTGCGTCCGCTGTGTGACGGCACTCCGCTCTACACAGGTGATGGTCTGGGGCAACATCATCAACCTGGTGGCATGCATCCTTTTGACGTACCTGTTCATGCGCCTGTTCGGGGTAGTGGGGATTGCTCTTGCCACCAGCGCGATGTACGGCATTTCCTGCCTGTTTTTGATGGTGGTCTCCTGGATGCTGTTGCAGGCCCATCTCAGCCGTGCCAAGGTGGCCTGAGGCACTGTCCCGACGGTCTTCACCTATGCGTATCACACTGGTCATTTCGACATTCGGAGCCGGCGGGGCCGAACGGGTGATGGCTCTCATGGCCAGCTATTGGGCCGAGCGCGGCCATGAAGTCACGCTCGTCACGCTGGCTCGATCCGATGAGGACTTCTATCCGCTTCATCCGGCCGTTCAGCGGGTGGGACTCGGCGTGATGAAGGTGTCCTCCGGTCTCGGGGATGCATTGTGGAACAATGTTGCGAGACTCAAACGATTGCGGGACGTCATTCGTGTTTCGCAGCCTGGCGTGGTCATCAGCTTCATCGAACGAACGAACATTCTCGTGCTGTTATCGACGATCGGCCTGCAGGTTCCCATCGTCGCCTGCGAACGAATCGACCCCCGCCACCATTCCATAGGAACGGTGTGGTCCTGGCTTCGATGGTGTCTGTACAGAAGGGCGGCTTCATTGGTCGTGCAGACCGAAGGGCTTCGATCTTGGGCCGAAGGATTTGTGCCCGCCCGGTCTGTTCATGTGATTCCGAATCCCATTGCGACCATTCCAGGCGAGGCCTCGACGGAAGCTGGGACCAAGGGGAGAACAAAATGCGTGTCGGCGTTGGGCAGACTGGTTCCGCAGAAGGGGTTTGACACCCTGCTCCAGGCTTTCGCACATTGCACGCGGACACACGAGGACTGGTCTCTTACGATCATTGGAGAAGGGCCGGAGCGCTCTCGGTTAGAGGCCCTCTCTGCCCGATTAGGCATCGGAGATCGCGTCTCCATGATCGGCCGCCGATCCAATCCATTTCCGATCCTCCGTCGGACTGATCTGTTTGTGCTGTCGTCCCGCTATGAAGGGTTTCCGATGGCGCTGGTGGAGGCCATGGCCTGCCGCCTTCCCGTGATTAGTACAGATTGTCCGAGCGGTCCCAGGGACATCATTCGGGACGGAGTGGACGGCGTGTTGGTTCCACCCGACGACGTGCCGGCTTTGACCGAGGCGATGACGCGTTTGATGGACAATCCCGAGGAACGAGATCGATTGAGGAGGCGGGCCGTGGAGGTGGTCGACCGCTTCGGCACCGAGCGAATCATGGCCTTGTGGAACGAGGTAGTGGCGCGCGTCGTCAGCCCGTCCTCCTGCTGGTCGATTACGTCAGGACGATCCGTATGAAAGTTCTGTTCCTGACACGGGCGCTGAACGTGGGCGGAGCGGAACGCCAACTGGTCGTGCTGGCTAGGGGGCTTCGAAAGCGAGGGCATGAGGTGGCAGTGGCAGTGTTTTATCCTGGCGGCCTGTTGGAAGCGGAGCTGAAGGATGTCGGTATCCCCATCCTCTCGTTGGCGAAACGCGGACGTTGGGATCTCGTGGGGTTCGTTCTCAGGCTGATTCAGATGACGCGGCGCTATCGACCTGACGTGTTGCATAGTTATATCAGTAACCTGGTCACGGTGGTGGTGCAGCCATTCTTGACGTCGACCAAGATCGTGTGGGGCGTACGGAGTTCCTACATGGATTTCAGCCGATATGACTGGCTCTTTCGCGTGAGTTATGGGTTAGCTTGCCGACTGTCGCACTCCGCAGATTTGATTATTGCCAACTCGCACGCTGGGCGGCGAGGCCATGTGGCCGACGGATATCCGGCCGACAAAATGGTGGTGATCCCGAACGGTATCGATATCGAACGATTCCGTCCCAGTCCGGAGGCGCGCGTGCGGATTCGAGGCGAGTGGGGCCTATCGGAGGACGCATTGCTGATTGGTATGGTGGGTCGGCTCGATCCGATGAAGGACGTGGAGACGTTTTTATCGGCTGCGGCCGCCGTTGCCTCGACGCGTCACGCCGTCCATTTTGTCTGCGTCGGCGACGGCCATCCTGAGTATAAAGCCGTCTTGCAAGAACAGGCGCGCACTCTGGGCCTTGCCGATCGCGTCCGCTGGACCGGCACGCGGACGGATGTGGCCGATGTCTATAGCGCACTCGATCTCTTGGTGAACTGTTCCTATGGGGAAGGTTTCTCCAACGTCATCGGAGAGGCGATGGCCTGCGGTATTCCCTGCATCGCGACCGACGTCGGGGATTCCGGCGTCGTCCTTGGGTCGCTGGGGGAGGTGGTCGAGCCCAAGAACGTGGAGTCGCTCGTGCAAGGGATCGAACGGTTGCTCCGGCGCCGGCCCGCACCGGCCCAGATCAGGCAACGGATCATCGACCATTTCTCCCTGGACGCGCTGGTGCTGAACACTGAGCGCGAGTTGCTGGCTCTCTGCGGCTCCTCATCCGGAAATCGGATTCCGGCGGGCGAAAACCAGCCCGTCTGCTGAAGTGTCGCTCCCGACGCGGTATCACACCGATGAACTCGACCATTCGAATCGTCTATGCCGTCTGTGCGGTGGTGGTGTTCTATGGCAATGTCCACAACTATCTCCACGACCACCATGGGATAGGCGTACCGTGGCACTGGGTCCTGGCTTTTATCGTCTTTTCGCTGCCCGTGCTGTTCAGGCAGGTGATGCAGACCGATCTGTTGCAGCAACCAATCGTGCTCTGGTGTCTCGGGTATGCGTGGTTGACGATGGTGTGGTTCCTGTGGGGCCCGCAGTCGGACATGGCCTGGCAGGAGGTACGATGGCGGGTGCTTGCCATCGTCGAAATGCTGAGCTTCCTGGCCGTGTTCATGGATCCGCAGGCCGATCGATTCGCTCGAATCACCTTGGTGGTCGGGGTGCATGTCGGGATTGCAATTAATGTCTATGAACTGTTCGTGCCGATGTCGTTTAGCAATGTCTTCGGGCGCTCGGCCGGCCTTTACCTGAGCCCTAATTTATCCGGGGAGGCTCTGGTCTTAGGCATGATTCTGGGCATCACAGTGTTGCCGGTCTGGTATCGAGGCATTTTCGTATTGCTCACTGCCGTCGGAGTGTTTGTGACCTTTTCCCGAGGGGGACTGGTCGGGTGGGGCATCGGCCTGCTCGGATTGCTGGTGGGGAGATTCATGGGCGTGGCGCATTTGATGCGGACCGGCCTGGTGGTCATGGCAGTCGTCACCCTCGTCCTCCTACCGAAGGCCGATGACATCATGGCGACGCTCGAGCGAACCGGATCACTGAATGCCAACGTGCTGGAGCGGTTGGCATGGCTGATGGACCCGTCGGGCGTGTCGGATGCTTCGAGTTGGTCACGGAAATATGTCGCGCAACAGGCGTGGGAACGAGTGGCGGAACAACCGTTCTTGGGCGGAGGAACCGGGGCGGTCCATGAGCGCTTGGATATTCCTCCGCACAACCAGTTTTTGGCCTACATGATGGATCATGGCTTGTTGGGAGCCATGCTGCTGCCGCTGTTGTTGCTGGCCTTGCTCTGGAGGGCTCAAGAGGAGAGTCTGCGTGTGGGGCTGATTTTCTGTTGCGCCGTGTTATGGTTCAGCTTTTTTACCCATACGATGCTGAACAATTCTCATAGCCTGCTGCTGTTTTCTTTGATGGCCGCCCTCGCTTCGGCCGGCCTGCGGCCGGTGGACCGTGTAGTTCTCAGCAGGACGGTCGCCGAACATCCGTCGCCGACCTTGGTGCGAACTCATTCGTAGCCCCGCATTCATGGGGAATCTCACGCGATGACCCGCATGCGCAATCTTTTGCTGGTCGGAATCGGTCTTTTGATCGGGGTCGTCGTGTGTGAACTCGGCCTGCGCCTAGCCGGAGTGTCTTACCCCATTTTTTCCAAAATCGACGGTGATCTGGGCGTGGCGTTACGACCGGATGCCGAAGGTTGGTGGAAAACAGAGGGAGAAGCGTACGTGCGCATCAACGGCGATGGTCTTCGAGATCGCGATCATTCTCGAGCGAAGCCTACGGAAGTGCTGCGGATCGCGGTGTTGGGAGACTCGTTTGCCGAAGCTGTTCAAGTACCGAGCGAGGACGCCTTTTGGTCTGTCTTGGAACGGGAACTCCGCGGCTGCCTTGCCCTCGAGGGGCGCGAGCCGGAAGTCATCAATTTCGGCGTCTCGGGCTATGGCACTGCACAAGAACTCATCATGCTGCGGCGGCGCGTGTGGGCCTATTCGCCGGATGTGGTGCTCTTGGCCGTGACCCCCACGAATGATATTCGGAATAACTTTAAGGCGTTGGAGAAGGATGAGCGGCGCCCGTACTTTGTTCGCGACGGTGGGCAGCTGCTGGAAGACACCTCCTTTCGCGATCGGATGGCGTTTCGCCTCCGCTACTCATCGGTGGGACAAGCGTTGACGTCCATTCGTGATGCGTCCCGGTTCTTTCAACTGGTGAACGAGGCCCTCCGTCGTGTCAGCCGGCCCGTCCGTCCGGGCCCCTCAGTTCCGTCCCAGGAGGGACGCAATGGCGTCGGTCAGGCCGACGCGGCGCAGCCGGGAGACCTCTCGGCTTGGTTGCGGGGTGAGGTGGGGTTGGACATGGCCACCTATACCGACCCGCCGAATCAGGCATGGCAAGAGGCATGGCTGGTGACGGAAGCTCTCGTGCGTCAGATGCATGCGGAAGTCGAAGCGCGCGGCAAGTTATTCATGGTGCTGACGGTCAGCAGCGGTCCGCAGGTGGGGCCGGATCAGGGGGCGCGGCGCGCGTTGGAGCAGCGTCTGGGCGTGTCGGATCTTTTTTATGCCGAGAAACGGTTGCAAGACCTTGGCAAGTATCGCTTCCCCGTCGTGCCTCTTGCACCGCTGTTCCAAGCCTATGCCGAGGAGCGCAAGGTCTTTCTTCACGGCTTTGCGAATTCAGGTCTTGGGCAGGGCCACTGGAATGTGGCCGGTCATCGGTTGGCTGGCCAAGTGGTTGCAGAGCGGCTCTGTCATGCCCTGCAAGGGCCGCGACCGAATCAGACTGCGGGGACTACGGTGGCGTCGGGCGCCGTCCATCAGGCGCCCTAGCCTCGACCTCAGGCTGCTCTCCTCCCCCGGCTCACCGGACGACGAGGTTGCGGGGAGTGTTGGGAGGGGTGGTGTCGGCCGTGATGCCGCTTTCGATCTGCACCACATACACGTCCGTTCGCCCGCCGGAGTTACCCCAATTGCTGGTGAAGGCGATGAGGTTTCCGTCGCGGCTGATCGCCGCCTTGGGTTGTGCGCTGTAATTGTTGTTCAGCACGACGCTGCGATGATGTGCAATGCGCTGCACCCGATTGGTTCCGTCAGTGGCCACTTTCACGATCTCGTTGTCGAAGGTCCGGAGAACCGGACCTCCGTTGGTCGAATAGCGGCTGGCCATGGCCCATTCCTCGTTGTCGGCCAGCATCGAAAAGTGATCCTGCTGCCCAGAATAGGACCAGTAGCCCGGAACCAGTTGTTGGATGGTGAAGGGCGTAGCCAATTGCCGATAACTCAGGGCGCTTCCGGAAGTGGCGGCAAAAACGGTCCCCACTCCGCAGTCATGGTGGTTGAAGCCGCTTGAACCGCTGAGGTAAGCCACAAAACGAGGCGGGCTGGTGGTGAGATCATAAATCTCGTCCGTGCCGTTGTTGTAGACCACAAGCAGATACCGGCCTGACTTGTCGACCTGCACTTCATCCAGATTGCCGACCAGCTTTCGAAGCAAGACCGTGTCGGTGCTTCGTTTGTAGACGACATACCCCACGATATCACCACCAGCGTCGACGATCGAGGCGGCAAAGACGTCGTCATCGAGGCTCTTGAGCATTTGCGTGAGGTACCCTCCCGCTCCTTGGCTGCTCAGATCCTTCACCAGCGTGGCCTGTTGAGTCTCGATATTGATTTCCCAGATTTTGTGGCCGCCGACACCGTACGTGAGACTCGGAGAAATGCCCGACCACGACAAACCATATTCCTGCAATCCGGACGGTGGAGAACTGAGGATGAAACCTGGTCCGGCTGTGAAGTTGACGGCATCGAAACGAAAAAATTTGGCGCGGGAATATCCCAGCGCTTCTCGCACGACCAGATACGTGTTGTCCCGATTGAAGGCCGGATAATACGAATACAAGGTTCCGGCCCCGGTGTTTCCATCCGCAGCGTCGGTCAGGCGAAGAATCCTGGTGCCAAACACAGGATCCGTAATCTTAGCGCCCGCCTGCGTCAGTGGTTGAAGAGGTGGCTCAGGATAGACGCCGAAGTCGGTCTTGAGTTCGGCGGCGGCGGGGGTCAGGGAGCAAGCCAGCAAAAATCCGGTGATGATGAGAACGGCTTTGCTCAACGGGAAATTCTTTCTATGCGACTGCGTTTGGATTGTGACGTCGGTAGTGGATGTCATGGGTGCTTCCTCCCGTGTGCGTGCCGATATTAGAGCAATCAGCATGCCAAATGGACCCGAGAGGAATGCTCCCAGGTTAGCACCTATGTAGTTGTTTTTCTGGTGCGTCTTCATGACCGCATGGTAGTCCAGAATCGTCCAAGCTTGGACGGAGTGTAGAGTACTCCATACAGATCGGCCACTGCCGTCATCTCGAAGGCTTGTATATGCCGTCCCAGTCAAAGGCCTCTGCCCCCGTGTCTCTTCTCTGTCTGATTACCGCCCTCACGGGGGGCGGGGCGGAGATGATGCTCTACCGCCTGATGTCGCGTCTGGATCGTACCCGGTTTCGACCGCAGGTGGTGTCCATGATGGAACTGGGGCCTGTGGGAGAGAAGATTCGGGCATTGGGAGTGCCGGTGCGATCGCTCGGCATGCGTCAGGGGAAACCCAACCCATTTGCATTGGTCAGGTTGGTGCAATGGCTGAAACAAGATAAGCCGGATGTCATGCAAACTTGGATGTACCATGCGGACCTCTTAGGGAGTCTGGCGGCCAAACTCATTGGCGATATTCCCATCTCGTGGAACATCCGCCACAGCGACCTCAGCGGGCAGGAGTCCAAGCGGCTCACCCACCTCACGGCCGGCTTCTGTGCGAAGCTTTCACGGTGGGCTCCTCAGCGCATTGTCTGTTGTTCCGAATCGGCTCGGACGGTGCATGCGGCGTTGGGTTATGCCGTTGAGAAAATGGTGGTCATTCCGAACGGGTACGATTTGGAGACCTTTCGGCCCGACTCTGCAGCTCGTCACGCCATTCGAGAGGAATTGAAGATCCCCGAATCGGCGCCCGTGATCGGACTGGTGGGACGGTTTGACCCTCAAAAAGATCATCGCACATTTCTCAAAGCCGCGTCGCTCCTCCATCGCGACAAGCGAGGGGCGCAGTTCATTTTATGCGGAGAAGACATCGTGCCTCAAAACGGGACGCTCATGGGGTGGGTCGGTGAAGCGAACCTTGGCGATCGTTGCCACGTCCTGGGGCGACGCGAGGATGTTCCCAGGTTGATGGCGGCCTTCGATATTGCGGCACTGTCGTCTTCTTTTGGAGAGGCCTTTCCCAACGTGGTCAGCGAGGCGATGAGCTGCGGGGTGCCATGTGTCGTGACGGACGTGGGAGATGCCGCGTTGATCGTCGGAGAAACGGGGTTGGTTGTTCCGCCCAGGGATCCCGCCGCGTTGGCCTCCGCTTGGCGGCGCCTCCTGGACATGGATGATCACACACGCAGACAGCTAGGCTTGGCGGCCAGACAACGGGTCACGGAACGGTATAACTTGCCGGACATCGTGTCTCGCTACGAACGCCTCTTTGAAGACTTGGCCGGTCGCGTGACGCTGTCGGATGGGCTGGTTCGCCAGGGATAATTATGTGTGGAATCAGCGGGTACATCAATGCGGCCAGGAACCAGGATGAGCGTGAACTTACGCTGACCGTTCTACGGATGGCGTCGACCCTCCATCACCGTGGGCCGGATGATGTGGGAACGTGGGTCGATCCGGTCGCCGGGGTGGCATTCGGACATCGACGGTTATCGATCCTCGATCTCTCCTCGCTGGGGCATCAACCCATGGAGTCCGCCTGTGGCCGCTATGTGACAACCTTTAACGGGGAGATCTACAACTTTAGAGCGTTACGCCAGGAGCTAGAAGGGTGGGGACATCGCTTCCGAGGGCACTCGGATACCGAGGTGATGCTGGCGGCGTTGTCGCAGTGGGGCGTGGAGTCAGCCGTTCGGCGCCTTAACGGCATGTTTGCCATTGCCCTGTGGGACCGGGAGACCAGGCTCCTCCATCTCGTACGTGATCGGATGGGCGAAAAGCCGCTGTATTATGGGTGGATGGGGAAGCATTTCGTGTTTGCGTCGGAGCTCAAAGCGATCCGCACCCATCCGCAATTCGACCGAGCCATCGACCGTGGCGCCGTGGCCCTCTTCCTCCGGCACAACTATATTCCAGCTCCTTATTCCATCTATACGGGCATCGCCAAGCTGCCCGCTGGGAGCATCGCGACGATCGCACCGGATCCGGCTGTCGCGCCCCATGTCCGACCCTATTGGACGGTCCGTGGGGCGGCAGCGCAGGGCCAATCGCATCCCTTCCGAGGCACGGAAGAAGAGGCGATCGAGACGTTGGACGATCTGCTCAGGGATGCGGTTAAGATACGGATGGAGTCGGATGTGCCTCTGGGAGCCTTTCTGTCCGGGGGGATCGATTCTTCGACCGTGGTGGCCTTGATGCAAGCGCAAAGCAGCCGCCCGGTTCAAACGTTTTCGATCGGGTTTCATGAAGCGGAGTACAACGAGGCCCACCATGCGAAGGCGGTGGCGGAGCATCTGCGCACGGCCCATACGGAGTTGTATGTCTCACCGGCGGAGGCGATGAACGTCATCCCGAAGCTCCCGGCCTTGTACGATGAACCCTTCGCCGATGCCTCGCAAATTCCGACCTACCTTGTCTGTGAGCTGACCAGACGTCATGTCACCGTGGCGCTCTCGGGAGATGCCGGGGACGAACTGTTCGCCGGCTACAACCAATATCGGTGGGCGTTGCGTTTCTGGAGCCATGTGTCGGAGGTGCCGTCGGTGCTCCGGACCCTCCTCGCCAACGGTGTTACCGGCCTTGATCCGGAATCGTGGGAGAGGGGGCTGCGGTTGGTCGGCCCGCTGTTGCCCGCTCGGTTTCGACGGCGAGGCAACGGACATACACTGCACACGCTTGCCGAGATGGCGCGAGCCGACTCACCCGAAACGATGTATCGAACGATCGTCTCGCATTGGCACGATCCAGCCTCGCTGGTGATCGGGGCGGCGGAACCGCGCACGGCATTGACGGATCGGGATCAGTGGGGAGATATCCCCGACGTCATTCAGAAGCTGATGTATGTCGACATGATGATGTATCTCCCGGACGACATTCTCGTCAAAGTCGACCGAGCCAGCATGGCCGTGAGCTTGGAGGCTCGAGTGCCATTTTTGGATCACCGCCTCGTGGAGTTTGCCTGGCAACTGCCGGTGCAGATGAAGCTCCGTCAGGGGCAGGGAAAGTGGATTTTGCGGCGAGTGCTGGATCGGTACGTGCCGGCTGCGCTGTTGGACCGTCCGAAGATGGGGTTCGGTGTGCCGATCGACAGCTGGCTGCGTGGTCCCATGAAGGAATGGGCCGAGACGCTGCTGGAGGAAAAGCGGCTTCGAGACCAGGGATTTCTTGAGCCCGGCCCCATCAAGCGAAAATGGGAGGAACACTGTTCCGGCTCCTACAACTGGAAAGGACAGCTTTGGGTCGTGCTGATGTTTCAGGCCTGGTTGGACCATGTGCAAAACGATGCGCCGATGGTCGCAGAACGATGAGTGCCCCCTGTAAGGAATGACTCGACATGCTTCCCACCGCACAAGATTTATTTCTCACGCCCGCGACCACTCCGACAGACAGCCAGGCGACCCGAGATCGCCTGGAAGAGCAGTTCTTCTATTCCATCGAATTGAGCAACGGGACTCACAAGAGAACCTGGGCCGGTCGGTTGGACGATGTGGACCAAAGGGTGGTGGCGGCGTTCCGGAAACTCGGCATCGCTCCGACGACGTTTATGGATGTCGCGGTCTCATCGGGTGTGTCGACGGTCTCCTGGTTCGACGCCTTGCGGCAGGCGGGACTTCGTCCGCGCATGGCCGCGACCGACCTGACGATGACCGCCTATCTGATTCGATTGCGTTCCTGGTTGCATGTCCTTGTCGACAAGCAGGGGTTTCCGCTGCAATACGACGTGTGTGGCTATGTCTGGCGTCCCCGCTGCCGACTCAGATACTACCCCTTGGGAAACGGCCTGCTCACGCTGCTTTGGGATCGCTTGTACCGCGAGGTGGCCGGGCGGCATGACCTCCTGGGCCGGTTGAAATCCCTCGGGAGTCAGCCGCCGGCAGCCGACGACCCGTTGATCAAGGCAGAGATCAAATTGGTTACCCATCGGCTCCGAAACAATCGCGACATCGAACTGCTGGACGACGATATCCTAGCGCCGAATCCCTTGTCGCTAAGGCGCCGGTTTGACGTCATCCGAGCCGCCAACATTCTCAATCGCAGTTATTTTCCGGCGGAACAGTTGCGAGTAGCGATCAGCAATCTCCGTGAGCGCCTGACCGGAGCCGGCGCCTGTCTATTGATTGTTCGAACCGATGAAAGCTCGACCAATAATGGGAGCCTCTTCTCGTTGAGTCCCGATGAAACCTTTTCGGTGGTGGAGCGAATGGGGAAGGGATCGGAAGTCGAAGACATCGTATTGAGTCTGTGACCGGGAATCGTCGGCTTTCTGGACAGGCGACGGCAGGACAAGGGGCAAGTGGTATGAACGGACAGCGCGGAACCATGGTGGTGAGTCTGGATCTCGAGCTCTGCTGGGGACGGTTCGACAAGGTTCCCGTTTCCGCCTTGGAGGCGGATGCCCAAGAGGAGCGGGTTCAAATCAGGCGGTTGTTGGCATTGCTTGACCGGTACGAGATTCCCGCCACGTGGGCGATGGTAGGCCATTTGATGTTGCCCGGCTGTTCGCGCAAGGCCGGTGCGGCGCATGCCGACGTGATGCCGCGTCCCGCCTATTCGTGGTTCCCCAAGGACTGGTACGTCCACGATCCCTGCACCCCGGCCGGGCACGCACCAGGGTGGTATGCCCCCGACATCCTCGCCTGGATCCGGGGGATGAAGGTGCGGCATGAAATCGCGTCCCATTCCTTCGCGCACATCTATTACGGCGATCCGGAATGCAGCGCCGCGGCGGCACGAGCCGATCTGAGCGCAGCCGTGGCGGCGGCTGCAGACCAATCGGTCTCGCTCAAGAGTTTTGTGTTCCCTCGCAATCAGGTGGGGCATCTCGAGGTGCTGCGTGAGCAGGGGATTCGCACCTATCGCGGCGCAGATCCCACGCGGTTTCGCACCTTCAAGGGTATGCTGTACAAGACATTGAGCTTTCTCGATCAATTGCTGGGCCTGCCTCCCAAGGCCGTGCGACCGGAGGAAGTGATGCCGGGGCTCTGGAATATTCCAGGCAATCACTTCTACATGGCCCGTAACGGCATCCGGAAGCTGATCCCGATCGCCAGTCGCGTGTGGAAGGGCAAACAGGGGATCAGGCAGGCCGTCAAGACCGGCGGCGTCTATCACCTGTGGTTTCATCCGTTCAATTTGAATGCGGATGCCGATGCCATGCTGTCCGGCCTTGAGCGACTCTTTGCCTATGCCGACCGGCTGCGGGCGCAGGGTGTGCTCGAGATCGCGACCATGGATGAGTACGCAGCTCGACTGGCGGCGACGGACTTCGCCTAGTGCTCTCGGTTCCTCTCCAAATCGACGTTCGACTCTTAAGGGGCGCGATGGTTTCCATCAAAATCGTGCATGTCACCACGGTGCCGCAGTCTCTCTTTTTTCTCCGGGGACAGGTCGGCTACATGAAGGAACGCGGTTTTGACATTCACGGCCTGTCATCGCCTGGTGAGTTCTTGACGAGGTTCGCCGAGCAAGAACAGGTGCCGGTCTATCCGGTGGAGATGCCGCGGCGTATCACTCCTTTGCGGGATCTCGTTGCGGTGGCCGGAATTTGGAGAGTGCTGCGGACCATTCGGCCTCAGATCGTTCATGCCCATACACCGAAGGGCGGCGTACTGGGGATGGTCGCGGCCTGGCTGGCTCGCACTCCCGTGCGCATGTATCACATGCGCGGCTTGCCCTTTACGACCGCATCCGGCTGGAAGCGGATGCTGCTGATCTGGAGCGAACGGATCTCCTGCGGTCTTGCCCATCAGGTGTTCTGTGTGAGTGCGTCGATTCGTCAGGTAGCCTTGGAGACCGGGCTCTGTCGGCCGGCCAAGATCGCCGTCTTGGCGCGAGGGAGCGGGAACGGAGTCGATGCGACCCAGCGTTTCAACGGTACGCAGGTGGTGTCGCTACGAGAGGAGACGAGAAAGCGGTACGGCATTCCGGCCGACGCGCTGGTCGTAGGGTTCATCGGCCGCATCGTGCGCAACAAGGGCATCGTCGAATTGGCCGGAGCCTGGACGCGACTGCGGGAAGCGTTCCCGCAACTCCATCTGTTACTCGTCGGACCCTACGAACCGCAAGATCCCATCCCTCCCGAGGTCGACGCCGGGTTGCGTCAGGATCCACGGGTGCACCTCATCGGCGAAGAATGGAATACCCCGCCCTTGTACGCCGCCATGGATGTCCTGGCGTTGCCGACCTACCGCGAAGGGTTTCCGAATGTGTTGTTGGAGGCGGCCGGAATGATGGTCCCGGTCGTGGCGACTCGCGTGCCGGGCTGCGTGGACGCGGTGCAGGACGGGGTCACCGGGCAGTTGGTGCCACCCTTCGATCCTGAGCGGCTGGCGGCGGCTCTCAAGGCTTATCTCGCCGATCCCGAGCTGCGCCGTCGACATGGCGCGGCGGCTCGCGAGTGGGTCCTGCATGAATTCCGTCCGCAGGGCATCTGGCAGGCCCTGCATGACGCCTATGTGCACTGTTTGCGAGGCAAGGGATTGCTTTCGGCGGATCAGTCGGAAAACGAAGGAACTCAATCGGTTCCGCCGGGGGTGCCCGCAGAAACGCGCGCCTCCGGTGCAGGGAATCGATAAGGGAACTGCGATGGACGCGGCAGACGTGGGCAAAGCAAGTGGAATGGGATCGACTGCGGCGGTAGCGCCGGCGCGGCGGCGCATTTCCAGGCTGGCGCTGGTCGTGGGGCTGTTATTGACCGCGCTGGTGGGGGGCGCGCTGCTCGAAATCGTGTCTTATCTCTATTTGCGCATGGCGGAGGGCTACGACGGCGAGCACCTGATGATGCACCAATTCGACGATTACAAGAACATTCACCCGACGCCGCACTATCAGGACACTCGGGGCGTGATGCACAACGCCCAGGGTTTTCGCCGCGCCGAGGACGTGCCGATGGAGAAACCGGCCGGCACGTACCGCATTTTCCTGATGGGCGGATCGACCGCCTACGGGCTCGGGTCCTTGTCCCCGCAAGGCCATCAGAAGTATCCCGTGCTGAAGAACAGCGAAACGATCGACCACTATCTGGAGGGCTACCTGAAGGACCTGCTGCCCTCTCGTCGCATCGAGGTGATCAACGCGGCCATTCCTAGCCACTCCAGCCACCATCATCTTATCTATCTGAATCAGACGATCCTGAAATACCATCCCGACATGGTGGTGTTCATCGACGGCTACAACGACTATTACCCGTGGGAGCGCGGGTACGATCAATTCCGCGACTACCCCTATCGGCAATGGTCCCATCTCTATCTCGACGAACCGTCGCTCAAGGCGTGGGCCGGATACACGGGCTTTTGGCTCTATCGGAAGAGTCACTTCGTGTACCTGGCCGGAAAAAAACTGCGTCCGCTCTGGTGGGCCATTCAGAACCTGCGTCCGCAGCCGCGACGTGAACTCAACGTGGAGGAGGCGCTGCGAAATCTCGAGGGCAATGCGGAAGGCAACTTCCTTCGCATGGTGGAACGAGACGCCCTCATCCTCAATCACGAGGGCATCGTTCCGGTCTTTACGTTGCAACCGGATCTCTTGTTCGAACAGCGAAAGGTGCTGACGGACTTCGAACAGCGATTGTCGGCGGAAGTCGATCAGGCGCAGCCGATCAACTACCGGCAATTCAAGAATCGAGCGCGCCCCTTCGTGACCGCCAAGCTGCAGCAGGTCACAGCGGCACAGGACGCGCCGTTCATCGACATGACGGACATCCTCGGCGAGATCAAGGACGATGCCTTTACGGACGATTGCCACCTGACGCCGACGGCGAACGAGACAGTGGCGCGGTACATCGGGCATCGCATCGCGCCGCTCATTACCGCCTCGATCGAGCGAAAGGAAAAGGGGGGCCGAGCCTCGTGATGGTTGATCGGTGGGATAAATGGGTGCTGGACTTGACCCTCATCCTCCTGGCTGCGCCGATTGCCTTGCCGCTTCTGGCAGCACTTGCGCTGGCGACATGGGCTATTCAGGGCTCGCCCGTGTTGTTCCGCCAGCAGAGGCCAGGCCTCCACGGAAAACCCTTCACTATCTATAAGTTCCGCACCATGCGTCAGCTCCCTCCCGGGGTCGCAGCCGACGCGAAATCGGACGGGCAGCGGCTGACAAGGTTCGGGAAGCTGCTCCGGAGCACGAGTCTCGATGAACTGCCAGAATTGATCAACGTCCTCAAGGGCGACATGAGCCTCGTCGGTCCGCGGCCCCTGCTCATGCAATACCTCGACCGTTATACCCCGGAGCAACAACATCGGCATGATGTCTTACCGGGGATCACAGGGTGGGCCCAAATCAACGGCCGGAACGCACTCACCTGGGAACAGAAGTTCGACCTCGATCTCTGGTATGTCGCGCATCATTCGTTCTGGGTCGACGTGAAGATCCTGGCTCTGACGTTGTGGAAAGTCATCCGTCGCGAGGGGATCCAGCACCCCGGTCAAGTGATCATGGAAGAGTTCAAAGGCTATCGCAATTGACGGCCGTCTCCCGCTAATCGCTCACAACCCGACAGGCGCCCGAAAGCCCGCAGCGACCGTATGGATGGGCGTCGCCATGCCAGGGGATCCGCACTGCGGCGTGCGCCGCTGACTGCTTGATCCATCGCAGTTCTGTGTACACCGGTTCCGTCGTCGGCCACCCGATATTTTTGGCAAAGGAAGGTCCCTATGAAAACTCACTCGTTCGGCGATGCGGTTGAAGTATTCGCGACCAGCCCCCAGTCTGCGGAAAGCACTACGGATGCGTATGTGAAGGAAGTCATCGACGTGGCGCAATGGAGCGAGCAGGAAGGATGCACGGGCACGCTCGTCTATACCGACAATCGGCTGGCTGATCCCTGGCTGGTCGCGCAGATCATTCTGCAGAACACGAAGACCCTCTGTCCGCTCGTGGCAGTGCAACCTCTCTACATGCATCCCTATGCGGTGGCCAAGATGGTCAGCACCCTGGCCTTCCTGCATGGGCGACGGGTGTATCTGAACATGGTCGCCGGTGGGTTCGCGTACGATCTCAAGACGCTCAAGGACGCGACACCTCATGATAAGCGGTATGATCGATTGCGCGAGTACACGCACGTCATCAAGGCCCTGCTCTCCGGAGGCACGGTCACGTTCCAGGGCGAGTATTATGCGGTGGACAATCTCCGCCTGACCCCTGCCTTGCCGCCGGAGCTGTTTCCTGGAATTTTCCTGTCGGGTTCATCCGAAGCGGGGCTCGATTGCTGCCGCGCCTTGGGTGCCACCGCCATCAAATATCCGAAGGCGCCGAACGAAGAGATGAATGCGCTCGACGGGCTTGAGAAGGCCGGGATCAGAATCGGTGTCATCGCGCGACCCGAAGAAGACGTGGCCTGGAACGTGGCCTACAAACGGTTTCCGGAAGACCGAAAAGGGCAGTTAGCCCACCAATTGACGATGAAGGTATCGGATTCCACCTGGCACAAGCAGTTGTCCGAGTTGGCGGAGAGCAAGACGGTCGACCGCAATCCCTACTGGCTGGTGCCCTTCCAGAACTACAAGACCTTCTGTCCCTATCTCGTGGGCGGCTATGAGACCGTGGCACGGGAGATCGCTCGGTATATCGGCGCGGGGTACCGGAGTTTCATCCTGGATATTCCGCCCGACAAGGAGGAACTGCGGCACACAGGTATTGCGTTTCAACAGGCCTGGACTCTCGCTGAAAAGGGGTGACCATATGGAGATACAGCAACCGATAGGCGGCCCCCTGAGGGGGTTTCTGGAATCCACGCGGAGAGTCGGATCGAGGCCGGCCCTCTTCGTCGACGGCAAGGTGCACTCCTACGAGGACCTGGGCCGCTTGGCCGGAAACATCGCGACGACGATTCGCAAGACCTCTCCCCCTTCCATGCCGCTCGTGGCGTTGCTGGCTCACCGGAGTCTCACAGCCTATGCGGGGGTGTTGGGGATCCTGGGTGCGGGCAAGGGCTACGTGCCGCTCAATCCCAAGCTGCCGACCGAACGGCTCTTGCGGATCTTGACGTTGGCCGGCCCCGATACCCTCGTTGTCGGCAAGGAGGCGAAAAAACATCTGGAACTGCTGCTCCCGAAGCTACCCCAACGGACCAGCATCATCTGTCCGGACTTGGAGGACCTCGAGAGCGTGAGCCTGGCGCATCCTCAACACCAGTTCGTGGTCGGAAGCGCCATGGCGGAGGGGAGCCTTACCGACGGGTCGTCACGGGAGGGAAACGACCCGATTGCGTACCTGCTGTTTACGTCGGGAAGCACCGGTGATCCTAAGGGGGTACCGGTTCGGCAGAGCAACCTGGCGGCCTACGTCGGGTACATTGCCGATCGGTATGGAGTCACGGAGGAAGATCGCTTCTCGCAGATGTTCGAGATGAGCTTTGATTTGAGCGTCCATGACATGTTTGTCTGTTGGGAACGGGGCGCCTGCCTCTATGCCATGCCGGACCATACCGTCATGGCGCCATCCAAGTTCATTCGAGACCATGGGATCACGATGTGGTTTTCCGTCCCGTCGGTGATCGGGGTCATGGAGAAACTCGGGATGCTGAAGCCTGGGGCGTTCCCGACGTTGCGCGGAAGCCTGTTTTGCGGAGAGCCGTTGTTGAGCCGGCACGCACAGGCCTGGCAGGAGGCGGCGCCGAATTCCTTCGTTGAAAATCTCTATGGGCCGACGGAGGCGACCATCGCCATCACGCACTATCGCTGGACTCCCGCCACGTCGCCGGCTCTAAGCAAAGCGGGGATTACGCCCATCGGCCAGGCTTTTCTCGGCCAGGCCACCTGTGTGGTCGATGCCGAGCTCCGGTCGGTGGCGGCAGGGGAGAACGGCGAGCTCTGTCTCTCCGGATCCCAGGTTACACAAGGATATTGGAACAATCCCGAACAGACCAGGAAGCAGTTCGTAACCCTGCCCGACAGGGGCGATCAAGTCTGGTATCGAACGGGTGATCTGGTCATGGAAGATCAGGACGGCTGTCTCCAATATCTCGGCCGTATCGATCACCAAGTAAAAATTCGTGGCCACCGGGTTGAGTTGCCGGAAGTTGAGTTTACCCTTCGCGAAGCGTCGAGGTCGCAACAGGTGGCCGCGCTGGCTTGGCCGGTGAAGGAAGGACTGGCCGAGGGAATCGTGGCATTCGTCGCCGGCGGAGCCGAGGGCGAGGCCGGAGCCATTCTGCAACATTGTCGGCGGGTCTTGCCCGATTACATGGTGCCGAGTCAGATCAGGTTTCTGGAGCACTTACCGTTGAACGTGCATGGAAAGACGGATCGATTGAAGTTGCGTGAACTATTGAAGGAGGAACCACGATGAGGACAGCGCAGGAAGAAGCATTGGCGAAACATCTCACTGAATGGGTGAAGCAGGGACGGGGAACGGTCGGAGCGGATCTGCCGGAATTTTCCGAGGACACCGACTTGATTGCGGCCGGGATTTTGGACTCCCGGGGATTCATAGAAATGATGCTTGAAGTCGAGCAACAGACGGGCAATCGGATCGATTTGAACGATGTCGACCCGAGCGAATTCACCACGATCAGGGGCCTGTGCCGTTGCGCCGTGTCGCAAGGTTCACCCTGCTGAAAGGAACGGTACCATGAATAAAATCGTCGAAACATACTCGCGCTTGGCGGATGAATACCGTCGGGACGAGGCGTCACAATCCTGTTGGTTTCTGGCTGCGGAAAAGGCGTTGGCTGCGATCGAACTCAAGGATCGCTACCGGACGGTCGCCGATATCGGCTGCGGGACCGGCCGGGCCCTCTGCGAGTTGGCGTCTCGTGGAGGAGACGACCGCCGGTTTATCGGCGTGGAGCCGGCCGACAACATGCGAGCGTTGGCCGCCGAATTGGCGCGCGGGCAAGCCAACATCCGCCTGTTTAACGGGTCATTCGAGCAGATCCCGTTGGAGTCGAAGAGTATCGACTACCTGTACAGCATTTTAGCCTTTCATTGGACGACGAACCTCACCCGCTCGGCGGAGGAGGTGGCGCGTGTGCTCAAGGACGACGGCGACATGGACCTGTTCTTCATTGGCCGCAACAACGGGTATGAATTCATTCGCAAAACGACGCCGGTCTTCTTGAAATATATGGGGCCGGTGGCGTTGCTGCGGTCGGCGGGGATGCGCCAGCAGTTGACGAAGGATGAGGCGCAACAGCTGTTCAGTAAGGCCTTTGCGGGACGAGAGGTGACGGTGGAGGAATCCCACGACACCTACTTCGATACCCTGGAGGGCCATTGGACCTGGTGGGTGCGCATCGAGGGCCAACTGGTCGACATTCCGGCCGAGAAACGGGCCGATTGCGACCGTGCGGTGAAGGATGCCATTGCCGCTCTTCAGACTCCTGAAGGCATCCCCTACACGATCCACATGTTGCGCGTAAAAGTCCGCAACCAGGCGGGCGCGTAGGTGGCGCGATTGGATGCATGGCTATGAAAACACTCTTCATCGTCGGTGCAGGCGGATTGGGGAAGGAAGTCGTGGACATCGTTCAGTCGTCTTCCGAGGCGGCGGAGTACGCACTGGCGTTCATCGATGACACCATCGCGCCGGGGACGATCGTCCATGGGATTGAGGTCGTCGGCGCTCGGGCCTTCCTGAGAGCGGTCGATCCCGAGCAATCGGCGGTGTGTGTCGCCATCGGCAGTCCAGCGGTCCGCCGCGACCTTATCGGAGAGATCGAAGGCTGGGGGCTACCGCTTCCGGCGATCGTGGACGCGTCCGCCCTGATCCGGCCGTCTGTCGTGCTGGGTCCCGGCGTGATCGTCGGGGCCCGGGCCTTTCTGAGCACTCAGAGTGTGATCGGTGCCCATGCGGTGATCAATCCGGGGGTGCTTTTGGGGCATGACGTCGTGATCGGACCCTATGCCGTCATCGGAGGGGGCGCGATGTTGTCCGGCGGGGCGAAGGTGGGCGAAGGGGCTTTGATCGGAGCCGGAGCCTCCGTGCTCTTGAATACGTCAGTCGGGGATTGGGCAACGGTCGGCATGGGAGCCGCCGTCTATGCCGCTGTGGAAAACGGCGTCACAGTGCTTGGAAATCCAGCCAGGGCTCTCCCGGTCGTGCGGAAGAAGGGCGAAGGGGCCGGCACGGCTCCCGGGACCGCTACGAACGCCGCGCCGGCGGTGCCGTAGGGCTCTGGGCGGTTCCGTCATAGCGGTTCGGTTGGACGGGGGTGTTGCGATGCATGCGGAATTTATCTCGCCCGATGATCCACGGTGGCAGCGGTATCTCGAATCAAACTGGCACGATTTCTACCATCTGCCGGAATATGTGAAGTTGTGCGCGTACCATGAG
>CAYPYN010000015.1:0-17647 GCA_964415295.1 uncultured Bacteroidota bacterium
GTCGTGTCCGCTTACTATGCTTCGGGTTACCCTTACCATGTCGTCTCATTGGCCGATCCTACGGCCAAGGCGGGTCAGCCTATGTTATTGGCCGCCTCCCTTGAAAAGAACATTACAAAGCGGATCTATATCGGCGCTCAATACTCGATCACACGCAATCAAAAGATTACCGGCAGCAATTGGCTAGGGGCTGACGACGATGTACCGGTTCCGGTTGAACAGTTTGATGTAAAAGAATCCTATTCAAGTAAATTCTTGAATTTTACCGCCCATTACGTCATTGTCCCTATTAATTTCTTGTACTCCCGTTGGGAAATCACGGCCGGAGCCGGACTGAGTTATAACCGAATGAAACTCAACGGTGTGCAGAATTATGTCAGGCGACCCAACAACTATACGGCATACGACGACACATCGGCTTTCTACTCCGCCGGAAAAAAAGGATTAGGATATGTGGTCAATGGAAGTATGGACTTCTATTGGTCGCCGTTCGTTTCTACACAATTCAAGCTGGAATTTCGTAATACTCCGTCCCTTATCGTTCCCGAACAACGCATGACTTATCTCACGACCCGATCGCGAGTTCGTTTATCCGATACCCGGGTATTGAAGAAACACTCCATCCGGTATTCGGGCACCGTTTTGTCCGTATCGTTACGATTTCATATCTGACAACAAACCTGAACCGTCATGAGATGCCTTTGGGATTTTCGGATACATCGGCCATTTGGTCTGGCGGGTTTTTGAACATTCTCTCTTATTTCCTTTTGTATTGAGTTTTCTTGGAATTCTAATCATATTGGCCGGCATCACTTATCAGCGGCGGCAAACCGCCATTGAAACATTCATTCTGGATCACACACGGAAAAGACCGTTTCAGCCGGAACGGCACTGAGCATAGCGTATCAAACATTCGATCCATGACTCATGTATATCTGATCATTTTCTCCGTCGGCCTCTTAGCTGCATATGAGGCACCGGGGAAAGGAGTTGAAACAATGAAAATGGAAAGCTCCGTTTTTTCGGAAGGCGGCATGATACCTGAGAAATATTCATGCGACGGCGATGATATGTCTCCGCCATTGGCCTGGAGCGGTATACCGGCCCATACAATCAGTCTCGCACTTATTTGCGATGATCCGGATGCGCCGGCCGGCACATGGGTACATTGGGTTGTGTTTAACATCCCTCCGCAAAGCACCGGCTTTAAAGAATCCGTTACTGCAGATAAGAAACTGGCCGACGGTTCCGTCCAGGGCACGAACGATTTTCGTAATATCGGTTACGGAGGACCTTGTCCTCCGGGCGGAACACACCGTTACTTTTTTAAATTGTACGCGTTGGACACCAAGCTCGAACTGGAAGCGGGCGCCACCAAATGGCAACTCGTTCAGGCCATGAAAGGGCATGTCCTGGCTGAAGCCCAATTGATGGGTAAATACAAACGCTGATCGGTTCTTGCTCACACATTGGATCATAGACTAATATCCGGGAGATCTTTGCATGGAAGCTGCGTCATCGGGTGAACTGCAGTCGCTGAAAGAAGAAAATCTTCGTTTGCGGCGAGCGGTCGAGGAATTGTCCATTCTCAACGATCTGGCTCGCGTGATCGGCGGATCGATGAATTCGCAGGAGATCATGCAGACCATCATCCACCGTTCTCTGCGTGCGGTAAGCGCGGAACAAGGCGTCATTACGCTTGTAGATCATGCGGCCAATCAGCCGATGAAAACGCTTGTTCGCAGTATGGTCAGTTCCAGCGATCATTCCAAATTCCACCTCACCGAGAGCATGCTGGGCTGGATGCATCTCAATAAGAAACCCCTGATGATCAACGATCCCGCGACCGACGAGCGCTTCCGCGGCGTCCCATGGGATCCGGCCATCCGCAATGCCATGAGTGTGCCGATGACGGTCAAATCCTCGCTGATCGGCGTGATCACGGTTTACAATAAGAAAGAGAACAAACGTTTCACCGACGACGAACAGCGTTTGCTGGCGATTATTGCTACGCAATCTGCGCAGGTGGTCGAGAATGCGCGCCTGTATGAGAAGGAAAAAGAACTCGTCACGATCCAGAAGGAGATGAAGCTCGCCGCGCAGATCCAGACGGAGCTTCTTCCGACATCCCCTCCGGTGCTCCCTCAATACAGACTTGCCGGCCGAAGCATACCGGCTCAGTCCGTCGGCGGCGACTATTTTGATTTTATACCGATGAGCGAAAGTAAGATCGCGATCTGCCTGGGTGACGTATCCGGCAAAGGATTGGCAGCGGCCATGCTCATGGCCAATTTACAGGCCACACTTCGTGGTCAAACGCTCGTCGCCAATTCTCCAAAGCAGTGCATTGAACGCTCCAATAAACTTCTGCTCCAAAGCACCAGCGATGAAAAATACGCGACGCTGTTTTACGGAATACTGGATACGTCCTCGAACAAACTCAGCTATACCAATGCTGGCCACAATCCGCCTTTGATCATTTCCAAGAATGGCTCCTCACGCCGGCTTAAAACGGGCGGCATCATGATAGCTATGATGGATAACTTCCCGTTTGAAGAAGAAACAGTCGATATTCAGCCCGGAGACACTCTTGTGATCTACTCGGACGGTATCACCGAGTCGTTCAACGAAAAGGACGATGAATTCGGCGAAGACCGGCTGGAAGAGATACTGAAAAAGAATGTTACTCGTTCGCCGGAAGAAATGATCGCCTCGGTCATTGACGCCGTCAATGCGCACGCCGGAAAAATGCCGCAGGCGGATGACATGACGATGGTGGTATTGAAGATGAAGGAATAAGGTCAGACAAAGAGCGACGAATTTACGTCGTCCTATTGATCGAAACCATTCTTCATCCCTGACCTATCTCTACATCGTGAAATATTTCCTTGTTAGACCCAAACGCCTAAATATTCCCTTGCACAATTCCGCTAAATGCTGTATATAACCCCCATATCCGACTGAAAAACAATGGTTTCCCATCTATATAAATCCTGAATTCCGTTCTGATAATATTGTAACGAGCAGAGCAAGAATTCGCGGAATTCCGTCCTTATTTACATACTCAGCCAAGCGCTGACTCACTACCAACGGGCTTGAACATAGATTTTTGATCTGATTAATCGCAGGTTAACCCCATGATGATGTAGGGTGGTTAATAACTGTACAGCCGAAGGAATCTCCTTATGGTCGGTAAGACTATTTCAAATTACAATATCCTTGAAAAACTCGGCGAAGGCGGTATGGGGGTTGTGTATAAAGCCCACGATACCAAGCTCGACCGCGAAGTTGCGCTGAAGTTTCTCCCCCACTACGTTTCGTCCAGCGATACGGAACGCGCACGTTTTCTTCAGGAAGCCAAAGCGGCCGCGAACCTGAATCATCCGAATATCTGCGTGATCCACGACATTCAGGAAGCTGAGGGACAGCAATTCATTGTCATGGAGTATGTGGACGGCATGACCGTCAAAGATAAGTTCTCCAAGTCGTCCATGAAAATCGGTGAAGCCGTCGGGTACGCGATACAGATCGGCGAAGCCTTGCAGGAGGCGCATGCCAAAGGTATCGTTCATCGGGATGTGAAATCCGAGAACATCATGATCAATTCCAAGGATCAGATTAAAGTGATGGATTTCGGATTGGCGAAATTACGCGGATCGGTGAAACTTACCAAATCGTCCAGCACCACGGGCACCCTTGCTTACATGGCACCGGAACAGATCCAGGGACAGGATATCGATGCACGGGCGGACATTTTTTCGTTTGGCGTTGTTCTGTATGAAATGCTGACCGGAAACACGCCGTTCCGCGGCGAACATGAAGCGGCGATGATGTATTCTATTCTGAATGAAGAGCCTCAGCCGATCCAGAAATTCCGTGACGACATTCCTTCTGAACTACTCCACATCCTTCATCGCGCGCTCGAGAAGGATCCGGAGGAACGCTACCAGACCGTCAAAGACATGACCATTGATATCCGGAGAATGAAGAAAGAATCGACAAGAGTGGTTCGCATGCAGGATTTTGAAGCGGCGGGCGTGCTATCAAATACGAAGTCAAAATCGGTTGAGATCGCAATGCCTGGATGGTTCACAAAAAAGACCGTTGCAGTGGCTGCCCTTTTTCTAACGACGCTAGTACTGGCTTTCTTTTTCAGGAATTCATTTTTGCCGAATACACCGGCCAAAAGCGACAAGAAAACACTTGTCGTTCTGCCTTTTGAGAATCTCGGTCCCAATGACAAAGATTACTTCGTGGATGGCATGACCGATGAAGTGACCAGCCGATTGTCGGGAATATCCGGGCTTGGCGTTATCGCCCGTTCCAGCGCGATGCAGTACAAAGGAACGTCAAAGACATTCAAGCAGATCGGCGAGGAACTTGGTGTCAACTACATATTACAGGGAACGGTCCGTTGGGAAACGATCAACGGAGAAACGCATGTAAGAGTGAGCCCGTCGGTCATCAAAGTGGAAGACGGAACCCAAGCCTGGTCACAATCCATGGAGTCGGTTCTGTCGAGCGCATTCAAACTGCAATCCGATATCGCTGCCAAAGTGGCCTCCGCAATGGACGTTGCTTTATTGAAATCCGAGAAGCAGACGTTAGAGACTTCATTGACCAATAATCCGGAGGCCTACGATTATTATCTTAAAGCGGTTCAATATACCGAGCTGAGTAATTCCGCCGAATATATGGAGATAGGAATTCAACTGCTGGAGCGGGCGATCAAGCTGGATCCGTCTTTTGCCGCCGCGTATGCCAAACTTTCGTATGTGCAATCGAATATTTATTGGTTCTATTATGACCGGTCGGAAAGCCGCGTAGAGAAATCCCGGATGGCCGCAGAAAAGGCGGTTGAACTGGCCCCCCAGCTTTCCGAGACGCGCGCCGCCTTGGGATGGTATTATTATCACGGAAAACTCGATTACACGAATGCCTTGGAACAATTCAATCTTGCTTTGGAATACAGGCCAAGTAATTCCGATGTGTATTACGGGATCGCGTCCGTATTTCGCCGCCAGGGAAAGATGCGGGAGTCCGTTGAATCGTTTAAGCGGTCGATCGCGGGTAATCCGAGAGTCGGAGAGATCGTACGCCAACTCGGCGAGACCTTGATGCTGGCCAGAGATTACGAAGAAGCGGACAGCTATTACAGCAAAGCCATACTGCTTGCCCCTGACAATATCGACGTGTATTATGAAAAAGCCAAGAACCTTCTCCTGTGGAAAGCCGACATTCAAGGGGCGCGCCTTGTCAATGAAGACGGGAAACGCCTGGGAAAAGTTGGCGGTGAATCGGATTACATTAATTACTCTGCGTTTATCGTAGAATTAGCCCAAGGCAACTTCAACGCCGCCGAAGAAGCATTGAAACCTATGTCTTCATCCGGCGGTCTCAGCGATCAGTTTCAGTTCTACCCCACACCATTGCTCCGTGCGCAGTTGGAATCCCTGCGCGGAAATGAGAAGGTCGCCGCAGCGTGGTATGACAGCGCAAAGATCCATATTGAAAACAGATTAAAGACAAATCCGAATGATGAACGCGCCCTAGGAGCGCTCGGTATTGCGCTTGCCGGCCTTGGCCAAAAGGAAGCGGCTATTCGATATGGCCTTCGCGGCCTTGAATTACTGCCGGTGGAAAAGGAAGCCTGGCGCGGCGCATTCCGTCTTTACGATCTTGCGAGAATCTACGCGATGACCGACGAACAGGATAAAGCCATTGACGCTCTGGAGCGACTCTTGTCCATTCCTTCGGAAACTTCCACAATCTGGTTAAAGACCGACCCTACGTGGAATGCGCTACGCGGGAATAAGCGATTCCAGAAATTAACAAACCGTTAGCCTTAATGGCCTTAAACATCTAACCGGATTATCGTAATGATCGGAAAAACGATTTTACAGTACGAAGTTCTCGAACAACTGGGCGAAGGCGGCATGGGCGTTGTCTACAAAGCCAAAGACACCAAGCTCGACCGGTTTGTCGCGTTGAAGTTTCTACCGGCCAACGTATCTTCCACGGAATCCGACCGGGCGCGCTTCATGCAGGAAGCGAAAGCCGCCGCGACGCTCAGCCACCCGAATATCTGTACGATCTATGATGTACAGGAATTCGAAGGCCAGCTTTTCATTGCGATGGAATATATCGAAGGCGAGACCCTGCGCGATAGAAAGAACAATATCTCGTTCAAGCAATCCATCGATATCGGCATTCAGATTGCTGAAGCGCTGGGCGCCGCGCATGAAAAAGGGATCGTTCATCGGGATATCAAGCCCGAGAATGTCATGCTTCGTAAAGACGGGCGCGCTCAGATCATGGATTTCGGCCTGGCCAAACAGCAAGGCGCTTCCCGGCTGACGAAACAAGGCAGTACGGTCGGCACGGTCGGTTATATGTCGCCGGAGCAGGTGCAGGGATTCAATGTGGATCACCGCACGGATATTTTTTCGTTCGGCGTTCTTTTGTACGAACTCGTTTCCGGCCAATCTCCGTTCAAAGGCATGCACGAGACGGCGATCATTTATGAGATCGTCAATGTGGACGCGGAACCCGTTTCCATTCTTAAACCCGATCTGCCGCCGGAACTGGATGCGATCCTGATGGAATGCCTCGCCAAAGACCCGGATGAGCGATACCAGTCCGCCAAAGAGATCGTCAAAGATCTGCGTAAACTAAAACGCGAATCAAGCAAGCAGACCGCGAGCCGCGTTCTGGCCATACGTCAGAGCCAGATCAATTCCGGCATCCGTCCTCAGACCGCTGTTTTTGAAACCGTGTCGGAGAAAAAACCGTTTGCATTCAACATTTGGATGATCCTTTCCGCTCTTTCCGTTCTTTCGTTACTGGTCTTACTTACAACTTATTTTGTTTTTGTAAGAACGGAACCGGAATTGATGCGGCTCACGTTTGAATCACCGGGCAGTGAGTTTTTCAATGCCACCAATGGTGGGCATATTGAAATATCTCCGAACGGAAAAATGGTCGCGTTCGTGGCCACCGATTCTACGGGAAAAAACCATTTGTGGGTTCGCCCGATCAACTCACCTATTCCGATCCTTCTGCAGGGAACAGAGAATGCGTATTACCCGTTCTGGTCGTACGACAGCAAAATGATCGCCTACTTTGCGGACAGCAAATTGAAAAAGGTCGATGCGAACGGCGGCCCTTCATTTTCTCTATGCGACGCCGCATCCGGGCGCGGAGGAACGTGGAGCAAGGAAGGGGTGATCGTCTTTTCCCCCACAGCTTCCGGACCCCTGCATCAGGTTCCATCCGCTGGCGGAACCTCCAAGGAACTCACTATTCTGGATTCTACAGAATTTGAAACAAGCCATCGCTGGCCGTTTTTCCTGCCCGACGGAGATCACTTTCTTTTCACCGTTCAGACCAATAAAGCCTCGCTGGATCAGGACGCCGACCTGATTCGTGTCGGGTCGCTGCATGATACCAAAAGCAAGATCATCGTGCGCACATCAAGCAATGCCGTGTATAATCGGGGATGGATACTCTATTACAAACAAAAATCCTTACTGGCACAACGATTCAATGAAGGTTCCACAGAATTGGAAGGGGAACCGATCCCTATCCTTGAGAACCTCCTGTATAATAGAGCGCGCAACAAAGGCGCCTTCTCTTTGTCCCAGAATAATCGTTTGGTCTTTCTCGCGACTTCCGTTTCCGATGATGAACTGGTCGTCTACGGCTCAAACGGCATCCTGCAACACAAGATCAAATCAAAAATACCTTCTCAACGATCCGCATTTTCGAAAGACGGGAACTTGATCGCGATCGATGCATTGGAAGAAGGCGCCAGCAATGAAGATATCTGGATCCATGATATACGAAGAAACAGCGATACACGGTTAACCTTTGACAAAGCCTCAGAGATCGTGCCGGAATGGTCGCCGGACGGCAGTAAGATCTATTTCAGCTCAAACCGTACCGGCGTTTATTGCGTCTATGAAAAGAACAGCAACGGCACCGGGGATGAACAACTGGTGTACGGTTCAAAATTAGCCTCCTTCGTTACCGATATATCCCAGGACGGAAAAAGGTTACTGCTTTCTATAAATACGCAGGGCGCTCAAAAATGGGATATCGGCATGTATGATCTGCAAGAGAAGAAATACACACCCTTATTAACTTCACAGTTCAGCGAGTGGATCGGAAGGTTCTCGCCGGACGGAAAATGGTTTGCCTACCAGTCCGACGAAACAGGCAAGTATGAGATCTACATCCGGCCGACCGACGGATCCCCAAGCAAATGGCAGGTATCCACAAACGGCGGCGGCGGTGCAATATGGCTGGGTAGCGGCAAAGAGATCGTCTTTGTCAATAATCAAGAGGTCTTTATAGTGCCCGTTTCGTCAACCGGAGATCAGATCGTGGTAGGACAGACCAGATCACTATTTAAAAGTGAAACCGGCTTACAGACCACCATAAGAGATGTATCCGGAGACGGAAAAAAAATACTGTTGAAGCGGACACTTAATGCTCAGGCATTGAAAAGCGCATCCCTTATTTTCAATTGGCAGAATCTGGTGGAGAAGAAATAACGATTATCATTGAACATTGTTCATTGATCAATAACTAAATGGGTGATTGGCTTTATGATCGGACAAGCAGTATCTCACTACAAAATTCTGGAAAAATTAGGCGAAGGTGGAATGGGCATCGTGTACAAAGCCCAGGACACGAAACTTGATAGGTTCGTCGCGCTCAAGTTCCTCCCCGAACGCGTAAGTTCCTCCGAACAAGACCGTGCTCGTTTTCTCCAGGAAGCTAAAGCCGCCTCCGCGCTCAATCATCCGAATATCTGCACGATACATGGTATTGAAGAAGCGGATGGAAAATTGTTCATCGTGATGGAACTGGTTGAAGGCCAGATGCTGAGCGAGAAGAAGAGCTCCATCAGTTTCAAACAAGCGATTGATATCGGCATCCAACTCGCCGAAGGCCTTTCTGTAGCTCATGAGAAAGGTATTGTTCATAGAGACATCAAGCCGGACAATATCATGATACGTAAGGACGGTATCGCCCAGATCATGGATTTCGGTTTAGCCAAACTCAGAGGTGTCTCGCGATTAACGAAAGAAGGAAGCACCGTAGGAACGGCCGGCTACATGTCGCCGGAACAGGTGCAGGGACTGGACACCGACCACCGATCGGACATATTCTCTGTGGGTGTATTACTTTACGAACTCTTCACCGGACAACTTCCCTTTCGCGGAGTGCATGAGACAGCCTTGATGTATGAGATCGTGAATGTCGATCCTCCGCCAATGTCGGCGATCAAGCCGGACATCGATCCGGCACTGGACGCCATTATCCTCGAGTGTATGGAGAAGGATCCGAATGAACGAACCCAATCCGTTAAACAGATCGCCATTGATCTTAAGCGATTCAAACGGGAATCCTCGCGGACACGGATGAGTATGGTTCGCCCGGCTATGCGAGCCTCTTCAACTCAGCCGCTTAACCGGGAAGTCGCCACCGCCGCTGGTCGATCGATCCCGAAAAGGGAAGCCGCTGCATGGGTCATGGCAGGCACTGTGGTCGCCGTGCTGCTGTTTATCCTACTGAGACCAAAGAGTACGGCCGAGAGTCAATTGATCCGCTCTTCAATCGTGGTTACTGACAGTATTTACATCCATTCATACGGAGCAGCCTCGGGAAAGCCGGCGCTTTCGCCTGACGGGAAACTCATTGTCTTTTCGGGAATCATACCGGGCAAGGGAGTCAAAATACTGGTACGTTCACTCGACGAAACAGAAGCATGGCCGATTCCAGGAACCGAGGGAGCTACAAGCCCTTTCTGGTCACCGGATGGAAAAATGATCGCATTTTTTCAGGGCGGCAAGTTGAAAAAGGTCGATCTTGTGGGGGGAAGTCCGGTCACTATTACAGCGGTTCCGAATCAGCGCGGTGGAACTTGGAATCAGAATGATATGATCGTGTACTGTCCGGATTTTCAAAACGGCTTGTTTCAGGTTTCAGCCGATGGCAAAAGCCTTCCGCAGCCATTAACAACGCTCGATTCCACGCGTCATGAAGGTTCGCATCGCTGGCCCTACTTTCTCCCGGACGGAAAACACTTTTTATATCTTGCAAGAACTGCGGTGGAGTCCGGTCAAGCGGAAGGTGACGCCATCTTCGTCGCCTCACTGGACGGTAAAGAGAGGAAGATGCTCGTACAGTCTTCCTTCAACGCGGCTTATGCAAACGGGTATTTGCTCTTTGCCCGAAATCAGGTGCTGATGGCGCAGCGGTTCGACCTCGATAACCTTGCTCTCTCCGGAGATCCGATGAAATTGCAAAGCAATCTTCTGAACGATCCTTCGTACAATATCGCCGCCTTCACTGTTTCAAACAGCGGTTTGCTTGTCTACCAACCGGGAGAGACGGTAGAGGCCGGTGCGCGGCCGATCCTTGTTGACCGCACAGGCCACATCATGCAAACCATCGGTGATAATATTATCGAGCAAGATCATCCGAGATTTTCTCCCGATGGAAAACAACTCGCCATGTATATGTATGATTTGCGTAACCGGAGGTCCAATATCTGGATCCACGATCTTCCAACGAACGGGCGCAGGCGGATAACGACAAGGTCCAAAGGGGATTTCTCGCCACTCTGGTCGCCCGACGGTACCACGATCTATTTTACGAGCGGTGGAGCGTTCAATCGGGATATATTTCGCCAGTCAGTTTCGAATGGCGATAAAGAAGAATCCGTGTATGCTTCTGCCCAGAACGATCGTGCGTGCGATATCTCTCCCGACGGCTCGACTCTCCTGATTGAATCGATAGATACGGAAGAAAAACAGGGAGACTTGTTTCTGCTGAAATTGTCATCTGAAAGCAGTAAGAATCTGATTCCATTTCAAACAACAAAATTCAACGAAGTCTCCGGTCGGTTTTCATCCGACGGGAAATGGATCGCATTTGTTTCAAATCAAAGCGGTGAAAACGAGGTCTATGTGAAACAAACCTCCCGCACCGACACAGACCCTATAAAAATTTCAACGGGAGGCGGATTTGAACCGCGATGGGGCATGGGAACGAATGAATTGATATTTGCGAACAATCAGGGCTACCTCGTTGCTTCATCGCTGCGGTTTACAGAAACCTCGGCGACCGTCGAAAAAACAACGAAATTATTTCAAGCCCCGCCTTTCACAGCTCAATACGATGTATCCCGTGATGGAAAACAAATTGTTTTCTCACGCTACATTGAAATTCAAAAGCTGGCGCCGCTTTCTTTGGTGACAAATTGGATAAATGCTTTGGAGAAAAAGTAGAGGATCATATGATCGGACAAACAGTTTCCCATTATAAAATTCTCGACAAATTAGGCGAAGGCGGCATGGGCGTGGTGTATAAAGCCCAGGATACGAATCTCGATCGGTTCGTGGCACTGAAGTTCCTGCCGGAGCGACTCTCCAACTCCGAACAAGACCGTGCGCGGTTTCTTCAGGAGGCCAAGGCAGCCTCGGCTCTCAACCATCCCAATATCTGCACGATCTACGGTATCGAGGAACAGAACGGACAGCTTTTCATTGCCATGGAAATGGTCGAGGGCCAGACATTGACCGAAAAGAAAAATTCCATTGGATTCAAACAGGCGGTCGACATCGGAATTCAATTGGCCGAGGGTTTAGCGGCGGCGCACGAAAAAGGCATTGTCCATCGCGATATTAAACCGGACAATACCATGATCCGCAAGGACGGTATCGCCCAGATCATGGACTTCGGTTTAGCCAAACTGCGAGGCGTCTCGCGGCTAACCAAAGAAGGGAGCACCGTTGGCACGGCCGGCTACATGTCGCCCGAGCAGGTTCAGGGACAGGATGCGGATCACCGTTCGGATATTTTTTCCCTGGGCGTTGTGCTGTATGAGTTGATCGCCGGACAGCTCCCGTTTCGCGGAGTGCATGAGACGGCCTTGATGTACGAGATCGTCAATGTGGAAGCGCGGCCATTGACCACGATCAAACCGGAACTGGATCCCGAAATGGATCGTATCGTTCTTGAATGTCTGCAAAAAGAACCGGGCGAGCGGTATCAGTCCGCGGGCGATGTCGCCAAGGATCTGCGTCGCTTCAAAAGAGAGTCCGGCAGACAGCGTCTTTCACGGATCGCCTCAAGCCCAACCTTTGCAGTACCGGATCGGGTTCCCGCTTCATCCGGAAAAAGCCTGAGACGTCTGGTGATGCCTGCGCTCGTTTTGTCCATGCTCGCCGTCATTGCATTTCTAATTTGGACCTTGTGGCAGACCCGCATTACGTCGTCGCGTCCGGTCGCACATTTTTCGATCGATCTGCCCGAAGAGGCTCCCATCCAGGGAGGTGATATCGGCCTATGCGTTTCTCCGGATGGAAAATACCTGGCCTATGTCGGCGCCCAACCTCAGACGGCTCTGTATCTGAGACCCTTAGGACAATACGAGGTTGTCCGTTTGGCGGGAACAGATTTCGCCGCATATCCGACTTTTTCTCCGGACGGCCAGTGGATCGCTTTCGCGGCTCCGGATCGTATAAGGAAAATATCGATATTCGGCGGCGCGCCGCAGGATATTTGCAAAACCTCCGGCCAGGTTCGCGGCCTGTGGTGGGGTGAGGATAACAAGATCTATTTCGGACATATTCAGAACGGAATTTCATCCGTCTCGGCAAACGGCGGCGAACCAGCATTGATCACCACTCTTGATCTGCCATCGGGCGAGATCAGCCATCGATTTCCGCAATTGCTGCCGGACGGCAAATCCATTCTGTACACGATAAAACCGAATAACATAGGGACTTTTGACGACGCATTGATCGCCATTCAGAAAATAGGTTCACCGGACAAAAAGATCCTCATTCGCGGCGGAACCTATGCGCGTTATCTTCCCGACGGTTTTTTGACCTACGTTCGAGGAAATTCCATTCTGGGTGTCAAATTCGATCCGGCCGATGGTCAGATCACGGCTTCGCCCTCAGTATTATTGACCGGCGGTTGGCTCAATTCCTCATCCGGAGATGCCAAATACAGTTTCACGCGCTCCGGAATGCTTGCGTACATCCCTCTCGGTCCTGATTCGTTCAATATCAATACGGTCGGCTGGATAGATCAAAAAGGAAATCTGCAGGAGGTGATCACCGAGAAGCGCCCTTACACCGATATTTCCCTTTCTCGTGACGGCCAAAAAGTTGCGGTCACGATCGGCGCGGCCAACGATGACATTTGGGTCTATACGATCGCGCGCAAGACACTTACACGTCTGACCTTTGGCGGCGGCAATCACGGATCGCCTCGATGGAGTGTCAATGACAAATATCTCTTTTATCTAGCGGAGAACGGACAATCCGTCAATATCTGCCGCAAGCCATGGGACGGCAGCGGCGGTGAAGAGGTCATCCTTAATTCCAGGCTTTCGTACCTGATCAATTGTACACCCGATGGAAAATATCTGGCCTTTGCGAAGGACGGCGACATTTGGATCCAGCCGCTTGACGAAAAAAAGGACCCCACAGTTCTCATCCAATCTCCGGCCAATGAGGCCTGGGCGTCGTTCTCGCCGGACGGTCGCTGGGTGGCATACTCATCGGAAGAGTCCGGACATTCGGAAGTTTATGTGGTGCCGTTTCTCGAAAAAGGAGGAAAGTGGCAGATATCATCCGGCGGCGGCTTTGCTCCGATTTGGTCCCATAACGGTAAACAAATTTTTTACCAAAGCGGAAATTCCATTTTGGTCGTTCAAACATCACCCGGTAACGGGTTTGATTTTTCTCCACCGGTTAAGTTCTGCGATCTTTCTCCATCGGTGGCCGTTTGGGATCTGGCTTTGGACGACCGGCGTTTTCTGATCACTACTTCCCAGACTAAGAACCCGGGCGTGTCCGGCTTAGCCGATGCCCTTGGTTCTCTCCCCAAAGGGGGTATTACGTCGCGAAAGATCAACGTCATTACGGAATGGTTCGATGAAGTAAAAGACAAATTCAACGGCGGAAAATGATGATTTCGTTAATTAACCGGTGATCACTATGTCTCAGATATTCCCAATCGGCGGATCGAGGTATGGCGCTTCTTTGAAAGCATTCACCGAAGCGGCCTCTCGCTTACATGAGATCCGGAAGGACAGCCTGCGCCCGGGCGACTGGGTCATCGCCAAGACCGCTAACTCGGTCTATCGGATCCGTGTGGTAGATCCGGGCGTTTACGAAGTTTCGGGAGGCTGGTTTGACAAGCACGGTCTTTCTCCGGCCATCACACGTATTCAAGGCTGCACTTGGGGTTCGCGTACGATCAAAGCCGACGCGGTGGCCGCCTGCGGGTTATGTATAGAATTTCCAAAACGTATTATAACGAGCCCGGTGGTTGCGATCGCTCATATCCCGGCGTGTCAATTGAATTAACACGGACAAAATAAAAACGTTTCGGTTTCTTTAGAAAAACGGGTGAACAGAATAACCATACTTCAAGAATTGCTATGATTGGCAGCACTATTTCACACTACAAAATTATTGAAAAATTAGGCGAAGGCGGAATGGGCATCGTGTATAAATCCCAGGACACGAAACTCGACAGGTTCGTTGCGCTCAAGTTCCTGCCCGAACGCGTAAGCTCCTCCGATCAGGATAAAACACGTTTCATGGAGGAAGCGAAAGCCGCCTCGGCGCTGAATCATCCGAATATTTGCACGATCCACGGGATCGAGGACTACGACGGTCAAATGTTCATCGTTATGGAATATCTCGACGGCGTAGAGTTGAAAGATCTCATCGTTCGGGAAAACCCGATCCCGATCGCGCGATGTATTCAGCTGATCACTCAGATCGCGGAGGGACTGAAAGCCGCGCACGCCAAAGGGATCGTTCACCGCGATATCAAATCGAGCAATATCTTTGTTACCGCCGACGGACAGGTCAAGATCATGGATTTCGGTCTGGCTAAACGCAGCGGTTCAGCGCCTGTGACAAAAACAGGAAGTACTGTAGGCACGATGGCTTATATGTCGCCGGAACAGGCGCGCGGAGAGGAACTCGATCACCGAAGTGATCTTTGGTCGTTGGGAGTTGTTTTTTATGAATTGCTCACCGGACGTGTTCCTTTTGTTCATGAATACGAGCACGCGATCATGTACTCCATTTTGAATGAGGAGCCAAAACCCGTCACGGAGCTGAGAACGAATATACCCGATGGCCTGGTTCGTATTATCAATAAATCTCTGACCAAAGACGTGCAACAGCGCTATCAGTCCGATGCCGATTTTCTGAATGATCTTCGGGCGGCCGGTTTGGGTTCTCCAACTATTCCAGATTCACAAAAGAACCCCGGCAAGACTTTCCGACGAAGACCCAAATTCATTGCGGCCTTGCTGATGACTATCGCAGTAACAGCTGTTGCGATCAAATGGATCGATCATAGATCGAATATCGGTTGGGCTCGCGATGAAGCTTTACCGCTGATCGAACGAACCATTCAGGATGGAACCGCCGCGGAAGGCCTGAGCGCATGGACCGCATTTGAAATGGCCGAAAAAGCGCGTGTGTTCATACCCGACGATCCCCTGCTCGCGCGCCTCTACCCGCGTTTTTCCAGAAAAATTCATATTTACTCCGATCCTTCGGGAGCCACAGTGTATGCTAAACCATATTCGGATCCGAATTCCGAATGGAGACTCATTGGGCGCACGCCGATCGACAGTGTTCGTTTCCCTCTCGGCTTTTCCAGACTCAAGGTTGAAAAAACCGGCCGTGATGCCGCTTATGACCTCGTATGGAATATCGGTTGGACCAGCGATACGTTACGGATCGGTTTAGCCCAGGAAGGCTCCGTTCCGGAAGAAATGGTTCTCATCCCTGACGTTTCAACCTCATTCGAGATCGCCGCGGCTCCGGCCGGCCTGCACATGCCGGGACTGGAACACCTCACGGCGGAACGTGTCGGAAGTTTTTTGATGGACCGTTATGAGGTGACGAATGAACAATTCAAAAAATTCATCGACCAGGGCGGATATAAGGAACGCAAGTTCTGGAAGCACCCTTTCATCAAAGACGGCCGTGAAATCAGTTGGGACGCTGCGATAAGACTTTTCACCGACAAAACGGGGCGGCACGGTCCTTCAACGTGGGAAGTTGGCGATTTCCCTTCGGGCAAAGGACGCTTTCCGGTCTCCGGCGTCAGTTGGTATGAAGCCGCAGCGTTTGCGGAATTTGCCGGAAAGAGTCTGCCGACCATTCATCACTGGGACCAGGTTGCATTCACTTGGGCAAGTCCCGTTATCGTGCCGGTGAGCAATCTGCGCGGCGACGGTCCCAAAGAAATCGGCAGTTCGCAGAGCATGAACCGCTACGGGTTGTACGATCTCGGCGGCAACGTTCGAGAGTGGTGCTTCAACGCAAGTAACCGTGGCAGTAATTTCATTCTCGGCGGCGGGTGGAACGATCAGGCGTATGCGTTTAATGACGCGTACGCGCAATCCCCTTTTGACCGGAGTGAAACCAACGGCTTCCGGTGCATCAAGTACGTCGGTGATAAGAAGCCTGAATTTGAAAAGGCCATCGTGCTGCCGTTCCGCGATTTCATGCATGAACACATCGCCTCGGATAAAGAATTCGGAATTTATCTCAATCAATATTCATACGATAAATCGCCATTGAACGAAACCGTTGAGTCCCGGACAGAGGAGACGGATTGGATCAAAGAGAGGATAACCTTCAACGCCGCATATGGCGGGGAACGCATGATCGCCTTTCTTTTTCTGCCTAAGAGCAGTAAACCGCCGTATCAAACTGTTGTTTATTTTCCAGGGTCCGGAGCTATCCATACACGTTCCAGCGATAAACTTGAAATACCCAGACTCGATTTCCTGCTCAAGAGCGGGCGCGCGGTGATATATCCGATCTACAAAAGCACGTATGAACGCGGCGATGCTTTACATTCGGATTATCCGGACGAAACCAATTTCTGGAAAGAGCACGTGATCATGTGGGCCAAAGACGCAATGCGCTCCATCGATTATCTCGAAACGCGAAAAGAAATCGATCACAGCAAAATTGCATACTACGGCATCAGTTGGGGCGGAGCCATGGGCGGCATTATTCCGGCCGTGGACACACGTATCAAAGTGAGTGTCCTTCAAGTGGCCGGGTTATTATTCCAGCCATCCAAGCCGGAAGCGGACCCTTTGCATTTTCTTCCCAGGTTCAAAACGCCCGTGCTGATGCTCAACGGAAAGTACGATTTCTTTTTTCCGTACGAAACATCTCAACGCCCTTTCTTTGAATTGCTTGGAACACCCAAAGAGCATAAGCGGATCATTTCCTACGACGGCGGTCATTCCGTTCCTCGCACTCAACTGGTCAAAGAAACGCTCGAGTGGCTGGACCATTATCTCGGAGATGTCCGGTAGATTAACCCAAAACCAAGTGGACTATGATCGGAACAGTAATTTCACACTACAAAATTATTGAAAAATTAGGCGAAGGCGGCATGGGCATTGTGTACAAAGCCCAGGATACGAAACTTGATAGGTTCGTCGCGCTCAAGTTCCTGCCCGAACGCGTAAGTTCCTCCGAACAGGATCGCGCCCGTTTTCTGCAGGAAGCCAAAGCCGCCTCCGCGCTCAATCATCCGAATATCTGCACGATACATGGTATTGAAG
>CAYPYN010000016.1:0-16152 GCA_964415295.1 uncultured Bacteroidota bacterium
TCTATCTACTCACGATGGTAACGATGACCACGTGTACGATGTTCATCATGTGGCTGGGCGAGCAGATCACCGAGCGCGGTATCGGCAACGGTATCTCTCTGATCATTACCATTGGCATTCTGGCCCGATTCCCTGCGGCCATTATGGACGAAGCGCGTCAGATCGCCAACGGCAACCGCAATATCATGATCGAACTGGTATTGGTTGCGGTATTACTCATGATCGTTGCGGCCATCATCTTTATCACCCAGGGTATACGCAAGATTCCAGTCCAGTACGCACGCCGTGTGATCGGACGAAAAGTGTACGGCGGCCAATCGACGCATATTCCCATGCGGATCAATATTGCGGGCGTTATGCCGATCATTTTTGCTCAATCGATCATGTTCGTTCCTAATACCGTGGCGACATTCTTTCCCGGTCCGGTGTCGGAATTTGTGACCCAGCATTTTTCGATTGACTCGTTTTTCTACAACATGGTGTTCCTGGTCATCATTATTTTCTTTACGTATTTTTATACGGCGATCGCCATGAACCCTGTTGAAGTGGCGGATAATCTTAAGAAGCAGGGCGCATTCATTCCCGGAATTCGTCCCGGCAAAAAGACGTCGGATTTTATCGATAATATCTTAACGCGCGTGACTTTACCGAGCGCGATATTCCTGGGCATGATCGCGATCCTCCCGTTCTTTGTCAGGCATGCGACGGATATTTCCTACAGTTTTGCTTCGTTCTTCGGTGGTACATCGCTGTTGATCGTGGTTGGTGTTGGATTGGATACGATCCAGCAGATCGAATCGCATCTGGTCATGCGCCACTATGACGGTTTCTTGAAGACAGGAAGAATTCGGGGTCGCCGGGGTTAAAACCTCGCAGGGAATATGATTCATCTGAAATCCCCGGTAGAAATCGAGAAGATCAGAGAGAGTTGCCGGATCGTGGTAGAGTGTCTGCAACTGGCCAAGGAAATGGTCAGACCCGGTTTGAAGATAGTTGATTTAGATTTGTCCATTGAAAATTTGATTAAGTCTCGCGGAGCGAAACCTGCATTCAAAGGATATCGCGGTTTTCCTGCCAGCGCCTGTTTATCGGTCGATGATGTCGTGGTACATGGCATACCGAAAAAAGGAGATGTGCTGAAGGAGGGCCAGATTATCGGTGTGGATGTAGGCGTTTATAAGAACGGTTTTTACGGTGACTCGGCTATCACGCTTCCTGTTGGGAAGATCGCCGGGGAAACGCAAAAGCTGTTGAATGCAACGCGGGAGTCCCTGTATAAGGGGATCGAGCAGGCCAAGGTTGGCAATCGCGTACACGATATCTCTGCGGCGGTTCAGAAGCACGTTGAAAGCCACGGCTATTCGGTTGTGCGGGAACTCGTAGGACACGGTATCGGACGTAATCTGCATGAAGATCCTCAGGTTCCGAATTTCGGGGAAATAGGTACAGGGGCCAGGTTAAAAGCCGGCATGGTCTTTTGCATAGAACCGATGGTGAATATGGGAACTTACGAAGTCTATACGAAGGCCGATAACTGGACGGTATGCACGGCGGACGGAAAACCATCGGCTCACTTTGAGCATACGATTGCGATCACCGACAACGGGACTGAGATACTGACACAGTCGGACTTATTTTAGAATTGGCTTGATTTTCTTGTTTTTTTTGATATATTGAGCAACCATTTGAATAAGGTTGTTTTTACAATAACTTAGGGGTTTTTGATTGGCTAAGGAAGAGCTGATAAAGGTAGACGGGACGATTTTGGAAACCTTACCCAATGCCACGTTTAGAGTCAAGTTAGAGAACGGACATGAGGTCCATGCGCATATTTCGGGCAAAATGAGGATGCATTTCATACGCATCCTGCCCGGGGACAAGGTAACGGTAGAATTATCCCCTTACGATTTATCCAAGGGTCGAATCACGTATCGTTTTAAATAGAAGAGCTTAGGAGATATCATGAAAGTCAGGTCATCGGTCAGAAAAATTTGTGACAAATGTAAGATCATCCGGCGCAAAGGCGTCGTTCGCGTGATCTGCGAGAACAAGAAGCACAAACAACGTCAAGGATAATCATTCATCCATAGAATTTTAAGGAGACAACTTTGGCACGTATAGCGGGCATCGAGTTACCCAAAGAAAAAAGAGCGTTCATCGCGCTGACCTATATTTACGGCATCGGCAAAACGACAGCTAAAGATATTCTGAAGAAAGCCGGCGTCGACGAATTTAAGAAGGTCAAAGAGCTCACTGAAGACGAGGAAAATAAGATCCGTAATGTGATCAATGCCGAAGTCAAAGTGGAGGGCGCGTTGAGAAGCGAATTCGGGCTTAACATCAAACGTCTCATGGACATCGGATGTTACCGCGGACTTCGTCACCGCAAAGGATTGCCCGTGCGCGGACAGAGAACCCGCACCAATTCCCGTACGCGTAAGGGTAAACGTCGTACGATCGGCGGCCTCAAGAAGGTAGAAGCGAAGAAGTAATCATTCGTAAAGATTTTTGAACCGTAAGGAGAAATAAATTTGGCAAAAGCAAATCCTCAGCAGAAAACGGAAGCCGCTCCGCGCAAAAAGAAAAAACTGGTGGAGTCCACCGGCATTGCGATGATCAAGGCTACGTTCAACAATACGATCGTAACGCTGACCAACAGCAACGGCGATGTGATTACCTGGTGCACGTCCGGAAAAATGGGTTTCCGCGGCTCCAAGAAAAGCACACCTTTTGCCGCGCAGGTAGCAGCGGAGACGGCCGCCAAAGCGGCCATGGATATGGGACTGCGTAAAGTGGAAGTTCGCGTGAGCGGTCCGGGCGCAGGACGTGAATCCGCCATCCGTTCGCTGCAGGCCGCCGGACTGGAGATCACGGCGATCCGCGATCTGACCCCGATCCCGCACAACGGATGCCGTCCGCCGAAAAAACGCAGAGTATAATTTTATTATTTTGAGATAGTCCAATCAGGAGATTGTAAATGGCAAGATACACCGATGCAGTATGCAAGTTATGCCGGCGTGAAGGCGAAAAGCTTTTCTTGAAGGGCGCCAAGTGCGTAACCGACAAGTGCCCGCTGGAAAAGCGCAATTACCCGCCCGGCGAACATGGGGATAAACGTTCCAAGGCCTCCAACTACAGTATTCAGCTTCGTGAAAAGCAGAAAGTGCGCCGCATATACGGAGTGCTGGAACGCCAGTTCCGCAATTACTTCGCACGTGCAGAACGCAAAAAAGGCGTGACCGGCGTGGTCCTGCTGCAATTGCTTGAGAGCCGCCTGGACAATATGTTGTATCGTCTGGGATTTGCCTCGTCGCGTTCACAAGGACGGCAGCTGGTTTTGCACCGCCATGTGGAAGTGAACGGCAAACTCGTAACCGTACCTTCCTATCAGGTCAAACCGGGGGACGAAGTATCCATCCGGGAAAAGAGTAAAAAACTGGCTCTGATCCACAACTCACTGAAGAAAGTGAAAGAAGGTTCCCAATTGAACTGGATCGATGTGGACAAAGCGAGTCTCAAAGGTAAACTGATGATGATGCCCGAACGGGAACAGATTCCGGTCGATGTCAAAGAGCAATTGATCGTCGAATTGTATTCCAAATAATTAAGTCAATATTTTATACTTCATACAGTATCAATCTCTAAAGAAGGAGATTCAGAGTGCAAAATTGGGCAGGACTTCAGATGCCGGAGCGCATCGAGTTAGATGAATCCAGTTATACGACAACGTATGGGCGATTCATCATACAGCCTCTGGAGAGAGGTTTTGGCGTAACTATCGGGAACTCGATCCGTCGGGTTCTTTTATCGTCTTTGCCGGGCGCTGCGATTTCATCCATCAAAGTGGAAGGCGTTCTACATGAATTTTCGACCATTCCGGGCGTGACCGAAGACGTATCGGAAATGATCCTCAACCTCAAAGGCGTTCGTTTCAAGCTGCACAACAAAAAGCCAGACAAAGTGGTTGTGCATTTCAAAGGCGCCGGCGAATTTACGGCGGCTTCGATCCAAAAGGCTTCCAACGGTGCGGACTTTGAGATCCTCAATCCGGAACATCATATTGCGACCCTGGGTAAAGAGGCCAACTTTGACATCGAATTGCGCATCGGCCGAGGCAAAGGATGGGTATCCGCCGAGGAAAATAAGTTTCCCGACATGCCCATTGGTACGATCCCGATCGATTCGATCTACAATCCGATAAAGAATGTCCGGTATTCGATTGAAAGTACCCGTGTTGGTCAACATACGGATTTTGAAAAACTGATCCTGGAGATCACAACCGACGGCAGTATTACGCCGGACGACGCTCTGACCATCAGCGCGCGTCTGCTGCGGGATCACATTCAGCTCTTTATCAATTTTGAGGTTGAAGAAGAAGGCGATAACGGAGAAATCGAAGATCAGGAGATCATCCGGATCCGCCAGCTGCTCAAGATGAGCGTGGACGAACTGGAGCTTTCGGTGCGTTCGCACAACTGCCTGCGCGCCGCCGGTATAAAGACGATCGGCGATCTGGTCAGCAAAGACGAATCAGAAATGCTGAAGTACAGGAACTTCGGTCGCAAGTCGCTGACCGAACTCAATAAGATTCTTGAAGAACGCGGTATGCACTTCGGGATGGATGTCACCAAGTATTACAACGGCGACGAATAATTTTTTAACTTTGACAGCAATAGAGGAACGATGAGACACGGTAAAAAAGGATTTAAGCTGAGCAAGACCGCCAGCCATCGCAAAGCACTGATCAAGAACCTTTGCAATGAACTATTCCGTCATAAACGTATAACCACGACGATCACCAAAGCCAAAGCGGCACAACCGACGGCCGAGAGACTTCTAAGTTACGCCAAAAAGGGCGATCTCGGAGCGCGCCGTGTTTTGCTGAGCCGGCTGGGTAATTACCGTCTTCTTTTGACTCCCAAGCATGAGACTTCGGATAAGAAAGCAGCAAATAAGACCGTCATACAGGAATTGATGGACGTGATAGCCCCGAAGCTTAAGGAAATGGACGAAAAAAGAAAAGCAGCCAATGCCAATTACACCGGTGGAGGTTATACCCGTATTATGCGTCTTGGGAAGCGGAAGGGCGACGCAGCGGAACTGGCGATTCTGGAAATAGTCGGTTACGAAGATACCCAGATCGAGAAACAGAACGCGTCGATCAGCGAAAAAGAGACCAAAGAGAAACGCCGTATGACACTGGCCGAACGTATCAAGGCCAAAAAAGAAGAATTACAAGCTTCTAAATAAATTATAATCGTAGGGAATACCATGGCTCGTAAGAAAAAAGAAGAAACAGAAGAAGCGGAAGTTAAGAAGACCAAGAAATCCGATGCCGTCGAAGCAAAGACCGAAACGTCGGATGGTGTTTTGCCAAAGATACAGTGCTTCAATGAAAACAAGAAATTGATCTGCGCGAACCTGCTACTCGAATCGCATAAGTGTACTGTCAAGACGATCGCCAACGGCCGGCTAGCTTCAGTGAGGATCGGTAAGAAACGGCGCTGCGAAATGTACGAGGAAACGGCGTATTCAGCATAGCCGTATCTTCGATATAACTTATAAATAAAGGCAATCATGAAAATGGTTGCCTTTTTTGTTTAAGTTTAATTTATTAATCTAAACTCTTATCGTCATTCCCATGTTTATGCGCTATTTGTTGATTTCGCTTCTGGTTTTCATGTTGCCTCAATCCGTACATTCGCAGAACGGCGCCGCCAGTAAGATTAAGGCCATGTGGGTCGTGCGGGATATTCTCAAGTCAAAAACCGACATCCGCAAAATGCTGGCCGACGCGGAGACGGCAAAAATCACAGATCTCTTTGTGCAGGTCAGAGGGCGGTCGGATGCCTATTACAAGAGCGATCTCGTACCGATGGCCGACGGTTTGGACGGAAGTTTTGATCCGTTGCAATATCTCCTGAATCAGGCTGACGGAAAAGTGCGCGTACATGCCTGGATGAATGTGTTCTATCTGTGGTCGTCGGAGTCCAAACCGGCCGCGAAAGAACACTTATTGTATACGCATCCGGAGTGGAGTGCGGTCTCCTCGACCGGCCTGTCCATGCTGGGCGAAGGTCTCAAAAAACTCAAGGACAAAAATAAAGAAGGCTATTTCATATCGCCGGCCAACGAAGCCTTTAAGGATCACTTTTTGGCCGTGGTCGGGGAAGTCATCGATCGTTATGCCGTCGACGGAATTCATTTGGATTACATACGCTATGCCGGCCGTGAATACGATTATTCGGAATCCATCCGGTCGAAATTTATGCTCGACTACCATTTGGATCCTTTCAGAGCCGATTCTCTCTCTTCGCAAAAAAGGATTGAATTTGAAAAAACGTGGGCCGATTACCGGAGGGGCGAGATCAGCGATTTTGTTGAGAGGATCGCGCTAAAAGTAAGATCGGCCAGAAAACCCATGGTGCTGTCAGCGGCCGTCTGGGCGGATTTGGAAATGGCGACGAGTGAAATGATGCAGGACTGGCCCCTGTGGATCAGGGAAGGCTATCTTGACCTTGCGGTTCCTATGAATTATGCGGCAGATAACAAGGTATTTCAAAAGAGAATCAAAGATGCTGAGACCGTTTTGGGGGACAGCCTAATGACCGCCAAAGTTGTCACAGGTATTTCGCTCTATAATCAATCATCGTCGTCCATGGCAGAAAAGGCGGAGATATGCCGGACATTACCGATGGCCGGAATTTCATTTTTCTCCTATGAATCCGTAAGAAAAGACAGGAACTATTTCCAGAAGATGGCGGATACACGCTATTAAAAAACGATTGGTTTTTATTTCAGATGTTATTATCTTAAATCTATCATGAAGAACATATTGCAGTTTTTGAAACCGCCGGACGAATGGCGATGGATTGTTAATCTCTTTCTGGCCGTATTCATTGGGATAGGTTGTCTTGCTTTTTACATCTCAAACGCGCCTTCTTATCTTTCCGACAGGCCCGAAACGTGTATGAACTGCCACGTTATGGCACCGCAGTTTGCTACGTGGCAGCACAGCAGTCATGCCCGTGTGGCCGTCTGTAACGATTGCCATGTTCCCCACGATAATTTTTTCCGGAAATATCTTTTTAAGGCACAGGACGGTTTACGCCATGCCTCCATGTTCACGCTTCGTCTCGAACCGCAAGTGATCCAGATCAAAGAGGCAGGGGTAAAGGTTGTACAGGAGAACTGCATTCGCTGCCACATCACACTGGTTGACAACGTTTCCGCACACAAAGTAACGGGCGATAATTATACTAAAGGGGAAGGCCGTCTTTGCTGGCAGTGCCATCGCGAAACGCCGCACGGCCGGGTCAACAGTCTGGCATCCGCGCCTTATGCCCGCGTCCCCCGTCTGTCGCCGGTCGTACCTCAGTGGATGGAGAAATTTTTGAGTCAAAAGAAATAATATCGTTTTAGCCTTATACGGGGCAAAAGCTAAGGAGTCGCTTTATGAAAAATATCATTCAAATAGTCCAGGAAAAACCCTGGCTTGGTTGGGTGCTTTTTTTGAGTACGGTCGTTCTTGTTTTTATTATCGGGCTTTTTGCCAACTCGATCATGGAAAGACGGAGCGAAGAAAAACTGATGTTCCAGGTCACCAAACCCATTGCCGACTGGGAGCCCCGCAATGCCGTATGGGGGGAGAATTTTCCTCGGGAATATGAGACTTATATAACCACGGCCGATACCACCTTCCGAAGCAAGCACGGCGGCAGCGCAACGATCGATATGCTCAAGGAATATCCGGCGCTGGTGATCTTATGGGCCGGTTATGCTTTTTCGAAAGACTTCAATCAGGCACGCGGCCACTACAATGCCGTTAAAGATATTCGCAACACCCTACGGACGGTTCAAGCGCAGCCGGCAACGTGCTGGACCTGTAAGAGTACGGATGTACCGCGCATGATGAATGAAAAAGGGGTAGCCGAATTCTACAAAGACAAGTGGACGCATCTCGGAGAAGAGATCGTCAACCCCATAGGCTGCCAGGACTGCCATGATCCGAAAACCATGAATCTTCGCATCACAAGACCTGCGTTGGCGGAGGCTTTCGGCCGCATGGGCAAAGACGTCAAACAAGCGACACACCAGGAGATGCGCTCTCTGGTCTGCGCGCAATGCCACGTGGAATATTATTTCAAAGGTAAAGAAGAAAAATATCTGACCTTCCCGTGGGACAACGGATTCCGTGTGGAAGATATGGAAGCGTATTATGACAAGGTGCAGCACGTGGATTGGGTGCATCAATTGAGCCGGGCGCCGATGCTCAAGGCCCAACATCCGGATTATGAAATATTCATGACCGGCATTCACGCGGAACGCGGCATCTCCTGTGCGGATTGCCACATGCCGTACCGCAGCGAAGGCGGCGTCAAATTCACCGACCACAAGATCCAGAGCCCGCTCAATAATATGGCCAATGCCTGCCAGGTTTGTCACAGGGAAAGCGAAGAAACGCTGAAGAAGAATGTTTATGACCGTCAGGATAAGATCATCGAGATCCGCGGGCGATTGGAAGAGGCGCTGGTAAAAGCCCACATTGAAGCAAAGACGGCGTGGGACAACGGCGCCAAAGAAGATGAAATGAAGGCCGTACTGCAGCTGATCCGCCAGGCGCAATGGCGTTGGGACTATTCGGCGGCAAGCCACGGCGGCTCTTTTCATGCGCCGCTGGAAACCGCGCGCGTGATCGGGGACGGTATCGAAAAAGCCCAGGGTGCCCGTATTTTACTGGCCGAGATACTCCTGAAACATAATGTAAAACTACCCATAACGCTGCCCGATGTGACCTCCAAGGAGAAAGCGCAAGCGTATATAGGGCTGGACATGAAGAAACTGTCGGAAGAAAAGGAAAAATTCATCAAAGAAGTCATTCCGCAGTGGGATGCAAAGGCGAAGGAACGGGAAAGCAAAATGGGCGGAACCGGAGGAAGTTACTAGGCTTTAAATTCTTTATGGTGTAACACAAAATAACCCTGCATTAACGCAGGGTTATTTTTTTAGAACGTGCTAATGATCGTGTCCGATAAACAGTTTTTATCGTCGGTATAGATATAGTCCGTTGTATAATGCAGGCCCCGGCTTTCGCGACGCTGTTTGGCACAGCGAATGATAAGTTTCGCCAGTTTGGCCAGGTTACGGAGCTCGATCAGCGCTTCGGTCACCTTTGTGCCTTTATAGAAATTCTCGATCTCATCGCTGATCAGATTAACCCTTCGCTCGGCCCGCTCAAGGCGCAGATTGGAACGAACGATCCCCACATAGTCCCACATGATCTTCTGGATTTCTTCGCGGTTATGTTCGATCAAGACCCACTCTTCCGAACTAAAAGTTCCGCTCTCGTCCCATTCGGGCAAGTCAGGAATATCCAGATTGGCCGTTTTGATCGCCCGGCTGGCGTGTTCGAACACCTGATTGGCAAATACGACCGCCTCCAATAACGAATTACTGGCCAGGCGGTTGGCGCCATGGACGCCTGTCATGGCTACTTCGCCGCAAGCGTACAATCTGTGAATATTCGTCTGACCATGGAGATCCGTGACCACACCACCGCACATATAGTGCGCCGCGGGTACGACGGGAATGGGCTCTTTGGTGATATCAATTTTGAAACGAAGACAATTCTCGTAGATATGCGGAAAATGCTCGATGGCCTTTTTAGATTCCAGATGCCTAAGGTCCAGATATACGCAAGATTCTCCGCGCTTCTTCATTTCAGCGTCTATCGCGCGTGCAACGATATCTCTCGGGGCCAGTTCTTTCTGCGGGGAATAACGTTCCATAAAACGTTCTCCGGCAGCATTGATTAAATAAGCCCCAAAACCGCGCACGGCTTCACTGATCAGAAACGACTGTGCCTCCGGATGAAAAAGGGACGTAGGATGGAATTGCATGAACTCCAGATTGCCCACGGAAGCTCCAGCACGGTACGCCATGGCGATGCCGTCGCCGGTCGCGATCTTCGGATTGGTTGTATGCCTGTAAACCTGACCGCAGCCGCCGGAAGCGAGGATAGTGATCTTAGATAAGAATTTTTTGACAATATTGTTCTGAATATCCAGAGCGTATGCGCCGTAACAGTTAATATCGGAAGGGCCCCGAGGAACCTGTTTAAGGTGGTGTTCCGTAATGACCTCGATCGCAATGTGATCTTCATAAACCTCGATATTCGGATTATCCTTGACGGCCGCAATAAGCGCGCGTTCGATCTCCCTGCCGGTGAGATCTCTGGCATGGACGATACGGTGTTTCGAATGACCGCCTTCGCGGCCGAGATCCAGGTGCCCTTCCTTTTGGGTAAACTGTACTCCAACCTCGATCAGTTCCTGAATAGCGGCGGGACCCTGGTGCACTATGAGTTCAACGGCGTCGCGGTGGCATAAGCCGGCACCGGCTTTGAGCGTATCCTCTATGTGAAGATCAAAAGAATCTCCTGAGGCAACGACCGATGCAATACCTCCCTGCGCATAGTTGGTGTTACTTTCGCTGTGGCTCTTTTTGGTGATCATTGCCACCGTGCCAACGCGTGCACATTTCAACGCGGCGGAATAGCCGGCGATGCCCGTTCCGATGACGAGGAAATCGGTAATGCTTGCGGTCATAAAAGAAAGGTTAAGCCGTGACCAGTTCTTCAGGAAAGGATTTGACGGTCTTGGAGTGACCGTTGGACTGACTATTCGACGTTTGGTGCGCGAGGGCTGCCCTGACGAATTCCCGGAATAACGGATGGGCTTTGATCGCGCGCGACTTGAGTTCCGGGTGGAACTGAACGCCTACAAACCACGGATGGTTTTTGATCTCGATGATCTCGACGAGTTTACCGTCCGGTGACATCCCGGAGAACCAAAGACCGTTGGATTCGAAAGTTTCAATGTATTGGTTATTGAATTCGTACCTGTGCCGGTGCCGCTCGCTGATCAGTTCCGACTGATAAGCCGCATAGGCTTTACTGTTTTTCTTCAATACGCACGGATACGCGCCCAACCGCATCGTTGCGCCCATCTCTTTAACGTGTTTCTGGGACTCCATGAGATCGATGACGGGATATTTGGTTCGTTTGGAGAATTCGCTGCTGTTGGCTCCTGAGAATTTGCATACGTTTCGGGCGAATTCGATGCTGGCGCATTGCATGCCCAGACAAATGCCGAAGAAGGGAAGTTTATGTTCCCGTGCGTATTGAACGGCCTTGATCATACCCTCGATACCGCGTTCTCCAAATCCGCCGGGAACCAGCACACCGTCTATGCCTTCAAAGATCTTACCGGGATCGCCGTCTTCCAGCCATACGGAATCGATCCATTGTATTTCTACTTTGGCATTATTCTCTACGCCGGCATGGATAAACGATTCCATGATGCTTTTGTAGGCATCGGGCAATCCTGTGTATTTGCCGCAAATGGCAATGCGGACATGATTCTCAGGGTGATAAATCTTGTCCACCAGATGCGTCCAGGCTGAGAGGGAGAAATCTTTGCCTTTCAGGTTGAGCTGCTGAAGGACCAGTTTATCGAGACCGTTCTGATGCATGATCAGCGGAACTTCGTAGATCGACGACACATCGGAGGCTTCGATCACCGCATCGGTATTAACGTTACAAAAAAGCCCGATCTTGGCACGCAGTTCGCGTGACAGCTTCTTTTCCGAACGGCATAGCAGAATATCCGGCTGTATACCGATCTCCCGAAGCTTCATGACACTGTGCTGGGTCGGTTTGGTCTTCAGTTCGTCCGCCGCCTTGATGAAGGGTACCAGAGTAACGTGAATATTGATCGAATCTCGCTGACGGCCTTCGAGACAGAATTGACGGATGGCCTCCAGGAAAGGGAGACTTTCGATATCTCCGACCGTTCCACCAATCTCCGTAATGATGATGTCATAGCCTTCGGAAGAGAGGCTGGAGATACGGCTTTTGATCTCGTCGGTGATGTGCGGAATGACCTGCACGGTAGCGCCCAGATAGTCACCTTTTCTTTCACGGTCGATCACGGTCTTGTATACTTTGCCGGTAGTATGACTGTTTCGCGTCGTCATATTGACGTCGATGAAGCGTTCGTAGTGCCCAAGATCCAAATCGGTTTCGGCTCCGTCGTCGGTAACAAACACCTCGCCGTGCTGGTATGGGCTCATAGTGCCGGGGTCAACATTAATATAGGGATCAAACTTCTGAATGGTGACATTGAATCCGCGAGCTTTCAGAAGCATGCCGAGACTGGCGGCGGCAATTCCCTTGCCTAAGGAAGAGATAACGCCTCCGGTAACGAAAATATACTTGGTCTGCTTCTTTGAACTCTTGGATTTTGCCATGGGCTTGTATTTGGTTTTATAAAGAAAAGTTAAAAAAAAAGGAGACACGGGTTGTGTCTCCTTGATCTTAAGAACCTACAACTTTGGGTACTACAAAATACTGCCAGGTCTTTTCCGGAGCATTTTGCAACGCCTTATCGATAGGCAGGCCTTCTTTTATCTCATCGCTCCTGAAAACATCTCCGTAGGAAATTGGGTGGTAGGTATTGGGTACCGAGGACGTATCGATCTCATTCAGTTTGGCCACGTATTCGAGGATCGTATTAAGCTGGTGCGTGTACTTTTGAAGTTCCGTATCGCTGAATTCCAGATAGGCCAACGCGGCAATTTTCTTAACGTCGGTTATGGTAACGGACATGCTCTTCTTTCCATTTTTTGAATGGGGCAATATAGGTCAAAAGCCAAAAAATGTCAAACTATTTCTATCCCGCCCGCCCGCGTTATTTGAAATTGATTTATTGTTTTAATAAGTATATATTTAAGTTACCCATTTTTGATGAAGGATGCATCGAAACGTGAGCTTTGGAATAGTGAGTTTCCTTGTTTTTGTTCTTTTATATCCGTCTCAGGAGACCTCGTTATCCGGCTACAAAGCTTTCGTTCGGACGACGGTATATGAAGACGGTTCGATAGCAAGAAGGGTCGAGCTGAACCTCAATCCGGACAACCGGGACGCGATCCTCTTCAAAAAGAAATTCCTGACGGATAACGGGTACGAGGTTTACGAGAAATCTACGGACAGCAGCTTTCATCTCGTGGCTTCAAAAGCCGTCGGTTCGTTCACCAAGAATGAGAACGTATTTGCGGATGGCCTGAGTTCGGTCCGTATCCGCAAGGCTGATGAGGACTTTGAATACCACGAAGAGTTCTTCACAGCCATTGTAGTAGAAGAGGTCAAGAATTCCGATCTGAGAAACGATGAAGCAGCAGCGAAAGTATTACTCGCCGATACGCAGTTTGACTTTTCCACGCGGCTGCCCGGTCGTATGATCAGCGTCAATACGGGAGAATTCGACCAGAATGAAGCAAGGTGGAAATACGATATTGAACAATTGTTCAAGAACGCGTCATTCGTAATGGAGGCCCGGAGTACTACCGAGCGGGACGAGACCCTGATATGGGCGGTTTTTTTGATCGGCGCAATGATGATGACGATGGGTATTTTGTGGCTGATAAAGTCTAATCAACAAAAAAAATTAAGATAAAAACAAAGGCGTCAAGTTTAACCACTAACACGTGAGGAGCTATGAGTTACAAAGAAGAAGTGCACGGGGATGTCTACGTACTGGCGATTAAGGGGAAACTAATGGGCGGAAGTGAAACATCGGAGATTCATGACCGGGTGAAAGAGCTGGCTCAAGTTGGAGTTAAGCGGATCGTTCTGGATCTTGGCGGCGTCAAATGGATGAACAGTTCCGGACTCGGCGCCCTGATGTCAAGTATGACTACGATTCGTAATGCGGGGGGAGATCTCAAACTTTCATCGGTTGCGGAAAAAGTAGAAAGCCTGCTGATTATAACTCAGCTTTTGAAAATTTTTAAGACGTATGATACGATCGATGCGGCTGTCAAAAGTTTTCATGAATCTTAAGTGATCCTGGCTTGTGAGGACGGGCTTTGTATCGGATCCGCTGTTTCTTCAACACCGCGACAGGAGCGGAAATCATCCAGAATGTCCTGAGAGGCTGCAAAGCATCACCGGGAAATTGATCGACGAAGGAATCTCGGAACGGTTAATTCCGGTTGGAGCGCGACAGGCGGATGATGTATCCATCCTGAGGTGCCATACGCAGACGCATGTGGACCGAATCAGAAAAGCCCTTCCCAATGCTCCTTGTCATTTGGATGCGGATACTTATCTCCATCCCGATTCTTTGGCGGCAGCTTTGACGGCATGCGGCGGCGTCATGCAGGCGGTCGACGCCATTATGGACGGAACGTGCGGGAACGTATTTTGCGCCGTCCGTCCGCCGGGTCATCATGCGGAGTCCGATCGTGCGATGGGTTTTTGTCTTTTCAATAATGCGGCGATCGGCGCCCGCTACGCGCAGGTTCAATACGGTCTCCAACGCATTTTTGTCCTCGATTGGGATGTGCATCACGGTAACGGTACCCAGGAGATATTTTACGAAGACGATTCCGTTTTCTACTTCAGCACCCATCAGTTTCCGCTTTATCCCGGCACGGGACGAAGAGAAGAAAACGGCAAAGGCCGAGGCCTTGGATATACGCGCAATATTCCTTTGCCGGCCGGAAGCGGGGATGCGGTCTATCAGGAAGTATTCGCAGACGATTTGAATGAATGTATCAAATATTTTGATCCGGAACTATTGATCATCTCCGCAGGATTTGATGCCCATGAGAGAGATCCTTTGGCTCAGATGCGGGTTACCACGGAAGGTTTTGCGGAAATGACGCGTATAGTGAAAAATGCCGCCGAACATTATTGCCGGGGCCGCCTGATCTCGGTGCTGGAAGGCGGTTATGATCTGAAGGCCTTGGCTGATTCGGTCTGCGCACACATACAGGTTCTGATGCATGACTGATGCCACGAAAAGCCGGCGCCGATTCTCCTGGGCCGCCGCTGCAGCAAGCACTGTGATATTTAATTTGTTCTTTGATCTTCATGCTCAGACTTCCACGGACAGTATCGCTGGAAGCGGTGCCCAAAGCAGAGCTTTTTCGGTGGACACATTATACCGGTCCCCCTGGGGTGCCGTTGGACGTTCTTTTCTCATGCCCGGATGGGGGCAGTGGTACAACGACAGCCGCTGGAAAGCGCCGGTCTTTATTGCCGGAGATGTTTCCATGCTGCGCATTTACTCGATCAAGAACCGAAAAGTAAAACGCATTGAGAATCAGCGCAAACAGATCGATCGGCAAATAAAAAACGATCCGTTCTTGACGTCCGAACAAAAACAGATCCTTCGAAGCCGTTACAACAATCTGACCGGCGATCTGGACGGCGCGCTCAACGACCGCAATTTGTACGGATGGCTTTTTGCCATCTCACACCTGCTCGGTATGGTTGATGCTTATGTGGATGCGCATTTATACAAGTTTAAAGATAAAATGGATCTGGCCTGCGAAACCGATACACGTCAGGTATACCTGAGCTGGCGGATTCGATGGTAATAACCCTGTGATTGCGAATGGATAAACCAATAGGAAATGATTCGGCGGAGACCATGGCCTCTGCGGCTCCCGTAGAAGCGGCAAAGTCCCTTCAGGACATTCTTGTTGTCGATGATGAGGTGGACAATCTGGATCTGCTACGGCGGACTTTCAGGCGGGAGTACAATGTTCATACGGCCAACAGCGCCATGGAAGCCCTCAAACTTCTTGAGACGCGCGAATTTGCCGTGATCGTCAGCGATCAGCGCATGCCGGAAATGACCGGCGTTGAGTTGCTCCAGCGTGCCCGGGAGAAGTATCCGCTGACGATCCGCATACTGCTGACCGGTTATACAGATATCAACGCGCTGGTTGATGCGATCAACATGGGTCACGTTTACCGTTACGTGACCAAACCGTGGAGCCGTGAAGAGATCGTCATGACGGTCAAACGCGCCGTGGAGCATTATGAGACAACCAAGCAGAACTTCCGTTTGCTCGACGAATTGAAAATCAAGAATGAACAGTTGGAACAAAGTTACCGCGAATTGAAGAGACTCGACGAACTAAAGACCCGTTTCATGGTCATCTCCAGCCATGAACTCCGCACGCCGGCCTCGATCATCTCCGGGAATCTCGAATTGCTGATGTCCGGTGCGATCGGTGAATTTACGCCCGACCAAAAGGAAATCATTGAGAATGCCAGCAAGGGCACCACTCGCCTGATCG
>CAYPYN010000017.1:0-12987 GCA_964415295.1 uncultured Bacteroidota bacterium
AGGCGCGGCGGCGGCGGCGAGGACGCGCCGCTCCATGCGGGCGCGGGCCAGCTCGTCGAGGGCGGGCGGGGCCCCCTTGAGCGCCTCGGCGAGGGCCTCGCTGCTGGTCGGTCGGGTGCTCATCGCGCGCCTCCCTCGGGACCACGCTCGGCCAGCAGCGCGTCGAGGCGCGCGCGCGCCGCCTTGAGCCGGGCGTGCAACGTGGAGATGCCGGTGCCGGTCATCTCTTCGATCTCCTTGAAGGTGTAGCCCTCCACCGAGTGGAGGACGAAGACGGTGCGCTGCTCGGGGGAGAGCTCGGCGAGTGCGGCCTCGGCGAACGACACGGCGTCGAGCTGCGCGTCGGGGGCTGGCGCGGGCCGGCCGAGCCCGACCCACTCGCCGATCTTGGCCCAGCGCTGCCGCCGCCAGCGCGAGCGCGAGGCGTCGAGGGCGCGCCGGGTGGCGATCCCGACGAGCCAGGTGGAGACGCGCGAGCGGCCGTCGAAGCTCGCCGCGCCCTCGAGGGCCGCCAGGAACACCTGCTGCACCACGTCCTCCACGTCCGGATCGCGCGCGCCGAGGATGCGCGCCACGGTGCGGTGCACCCGCTCCACGTGGGCCCGGTAGAGGGCCCGGACGGCGCGCTCGTCGCCGGCGGCCGCTTCGCGCAGGGTCTCGGCGTCGCCGTCCACCCCACCCGCCACCGCCACGAAGCGTCCGCTGGCCATCGCCGTACCCACGATCCCGAGTCGCTCGGCGGGAGGCGGATTTCCATCCGGCCGCGCGCCGCCCCGCCTTTTCACGGCCGCACCCGCAGGACGAGGGCCGACCACACCGTCACCAGGTCCTCCACCAGCACGGTCTCGATGGTCGGGCAGTCCACCCCGGGCGGGGGCCGCGTGGTCCGCACGAAGCTGGCGGGGGTCACGTGCACGTCGGCGCCCACCTCGAGGGCGATCTCGAAGGGCGGCGCGAAGCGCCAGGACACCTCGATCCCGCTGCGGACGCCGAAGTCGGTGGTCAGGCGGCTCACCTCCACGCCCACCAGGCTCGCGAGCCCGAAGCGCGAGATCAAGCCGAACCCGAAGGCGAAGTGCACGACGTCGTCGATGGAGACGGGCCGGAGGAACAGGCGGAGCCCGAAGGTGATGGGCCGGTACTGGATCTGACGGCCGTCGCAGCTCGTGCTCTCCTGCGGGAGGATGGGCACGTCGCCCTCGAGCGCGAGGCAGGTCTCGCGCACGCACAGGGACAGCCCGACCCGCGGCCCCACCATGGCCGCGAGCCGCTCGGTGGAGAGGCCCGCCGTGAGGCCGAGGTAGAAGGACGGCTTCGCGTCGAGGTCCGTCTGAGGCCGCACGCCGAAGAGCCCGCCCTCGCGCTCGAGGTAGATCCAGGTGACGGTGTGCCCGTCGTGCTCGAACGTGCGCCGGGTGGCCGTGGGCACCTCGCCCTCGGGCGGACCGTCGAGCGCCGCGTCGCGCAGGGCCTCGATGGCCAGCGCCAGCGCGCGCACGGCGGCCTGCGAGCCGCGCGGCGGGACGGCGATCTCGCTGCGGAACACCTGCCCCTCGGGCCCCGCGAGGACGAGCAGGATGGAGCCCTCCTCGCGCGCCAGCGCGACGTGGCCGGTGGGCACGGCCTCGAGGATCTCGGGAGGCGGCGGCTCCCCGACGCTCACCTCGACGTCCAGCCGGAGCGCCAGCGTGCGGGCCACCGCGCCGGCGAGCCGCGCGAGCTCGCGCGCCGGGCGCAGCGTGAGAGGCGTCTCCCCCGAGAGCCGCGGCGGGTCCTGCGCGGCCGCCGGCGAGGCGCCGGCGAGGGCGAGCACGAGGAGCGCCGCGGTGATCCATCGCCGCACGTCGGGGTGCAGACTAAGCCACGGCCCGCGCGCGCGCCCAAGATCCGTGGGAGCGCGCCGCGAGCCGTCGTCGGGTCAGAACTTGTAGGTCGTCCCGAGGCGGAAGTAGAACTGCGTGTCGTTCGCCTCGATGCCGAGCAGGTTGCCCATGATGCGGCGCGGCTGCGAGCTGAGGATGCCCTCGAGCAGGAACCAGAGGTTCCAGTTGCGCGTGAGCACGAGCTCGAGCGAGCCGCCGAGGCGCGCGCGCGCGTAGTCCTCGCGCGGGCAGCGCAGCTGCGTGCGCGGCATGGTCTGCACCGTGCAGTAGGTCTGCGTGGCCATGGTGGCCGAGGGCCCGTAGTCGAGGAACACGCCCGAGTTGAGCGGGTGCCCCGCGTACTCGTCCGACGACATGTCGAGGGCCAGCCACAGCGTGAAGGCGCCCTGCTCGCTGAAGTGCAGGCTCCCGAGCAGCTCGAGGCTCAGGAAGGCGCTGTTCACCGGATACGAGAAGACCATCGGATCCATGCTGGCGGGCAGGGGCCGCCGGCTGATCCGATCGCCGAAGGGCAGCGCCGCCCAGTTCTGCTCGAGGCCCGCCTCGTCGATGTAGGTCTCCGGCGCGGCGAAGCCCTGCTCGGGCCCGATGCCGCCACCGAAGCGCACCTGGCCCGCCACCGCGAGCTGCTGGAGCGGCCGGTAGCCCGCGCGCACCCGCCCCTCGAACTCCGTCAGGCGGCCGAAGCTGCGGATCGCGAAGCCCGCGTCGAGGAACTCGAGCAGCCCGACGTTCAGCCGGATCTCGCCGAGGTACGGCCAGCCGATCGAGAGATCGAGGCTCGCCGCGTTGACCGGCAGCGGCGCCGCCGAGTGGGTCACCGAGGCCGCGCGCTCGCGCTCGAGGCGCTGGTGCAGCTCCTGGCGCTCCTCCTCCGTCATCCCCTCCTGGATGCGCGGCAGCGTGATGTCGAACGGCCGCACCTCGGAGGAGGGCGTGAGCAGCACCTGCTGGCGGTACTCCTCGTAGCCGGTCGCGCGCACCGAGATGACGTGCGAGCCCGCGGGCAGCGTGCCGTCGAACGGGATCGGCCCCGCCGGCTCCCCGTCCACGAAGAGCTGCGCGTCGCGGATGCCGGGCTGCACGGCCACGCGCACGCGCACCTGCTGCGGCACGAGCACCGCGTCCACCTCGCAGTTCCGGCCCGGCGCGGTCGTGCACGTCGTGCTGTACTCCTGGTGCCCGTCGGCGCGCACCACGATCGCGTGCGGCCCCGGCTCCGGCGTCAGCACCACGGGCGCCTGCCCGCGCTCCTCGTTGTCGATGATCACCGTGGCCCCGTCGACGTTCGCCTCGACCACGATGCGGCCGGGCTCGCCCTGCACGCGCTGGAGGTCCAGCGAGACCACGCGCTGCTGCCCCGCCTCGATGGTCACCGTCTGCCGCGCGGGCTGGTAGCCCTCGGCGGTCGCCTCCACGATGTGCTCGCCGGCCGCCATGTTCTCGCGCACGGCGGGCGAGGGCCCGATCACCTCGCCGTCGATGCTGATGATCGCGCCGGGCGCGGTGGCGATCACGCGCAGCACGCCGCCGCCCGTGGTCGGCATGGTGACCGTCACGCGCTGCCCCGCGAGGATCGTGACCTGCTGCGAGTAAGGCGGCACGCCCGGCGGGCGGATCTCCACCGTGTGCGGGCCGACCGTCACGCCCTCCACCACCATCGGCGTCGTGCCGACGGGTCTGCCGTCGACGAAGATCGGCGCACCCGTCGGGCCGGCCACCAGGATCTCGCCCGTCTCGGGCGCCCTCCGCTCGAGCAGCGCGGCGATGCGCACGAGCTGCCCGCCGCCGACCTCGACCCACTGCTCGAAGGGCTGATAGCCCTCGCGCTCGACGCGCACCTGGTGGCGCCCGGGCTGCAGGTCCGTCACGCGGATCGGCGTCATGCCGAGCTCACCGACCGGGCGGCCGTCGACGCTCACGCGGCCGCCGCGCGCGCCCTCGTTGCCGGCGGACACCTCCACCGTCGCGAGCGCGCGGAGCACGGCGCGGAAGGTCTCTCGGCGGCGGCGCACCGACACCGAGAGCCGCGCCTCCTCGTGGTTGGCGAGCTGGAAGATGAAGGTGTGCGAGCCGGCCGGGACCCGCACGTTCGCGAGCGGCGTCGTCCCGAGCGGCGGGCTGGCCGTCGAGTCGAGGTACACCGTCGCGCCCGGCGGCACCGACTCGATGTTGATCGGGATGCCGGCCTGCGCCTCGGCCGGCATCGCCGGAGCGACGGCGGCCGCGAGCCCGATCAGAGAGAGCGCGAGTCGAAGCGAACGGCCCATCCGGTCCTCCCAAGGCGCCGACTCCACGGGGACCTCCCCCCGCACCGGCGGACACCTGCATAGGCCGAGCGCCGGTTTTCTTCAAGCAATTGGCGTCGCCATCGACGCATCGCATCGAGCCCGCATTCAGCCGCCGTCGGTCCGACCGCGGTGGCCCCCCGCGGGAAAGAGCGCCGCCTCCGCCTGCGCCGGGTCGAGGCCCGCGTCGCGCCCGAGGCGCTCGAAGATCCAGCGGTTCAGCCGGCCTTCGGGCGGCCTGAGGATCGCGTCGAGCGCCGCGCGCAGCTCCTCGCGGCGAGGCCCGCCCTCCTCCTCCGGCGCGCCCTCGATCCACGCCAGCGCCCGCGCGTGATCGCGCTCGGCACCGGCGGCCCGCCGGATCGCGAGGACGGCGCGCATCCAGGCGTGGTAGCGCTCGAGCAGCACGGCCCAGCGCGGCGCCTCGCGGCGACCCGCGAGGGCGGCGTCGAGCTCCTCGATGCGCGCCTCGATCACCTCGAGCGGGAGCTCGTCGATCTCGCGCAGCGCGCCCGGGAAGCGCGCCGCGAGCGCGCGCATCCGCCGCCGCGGATCGCCGCCCTCCCCGTTCGCGTGCGCGACGCGCATGGCGCGCATCTCCAGGTACTTCTCGCGCAGCTCCCGCACCCGTGCACTCTTCCACCCGCGCGCCGTCCGGGCCACTCGGGCAGCCGCCCAGCGGCGTGTGTCGTATCCGAGCGTGATCTGGCGTGCCCCGATCGCCGGCAGCCGCGGGCCTGGCGGATCGAGTGTGATCCAGAGTCGTGAACGATCTGAGTGCAGCCGCGCCCAGATCCAACGGCGCGTCCCCTGGCGACCCATGTTCTCCGGGAGATTTCACCGCGGGAGGGCCGCCGCGGGCCGCAGAGGTTGCGGAATGGCCTCGATCCCGAGCCCTCCGCGGCCCTCTGCGGCCCTCTGCGGTTCGAAAAGGCTCCGTGACTTCGCGACGCCGATGTCGCGGAGCGACGGATGTGAGCCGACCTGCACCCGTCTCGCGCAAAGCCGCCAACACACGAAGCGAGGCAGGGAGCGCCCGGCAGAGCTTCCCTTCGCACCTGTGCGTCTTCGCGCGAGATCCGACCGAGTGGATTCACGCCTGCCGACAGGCGGAACGCCGCCGCCCCCCGCCGGCGATCACTCCATGGCGGATCGGGTGTGATCCGCGGGAGGGGTGAACGACTCCGCGCTCACGATCGTGCTCTCGCGCAAGGCGCCGAGAGGCGAAGGGAGGGACCGGGGCCCCGGGCAGAGCTCCCCTTGGCGCCTCTGCGTCTTTGCGCGAGATCCGACCGAGGGGTTCCGCGCCGGGGGACTGGCTGGACACCGCCGACCCCCATCTGCGATCGAGCCCGGGCGGATCGGACCGGGTGGCACCCGCCCCGTCGTTTGTGGAATCCTCGCGCTTCCGCCGCGCGAGCGCGCGGCCACGAGACACGACGGAGAGGCCGATGACGAAGGGGACCATCGAGAGCGTATCGCGGGAGTCACGCATCTTCGCGCCGCCGGAGGCGTTCGCGGCGGAGGCGCTCGTGGGCTCGCGCGAGGCCTACGAGGCGCTCTACCGCCGCAGCGTCGAGGAGCCGGACGCCTTCTGGATGGAGGTCGCCTCGGAGCTGACGTGGTTCACCAAGCCGACCAAGACGCTCGAGTGGGATGCCCCGCACGCCAAGTGGTTCGCCGACGGCACCACCAACCTCGCCTACAACTGCCTCGATCGGCACCTGGCCGGCCCGCGCCGCAACAAGGCCGCGCTGATCTTCGAGGGCGAGCCGGGCGACACCCGCGTCCTCACCTACCACCAGCTCCACCGCGAGGTGTGCCGCTTCGCGAACGTGCTCAAGCGCCTCGGCGTCCAGAAGGGCGATCGCGTCGCCATCTACATGGGCATGGTGCCCGAGGCGGCGATCGCCATGCTGGCGTGCGCGCGCATCGGCGCCGTGCACAGCGTCATCTTCGGTGGCTTCGCGGCGGAGGCCGTGCGCGACCGCGTCAACGACGCGCAGGCGAAGATCGTGGTGACCCAGGACGGCGCGTGGCGCCGCGGCAAGGTCGTGCCGCTCAAGGAGCAGGTCGATCGCGCGCTGGAGGAGTGCCCGAGCGTCAAGCAGACCGTCACGCTCAAGCGCTGCGGCAACGACGTCACGATGCGCGGCGGCCGCGACCACTTCTGGCACGACATCATCGAGGCGGTGGACGCCGACTGCGAGGCGCCGGCGCTCGAGGCCGAGCACAACCTCTTCATCCTCTACACCTCCGGCACCACGGGCAAGCCCAAGGGCGTCGTGCACACCACGGGCGGCTACATGGTGGGCACCTACCTCTCGACGAAGCTCGTCTTCGACCTGAAGGAGGAGGACACCTACTGGTGCACGGCCGACGTCGGCTGGGTCACGGGCCACAGCTACATCGTCTACGGCCCGCTCGCGAACGGGGCGACCGCGCTGATGTACGAGGGCGCGCCGAACCAACCGGATCCCGGCCGCTTCTGGGACATCATCGAGCGCCACGGCGTCAACATCCTCTACACCGCGCCGACGGCCATCCGCGCCTTCGTGAAGTGGGGCAACCAGTACCCGATGAAGCACGACCTGAGCTCGCTCCGCCTGCTCGGGACGGTCGGTGAGCCCATCAACCCCGAGGCGTGGATGTGGTACCGCAACATCATCGGCGGTGAGCGGTGCCCGATCGTCGACACGTGGTGGCAGACGGAGACGGGCGCGATCATGATGACGCCACTCCCCGGCGCCATCGCCGCCAAGCCCGGCAGCTGCTGCCTGCCCATGCCGGGCATCCGGCCGAAGATCCTGCGCGAGGACGGCAGCGAGGCGGGCCCGAACGAGGGCGGCCTGCTGGTCATCGACAAGCCCTGGCCGTCCATGCTGCGCACCGTCTGGGGCGACGACGAGCGCTTCCAGCAGCAGTACTTCAGCCGCTTCCCGGGCATCTACTTCACGGGCGACGGCGCGCGCCGCGACGAGGACGGCTACTTCTGGGTGATGGGCCGCGTCGACGACGTCGTGAACGTCGCGGGCCACCGCCTCGGCACCGCGGAGGTCGAGAGCGCGCTCGTCGCGCACCACGCGGTGGCGGAGGCCGCGGTCGTCGGCCGCCCCGACGAGCTCAAGGGCCAGGCGCTCGTCGCCTTCGTCACCCTCAAGGGCGACTTCGTCCCCGGCAAGGAGCTGCGCGAGTCGCTGATGGAGCAGGTCGCGACCGAGATCGGCAAGTTCGCTCGGCCCGACGCCATCCGCTTCGCCGACGCCCTCCCGAAGACCCGCAGCGGCAAGATCATGCGCCGCCTCCTCAAGGAGCTCGCCGCCGGCGGCGAGGAGCGCGGCGACATGACGACGCTGGAGGACATCGGCGTCCTCGCGCGCCTCCGGGGCGATGAGGAGTGAGCGGCGACGAGGAGCGAATCGAGGTCCCTCGCTCGCCGCTCCGGGTCCCCGCCGGCCTCGTGATCGAGCACGTCGATCCACCGGCTCGCCCTCAGGGCGCGTACCGCGACGAGGCGCGACGCGAGCGCCGCACGCTGGTGATGACGCTGCGCGATCGCTCGCCGTTCCCTTGGCTGCTGGTGGTCTTCGCGGTGTCGTGGAACCTCCTCATCGCCGCGTTCTGGCTCGCTCCGCTCGGCTTCCGCGACGCGGGCCTTCCGACGTCGCTGACGCTCGCCATGTTCACGGCGATCGGGCTCGGCCTGGCGTGCGTGGCCATCGCGGTGTTCACCAACCGAACCGTCATTCGCGTCGCGGGCGACGAGATCGACGTCCGGCGCGGTCCGCTGCCGGTCTGGCGCCAGCGCGCGCCCGTCTCGACGGTGCGGCTGACCGAGCTGCGCGTTCGCCATCGCCGGCGGCCAAGCCCCGAAGGCGTCGTCGAGACCTGGGACGTGCTCGGCGAGACCCACGATCCCGATCCCGTGGTGATCGTCTCGTTCCTCCACGATGGCGACCAAGCGCACGCCATCGCGCGCGCGCTCCAAGATCACCTCGGCATCGCGGCCAAGCGCGCGCCCAGATGAGAGGCGGCCGCCGATGTCCCCGTGCGGCGCCAGGGGTCCGCCCCACACCGACTCCTCCCGGCGAAAGGGACGACCATTGGATGCACAGGATCGTGTAGACGCGGATCCAACCGCGTGATGAAGAGGGACTCGATCCGAGGACTGCAGGAATGCAGGAGAAGGGAGCGCTCCTGCTCCTTCTGCTCTCCTCAGCCGAACGCTCTCGAACCGATGCGTTTCTGTCACGCCCCGCCGACGTAGGCGACGACCTGGTTGCGCCCGGCGTTCTTCGCGGCGTAGAGCGCGGCGTCCGCCACGCCGATCACCTCCGCCGAGGTGCAGCGCGGCCACGCGCTCGCGATGCCGATGCTCACCGTCACGGGGATGACGCGCTCCGAGTACACGACGCGCTCGCGCTCCACCGCCACCCGGATCCGCTCGGCGAGCGCCTTCGCGTGGTCGAGCGGCGTGCTCCGGCAGAGCATCACGAACTCCTCCCCGCCGTAGCGCGCGAAGAAGTCCTCGCGCCGCGTCATCGTCGAGACGAGGTGCGCGAACGTGCGCAGGACGTGATCCCCCGCGAGGTGCCCGAACGTGTCGTTCACGCGCTTGAAGTGGTCGAGATCGAAGAGCATCACCGCGAGCTCGCCGCCGTGGCGCGTGAGGTGCGCGAGCTCCGTCTCCAGGCGCTCGTTGAGCGCGCGTCGGTTGAAGGCCTTGGTCAGCGGGTCGCGCAGCGCCGCCTCGTAGAGCTGCTGCTGGAAGCTCTGCTCGAGCGCGTCCTGCAGCGAGAACTTGATGAGGAAGCTCGCGCCGATCTGGATCTTGTCGCCGTCGCGCAGGACGGCGGGGCCCGTGAGCCGCACGCCGTTCACGAGCGTGCCGTTGGTCGAGCCGAGGTCCTCCACGTAGGTGCCGTCCTCGCGGCGCACGAAGCGCGCGTGCAGGCGCGAGACGCCCTCGCCCGTCAGGCGCAGCCCGGCCTTGGGGCTGCGGCCGATGAGCACCTCCGTCTCGACGCGCACCATCTTCCCCGCGTCCTCCCCCGCGAGGAGGATGAGGAACGGCGTGGCGGCCGAGCGGGCCGGCAGCCCGAGGCTCGCGAGCGAGAGGACGGCCGTCCCCTCGCCCGGATCATCATCGTCGTCGTCAGACCCGCCCGACACCGCGGCGTCGGATTCTATCACCACTCGGGCAGCGTTCCGCCATCTTCCGCGCTCATGGGTCGAACCGGTCGTCCTCCTCCGCGCCGTTCTCTTCGTCGAAGCCGGGGTCGTCGGGCCCGACGGCTTCCTCCCAGGCGGCGTCCATCCCCGCGCCCACGGGCAGGGGCGCGGTGCCGCCCCGCCGGGGCGGGCGCTCGGGGCGGGGCATCCCGGGGCGATGGAAGCGGAGCCCCTCGAGGTCCGCGAGGCCCGCCGCGACCGCCTCCGCGTCGTAGCGCCCGCGCGATCCCAGCGTCCCGAGGAAGCGCGCCACCCGCCGCCGGAAGCGCTCCGGCACGGCGCCCTCGTCCCAGTGGGAGTGGAAGGTTTTGGGGCTCGGCAGGATGCAGGCGAGATAGGCGGACTCCGCCGGTCCCAGCTCGCTCGGCGGGACGCCGAAGTAGTGCTCCGCCGCCGCGCGGATGCCGTACACCCCGGGCCCGTACTCGATCACGTTCAGGTAGAGCTCGAGGATGTCCTCCTTGGACATCACGGACTCGACCCACCAGGTGAGCACGACCTCCTGCACCTTGCGCACGAGCGTCTTCTCGCGGTGCAGGAAGACGTTCTTCACGAGCTGCATGGTGATCGTGGAGGCCCCGTAGACGTAGCGATGCTCCCGCAGGTTGCGGACGAGCGCGAGGCGGATGGACGGGACGGAGAACCCGGAGTGCGAGAAGAACGCGCCGTCCTCGTGCGCGAGCACCGCGTGCACGAAGAAGGGGCTGATGTCGCGGATGGGCGTCCAGCTCGCGGTGCCGGGCCCGCTCTCCATCTCGAAGACGCTGCCGTCGGGCTCGAGCACGCGGTGCGTGAACGGACCGTCGAAGCGCCGCACGTCGGCCAGCGCCGGCGCGGTCTCGAACCGGCAGCCGTCCGCCACGTCGATGTCCAGCACCGTCGCGTCGAGATCGCGGGAGTCGACGTGCACCTGCACCCGCCCTCCGATCTGGCCGCCGAACGTGAAGCCGCCGAGCTCGGCGAGGAGATCCGCGGGGATGGCGGCGATCGCCGTGTCGCAGGGCGTGGGCGGGAGCGTCGCGCGCAGGTCGACGAGGTAGTGGTCCTCGGGCCACTCGAGCGACCCGGAGAGGTGCACCGAGGCGCCGCCCAGGGTCAGCGTGGCCCGCGCGAGCTCGAGCCGACGTGGGATGGGATCCCAGTCGGCCTCGCCGGTGAGGCCGAGCGCGAGGCGCCGCACCGGCTGCGGCGCGATGCGCGGCGACGAGAGCGCCAGCTCGTCGACCGCGATCTCGCCGTCGAGGTGCACGCGCGTCGCGCCGCGGCCCTCGATCGAGAGCTCGCCGCTGAGCCGTGCGTCCTCCGGCCGATGCCAGGGCAGCGCCGGCAAGAACGGCGCGACGAGCGCGAAGGGGAGCCGCTGGAAGTCGATCCGCCCCTCCGCGCGCAGCATGTCCGGGTCGACGGTGAGCCGCCAACCGAGCCGCCCCCCGCGCCCCGGGCGCCCGGACCCGCCGAGGTGGAAGCGCCCCTCGGGGAGCGCGCGGACCTCGGCCGAGAGATCGCGGAGCACGATGCGCGGCTCGCCTCCGCTCTCCACGCGCACCGACAGATCCGAGAGCTCGAGCACGGCTCCCTCGGCCAGTCGTGGCCCGAGCAGGCTGCGCGCGCGCGTGATCAGCGCCGCGCCCGAGGGCCCACGGGCCTCCGTCGAGGCGCTGGCCCCGGTCTCCTCGGACGGGCTCGCGCCGCTGGGGCCGTCGTCGGTAGGTCCCGCGCCGGTGGAGCCCTCGTCGGTGGAGCCCAAGTCCCTAGAGCCCAGGTCCCTAGAGCCCAGGTCGGTAGGAGCCTCGCCGGTAGCGCCCTCGCCGGTAGCGCCCTCGCCCCTGGGGCCCTCGTCGGTTTGGCCCTCGCCGGTGGAGCCTTCGTCACCCGAGGTATCGTCGGTATGGGCGCCGGTGCCCTGGTCGCCCGAGCGCTGGTCGGTAGGGCCCTGCGCGGTAGGGCCCTCGCCGGTGGCGCCCGCGCGGCTCTGGCCCTGGTCGCCGGAGCTCGGGCGCGGCCGTGTGCCATCCTCCGGCGTGAGCCGGTCCGCGTGCCTGCGGAGGCGGGGCAAGAGCGGGCTGCGAGCCTCCCCGTCGCGCTCGCGGTAGCGGATCTCCACGCCCCCGAGCGCGGCATAGGCGATCTTCCAGCCCTCGTCTCGGCGCTCGAGGCGGGCATGCAGCCGCGCCGCGCGCGCGCCGTCGACCTCGCCCGGCGCGAGCTCGACGGGCCCAGCCGAGATCTGGAGCGTGCCGTCGGGCTCGAGCGAAGCCCGCCCCCGCGACACACGCGCGACCGCGCCCCGCCGGTCGACCAGCGTCACCGCCATCCCCTCGACCCGCACGGCGCGCCCCTCCGAGCCAGGCTCGGCGTCCGAGCCGCCGTCCCCTCGGAGCTGCGCCATCACCTCGTCGAGCGAGGCCGCCTCCAGATCGACGTCCACCGCGAGCTCGCGCACCTCGAGCGCGCGAACGGCGGCCGGCCCAGTGGTCGCGATGTCCCAGAGGCTCGCATCCAGCCGCACCTCGCCGGCGCGCACGGTCAGCCCCGCAGGCTCGCTCGCCGCATCGAGCCCTCGCAGCACGACCCGCGAGAACGCGACGTCGACGTCCTCGACCGTCGCGCGCAGGCCGCGCCGTGCCGCGGCGGCGGCGACGCGATCGCGGATGGCCGCGGGGATCCAGACGCCCCACGCGAGCCCCCCGAGCGCCACCAGGGCGATCGCCGCCCCGCCGGCGCCGACCGCAGCTCGTCTCTTGATCGCCATCACCGCTGCCAGAGGCAGCGACCGGGGATCTACGACGATCGCGGCATCGATTTCCAGTCCGCGGTGCGCGGCATCCGGCGATGAGGCGAGGACGGAAAAGGAAAGCCCCGCCTCGAAATCGAGGCGGGGCCTTCGTCAAAATTAACCCGGCAACGTCCTACTCTCCCACACACTCACGCGTGCAGTACCATCGGCTCTGGAGGGCTTAACTTCCGAGTTCGGGATGGGATCGGGTGTGGCCCCTCCGACATCGTCACCGGAAACCTTTGGAAGTACGTATCGAGCGACCGCCCGGTCGGGGCGCTCTCGCTCCCGCGACTTCTTGCTGTCGCGGAGCGGGCTCTCACTCCCAACCCTGGGCTCGAACCATTCGTGCTCCGAAGAGCACCGACGTTTGCCTTAGAGGTAGGTCAAGCCTCACGACCGATTAGTACAGGTTAGCTTCACGCATTGCTGCGCTTCCACACCCGGCCTATTACCTCGTGGTCTTCGAGGGGTCTTCAGGGGCCTTGCGGCCCGGGATGCCTAATCTTGAGGCCGGCTTCCCGCTTAGATGCTTTCAGCGGTTATCCGTTCCGCACATAGCTACCCAGCGATGCCCCTGGCGGAACAACTGGATCACTAGAGGTGCGTCCGTTCAGGTCCTCTCGTACTATGAACAGCTCCTCTCAAGCATCCTGCGCCCACGGCAGATAGGGACCGAACTGTCTCACGACGTTCTAAACCCAGCTCGCGTACCACTTTAAATGGCGAACAGCCATACCCTTGGGACCGGCTTCAGCCCCAGGATGTGATGAGCCGACATCGAGGTGCCAAACACCGCCGTCGATAT
>CAYPYN010000018.1:0-10936 GCA_964415295.1 uncultured Bacteroidota bacterium
CCTGTACCATCGTGATAGCCGACGTCAGCGTCGTCTTGCCGTGATCTACGTGACCGATCGTACCGATGTTGATATGCGGCTTCGACCGGTTAAATTTTTCCTTAGCCATGTGAGTCTCCTTGCATGTTTATGATATCGCTGTTACACAAATCAAATTCAAACAGATGCCGAGGAGCCTGAGACCGGAATTGAACCGGTGACCTCGTCCTTACCAAGGACGCGCTCTAACCAGCTGAGCTACACAGGCCAAAATCTTATCGAGCGAGAGACGAGGCTCGAACTCGCAACATCCTGCTTGGAAGGCAGGTACTCTACCAATTGAGTTACTCTCGCAAAAACACAAAACGCCCAAAAACCCTGTACACACGGCTTGGGAGTCCACAGAGTTCCACAAACTTCACAGGCGCAACTCAATTTTAAATTCAATAAAAACCTATAGAAAGATAGGTGTTTATTTTTGAGTGCCCAATATATAGAAAAAATCTACGGTTGTCAAGTTTTTTTGATGTTTTTTTATTATTTTTAAAAAAGTTATGAGGAAAACCAACAAAAAAGGCAAGCGTTTTAGCGCTTGCCTTTTTGAAGAAATAATTTCGAAGAATTTTACTGCGTGATCTTCAGATATTCCATTTTCATGGCCGACGTAGTGCCCTCGGAATTCAGGAATACAACGCCAACGTTACACGTTTCCGGGAATTCAGTTTCGAAACTGGCGATCTCTACCCAATCTTCGTCGATTGTGCTGTAATAGGCCGTCCACAAGTAACCGTTTCGGACCAATTTCAGATACCCAAAGCCTTTGAAAGGTTCGATGTATTTTTCGGTTCGCGGTAAATCGATGTCGTTGGCAAATCCTTCGAGGTATACGTACGAGCCGTTGTAGAAGACTTTAGCGATGACGTTTTGCTTACCGCTGTGGGCGCAAATACCAAAACCGACATAATATTTGGACCAATCCGCTTTCACTTTCGTTACAGCCGTAAAATTACCTTTGACATCCGACATTTCGACCCGCGGAGCATGTTTGTTACCCTCTTTGGGGTCCCATGTCTCATCGGTCACAACATTAACAGTCAAATTGCCATCGCCCAGAAGTGAATATTTGGAGTTCTGGTCCTGATCGCTCCATTTGAAACTGCCAAAGGATTTGTTTGCAAAATCGGTGCTTCCCGCGCCCCTCGATGAAGAAGCTGACGACGCGGAAACGGTAACCGATGCGGTTTCCTTAATTGTTTGCCTTTGTTCTTCCGGAGCTTTCACTTCCTCCGGTGATGCTTCCATAGCCCCCATATCCTCGGATTCATCGTCTGCTTTAATGATAACAACATCGGGGTCACTCGTCTGCGCATTTAGCATCTTCAAAGCACTCATGGCACCGCTGCGGGCTTTATCAGCCTTTTTCTGAGCGGCATATCCTTTGTCGATGGTTTCAATCGGAAGCAAGGCGAGCGCATAATAATACTTGTTTGTCGGATCCTGCCAGTAGGATTCAATCCGCACACCCGTCATGGCTTTTTTTATATCGGCTTTTGCATATTTGTTCTTGAGAATCTTCTCAATGCCGGCTATGGCTTTCTTTTCAGCTTTGGTTCTCGCCTTATCGGCCTTCGAATCTTTGGCGACCCCAACACCTACAAAATTCTCAGACGAATAGACTCCCGGATTGTCAACCCATGCGGGTTTCTGGGCATACAGCGCTGAAACAAAAAACGCGGATAGTGCGCTCAGCCAGATCGTTTTCATTATATTTTTCATGGTCTCTCCTTTGAATTGAGTAATTTAGAGGAATATAAAGATGCTATTTATACTCAATGAAAATAAGAAGTAAATGACTTAATTAATTTTTCGAGCTGTTTTTTGTCACGAGCTTCGGCAATGATTCTGACAATGGGCTCAGTATTCGACTTGCGAAAATGTATCCATGAATCACTAAACAAGATTTTTACGCCGTCCGTCAAATCGATCTTTTCATTGGAATGATCTTTCATGATCTTGTCCAATACTTTTGTTGTATCAACTTTTCCAAGTTCGATTTTGTCCTTCTTCATCAGATAAGAAGGCAATTCTCTTAGCATGTCAGAGAATGGACGATCCTTCTCAGCCATTGATTGCAGCACCAACGCTATTCCCGTTACGGCATCGCGACCCAAATGCGTTTCAGGTAAAATGACGCCTCCATTCCCTTCACCGCCTATAACCGCATGCACTTCACGCATTTTTGTGGAAACATTGATCTCACCGATTTTCGTTCTGTGGCATTTGCTATGATATTTTGCAGCAATGTCATCTATCGCCATCGTTGTCGACGCATTGACTACTACCGGTCCCGCTTTACGGGATAAAACATAATCGACGGCAATGGCCAATGTGTACTCTTCTCCGATCGCGATTCCTTTTTCGGAAACGATAGCCAGTCTGTCCACGTCCGGATCAACAGCGAATCCGATATCGGCCTTATGATATGTCACCGCATGTTCCAATTCATGGAGATTTTCCATAGTGGGTTCCGGATTACGCGGAAATATCCCGTGGGGTTCTTCATTGATCGTTACGACCTCGCAACCAAGTTCTTTGAGAAACCTGGGAATGATCGCTCCACCGGCGCCGTTAACACAATCCACCACAACTTTTAGATTTCTCTTTCGGAGAGCCTCCGTGTTCAAATACGGGAGTTCCATTATTCTTTCAATATGATCCTTTACCGCGTAATCGTAGTACTGGACTTTTCCAAGCCGATCCCACTCAACGTACGAGATATTATTCAAATGGGCCAACTCCAAAACCTCATCCATCTGAAAAGCCGTCAAAAAATGCCCGTTAGGGCCGATCAGCTTTAGTGCGTTCCACTCCACCGGATTATGGCTGGCCGTGATCGCTATGCCACCGTGCGCATTGAGGTTTTTGACTGCAATCTCTACGGTCGGGGTTGGCACGACGCCAATTTCAACGACCTTGCAGCCAGTGGCTATCAGACCGGCGACAGCCGACGTTTTGACCAATTCTCCGGACACACGAGAATCCCGGCCGATCACGATGGTTCCGCCATTGGCCCACGTGCCGAACGCGGCCGCGTACTTTGAAACGATCTCAGGATTCAGACCATCACCAATGACTCCCCGAATCCCGGAAACACTGATCATCAATTTGGTAGCAGGTGTTTCCTTTTTTTCAGCATGAGTTATCTTACGAGTCGCATATGGCGTCTCGGCCATTTTCTTCTCAACAAGCTCACGCACCCGTCCTTTGGAAGAGATCTTGATGAGTTTGTTATTTTCGTCAGGATGCTTAGCATTCGATGTCCGGCGTTCCGGATGTGCGGCAGTTTTCTTCTTTTTCATATTGAAACCTATTGGAGAAATTTGCTCAAACTCTTCAGCGCATCATGAATTTTACCTGGATCTTTGGCGCCTGCAGTTGCCAAATGCGGCCTACCTCCTCCGCTTCCTCCCGCTATTTTAGCAACTTCTTTAATAATAGTTCCAGCATGGTATCTATTGACAAGATCATCGGTCACGATACACACGAACGAAACACTCTCATTCCTAACCGTGGCAAGAACGCCGACCCCGGATTTCATTTTCAAACGGAGCGTATCGGCCACTTCTTTTAGCTCAACCCCGTCCGGCAACTCAATCTCCGATGCGACTACGCGAATCCCGTTGACTTTAGTAGCATTAAAAAGGATTTCATCCAATTTGGAGGTAACCAGCTTGAGATTCAACTGGGCAAGCTCCTTTTCCAACTCCTTTTTCCGCTGTGACAGATTTTCAACCTTGGAAAACACCTCTTCGCTGCGGCAGTTCAGCAGGCTTTTCAGCCTTTCGTGAATCTCATGCTCGGCGCGCAAGGTCCGTTCAGCCAGCGGACCGGAGATCGCTTCGATACGTCTCACGCCTGAAGCGATGCTCGATTCCGATACGATTTTAAAAAAACCTATCATTCCCGTAGAGCCTACGTGAGTTCCACCGCAGAATTCCTTACTGAAATCACCGAACTGTACCACATTGACATGATCGCCGTACTTATCTCCAAAGAATGACAGGGCGCCCATCTTCTTCGCGTCGGAGATTGGAATATTACGATGGTGTCTGAGAGGAATATTCTCAAAAACCTTCTGTTGAACCGTCCGCTCAATACGAGTCAACTGTTCATCGCTGATCTTTTCGAAATGAGTAAAGTCAAAACGCAGCCTGTCGGGTTCGACGACCGATCCAGCCTGATGCACATGATCACCCAGCACTTGCCTTAATGCGGCGTGCAGAATATGCGTTGCCGAGTGATTTTTTATGGTAGGTTCTCTGTGGGCCTTATGAACAGTCAGTTTAGCATTATGATGGTCTTTGAGATCGGCATCCGGCAAATCATCGGCAAAATGAACGATATCATCTCCGACCTTCTGAGTATCCCATACTTCAAAAACCAGACCATTGAACGTAATCGTTCCTTTATCGCCGACCTGCCCGCCGGACTCAGAATAGAAAGGCGTCTGGTCGAATACCATTTGGATATGCTTGCCGTCGCGGCTATACTTGATCAACTGGGCTTCGGACATCAGAGTATCATAGCCTAAGAACTGAGATTTTTTTTCGGCGGAAACGACATTCCACTTCACGTCTTTGGTGATGAATATCTTTTTACCTTCATCCCGAGAACGCTGCTTCTGCGCAGCCATTTCTTCCGCAAACCTATTCTCATCAACACTAAAACCGCGCTCCGTTGCGATCACTCGAGTAAGATCGACCGGGAAACCGTATGTATCATATAATTTGAATACATCCTCACCTGGAATTTGAGATACACCCGCTTTGGATAACTTTCTGACCATATCTTCAAAAACTTCAATTCCCCGATCGAGAGTGTTGTTGAAATTCTCTTCCTCTGTCTTGATCACCTTTTCCACGAAAGATTGGCGCGACCTGATCTCCGGGAAGGCCTCACCCATTGATTCGGCAACATTGGCCACCAATTTGTAAATGAACGGTTCGTGCATCTGCAGTTTCCGGCCATACAGGGCGGCACGGCGGAGAATCCGGCGAAGCACATATCCTCGGCCGTCGTTACCTGGTATCGCCCCGTCGGTGATGGAAAAGGTCAACATGCGGATGTGATCGGCAATAACACGGAACGGCGCCTGAATATGCTCGTCCTGATACGTCTTCCTCGTATGATGCTCGATCCCTTTAATAATGTCGGTAAAAATGTCGATGTCGTAATTCGACGCTTTGCGCTGGAGAACACGAGTAATACGCTCGAATCCGGCGCCGGTATCCACATGTTTGGCGGGTAATTCAGTAAGGGACCGGTCCGCATTTCGGTTGAATTGAATGAATACAAGATTCCATAATTCGATCACATCGGGAGAGCCGGCATTGACCAATCGTGCGCCGTCGCCTCTTTCCGTAAGGTCTATATGGATCTCGGAGCACGGCCCGCAGGGACCTGTGTCGCCCATTTCCCAGAAATTATCCTTTTCACCAAAACGCATGATGTGCGACGGATCAATGTCCGTTACTTTCTTCCACATATCCGCCGCTTCGTCGTCGTCACGGTAGACCGTCGCATACAAACGGTCTTTGGGAAGCCCCCACACACCGGTCAAAAGTTCCCATGCCCAGGCAATCGCCTCTTTCTTGTAATAATCGCCGAATGACCAATTGCCGAGCATTTCAAAGAAGGTGTGATGATACGTATCATGCCCAACCTCTTCCAGATCGTTATGCTTGCCGCTCACGCGGATACACTTTTGCGAATTGACAGCCCTTACGTAATCACGTTTTTCACTGCCAAGGAAGATCGGCTTGAACTGATTCATACCGGCATTTGTGAAGAGAAGCGTGGGGTCGTCGTTTGGAACGACAGGACTGGATGGCACAAACTTATGCGCGCGCTCTTCAAAAAATCTGATGAACTGACGGCGCACGTCTTGGGAACTGATCGTCATGAATCGATAACTCCGGAAGAATAAAATGTTGTAAAAAGCGACGAAATATAGGGATTTATTTTGTTGAATCAAATAGAAAAGGCTCTCCGCGCACGCGATCGCAGGTCTTTTCGAATGCCGGCCGCGAGAAAGACTATTCCGATCATCTGCGCGATGTGAAAAATACCGTTGTGATCGAATTCCCAGATCATCACCATTTCCAGTTCCGCTTGTGTCTGCAGATAAGCCGCAAAGAGCGATATCATTATGCCGATCGTCATATATCCGGCCCCATGCAACTCATTTTTTACGGCTAACATGGTGTATACAATTACAGCAAATACCATCGCCACGGCTTCGTACAGTACGAAAATTACAAATAAGTTATCGAACACCAGGGTAATCGCATAAAACATAGTACCAAGAAGCAGAATCGCGAGCGTCATGCCTCTCGATATCCAAAATCCTTTCATATCGTAGATCACACCTGTGACAAAAAGCGCTACCGCGAGACCAAGAGAGAGATTGAGGGGCTGCCATAATATCCAATTGGTCTTGTCGGACATATCAAATCCGTGAGCGACAGCGCCCACATAGGATGCAAACGCGATGAGACCAAATGCCCAGGCCCAGATCTGGGATTTATAAAGATCAACTCCTCTTCCATACCGTAAAATTCTATAAGCCAATACCGACGCGAGCATGGCTAAGATCAAATCTGTGACCGCCGTGGTCTGCTCAAATGGACGATCGGTAAATTCCATGCTAAACCTCACATCCGAATTTCTCATTAAGAGGAAGATTGATGATCTTTTTTATTCTTTGCGCCAAATCATCAGCATCTTTTTTGGTCAATCCGACGGTATTAACCGGCGGATGGATGACTACCTCCGAGTAACCAGGTCCAGCCATCGCGTGCCACTTACCGTTCCTCTGTAGGCGTTGCCAGTTATTAACAAATGTAACCGGAAGTATTGGAATTTGTTTTCTGATAGCAATCGCAAAGGCCCCGGGCTTGAAGTCCCCCATCACCGGCGCGGACCGTGAAATCGTCCCTTCAGGATAGATCGCCAAAGGATGGCCATTATCTATCTCTTCCAACATGCGTTTCATAGCTTCGAGAGACCCCGTGATACTGTCTCGATCCACGGTGATATTCATTTTAGACGTAAAGAATATTCTGAAAAGTGGCCACGACTCAACCTCTCTCTTGGCTACAAATATGAAATAATTCTGAAAAACCCAATAAGTGACCGGTATATCCATATACGATGTGTGGTTGGCGCAAATAATATAGGAACCGCGCGGAATCATGTTTTCTCTGCCGCTGATCCTGACCGGCGCCAAAGCACACCACTGCCAAGCAACGGCAAACCAACGCATCATTCTGAACGCTTTCGGAAATCTATTTGGGTGGGACAATAAGAAATAGAAAACCGGATAGAATAGCAGTAGTGCTGCACCGACAAAAAAGAAATACCAGCATTTATACAATACTCTAAAGGGAGTCAACAAATAATTCATGATAATAAAAAATCAATGACCCAATTGAATCTCCGCGCCGCCGGTCAGTTGTAGTTTCTGAAATACGAGATCCTTGTCGCCGCCTAAACGAATCGCGTAGAGAGCTTGAGCGACAAATTTAAATGCTTTCGGCCCAAACTTCAGAGTAAGCGCCGGCTCTGCGAAATAAGCCTTAGGTGACGCGTGAGAAACAGAGAAACCGTTCTTAAATTTATAGTATTCTACTTTGACCACACGGCAAGAAAGTGAGGGGCCGCTGTGCCCGCCCGGAACACCAATGGAGGCTTGAACAAAGTAACGATGAAAGTAACCGGTAGTTCTTGTATCCTCGTCAAAAATGGACTCCATGAATTCACTTTTGGAGCGAGTGCGCCCTCTGCCGTATCCGAAATACAATTCCCCGTTGCTTTTCTGCTCTTCATCTAGCGAGCCGTATATTCCGATCCCGCCTTCAAAAAATGTTTGTTTGCTCTCCCCGAGTGCCGGATCAAAAAGGAACTGCGAGCGGCTCATGGACCCATTAGCCATAATCCCCACATGGCCCACCGGTGAATATGCACTTTGAATATCCCACCCACTAAAATTCCTCATATACGCCGATCCGTGAAACTCATTCTTCTTAGACAATAAAGGCGCATTGACGGCCGTAGGTATATACACCGGTCCGCAGGAAGCCATCATTAGCAGCAATACGAAAGCAAGGGATCGTAGACGAAGCATGTGTTCTCCATAATAAATAGAACTATATCTTTTTTCCTGTGAGATGTATCCAAAATCTCGAGGTAGAGTAAACCAGCGGCCTTTTGTCAATCATGAGACCATTTTTTCCCAGTTCCGATAATACGGCCGAACAGAATCCGGGTTTACCTTGAATCGTAAACGTTTCCCCCTGCCCGCTCGCAAATTCGTACTTTCCAAAAAGAAATACGGGATGTTCTTCCGAAGACTTCCATTCCACAACAACCCGTTCCTCCGTCTGGAAGACATCCGCAATACGAGCTTTCATGGGTATCCTAATACTAACATCATGATGCGTAATTGTTCGTGCCATTGGACTGATCCGCTGTTTGAGTTAACCCGGAGGTAAAGGCAATAGCAATTGAGCTTTCCCGACATTTTTGTTGCCACTAACAGAAAAAACTACAACGTAAGTATAGGCCGATGAAGATTGGCCGGTGGGAATGGGAAAAGTATGGACACCGCTGTAGCCGGAACTCAGGCTGCCTATCAAAACTTTGTTAGATGATGATGACAGCGAAGTTGCGCCGGAATTATCTGTTAACCAGAATTCGATCGTTCCGGTGGCGCCGGTTACTAGAAAATCATTGAGCGTTTCAAATGATTCCTCTAAGGTCGTTGTATTACGATATATCTCCATCTGACCGCCAGCAGTAGTCCCATTCATTCCTGTGAACAAACCAATACGGAAAAGCATCGGGTAAGTATGGCCGCCACTGCCCTCTGAGCCCGTCCCGCCATCGTTTGAGCAAGACAGAAAAAATAGCATCAACGTCAATACTATCGACGTCCTGATTAAACTATGTTGAGCTTTCGTCATGAAATATCCATTTCTAACTTCGGTTCTTGCTGGGAACTGATAATGAGCGCACCAAAAACTAATTCTACTTCCTAGCTTTGTCAATGACATTCATCAGGTTTTAGGAATAATATTGCTAGATAGCCACAAATCGTATGTCATCCGAAACGTCACCCCCCCCATTGAGACGGTTTCGTTAATCAAGTGCAAGCATCGGTTCTTCTGTAAGGGTAAGGGTATATCCGTTCTGTAGATCACCCTTAACGAGAATACGAACGGGTGTCACGTGGTCCTCTTTAACGCGCACGGTAATTCGTGCATCAATGATACCGAATTGAGGTGAGTGGTATGTCTGTTGATCCTGATCTTTGACCGGTACCCAGACCCGGAAAGTGTAATTTTCAGGACGCTTTGCAATACGCCGGCCTTCCCGTTCCTTTTGGTTTGGGTGTGAAACGGTTCTGCCCTCATACGTCTCACCGTCCTCAGTAACCAAGTAAATGCTTGGACTATTGAATATGTGAGTAAATTCTGCCGGCCAAGAGATATCGCCATGGACGAAATAGAATTCTACATACCCGCGCTTCACACCAAGAGCTATGTTGTCCTTGACATAAGCACTTGCACAGGAGGACAGAAACAAGAAAAAAAACGGTATCCATATGACTTTGATAAAGTCGTAACGCTCTTTTCTAGTCATGAACGCACTTCAATCTCGAGAATGTACTCATTATTCAGTTCTGCAAGAAATTAAAACCAATTGTGGATGAATAGCAAACTTGGCTAACAACGCATTACCAAGCCGGTCAAAGATGGAGAAAAAGAGGAAAGAAATCAAGCGGTAAGTTTATTTTTTCCAATGACCTTCGCCAAAGGTTTTGGCAAGATCGCCGTATTCTATTTTGAGGATCTCGCAAAGCTTCTTGAGCATTTCTTTGATTGCCGGTTTTTCAGGTTTGGCCAGACTGGGCGACAGCCGAAAAAGCGGCTGGGCTGTTTCCACACCTTTGAGGTTGTGCTCAAAAATATAGGCTACAAGTATCTTTTGGTTAATATCGTTCATCTTTCGGATGATCTGCGCCGATTCTTCGGAATTTTTTGCTTTCAGGGTCTGATTTATCAATTCCGCGTAATCTTCGTCACATAATTTTTTGACCAACTTCTGATTCATTTCCTGGCCTATTATCAGATTGGTACGCGCGAGCATTTTCGTTACCGATTCGATACGGGCGGCCGTATTGATCACCTGGCCTATGTAGGTAATTACTTGCCTGTCGGACTCAACAACCTGCACGCCGCGCAGATAACCACACTCCAGGCCTATGCCGAATCCAAGCTCATAACCTTTTTCCTTTTTGAACTGGGCAACACGAGTCGTAGCGATCTTTTCGAACGCCAGTGCAAATAAATACGCAGAAACATAGTGAAATTCACCAAAAAAACAGAGCAGAAATCCATCGCCGGTGGAAGTATAATAGGCCCTTTCCCGGCCTTCGACGATTTTCAGCAGTTTCAATGCATCGACAGTGATCGTCTGGAGGAACGAAAGAAATGCGTCCGGATCCTCCGATTCGAATTTCTGAAGGGTCGGCGTGAAATTTCTCAGATCGAACATCAACGATGATGCTTCGCGCTTATCGAATCGGCTCATGGCGTTCTCCCGACGTAGTCTTTGGTTATGCGTTTTTCACCCTCAGCCCTGCCTGCGCAGATGCGAAAAGGAACATTAGCCGGGACTGTTTTGAGATGAGAATGAATTAATGTAAGCGACCATACGTCTATTGTCAACGGATATTCTGAATGGTGTAAACTGCACTTATCAGTGGCTCTGCGGCACGGGTAACTCAATATAGAAGTCCGAACCTTTTTCCGGAGTGGACTTGAAGTAAATTTTTCCTTGATGCTGGTGAATGATGCCATAGGCCAGAGAAAGGCCCAAACCCTTACCTTCGCCC
>CAYPYN010000019.1:0-10696 GCA_964415295.1 uncultured Bacteroidota bacterium
GTGAAGGCGGAAGAACCGTCGGCGCCGGTGTCGTTACTAAGATCCTGAAGTAAGAAAGATCGTTTAGTTAAATTTAGTTAATAAACCAAGAGAGTACAACAGTGACTGGACAAGGAATCCGAATCAAACTCAAAGCCTACGATCACAATCTGATCGATAAATCGATCGATAAGATCATTCGTACGGCGAAAAGTTCAGGTGCGATCATCAGCGGCCCTATTCCTCTGCCGACCGATAAGACCATTTACACGGTCCTTCGTTCGCCGCACGTGGATAAGAAGTCGCGCGAACAGTTCGAGACCCGTATCCATAAGCGTCTGATCTGCATTTTGAATGCGACTAACAAGACGGTGGAAGCGTTATCCAAACTGGAATTGCCTGCGGGCGTGGATATTGAACTTAAAGTAACGGCAACAGCGTAACACCCGATAACCGGGGATGTGAATTAAATTTTTTGCAGAATGAATCCCGCTGACGGCGGGGGAGTTCTTACCAGGAGTATAGATATCATGAGCGGTATGATTGGTAGAAAAATAGGGATGAGCAATATTTTCGATGAAAGCGGAAATATTGTTCCTGTCACCCTTATTGAAACAGTGCCGAATATTGTGACCCAGATCAAGACCAAAGAGAAAGACGGGTACGAGGCGGTGCAGTTGGCGGTAGGTTCCAAGACGGCCAAACACACTTCCAAAGCCCTCCAGGGTCACAGTAAGAAAGCCAACCTGACCGAACGTTTTCCAAAGGTCTTCCGGGAATTCCAGGACTTCAATATTTCCGAGCTTCAACTGGGCGCGGAAGTGAAGATGGACATGTTCCAGGAAGGCGAAAAGGTCACGGTGATCGGCATATCCAAAGGTAAAGGTTTCCAGGGTGTCGTCAAGCGTCACGGCTTCGGCGGTATCAACGAAACCACGCACGGCGCATCCGACCGTCCGCGTTCCCCCGGATCCATCGGCGGCAGTTCCGATCCTTCGCGCGTGTTCAAAGGTATGCGTATGGCCGGCCGTATGGGTAATGACCGCGTCACGATCAAGAACCTCAAAGTGGTTCGCGTAGACAAAGAGTCCAACGTGCTCTTTATCCGCGGCAGCGTTCCCGGTGCGACCAATTCGTACATCGAAATTCGTAAAAACGGCCAATAGCCAACAAAGCTTTTAAAGCATAAGGGTGTTTGAAATGAAAGTAGAAGTTAAATCGATCAAAGGCGAAGATACCGGACGGAAAGTGGATCTGCCGAAGGATATTTTCGGCATCGAACCCAACGATCACGCGGTCTATCTCGCGGTCGTGGCCGAGCGTTCCAACAAACGTCACGGCACACATAACACGCTGGAGCGTTCGTATGTTTCCGGTACTACCAAGAAACCGTGGAAACAAAAAGGCACCGGCGGCGCACGCGCAGGATCCGTGAAGACCCCTTTGTGGCCGGGCGGTGCGATCACGTTTGGTCCCCATCCTCATCTTTATAAAAAAGACGTCAATGCCAAAGTGAAACGTATGGCGCGCAAGTCGGCTTTGACTTATAAGGCCGTGGACAACAAGATCATGGTGGTGGAAGATTTCCATACGCTTTGCGCCGATGTTCCCAAGACCAAAGAAGTGTTCGGTGTTCTGGCCAATTTAGGTCTGCAGCACGCCGCTAAAGCCGAAGGTGCGAAGTCCAAAGGCCGCAAGAAGAAATCCGAAGAAGCGGCTGAGGAAACGACAAAGAAATCCAAACGCATCAACAAAGTACTGATGCTCGTGGATAAGACGCATGTCGTCAAAGATGAAAAAGATGCCCGTTCGTATGAGAATTTCCGTAAGTCATGCCGCAACATCCCGGGCCTGAAGGTCAGCGTGGTCAAAGACGCTTCGACGTACGATATTATGAACGCGGATTATCTGCTGTTCCACGAAAGCGCCATCAAATCCGTTGAGAGCGCGTTCGGGTCGGCTAACTAATAAGTTTTAATCGCAAGAGGAAAAAATGGACAACTCCATCATCAACAAGATCTTGAAACGGCCGATCGTTACGGAAAAGATGACGATCATGAAGGACAAAAAGAAGCGTAACGGCGAGCCGCTGAACCAGTATGCGTTCGAAGTTTCCAAAGACGCAAATAAGATTGATATCAAGGCGGCGATCGAAAAGAAATTCAACGTCAAAGTGGACAGCGTCCGCACGAGCCATGTTTCCGGCAAAAGCCGTGTGCGTTATACCCGCGCCGGCGTTAATTACGGCCAGACGCGCAGCTGGAAAAAAGCGGTTGTGACTCTTGCCAAAGATAACAAGATCGAATTCGTCGAAGGCGTATAAAAATTAAAAGGATCGCCGGGAAAACCATTATCCGGCCCAATGGGAGAAGATAGAACATGCCAGTAAAAACGTATAGACCTTATACCCCGAGCCGCCGCTACATCAGCGTCTCCGACTTCAGCGAAGTCACGAAAAAGACGCCTGAAAAAACGCTGCTCGAACCGAAGAAGAGAACGGGAGGCCGTAATAATATCGGCCACACCACTTCCCGATTCATCGGAGGCGGTCACAAGAAACAATACCGCGTGATCGACTTCAAACGTCATCGTCACGGGGTGGAAGCCAAGGTTCTGGGTATCGAATACGATCCTAACCGCAGCGCGCACATCGCTCTTATTCAGTATGTCGACGGACAAAAATCTTATATCTTGGCGCCTAAAGGTCTTCAGGTTGGCGAAAAGGTTATGTCGGGTGAAACGGCCGAGATCAAGTTGGGCAACACTCTTCCTCTTAAGGCGATTCCTGTCGGCACCGATGTACACAATGTTGAATTGAAATTGGGTAAAGGCGGGCAGATGGCGCGTACCGCCGGAGCGTTTGCCAACATCGTTGGTCGCGAAGAAGGATACGTTCAGTTGCGTCTTCCATCGGGCGAAATTCGCAAAGTTCTTGAAAACTGCTCCGCTACGATCGGTCAGGTCGGTAACCTGGAGCATGAAAACGTGACGATCGGCAAAGCCGGCCGCGTACGTTGGATGGGCCGTCGTCCGCATAACCGCGGTGTCGTGATGAATCCTGTGGATCATCCGCACGGCGGCGGCGAAGGACGTTCTCCGCAAGGGAATCCGCACCCGGTGACGCCATGGGGTCAACCGACCAAAGGTTACAAGACGCGTAAGAAGAATCACCGGACGAATTCCGCCATCATTAAACGCAGAAAGTAATATTTTTAGCATAGAGGAAATCGTATCATGAGTCGTTCCATTAAAAAAGGCCCTTACCTGGATGCCAATCTGGTTGAAAAAGTAGAGGCTATGAACAAAGCGAATACCAAGAAAGTTGTCAAGACCTGGGCCCGGTCCTGCACGATCTCCCCGGATTTCGTCGGGCACACTTTTGCAGTGCACAATGGTAATAAGTTCATCCCCGTATACGTGACGGAAAACATGGTGGGACATAAGCTGGGCGAATTTGCGCCCACGCGTACGTTCCGCGGTCACTCGGGTGCCAAGGCGGCCGCCACGACAGCGCCGGCGGCGAAAAAGTAGAAATTTTTAAAGTTTAATCGTTGGAGCAATTATGGAAGGTACTGCGTTAACAAAACATTTGAGAATCTCTCCCCGCAAGATGCGCCGGGTGGCGGAATTGGTGCGCGGCAAAGGTACGGAGGAAGCGATCACGATCCTCCACTTTACCCGGAAAAATGCCGCGACGCATATAGAGAAAACCGTCCGATCGGCCGTGGCTAATATTCAGTTTGTCAAGCCGGGGGTGGATGCGCACACGCTTTATATCAAAGAAATTTTTGTAGACGGCGGGCCGATGCTCAAGCGCGGCCGCGCGGGATCTATGGGACGCCGTTCCATGATCCGCAAACGAACCAGCCATGTGACCGTTGTCGTGGCTGAAAGAGCATAGTTCAGATTTATTAAAATTATACGGAGGAAATTTTGGGACAGAAAACACATCCGATCGGCTTGCGATTAGGCATCATCAAAACCTGGAATTCCAGCTGGTTTGATGAGAAGAATTTTGCCGACAAACTGCAGGAAGATCTTACGCTGCGCAGTTATCTGCGTAACCGTCTTCCCAAAGATGCGCGCGTGGCCAAGATCGCCATCGAGCGGATCAAGAAAGAAGCGGAAGTCATTACCATTACGATCCACACGGCCCGTCCCGGGATTGTGATCGGGCGTAAAGGCAAGGATGTGGACCAATTACGCGAAGAATTAAAGAAAGTGACCGGCAAGGAGATCCGTCTTAATATTTCCGAGATCAAATCCCCCGAAATGGATTCGTACCTTGTAGCCAGCGATATCGCCCGTCAGCTGGAAAGTCAGATCCCGTACCGCCGCGCGATGAAAAATGCGACCCGCGCCGCCATGCGTATGGGAGCCGAAGGCATCCGTGTCGCCGTCAGCGGGCGACTGGGCGGAGCCGAAATGGCCCGTGCCGACCGGTATAACGAAGGACGCGTGCCGCTTCATACCCTGCGCGCCGATATCGATTTTGCGCACGGAACGGCCAAAACCACGTATGGCCAGATCGGCATTAAAGTGTGGATCTGCAAAGGCGAAGTGCTGAGCCCGTTCGAAACCAAGTAGCAACCAATTGTTCAGGAGACTCTAGATCATGTTAATGCCCAAGAAAGTAAAATTCAGAAGACACCATCGCGGTAAAATGCGGGGCAAAGCAACGCGCGGCAATGAAGTCAGTTTCGGCACGTACGGACTCAAGTCGATGGAATGCGGATGGATTACCAGCCGTCAGATCGAAGCAGCCCGTATCGCTATGACGCGCTACATCAAACGCGGCGGTAAGATTTGGATCCGCATATTCCCTGACAAACCGGTCACGAAAAAGCCTGCGGAAACACGTATGGGTTCTGGTAAAGGAGCGCCTGAATTCTGGGTAGCTGTCATCAAGCCGGGCCGTGTCATGTTTGAGATCGACGGCGTTACGGAAGATCTGGCGCGCGAGGCCTTCCGTCTGGCCGCATTCAAACTGCCGCTGAAATCCAAGTTCGTGTCCCGCGGCGAAGTTCACGCATAATATTAGAAAGTTTGGAGAAATAAAATATGAAACCACATGAAATAAGAGGATTGCCCGCCGAAGAGATCAAGGGCATGTTGGCTGAAGCGGAGAATAATCTGTTTCAGTTCCGCTTCCAGTTGGCCGTCGGGCAGTTGGAGAACAAGCTGAAGGTCGGCGAAACGAAAAAAGAGATCGCCATTATGAGGACCGTTCTCAAAGAAGAAAATCGCAAAGCCGAACTGGCCAAGGCGAATGCCATGCTCAACGAGATCAGTAAGAAATTCCAGATCCCGGAAGTGGCGGACGTGATCAAAGGCGAGAAGATCAACTTTGATATGGCGAAATTACGCAAAGCGGTAAGCCGCCTGCGGATGCATCCCAAGAAAATGGAATTCAATACCGAATATCAGATTCTCAAGAAACTGGCAGTCAAATAATTTAAAGAATAATTTTAGAATCCTGGAGAAAAGGTTCATGTCCGAACAAACCGAGAATAAAGCCCGCAACAACCGGAAAGTCCGCGTCGGGACGGTGGTCAGCGACAAGATGCAGAAAAGCATTCTGGTCATGATCGAACGCAAAGTAGTGCATCCGACCTACAAAAAATACATCAAACGCTCGACGAAACTGATGGCCCATGATGAAAAAGAGGAAGCAGGCATCGGCGATGTCGTGAAGATCATGGAGACACGGCCCCTCAGCAAGAACAAACGCTGGAGACTGGTCGAAGTAGTTAAAAAAGCGGAATAATATAAAATTCTAAACTTGCGAGATAAACCATGATACAAGAATATACCCGATTGACTGTGGCCGATAACTCCGGCGCGAAAAAAGTGATGTGTATCCGCGTACTGGGCGGCACGTCCAAGCGGTATGCGCACCTGGGCGATGAGATCATCGTTTCTGTCAAGGATGCGATTCCGGGCGGCGGCGTTAAGAAAGGCGATGTAGCCCGTGCCGTGGTTGTGCGGTTACGCAAAGAGACACGCCGCAAGGACGGTTCGTATATCCGTTTTGACGAGAACGCGGCCGTGTTGATCAATAAGGACAAAGAGCCGACCGGTACCCGTATTTTCGGTCCCGTAGCGCGCGAACTCCGTGAGAAGCAATTCATGAAAATTGTCTCCCTGGCCCCTGAAGTATTATAAAGTTTTACGAAAGAAATAGAAGGTAAGCTATGCATATCAAAAAGAACGACACCGTGATGGTTATATCGGGTAACCAGAAGGGAAAACAAGGTAAGGTCTTAAAAGTTTTTCGTGATGAGGACAAAGTGCTCGTCGAAGGCATTAATCTCCGCAAGAAACACATAAAACCTAATCAGCAGAACCCGCAGGGCGGTATTCAGGAAAAAGAGATCGCCATCAATGTATGTAAGGTCATGTTGGTGCATAATGGCAAAAGAACACGCGTCGGCCATAAAAAGCTGGAAGACGGTACAAAAGTTCGCGTGGCCAAAGCGACAGGCGAAGTGGTAAACTAAAGTTTTATTCATAACGAGGAATCGATAGATGGCTAAGGAAGCAAAAGAAGGCAAAGACGCCAAGGGTAAAGAAGGCAAAGAGAAACAGGCCAAAAAGGGCGGCGAAGCGGCTCACGCCAAACGCGTACCGGTAGATAAGAACTACAAGGTCCGTTTGTTCGAAGATTATAAAGCGCGCATCATTCCGGCTCTGCAGAAGAAATTTAATTACAAGAACGTCATGCAGACCCCCAAGATCGAGAAGGTCGTAATCAATATGGGCGTCGGAGCGGCGACCCAGGATTCCAAACTTCTGGATGCGGCTGTCCATGATATGATTGCGATCACCGGCCAGAAGCCTTCGATCCGCAAAGCCAAAAAAGCGATCTCGAACTTCAAGCTGCGTCAGGGCGTGCCGATTGCATGCTTCGTGACACTGCGCCGTGCATCGATGTATGAGTTTCTGGACCGTTTGCTGAATGTGGCGATTCCCCGTATCCGTGACTTCAAAGGCGTTCCCGACAAGTCGTTCGACGGCCGCGGAAATTATACGCTCGGCGTCAAAGAGCAGATCATCTTTCCGGAGATCGACGTTGATAAGATGGACCGCGTGCGCGGTATGGATATCACGATCGTGACCTCCGCCAAGACCGATGAAGAAGCATACGAACTGCTCAAAGAGTTCGGCATGCCGTTTAAGAAGAAATAGTTGTTCCGATTAACCGATAAGGAGTAAGACCTTGGCAACAAAAGCATGGGTAGCTAAGACGAAGAGGACACCGAAATTTTCCACCAGGGCTGTGACGCGCTGTAAGCGCTGCGGGCGCCGCCGGGCCTATATGAGAAAATTCGCGATCTGCCGTATATGCTTCCGGCAATTGGCTCTCAACGGAGAGATCCCGGGTGTGCGTAAAGCCTCCTGGTAACCGAAGACCACGAAGTTTTGTCGATTTTATAAAGCAAGGAGTTTTTTCAATGTCAATGACGGATCCAATTGCGGATTATTTAACGAAAGTCCGTAACGCCATACAGGCCAAAAAGAAAAGCGTGGACGTCAAAGCGTCCAACCTGAAACGCGATATCACCCAGATCCTTTTGGAGCAGGGGTACATCAAGGACTACACCAATTTTGACGACGGTGTTCAGGGTGTCATTCGTATTTATCTCAAGTACGATGAAAAGCAGAAAAGCGTGATCAAACACATTTCCAAAGTCAGCACACCCGGTTTGAGAAAATACGCAGGCGTTAAAAAACTGCCCCGCGTAAAGTCCAATCTTGGGATCGCGATTCTTTCGACGTCCAAAGGCGTCATGACGAATAAAAAAGCCAAATTAGAAAATGTCGGCGGAGAAGTTCTCTGCTACGTTTCGTAAAAAGTTTAGGAGTATTAAAGTGTCACGAATTGGAAAAAAGCCCATTACGATACCCGATAAAGTCAACGTTTCGATTAAGGGTACGGAGATCACGGTCAAAGGGCCCAAAGGCGAGTTGAAACAGATGTTCCATCCCGAGACCGAGATCAAGGTGGAAGGAAAAGAGATCCAGATCGGCCGGAAGAACAACACCAAGTTCCATCGTTCTCTGCACGGTTCGGTCCGTGCCGTGATCGCCAACATGGTTTCGGGCGTCTCCGAAGGATTCGAAAAGAAACTCGATATCGTCGGTGTTGGTTACAAGGCCGAACCGAAAGGCAAGATGATTCAGTTCAATGTTGGTTTCTCCCACCCGATCCTGTTTGCGCCGCCGGCCGGAATCGAAATCGCCGTCCCTACGCCGACCAGCGTCGTGGTGAAAGGCATCGACCGCCAATTGGTCGGGCAAGTGGCCACGAAGATCCGTTCTTTCAAGATGCCGGAACCCTATAAAGGCAAGGGTATCAAATATTCCGAGGAAATCATTCGCCGCAAAGCCGGAAAAGCCGCGGCTAAGAAGTAATTGTTGATCAACCTTTTTAAATAAGCAGAAATAAAATGGCAAACAAGAATATCGAAAAAGCATCAAAAAGATTACGGATCAAAAGACGTGTCCGTAAGAAAATTTTTGGCAGTGCGGCCAAGCCGCGGCTGTCGGTTTTCCGGAGCCTGAAGCATATTTATGCCCAGTTGATCGACGATCAGGCCGGCGCTACGCTGGTCAGCGTTTCCAGCTTGGCGGAAGATCTCAAAAAAGGAGCGGAAAAAGGCAAGATCTCGGTCAGCAAACTGATCGGGATGGAATTGGCCAAAGCCGCCAAAGCCAAAGGTATCGAAACGGCGGTATTCGACCGCAACGGGTATCAATACCACGGCCGCGTCAAAGCGGTGGCCGAAGGCGCCCGCGAAGGCGGATTGAAATTCTAACGAGTTCATTTTTGAAACTAACGAGGCATAGATGAAGAAAAAGGGATTTACGAAGAAACAGAACCCGGAAACGCCGGGCGAACTGGATCTGAAAGAAGAGCGCGTCGTTCATATCAACCGTGTGGCCAAAGTGGTGAAAGGCGGACGCCGTTTCAGTTTTAATGCGATCGTTGTGGTCGGAGACGGCAAAGGCCGCGTCGGTATCGGATTGGGCAAGGCCAACGAAGTACCGGATGCCATCGCGAAAGGCAAAGAAGATGCGAAGAAAAACATGATCTTTGTTCCGCTTAAAGGCGGAAGCCTTCCTCACGAAGTAACGGCTAAATTCGGCGCGGGTAAAGTGCTGTTGAAACCGGCCTCCAAAGGTACCGGAATCATCGCCGGATCCGCTGTTCGCGCCGTACTGGAATCGGTCGGAGTAACGGATATCCTGACCAAATGCAAGGGTTCGTCCAATCCTCATAACGTGGTCAAAGCGACCATGAAGGCTCTGAGCGAAGTGACTAACGCCCGCGAAGTCGGCGCCTTAAGAAGTCTCTCGGTTATGGAAGTTCTTACTAAATAGCATAGGTAGTAAACAAAATGAAATTATTGAAAATTACCCAGGTCAGAAGTGTCAACGGCGCCATGTATGCGCATCGTTCCACCGTGCGAGCATTGGGATTGCACAAGATCGGCCAGTCGGTTTATCACAACGACACGCCGCAGGTTCGTGGTATGGTACACAGTGTCAACTATATGGTCAGTATGGAAGAAGTGAGCGAAAAACCCAAAGAAGTAAAAAAAGAAAAGAAAAGCGGCTACAAAGTAGTTAAAGCCAAGAAAGCTTAACCGATTTTAGGATGCGAGGAAACATAATGAACTTAAGTAATCTGAAGTACGCCAAAGGCTCACGGAAAAAACAAAAACGTATCGGACGCGGTGAAGGCTCCGGTCACGGAGGCACTTCCACCAAAGGTAACAAAGGATTGAAGTCCCGTTCCGGCGTCCACATGAAGGCCTGGTTTGAGGGCGGACAGATGCCGTTGCAGAGACGGCTTCCCAAATACGGGTTCACCAATATTTTCAGGAATCCTTATCAGATCGTCAATCTGAGTTCCCTGGCCCAGTTTGATGCGGCAAAAGTGGATGTGCAGTCGCTGCATGCCGCCGGACTCATCAGCAAAAAAAGCCAGCCCGTAAAAATTTTAGGAAACGGTGAGATAAGCAAAGCCCTTCAGATCGAAGTGCATGCCATCAGCGCTTCGGCCAAAGAAAAGGTCGAAAAAGCAGGCGGTAAAGTAACAGTACTGGGCGTCAAGAAGACGGTGTTGGTCAAGGCGAAGAAACAGAAAAAATAGGCTTATCCACTTCATTCAGCTATAAGAGTAATCTACGATGCTTCAAACTTTTGCAAACGTCTTCAAAATACCCGAATTGCGGCGCCGAGTGCTTTTCACTCTCGGTATTTTGCTGATCGAACGAATTGCAGCCCACATTCCCGCGCCGGGGATCAACGCCATTGCGTTAGGACAATATTTCAAGCAAGCTGAAAACACGCTGCTCAGTTTCTACGATCTTTTTGCGGGTGGAGGTCTCAGCCAGGCTACCATCGCGGCACTGGGTATTATGCCGTACATCAGTACTTCGATCATCCTTCAATTGTTGGGAACGACCATACCGTATCTGCAGAAACTTCAGAAAGAGGGCGACGAAGGCCGCAAGAAAATCAATCAAATGACCCGTTACGGCACGGTGGCTCTGTCGGCCATCCAGGCTTTGGGCGTTTCCACCTGGCTCTGCAGCCTCAGTGTCGTCGTAGGAAATCAGGAAGTCAAAGTGGTTCCGGATCAGGGCCCTATGTTCTATCTACTCACGATGGTAACGATGACCACGTGTACGATGTTCATCATGTGGCT
>CAYPYN010000020.1:0-9270 GCA_964415295.1 uncultured Bacteroidota bacterium
ACTCCCCTGTATTCCTTACATAATAATCCACCCGTATACTGTCCTGACCTCTGACGCCTGCCCCTTGGGCGATCTTCACCGAATCCAATACCACGCTCGCCGGGGTCTTTATCTCTAATGTATCGATAACATTGTCACTAAAATTGAACGCCAACGTATCAAACTCCACCGCCGCGGAATCAAACACCCACCCATACAACCGGATATGGGTCGTCTTGCCCGCCGACGGATAACGTCCGCTTACTATTCCCAATGTATCACTCTTGAACACCAACTGGCTCGTTCCAACACCGATCGTCTTGCTGATGCCTGTATCCAAATAAGCCGTGTAACTTGTTGCGCCGTCATCATACACTATATAACTCGAATCGCCTTCCAGCGTGATCGGGAATGAACCCGTGTTCGTGAACTTCGCCCGGAACGAAACAACCTGTCCCTCGCTCGCTACCTTCGGCTCCAGACTACCCGCCACAAAGTTCGCGTTCGCGTTCACCGTATCCGTATTGATCACAAAATACACACTGTCCGGCTCACCCGGTATCGTCACCAGGCTCAAACCCTGGGCGCTGATCACATTCTGGCCTACCACACTGCCCGTCTTATACGATACACTCGCCTTGCCATCCGCCGCCGTGACCACCGGATTACTGCTCGTGATCACCCCGCCGCCGCTTGAACTGATCACCGTGAATACCACCGTCGTGTCTTTGACAGGATTACCGAACGAATCCACCAGCGTCGTCGTCAGCGTCCTCACGTTCCCGATCGTCACACCATTCAATGTCACCACCGTATCCGCAAACCGCTTCGCCTTGTTATGTACCACATTCAGATCCTGGCTCGTCACCTGTGTCCCTACGCCCGTTACATTCGCCTTCAGCTGCAGGAACGTCCTGGCGATCGTATCCTTCACCGTGAAAGTAGCCGCACCCGAAACCAACGGCTGTGTAGCGCCCGTCACAAACTGTACACTCGGCGATACAATAGACGTCAACTGAACATTACTCGTCGCATTCGTCACCACATTATTATACTGATCATACGCCGTCACTACCACACTCTCGCTCACGCCTGCTGTCCAGTTCGACGCTACCACCATACCCAAACTCGTGATCGCTCTGGGCTGGGTCACTACCGTGAACACCACACTGTCATCTGTGGCCGTCAAAAGTTTCGCCACCACCGTATTCGTTACCGGCACCGTCGACGTATATAATCTTAAGCTCGCTTTGCCTTCCGTATTCGTTACCGTAACACTGTCAACCGTCGTCCTCGACGTATCATTGAAGCCTCCCGTACCTCCCGTCACTCGGTAGCGCACCTGATCACTTGGAACCACATTACCAAAACGGTCTTTTACCACCACTTCCAATAACGTCGTGTTACCAACCAGCAACGTATCCGTCTTGGCCACACCGCCGGCCAGCGTCAGGATCGTATCCTCTTCCGCATGTTTGATCGTAAGTAATCTCGTCACCGTGTTCGAACTGATCAAGGTATTCTCATTGGTCGAATCCAGCCCCTGAGCCTTCACGCTGAAGTTCAAGCTGCCAAGACCGTTATCTCCCGCTCTATACGTCCACTTGATATGCGTCGCCTCTCCCGAATCCAGTCTCGTCTTCTCCACCACAGGTCCCGACAGCAACGCGATCACGCCCAAGCCCGAACTATCCGGCGTATACGGACTGGAGATCAAATTCGTCACCACATACCCGCTGTCGTTCTTCACCTTCATCCTTAAGTCAAACGTATCTCCCGCCGCCACCACACTCGTGGTCACTAAACTGTCATGCATATACACGCGGAAACTGTCCGCTATAGCTAATAGCGTCGCCGATCTATACACCCGCACTGAATCACCATTCGTTAAGGTATCCCGCGTCGCCTGCGTGTTATCATAGCCATCTAATCCGAACACTCTCGTCGTGATCTTATCCAACCCGATCTGGGCACTCGTCCTCAAACGGTAATACTGACTGAAGCTCGCGCTCACTCCGCCCATGATCGTATCCGGACGGGTAGTGCCCTGCAATACCCAGTCCGAGGTCACGTTATTACCTATCTCACTATGGAAACTATCCACCACCGCAAAGCTCTTTAACGTCGACTCCCCTGTATTCCTTACATAATAATCCACCCGTATACTGTCCTGACCTCTGACTCCCGCCCCTTGAGCGATCTTCACCGAATCCAATACCACGCTCGCCGGGCTCTTTATCTCTAATGTATCGATAACATTGTTACCGAAACCACTTATCAACGTATCCAATTGATCAGCGGATGAATCGAAAACCGTTCCATACAAATATACCAGAATACTATCATTGGCTGATGGATACTTACCGGCCGCAAGTTTAACACTGTCTGTTCGGAAAGTGAGTTTCGAGACTCCATCCTGCGTAAGTGAACGGTTAACCGTCGTATCCAGATATGCACGGAACGTATTGCCTGAACCTGTATGGGTTATCAATAGATAGGTTGAATCTCCGATCAAAGTGACAGGGAAAGTCCCGGTATTGGAAAACTGTACGCTGAAAGCAACCGACTGGTCTCTTGAAATCACCTGCGGTGAAAGACTGTTGACCACGTAATTTGCATTGGCATTAATCAGACTTGTAGTCATTCTGAAGTAGGTGCTGTCCGGTTGATTCGGAATGCTTCCGCCAATGGTTGCATGGGCGGCAATCGTATTCAAACCGACATCGCTACCGGCCTTATAGGAAGTGACGGCTCTTCCAAATACATCAGTCAAAACCGTACTAGAGCCGGTGATCGTTCCGCCATTACTGCTATCGATCACAGTAAATGTTACGGATGTGTCTTTGACAGGATTTCCATATAAGTCGACAACCTGAGCTGTCAAATTACGTATGTTGTTAACCGTGACACCGGTTAATATGATCTCAGAATTGGCAAAACGATCGGCGGCCGCATGTTTGACATTCAGGCTCGGACTTAAAACTTGGGTTCCAAGCGCCAATTCACTCGCCGCAATCTGCATAAAGCTCTTCGCCGCCGTATCCCTGGCCGTGAAACCGGCTACACCCGATGTCAGTGCCAACAATCCGCTCGCCGGCGTAAACTCCACACTCGATGACGATATAGCCGATAACTGGATATTACTCGTCGCGTTGGCTGCAATATTCCCATATTGGTCATACGCCGTCACGACCACATTTTCGGAAACGCCCGCCGTCCAGTTCGATGCCACCGCAATACCTAAACTCGATATCGCTCTGGGCTCGGTAACCACCGTAAATACGACACTGTCATCCGTCGTCGTCATCAGTTTGGCCACCACTGTATTGGTCACCGGCACGGTTGACGTAAATAATCTCAGGCTTGCTTTACCTTCCGCATTCGTGACTGTGACACTGTCAACCGTCGTCCTCGACGTATCGTTGAATCCGCCCGTACCGGAGATCATATAGAACCGAATGGAATCCGGTTTGGCTATGACGCCGGCCCGGTCCTTAACGACAACCGAGAGATCAACCGAATTATAAACCTGAATGGTCTGGCTGAGTGCCGTCACATTGACGACGGTATCCGCCTTCGGTGCGGTAATATTCAGGAATGCATTGACAAAATTGCTGGTTACCACGGAATCGGTTGTCGCGTCACGACCCTGGGCACGGACGGTGAAATTCACCGAACCGCTGCTGTCGGCTTTGTAACGCCATTCGTAAGTGGCTACCGATCCCGAATTAACACTCACACTCGCCGGTGTCGGACCGAGGAACAGTGTTGGGAATGTAGAGCCGCTCAAATTCGGGCTTGAGGGTAATGGCGCCAGATCCTCTAATGAAGCTCCGCCGTTATTTTTCACAAACAGGCGAACGATGAACGAATCATTGGCCGCAACAACAGAGACTTTGGAATCGTCCAGTTTGTATATGATGAGACTATCCGCCGACGCCAAAGAAGGCTGCAGGATCTTAACGCTATCGGCAAAATTGGTCAGGAAGGTCTCATAAGTATTGCCGTTTTCAGTTCCCGACAAACGCAATTCAGGATAATAAACGGAGTCGATTCGCAGGTTGATAAGCGCCGCGTTGAATGTTAACGTTCGCGAAACGCCCGACGCGATCTCCACCGTGTCTGTAAGGTTTACCTTAAGCGAGTCAACATCCCTCAATATCAGAAGGCTGGAAGGACTAAGGATCAAGGAAGCCTGACCGGTGTTCTGCAATGCCAGTGAGAAATTGATGGTTGTCCCTTTATTGACCGTGTCCGGCGTAAACGATGAGGCCACAAAAGTCAACAAGGGCCGTGTCTGAACATTGATGCTGTCGGCCTTTGTCCGGCTCGTGTCAACTGAAGTATTTAAACTATTGTTATCCTGTCCGAATACATGAGCGAATACGGTGGCGAAGCCCGTTGGAGCTAAAGGATTCACATCCGTCGTAAATGTATATTGAGCGGTACTTCCTCCCGTAATCGTAAGCGGTCCAACCGGAACCGTTTGCGTATCAATGAAAGCTGCATTATTCTTGGTGGCCCCGTAATAATAGAGCAAGCGCACGCTGTCGATCCGACCGGTGGCTTCACCCGCATTTCTTACCATAACGTCCACCGCAATATTTTGCTGGGATCGACTGACAGTGACCGGCGCGATCTTAATGGTATCAACGTTCAATACGGTTGGGAACTGCACGGTCCAGCGATCGGTCGTCGTTGCTCCGGAATCATAAAAGGATGTATTCGATACCAGGTTGGTTCCTTCAATAACCGCATCCAGATAAGTCAGTCCCGTGTCCGCCGATGCCGCAACGTTTACCTTAAAATTGAAGGTTTTCGTAGCCGAAGACGAAATCGTATCGCTGACATCGGAATAGGGAGTTATCGTAAATCCGCTGTTTAGTACGCCGAGAGCTTCGTCGTAGAATTTGAGTCTGACCGTATCGATGCGGCCGACAGAACTACCAACGTTTTTGACTGTGACCGAGACACCAACACTATCTTGTCCGCGGCTGACGAGAATCGGAGTGCTTTGCACACCGTTAAGCACGATCTGCGTAGGACTAAGTATGAGAAGCGTGTCCAGTCCTGTGCGTGTGGCGCTGTATGATTTTCCATTTAGAAGATCTGTAGCGGTCAATGTAGCGCCGAGGGAATCAAGACCGACGGCAGAATTGGAACGTACTCCGGCGGTAAAATTATAAGTCTGAGAACCGTAACCTTCGATCGTATCCGGCAAGCTTTGCGTTAAGGTGGTGTCATACAAACCGATCTTAAATACCATTCTCAACACATCCAGACGGGCCGGGCTGCCTCCGGTATTCTCTACCAAGATCTGGACAGGTATTCCGCTCTGGCCGCGGCTAACCGTATCATTGGACGGCGTAGCGACGGAGGCAATCCTCACATTGGATTTGGTCTTGACGAAAATAGAGTCCGTATTGACCGCGCCTGAAATCTGAACTACGGCATTGCTGTTCTTATCTCGAGCGCGTGCGTTCGCATTGACTACAATACTGCCCGTGTCCGCGGTCGAGGCAATGCCTGTGAATAAATTGAATATCCGTGAAGTTCCGCCCGCAATAGTGTCAGGCTGAAGCGCAAGGCCGAATCCGGAATATCCGCTCACCGATGAACCGTTACGACGGTAGTACAAATTCAGACTGTCGATAACCGCGCCGGCCTCGGCCGTGTTGCTTATCTTAATGCGGATCTGAACACTGTCTTTTTGCTGCGCCGACGTATCGGCCAGTACTTCAACGCTGTCGATCGTCAACCGGGCCAGTGTAACAGCCGTCTGGACTCTTAGGCTGTCCGTCCCGGTGGTCAATATAGTATCGAATACGCCGCCGTTTTCCGTTCCTGTCAGTCGCAAAGTGCCTTGGTACGAGCCGGACGCATTGAACGCTTTCGCCGTAAAGGTCAATTCCGTACTGACACCGCCGCCCGTCAGTATCTGCGAAGATGACAAGAAAGCACTGTCGCTGCCGAATTTCAAATACGACAAAGCCGGATTGAGAACCACCGAAGCCGATGAATCATTACGAATGGACGTTTTCAACTGTATACTCTGAGCCTCGGACACGGGTGTTGGTGTCAGACTGGATGCCACATAACGAAGACTGGCGGCCGACTGGATATTCAAAGTATCGCGTGCATTGGCCAGTGTATCCGTAAAACTGAATCCTCCGCTTGTTCCGCTATAGAAACCTCCCAGTTGCACCAGTCCGGTCGGAGCGGATTCCCTTATCTTAATTTGAATATTAAATGTAGCCATTGTTTTCGGAGCGATCGGTGTAGCGCTGATGCCGCTGAGCACATCAAATACCCCGGACTTGTTCGCCGAGAGTCCGTAAGTCGTATTGGACATCGGGAGATTCCCAGGATTGTATACGGTTACCTGAACCGTAATGGTGTCCCCGCGGCTGAAAATCTTAGGGGCCGGGGAAATGACGGCTACGACATCAACGCCGTTTATACTCAAAGCTTCCGGATTTGTCTCAATGGTACCGGAAATAGAATCCGCAATACCCGACACCTTGCCTTTCAGATCGATCTTGGGTGTAAACGTTGTGGATTTGAATCCGAACGGAATCGTATCCTTTCTGAAAAGCAGCGTATCCTGACTTCGTCCGGGCAGGACCGCATCCGCATAAGTCAGAAGAGCACTGTAAGCATTAACTCCGTCGTTGAACCGGAATCGTGTTTGATTGGTGTCGAGCTGTATGGAATAAGGCCCGTTATTCCTTAGCGTCATTCGGAATCCGACGATCGTATCATTGCGCATGACGTTGGGCGTCAGCGAAGAATCCACGAACACCAAATTATAAAGTGTGAAAAGGGAACTGTAACTCGCACCGGAGGCCGTGGCCTGTATACGTGCACTGTCGCCTGTGCCCAAGCGTACTGCAAGGGATGCAATTCCGCTGGAATTGGAAATGGCCGTATCACCGGACACAAAAGTCACATTGCCGGACTGCACGGAATAACGCACGACGGCGTTTGAAATAAGATTACCGAATTGATCTTTTACGGAGTTCTTGAGCGTTATGATATTGCCGTTGGCAATGGCCGTTGCCGAGTCGCCGGCCACTTTGATCACGCTATCAACCGTTCCTGATCCCACTTGCGCAAGGAATTGTACCGTATCGATATTCTTCAGATATGCCCATAAAGTATCCACGCCCGACACGCGTCGAACTTGCCAGTTGGCTTTGCCCTGTCCGTTACTGAAAGTAACGGCTGAATCCAGATTGTTGGGTGCAGGCAATCCCGATACTCCGGGAGGAATAGCGTCCACAAGGCCGCGCAGAGCTCCGGCGAATGCGGATGTCTTCCAGTAGACTTCGGCGCCGCTGGTATACGCATTACCGTACCGGTCGTTGACCTGTACCCGCAGGGTATCGGCCGTACCACCGACGGTGATCGATTGATTATTCCCCGAAGTGATCTGAACGTCGCGCGGAGCATCGTGCACCGCCGCAATGGTGTCATATACGACAGGATTCAACAGAGAAGGATTAGACGCGCGAATAATATAAGTGCCGACCTTTGTTCCCAAATGTAAGCGTACGGATGCGTATCCGTTAATATCGGTGATCGTATCCAGCGTAGCAACGTAGTTGGCCGGCCCTCTCACGAAGCCCGCACTGTCTGTTCCGACCGGCGATGCAAATAAAGAGAACGTAATCGGTTTCGTCGAGATCGGGTTATTGAAGTTGTCCAATACCCTGACGCGGAACGTATCCGGTATGATCTGGTTTACCGTATCCGGGTTAACGATATTGCTGATGCGAATAAGCGTGTCTTCACCGGTGGCCAGGATATTAGCGTAGAAACGCAACGTGTCATGCGTGATCGGCACAATACCCAGCATCGTATCGACCGGCGCATTGGACGTTCTTAGAGTCCACATCGTTCTCGCAATACCGCTCTGATCGGTGGTCCGGATCGAGGGCGTTGTAGCGGCCGTTGAAGTAGGAATAAAACGTACCGTAACCGTATCGTTAACAGTATTCCCGAACTGGTCTCTAATGATGACTGATGAAGAATCAATCAGAGACGCGCCCAGTTGACCGCTTTGCACATTGGTCAGACTGTCAGGATAGAATGAAGCCCTGTAAGGTTTGGCGGAGCGAATGGATATAGGCGACGTGATAGCTGTCTTGGTCGTATCGAATCGGGAAGTGACTTTTATCTGGAGGTTCTCTTTAACGGAATCATGAACAGTGACATTGAATTGTCCGTTGGTAAATACATTAAATACGGATGAAGGAGAAGCACGTGAACCGTTGACTCCTGTTACACTTCCAATGAGATCGATCCGCGTCTGCGAAGTATCGTCGTCCACCAGATTTCCGAAAACATCCAGGGCGGTCACCGTTGCCGTGATGGCCGCACCGGCAGTATCCGAAAGTGTGGAAGGAACAATGGTGTAATTGGCCAAAGTGCCCGGCTTAGTTACGATAGTGAATACGGCCGTGTCCGTCAACGTCGCCAGGTAGCCTCGTATAATGCTGTTGCCGGCCAGTGTCGAAGCGGTGAATCGAACGGTTGCAACACCCAACGCGTCGGTGGTATCCGTGATTTGATTGAGGCTTCCATTGCCGGAAACGGCGAAATGTATAACACTGTCCTGAATTCCATTTTTCAGGCTGTCAATCAACTTGACCCTCAGATCGATGAACTGAACGGGCGAGATCGTATCGGGAGTTGTCGACAATTTTCTCAGCGAATCCGCAGCCCCTGCATTGATCGTTATTAAGCCTGTAAGATCTGTTAAGCCCGTGGCGACATGTGTTGCTGATACCGTTCCCGAACCGATAGTCGTGGGATATAAAATAGTGCTATCGGAATTGGTAGTTTTTGTTAATGAACCGATACTGCCGTTCAGTGTCCAGTCGACATTCACATTACCGATAAAATTATTTCTTGAATCATAAAGTGCGGCAAATAGTCTCAGCGAATCATCGCTGCTTATGGTTAAAGAACTTATCTCACTCGCTCCATTGCGGAGATTTTCAATGGCCAGTCTTGCTGGTGTTCCTACAACCACCGTAATTGTGCCCGTCGTATCCCGCATGCTCGTATACACCGCCTCGATCCTATCCGAACCGGTGAGCGTCGGGTTGTATTGGATACTCTTACTCACACTGTCGTTAAAATTAGATAACCCGCCCGCCGATCCCAGCGTATCCCAGCTCGCCTGAACATCCCCTACATAATTACTGTCCTGATCATATCCCGCCGCATACAAGTTCAATACACTGTCGCTGCTCATCGTGATCGAGAGCGTATCATACCTCGCTC
>CAYPYN010000021.1:0-8203 GCA_964415295.1 uncultured Bacteroidota bacterium
TCTCCGTCACCCCGCCCGCCAACGTCAGCACCCGCTGCACCGTCGCCCCCGCTTCATACGCGTAGCGGCCCGGCGTCTTCACCTCCCCCGTGACGTAAACTTTCTGTCCCTCACGCACCACAATGAGGTCTTCGGGCTGAACGGCAGCCTCCAGCGGCAGCACCAGCGTCTGCTCCTGCCCCCCTACGACGCGCCGGACGGTCATCTCCTTCCGGTCGGCTTTCTCCGTCACCCCGCCGGCCAGGGTGAGGGCCTTCTGCAGGCTGATATTTTCGCTGTAGGGATAGGCTCCCGGAGCCCGCACCTCACCGCTGATGTAGACCTTGTAATTATGACTGCCGACCGCCAGGATGTCGCTGGGCAAGATCAGGTCATCCGGGCCGATCGCGATGGTTTGAGCACCGCTCTCCGTGACGCGCGTCACCTTGAGAGTCTTCTTGTCAGCCTTGTCGGTGTAGCCACCGCCGAACGACACGGCCTTTTTCGCGGTCAGCTGCTCTTCGAAGGGATAGGGACCTGGGCGCATCACCTCGCCCATCAGATAAAACTTCTGCAATTGCGCCACGACGAGCATATCGTCGGGCAACAAGGGCGTGGTCAGGGGCGCGTTGAAGGTCTGTTCGTGCCCCTCCGAACGGCGCGTGATGGTCAGCCCGTTGCGCACCGCCTTGTCGGTGAAGCCGCCGGCCATGGTCACGGCCTTCTGCGCGGTCAGGCCGTCTTCGAAGGGAAACCCTCCCGGCGTCTTGACCTCGCCGCTGACATACACGTTGCGATGGCGGGCGATGGAGACCGTGACTTTGGGTGATCGCACGTACCCTGCGGACAATCGCTTCGTCAGCAGCGCCTGCAAATCCTGGGTGGTCTTCCCGCCGACCTGCAACACCCCCAGTAGCGGATAATCTAACTTGCCGTCTCCGCTGACTCGGGCCTCCACCGACAAGTCTTCTTCGCCGAACACTTGGATCCGGATCACATCGTTGGGGCCGATGCGGTAGCCGGCCGGCGGCCCTTTCGTCTCTCCTGCGACTGCGTGCCATGTCGTCAGGACCAGCAGGAGCACCGCCAGCCAACAGGAGATGACTCGTGTACCCATACGCTGCCTCGCCTCCACGTTCCAGGTGGTGAGCCAGTGGCGTCGTATCCGGACGAGCGCGTCGCCTCAGAAGAATCGTTGCGACACCACGATAATGTCGTCGGGCAACACAGGCGCGTTCAACGACAATTCGAACGTCTGTTCCTTCCCGTCGACGATCCGAAGGACCTTGGGTTTCTTCGATGCCTTCTCGGTAAACCCTCCCGCCATGGTAATGGCCATATGGATCGTCAGGCCGCGCTCGTATCCGTAGCCTCCCGGCTTATGCACTTCCCCATTCACGTAGAAGCGCTGAGCGGCTGCGACCAAAATGAGATCATCCGGGAGAATCGTGGTGGTCGCTCCGGCATCGAGAATTTCGACGCCGCCTCTCTCCCGATGGCGCTCGACCCGGATATCGGTCTTGCTGGCCCGCTCGGTGAATCCTCCGGCCATGCTGATCGCCTTCTGAACCGTGAGACCCTGCTCATAGGGATATCCGCCGGCCCCCTTCACCTCGCCGCTGACATAGAAATTGCGGTGTCGCGTGATCGACACGGTGACGCGGGGCTGTTTCAAGTAGCCCGCACCCAGCCGCGCGGTCAGATCGGCCTGCACGGCCTCCGTGGTCTGCCCCGTGACGTGGATCAATCCGAGCAGCGGATAGTCGATCTTCCCGTCTCCTCCCACTTTCCGCTCGACGGTGAGATCGTCTTCCCCATAGACCTGGATCCGCACGACATCATTCGGGCCGATCCGATAGGGTTCCGGCTGGGGAGACAACGACCCCGCCCGCGACGTCGCGCCGAATCCGACGACGAGCCAGAGACCGAACAACCCCAGTAGAAAGCGTGTGACCATCTGCCCCACCTCGTGTTTCGTGGTTCGCGGATTCCTGTTCGCCCTCAGTGCCGAGCCAATCCCGTTCGACCGCCAGCACCGCATCGCGCTGGGCGGGCTGAAACGCCGGCACCAGCAAGCCGATCCGGGCCAAGACTTCAGGAGCATTCTGCAGATAGGCCATTTCCTCCAGGTCGGCGATCGCGGTCCGAAGCACCTCGCGCTCGGGGACCTCGTTCAATCGGACGGACAAGATCTCTTTCAGGGGCGACGCCGTCACGGTTTCATCGGGCCCCACCAGTTCTTCGGCCAGCTTCTCGCCCGGCCTGAGGCCGGTGAAGCTGATCGGGATCTCTTGATCCGGCACGAACCCCGACAACCTGATCAAGTGCCGTGCAAGGTCCTGGAGTTTGACCTGTTCGCCCATTTCCAGCACGTAGACGGCGCCGGGATGCGCCAGCGAGGCGGCCTGCAAGACCAGCTCGACCGCTTCCGGAATCAACATGAAATACCGCTGCACCTCCGGATGGGTCACGGTCACCGGGCCGCCCCGTTTGATCTGCTGCAGAAAATGCGGTACCACGCTGCCGTTGCTGCCCAACACGTTGCCGAACCGGACCGTGATGAAGTTCGTCTTGCCGGTCCGAGCCATGTCCTGAATGATCAGTTCCGCCACCCGCTTCGTCGCGCCCATGACGCTGGACGGGCGCACGGCCTTGTCGGTCGAAATCATGATGAAGCGTTCGACACCGAATTCCTCCGACAGGCCGGCCACCGTGCGTGTGCCGATGACATTGTTCTTCACCGCCTCACAGGGGTTGTACTCCATCAAGGGCACATGCTTATGCGCGGCCGCATGGAACACAATCTGCGGCTGATAGGCCTCCATGGTCGAGCGCAGCCGATCCGCATCGGTCACATCGCCGATCACCGGATAAATGGCGGGCGGCGCCGTGCCTGGACTCAGTTCACTGTGGATCGCATAGAGCCCATTCTCATAACGTTCGAAAAGCACCAGGCATTCCGGTTCATACGACGCAATCTGCCGGCAGAGTTCGGACCCGATGGACCCGCCCGCCCCGGTCACCAGCACGCGTTTGCCCTTGAGCAACGCCGCCGTCAGGGATCGATCCAGATCGACGCGTGGCCGGTGCAGCAAATCCTCCACCGACAGATTGCGAAGTTGGTTGACCTCGGACTTGCCGTCCAACAAGACGCTCAGATCCGGTAGAATCTTGATCGACACGTTGTACGCCAGCAACGCCTTGGCGATTTCCCTGATGGCCGCGGCGCCGATGCTCGGCATCGCGATCAGGATGGCGTCGGGCTTGACGCGCGTCATCATGCTGGAGAGCTCCGCCCGCGTGCCCAAGACCTTGACGCCATGGATGCGCTGGCCGATTTTGCGACGGTTGTCGTCGATGAAACCGACCGGGTGATACCCAAAGGCTCGATTCTGTCGCAGTTCGCGCACCAGCCGCTCCCCCGCATCGCCCGCTCCATAGATCAACACGCGCTTCATATCGGACGTCGTGGACAAGGGATTGCCGAGACGTCGGGCGACCCGCATCCCGCCGGTCAAGACGATCAGGAGCAACGCATCGATCACATAGACCGTCCGGGGATAAGCGGTCTGTCCGAGCACATAGCGGGTGGCCAGGAAGAATACGACGGTGCTGCTGGCCGTGGCCCCGACGATGTTGCGGAGGTCCCAGAGGCTGGTGTACTGCCAGACCGTACCGTACAGCCGGAACGGGATGAACATCATGAGACGCACGCAGATCAGGAGCGGCAGGGTGCGCAAGAATATTTCCATCGCCCATGGCGGGATCTGGCCGTCGAAGCGGAGCCAGAAGGCCGCGTAATTGGCAATTCCCATCAAGGCGATGTGCACCAACAACACGAACAGGCACTTCGGATTGGAGAATCGAGACAGTGTCAACATGGTAATAGACCGATCAATTGAAGGTGAATGAACCGTCGGAGTGGACCGGACCGAAGGGGAAGGCCGGCGGTCGAATGTCGAAGCCCCATCGACTAGGTGGTGGAGGAGTCGGCCGGGTCGGGGCAGACTTGTTGATGGCGCACCAGCCATTCGTAGGCCGCTGGCATTGATCGCGCCAAGGCGGCGGCTATCAGGCTGGGGAGATAGGACAGGGCTTCCCGCCCGACCCGTTCGGCGCTGAGCCGATCGCCCGGCGGCGCCACCACCCGTATCGTCGTCCCCGCGCCCGCGAACACGGTGGCAAACACCGCGCTCGCCCTGGCGAGGTGGTAACGCGAGGTCACCACAATCACCCTGCTCACCCGCTCGCGGGCAAAGATGCGCCGCAAGATGACGGCTTCATCGATCGTGTTGCGCACCGAGGTTCTGCAGACCGTCCGGACGCCACGCAGGCGCAAGCAGTAGGGATCAACGAGCGTGGTCATGCTGTCCGGCGCCACTCCCTGCGTGACGAGGGCCTTGGCATACAGGGCTCGATCGGGACTTCCAGCCAGAGCGACGACCATGTCGACCTTGCCGAGATCGTCCGGGGACACGCCTTCCGTCTGGGCTACGAGCCACGACAGCCCGAGCCATGCCAGCAACCCGGCCGAGACAAGGGCTGCAGTCACGTATCCAAGCAGGCCCCATCCTCCAGCCGAGTGAGTGGACGCCACAGCCATACCAGAACCGCTCGCCGCCCCTCCCGATTCAGGCCAACAGCTGCTTCACCGCGGCACAGACCGATTCGATTTCCTGATCGGTCATGTGCGAGTACAGCGGCAGGGCCAATCCCTCTCGGCTCGCCTTCGCTGTGTGCGTCAGATTGGCACTCAGCCTCATCGGATACTGCTGGAAAATGGCCTGCGCGTGGACCGGCGGGTAAAAGTATCGCTTCGTCTGGATCCCGGCCTGCTTGAGGTCGTCGTAGACCTGATCGCGACTGCGTTTGGCTTGTTCCCCGATGAAGAGGACGAAGTAATTGCCGCTGGTGGTGCGATCATAGGGGTATTCCTGCACCTGACAGCCGGGCAACCGGCCCAAGCGATCACGGTACAGTGCAATCCGTTCGGTTCTCGCCTTCACCAGGTCCTGCACCCGCTGGAGACCCAGCAGCCCGATGGCCGCATGGAGTTCGCTCATTCTGGCCGACAGACCCAGATGGACCATCTCTTCTCCCTTCACCAGGTCTTTGCCGTAATCGCGCATGGAGCGGACCCGCTCGGCGAGCGCCGAGTCATTCGTGGTCAACAAACCGGCCTCGATCGCGGTCACCACTTTCGTGGGGCTGAGCGAAAAGACCTCGCACACCCCGAATTGCCCGAGCGGCTGCCCCTTATACGTGGCCCCCAACCCCTGGGCGCTGTCGAAATACACGGGAATTCCCTTTCGTCGCCCGATCTCCAACAACGCATCGACATCGGGCGGCAGCCCATAGACCGAGACACCGCAAATCGCGCCGGTCTGCGGCGTAATGTTCCGTTCCACATCCTCAGGGTCGATGGTGCAGGTCCCGGGCAGGCAGTCACAGAACACCGGCACCAGCCGATTCCAGAGCAGCGCCTGGGCGGTAGCCGCAAAGGTGAAAGACGGCACGATGACCTCGGTACCGGGCTTGAGTCCGAGCGCCTGCGGCACCAGCATAAGGCCCGCCGTACAGGACGACAGCGCGATCGCATGACGCGCGCCGGTCACGCGGCACGCCTGTTCTTCCAAACTGCGCACAACCGGACCGACGGTCACGATTCCCGTTTCCCACCCGTTGTGCATCATGATGAGAATGTCTTCCAAGGAAGGGAGCGTGGGTCTGATGATCGGCATGGTGATCACGATGTCCTCCGTAATGTAGGTGAAGCAGAGAGCCGTAGTGACAAGTCGAGGGGCGTCCGTATCGTTCAGCCGCCGTATTCCCAGGGCGTATCGGCCATGGTGAGGGGCTTCACGCGTTCGCGACAGACGGCGTCGACGACTTCCAAGATGACCACCGCATGATCGCTTCCCTGGTCGACGATCTGGCGCACGGTACATTCCAAGTAGGCCGGCGCATTACTCAGGATCGGAGCCCGCGTGGCGCCGTCGCAAAACGGTTCCCCATTGATCGTGCCGTCCTGAACCGCAGTCGGCGTGAAGAACTTTTTGGCCAGGTCCGTCTGGTGATGCCCCAAGACGTGAAGCACCGCGACGGCACTTTTGGCCAGACATCGAAAGACACTGTTGGTCGGCCGGACCGCCACGGTCAGCAGCGGCGGGGTAAACGAGGCTTGCGAAACCCAGGTGACCGTCGCGGCCCCGATCTCTTCGTCGTTACGGGAGGTAAGGATGTAGACGCCGTTCGTGAACATGCGAAGCGTGTGTTTCTTTGCGGTGACATTCATACGTACTCCCCATCGGCTGAAGACTGCCTGACCGACTCAGAACCCGACGCCGACAACACCCGATCCAAACGGGCGACCACCTGCTCGATGGGCGCCTGGAGTCGGACCGTCCGCCCCAGGAGCACGGCCCCCCGTTCGGACGCCGCCTCCCACCATTCCGGCCCATCGATACAGAGCACGCGACGATGGGGGTCCAACCGGCGCAACGCAACGTGGGCCGCCTCGTCGTCCAACAGCGCCGCCGGGCTGCGAAAATAGCTCGAGCCCAACCGCCCGATCGCGTAAGCGCCGCGTTCCGTCGTCAGCGTGAACTGGGAAAATCCGTAACGGGCATAGACTTCGTCCGCCTCCCCCAGGTAGGTCGACGTCCACACGGACCGGCCATCCGTCCCTGCTGCAACGGGCAGGGCCATCAGCAGACGTCTTGCGACCGGCTCCAGGCCGAGCGATCGATACCAGGTCGCGGCGCGGATATTGTCCTCGTACACATCCACTGAGAGACCGCGGATTCCGGCCTGTTCCATGACAGCCATCCCCCGCGCCCATAACGACGTACCTACCCGACGGCCCTGTGTCGACGGGTGCACGAACAAGTGGTTGAGGAACAAGTCTTCCCCCTCGTACCGCCAGGCCGACATCCCGACAATATGCCCTCCGACCTCGGCCACCAGAAATCGGTTCGCCGACTCGGATGTCATCTGATCGCGAAGAAAATGATCGAGCCCCGTACCTCCGAGAATCGTCGTCTCCCGCATGAGCGGGCTCGAAGCCGCGCGAACGACCGCGGCCATGGCGGCACTGTCGTCCGGCAACGCCGGCCTGATGACGGGAGGGGCAGCCCGAACCATCGATGCACCACTCTCTCGCGGGTGATGGAATTCGAAACTCAGAGGTCCGTTACTGGAGATTAGAAACGAGGGCAGCCGGAGTCAGGCTTCTACCTCTGGCTCCTGCGTGACCGCTGTGGCCGCCGGGACCGGCGGCAAATGGGGTGCATGGGGGACGGCCCGCCGATAGGCAGGGAAAAAGTTGGCCGGGATCGAGTGGTCTCCCCCGGCTTGTGTCGCCGCCACGCGGGACAGACTTTCATACTTGGATTGATCCACGATCAGGCGGTAAGAGTAGAAATCCGCCCGAGCATCGGAAAATCCCGCCTTGAAGTGGAACAACGAATCGTACGCGCCGCCGACTCCACCGCCCAGATGCAAGACGCGGTTCAATCGTTCCTGCGACCAGGCACGCATGAAAGGGATAATGAGCTTATTGGGTCCCAGGCGCAGGTACTCCGTCGCCGTCGCCGACAGGTGATAATGCACCAAGCCACCCATCTCGACGAAAATGCCGCCCGCCACCACCGATCCTGTCTGGGACCGAACACAACAGAGATGCATGGCAGGACCGAGAATGGTCTTCAGGTCGGTGAAATATTGCTCCGAATACAGACAGGTCACCGCCCCCACCCGCAGCATGGTGTCACGGTAGAGTGCCGCGAATTCTCCCAAGCGCGCCCAGTCGTCGACCGACACGTCAAAACCATCCTGGACCAACCGCTGGTAATTCTGTTTGTGATTCCTTCGCACCTGCTTCCAGAACTCATCCTGCGTGAGGGACAGGTCGAGATAGATGGTCGGTCCATGGTGCACCAACTGCCCGAATCGGCACAGGTCTCCCTTGTTAAGCTCTGAGAAGGGATGGAGGCGGAAGAATGCCGACACTATGCTGCGTTCCTTTGCCAGCGCGGAGAAGGCCTCGATAAAGGTCGGCAATTGCTCCTGTGTCGGAGCCACCAGCGGCGTGGAATACCCGTAGGGCGAGACGCAATCGCACCAGCCGGGAGAGGCATTCAGCGACTCCGGCAGGGGACGAATGATCAGGGGGGCTAAAAACGAAGCGCCGCGATACTGGGCGTAGAAGGCCATGGGGATCCCG
>CAYPYN010000022.1:0-4689 GCA_964415295.1 uncultured Bacteroidota bacterium
CTCTATTTTTCAAAGAACTTTTAATGCCCCAGCTCGCCCTATGCTGGATAACGCTAGGCGGCTACACGACATGGCGCGACGTGGCCACCGAATAGGTGGTAGCTAACTATCCTTACCACCGAAAACTTAATATCTCAAAGAGCGCCATGTGCGAACGCGCCAGCGTTCGCATCTATCTAGAATCTCAGCTGGCCGCTTCCGCTGGCGCGGAAGCGGACGTGTAAGCCGCATGTTATGTGACGTGCAGCCACCTATTTCTCAAACCCTCTTAACATGATTTCTTTTTCCGTGCGAAATCCCATTGGACCGAAGAAATAAATAATTCTCCAGTATTCGTAAATGTCATCGTGAGAAAGCTTGTATGTGCGACCCTGCCAAACCTCAGAACCGTCGCTGTAGAATTTATGAATGTACTTTAAATCAAGAAAAGGTCGCATCACTTGAAATGCAGAATCAGTAGGCGACTGAATAATCGTGAGGGATTCATAGTATGTATTTCCATAAATCAGGGCAGTGGCATTATAAAGATCGATAATTGCATTGCGAACACTGTCATTCATCTGTGTTTTGGGAATAATATATTTAGAAATCATATCTTCCATTTTGTAAGCGTCTAATCTAAGATATCGACATGGTTGTGTTGCCTTGTCAATTAAGTAGAGTATGGTGTGTGAGTAATGCAACTCTATATTTGTTTCATCCACAATGGCCACCGCTTCAAGGTTGCCCCGATTCCACAATTTAATAACTCGGTAACGAAAATCAGCCGTTTGAAGAAGGCCCTTCAATTGACTAATGTTCTCTTCGAAGTTCACTTGAGGTGCCCACTTCTCCAAATCCTTATTAATAGTATGGTCGAGGATGGCCTGTTTTGCCAAGAGCTCATAATCAGGAATAACAGATTGCGCCAAAACGGGCATTTCTAGAAGGACTATAATGATGATAGCACGGAAAACTATGAAGGGAATTTGCATCATTAGATTTACTCCATTTTGGCTGCATGTCACATAATGGAAGGCGGCTACACGACATGGCGCGAGGTGTGCCACCGAACAGGTGGTAGATTAACTCCCCTTACCACCTAAACATAATATTTCAAAGAGCGCCATGTGCGAACGCGCCAGCGTTCGCTATCTATCTCGAATCTCTCAGCTGGCCGCTTCCGCTGGCGCGGAAGCGGACGTGTAAGCCGCTTGTTATCCGATGTGCCGCGTTATACCCGATCAAAAAATTCTATACCACCGATTTTATTGCCCTTTAGAATATCTATTACAATAATACCGTGTTCTGTGTTAAACAGCATTACATTACGATCGAAATTCCATTCAGAATCCTCTTCGTTGGCGTTACGAGCGTCTACAAAGTAAATGTAAGCATCGCTTTCAATTTTTGCTTGGGTACACTTTTTTAGGGCATCAATTATCGGTCTATCTTCATCATCTGTAAGTTCTGCTTCGGCAGCGCTTACGAGCCAAGAGGGGTCGTAATCAACCCATTTTATAAAAAACGTCATAGTTAGTAACTGAAAGTAAAATGCGGCATATCGGATAACGAAAGGCGGCTACACGACATGGCGCGAAGTGTGCCACCGACAGGTGGTAGCTAACTATCCTTACCACCGAAACGAAATCTCTCAAAGAGCGCCATGTGCGAACGCGCCAGCGTTCGCGTGTAAACTAACTATCTAAGTACTCTCGCTTCCGCGCTGGCGCGGGAGCGGACGTGTAAGCCGCTTGTTATCCGACGCGGCCAATTCTATTATTTACAAATGCAATAAGTGCGACAGAAGCAAAAGAAACAATTGCTGCAATGCCAAACACATAAGATTCATTGACTTTGTCGCCAGTCAAATTGAAATCAACAAGTTCCTGAGTAACAGAAAAAAACATTCCGAGAACGAAGAACTTTACGTAACGAATACCCCAAACAACAAAGAGCTTCAAATTGTCTGTCTTTCTGATCACATACTCAATTGCTGTCACAAATGAGACAATGAGAATTTGGAGAAACAGAATAACAACTAAATAGGAAATTGGGGACATCCGAGAATCAGGAATGTCTGAAGCGTCAAAATGATATACAAACTCACTTGGCAAACCAGCAATATTGATAAGTATGTAGACGACGGCACCAATGAGAATTGTACTTGGAAGTAGTAAGAATTCAAATTTCTGTCGCATATAATATCTGTTAGTTTGGCCGTGTCGGATAACGCTCGGCGGCTACACGACATGGCGCGAGGTGTGCCACCGAATAGGTGGTAGATTAACTGTCTTTACCACCGAAAACTAATCTTCAAAGAGCGCCATGTGCGAACGCGCCAGCGTTCGCATCTATCTAAAATCTCTCAGCTGGCCGCTTCCGCTGGCGCGGAAGCGGACGTGTAAGCCGCATGTTATGCGATGGTGTGTGATGATCAAAACGCTCTTCTAATTCCAAAATCAATTTTGATGCGTCCATAGTCTCCACCAGCAGGTACAAACCCCTTCTCACGCCACTTCGATTCACTATATGGCGTTGTTAGTATATAGTTTAAATCGATATCGAAACCAAATTTTGTCGATTTCCAAAGCCACAGGGCACCTGCACCCATGGTGAGTCCACGGTAAGTCTTACCATCGTGCAAGCCGTCCTTGAAATAAACACCAGAGTTAATACCATAATAAAGTGATACACGAGGACGGAAAACGTGATTTGGTGCTCTAAGATAGTATCGCATTCCTGTGCTGTACGCTACTCCGGCATGATAAGTGGTGCCAAACCCAAATGTTAAATCTAAATAGGAGAGTACACCGAGATCTAAACTAACTCCCCAAATTCCATAAGGAATACCATATCCAACACCAATAGAATGCTTGATCAGTGGCGTTGTCAAACTATCCTGAGAACTGGCGTGAGAAGGGGAAATAGTAAAAATCCACAAAAGAGAGAGTGTCAACAAGTATTTGTTCATTTGTGTTCCTCAAACAATCATCTATTCTCATTCACACACTATCGCATAACGAAAGGCGGCTACACGACATGGCGCGAGTGGCCACCGAACAGGTGGTAGATTAACTTCCTTTACCACCACAAGAAATCTCTCAAAGAGCGCCATGTGCGAACGCGCCAGCGTTCGCATCTATCTCAAATCTCTCAGCTGGCCGCTTCCGCTGGCGCGGGAGCGGACGTGTAAGCCGCATGTTATCTGCGGTGCGCCTTACTATTTTCGTTACGGATGTATTCTCCCAACTTATCAATAACCAGCTGAGCAATGTCCTTGTCCAACGAATAGGCGCTATTCGTGAATTCAGACAGTACGGAATCACCAGGAAAGGGGCCGTTGGCTACAAGAACTGGAGTTAGGTTTGCGCGACCATCCCCGCCATGGACTTTATCGTGATAGTAGCCATGATCAGAATACCAGGTGAGAGCATGTTCATCACCATACCGGTCATAGCACAGCTGGAATCCTCGAATTGTTTTGTCGGTGTTGTACCATATAATCAAATCAAAATAATCATCTTCAAACCACCTTCGGATGCCTTCACCCTTTTTCTGAGCAACTTTTTTGATTTCACGAAACATAACAATTCAGTTAAACATTCTTTGTTGGCGCATCGCAGATAACGCTCGGCGGCTACACGACATGGCGCGAAGTCTACCGCCGAATAGGTGGTAGAAAAACTAACTTTACCACCAAAACAAAATCATCAAAGAGCGCCATGTGCGAACGCGCCAGCGTTCGCATCTATCTCAATCTCTCAGCTGGCCGCTTCCGCGCTGGCGCGGGAGCGGACGTGTAAGCCGCTTGTTATCCGCAGGCAAGCCTAATTAGAAAACCAACTTAGTAATTCCGACATGCTCTGTGATCGTTTCCGGTTGTCAATTATATAGTCAAAATCCCTTAAGCGTATTTCAGAAGCTTGTTTAGATGTTTGAAATATTAAACTTATTTCGTTCAAAACATTTAGTAATATTTCTTTGTTGCAGTGTTGGTCATCAAGATAAATTTTTCCAGGGTTTAAATGTAGGTCCATTTTATTGAGAGTATTATTAACAAATTTGATAAAAGTAGCTTTCGGCATCAACAGTGATGATGCAAATTTATTCGCATGCCATTCTAACCACTCGAGATCGGATCGATCAGGGTATTTTGTTCGATAAAGTTGGCTGATATCGTCTTCAAAAATGGGATCAGTTGTCGAAAAAACTACTTGTTGATGAAGTATAAGATGTCCTAATTCATGTGCTAAAGTAAATCTCATCCGGCCCTCGTGTGACTGTACCGATGGATCAATGTAAATTGTTTTTGTTTTTAAGTCACATTTGCCAAGTATCTTACTATTTGAATTATATAATCCTAAGTCTTCATGAAAAACAAATTTTATCGCATGCTCGTTAGATAGTGTTTCAACAATTGCCCCAATGGGAGTAGCAACCGGATCGATCAAGCATGAGGAATCAACCGAAGTAATTAGTTCAATCGTTTTTGCCTCAATTTGTTCTCGGGTATAATAAGGAACATTTGAAAATTGTATGTTATCTAATGTTTCCATCTTGGCTTGCTTGCGGATAACGAAAGGCGGCTACACGACATGGCGCGAGGTGTGCCACCGAACAGGTGGTAGATTAACTGTCTTTACCACCAGAACAAAATCTCTCAAAGAGCGCCATGTGCGAACGCGCCAGCGTTCGCATCTATCTCAA
>CAYPYN010000023.1:0-4645 GCA_964415295.1 uncultured Bacteroidota bacterium
GCCGCGGGTCGGCCGCGCGTGCGCGTGGCGGGCACCGTGCCGAGCGGGTCTTCGTGCCCCGAGATCGGCGCCTCGGCGGCGGCTGCGCGAGATCTGTCCGCCGGCACGTACTTCCTGCGGGTCTCGAAGGTGCAGGATCGCCCGGTCGAGCTCCGCTACCAGCTCGACGTCACGCTGGAGTAGGTGTGTGCGCGGCGTGAGGCGCTCGTGCTACGTAGCCCTCGAGACCGATGGCCGACGACGACCGCTACCGCCCGAAGCACCCCGTCCGCATCGTCACCGCGGCCGCGCTCTTCGACGGCCACGACGCGTCCATCAACATCATGCGCCGCATCCTGCAGGCGTCCGGCGCCGAGGTGATCCACCTCGGGCACAACCGGAGCGTCGAGGAGGTGGCGATCGCCGCCGTCCAGGAGGACGCGCAGGGCGTGGCGCTGACGAGCTATCAGGGCGGCCACGTCGAGTACTTCGAGTACCTGCGCAAGCGCCTCGACGAGCTCGGCGCGCCGCACGTGCGCATCTACGGCGGCGGCGGCGGCGTGATCGTGCCGCGCGAGATCGAGCGCCTCCACGCGGCGGGCGTCGACCGCATCTTCAGCCCCGAGGACGGCCGCCGCATGGGCCTGCAGGGGATGATCGACCTCGTGCTCGAGGGCTGCGACTTCCCGCTCACGCAGCCGGCCCTGGCCGCCGAGGGGTGGCTCCCGATCGCCCGCCGCGCGACGCTGGCGGAGCTCGGCGTCGAGCGGCCCGCGGGCGAGCCGCCCCGGGTGCCGGTGATCGGCCTGACGGGGACGGGCGGCGCGGGGAAGAGCAGCCTCACCGACGAGCTGGTGCGGCGCTTCGTGAACGACTTCCCGGACTCGCGCGTCGCCGTCCTCTGCGTCGATCCGACCAAGCGCCGGACGGGTGGCGCGCTCCTCGGCGACCGCATCCGCATGAACGTGCTCGCGAGCGGCCGCGTGTACATGCGCTCTCTGGCCACGCGCGGCTCGCGGACGGAGGTGAGCGCCGGCGCCAGGGACGTGCTGGCGGTCCTGAAGAGCTCGGGCTTCGACCTCATCTTCGTGGAGACGGCCGGCATCGGTCAGGGTGACAGCGCGATCACCGAGCTGGCCGACGTCACGCTCTACGTGATGACCTCGGAGTACGGCGCGCCGAGCCAGCTCGAGAAGATCGAGATGCTCGACTACGCCGACTTCGTGGCCATCAACAAGTTCACGCGGCGCGGCAGCCTCGACGCGCTGCGGGACGTGCGCAAGCAGCTCCAGCGCAACAAGGGGCTCTTCGACGTGCCGCCCGAGCGCCTGCCGGTCTTCGGCACGAGCGCCGCGCACTTCGACGACGCGGGGGTCAACGCCCTCTACGCGCACCTCGTGGCCGAGGTGGCCAGGCGCTTCTCGCTGAGCTGGCGCGCCGGCGTCGAGGCCGGCGAGGTCCGCGTCACCGACACCAGCCAGCACATCATCCCGCCCGGGCGCGAGCGCTACCTCAGCGAGATCTCGGGCGCCTGCCGCGGCTACCGCCGCTTCGTGGACGAGCAGTGCGAGGTCGCGGCCGACCTCGACGCGCTGGCGCGCGCGGTTCAGCTGCTCGGCGGTCCGGCGCACCCGCGTTTTTCGCCCTACGGCGCCGCCGAGGGGCGCGCCGCGGAGCTGATGCGCGAGCACGACGCGCGCCTCGATCGCCTCGAGGCGGGCTGCCGCGCGATCCTGCGCGAGTGGGAGGGGTGGGACGCCGCCTACGCGGGCGACCTCTTCACCTACCAGGTGCGCGGCAGGGACGTGACGGTCGAGAGCTACCGCACCTCGCTCAGCGGCACGAAGGTGCGCAAGGTCGCGCGCCCCCGCTACGCGGGCGCCGCCGATCGGCTGCGCTGGCGCCTGCTGGAGAACGTGCCGGGCGAGTTCCCGTATACGTCGGGCACCTTCCCCTTCAAGCGCACGGCCGAGGATCCGACGCGCATGTTCGCGGGCGAAGGGCCGGCGGAGCGCACCAACAAGCGCTTCCACTACCTCGCGGACGGCCAGCCGGCCGCGCGCCTGAGCACCGCGTTCGACTCCATCACGCTCTACGGCGAGGACCCGGCCTACCGCCCGGACATCTACGGGAAGATCGGCGAGAGCGGCGTCAGCGTGTTCACGGTGGAGGAGGCCGAGCGGCTGTACGCCGGCTTCGACCTGTGCGACCCGACGACGAGCGTCTCGATGACCATCAACGGTCCGGCGCCCACGGTGCTCGCCTTCTTCTTCAACACCGCCATCCGCCAGCAGTGCCGCGGCTTCCTGCGGGAGGCCGGGCGGCTCGAAATCACCGCGGAACAGGAGCTGCTCCCGGACGCGGATCGAGGCGCGCGCTGGCAGGAGGTGCGCGCGCTGCTGAGCGACGAGGAATTCGCGGCCTGCCGCGCCAAGGCGCTCGCCTCGGTGCGCGGCACCGTGCAGGCGGACATCCTCAAGGAGGATCAGGGTCAGAACACCTGCATCTTCAGCACGGAGTTCGCTCTGAAGATGATGGGAGACGTCCAGCAGTTCTTCATCGAGAACGACGTCAGGAACTTCTACAGCGTCTCGATCAGCGGCTACCACATCGCCGAGGCGGGCGCGAACCCCATTCACCAGCTCGCGTACACGCTCGCGAACGGCTTCACCTACGTGGAGTACTACCGGGCGCGCGGCATGCCGGTGAACGACTTCGCGCCGAACCTGAGCTTCTTCTTCTCGAACGGGATGGATCCCGAGTACACGGTGATCGGGCGTGTGGCCCGGCGCATCTGGGCCGTGGCGATGCAGCGCCTCTACGGGGCGAACGCGCGCAGTCAGATGCTCAAGTACCACATCCAGACGTCGGGTCGCTCGCTGCACGCGATGGAGATCGAGTTCAACGACATCCGCACGACGCTGCAGGCGCTGCTGGCGACCTTCGACAACGCGCAGAGCCTGCACACGAACGCCTACGACGAGGCCATCACCACGCCGACCGAGGAGTCGGTGCGGCGGGCCATGGCCATCCAGCTCATCATCAACAAGGAGTTCGGGCTCGTCGGCTGCGAGAACGCCACGCAGGGGAGCTTCGTCGTCGAGGAGCTCACCGATCTGGTCGAGGAGGCGGTGCTCGCGGAGTTCGATCGCCTGACGGAGCGCGGCGGCGTCCTCGGGGCCATGGAGCGGCAGTACCAGCGCGGCCAGATCCAGGACGACTCGCTGAAGTACGAGCGCATGAAGCACTCGGGGGAGCTGCCCATCGTCGGCGTGAACACGTTCCTGCCGCGCACCGCGGAGGAGGCGTCCACGCCGGCCGAGATCGCGCTCACGCGCGCGAGCACGGCGGAGAAGGAGGGCTGCATCGCGCGCCTCGAGGCCTTCACCGCCGCGCACGCCGCCGAGGCGCCGGGGGCGATCGCCGCGCTGAAGCGCGCCGCGCTCTCGGGCGGGAACGTCTTCGCCGCGCTGCTCGCGGCCACCGAGCACCTCAGCCTCGGTCGCATCACGCACGCCCTCTACGAGGTGGGCGGCGAGTACCGCCGCAACGTCTGACTCGCCTCTCGCTCTTTTCGCGCGGGTGCAGCCGCGCTGAGATCCGACGGGACCCGCGGAGACACACGTTCTCGAGAATTTTCACCGCGGAGGGCCGCCGAGGGCCGCAGAGGGTTGTAGGGATGACCTCGAAATCAACTCCTCTGCGGCCTAGCTTGCCGGCTCCGACGCCGGCGCCGATTCCGCGTCCGGCTCCGCGCCCTTTGCCGGGTGCTCACCGGGAGCGCCCCGGTCGATGCGCCGTCGTCCGGCGGCCCTGGGGTCATCGGCGTGATCGTGATCGACGGTCCGCGCACCGCGGAGCGCCGGTGGGTCCGGCGCTCCGGGCCTCGCGCGGCCCCTACTTGCGCATGCCCCAGCGCGGGGGCGGCGGCGGCCGCCGCAGGAGCTCCGCGTCGATGAGCTGCACCGCGTCGGGGCCGGTGAAGCGCGGCACCCGCAGGTAGCGGCGCCCCGCGAGCGTGATGGACCGCACCCGCACCTCGGCGAGCACCATGGGCACGTAGCGCGACACGAGGGAGCGCGCGGTGTCGAGCGGCCCGCGCAGCGTCAGCGGGATGGTGCCGAGGCTCCCCGTGAGCAGCTCGGGTGGCGCGGCGCCGATCGCCCGCGCGCCGAGGACGCCGATGCTGCAGACCGCGTCGACGCTGAGCGGCCGGCGCGGCCGGAGCGCGGTCTGGCCGTCGATCACGATCGGACCGGCGATCGGCATCCGCGATCCGACGACGTAGCGCCGGCACTCCTCGAAGAGCTCGTCCGGCGTGCGCCCGCGGGCATGCACGTCCGAGGTGCCGACGCGCAGCCGCATCTCGAAGTGGGCGGGCGCCTCGGCGACGGGGGGCTGCGGGGCGCGACGGTCGGCGTGGGCGAAGGCCACCACGACTCCGTCCCAGGCGTCGAGCAGGGCCTCGCTGGGTCGCAGGTTGCGCTGCAAGAGGGCGCGGCGGGCGCGTCGGTACTGCGCGTCGAGCTCCATCACGGCCGGCGCGGAGGCGCCGGTCTGCTCGAACCATCGCGCGGTGCGTCCGAGGTCGCCGAGCGCCGCGGTGAACGGCGCGCGCGGTGCTTCGGCGCGCGCGACCTCGTGCGCGTCGTCGACCGCTCGCGAG
>CAYPYN010000024.1:0-4163 GCA_964415295.1 uncultured Bacteroidota bacterium
GGGGCCACCCCCCCCCCCCCCCTTCCGGGGGGGGGTGCCCGCTCCCGCCCCGGGTACGCGCCCGGGGGGGGGGAACACGCAAGCTTCCCCACCCGTCGCGAAGCACGCTTCGCGACACCCTCCCCCAAGGGGGAGGGAAAATGCTGGCGCCGATCGCGTCACGCTCAAGTTGACGCGGGCGATACGCCCTTTTCGTCAAACAGCGATTTCAACTCGCCGCTCTGGAACATCTCGCGGACGATGTCGCAACCGCCGATGAACTCGCCCTTGACGTAGAGCTGCGGGATGGTTGGCCAGTTTGCGAAGTCCTTCACGCCCTGACGAATGCCCTCGTCGGCGAGCACGTTCACGTCACGATAGGCGACGCCCAGGTGATCGAGAATGCGCACCACTTGATTGGAAAAGCCGCACATGGGCTGATCCGCAGTGCCCTTCATGAACAGGACGACGTCGTTCTCGGCGACAGTGCGGCGAATGGTATCGATAGGATCGGACATGACGTGCAGGTGAGGGCAAAGAGGCGATAAGGCAATAGGGCATTCTGTACGGCGCCTGCGGCGCTGTCGCGTCGGCGCCGCGGCCTCATTTCGGCCCGGTGTCCAGCGCCAGGGCGTGGAGTGCGCCGCCGACTCGCCCCTGCAACGCCGCGTAAACCATCTGGTGTTGAGCCACGCGCGATTTTCCAACGAACGCCGCAGAGCGAATGATCGCGCGATAGTGATCGCCGTCGCCGGCAAGGTCTTCGATGCGAATGTCAGCGTCGGCGAAGGCGTTGCGCAGTAGCGCCTCGAGTTCTGCGGCGGGCATGGCCATGAATGTTCAAACTCCTGATCTTATTGGACTGTTGAGCCTCGCAAGGGCGCCGCGGCGAGCCGGCGCCCCTCCGGAACGAATGACGATCACGAAAGTTTTGATTGCCGGTATTGCTGCCTCCGTTACATCCGGAGAGTTGGGGGCGGGCGATATCCACAGGTATCGCTACAGTGGAGGACGTTGACAGACAGCCATCGTTTCCGAAAGTTTAGGCGGCAGCGGGTAAGGCCGCACCAACTCGAAGATCGCGGCAAAGCGACATCCGGCAGGCTAGGTGGGAGGTAGAGCAGAGTTCGGCAAGAAGAAAGCTCCTCTGCGCCATCCATCGATAAGACAGACTTTCAGCGGGCAAGGCTTCGCGCGATCGGCGCGCGGAGGATGAGCCCAAGGACCTAACAGGGCAGGCAAAAGGGCAGACCATGACGTTGATGAATTCGCTGCTGATGTTCGCGCAGCAAGGCGCCGCTCCGGCGGCTCAAACCGGCGCCACCACGACGGCGCCGCCAGCTGGTCCGGCCCCGTCGGCCTCCGACCTTGCCGCCGCCAAGCAGCGTGGCGCGGAAGCTGCGGCCGAAGCCGCCGGCACGAATTCCGAAGTCAGCCTGATGGAGCTCGTGCGCGAGCTCAACCCGGTCGAAATGGGCGTGATGGTGATCCTCGGCCTCTGCGCGATCTACGCGGTCGCGCTGCTGTTCGAGAAGATTTACGTCATGCGCAAAGCGGCCAAGCAAACGAAGGACTTCCTCACCTCCTTCCGCAAGGCCAACTCGGTTGAAGAAGCCGAAGCCATCGTTCGCAAGCTGCCCAATTCGGGCATCAAGTCGATGTTCGACGCCGGCATGGCTGAAGTGCGCCGCACCCAAGACCTCGGCCTCTACACCATGCGCGATGCGCGCGATCACACCATGCAGCGCGTCGCCTCCGCCATGCAAACGCGCCAGAACGAGCACTTGGAAGACCTCGGCTCGTCGATGACTTTCCTCGCCTCGATCGGCGCCAACGCGCCGTTCATCGGTCTGTTCGGCACGGTCTGGGGCATCATGGTGGCCTTCGTCGGCATCGCCAAGACGCAGACCACCTCCCTCGCGGTCGTCGCGCCCGGCATCGCCGGCGCTCTGCTGGCGACCGCCGCCGGTCTCGCCGCCGCTATCCCGGCGGTGCTGATCTACAACTTCGCCGCCAAGCAAATCTCCAAGCAATCGGGCAAGCTCGAAGACTTCTCGGCCGAGTTCATCGCGCTGGTTTCGCGCGACATGGACCGCCGCGCAGGCTGAGCTTTACCCGTAGCTTTGGAGGAACCCCATGGCGGGTAAAGTAGGAGGAGGAGGCGGCGGCAAGCGCGGACAGCTTGACGTGAACTCGGATCCAAACGTGATCCCGTTCATCGACATCATGCTCGTGCTGTTGATCATCTTCATGATCGCCGCGCCGATCTCCAGCGTCGATATCCAGGTGGACATGCCCTCGTCGCGGATCCAGCCGTCCAAGCGGCCGCCGCGTCCGACCTGGATCTCCATCACCGAGAGCAGCGGTCAGCTCGTCACCTATGTGATGAACGATCCGGTCTCGATGGAGGATCTGGGCAACGCCACGTACGATGCGGTGAAGGTCAATTCACCGCAGATTGCGGACGACGATTACGAGATCAAGGATCAGCGCATCTATATCCGCGCTGACGCCGGGATCGAGTATCGCAACGTCGTGCGGGTGATGAACCGGCTGCAGGACCACGGCTTCACCAAGATCGGCTTCGTCGCCGAAGATCGGCGGAGGTAGGTCATGGGCGCGAAAGTTTCATCCGGCGGTGGAAAGGGCATGCAGCCCAATTCAGAGCCGAACGTCATCCCGTTCATCGACATTCTGCTCGTGCTGCTGATCATCTTCATGGTGACGGCGCCGATCCCGACCGTCGACATCCGCGTTGACTTGCCGCCGCCGAACCCGGTGCCGATCCGACTGGAAGGGTTGAACCCGACAATCGTCGGCGTTCGGGAGACCCCGTCCGGGTTGGCGATCTATGTCGACGAGGAAGTGGTGCAATTGTCTCAGCTCGGTCCGAAGACGCTGGATCATGCGATCCGCAACAATCCAGCGCTCAACATCGAGGACATGTACGCGGAAGCGCGCGTGTTCGTGCGCGCCGACCAGAGCACCACATACGGCAACGTCGTGGACGTCATGAGCAGGCTTCAGGAGGAAGGTTTCGCAAAGGTCGGAATCTTCGCCGAACTGGCGAGCGAAGGTTAGGACACGATGGTTGGACTTCGTCTAGTTTCGCTTGGCATGGCGGCGCTGATCTGTCTCGGCATCGCGTACCTTGCCTTCACCGGAAAATTCCGAGCCGTCACCGACTTGTTCGAAGACGAAGAGGCGGTGAAGGTCGAAATCGAGCAAAAGGAAAAGCCGCCGCCGCCGCCGCCGCCGCCGCCGGACCGGCCGCCGCCGCCGCCGCCGCCGGAAATGCGGGTGCCGCCGCCGGACCTCAGCGCTCCGCCGACGCCGACGCCGATCCCGGTTGCGGTCGATCCTCCGCCCGCGCCGCCGACCCCGGCCATGCTGACCGGCATGGTCTGGCTGCAGCGGCCGAGTTCGCAGGACTTCAACCGCTACTATCCGACCCGCGCGATGGAGCGCGAGCAGGAAGGACGGGTGGTGCTGGATTGCATCGTCTCGGCGGACGGGCGCATCGCCTGCACCGTGGTGTCGGAAGACCCGACCGGCTGGGGCTTCGGCGAAGCGGCGATCCGGATCTCCCGGAACTTCCGCGCCGCGGCCCAGACCTCGGACGGACGCGCGACCACAGGCGGTCGCACCCGGGTGCCAATCACCTTCCGGCTCGCCGGCTAAACGCTGCCGCGTTACACGCGGAAAGCCCGCGGAGTTCGCGCTCCGCGGGCTTTTCTTGACGCTCCGGACGCGGAGCGGAAGTGGCGTCAGCGGGCCCGGTGCTGCTTCGCGCTTCGACAGGCTCAGCGTGACGCCAGGGTCCGTGTCAGTGGCGTGACGAAGCAACGGCAAGCGACGTGTCAGCAATTCATATCGTCATTCCGGGACGCGCGCAGCGCGATCCGGAATCCAAGGGATCGAAGGGCTTGCCCTGGGTTCCCGGTTCGGCCTTCGGCCGCCCCGGAATGACGAAGCTGCGTAAGCGCGTCGCGCTTCGACAGGCTCAGCGTGACGCCAGAGTCCGTGTCAGTGGCGTGACGAAGCAACGGCAAGCGGCTGGGTGTCAGCATTTCATATCGTCATTCCGGACGCGCGCAGCGCGATCCGGAATCCACGGGACGGGATCGACGGGCTTGGCCCCTGGGTTCCGGGTTCGGCCTTCGGCCGCCCCGGAATGACGAAGC
>CAYPYN010000025.1:0-4098 GCA_964415295.1 uncultured Bacteroidota bacterium
CCTCGACGCGCCGTGTGCGTACGGCACCGCGGTCTGCGCGGAAGAAACGAACGGCCGTTTCTTCCGCGCAGACCGCCGGACGTGTCCGCCGCGACGTCGCTCTCGAGGGAGCCCCCCTCCCGCCTTCCCTGGTAGTGGGTGGCCACCCTCTTGGTGCTGGGAGAGGGCACGACGCGCGCGCAGACGGCGCGCGCACGTCATGCCTGCTGCCGCCTGCACGCCGGTCCTCGCCGGCGCGTTCGCGGCCCCGCCGGCGAGCTCGATCGCAGCCACCCCAGCCGTTTCGGTCGCGCCTGCAGCCAAGCACGGGCCCGTGCCCGCGCTCGCGCCCGCGCCCGTGCCCGCGCCCGTGGGCCCCGCCCTCACGACGGCGGCTCCTCCCCCCGCACCAGCCGGCCGAGGTTGTCGGCGTGCCTCACCAGCACGAGCCCGAGCAGCGCGCCCGCCATCCACGTGCGCGGCGAGGCCGGCCCGAGCAGCGCGAGCGTCGTGCCCGCGCCAACCAGCGCTCCGCCGATCGAGCCGACGCTGGAGCGCTTGGTGAGCTTCTTCAGCACGAAGAACGTCCCCGCGGCGGCGAGCCCCGCCGGCGGCACCAGCACGAGCAGCACGCCGGCCGCGGTCGCCGCGCCCTTTCCGCCTTGGAAGCCGTGCCAGATCGGAAAACAGTGCCCGAGCGCGGCCGCCGCGCCCGTCGCGGCGGTCCAGGGATCGTCGGGGCCGAGCGCCACCCGGGCGATCAACGCAGGGAGCGCTCCCTTCCCCGCGTCGAAGAGCAGCACCAGGCGCCCCGCCCGCGCGCCCAGCACCCGCGCCACGTTCGTCGCGCCCGGGTTGCCGCTGCCCTCGCGCCGCAGGTCCACCCCGCGACGCCGCGCGAGGATCAGCGCGCTCGAGATCGAGCCGAGCAGGTAGGAGCCGACGGTCAGCGCGGGTCCGAGCACGCGGCGAGCTTAGTACAGCGGAGCGGAAGCGGTCCCCTCGCGCTTCCGTTCCCGCCCGAGCTCTCGCCGCGAACGCACGACGGGCGCCCGATCCCGTGAGGGATGGGGCGCCCGCCGTCGACGACGAGGCTCGCGGTGGGGTGCTCAGGCCGCCATCATCGGCTCGAGGGCCTTCTCCAGCCGGCAGCGGATCTTGTGCTTCTTCGAGTAGACGGTCTTCACCGAGATGCCCATCTCGTCGGCGACCTCCTCGGGCGTGAGGCCGTCCACGTAGTAGAGGCGCACGAAGGCGCGGTCCTTCTTCGAGAAGCTCGAGAGGACGTCGTTCACCACCGCCCAGCGCTCCTTCTCGAGCAGGTCCTCGTAGGGGTCGGTCGCAGGGCAGCCGATCTGCTCGGCGTCCGCCAGCGTGGTGCACTGCGGCTGGCGGGCCACGCCGCGCAGGTAGTCCCAGGCGCAGTTCGTGGCGAGCATGCCCACCCACGAGCTGAGCTTGTTGCCGCGCCCCGCGTCGAAGGTGCGGAGCTTGTGCATGTTCCGCCGGTTCAGGCTCAGGAGGAACATCGCGTAGATCTCGCGCACGTCCTCGGTCGTGATCGAGCCGGGGAAGCGCCCCGTGACCTTGTGGATGCAGCGGTAGATGAGGCGGTCGTAGCGGCGGTGGAACTCGCACCACGCGACCGCCTCGCGCTGGAGCATGCGCGCGAGCAGCTCGGTCTCGGACCAGTCGGCGGGGCAGGTGGCCGGGTTCGTGGGCGGGAGGGTGTTCGTGGTGGTCATTCTCGATGTCCTCGTCTCGTCGTCGTCGCGACCCCTTGAGCAGCGGTCGTGCCAACGGTGTGAGACATCGGAACCATTGAGAAAACCACCCCGAGGGGAGGTCCGAGCCCCGGCGATCGTAACGATGCGCCGCCGGGTGTTACGCTCGATCGAGCGGGCGACTGTTACGATGTTACGCCGCCATTCCTTCCCTCCCTGGCGCGCGCTCGCGGTCGGCGGCACCCTCTGGAACTCGGGCCCGCCGGGCGTTGTCCGGACCCCCATGCAGCAGCGCACCCTCCCCACGCTCCTGGCCCTCCTCGCGGCCGCCTGCGGCGCGGCCGCGCCTCGCCCTGCCGTCCCCGCCGACGGCGAGGTCATCGCCATGGAGGAGATGCGCATCGTCGCCTCGCGCGAGGACGGCGAGCTCGTCCTCGACAGCTACGACGCCGGGCAGCTCTTCGAGCGCGGCACGCGCCTCTTGAACGAGGGCCGCTGCCGCGACGCGGTCGAGCGCTTCTACGACCGGCTGGCTCGCGAGTTCCCATCCAGCCGCTACGTCGCGCCGGCCCTCTACAACGCGGGCCTCTGCCTCCACGAGGGGGGCGAGCTCGAGGCCTCCATTCCTTATTACCAGCGCGTCATCGAGCAGGCGGGCGCGGCGAGGGACGGACGCCACGCGTCGTTCCAGCTCGCGCAGGTGCTGATCGGGCTCGAGCGCTGGGAGGAGGCCCTGGCCCTGACCGATCGGCTGCTCCTGCGGGAGGACCTCGGCTCCGCGGAGCGGCTCGAGGGCCTCGCCCGCCGCGCCCAGGCCCTCCTCGGGCTCGACCGGCTCGACGAGGCGGAGCGGCAGGCGCGCGACGCCCTCAGCTACTTCCGCACGCGCCAGGGCGACGACCGCATCGACGACCCCTACTTCGCCGCCGCGGCGAACTTCGTCCTCGCGGAGACCATGCGCACCCGCTCGGAGCGCATCGAGGTGCCGGCCGCCGACGCGCTCACCCAGCATGGCATCCTCGATCGGAGAGCGCGGCTCATCCTCGACGCCCAGCGCGAGTACTTCAGCACGATCCGCTTCACGGACGCGCACTGGGCCGCGGCCTCCGGCTACCGCATCGGCGCCATGTACGACCGGCTGTGGCAGGCCATGATGGAGGCGCCGATCCCGCCCCCCACGCAGCCGATGAACGAGGCCACGACCGAGCTCTACCGGCGCGAGTACCGCCAGGAGCTCGCCCGCCACATCCGGCCGCTGATCCGCCACGCCATCCGCTACTGGGAGATGACGCTCCTCATGATCGAGCGGACGGGCGTCCGGACCGAGTGGGCCGACCGCGCCCGCGCGGACCTCGAGCGCATGCGCGGGCTCCTCCTCGAGCAGGAGGAGACCGCGCCGGCCGCCGAGCCGTCCGAGCCCACCTCCGCGCTCCCGCGGCTCCCCGGCGCCCTCGTCGAGGGACCGGGCCTCGAGCCGGCGCTCGAGGCGGCTCGCCCCGCCGGTCCGCCCACCCGCCGAGGGCTGCTCGCGTCCCTCGGCGCAGGGCCCGCCGCGGGGCGAAACCCCTGAAAACTCGCGGTCTCCGGGGCGGGTACGGATCTTCCTTGACAGCCCCCCGATCGCCTCGTACATAACGCGCCCTCCCGTCGCCGGGCGGGTGGCTCAGTGTGTTCGCGCGCCGAAGGGGCTCGCGGACCGTCCTGCGCTCGCGACAGGGCTCGCCTCGCGACCAGGACGTGCGGGGTTGACGGCCGGCCGGAGGCCTCGGCTGGCGTAGCTCAATGGTAGAGCACCTGCCTTGTAAGCAGGGGGTTGCGGGTTCGAATCCCATCGCCAGCTCGCGCGCCACGGGCGCACCCGAGAAGGCAGCACGTACGAGACATCACGGAGGGTTGCCCGAGTGGCCAAAGGGAGCAGACTGTAAATCTGCCGGCTGATGCCTACGGTGGTTCGAATCCACCACCCTCCAATTCGTCAGCCGTGGTCGAGCGCCCCGCTCGGCCCCGCCCGGAGCAGAACGGGCCAGCAAGCGCATCGCGGGAGTAGCTCAGTTGGTAGAGCGTCAGCCTTCCAAGCTGAATGTCGCCGGTTCGATCCCGGTCTCCCGCTCACCGGTCCCGCCCAGGTAGCTCAGTGGTAGAGCACCTCCTTGGTAAGGAGGAGGTCGTGAGTTCAAACCTCATCCTGGGCTCTCCACCCACCCCAGTGCCGACAGCCCCCAGGCCGACAGCCCCCAGGCCGACAGCCCCCAGAGCCGACTAGACGCCGACGAGACGCACGCAGCGTAGATCCACGGAGGAAGCGCGATGGCGAAGGAAAAGTTCGTACGCAGCAAGCCGCACGTGAACGTGGGCACGATCGGTCACATCGACCACGGCAAGACCACGCTCACGG
>CAYPYN010000026.1:0-4022 GCA_964415295.1 uncultured Bacteroidota bacterium
AGACCGGCTTCATCACGATGCTACGCACGCGCCCGTCGGCCTTGGCATCGACCATGTCCCAGGCCCGCGCATTCGCTACCCGATGGAGCCCCAGCACCACATCGGCGCCGGTTCGTTCCTGGGTTTCGATCAGCCGGCGATAGACGTCATCCGGCCCGAAGAGAATGTCTGGAAAGCCGAAGGCCACCCGATTCTGCGCGACGAAGGGATAGGCCCGATCGACGGTATCAGGCGGCCCCAGGGAACCGGAAATGACCACGTAGCCCAGATCGAGATCGAACGATCGGCCGTCGCGAAAGTAACTGGGGATATCCCACTTCCCATCCTTGATCACGATGTACGCCGTCGTGATGCCGGCCGCGACGAACTTTTCCAGCAGGTACTGCGCGGCGACCTTCGGACGCGGCAGGCCGGTCTGAGCATCGACGCGAAACCCGATCGGGTAGACTTCCTTGCTGCAGGGAAAGGGCTGCAGCCGCTTGGCCGTCCCGGCGGCCGGCACCAGGCCCACCACGTCCGGCCAGGGCGAGGTCGAATCGTCCTTCATCTCGTTGTTTCCGCTCATCACTTCATCTCCCCGCCTCTCCCCTGAGGCTCCCGGCAATCTCGCGGTAGTAGACCTCCAACTCCGCCGCCTGACCTTCATCCACCACCACCAGTTGGCGCCGATCGAAGGTGTCCGCACAATACAGGTATGGGATGCGATCCGCCCGCCCCCACTCGACGTGCAGAGACCAGCCGTTCGCGCCGCTCCCGGTCGCCTCCTGAATAACGCCTTTGTTCGGGAGCGACTGCCACGCCGCTTGCGCGGAGGCGGTGTGGTTCTCATAGAGGGGTTCGCCCTTTTTCCGTCCGACGCGTTGCACGGTCGCAAAATCGAGGGGAACCGCTCCATCCGGTTCCGGCGACTCATCCCAAGGCAGGCCGGAGCCCAGAGCGGCGGGACCAAGCACGTAGAGCGGCCCATCGTCGGTCACTTCCTCGATCAATCGATACCGCACCGACTCCGTCGGCGCAAGCAGGTGCCAGCCGCGCGTCGCCAATGCCCGCTGAAGCGGCACGCGACGCGCCAACTGTCTGGCCTTCTCGAACAGGACCACACGCCCCTGCGGCGAGCAAGCGGCTCGGAGCCGGTCGAGTTTCACACCCAACCCGGTGCGCACCTCGAAGGCCTGCTGAACTGCCGGATCGATTGTCCGTTCGAAGGTCCGCCAGTCGCGGCTCGACAGTCCCCTTTCCTGTTCGGCCTGCAGCAATACATGGGTCGCCACCAGGCAATCGAAGCGGCCCTCAAGATCCTGCCGATCCAGATCGACGCATTCGAACCGTACATTGGTCAACCCCAGTTCCTCCGCACGTTGCTGCGCGAGGGTGATCGAGGCGGGCGACCGATCGATGCCCAGTACCGAGCAATCGGGGTATTGCTTCGCGTAGAAGGTGGTCAGAATGCCGATGCCGCAGCCGACATCGAGCAACGTCGTCGCACTGCGGAGATGGCGCGCGATTCGCGCCCCGACCTGGAGGTAGTACTCGTAACGCTGACTGTAGAGCACCGGAACCGAGCGAGGCTGGGCGGTCAAGTCGTAGAAAGCGATCTCGGCTGCAGGGTCACCGCTGTGGCGTCGCTTGACGTCGATGTGTTGGTGGAAGGACGACAGTTCTTGCGGCGTGAAGACTTGCCGTTGCCACGCGAAGTAGGCTTCGTCGGATTCCACATGTCGAAGCCCCCACCAGGCGAGGTGTTCCCGCAGCGAGGCTTGACTCTCCTCGTAGGTAACGCCGGCCACAGAACCCTCTTTCCGAGGCAGAACCTACGGCCGCTTCAACATGATCGCATCTTCATAGGCCAGCGGGACGGGATGCGGCTGCCGCAACTGACCGCTGCCGAAGACGATGTACTTTTCGCAGGTGAGCTGCTCAAGGCCGATGGGACCCCTCGCATGGTGCCGCGCCGCACTCAAGCCGATGTCGGCACCGAAGCCCAAACTGTCGCCCGCGTTCAACCTGGTCGAGACATTGACCAATACGGTGCCCGCATCGACTTCACGCGCGAACCGCATCGCCGACTCATAGGCCTTCGTCACGATGACGGCCGTGTGGCTCGGCCCATGCTGGGCGATATGGGTCAAGGCCTCGTCGAGACTGGGGACCATCTTCACGGCCATGGTCGGGCCCTGGAACTGTTTGTTCCAATCGTCCGGTTGCGCCGGTTTGACCGCCTTGTGGCCGGTCATGAGCATCTGACCCATCAGCGCCACCGTCTTCGGGCAGCCATGCACGTCGATCTTGAACTCGTCGAGCAGCCTGAGGATCAACGCCGAGAGCAGCGGCCTTGCAATCCCCTGATGCACCAGCAACGTGTCCAACGCGTTTGCGGCGGACGGTTGTTGCACCTTGGCGTTCACCACGATATTTTGCGCCTGCGGGATGTCGACGTCATCGTCGATGTAGACGTGGGTAATGCCGCCGTCATTGGACAGGATCGGCATGCGGGCCTGCTCCTGCACGACCTTGCGCAGCCCCGGGCCGCCGCGCGGAATAATCCCATCCAACGCCTTGCCCGACCGGATCAATTCCAGCGCCACGTCCTTTTCAGGCCGATCGATGATCGTCAGGGCTCCGGCCGGAAGCCCCGCCTCGGCAGCCGCTCGATTCAGGCAGGCTCCGATCACCTGCTGCGTCTGAGTCCAGTCGGGTGACCCACGAAACAGGCAGACGTTGCCCGACTTGAGGCAGAGCGCCACGCTTTCGATCGTTGCCAGCGGCGGCATTTCCGAGATCACGCCGATCACCCCGATCGGCACGCGCACGCGACCGACCTGCAGACCGTTCGGTTCTTCATGCCGCCCCCGGACTTCCCCCAAGGGATCCGGCAGGTCCGCGATGCGATGTAAACGGTCCACCAGCGTCTTCACGTCGTCCGCCGTCATCCGCACCCGTGCCACCGCCTCACGCACGCGTTCACGGTTGTCGTAGCCGGTCATCGTTTTCCCGATCGCTTCCACATCCTTTTCATTCGCAGCCAGGATGGATTCTTCCGCCTCGGCCAGCGCCGTCGCCATGCCCCTCAGAAGCTTGTCTCGAACCGGGCTGGACAAGAGGGCTGTAGGACGGGTCGCTTCACGAGCCGTTTTCAAAATTTTATCGAGGTAGAGCTTAACCGGAACTTCAACCATGGGCGGCACCTGCTTGGGCTGGATGGGGATAAATGGGGGTCATGGTCACTTGGACTTATCGCGGCGCGCCGGACTATACCATGCGATTTTTTTGTGAGTCAAAGCGCGTCGGCCTGAAATCTTTCCCTAAAAACGGACGAAATCACTGGAGCATCAAGCTCCGAGGCTTTCAGAAGAGTAGATCAACTTACCCCTCTCAGGGATCAAGGATACTTGCCTCAATCCGTCTTTATTGACGGACAAAGGCCAGCAGAGTATGTTGCCGTCAAGAACCCAGCGAGGGAGGAATAGTGACGGAGGAAAAGGCGAATTCTTGGGAAGACTTTGAAAGGCTTATTCTAGAAAAAGACACTCTTAGAAACGAAATGCGAAAGCGGGCTTCGCCGTTGAGCGTCTCGGAACTTCTCTATCGGGGGCAAGCAGACGCGGCCTGGTGTCTAGAAACGACATTGGACAGGACAGTGTCAAACACAATTAGCCTGGGAGAGTACTACTCGATTACACAGGAGGCAAAGCCACGAATCGAAACCTTCACCGACAAAGAGTGAAAGATTCCCTCCCGTAGAGAATATTTTAAGTGGTTAGAGTTCCGGGGAATATCCGCCTTTTAATTTCGAGGCGTACCAATATTTTGTTTACCTACGCCATCACGGTTTTCCTTCGCCGCTCCTCGACTGGACAGCATCCCCGTACGTAGCTGCATTTTTTGCCATGAATGACCCTGGAAACAAAGCTAGGAAGTTGCGATCTATGTCTTTCTGGAATTTACAGGCAAAGGGAAAAGCTCTAAGTGATCTTCCCCCGATTTCGTGGACACATGGTTACGCGACTGCCGCCCTCGCTTCA
>CAYPYN010000027.1:0-3976 GCA_964415295.1 uncultured Bacteroidota bacterium
AACAAGGTGGTCTTCGCCAAGAGCGGCGCGGGCAAGTCCTACGCCTGCAAGGTCGAGGCGCTGCGGGCACTGATGCGCGGCGTCGAGTACTACATCATCGACCCCGAGGACGAGTACGCCCGGATCTGCGAGGCGGTGGGCGGGCAGTACATCCGCCTCTCCGGAAGCTCGGCGCACCACATCAACCCGTTCGACCTGGCACGGGGTACCGAGCGTGACACCGAGACGAGGGATGCGCTCACCGAACGGCTGCTCGCCCTCCAGGGCCTCCTCGGGCTGATGCTGGCCGACCGGGGGAGCAGCCTCGGCCAGCGGGAGCGCGGCGCCCTCGACCGGGCACTGCTCGAGACCTACGGCCGCGCGGGGATTACCCGCGACCCATCCACGCACGGCAAACCGCCGCCGGTGCTGCGAGACCTCTACGACCTCCTGCGCGAGGGCGAAGACCCGCTCGGCCTGGCCGACCGCCTCGAACGTTTCGTGGACGGCAGCCTCGGCAGCGTCTTCTCGTCACCGACGTCAGTCGACCTCGATCGGCCCTTCGTCGTCTTCAACATCCGCGACCTCGAGCCGGAGCTGCGTCCCCTCGGTGTCTACCTGATCGCCGACCACATCTGGCGCGAGGTTCGCCGCAGCCGCAAGCCGCGGATGCTGCTCATCGACGAGGCGTGGTCGCTGATCCAGCACGAGGAGGGCGCCCGCTTCCTTGCCTCGATGGCCCGGCAGGCGCGCAAGCACTACCTCGGGCTGACGACCGTGACGCAGGACGTGGAGGACTTCCTCGCGACGTCCGAGGGGCACACCGTCCTCGCCAACTCCTCCGTGCAACTGTTGATGCGGCAGGACAGCTCCACCATCGACGCGGTTACGAGCACGTTCCGGCTGAGCGCCGGGGAGCGGGAGTTCCTGCTCTCGTGCCGCAAGGGTGAGGGGCTGTTCTTCGCCTCGGGGAACCACCTCGCTCTGCGCATCGAGGCGAGCCCCTTCGAGCACGAGCTGGCCACCACCGACCCCGCGGAGCTGGTCGCACGCGACGAGGAGGTGCGACATGCCGTCCGTTGATGTCGACCTCGTCAAGCAGCGCAACCCCATCGAACGGGTCATCGCCTCCCATGGCGTGAAGTTGCAGCAGCGTGGCGAGCGGTTCGTCGGGTGCTGCCCCTTCCACGAGGAGTCGCATCCAAGCCTGGTGGTCTATCCGAGCACGAGGAGCTTCTTCTGCTTTGGCTGCAAAGCGGCGGGGGATGTCATCGACTTCGTGAGACGCAAGGAGGGCATCGGGTTCCGGGAGGCGCTGGACCGGTTGGGAGAGCGTCCAGCGCCTTCATCGGACGCACGAAACTCGAATGCAGGGGCAGCGACGGCACCACCGGAGACGCCTCCCCTCAACATCGATGACCGTCTCATCCTCGCGGCGGCCTGTGACCTCTACCACGAGGCGCTGCTACACAACGAACGGGCACTGCGCTACCTCGACGGCCGGGGCATCGAGCTGCGGGTCGTCAGGCAGTGCCGTCTTGGCTACAGCGACGGGCAGGCGCTCAAGCCCTTCCTCCGCCGCCACCGCTTCAGCCTGCGGCGAGCGGCGGAGATGGGACTTTTGCGGAAGGACGGCAACGAGGCGCTCGCCGGGCGCGTCGTGATCCCCGAACTGCGCGCGGGCCAGTGCGCCTGGATGGTCGGGCGTGCACTGAACGAGCGCCGGTTGAAGTACCTCGGCCTCTCCTTGCCGAAACCGATCCTGGGCTACGAGCGCGTCCGGGGACACCGCCGCGTCTTCGTGACCGAGGGCGCCTTCGACTATCTCACCGGTGTGAGCTTGAACCTGCCCATCTGCGCCTTGCTCGGGACGCACGTCCGGGCCGAGCGGCTGCGCTTTCTGGAGCGCGTGCCGGACGTCGTCCTCGTCTTCGACAACGACGACGAGGGACAGCGGGCCGCCTGCGACCTGGCCGAGTCCCTCGGCAACCACTCCCGCATTCTCCGTCTCCCCGACGGCGTCAAGGACCTGGGTGAGCTTGGCGCCAGGAGCGATGGTCGCGAGGCGTTCTTCAGGCTGGTGGGCGGACTGGGGCTCGCCGGACAAGAGGTGCAGCATGCGCCGGCCTCGTGATCGCACCACCGTCCTTCATGAGCTCTTCCCCTCGCGCTGGGACGACGACCCTGTCTCCCGCGCGCGCACCGTCTTCGCCGGGCTCGCGGGTGTCCAGGGCTTCGCATTGGAGTGGGCTGCTACGAAGTCAGGGCTCCGGTTCTACGTCCGGGCCGCCGACAATGCGGCGGCTGCGGCGGTCCTCGGCCAGGTCCGCGCGGCCAATCCGCAAGCCGACCTCGAGACGGTCGCTGTAGAACGCAAGCCTCACCTCGATCCGCTTCACGTCGCCGGGCACGAGCTGGCTTCGCTCGTAGAGCTCAGACTCGACCGGCACGCCGCCTTCCCACTCGATACCGATGCCAGGCACGGGGAGCCACTGACCGGCGTGCTGGCGGCGGCCGTTGCGGCCGCCCGTGGCGATGTCCGTGTCATTGGCCAAGTTGTGATAGGACGTCCGCCTCGGTCGGGTTGGGCAACCAGGGTCCAGGCGCGGGCCTCCCGGTCGAGCCAGCGCGTGCCAGCGGAGCGTCCAGAGAGCGGCGCAGCCAGCCTCCTTCCCTTTGTTGCGCTCGCCGGCGTGGGCGCGGCCGGGATGCAGGGCTACGACTGGTACCAGTCAGGAGACTACCTTCCCCTGTTGGCTGCGGGCTCGGTTGCTGCGGCCGGACTCCCGATCGGCGCCTTCGTCTGGTCGCGTGTTCTCCGCGGCCGCGAGCCGTTGGCGGCAACTCTTGCCGAACAGAAGCTCGCCTTGCCAGCATTCACAGCGCACGTGCGCCTGATAGTGGTCGTCCCACGCGACCGCACCGACGCCATCGACGACATTCGCGCTCGCGTCAGCGCCACCTACACAGCATTCGACCACCCGGCCGGCAACCGGCTCCGCGCTGGACGGCCCAGGAAGTCGGGCGCACAACCCGCAACGTTGGTCAGCGCCTCACGGGGCTCATCAGTTTTCAACGCCGCCGAACTCGCGGCGCTGTGGCACCTTCCAGACCTGACGTCGGGGCTGCCCGTTGCCACGAAGCCTGGCGGGCGCCGCTTCCTTCCAGCGGGTGAGGCCACAGGCCGAGGCAGCAGGGTTGGCGTCTCCCGACACCATGGGCAAACGGTCCCCGTGCATGTCCCGCGGAGCGCGCTGCTCCGCAACCACCTGGTCGTCGCCAAGACCCGGCGCGGCAAGTCGACGCTGCTCCAGCACATCGCCAGGCACCTGATGCAGGAGATCGCCTCGCGCCGGGAGCGCCTCCTGCTGGTCGTCATCGACCCCCACCAGGACCTCGCCGAGAGCGTGCTCTCGGTCGTCCCACCTGGTCTCGAGGGCCGGACGGCCTACCTCGACCTCACCGACCGGCGGCGGCCCGTCGGTCTCAACCTCCTGGACGTCGCCCTCTTCCCGAACCGCGACCGGACGGCCGAGAACATCGTGGCGATGCTCCACCGCCTCTGGCCCGACAACTGGGGCCCGCGGATGGAGGGCGCCCTCCGCGCCGCTCTGCTCTGCCTCCACCAGGCGAACCAGGTCCGGCGGCGGGAGGAGCAGTACACGCTCCTGGACGTGGTGCCGCTGTTGACGAGCCCGGACTTCCGCGAACGGGTGATGTCGCAGGTCCCCGGTCAGACGCTCTGGTCGTGGTGGCGGAGTAACTACGACAACCTCGGCCGCGCTTTCCAGATCCAGGTCGCTACACCGGTCACGACGAAGGTCGGACGCTTCGAGGTGACCGAGGCGGCGCGACTGACCCTCGGCCAACCGCAGTCGACCATCAACCCGCGCACGCTCCTCCGCGACGGTGGCGTCCTCGTGGTCAACACCGCCGTCGGCGTCCTCGGCGAGGGCGGCTCGGCGCTCATCGGGGCAACGCTCCTCAATCTCCTCGG
>CAYPYN010000028.1:0-3103 GCA_964415295.1 uncultured Bacteroidota bacterium
GCTCGTCGGGCTCATAACCCGAAGGTCGCAGGTTCAAATCCTGCCCCCGCAACCACATTCCCGGTGACCGGGGCTCGCGGCTACACTGAAGTGGCCGCACTCCACAGCCCCCGTCGCCCGCCCCCATGACCACGCGTCCGTTGCCGGTGCTCTCGATGCTCGAGGCGAGGGTGCTCGCCGTCCTCGTCGAGAAGGAACGCACCGTTCCCGACACCTACCCGATGACGCTCAATGCGATCACCGCCGGTTGCAACCAGAAGAGCAGCCGGCAGCCGGTGATCGAGGCCTCCGACACCGAGGTGCAGGCCGCGCTCGACTCGCTGCGCCGTGCCTCGCTGGTGATCGAATCGAGCGGCGGCCGGGCGATGCGCTACGCGCATAACGCCCGGCGCGTCCTCGACATCCCGGCCGAGGCGGTCGCGCTGGTCGCGACGCTGGTTCTGCGCGGGCCGCAGACGGCAGGCGAGTTGCGCATCAACTGCGAGCGCCTGCATCGCTTCGCCGACATCGCGTCGGTCGAGGGGTACCTTCACGAGTTGGCGGCCCGTGCCGCGGGCCCGCTGGTGGCCGAGTTGCCGCGCCAGCCCGGTGCGCGCGAGACGCGCTGGGCGAGCTTGCTCGGCGGGCCGTTGCCGGGCGGTCCGGCGCCGAACGAAACGGCGCCGGCCGCGCAGACCGGGGCCAGCGCTCGGGTCGCGTCCGGCGCCCGCGCAGTGCCCGAGGGCGGTGCGTCGCAGGCGACGTCGGCCGCCGAGCCGACACTGGGCAAGCTCGCGGCGCTCGAGGCGAACCTCGCGCGACTCGAGCGCGACGTGCAGGCGCTGAAGGCGACGGTCGCGCGCCTCTGCGAGGAACTCGGTGTAAAAACCTGATTCCGGCGCTATGATGGGCCGGATCCGCGTGGCAGCCGGGGGTCGGGCGCATGAGCAGCAACCTTCCGAAGAATTTCCCGGGTCGCCCGGCATCGGCGCCGACGCCTTCGGAGGTGCCGGCTCCCGCGCCCTCTGCAGCGCTTCCCAAGAACTTCACTCCCGAGATGGCGCGCGCCGCGGCCGCGTTGCAGGCCGGCGCGGCAACCGCCGCCGGACAGGCGCCGTCGTCGGGCGCCGCGGCGGCAGAACAGCCGGCTGCGCAGGCACGGGGGCAGGCCGCAATGCCCGGCGGCCCCGAAGTGACGCGCGGCGAGATCGCCGACCACTTCGCGCAGCGCATCGTGCGCATGGTCGACGCGCACCGCGGCGATTCGTCGCGCCCCAGGCTCTACGCGATCGAGTTCCCGTTCACCGACTTCGAGTTCGACGTCGCCTATGCGCTGGCGGGCCGTCTGGGCGCGACGCTGTCGGCGAGCGACGCGGCCGTCGACGATGACGAGCCCGCCCGACCGCTGGTGATGCTCGACCGCGTGCTGAACAACCCGCAGCAGTTCGAGCGCATCGTCCGGCACATCAACCACGGGCAGGACGTGCAGCTGGTGTGCACCCGGACCTGGCAGTTGCCGCAGTCGGTGGCCGATCTCGTCGATGCGACCCTGACCATCCCGCGCTTCGATGCGCCGCGCTTTGCCGCGGCCTGCGTCGACTTCTACGAGCTGGGCGCGCCGCCCGCGCTCGGCGCCGATGCGGACTGGGTGCCCAACGTCGTGCCGCGCGATTTCCTGCTGAACAGCCAGGTCGCGCGCAGCGACATCGTCTCGGCGGTGCGCCAGTCGGTCGAACGGCGGCTGCGCCGCTATGCGACCGACGACGCGCTGGACCTCGCCGACCTCGCCGGGATGGACGAGGCCCACGACTGGGCGCGCGCACTGATCGACGAGGTGGCGCTGGCGCGCTCGGGAGCGATCTCCTGGGACGACGTGGGTGGCCGGGTCATCCTCCTCGGCGCGCGAGGCGTCGGCAAGACGACGCTCGCGCGCGCGATCGCCAGGGCCGCTCACCTGCGCTACGTGGAGGCCTCGGCGAGCGACTGGGCGCCGCCCCAGAACGAGCCGCAACTCGGCTGGATGCGCATGAACGCCGCCTTCCAGGAGGCGATGGCCGCGGCGCCGGCGCTCTTCTTCGTCGACGACGTCGACGCCTTCTCGATCGCGCCCTGGGCCGGGATGCTGCCGGCCTTCCTCGAGCAGCTCAAGGGGTTGTCCGCCGACGACCGCGTCGTGCTGATCGCGGGCGCGCAGTCGGCCGAGCACGTGCGCTTCGAGTTGCACCGGCGGGGCGCGCTCGAGACCACGCTCACGATGCCTGCGCCCAATTCGCAGGCGCTGGCGAAGATGTACTCGGTGCTTCTCAGGGGAAGCGGCAGCACGCTGGCGCAGGCCGACCTGGAGCACATCGGATTGCTCTCGCTGGGCATGACCGGCCACGAGGTCGAACTCATCGTGCGCCGCGCGCTGCGACGCGCGCGCAAGGATGGCGGCCGCGACGTGTCGAAGGAAGACCTCGCGCAGGCGATCATCGAGCAGCGCGTCGGGCCCGAGTCGCAGGATCGCCGCCGCCTGATGGCCGCCGACGAATTGCGCAACACCGCCTACCACGAGGCCGGTCACGCGATCCTCGAGCTGATGCGCACGCGCGGCGCGCGCCTGCGCTACGCGAGCATCATCCCGCGCGAGAACGGCAGCCTGGGGTTCGTCCTGCCCGGCGTCGACGAGTCGCGCAACTCGGTCACCCGCAACGACATCGTCGAAATGGTGCGCGTGGCGCTCGCCGGACGTGCGGCCGAGGAGGTGTTCTCGGGCCCGGAAGGCACGACCTCCGGCTGCAGCAACGACCTGCAGCAGGCGACCGCGTACCTGCGCTACCTGATGACGCGCAGCGGCTTCCATGGGCTGCTCTCGCTCGATCGCAGCTTCGAGGACTCGCCCGAGTTGCGCGAGCGTGCCGAGTCGATGCTGCAGGCCGAGTACGCGCACGTGCTCGGGCTGCTGCAGCGGCACCGTCCGTTGCTCGACAGCGTCGCGAAGCTGCTGATCGAGCGCCAGGAGGTCTCTGGCGACGAGCTCACCCGCGTCGTCGACGCGTATCGCAGCAGCCACCCACTCGTCTAGGACGGAGGCACGGCCATGGAATTCCGCAACGAGATGCAGAAGAACGTCTACGTCATGGTG
>CAYPYN010000029.1:0-2582 GCA_964415295.1 uncultured Bacteroidota bacterium
TCTCTATTTTTCAAAGAACTTTTAATGCCCCAGCTCGCCCTATGCTGGATAACGCATGGCGGCTACACGACATGGCGCGAGGTGAGCCACCGAATAGGTGGTAGATTAACTGTCTTTACCACCGAAAGAAAATCTTTCAAAGAGCGCCATGTGCGAACGCGCCAGCGTTCGCGTGTAAACTAACTATCAAAGTACTGCCGCTTCCGCGCTGGCGCGGGAGCGGACGTGTAAGCCGCTTGTTATCCGAGGCCTGCACGTTTCACATATAAGAAGGAAAAGAAATATTGGCTCGCTCGACCATAGACTAATGTGCGCAGCGAATCATTTTTACTAATATCATTTTTGAAACGCTCAATAGCTGCCTTTAGAGATTCGAATAAAGTATCAATATGTACAGTTGTGGCAAAGTCGCCTCTTTTTTTGATGACATTGTCAACCAAAATAGGTGACGCGACTCCCCAAGTGTAGTAAATTTCTTTTGCACTTTTTGATCGAGATAAATTTGAGACAAAAGTATTGGAATGAACTATAGCACACCGAGCTGAATATAAATCTATTGCAGTACATTCAAGAGTTGAGTCAGGTAATAGATAGGTTTCTGTCCAATAAAGAAAATCAGACTTTCTAACATCCTGTTGTGTTTTTGGTCGAGCGAGCCACGAGAGAGTATCAATCGTTGAATAGATCGTAATAAGTGATGGAATTATATACTGCCTTTCAAGGAGACACTGTATCGCCGAAAGTAAATCATTAATAGCTTTATCAAAAGATTGAGTCGATAAATCGTTGCTCATATTATTTTCTTTTAAGTGCAGGTCTCGGATAACGTGGCGCGGCTACACGCAGTAGCTCGCACGCGAGGCAATATAGTTAATTTAAAGAACATTCTAAATCGTGAGCGAGCTACTGGCGAGCGAGCGCCACAATAATGTAGCCTGTGGGGACATCAAAAAGCGCTCGCGAAGCGACACGTGTAAGCCGCTTGTTATGCGATGATACTGCGCGCCGCTTCCCGAACTGTCCACACAGTTCTTAAACTTGGTGTTGCACTTATCAGAAGAACAGAAGCTTTTTCAAAAGAATTGGTGATGTCTGGTACGACCCCCCAATGCAACACATTTCTGGAATCACGAACCGTATCAGTCCATGTTGCCGCCGCTCGAACGTCCGACAGCGTAACGCGCGCATTTGCGAGGATCTGTCCACAAAGTGATTTGTCTTCAAGAAGTTCAGTCATATACTTCAGAACTCTTGGCATAGATCTCTGACCGTTAACTTCATCTAGAGCCTTCGTAACTTTAAAATGGGTTGGGATTGCATTTCCTAAACTTAATGCCAGTTCCACCCATGCTCCTTCTGCAGCAGCTCCCAACATTGCCGCTGACGCATTAAACATATCGTAACGAAAACAGGTAACGGCATCGCGAAGTGCTCTTTCGATTCCAGGATGCAAATTCGGAAGCGATAGATTAGTTAAATAGAGATCGCCGTCTACCAGCATACTGTTAAGGTAAGAGCGCGCTGGTGCTCGTACGGTCTGTGGCAAAGTATATTTTAGGTCAGGGAAACGCCAGCTTGAGCCTAGTCCAGGCTCTTGATATTCTATCAAAGGCTCATGATCGAGAGTGGCTCCAGACGGAAAAAGCAACAGCGAAGCGCAAAGTTCCCAAATCGCGTAACTGGCAGCTAATCTAAGGGAAAGATGCCGAGCGACGCGTGAGAGCACCTGATTTTCATCATTCCCGGTAAGGTCAATTTTTTTTGGTAGGGAATAACCAACATTTTCAAGCCAAGCAGTAATAAGATCCTCGCCGGTCGAACCTTCGTTCTTTGTCTTACCAAGGATAAATGATTTTGCGGCGGCAACATCTGTTCTCGCAACTGTGACTTGTTCGCTAATCTTGATTTGTCGAGGGTCGTGACTCATAATGAATATCTTGCGCAGTAATATCGCATAACGAAAGGCGGCTACACGACATGGCGCGAATGACCGCCGAATAGGTGGTAGATTAACTGTCTTTACCACCGAAAACTAATCTTTCAAAGAGCGCCATGTGCGAACGCGCCAGCGTTCGCTATCTATCTCAAATCGCTCAGCTGGCCGCTTCCGCTGGCGCGGGAGCGGACGTGTAAGCCGCTTGTTATCCGACGTACCGCGATTAGGAATCAACTTTCCATTCAGAGTCGGTGAAAAGAACGGTACGAATAAACGAGCTAATCCAACTTGAGTCAATCGGATGAGCGTTTTGAAATTTCCAGTACCGATCGTACGAATTACTATCACCGATCAAAAACACCTCCTGGGGTATTTTTACATCATCAACAACATCTTCTAGTTTGGCGGGGTAAGCTCCTTCGCCCGCAAGCTTACAGAATTGTTCAGCAATTACAAAATCAGCGACGACCAAATTAACACTCCGGTTAATATCTACTCTCACTTTCGTCGGACCGCCAACGATGTTTGTTTCTATTTTGACAGGTGGTGTAAATATCGAGTACAAATTCATTGTATTTCGCGGTATGTCGGATAATGGAAGGCGTGCAGCCGCAGCGCCGAGCGCACTATCCATCATAGTTTAATT